>CAVURI010000012.1:0-70942 GCA_963743845.1 uncultured Solirubrobacterales bacterium
GCGATCGGCGAGGCGTGGATCATCTTCTTCCGCATCGTCCAGGGCGCCGGCGCCGCGATCATGTTCCCGGCCGCGCTCGCGATCGTGCTGACTGCCTTCGACCTCGGCGAGCGCGGCAGGGCGCTGGCGGCCTTCTTCGGGATCACCGGCGCGTTGACGGCGATCGGCCCGCTCGCCGGCGGCTACCTGACCGAGATCACTTGGCGGGCGATCTTCTGGGTCAACATCCCGGTCGCGATCATCGCGTTGATCCTGACCGCGCGGGCGAAGCCGGGGAACGAGAGGCACCCCGCGCCGATCGACTACCGCGGGCTCGTCCTGATCGCCTTCGGCATGGGCCTCGCCGTGCTCGGCCTGCAGCAGTCCTCGAACTGGGGTTGGGAGAGCGTCGCGACGATCGGGACGATCGTCGCCGGGCTCGTCCTGGTCGCCCTCTTCGTGCGGCACTCGCTCGTCGCCACCGACCCGCTGATCCGGGTCCGCTTCTTCCTCAGCCGCGCCTTCAGGGTCGACAACGTCGTTCTCTTCCTGCTGATGATGGTGTTCATCCCGATCGCCTTCTTCGCCAGCACCTACGCGCAGATCTCGCTCGGCGACAGCGCCTCGGAGGCGGGCCTGTTCCTGCTCGTCTTCTTCGGCGGCTTTGGCGTCGCCTCCCAGGTCGGCGGCAACATCCTCGACAAGACGGGCGCGCGACCGGCGATGATCGCCGGCGGCGTCGTCGGTGCGATCGGCCTCTACCTGTGGGCGCAGGCGATCCCCGATCGCAACTTCGACACCCAGTGGTACTGGTTGGCGATGGGCGGCGCGGCTGCGGCCTGCTGCTCAGCCCGGCTTCAACCGACGCCATGAACCGGGTTCCCGGCGCCGCCTACGGCGAGGTCACGGGCATCACGCAGACGATCCGCAACTTCGGCTCCGCCCTCGGCCTTGCGATCCTCGGCTCGATCCTGATCACCCAGAACCGGGGCAACATCGAGTCCTCGCTCGGTGGCTCGGAATCCCGAAGGAGAAGGCGGACACGATCGCCGCGGCGATGAGCGAGTCGGGTGGTGGCTCGGCGAGCGGCGAGTTCACCCAGCGCGCCGGCGAGCGCGTCCAGGAGGTCTTCCACGCGATCCAGATCGACTACGCGGAGGCGACGCAGACCGTCGTCTACGTGATGGCCGGGATCATGGCCGTGATCTTCGTGGTCAGCCTCATCCGGATGCCCGGCGGCAAGGTCAACCCCGAGGCCCCACCCGAAGTAACCGGGGACCAGAAGGCTGATTGACGAAGTCGCGCTGGCCAGGCCCGTGCGGGGTGCTCCGGCGCAGCGTCAGGCACTTCAGCCGGAGGTGCGGGAGCAGGAGTCATTCATCCAGTCGGCCGTCCAGGGGCGCGTCCGGCTCAGCGACGAGGCAGCGGCACATCGACCCCCGCTACAGGGGACGATGTGCCTCTCGCCGCAGGGGGCCTGGAGAAGGGATACGAAACCATCACGCCCGCGCGGCGCGCGTCACAAACCGACGCTCCGGCCCCGCCTCACGACGGCCGCAAGCCTCCCCCTCTCTGCCGGACCACGCCGGCACCCTGGTCGCCGCCGCTCGGACCGCCACCCGCCGCCCCGCCCCCGTGGGCGTGGCGAATCGGAGTCAATCAGTCAGGCGACCCGCTGCAGCCGGATCTCGCGGTCAGGTGAGCCGGCCGGCCGCCCGATCGACCAGGAGCCGTCGCGCCAGCCGATCGCGGTGCCGTCGGCGAGGCGAGCCTTGGCGCGGCCGAAGCGGGGCCGGCCCCAGAGCGTCGCCTCCAGGGGCCGTGTCCGCGCGCCTTCCTTGCCGAGGCCGGTGGCGATCGCCTGGGGGATGGGTGACGACGATCGATCCGTGGCGGACCCAGACGGGGATCCGGTCGAGCGGGGCGGGAACGACGACGTCGCGGCCACCCTCGACCGCCGCGCCCGTCCAGAAGTCGATCCAGCGGCCGCGCGGCAGGTAGGCGCGGCGTCGCTCAGCGCCCTCCTCCAGCACCGGCGCGACCCACAGCGACGGCCCGAACGTGTAGGCGTCGCTGATCGTCCAGGCGCGCTCGTCGCCGGGATCGGTGAGCGCCAGCGGGCGGATGATCGGCACGCCGCTGCGGGCGGCGGTGGCCGCGGCAGCGAGCACGTAGGGCACCAGGCGCTCGTGCAGGACGACGGCCTCCCGGAACAGGTCGAGGGTCTCGCCCCCGTAGCGCCAGGCCTCCTGCGCGAAGCGGCCGTGTGCCTGCATCAGCGGCGTGAAGGCACCGAACTGAGCCCAGCGCACGAACAGCTCCGGCGCGCAAGGCTCGACGAGCTTGGCGCCGAGGTAGCCGCCGACGTCGTGGGACCAGTTCGAGATGCCACTCGCGGCGCCGGTCAGCGTCGCGGCGACGAGGGTCTGCAGGCTCCAGAAGTCGGATACCTGGTCCCCGCCCCAGACGATGCCGGGCGCCTGGGCACCGCTCCAGCCGCTGCGCGCGAACAGCACGCCGGATTCGGGGTGCTCGGCCTCGAGTGCCTCCTGCATCGCCTCCCGGTAGTGGCGCGGAAACGCCCACGCCGCCTCGGCGCCGCTGCGGCCGTCCGCGAACCGGGCCCCGGGCGGGAAGTAGTAGCCCTCGCCGTCGTCGGCCTTGATTCCCTCGACGCCGATCCGCAGGACGGCGCGAACCTGCTCGATCCACCAGCTGCGCGCGGCGGGCGAGGTCAGGTCGACCGGCGAGCCGGTCCCCATCCACCAGCGCGCCACGTAGGCGTCGCCGTCCTCGTCCCGCGACGTAGTGGCCGGCCTGCTTGCCCTCGGCGTAGTTGGACGCGGGAGCGCGGTGGCTGCGCTCGGAGGCCGCATCGGGCGGGCGCTGGCCGTCGACGCTCTCGATGTTGACCCAGGGCGTCGTCCAGACGACGGTCCGGACCCCGCTCCGGCGCATCCGGCCGATCAGCCCCTCGGGGTCGGGGAACTGCCACGGGTTGAACTCCCAGGTGTTGTACTGGGTCTCCCAGGGGGAGTCGATCACGATCGCGTCGAGCGGCAGGTCGTGCTCGCGGTAGCCGTCGAAGTCCTCGAGCACGTCGCGCTCGTGCTCGTAGACGTCGCGGCTCTTCCAGTGCCCATAGGCCCACTCGGGCAAGCAGCTGAGGGAAGCCGGTCAGCTCGCAGTAGCGGCGCAGGCAGCGCGGCGGGCCCGGCCCGTGCAGGAGGTGCAGGCGCAGCGGGCCGGAGGCGGCGCGGATCGAGAGCGAGACGTCGGCCTGCAGGTCGAACTGGACGCCGGGCCCGTCGCACTCGACCCAGGCCGCCCATCCGGCCGAGGAGAGCAGCCAGGGCACCGGCACGTAGTCGCCCATCGGCACGCCGCCCGCCTCGAGTCATGTCGGGCGGGCAGTCGGGGCCGGTGTAGCGGCGGTCGGCACCGAGATCGATCAGCCGGCCCGCCTGGTCGAAGCGCAGGCCGTGCCGGCAGCCGCCGCCGGTCGACGTGCTCGGAGTGCGGCGAGCGGCCAGCTCGCGCCGATCCGCAGCGACCTCGTCGGCGGGCTCGACCGTGATCCGCAGATGGCCGGGCGAGAGCAGGTCGGCTTCGACGCCGCACGTGCCGCGCCGCCGGCGATCGCCGACCGCCTCGCGGCCCGTCGGCTCGATCTCGACCGGCGGGCCGAGCCGTTCGGCGACGATCACCCCCTCGGTCAGCTGGATCAGCTGGTCGGCGGCGCGTGCCGTCGCGGACCCACAGGCGCAGCCCCGAGAGCACGGCGCGCCCGCCGACGCTCCAGTCGAAGTCCGTGCGGGCCGGGCTGCAACGCGCCGAAGCCGCGGGCGGGTGCCCCGGATGCCTTCGGCGGGGTGGCGAGCGGCTCCATTCCACGCACCGTTCCAGAGCCGGGGTCCCATCTCGTGGATTTCTTGTTACCGGGCCGATTTGCAGGCGAAAAGGACGGGGCCGGCGTTCACGGTGCTTTCACGGGATCTTCCCCGGCGGTTCACGAGCGGGGCCCCGCGATCGCCGATTCTGATCGTGCAAAACGATCAGAAAGGGATGGAACACCGATGGTTCCCATCGACTACGACGACACCGGCCACGCCCGCGCCGACCTCCACTGCCACAGCACGCATCCCAGCTCTCGAAGCTCGGCATCCAGCGCAGCGCCGGCCTGCCGGAGTGCGCGACGCCCCCGGAGGTCTACGAGCTCGCCAAGCGCCGCGGCATGGACTTCGTGACGATCACCGACCACGACACGATCGACGGCGTGCTCGAGATCGCCGACCGTCCCGACGTCTTCGTCTCCGAGGAGCTGACGGCCTGGTTCCGCGGCCGAGGATCAGGCGGTCCACATCCTCTGCTTCGGGATCACCCCAGCTCGACCACGAGTGGCTGCAGCGCAACTCCCGCTGCGTCGAGTCGTGCGCCGAATACCTTCACGCCAACAACATCGCCTGCGCTCTCGCGCACCCGTTCTATGCGGTCGAAGCACCGCTTTCGCCCCGCCACCGCCGTCGGCTTGCCCGGCTCTTCGACATCTGGGAGATCCGTAACGGGTCTCGCGCGCCGGGAGCTCAACATGCCGGCGGCGGTCTACATCGAGACCCATGGCGGTACCGGTGTGGCGGGCTCCGACGATCACGCCGGTGTGGATATCGGCCGGACGTTCACACAGACGCCGGTCGCGTCCACGCCGGATCAGTTTCTCTCCCACATCAGGGCGGGGCGAACCGAGGCCTGCGGCGAGCAGGGCAGCGCCGCCAAGTGGGCCCATTCGGCGCTCGCGCTGGCCGCCCGCAGCCTGCCGCCCGACGCTCGGCCTCGCCGACGCGAGCCGCGCGCGGCCGCGGCCCTTCGGTCGACCCGGCCGCCGTCCTGCGCCTCTCGGAGCGGGTCGTGAGTCAGGGCAGTGCCCGGACCGGCGCCGAGGGGCCGGACTTCACGTCCGCCGACGCGCGGGCGCTGCTCGACCTCTGGCTCGAGGCGATGGAGATCGAGTCGACCGAGGCGCTGATCGAGCTGATGCAGAGCGACGGGTTCACCCACTCGGAGCTCCAGCGCAGGGCGCGCGCCGCCCACGACGCGCGCCTCGCTGCCGCGACCGAGACGGCGATCGCGGCGCTTCGGGACGGTCACCCCGAGCTGGCCGAGGTGCTTGCCGAGGTCTTCGCCTCGATCGTGCCGGTGGTGCCGTACGCGCCGGCGACGACCTTCCTCGCGGGGGAGAAGCTGAAGCTGGCCGAGCCCGACGGGACCCGCGGCCGGGTCGCGCTGATCGTCGATTCGATCGACTCCACACACGGCGTCTCGCACACGATCGAGCGGATCCGGGAGCTGCGCGTCCCCGGCTACGAGGTCGAGGTGATCGGCACCGACCGCGGCGTCGACCGCCGGCTGCCGGCGGTCGCCGAGGTCGGCGTCCCCTTCTACGAGGGCATGACCGTCGGCGTGCCGAGCCTGCCGTCGCTGGTCGAGACACTCGCGGAGGGTCGCTACGACCTGATCCACGTGGCCTCGCCCGGCCCGGCCGGTGTCGCCGCGCTGCTGATCGCGCGGATCGCCGGCGTCCCGGTGATCGCGAGCCACCACACCGACCTCGTCGCCTACGCGCAGCTGCGGTCGGGCTACGAGCGCGTCGCGGGATTCACGATGGTCGCCTTGGCGATGTTCTACTCGCAGGTCGAGCGGGTGCTCTCCCCGAGCGTCGCGGCCGACGAGTCGCTCGCCGGGCTCGGGGTCGAGGCCGAGCGGATCGGACGCTGGGCCCGCGGCGTCGACATCCGCCGGTTCGACCCCTCGCTGCGCGAGGAGGGTGCCTTCGGGGGCGCGATCAACGTGCTCTACGCGGGCCGCCTGACGAAGGAGAAGGGGGCCGACCTGCTCGCAGACTCCTTCCTGCTCGCCCATGCCCGGGACCCGCGCCTGCACCTGGTGCTTGCCGGGGGCGGCCCCGAGCAGGAGGCGCTGGCCGAGCGGCTCGGCGAGGCGGCGACCTTCCTCGGCTGGCTCAAGGGGGCGGACCTGGCGCGGGCCTACGCGAGCGCCGACCTGTTCCTCTTCCCGTCGCGAACCGACACCTACGGCCAGGTCGTCGTCGAGGCGCAGGCAAGTGGGCTGCCGGTGATCGCCGTCGACGAGGGCGGGCCCGCCGACCTGATCGAGGACGGCGTCACCGGGCTGCTCCGGCCGCCCAGTCGCGGATGCGCTGAGCGAGGCGCTGCTCGACCTCGCCGACTCGCAGGCGCGGCGCGCGCGGCTCGCCGCGGCCGGTCTCGGTGCCGCCCGGCAGCGGAGCTGGGAGGCGGCGCTGACCCAGCTCGCCGGGGGCTACGACGAGGTGCTCGGGCGCCGGGCCGTCGCGCCGGAGCCGGCCCCGGCGCCGAGCGCCCCGACCCTGATCCGTGCCGCCTGAGCGGCTGCCGTCCGGGCGCCCGGGCCCTGAATGTGGCGGTTCTCGTGGAAAACCACGGACTCGCCGGGGGGCCCTGCCTCTCTAGGATGGAAGGCCGTGGAGGCTGAACCTGATCTGGGGATAGGCGGCGAGGATGCGGACGCCGGCAACGGCTCCGGCTTCGGCGCCGAGGAAGCGGCCCTGCCGGCCGCCGAGCAGCCCGCCGCGGTCGAGGGCGATGCCGCGCCCGCCGCACCGCCCGCTGCGGCCACCCCCGCGGATCTGACTCCGCCGGTCCATCCCGAGGTCGACCTCGAGGATCCCTCGCTCTACTTCAACCGGCAGACCTCCTGGATGGACTTCAACGACCGCGTCCTGCAGCTGGTCGAGAACGACGAGCTGCCGCTGCTCGAGCGGGTCAAGTTCTGTGCGATCTACGAGTCGAACCTGGACGAGTTCTTCATGGTCCGGGTCGCCGGCCTCCACGACCAGGTCGAGGCCTCGATCGAGGGCCGCGGCGCCGACGGGATGAGCGCCGCCGAGCAGATCGAGGCGGTGCGCGAGAAGGTCGTCGAGCAGCGCCAGCGCCTGACGACCTGCTTCGAGCAGGAGCTCCGCCCGGCGCTCGGCGAGCACGGGATCCGGATCATCTCCTACGAGCAGACCTCGCCCGACGATCGCCGCGAGCTCGACCTGCTCTTCGACAGGCAGGTCTTCCCGGCACTGACACCGCTGGTTCTCGGCATGGGCAGGCCCTTCCCCTACATCTCCAACCTCTCGCTGAGCCTGCTCGTCGTGCTTCGCGACCCCGAGTCGGTGGAGGGCGAGATCCTCGCCCGGGTCAAGGTCCCGAAGGAGCTGCTGCGGCGGTTCGTGCCGCTCTCCGACGGGATCAGCTTCGTCGCCATGGAGGAGGTGATCGCCCGTAACCTCCAGGCGCTCTTCCCGGGGATGGAGATCCTCGGCCACTCCCTCTTCCGCGTCACCCGCGACACCGACTACGACGTCTCCGACGAGGCCGACGACGTCCGGCAGGCGGTCGAGGACGAGATCCGCCGCCGCCGCTTTGGTGAAGTCGTCCGGCTCGAGCTCTCCGGCGGGCTGAAGCCGCGCCTCCGCGACCGCCTCGTCGCCGCTCTCAAGATCGGCAGCGAGCAGGTCTACGAGGTCGACGGCATCCTCGGCATGGACGACCTCTGGGACGTCGTCGGCGTCACCGGCTTCCCCGAGCTGCGGGACCGGCCGTTCAGCGGCATCACGCAGCCGATCCTGCAGGGTGAGGACGGCGAGGCCGCAGACATCCTCGCCGCGATGCGCGAGGGCGACATCCTCGTCCACCATCCCTACGACGCCTTCTCGACGTCGGTCGAGGCCTTCATCAAGCAGGCGACCAACGACCCCGACGTGGTCGCGATCAAGCAGACCGTCTACCGCACGAGCGCCGATTCGCCGTTGGTCCGCTCGCTGATCGACGCGGCCGAGCGCGGTAAGCAGGCGGTCTGCATGGTGGAGCTGAAGGCGCGCTTCGACGAGCAGGCGAACATCACCTGGGCGAAGCGCCTCGAGCAGTCGGGCGTCCACGTCGTCTACGGGATCCCGGCGCTGAAGACCCACGCGAAGTGCGCGCTCGTCGCCCGTCGCGAGGGCGACGGCGTCCGCCACTACGCCCACGTCGGCACGGGCAACTACAACGCGAAGACGGCGCGCCTGTACACGGACTTCGGGATCTTCACGACCGACCCCGACATCTGTGCCGACATCGCCGAGATGTTCAACTACCTGACCGGCTACGCCCGCCCGCAGCGCTATCGCGAGGCGCTGATCGCGCCGCACAACCTCGCTGACGGCCTGCTCGAGGAGATCGAGAAGACGATCGATTCGCACAGCGCCGCGACCCCGGCCGTGATCAGGATGAAGATGAACTCGCTGCTCGACCCGCCGATGATCCGGGCCCTCTACCGCGCCTCGCAGGCCGGCGTCAAGGTCGAGCTCAACGTGCGCGGGATCTGCTCCCTGCGCCCCGGCGTCCCCGGCGTCTCCGAGAACATCACGGTCGTCTCGGTCCTCGGCCGCTTCCTCGAGCACTCGAGGATCTACGGCTTCTTCCGCGAGGGCGAGGAGCCTTCGGTCTACATCGGCTCGGCCGACCTGATGCCGCGCAACCTCTACAACCGGGTCGAGCTGTTGGCGCCGGTCCAGGACGCATCGATCAGGGCTGAGCTGCTCGACGTGCTCGACCTCAGCCTCGCCGACAACGTCGGCGCCTGGGACCTCAACGCCGGCGGCGAGTGGCACCCGCGCGTGATCGGACCCGACGAGGAGCCGGTCGACGTCCAGAACATCCTCATCGACCGCTACACGCAGCGCGCGAGCGAGGCCGCGGCGCTGTAGTCGTCCCGCGGCCCGCCGGCCGCCGGCCGAGCCGCCCCGATCGCAATACTGAGCACGGATGCGTCACGACGCGCACGGTCACTGGATCGCCACGGCTCCCGCCCAGGATCCGCAGCCGCCGCTTGTCGGCGACGCGAGCTGCGAGTACGCGGTCGTCGGCGGCGGCTACACGGGCATGTGGGCCGCTTGGTGGCTGAAGCAGACCGATCCCGGCGCCGACGTGGTCCTGATCGAGGCCGAGGCCTGCGGGCACGGGCCGAGCGGGCGCAACGGAGGCTTCTGCAACTCGCTCTGGTTCAGCCTGCCGGCGCTCAGTGCCCGCTTCGGCGACGAGGCGGCGCTCGAGGTCGTGCGGTTGGCCGACGACTCAGTCCACCGGATCGGCTCCTGGTGTGAGGAGCAGGGCGTCGACGCCCGCTACCGCAAGGGCGGCTACATGCAGGTCTCCACCTGCGAGGCGCAGGACGGCACCTGGGAGCCGGTGATGGCCGAGATGAAGCGGCTCGGGGTCGCCGAGGCGGGCACGGTGCTCAGCCCCGAGCAGGTTCGCGAACGCTGCGACTCGCCACGCTTTCGCGCCGCCGCCTTCTACCCGTCGGCGGCGACCGTCGACCCGGCCCGCCTCGCGGCCGGCCTGCGGCAGAAGCTGATCGAGCGGGGCGTGCGGATCCACGAGGGGACGCCGCTGGTGCGGCGCCGGGTCGCGTCGGGCGGCGGCGGCTCGGTGCTCGAAACCCCCTCTGGAAGTCTCCGCGCGCGCCGGGTCGTGCTCGGGATCGGCGGGGCCTCGCTGCGCCTGCCCCACCTGCGCCACGCGCTTACGGCGACGTCCTCGCACATGGTCGTGACCGAGCCGGTGCCGGAGCTGCTCGAGCGGATCGGCTGGACCGGGAACGAGTGCATCACCGACTCGCGGGCGATGATCCACTACTTCCGGACGACCGCCGACGGGCGCATCGCCTTCGGCTGGGGCGGGGGAGGGATCGTGCGCGGTCCCCGCGTCAGAGGCGGCCGCGTCGAGATCGACCCCGCGATGGCCGAGCAGGTCGAGGCGCACATGCGGAGCTTCTTCCCGGGGCTCGCGGGCAAGCGGGTCGAGCACGCCTGGGGCGGGCCGATCGACGTTTCGCCGACGCACCTGCCGGTCGTCCGCTCGCTCGCCGCCGGCGCCTTCGCCGGCTACGGCTACACGGGCAACGGCGTCGGTCCCTCGCAGATGATCGGCCGCTCGCTCGCGGCGCTGGCCACCGGCGCCAGCGACGCCCATGCCTCGATGGCGCTCGTCGACCCGCCGGCCTCGCGCGTGCCGCCGGAGCCGTTCCGGTTCATCGGCGGCAACGTGATCCGCAGCGCGATCCTGCGCAAGGAGAACCTCGAGGAGCAGGGCCGCAGGCCCGGGCCGCTGACCCGGGCCGTCTCGGGGATCCCGGAGCGGATCGGCATCCACGTCGGCCGCTGAGCGACCGGGCGCTGGCTTACGATCGCGGCAGCGGATCGCGCCGCGATCCTTGATCGGGAGGTTGTTGAGATGGAGAGTTCCGCACCGCTACCCGGAGCGGGGGCAGGCCCCGGCACGCTCGACGAGGACGTCGTCGAGGCGGTCGAGGGGATCGCCAGGTTCTGGTGGCTGTGGCTGCTGTTCGGGCTCGCCTGGTGCGCGATCGCGATCGTGATCCTGCAGTTCGACCAGGCCTCGGTGACGACGGTCGGGATCATCGTCGGGATCATGTTCCTGGCCACCGGTCTGCAGAGCCTCGTCGCCGCCGCGGTGGTCGACCGGCACGGCTGGATCTACGCGATCTTCGGCGGCCTCTTCCTCGTGGCCGGGGTGATAGCCCTGATCAGCCCGGAGAACACCTTCGCGGCGATCGCCGACATCCTCGGGTTCCTGTTCCTGATCGTCGGCGTCTCCTGGATCCTGCAGGCGTTCATGTGGCGCGAGGACAACGAGCTCTGGTGGATCGGCCTGATCGGCGGCATCCTGATGGTGATCCTCGCCTTCTGGACCGGCGGCCAGTTCTTCATCGACAAGGCCTACACGCTGCTCGTCTTCGCCGGCATCTGGGCCCTGATGCAGGGAGTGACCGACATCGTCCGCGCCTTCCAGATCAGGCGGCTGGGCAAGCTCCTGTAAGGAACTGAGCGGCCGAAGGGTCGGCCAGAGGGGCCCGCCGCGTTTGTGATCCGGTTGCCGTCCGAGCGGCGGCGACGAGGGTCCCGGGGCGCGTGGCCGTCCGAGGGGTGGCGACCAGGGTTCGGGCCGCTGATTTGCAGTGAGGGAGGGGAGATGGGGCGGCGCTGAGGGTGCCGGCGGCGGCTGGACCTTGGCGTGGCCGGGCGGGTGGCACTAACCCGCGTGAGGTCTCCGCGCAGGGGATGTCACGCGCGTTAGTTGCCCTGGGCGGAAGAAACACTCGTGACGTCCCAGGGTCTCGAGGGTGACGCGGGTTACTGCCGGCCTGGACCCCACATCTGGTGTCTCGGCGCCCGATCAGCCTTCGACCGGGCGAACTCGGCCCTTAGAGAGTCGATTTTCGACGCTATAGGGGCCCACTTCGCACCGCCGCCCCGAACCCTCAGCCGCCACCAGCTTCCACACCCCCTCACTGCAACGCCCGCCTGCAGCCAGGCCCGGGCCCTGCCCCGTCCTTGGACCGCCTACTCGCTCCCGCCGGCGTACTCGGAGTACGGGTACCACCACTCCTTGCGCTCGATCTCGGTCTCGATGTGGACGTGCTTGGTCTCCTGGAAGGCCTCGAGGCCCTCGCGGCCGAGCTCGCGGCCGAGGCCGGACTGCTTGAAGCCGCCGAAGGGGCCGGCGTCGTTGTCGGTCAGCGGGTCGTTGATCCAGACGGTGCCGGCCTTGATCTCGCGCATGCAGCGGAGGGTCGGTCTTCAGGTCGCGGGTGTAGACGTTGGCGCCGAGGCCGAAGCGGGTGCGAGTTGGCGAGCTCGATCGCCTCGTCGAGGCTCCTTGACCGGGACGATCGGCGCGACCGGGCCGAAGGTCTCCTCGCGCAGCAGGTCGGTCTCGGCCGGGGCGCCGGTGACGACGGCGGGGGCGAAGAAGTGGCCCGCGCTCCTGGCCGCCCGTGCCGCCGCCGGTCAACGAGCTCGGCGCCGGCCGCGACCGCGGCCTCGACCTGGGCGACGACCTTGCCGCGCTGCGTGCGCCGAGACCATCGGGCCGAGGTCGGTGCCGCGTCTGCATCGGGTCGCCGAGCACGAGGCTCTCGGTGTGCTCGACGAAGGCGTTGACGTAGTCGTCGTAGACGTTCTCGGCGACGTAGAAGCGCTCGGCCGAGGTGCAGACCTGGCCGGCGTTCAGGAACGCGGCCCAGGCGCCGCCGCGGGCGGCGATCTCGATGTCGTCGGCCGAGGCGACGTCGGGGCAGACGATGAAGGGGTCCTTGCCGCCCATCTCGAGGTTGACCCGGGCGACGCGCTCGGCGCAGGCGATCGCCGACCTTCTTGCCGGTCTCGACCGAGCCGGTGAAGGCGATGCCGTCGACGCGCTCGTCGGCGCGTCAGCGCCGCGCCGACGTCGCCCGGCGCCGGCGACGATGTTGACGACGCCGGCGGGCAGGTGGTCGAGGCAGCGGCGCGAGCACGAGGGTCGAGAGCGGCGTCAGCTCGGAGGGCTTGGCGACGATCGTGTTGCCGGCGGCGAGCGCCGGCGCCAGCTTCCAGGCGAGCAGCAGCAGCGGGTAGTTCCAGGGCACGATGCAGCCGACCGACGCCGAGCGGCTCCTTGAGCACCAGCGCCAGCTGGGTCGACTCGATCGGCGGGATCACGCGGCCGGCCGAGTCGCGGCCGATCTCGGCGTAGTAGTCGAAGGCGGCCGCGCTCCAGCCGATCTCGTCGCGGTTCTCGATCAGCGGCTTGCCGCCCTCGCGCGTCATCAGCGTCGGCCAGCTCGTCCGTGCGCTCGCGCAGCCGCCGCGCGACCTCGTGCAGCAGCTCGGCCCGCTCGCCGGCCGGCGTCCGCGCCCACTCCGGCCAGGCCTCGCGGGCGGCGGCGATCGCCGCGTCGAGCTGCTCGCGGCGAGGCCGAGCCGACCGTCGTCAGCGTCTCCTCGGTGAACGGGTTCTCGACCTCGAGCGCGCTCGCCGTCGCCGGCGACCGCCTCGCCGCCGATCCAGAGCAGGTTGTCCTTGGGCTCGCTCATGTCATCGCTCCTATCTCGGCGGTGCAGTGCGGGCATCGCTTCGCCGCCAGCGGGATCTCGGTCGTGCACTCCGGGCAGTTCGCGGGTCTTCACCTCGGCCGGGCCGCGGAGCCTGTTCATCGGCACGACGACGAAGAAGTAGACGGCGGCCGCGACCGTGAAGAAGGAGAAGACGGCGTTGATGAAGTTGCCGTAGCCGAACTCGCTGTCGTTGATCGTGAAGGTCAGCGCCGAGAAGTCCGGCTCGCCGAAGATCGCGGCGATCAGCGGCGTCAGCAGGTCCTCGACCATCGAGGTGACGACGGCCGTGAAGGCGACGCCGATGACGACGCCGACCGCGAGGTCGACGACGTTGCCGCGCATGATGAACTCCTTGAAGCCCTTGATCACGGGCCGGAACCTATCGAACCCGTTCCGGAATTCAGGCGCTGCCGGCCGGCAGCCTGGCCGCTGCTCAAGCGAGGCGAGGCCGGTGGTGTCCTCGTCGTCCTTGCGGACGGCAGCCATGTCCTCGGCCCGCTTCTGCTGCCAGGTCACGAACAGCATCGCCAGCACCGTGACGGCGAAGAGGATCGTGGCCAGCGTGTAGACCTGGACCGGGATCCCGCGCTGCGCGGCGCCGAAGATGAACAGCGGGAAGGTCTCGGTCTGGCCCGAGTTGAAGTTCGAGATCACGAAGTCGTCGATCGAGAGCGCGAAGGCGAGCAGGGCGCCGCCGAGGATGCCGGGCGCGATCAGCGGCAGGGTCACGGTCCGGAACGTCGTCCAGCGCCGGGGCGCCGAGGTCGCGCGCCGCCTCCTCGAGCCTGCGGTCGAAGCCGATCAGGCGCGAGCGGACGACGATGACGACGAACGAGATCGAGAACATCACGTGGGCGATCAGCAGCGTCGTGAACCCGAGGGCGACGTTGTTGGTGACGAACAGCGAGAGCAGCGCCGCGCCGATCACGACCTCGGGGGTCGCCATCGGGATCACGATCAGCAGGTTCGCCGCCTTGCGGCCGAAGAACTCGTGGCGGACCAGCGCCAGCGCGATCATCGTCCCGAGGATCGTCGCGAACAGGGTCGAGAGCGCGGCGAGCTCGAGGCTCGTGAGCAGCGCCTCGTTGAGCGGCGTCGAGCGCGAACGCGTTCGTCCAGTACTCGGTCGTGAAGCCCTGCCAGGTGTAGTTGAACTTGCCGGCCGGGTCGTTGAAGGAGAAGATCGCGATCACGGCGATCGGCAGCAGCAGGTAGACGACCGCGAGGCCGCCGACGATGTTGACCGCGTTGTAGCGCAGCCACTTCATCGCACTTCCTCCTCGTCACCCATCAGCGCCTCCGAGCCCGCGAAGCGGATGTAGATGACGACGACGACGAGGATCACGAACATCAACATGAACGAGAGCGCCGCCGCCGTCGGGTAGTCGCGCAGGTTCAGGTAGAGCGACTGGATCACGTTGCCGACCATCGACTGGTTGCTGGAGCCGAGGAAGATCACGTTGACGTAGTCGCCGGCCGCCGGGATGAAGGTCAGCAGCGTGCCGGCGACGACACCGGGCATCGAGATCGGCAGCGTCACCCGGAAGAAGGTCTGGGTCGCCGACGAGTAGAGGTCCTTGCGAGGCCTCGATCAGGCGCGTGTCGATCCGCTCCAGGCTCGCGTAGATCGGCAGCACCATGAACGGCAGGAAGTTGTAGGTGATGCCCGCGATCACGGCCGCCGGGGTGGCGAGCAGCCGGTCCTGGCTGAGCAGCCCGAGCGAGTTGAGCGTGTCGACGACGAACGAGTCGTCGCTGAGGATCGTCGTCCAGGCGAGGGTCCGGATCAGGTAGGTGGTGAAGAACGGCGCCACGACCGCGAACAGCAGGACGTTCTTCCAGCGACCCGCCCGGAAGGCGATCATGTACGCGAGCGGGTAGGCGATCAGCAGCGCGATCAGCGTCGCCACCCCCGCGTAGAAGAAGGAGCGGATGAAGTTCTCGTCGTAGCGCGACCAGCGCGTCGCTGAAGTTCGAGAAGTTCCAGTCGAAGACGAAGCCCGTCTCCAGGGTGCCGCTCCTCAGCGCCAGCTCCCCCATGTAGTACATGGGGATGACGAAGAAGACCGCCAGCCAGATCAGGCCCGGCGCGAGCAGCGCGTAGGGAATGAGGCGGCGACGCGTCGGGCTCGAGGTACTTCCCTTCATCGAGCCCGTCCGCGCCGCCGCATCAGTGTCTGTCGCTCAGCTCCGGTCCGGTCAGCCGGTGATGACCGACTGGAACTCCTGCTCGACCTCGGCCACGTCCTCGGCGCTGCCGGGCGGGTCCGTCTGCGTCGAGCAGTCCGCGGTGAACTCCTCGTCCGGGAAGACGAGCTCGCTCTTGGCGGCATCCGATCCCTGCTTCTCGAGGATCGGCTGCACGCCGTCGACCGGGGTCAGGTAGTAGTTGTAGTCCGCGATCTGAGCCTGGTTCTCCGGGTCGTAGACGTAGTTCATCCACTCGTAGCGCCGCCGTCGGGTTCGGCGGCGCCGACCGGGATCACCATGTTGTCCGACCACAGGATGCAGCCCTCGTCCGGCATCACGAACTGGATGTCGGGGTTGTCGGCCTGCAGCTGGACCGCGTCACCGGACCAGCCGATCACGGCGACGGCGTCGCCGTTGGCGAGGTCCTTGGTGTAGTCGTTGCCGGTGATCTGCGGATCTGACCGGACTCGACGGCGCCGCGGATCTTGTCGATCGCCGCCAGCCAGTCCTCCTTCGTCGCGTCGGCGGGATCGATCCCGTCGGCCTTCATCACGAGCGGCACGGTGTCGCGCATCTCGCTCAGCATCTCGACCTGGCCCTTGTACTTGGGGTCGAACAGGTCGTTGATCGAGGTCACGTCGGGCGCCTCGGCCGTGTTGACGACGAGGCCGGTCATGCCGGTCTGCCAGGGCAGCGTGTAGGCCGCGCTCCGGGTCGATCGCCGGGCTCTGCAGGTCCTCGCGCAGGTTGGCCTTCGCGTCGGCGACGTCGTCCTGGTCGAAGTCCTGGAGGTAGCCGAGGTCGTACATCTTCTTCGCCATCCAGTCGGTGACGACCATGATGTCGCGGCCGCCCGACTCACCCTGGTCGAGCTGCGGCTGGACCTTGCCGAAGAACTCGGAGTTGTCGTTGACGTCCTCGTTGTACTCGACGGTCAGGCCGGTCTCCTCCTCGAACTCGGGGACCGTCGTCCTTGTCGATGTAGAAGGGCCAGTTGGAGACGTTGAGATCCCCCGATGCCTGCGCCCTCGGCCTCGGCCGTGGTCACGTCGCCGTCGTTGCCGCCGCCGACGCTGTCGCCGCCGCAGGCGGCCAGGATCAGCGCGGCCGCCAGCGCCAGTGCGGTCACCAGCGGCAAGCGACGCCTGCGCGTGGCTCGTGGCTCTGTGTTCTCCTCGGTCATTCCGTGAGTCTCCTCTCGTGCGGCGCTCGCGGTCAGGCCGCGCTCGCCTGCTCCTCTTGGTCAGGTCTCCGCCCCCGCGGTCGATTCACGGACGAGATGCATGTGCTCCGGCGCCCAGCTGAGGCGTACGGCGACTCCGCCGCCCGGCAGCCGCTGCCGCTCGGCCTCGTCGGCGTTCGGGATCAGCACGGTCAGCCGCACGTCGCCGGCGATTCGCACGATCAGCTGCGTCGCGGTGCCGAGGAAGACCGAGCTCTCGACGGTCCCCTCGACGCTCGGATGGCCGCCGTCGCCGGCGCCGTCGCCGCGATGGACGAGGAGCTTCTCGGGCCGGACGACCGCGAAGCAGCTCTCGCCGGTCGCGATCCCGTTGGCGTACGGCCTCGGTGGTGCCGCCCGCCTCGAGCTCGACGGTGGCGCGGTCTCCGCTCGCGGAGACGACCTTCGCGGGCATCAGGTTGGAGACGCCGATGAAGCCGGCGACGAAGGTGGTGGCGGGGCGCTCGTAGACCTCCTCGGGTCGGCGCCACCTGCTCGATCACGCCCTGGTTCATGACCGCGATCCGGTCCGACATCGTCAGCGCCTCTTCCTGGTCGTGGGTCACGTAGACGAACGTGATCCCGACCTCGCGCTGGATCCGCTTGAGCTCGATCTGCAGGCCCTTGCGCAGCTTCAGGTCGAGGGCGCCGAGCGGCTCGTCGAGCAGCAGCACCTTCGGCAGGTTGACGAGCGCGCGGGCGAGCGCCACCCGCTGCTGCTGGCCGCCCGAGAGCTGGTTCGGCTTGCGGTTGCGCCTCGCTGGCGAGCCCGACGCGCTCGAGCTCGGCCTGGACCCGGTCGCCGATCTCGGCCTTGTCGACGCCCTTGCGCTTGAGCCCGTAGGCGACGTTCTCGGCGACGGTCAGGTGCGGGAAGAGCGCGTAGCTCTGGAAGACGGTGTTGGTCGGGCGCTTGTGGGCCGGCAGCGCGGCGACGTCGTCGCCGTCGATCAGGATCTGGCCCTCGTTCGGCTCCTCGAACCCGGCGATCATCCGCAGCGTGGTCGTCTTGCCGCAGCCGCTGGGGCCGAGCATCGTGAAGAACTCGCCCTGGGCGATGTCGAGGTCGATGCCTCGCACCGCGGTGAAGTCGCCGAACCGCTTGACGACGGACCGGAGGGAGACGCTCGCTGTGGCGCCGTCCGCTGCCGCGGGGCCGGCGTCCTCGGGTGTGTGATTGGTCTCCGTCACCTGTAAGAGCGGACGCGGCGGCGTCCTCCGTGCGCGAACTATGTCCTATCCGTCGGACTTTGCAATGCCCGGATGCCCCAAAGTCTCGGCGCATCGTTTGTACCACGAGTACAACGGCAATATGCTCACCTTGAACGATTCTCCGGTTGTGGGCGGCAGATTCCCCGTCTACCGTTGTGCAAACCGTCGAGTCGACCCACGATCAGGAGAGTGCCCCGATGGCTGTGAGCTTCAAGTCCGAGGATGCCCCGCATCCCCTCAACGTCCGCGGCGAGCAGGGCCCGCTTCAGGAGATGGCCCGCCGCCACCTGTGGATGCACTTCTCGCGGATGGGCGGATACGACGACGTGCACGAGATCCCGATCATCTCCCGCGCCGAGGGCCCCTATGTATGGGACGAGCACGGCAAGCGCTACCTCGACGGCCTCAGCGCCCTCTTCTGCTGCAACGCCGGACACGGCCGCCCCGACTACGGCGAGGCCGCTGCCGCCCAGATCCGCGAGCTCGACTTCTACACGAACTGGAGCTACGCGCATCCGCGCTCGATCGAGCTCGCCGAGAAGATCGCGCACCTCGCTCCCGGCGACCTCAACCGCGTCTTCTTCGTCAACTCCGGCTCGGAGGCCGTCGAGTCCGCGATCAAGGTCGCCCGCAACTGGCACCGGGCCCACGGCCGCGGTCAGCGCACGAAGATCATCACCCGCGAGGTCGCCTACCACGGCACCACGATGGGCGCCCTGACCGCGACCGGGCTGACCGACCTGAAGACCCCGTTCGAGCCGACGATGCCGGGCGGCAACCACGTCCCGAACACCCTCTCCTACCGCTGGCCGGAGGACCGCGACCCGCTCTGGGCCGCCGAGAAGATCCGCGAGCGGATCGAGTTCGAGGGCCCGGACACGGTCGCCGCGGTGATCCTCGAGCCGCTGCAGAACGCCGGCGGCTGCATCCCGCCCCAGGAGGGCTACTGGCAGCGGGTCCGCGAGATCTGCGACGAGTTCGGCGTGCTGCTGGTCTCCGACGAGGTGATCTGCTCGTGGGGCCGTCTCGGCCACTACTTCGGCGCCGAGCGCTACGGCTACCAGCCGGACATGATCACGACGGCGAAGGCGCTGACCGGCGCCTACGTCCCGATGGGCGCGCTGATCACCTCCGACGAGGTCTTCGAGCCGTTCGCGAGCGGCAAGGCGAGCTTCGCCCACGGCTCCACGTTCGGCGGCCATCCCGTCGCCGCCGCGGTCGCGCTCCGCAACCTCGAGGTCTTCGAGGAGGAGGACCTCTGCGGCCACGTGCTCCGCAAGGAGGGTGAGTTCCGCGGCATGCTCGAGGACCTTCGCGACATCCCGATCGTCGGCGACGTGCGCGGCGACGGGTTCTTCCACGCGATCGAGCTCGTCAAGGACCGCGACACCAAGGAGGCGTTCACCGACGAGGAGGGCGAGTGGCTCCTGCGCGGCTTCCTCTCCGGCGAGCTCTACAGCCGCGGCCTGATCTGCCGCGCCGACGATCGCGGCGACCCCGTGATCCAGCTGGCGCCGCCGCTCGTCTGCGACACCGAGCAGTTCGAGGAGATCCTCGGCGTGCTGCGCCCGGTCCTCGAGGAGGCGACCGAGAAGCTCGCCGCCAGGACCTGAGCCGGGGCCCGGGGTCAGGCGGCCGGAGGCCCGGATGCTCACCGTTCAGGGGCTGCTCGAGGATCTGGCGCTCGAGCCCGCGTTCGAGCTGGGCGCGCCCGCGCGGCAGATCCGCTGGGTGCACATCTCCGAGCTCGAGGATCCGACGCCGTTCCTGTCCGGCGGCGAGCTGCTGCTGACGACCGGTATCCACCTGACCTCGGCCGCGCGGCAGCGGCGCTTCGTCAAGCTGCTCGCCGACCGGGGCGCCGCCGGGATCGGGCTCGGCACCGGCTTCGACCACGACGGCCTTCCCGACGCCCTGCGGACGGAGGCCGAGGCGCGCGACCTGGCGCTGTTCGAGGTCCCCTACGAGACGCCGTTCATCGCGATCACCGAGCGCGCCTTCACGAAGCTCGTCAACGAGCAGTACGAAGTGCTCGAGCGCGGGATCGAGGTTCACGACAAGCTCGAGCGACTCGTGCTCGCCGAGCTCGGGTTGCCCGAGGTGATGCGGGCGATCGCCGAGAGCGTCGCCGGCGCGGCCCTGCTGCTCGACGATCGCGGCGGAGAGCTCTCCCGCCATCCGCAGGAGCGCGGGATCTCGGCCGAGGCCGCTGCGTCGATCCGCGACGAGGTCGCGGCCCGGTCGGGCGCCTCCAAGCAGACGATGTTCGTCCCCACGGAGGGCCCGCTCGCCGGCCGCGCCGTCGCCGTCCCGGTGCCGATCGCCGGCGAGGGCTCCCGCGGCCAGTGGCTCGTCGTCGTCCGCCGCCGTGGCAAGGCCGGCGACCTCGAGCGGCTCCTGGCGCGACAGGCGGCGATGGTCGTCGCGCTCGAGCTGATGCGCGAGCGCGTCGTCCGCGACACCGAGCGGCGTCTCGCCGGCGACGTGCTCGCCGAGGCGCTCGGCGGCAATCTCGGGGCGGAGGAGCTGCGCTCGCGGCTCGCGCCCGTTCGGGCTCGGCGGCCCGGTCGCGGTCGCCCTGTTCGAGCTCGAGCCGCTGGCCGGCGACGCCGACGCCGTCACCGACGTGCTTTCGGAGGCCGGCGCGCCGGCGCTCGCCGCGATCAACACGGCCGCCGGGCGCCCGCTGCTCTGCGCGATCTTCGAGCCCGGCGACGCCGACCCGCTCGAGCTCGCCCGCTCGGCCCGCTCGGCGCTCGAAGGGGCCGGGCACCGGCCCGTCCGCGCCGCCGTCAGCCGGGCGGTCCCGACCGAGCGCGCTGCGCCGTGCCTTCCACGAGGCACGCTGCGCGCTGGAGGCGACGCGCGCCAGCAACGGACACGCCCCCGACGTCGCCTCGCACCGCGATCTCGGAGCCTTCACGCTGCTGCTCTCGCTCCAGGACGACGACGCGCTCCGCACCTACGCCGACAACCTGCTGCGGCCGATCGAGGACGGCGAGGGCGACTACGGCCCCGAGCTGCTGCGCTCGCTGGAGGCCTTCATCGAGCGCAACGGCCAGTGGGAGCGGGCCGCGCGCGACCTCTACTGCCACCGGCACACGCTCCGCTACCGGATCCGCCGGGTCGAGGAGCTGACCGGCCGCGACCTCGGTCAGGCGCAGGACCGGATCGAGCTGTGGCTCGCCCTCCGAGCCCGGGAGCTGGTCCGGTGATCTACTTCAGCTTCAGGATCGAGTGCAACCCCACCACAGAGGAGCAGTTCGGATGAAGGTTGGAGTCCCGACGGAGATCAAGCAGGACGAGTACCGGGTCGCGCTGACCGCCGTCGGCGCTCGCGAGCTGGCCGAGCACGGCCACGAGGTCCTCGTCCAGGCCGGCGCCGGCGAGGGCAGCGCGATCAGCGACTCCGACTACGAGGCCCAGGGCGCGAAGATCCTGCCGACCGCCGGCGACGTCTTCGCCGAGGCCGAGCTGGTGCTCGGCGTCAAGGAGCCGCAGCCGGTCGAGGTCGAGATGCTGCGGCCCGAGTCAGACCCTCTTCACCTACCTGCACCTCGCCCCGGACCCCGAGCCTGACGCAGGGCCTGTGCGACTCGGGCGCGACCTGCGTCGCCTACGAGACGGTCGAGGACCGCAACGGCCGCCTGCCGCTGCTCGCCCCGATGAGCGAGGTCGCGGGCAAGATCGCGACCCAGGCCGGCGCCTTCTTCCTCGAGAAGCCGCTCGGCGGCCGCGGCATCCTGCTCGGCGGCGTGCCCGGCGTCGCCGCCGCCAACGTGATGGTGATCGGCGGCGGCGTGGTCGGCTTCAACGCCGCCGTGATCGCGATCGGCATGGAGGCCGACGTGTTCGTCTTCGACGAAGTCGATCGACCGCCTGCGCGAGCTCGACGTCGCCTTCGCCGGCCGCTGCTCGACCGTCTACTCGCTCGACGCTCGCGATCGAGGAGATGCTGCCGCAGCGCGGACCTCGTGATCGGCGCGGTCCTGCTGCCACGGCGCCGCGCGCCCCGAACGTGATCAGCCGCGAGCAGCTCGGGCTGATGAAGCGCAACGCGGTGCTCGTCGACGTCGCGATCGACCAGGGCGGCTGCTTCGAGACCTCGCGGCCGACCACCCACGCCGACCCGACCTTCGAGGTCGACGGGATCACCCACTACTGCGTCGCGAACATGCCCGGCGCGGTGCCGATCACCTCGACCTACGCGCTCACCAACGCGACGCTGCCCTACGTGCTCGCGCTCGCCGACCACGGGCGTCGCCGGCGCGATCGGCAAGGACCCCGGCCTGCGCCCGGGATCAACGTCGCCGCCGGCAAGGTCACCCACCCGGCGGTCGCCGAGGCGGTCGGGGCGAGCTACGTGCCGCCGGAGGAGGCGCTCGGCTTCGACGCCGTCGCCCGCCGCCTAGGACGCTCGGACGCAACGGACGGCCGATCGTGGACCAGGTTCCGGAACTTCATCGACGGCGAGCTCGCCGATCCGGCCGAGGGCGCGAGCGAGGAGGTGCTCAACCCCGCCACCGGCGAGGTGATCGCCGAGGCGCCGCTCTCGACCGGGCCGACGTCGACCGGGCCGTGGCCGCGGCCGCGCAGGGCCTTCGACGGCTGGGCGCACGACGACGCCGATGGAGCGCTCGACCGCGCTGCTCAAGCTCGCCGACCTGATCGAGGAGAACGCCGAGCGAGCTCGCCGACCTCGAGGCCGCCGACGCGGGCAAGCCGCGCGCACGCGTTCCTCGAGGACGAGATGCCGGTGATGGCCGACAACCTGCGCTTCTTCGGCGGCGCCGCGCGCACCCTCGAGGGCCAGGCCGCCGGCGAGTACCTCGAGGACCAGACCTCGATCATCCGCCGCGAGCCGGTCGGCGTCGTCGGCCAGATCACGCCCTGGAACTACCCGCTGATGATGGCGATCTGGAAGATCGGCCCGGCGCTGGCGGCCGGCAACACGATCGTCCTCAAGCCGGCCGAGACGACGCCGCTCGGCGACCCTGAAGCTGGCCGAGCTCGCGGCCGAGATCTTCCCGGCCGGCGTCCTCAACGTGATCGGCGGCCACGGCGACCCGGCCGGCTCGGCGCTGGTCACCCACCCCGACGTCGACATGGTCTCGCTGACCGGCTCGCCCGAGACCGGCAAGTGGATCGCCAGCGCACGCGGCCGACACGCTCAAGCGCGTCCACCTCGAGCTCGGCGGCAAGGCGCCGGTGGTCGTCTTCGACGACGCCGACCTCGAGTCCGCGATCGAGACGATCGCCGGCGCCGGCTACTACAACGCCGGCCAGGACTGCACGGCGGCGACGCGGGTGCTCGCCGCGGGCTCCGTCTACGACGACGTCGTCAACGGCCTCGCCGAGCAGGCCCAGGGCCTCGTGCTCGGCGACACCTTCGACGCCGGGACGACGCTCGGGCCGGTCAACTCCGCGCGCCAGCGCGAGCGCGTCGAGGGCTTCCTCGAGCGCAAGCCCGACCACGCCGAGATCGTCACCGGCGGCGGCCGCCCCGACCTGCCCGGCTACTTCGTCGAGCCGACCGTGGTCGCCGACCTCGCCCAGGACGACGAGATGGTCCAGAACGAGATCTTCGGCCCGGCGATCACCGTGCAGCGCTTCGACGACGAGGCGAAGGCGATCGAGTGGGCGAACGGGACCAAGTACGGCCTCGCCTCGTCGGTCTGGACCCGCGACGTCGGCCGCGCGATGCGCGTCGCCAAGGCGCTCCGCTTCGGCGTCGTCTGGATCAACGACCACATCACCTTCTGCTCGGAGATGCCGCACGGCGGCCTCAAGCAGTCCGGCTACGGCAAGGACATGTCGATCTACGGGGTCGAGGACTACACCGAGATCAAGCACGTGATGGTCAACCTCGAGCGTTGAGTGGCGCCGGCACGCGGGCGCTGCTCGCGACGCTGCTCGCCGGCCTCGCTCTCGGCGCCTGCGGCGAGAAGGAGGAGACGACCGCGGCCACGGGCGACCGGGGCCGAGACGACCGCGACGACCGCGCCCTCGACCTCCGCGACGCAGCCGCTCGCCGACTGGATCGTCTCCGCCGACGGTCTCTGTTCGAGCGCGATGGCCGAGCAGGAGGCGATCCGCCGTGAGCTCGGCGGCACGCAGGTGACGCTGTCGGATCGGGCGCGGCTGCTGGTCGACCTGGCGCCGCCCCGCGAGCAGCTCGCCGACGAGCTGGCGGCGCTGCCGCCGCCCGAGCAGCAGCAGGCCGCCGCTCGCACGCTCGTCGCCACGGCCGAGCGGCGGGCCCGCGCCAGCACCGAGGCCGGTCGCCTCTACGAGGACGACGGCCCGCGCCGGCTGATCGTCGCGGCAGCGGCCGCCGAGCACGACGAACGCGAGCGGTTCGTGCGAGATCGCCGACGGGATCGGGATGACCGACTGCGCGGAGATCCTCAGCGCCGCCGGCGAGCGCCGGGTCGTCGCCGCGATCGAGCAGGGGCTCGGGCCCGGCGACGCCGCCGAGCGCTGCGCTGCCTTCGGCCGGCGCTTCCTGGCCGAGCTCTACGGAGGCGGCGAGCGGGCCTGCGTGGCTGCCGGGGCGGACCGATCCGCGACCGGGACCGTCACCGTCGGCGCCGCCGAGGGCATCGACGGGGTCTTCGCGCTCGCGGTCGCGAAGGTGGCCGGCAGCGGCGAGCCACAGGCCTACCGGGTCCGCCTCACCTACGAGGACGGGGCCTACAAGATCGACAAGCTCGACTGATCAGACGCCGGCCGCCCGCAGGGCGGCCGTCAGGCAGGCCGCGACGAGGATCGCCGGCAACAGCGCCGACGGGCGCCGGATCAGGATCAGCCCGGCCGCGACGACGCCGGCCAGGCTGGCGCTGACCTCGATCTCGCCCTCGAGCCCGACGGTCTCGACGACGATCAGGGCGCTGAGCAGGGCCGGCGCGAGCAGGTCGACGACGCCGGCCAGCCGTCCCGGCAGCTGACGGCCTCCCATCAGGACGGGCCCCGAGGCGCGGATCGCCGCCGAGGTCACCGCGAGGCCGATGATCACGATCCAGGCGTCGCTCATGGTCCCGTCCCCGGCGACGGTTTGTGGCGATCGAGGCCGACGAGCGCAGCCAGGCAGGCGGCGATCACGGGCACGCCGGGCGGTGCGATCGGAATCAGGAGCAGCGCGATGAAGGCGCCCAGCAGGGCCGCGGCGATCCCCTTGCGGGTCCGCGAGACGTCACCCTCGAGCAGCAGCGCGAGGAAGAACGCGGGGAAGATCGCGTCGAGCCCGAGCGCGTCGGGGTCGCCGATCAGGTCGCCGGCCGCGACGCCGATCACCGTGCCGAGCACCCAGCCCAGATACATCGGCACGGTGGCGCCGATCATGAACCGATGGTCGAAGCGGCCGTCGCCGCGCATCGAGGCCGCCCAGGAGAAGTCGACCAGCGCCTGTGCGGTCAGCGCCCGCCGGGCCCAGCCGCCCTCGAGCGACGGAGCGAGCGCGAGCCCCATCGGCACGTAGCGTGAGTTGAGCAGGATCCCGGCGAGGATCGCCGCGAGCGGCCCGCCGCCCGCGGCCAGCACGGCGATCGCCCCGAACTGGGCCGAGCCGGCGAAGACGATCGCCGACATCACGATCGCTTCGAGTCCGCCGATCACCGGCGTGGCGAGGACGCCGAACGACATCGCCAGGGCCAGCCCCGCGATCGCGACCGGCAGCCCGGTCCGCAGCCCGTCCCGGAAGGAAGGGTGACCGCTCAGTTCCCGCATCGCTCGATTCTCACGCCTGCCTCGGGCGGCGGTGAGCAGGGCGATCGGCGATTGTCCTACGCGCGCCGCAGGCGCCCAGGCTCAGAAGTTCTTGTAGTGCCGCTTGGCGAAGCCACGGGAGGAGCGCATCTCCTTGCTCCATCCGGGGCCGTCGCCGGGGGTCATCGAGGTGTCCCAGCGGAGGCCGGCGACGACCGCGTAGACGTGGCCCGAGTTCGCGTAGACCGAGATCCAGTCGCCCTTGCCCTTGCGGCCCCAGCTGGCGAGGCGTGCCGGAGTCCATCGGCGTCTTCAGCATCTTGGCGCCGCGCAGCATGTAGCTGACCGCGCCCGAGCAGTCGTAGCCGTTGTCCTTGAAGCTGCCGTGGCCGCCTCCCCACACGTAGGGCTTGCGGTGGATCTCGTTGGCGGCCTCGATCGCCTTGACGACGCGCTTGGGGGCGTTGGCCGGAGGAACGGCGATTCCGTTCTTCTTCAGCTTCGCCTTGCCCGGCTTGCCGCTGGTCCCGTCTGCGGCGATGCCGCCGGCAGCGCCGGCCGGGCGCCGCCGAGAACGTCAGGAACGAGGGCGACGACCGCCGCGAGCGACGAGGAAGACCGTGACGGCCATGATCGGATCTAGATCTTGGAGTCTCTTGCGAAGCATGAGAAGAAAACGGCCGCGCCGTGGAGGGGATCTCCGGTGCCCGGCAGAGGCCGGGCGGGACGCGGTGAGGGCGGAACCCTAACACGTTGCTAACGGTTCTGCAAAGAGGTGCTCACATTTCACCGCCCGAAGCCGCTGCAAACCGCATGGTCGCGGGAGATAACCCATGTAAACCTGAACCTCCCGCGGCGGCCCGCCGCGCGCGCCGCGGCAGGTAGGTTTGGCCGATGGCATCACTTCAGATCCAGGGCAAGACGGCGCTGCTGACCGGCGCGACGGGCGGCCTCGGCCGAGCGATCGCCGAGGACCTGGCGCCGCGCGGCGGTGCGGCTCGTGCTGCAGCTCCCGCAAGGCGGACGAGCTCGACCGAGATGGCGGCCGTCGCTCGCCCGGCGAGGGCCATCGCGCGATTGCCGGCCGACCTCGCGAGCGAGGGCGCGCGCCGAGCGGCTGCTCGCCGAGGCCGGCGCGGTCTAGATCCTCGTCGCGCAACGCCGGGCATCGGCGGCGGCCCGGCGCATCGAGCAGCAACGACGCCGAGGCGATCAAGACCGTGACCCGGGTCAACCTCGAGGCCCCGATCCTGCTCGCGGCGGGTGCTGCGGCGGGCATGCTCGAGCGCGGCGAGGGCCACATGGTCTTCGTCTCCTCGCTCGCCGCGCAAGGCGATTCCGGTCGGCACGGCGCTCTACGCCGCGACCAAGGCGGGGCTGCAGCGGCATTCTCGCTCGGGCTGCGCTCCGAGCCTCGGCGCTCGCGCAACGTCGGGGTCTCTGACCGGCGCCACCGGCGGCCTCGGCCGCGCGATCGCGCAGGAGCTGGCGCTGCGCGGCGCGACGCTCCTGCTCAGCTCGCGCAAGGCGGACGAGCTCGCCGAGCTGGCCGCCTCGCTGCCGGGCGAGGGCCACCGCACGATCGTCTCCGACCTCGGCGACGAGGGCGCGGGGGAGGCGCTCGCCACCGCGGCCGCCGAGCACGGGCACGTCGACATCTTCGTCGCCAATGCCGGCCTGCCCGGCACCGGCCGCATCGAGGAGCTGACGCCCGAGGGCATCACCCGGGTCCTGCACGTCAACCTCGAGGCCCCGATCCGGGCGACCCGGGCGATGCTGCCGGGCATGCTCGAGCGCGGCGAGGGGCACTTCGTCTACGTCTCCTCGCTCGCCGGCAAGACTCCGTCGCCGCGCTCGGCGATGTACAACGCCTCGAAGTTCGGCCTGCGCGGCTTCACGCTCGCCTTCCGCCAGGACCTGCGCGGGACCGGCGTCGGCGCCTCGCTGGTGCTGCCGGGCTTCATCCGCGACGCCGGCATGTTCGCGGACGCCGAGATGGAGGCGCCGCCGGGCATGGGCACCTCGACCCCCGGCGCAGTCGCCGAGGCGGTCGTCGAGGCGATCGAGGCCGACAAGGCCGAGATCGTCGTCGCGCCGCCCCAGCAGCGGGCGGTGGCCGCGCTCGGCGCGACCTTCCCGCGGCTCGCGGCCGCCTTCCAGCGCGGCAGGGGCGAGCGGATCGCCGAGCAGCTCGCCGAGAAGCAGTCGGTCAAGCGCTGACGGTTTCGGCGCGCTCGAGGCGGGTATCCAAGAGGAGGACACTTGAAGTGACCCACGCACCCGACCAGAAAGAGAGCCGATCATGGGATCCGACGAACGAGACGAGGTAGCCAGCCCCGAGCTGCTCGCCCGCAGGGCCGAGGAGATGCGCGCTGTCGAGGAGGCCGGCGGTGGCGAGTCGGAGGGCTTCGAGCAGGCCGAGGAGGCGCTGATCAAGCAGGCCGAAGGCGGCCGCGGCGGGCATCCGCTCGGCGACGGCTTCCCGCCCGAGGAGAGCGATCCCGCCGACCACACCGCCTACGGGGATGCCGACGAGGTTGCCAGCGACGTCGACGAGAAGCCCGACAACCCGAGTGAGCTGCGCGGGTCGTAGAGTCTGAGCGAAGCGTCAGGCAGCCAAGAAGGAGTCACTAGATGTCGAACAGCTACGGAGCCCGCTCCACCCTCGAAGTGGGGGGTAAGGAGTACGAGATCCACCGTCTCGACGCGCTCCAGGAGAAGTTCGACGTCGCCAGGCTCCCGTACTCGATCAAGGTCCTGCTCGAGAACGTCCTCCGGCTCGAGGACGGCGAGTCGGTCACCGCGGCCGACGTCGAGACGATCGCGAAGTGGGACGCGAAGGCCGAGCCCACGCGACGAGATCCCGTTCCAGCCGGCCCGCGTCCTCATGCAGGACTTCACGGGCGTGCCCGCCGTCGTCGACCTGGCGGCGATGCGCGACGCGATGGACGAGCTCGGCGCCGACGCGACCAAGATCAACCCGCTCGTCCCGGTCGACCTCGTCATCGATCACTCGGTCCAGGTCGACGCCTTCGGCAACGCCCGCGCCTTCGCGATCAACGCCGAGAAGGAGTTCGAGCGCAACCAGGAGCGCTACGAGTTCCTGCGCTGGGGCCAGACCGCGTTCGACAACTTCAGCGTCGTGCCGCCCGCGACCGGCATCTGCCACCAGGTCAACCTCGAGTACCTCGGCCGCGTCGTCTGGAGCAGCGACTCCGACGGCACGCTCAGCGCCTATCCCGACACGCTCGTCGGCACCGACTCGCACACGACGATGATCAACGGCCTCAGCGTGCTCGGCTGGGGCGTCGGCGGGATCGAGGCCGAGGCGGCGATGCTCGGCCAGCCGATCTCGATGCTGCTGCCGCAGGTGATCGGCTTCCGGCTCGAGGGCGAGCTGCCCGAGGGCGGCACCGCGACCGATCTCGTCCTGCGCGTGACGGAGATGCTGCGCGAGAAGGGCGTCGTCGGCAAGTTCGTCGAGTTCTACGGCCCCGGCCTGCCCAGCCTCGGCCTCGCCGACCGGGCGACGCTCGGCAACATGTCGCCGGAGTTCGGGTCGACCTGCGCGATCTTCCCGCCCGACGCCGAGACGCTCCGCTACCTCGAGTTCACCGGACGGCCGACCGAGACGATCGAGCTCGTCGATGCCTACACGCGCGAGCAGGGGCTCTTCCACGGCGACGACTACGAGGAGCCGACCTTCTCGGACACGCTCGAGCTCGACCTCGGCGACGTCGAGCCCGCGATCGCCGGCCCGAAGCGGCCCCAGGACCGGATCTCGCTGACCAACTCGAAGCAGGCCTTCTTCGAGACCCTCGCCGGTTACAGCGAGGGCGCCGCGAAGGCGCTCGGCAACGGCGTCGACGAGGCCAACGACGAGAGCTTCCCGGCCTCCGACCCGCCCTCGCCGGACAACGAGAGCGACGAGAGCGGCAAGCCCGCGGGCCAGCCGTCCGGCGACCCCGGCGCCGCCGCGGCGGCGGTCGCCGAGCGCTGCAGCGACGACAAGGTCGAGGTCAGCTACGAGGGCGAGACCTTCGACCTCGACCACGGTCGCGTCGTGATCGCCGCGATCACCAGCTGCACCAACACCTCGAACCCCTCGGTGATGATCGGCGCCGGGCTGATCGCCCGCAACGCGCTCGAGCGCGGGCTGCAGAGCAAGCCCTGGGTGAAGACCTCGCTGGCGCCGGGCTCGACGGTCGTCACCGACTACCTCGAGCAGTCCGGGCTCGACGCCTCGCTCGACGGGCTCGGCTTCAACCTCGTCGGCTACGGCTGCACGACCTGCATCGGCAACTCCGGGCCGCTGCCGGAGCCGATCTCCGAGGCGGTCAACGACAAGGACCTCGTCGTCTGCTCGGTGCTCTCCGGCAACCGCAACTTCGAGGGCCGGATCAGCCCCGACGTCAAGGCCAACTACCTCGCCTCGCCGCCGCTCTGCGTCGCCTACGCGCTCGCCGGGCGGATGGACTTCGACTTCGAGGCGGAGCCGCTCGGGACCGACGCCGACGGCGTCGACGTCTACCTCAGGGACCTGTGGCCCTCCTCGCAGGAGATCAAGGACACGGTCGCCGAGGCGGTCAAGGCCGACATGTTCAAGAAGAACTACGCCAACGTCTTCGACGGCGACGAGACCTGGCAGGCGATCAAGGTGCCCGAGGGCGACCGCTACGACTGGCCCGATTCCACCTACGTGCGCCGGCCGCCGTTCTTCGAGGGCATGGACCCCGAGCCGGCGCCGCCGCAGCCGATCGAGGGCGCCCGCGTGCTCGCCAAGCTCGGCGAGTCGATCACGACCGATCACATCTCGCCCGCCGGCGCGATCAAGAAGGACTCGCCGGCCGGCCGCTGGCTGATCGAGCAGGGCGTCGAGCCCGGCGACTTCAACTCCTACGGCTCGCGCCGCGGCAACCACGAGGTGATGATGCGGGGCACGTTCGCGAACGTCCGCCTCCGCAACCAGCTCGTCGACCGCGAGGGCGGCTGGACCCGCCACATGCCCTCCGGCGAGGAGATGTTCATCTACGACGCGGCGATGAAGTACGCCGACGAGGGCGTGCCGCTCGTCGTGCTCGCCGGGCCCGAGTACGGATCGGGCTCCTCGCGCGACTGGGCCGCCAAGGGCACGCTGCTGCTCGGGGTGCGGGCCGTGATCGCGGTCAGCTTCGAGCGCATCCACCGGTCGAACCTGATCGGCATGGGGGTGTTGCCGCTGCAGTTCCCCGACGGCGAGTCGGCGGATTCGCTCGGCTTCACCGGCGAGGAGCGGTTCACGATCGGCGAGCTCGACGTGGCGACCTCGACCGAGGTCGAGGTGACGGCCGAGCGCGACGAGGGCGATCCGGTCACGTTCACGGCCCGGGTCCGGCTCGACACGCCGAACGAGCGGCACTATTACCGCAACGGCGGCATCCTGCACAGGGTCCTGCGCGACCTCCGTTGAAGTCCGAACTTATCCGCGGTCTTTCCGAAACCGGCTATCTCGGTCTAGGGTAGATTTAACGCTCGTCCCCGGTTAGTCCCGCCTCCGGGGGCGGAACGCGTCGGCATCCCTCCCTGGCTACCGACGCGCTGGTGGAGTGCGGGCCGCGTGGACCCCCTGCCTCCCGCGGCCCCGCTCCACCGTTTTCGCGGGCTGGGAGGCCGACATGCGGCGTCATCGGTCGCCCGGCATAGCGCTGCTATTGCCGGGCTCCCTCTTCCTTGCCTGTCGACCTCCCAGCCTCGCGAAAAACCCGTCTTTCGGGGGGTTGTCCTTCGGAGGGGCGTCCTGTGAGGGGGTGGGGCGCGTCCTCGGGGCGAGGGGAACCTCTGGTCGTTCGGGACTTACAGGCCGGTGGTCGAGGGCTGAGCGGTCTCGGCCGGCGCCTCGCGGGCGGCCTCGAAGTCGGCTCGCTCGCTCTTCTCCTTGCGCTCGATGTATTCGACTCCGAGCGAGCTGCCGACCGGGCCGACGGGGGTGAGGGCGGAGGCGAGCAGCCAGAAGGGGACTTCGCGGCGCATGACGGCGATCCAGATCAGGATGCAGAGCAGGATGAAGCCGATGCCGTGCGACATGCCGAAGATGAAGGTGGCGTGCTCGAGGCCCGGGATCGCCCAGACGATCAGCAGGCCGCCGAAGATCGCGAGCTCGATCAGGGAGACGCGCTTGACCCACGGGAACAGGGTGCCGGTCGTCCGCGACTGGAACTCCTGCTCGCCGAGTGCGGAGGGGGCTGGGGCCTGCTCGTCCATGCGCGGGGGAGGCTAGATAACCGGGCTCGCCGGCCGGGCTGCGGCCGTGACGAGGCCCGGGGGCCTGACACGGCGTACAAACGCACCGGGGGAGGTGTGGACCGCGGGACAGCCATCGGCTGCCGGCCGGCGTTCAGACTGCTCAGCAGTGAACACGACTTCCTCCATAACAACGAAGAGGATCGGAGAGCGGGCAATCGCCCGCGTCCGGGAAGCCCGTCGCTCAGTAGGGCGCGGGCGCCACGATCACTGCTCGGACTGTGGCTTCGAGCGCGTGTCCCGGGATGTCTCGTGTCCCTGTCCGAGTTGCGGTTCGGGCATGGCGCGGATCTCCCATCAACAGGGGCGCGCGTTCGCATAAACCCGGTACCCGTTCCCTCTCCCCGTGGGTGCCGCGTTGGCCCCGGTTGTCGCAAGACAGCCGGGGCCTTCGCATTTCTCGGGGGCGTGCGGTGAGTCGTCGAGGCCGGGCGGGCGATGACGCCGAGTGGCGGCGCCTCAGCCCGTGAGGGCCGTCAAGCACGATCCGCTCCTGCTCAGAGCGGTGCGCGGCGGGGTAGCCCTCCGAGGGCGAGGCGCGCTCGGGGCGGCCGATGTAGCGGAAGCCGACGTCCTCGGGGAGGATGTCGGGCATCCGGCGCGCCATCACCGACCAGCAGCCCATGTTCTTGGGCTCCTCCTGGAGCCAGACGATCTCGGTCAGGTTCGGGTAGGTCGCGATCAGCTCGCGCAGCTGCGCCTTCGGGAACGGGTAGATCAGCTCGACCCGCGCCAGGGCCACGTTCTTGGCGCTCTCACGGCGATCGTGGTTGGCGAGGTCGTAGTAGACCTTGCCCGAGCAGAGCACGAGCCGCGTGACCGCGTCGCGGTCTTCGATCTGCGGGTCGTCGAGCACGAACTGGAAGGAGCCGTCGGTCAGGTCGGTCAGCTTCGAGGCGGCGTCGGGCAGGCGCAGCAGGCCCTTCGGGGTGAAGACGACGAGCGGCCGCGGCTTCGCGATCCGCGCCTGCCGGCGGATCAGGTGGAAGTACTGGGCGGCGGTGGTCGGGTTGGCGAGCCGCATGTTCCCCTCGGCGGCGAGCTGCAGGAAGCGCTCGATCCGGGCGCTCGAGTGCTCCGGCCCCGAGCCCTCGTAGCCGTGCGGCAGCAGCATCGTCAGCCGCGTGCGCTGACCCCACTTCGACTCGGCGGAGGCGATGAAGCTGTCGATGATCACCTGGGCCGAGTTCGAGAAGTCGCCGAACTGCGCCTCCCAGAGGATCAGGCTCTCGGGCGAGGCGGCGCTGTAGCCGAACTCGAAGCCGAGGCAGGCGGTCTCCGAGAGCGGGCTGTTGTGGATCTCGAACGGGGCCAGCGCTCCGCTCAGGTTCTGGATCGGCGCGTACTTGAGGCCGGTCTTCTCGTCGTGCAGCACCAGGTGGCGGTGCGAGAAGGTGCCGCGCTCGACGTCCTGGCCGGTGAGGCGGATGTGGGTGCCCTCGGTCAGCAGCGATGCGAAGGCGAGGCTCTCGGCGTGGCCGTACTCGATCGGCCCGTCCTCGAGCACCTCGAGGCGTCGCATCAGCGGCTTGCGCAGCTTCTTGTGGAGCGCGAAGGTGTCGGGGAACTTGAGCAGCTCCTCGTTCAGGGTCCGGACCCGCTTCTCGGAGACCTTGGTCTCGACGTCGGGGCTCTTCGTCCGGTCGAGCTCGCCGGTGCCGGTGCCGGCCACCGTCGGATCCTCGAACTCGCCGCGCTCGATCTTGCCCTTGAGGTCCTTGTGGAAGCCGCCGAGCTCGTCCCGGCGGGAGTCGCCGCGCTCGCTCGACGTCGGCCTCGCTGACGACGCCCTCCTTGACCAGCTCGGTGGCGTAGAGCTCGCTGACCGGCGGGTGCTTCTTGATCTGCGCCGCCATCTCGGGCTGCGTGTAGGCGGGCTCGTCGGTCTCGTTGTGGCCGTAGCGGCGGTAGCCGATCAGGTCGATCACGAAGTCGCGGCCGAACTCCTTGCGGTAGCCCATCGCCAGCCGGATCGCGGCGATGCAGTTCTCGGCGTCGTCGGCGTTGACGTGGATGATCGGGACGTTGAAGCCCTTCGCCATGTCGGACGGCGTAGGGGGTCGAGCGCCCCTCGTGCGGGTCGGTCGTGAAGCCCACCTGGTTGTCGGTGATGATGTGGATCGTGCCGCCGGTCGAGTAGCCCTCGAGGCTCTGCAGGTTGAGCGTCTCGGCGACCACGCCCTGGCCCGGGAAGGCGGCGTCGCCGTGCAGCAGCACCGGCACCGCCAGGTGCGGATCGTGGTGCAGTCGCGGGCCGGCGTGGCCGGTCTGCGCGGCGCGGGCGCCGCCGGTGACGACCGGGTCGACGAACTCGAGGTGCGAGGGGTTCGGGTACATCCGCACCTTGATGTCGCCCTCGCCGGTCTCGAGGATGCCCTCGGCGCCGTGGTGGTACTTGACGTCGCCGGTGCCGCCGGCGCGCAGGGCGTCGGTCCGCTTGACCGCGTCGAGCGCCTTGGCTCCCTCGAACTCGGCCATGATCGACTGCAGCGAGCGGCCGAGGTTGTGGGCGAGGACGCTGAGCCGGCCGCGGTGGGCCATGCCGATCACGACCTCCTCGGCGCCCTCCTTCTTGGCGAGCGCGGCGATCTCGTCGATCATCGGGACCGTCGTGTCGAGGCCCTCGATCGAGAACATCTTCTGGCCGAGGTAGGCCTTCTGCAGGAAGCGCTCGAACTGGAAGACCTCGACGAGGCGGCTGAGCAGCCGCTGCTTCTCCTCGCCTGCGAGCGGCCGGCGGTGGGCGCCGGTCTCGATCATCTCGCGCAGCCACATCCGCTGCTGGTGCGAGGAGAGATGCTCGAACTGGTAGGCGATCTTGCCGCAGTAGGCCTCGCGCATCCGCGGCAGCGCGTCGAGCAGGGTCTCGCCGTCGACGCCGATCCGGAGGATGTGGGCCGGGATCCTGCCCATCAGGTCCGGGGTCAGGTTGAGGTTCTCGGGCTCGAGCGCCGGGTCGCCCTTGCGCTTCGCCGCCGAGCGGGTTCAGGTCGGCGGCGAGATGGCCGTGGGTCCGGTACGCCTTCAGCAGCGAGGTCGCTGCCTGTACGCCCTGCAGCAGCTCCTCGTCGACCTGCCCGTGGCGAGACCGAAGTGGCCGGCGCGGCCGGCGGTGCCGGCGGCCAGCGGCGGCGCCGAGGCGGACTCGGCGTGGGCGGTGCTGACGACCGAGGGGGAGACGCCGAGGTCGGTGGCGACGCGCTCGTAGAACTCGTCCTCGCCCTGCAGGAGGGCGTCGATCTCCTTGAGGAAGTTGCCCGACTCCGCGCCCTGGATGATCCGGTGGTCGTAGGTCGAGGTCATCGTCATGATCCGCGAGACCCCGAGCGCCTTGAGCTTGTCCGGCGGCGTGTGGGTCCACTCGGGCGGGTAGGCGATCGACCCGGTGGCGATGATCGTGCCCTGGCCCGTCATCAGGCGCGGGACCGAGGCGACCGTTCCGATCCCGCCCGGGTTCGTCAGCGTGATGTTGGTGCCCTGGAAGTCGTCGGCGGTGAGCGAGTTCTCGCGCGTCTTGCGGATCAGGTCCTCGTAGTAGCTGTGGAAGCCGGAGAAGTCGAGCGCGTCGGCGCCCTTGATCGCCGGGACCATCAGCGCCCGCGAGCCGTCCTTCTTCTCGACGTCGACGGCGATGCCGAGGTTGACGTGCTCGTTCTCGATCACGTGCGGCTTGCCGTCCTGCTCGACGAACGAGCGCGACATCACCCGCCACTTGCGGCCGGCCTCGACGATCGCCCAGGCGATCAGGTGGGTGAACGAGACCTTGGTGCCGCGCTCGGCGAGGGCGCCGTTGAGCGCCTTGCGCTTGGCCCAGATCGTGTCGACGGGAAGCGTGCGGAAGGAGGTGGCGGTCGGGATCGAGCGGCTCTCGTCCATCGCCTTCGCGAGCGAGGCGGCGGGTCCCTTGAGGCGGCGGGCCTCGACCGCGCCTGCCCCGGCCCCAGCGCCGTTGCCGGAGCCGAGCACGTCCTCCTTGGTCACCTTGCCGGCCTCGCCGGTGCCCTTGACCGAGCCGAGATCGACGCCCTGAGCGGCCGCGATCCGGCGGGCGAGCGGCGTCGCCCGGCCCGAGGTGTCGACCTCGGCGCCCGAGCCGGCTTCGGCGGGTGCGGCTTCCGTCGCCGCGCCGTTGCCGGCGCTCGCCGAGGAGCCGCCGGCGCCGGCCTGCATCCGCGCCAGCGCCTCGCCGACCTTGACGACGTCGTCCTCGCCCTTGAGAAGCTCGGTGATCGTGCCTGCCGCCGGGGCCGGCACCTCGGCGTCGACCTTGTCGGTCGAGACCTCGACGATCGTGTCGCCCTCGGCGACGGTGTCGCCGACCGCGACCTGGTACTCGAGCACGGTCCCCTCGGTCACGGACTCGCCCATCTCGGGCATCGCGATCTCGACCTCGGCGCCGTCGGGCCGTCGGAGGAGCCGTCGGCGCCGGACTCCTCGCCGTGCTGCTCGGTCGGCGCGTCGGGGCCGCCGCCGAGGTCGGCATCGCCCTCGCCCGTGCCCTCGACGAGGTTGCTCCCGCCGGAGTCGCCGTCGGCGCTCTCGCCGGATGCCTCGCTCGGCCTCGGCCTGCTCGGTCGCGCCGCCGTTGGAGGCGGCCGAGGCACCGTCGCCGGCGGCCATCTCGGCGAGCGCCTCGCCGACCTTCACGTCCTCGTCCTCGGCCTTGAGGATCTTGGTGATCGTGCCGTCGGCGGGGGCGGGCACCTCGGCGTCGACCTTGTCGGTCGAGACCTCGACGATCGTGTCCCCCTCGGAGACGGAGTCGCCCTCGGAAACGTGCCACTCGAGCACGGTCCCCTCGGTCACGGACTCGCCCATGGCGGGCATTTCGATGGAGACGTTCCCGTTAGCGCTCATCGGGAATCTGAGGGGTCTGTGAGTCGTTCACCGGTAGACACTGACTATATGCAAGTGCACTGGCCGCCGTATGCCCTTGCCGCCGGTGAAAAGGATCGCTCGCACGGTGCGGCGGCGAGAGCGCCCGGTCGCAACGCCGTCGATCATCTCGATGCCTCTTGATCTTGGTTCGCTGAGCCCGTTCGCGCACGAGGTACCCGGCATCACGACCGATAACCGGCCGGCCGGCTCAGCCCTCGCGGGCGGCGCCGAAGCGGGCGATCGCTTCCGCCCGGGACTCCTTGAGATCGACGAGCGGCTCGGGATAGTCGTCACCGATCACGCAGCCGGCCTCGCGCTGGACCTCCTCGGGCGCCTCCCAGGGCGCCGCCAGGTGCTTGTCGGGGAAGGCGTCGAGCTCGGGAACCCAGCGGCGCACGTAGACCCCGTCCGGATCGAAGCGCTGCTGCTGGCGGACCGGGTTGAAGACGCGGAAGTACGGCTGCGGGTCGGCGCCGACCGATGCCGCCCACTGCCAGTTGCCGTTGTTCTGGCTCTCGTCGCCGTCGAGCAGGTGCTCCATGAAGTGGGACTCGCCCTCGCGCCAGTCGATCAGCAGGTTCTTGGTCAGGTAGGAGGCGACCGCCATCCGCACCCGGTTGTGCATCCAGCCCTCCTCGAGCAGCTGCCGCATGCCGGCGTCGATCCACGGCACCCCCGTGCGGCCCTGCTTCCAGGCGGCGAGGTCCTCGTCGCTGGAGCGCCAGCGCAGGCCGCGCATGCGCTCGTCGTACTCCTCGGTCCGGTTGCGCGGGGAAGTGGCGGATCACGTTGAGCCAGAAGTCGCGCCAGCCGACCTGGCGGCGCAGCTCGAGCGCGCCCTTCGTGCCGCGGTCGAGCAGCGCCAGCTCGAGCTCGCGGGCCGAGACGGTGCCGAAGTGCAGGTGCGGCGAGAGCCGGGTCGTCGCGTCCTCGCCCGCGAGGTCGCGGACCCGGTGGTAGTCGTCGGCGCCGGCGACGGCGGCCCGCATCCGCTCCCGGCCCGCCTTCTCTCCCGGGCCGAACTCCTGCGCGACCCGCTTGGCACGGGCGCCGATCCCGAGCGTGCGCTCGCTCGCAGGCCGTCCCGACCTCGATCCGCGGTGAGCCGATCTTGCGCGGCCGCTTCGCGAGGTCGCGCCGGCCGGCCCGCGACCAGGCGCGGTAGAAGGGCGTGAAGACGCGGTAGGGACCGCCCGACGCCGGTCTCGATCGTGGCGATCTCCGCGCAGGAGATGCCCGTGTGGCCGACGAGCTCGACCCCGTCGGGCCGCGAGCCGCTCCTGGACGCGGCGATCGCGGAGCGCGCGCGTGGGCGGTGTGGTCGCGATTGACGTGGACCTCGCTCGCGCCGCACTCGCGCGCCAGTCGCGGGATCTCGACGGCGGGATCGCCGGAGCGGAAGTGGAGGCGGCTGCCGGCGGCGCGCAGGCCTTCGTCGAGCTCGCGCAGCGACGCGAGCAGGAAGGCGTTGCGGTTGGCGCTCGCGTGGCGGCCGGAGTGGAGGCCGCGTTCGAAGCAGAAGACCGGGACGACCTCGCCGGCCGCGCAGGCGGCGGCCAGCGCCGGGTTGTCGTTGAGCCTCAGGTCCCGCCTGAACCAGGCGATCGCGACGTCAGCCATTCCCTGCGTCTACCCCAGGCGAGCGATCAGGAAAACCTCGTTGGCCGGCGTGTCGAAGACATCGCGGACGAGGTAGTCGCGGGCGGGCCCGCTGCCTTCGCACCAGCTGCAGGCGAGCTCGGTCGCCGACCGACAGCGGACGCTCGATCGGGACCGGCTTCGAGCAGCTCGGGCAGACCATCGCGCCGTGGGCGAGCTGCTCGACCCCGTGCTCGATCAGCCGATGGTCGGAGCCGAGGTCGGTGACCCTGACGTCGCCGCCGCCGCCGACCGGATCCTCGCCGATGTGACGGTGAAGGGCCATCGCGCAGAGTGTAGGGTCCGGGTCGTCTATTCCTGGACGCCGGAGGAGAGAGAATGGGTTACTTCGTAACTGGTGCGACCGGGTTCATCGGGCGGAATCTCGTTGAGCTGCTGCTCGAGCGCGAGGGGACGATCTACGTCCTCGTCCGCGAGGGCTCCCGCGGTCGCCTCGAAGAGCTGATCAACCGCTGGGGCGCGCCCGAGGGCCGCATCGTTCCCGTCGTCGGCGACCTCTCGCAGCGCCGGCTCGGCGTCTCCGACGAGCAGATCGACGAGCTCAAGGGCGAGATCGAGCACTTCTTCCACCTGGCGGCGATCTACGACATGAAGGCCGACGCCGCCTCCCAGCGCGTCGCCAACGTCGAGGGCACCCGCCACGCGGTCCAGCTCGCCGAGCTGGTCGAGGCCGAGCACTTCCACATGGTCAGCTCGATCGCCGCCGCCGGCCTCTACCAGGGCACCTGGCGCGAGGACATGTTCGAAGAGGCTCAGGACGTCGACAACCACCCCTACTTCCAGACCAAGCACGAGTCCGAGCGGGTCGTGCGGCGCGAGTGCAGCGTGCCGTGGCGCGTCTACCGGCCCGGGATCGTCGTCGGCAACTCCGAGACCGGCGAGATGGACAAGATCGACGGGCCCTACTACTTCTTCAAGCTGATCCGCCGGATCCGCCAGGCGGTTCCGAGCTGGATGCCGATGCCGGGCGTCTCCGGCCGCGAGATCAACATCGTCCCGGTCGACTTCGTCGTCAAGGCGATGGACCACATCGCCCACAGCCGACGGGCTCGACGGCCGCGCCTTCAGCCTCACCGACCCGAACCCGCCCTCCGCCGGCGAGGTGATCGACACCTTCGCCAAGGTCGCGCACGCGCCCGAGGCGACGGTTCACGCTCCGCCCGAGGTGACCGAGTCGCTGGAGCCGCTGCTCGGCCTCGGCCTCTCGGCGTTGCCGTTCGCGAACACGATCGCCGACAGCGTCCTCGCCGACTTCGGGATCCCGCGCGAGGTGCTCGTCTACCTGCACTACCCGACCCACTTCGACTCGCGCAACACCGAGGCGGCGCTCGAGGGCACCGGGATCTCGGTGCCGCCGCTCGCCTCCTACGCCGACAAGCTCTGGGACTACTGGGCCCGCCACCTCGATCCCGACCTCTACCGGGACCGCACCCTGGTCGGCGCGATGCGCGGCCGCGCCGGCTTCATCGGCGGCCTCTCCCAGATCCTCGAGCAGCAGATCCCCGACGAGGTGATGCGGGCGGGCAAGCGTGCGCTCGGCAACGCCTCGCTGCGCAAGTCGGTCGACGGCCGCATCGTCATGGTCACCGGCGCCTCCTCGGGCATCGGCAAGTCGACGGCGATGAAGATCGCCGACGCCGGCGGCATCGTCCTGCTCGTCGCGCGCACGCCGGAGAAGCTCGAGGAGACCCGCGACGCGATCGTCCGGGGCGGGGGAGAGGCCTACGCCCACCCCTGCGACCTCTCCGACATGGAGGACATCGACCGGATGTGCGAGGAGGCGCTCGCCCAGCACGGGCACGTCGACATCCTGATCAACAACGCCGGCCGCTCGATCAGGCGCTCGATCGCGCTCTCCTACGACCGCTTCCACGACTTCGAGCGGACGATGCAGCTCAACTACTTCGGCCCGGTGCGGACGATCCTGCGGCTGCTGCCGCGGATGCGCGAGCGCAAGACCGGCCAGATCATCAACGTCAGCTCGATCGGCGTGCAGACGAACATGCCGCGCTTCTCGGCCTACGTCGCCTCGAAGTCGGCGCTCGACGCGTTCTCCCGCTGCATCGCCTCGGAGATCGTCGACGACGGGATCAAGATCACGACGATCCACATGCCGCTCGTGCGGACGCCGATGATCGCCCCGACGAAGATGTACGACAAGTTCCCGACGATCACGCCGGACGAGGCCGCGGACATGCTCACCGACGCGATCGTCTACCACCCGAAGCGGATCGCGACCCCCGTCGGCACCCTCGGCCAGATCCTCTACGCGATCAACCCGAAGTCGATGGACTACATCCTCAACTCGGCGTACCACATGTTCCCGGACTCGACCGCGGCCAAGAAGGGCAAGAAGACCGCCCCCGACGACGGCGGCCCGCCGCCGAGGAGCTACCCCGAGGACGAGCAGGCCACAGCGCGCCAGATCGTCTTCGCGAATCTGATGCGCGGGGTTCACTGGTAGAGGTCGGCGGCCGCTCCGTGCTCGAGCGGCACGTGCTGAGGCGCTTGAGGGCGCGCTCGCCCGTCCGAGCGGCCGCGCCGAGGGTCCAGGCGTGGATCAGCAGTGAGGGAGGGGAGATGAGGCGGCGCCGAGGGCGCCGGCACCCCTCGGATCCCGAAGTCGGCCTTATGCGGTCGAAAACTCGACTCTGAAGCGGCCGAGAACGAACTCGGCCCTTTACCCCCGAACATCGGGGGTAAAGGGCCCACCTCGCACGACCCTCCGAACCCTCGACCGCCACCCACCTCCACACCCCCTCACTGCAACGCCCGCCTGCAGCCACCTCCGAACCCTCCCCGGACCCTGGACCCCGCCCAGTCCCCAGCCCCGACCCCACCAAGGGGTGAGAACGACCCACCCCGCCGAGGCGCCCACTCCCGCCCCGGGGCCCCTGGTTCGAACCCCAGATCGGGGCGATCATCGATCCATCGAATCAACCGAGCCACACCGGCCCGGTCCCACCAACCAGACTCACCAAGGAGAAACACCATGAAGATCAAGATGTTCGCCGCCACCGCCCTCGTCGCCATCACCGGGGCCTTCGGCGCCACCACCGTCGCCCAGGCCGACAGCCCGACCCCGACCAAGGTCACGATCAAGGGCAACGACGGCGACTACTACGGCTACGTCAAGTCCTCCGACAGCGACTGCGAGTCCGACCGCACGGTCAAGGTCTACGAGATGCTGGGCAGCTCGCCCTCGCCGAAGACCGACAACGTGATCGGCACCGACACCTCCGCCCCCAACGGCCCCGACGGGATGTGGAGCATCGGCAACAGCGGCTACAAGGACGGCAGCTTCTACGCCAAGGTCACCAAGACCGACGAGTGCGGCGCCGACCTCAGCAAGGTGATCGTCCGCTGAGTCTCCGCCACACCGCTCCCACAGGAGCACCGAGCCGGCCCGCGAGAGCGGGTCGGCTCGTTTTCGTTTGGGGTGCTGGAGCTAGGCGGCGCGGCGGTTCTGCTGCTGGCGGCGCTTGGCGTCGGTGATGCCCGACCAGTGGTCCTCGAAGGCGAGCGCTTCGGCGAAGCGGACGGTCTTCGGGGAGGCACGGCGGGGCGAGGAGTCCTCGCGGTTCACCAGGTGCGGGAGGATTACGAGGTTGTCGTCACGCTCCCCCCGGAGCGCCATGATCTCTTGCCATCGGGAGTCGTCTGCAGGGGTGGCTTCCATCGCTCTTCCTTACGAATGCGGACCCGGACGCCGGAAATGTACGCCTCGTGTCGGTCGTTACGAGGGCGAGCGCGGAAAAAAGCTCCGCAAATAGGGGGTTCTCCCCCGCAAACGGCTTGCCGCAGCCGTATCGGGGTATGCCTCGGCGTTTCCCGAAGGCGCTGTGACGCAACTCACTCCGCCGATCGCCGATCCCGCCTACCATTACATGGATGAGTGCAACCCTTGCCACGCCGGGGCAGCCGGCGCGCGTCCGCCACGCCTCCGACATCCCCGTCTCCGAGATCGAGCTCCACGGCCACCGGGTCACCTATCGCCAGGTCGGCGAGGGACCGGTCCTCGTCCTGATCCACGGGGTCACGGGCAACATGACCACCTGGGACGAGGTCCTGCCGGAGCTCGCCGAGCGCTTCACCGTCGTCACCCCGGACCTGCTCGGCCACGGCCTCTCGGCCAAGCCCCGCGGCGACTACTCGCTCGGCGCCTTCGCCTCCGGGATCCGCGACCTGCTCGGGGCGCTCGGCCACTTCCGCGCCACCGTCGTCGGCCACTCGCTCGGCGGCGGCATCGCGATGCAGATGGCCTACCAGTTCCCCGAGCGCGTCGAGCGACTCGTGCTCGTCTCCAGCGGCGGACTCGGCGAGGAGGTCAGCGTCGCGCTGCGGGCGGCGACCCTGCCCGGGTCCGAGCTCGTGATCCCGCTGATCGCCCACAACAGCGTCATCGAGGCCGGGCGCATGGTCGGCCGCTGGCTCGGGGCGGTCGGACTGGGGATCAGCCCCGACCGGGCCGAGGTGGCGCGCGGCTACGCCTCGCTCTCGGAGGCCGAGGCACGCAACGCCTTCATCCACACGATGCGCGCGGTGATCGACTACGGCGGCCAGCGGGTCTCCGCCCGCGACCGCCTCTATCTGACCGAGACGATGCCGTCGATGCTGCTCTGGGGCCGCCGCGACCGGATCATTCCTTCGCACCACGGCCATCGCGCCCACAAGGAGATGCCCGGCAGCCGCTGGGAGCTGTTCGAGAACGCCGGCCACTTCCCGCACGTGAGCGAGCCGCGCCGGTTCGCCGCGGCGCTGACCTCGTTCATCGAGGAGACCGAGCCGGCCGAGGTCAGCGACGAGGAGATCCGCGAGGTCCTGCTCCGCGGCTCCACCCGCTGAGCGCCCGCTGAGCGCGCCCGCGGGCCGGGTCGCGAGCGCCGGATAGGCTGCGCTCCGTGAGCGATTCGCAGCCACCCTCGCGACCGGGCGACCGGCCGCGCAAGCACTGGGGCTGGGGCTACGCGGACCAGCAGCCCGACCGGGCCGGGCTCGAGGCGATGGTGCCGCTCGTTCGCGAGCGGCTCGGCTTCCCGGTCGAGAAGATCGAGGAGCCGGTCGCCGAGGCCGACGTCGAGCTGGCGCCGCCGCGGACTCCGGTGCCGGACTCGCTCGCCCACCTCGTCAGCGACAGCCGCCACGAGCGGCTCACCCACGCGATGGGCAAGGCCTACCGCGACGTCGTCCGCGGCTTCCGCGGGATCTACGAGCGGACGCCCGACATGGTCGCCTTCCCCGCCGACGAGGACGACGTCCGCCGCGTGCTCGAGCTCGCCGACGACCGGCGCCTGGCGGTGATCCCCTACGGCGGCGGCTCCAGCGTCGTCGGCGGCGTCGAGCCCCGCGTCGGGCTCGGCTACCGGGGCACGGTCACGGTCGATCTCTCGCGGCTCGACCGCGTGCTCGAGGTCGACGAGCACTCGATGGCGGCCCGGATCCAGGGCGGCGCGCTCGGGCCCGACCTCGAGCGGCAGCTCGGCGAGCGCGGCCTCACCCTGCGCCACTTCCCGCAGTCGTTCGAGCACTCGACGCTCGGCGGCTGGATCGCGACCAGGGCCGGCGGCCACTTCGCGACGGTGCGACACCCACATCGACGATCTCGTCGAGTCGGTCCGGGCGATCACGCCCGAGGGCACCTGGGAGAGCCGGCGCCTGCCGGGCTCGGGCGCCGGCCCGAGCCCGGACCGGATGCTGGTCGGCTCGGAGGGGATCCTCGGCCTGATCACCGAGGCCTGGGTCCGGGTCCGCCGCCGGCCGACCTTCAAGCTCTCGTGCGGCGTCAGCTTCGCCGACTTCCGCGAGGCCGCCGAGGCCGTCCGCGATCCTCTCCCAGTCCGGTCTCAACCCCGCCAACCTGCGCCTGCTCGACCCGCTCGAGGCGCTGACGACCGGGGCCGGCGACGGCGACAGCGCGCTGCTGATCCTCGGCTTCGAGAGCGCCTTCGGACCCGGTCGACGGGCCGATGGAGCAGGCGGTCGCCGCCGCCCGCGACGCCGGCGGCACCCCGGGGCCGGTCAGGGGCAGCGGCTCCGATGGCTCCGGCGACGGCGGGGAGGGGACGACGATGCCGTCGGGCAGTGGCGCAGCGCCTTCCTCTCGGCCCCGTATCTGCGCGACTCGCTCGTCTCGCTCGGGCGTGCTCAGCGAGACCTTCGAGACGGCCGTCACCTGGGACCGCTTCCGCGAGTTCCACGCGGTCGTCATGGAGACGGCGCGACGCTCGGTCGCCGACGTCGTCGACGCGCCGGCCGACGGGCCCGGTGCGCCACGGATCTCGCTGCCGCTTCACCCACGTCTACCCGGACGGGCCCGCCCCGTACTTCACCGTCCTCGCCCCGGCCCGCCGCGGCTCGGAGGTCGAGCAGTGGGACGAGATCAAGGCCGCGGTCTCGGAGGCGCTGATCTCCGCCGGGGGCACGATCACCCATCACCACGCCGTCGGCCGCGACCATCGTCCCTGGTACGACCTGCAGCGCCCGGACCCGTTCGCGGCGGCGCTTGCCGGCGCCAAGGCCGCGGTCGACCCGCGCGGCCTGCTCAACCCCGGCGTGCTGATCGACCCGGCCTAGCGGGCGCGAGCGGCGGCCGGGGCCCAGGCGTGGCGCCGCATGCCGCGGCGGGCCGCCCGCGCCGGGCGGCGAGCGGGGTGAATCCGTAACTGGCGTCCACTTCGGCGTCTATGGACCCGAAGTGGACGCCAGTGGCAGCGGAGGCCTGGGACTGGCTCGAACGCAGCACTGGGTCATCGGTCGCGACGCAACTCGTCTCGCTCGGCGCGCATGCGGCCGCGATCACGCACCGGTCGATCAGCGGTCGCCTGCACCGGCTCTTCCGCGGCGTCTACGCGGTCGGGCGTCCGGACCCGGGACGCCTCGGCTGGCTCATGGCGGCCGACCGCTGGCCGCCGGGCCCGAGCGCCTGTCGTCAGCCATCGGCAGTGCGGCGCTCCCTGTGGACGCCCTCGCAGCCATCCCCACTCGCTGCCCGTCCACGTCTCGGTCCCGGGCACCGGCGGGGTCCGGCGGCGGGGCGGCCTCGTCGTCCACCGCCGTGCCGGCGCAGTTCCTCGCCGCCTCGCACGTCCGCAGCTACCGCGGCATCCCCGTCACCGGGCCCGGCGAGACGATCATCGACATCGCGCCCGGGCCTCGGCCTCGACGGGCTCGACGCCACGGTCAGCGAGGCCGACAAGCTCGACGCTGATCGACCCGCGTCGGCTCCGCGATCTCGGCCGTCGCGCAGCCTCGACCGACCGGGCGCCGCTCGCGTCCGTCGCGCGCTCGATCGCCACACGTTCGTCCTCAGCGACTCGGCTCTCGAGCGTCTGTTCGTGCCGCTCGCGCTGCGCGGCCGGGCTCGGCAAGCCCGTGACGCGCTCGCTTCCGCAACTCCCACCGCGTCGACTTCTGGTTCGAGGAGCTCGGGCTGGTCGTCGAGACGGACGGGCTCCGCTACCACCGGACGCCGGGGCAGCAGAGCCGCGACCTGCGGCGCGACCAGGACCACGCGGTGGCGGGGCAGGAGCGTCTGCGCTTCAGCCACTGGCAGGTCAAGTACGAGCCCGCGACGGGTCGTCGAGGTCCTGTCGGCCGTGGCCGCCCGGCTGCGCGACCGCGGTCGGCGCGGCCGCCTGAGATAGGTTTCTCCTCCCGGACCGATTGGCCGATCAGCCAGTCGCTCGGTTTGAGGCAACGAGCAGCCGCGCGGCTCCCGCGCCGCCGGCGAGGAAGTTTGGAGGACGAGGTGGACCTGACCCTGACCAGTGACGAGCAGGCGTTCCGCGACGAGGTGCGGACCTGGCTCGAGGAGAACCACCCCGGCCCCGAGCCCGACGGCGACGACAGCGCCAAGTTCGCCTTCCAGCGCGAGTGGCAGAAGACGATGCACGACGCCGGCTGGGCCGGAGTCTCGTGGCCGAAGGAGTACGGCGGCCGCGGCGCCTCGCTGCTCGAGCAGACGATCTTCTACTCGGAGATGGCGCGCGCCAAGGTGCCGCGGCCGGCCAACATCCTCGGCCTCGTGATGGGCGGGCCGGTCGTGATGGCGCACGGCGACGAGAGCCAGAAGGAGCGCTTCCTCGAGCCGATCCTCTCCGCCGAGGAGATCTGGTGCCAGGGCTTCTCCGAGCCCGAGTCGGGCTCCGACCTCGCCTCGCTGAAGACCAAGGCCGTCAAGGAGAACGGCGGCTGGCGGATCACCGGCCAGAAGGTCTGGACGACGCTCGGGCACGTCGCCAAGTGGTGCATGCTCGTCGCCCGCACCGACACCGACGCCCCCAAGCACAAGGGCCTCACCTACTTCATCTGCGACATGGAGCAGGAGGAGATCGAGGTCCGGCCGCTGGTCCAGATCACCGGCGAGGCCGAGTTCAACGAGGTCTTCTTCAACAACGCCTACGTCCCCGACGAGAACGTGATGGGCGGCGTCGGCAACGGCTGGATGGTCGCGATCACGACGCTGATGAACGAGCGCGCCGGCCTCGGCGCCTCGGCCTCGGTCGGCCTCCAGAACGATCTCGAGGATCTCGTCGCCCTGATCAACGAGAAGGGGCTCGGCTCCGACCCGATCCTGCGTCAGCGGATCGCCAACCTGAAGATGGGGACCGAGGCGCTGCGGCTCGGCGCGATGCGCTCGCTCAGCACCCAGATCCGGACCGGCATCCCCGGCCCGGAGGGCTCGGTCGCGAAGCTCCAGTGGGGCTCGCTCAACCAGGAGATGACCGAGCTCGCGACGGACCTGCTCGGGGCCGAGGGCCTCGGCAAGGAGACGGACTGGACCTACAAGATGCTGCGCTCGCGCGCGAACACGATCGAGGGCGGCACCTCGGAGGTCCTCAAGAACATCATCGCCGAGCGGGTGCTCGGCCTTCCGAAGCTCCGATAGCGGGCCGGTACAAGGAGACACAGAGATGAACTTCGGTTTCAACGACGAGCAGTCCGAGATCAAGTCGACTGCCAAGCAGTTCGCGCAGGCGCGCTTCAAGTCCGACGCCGTCCGCGCTCAGGTCGAGAGCGGCGGCTTCGACGAGGCCCTGTGGAAGGAGATCTGCGAGCTCGGCTGGGCCGGGATCGCGATCTCGGAGGAGCACGGCGGCCAGGGCCTCGGCATGGTCGAGCTGGTGATCCTCTGCGAGGAGCTCGGCTACGCCGTCGCGCCGACGCCGTTCCTCTCCAACGCCTGCGCCGGCCTCGCGCTCGAGTGGGCCGGCTCCGACGAGCAGAAGGGCCGGCTCGAGGGGATCGCCACCGGCGAGTCCCGCGGCGCGATCGGCAGCCCCGAGATCTTCCTCGACGCCGAGGGGGCGGCGACGCCGGTGATCGTCGACGACGAGCGGCGCCCGGATCCTCGATCCGGGCTCGGTCAGCTTCGAGCCGCTCGACCTGATCGACGAGACCCGCGGCTACTCGAAGCCGTCCTCGACCGACGGCGAGGCGCTCGAGGGCGACCTCGGCGCCGCCACCGACCGGATGAGCGTCGCGGTCGCGGCCGAGCTGATCGGGATCGGGCAGCGGGCGATGGACATGGCCGTCGCCTACGCCAAGGAGCGGCACCAGTTCGACCGCCCGATCGGCGCCTACCAGGCCGTCTCGCACGCCTGCGCGCAGATGCTCTACGACGTCGAGGAGGCGCGCTCGCTGACCTACTACGCGGCCTGGGCCGCCGATGCCGAGCCCGAGTCGCTGCCGCTCGCGGCGGCGATGGCGAAGGCCCGCGCCGAGCGACGCGGCCTGGTCGGTCGTCAAGGCCTCGATCCAGGTCCACGGCGGCATCGGCTTCACCTGGGAGCACGACCTGCACTTCCTGCTCAAGCGGGCGCGGGCCGACGGCCAGCTGCTCGGCACCGCCTCGCAGCATCGCGAGCGGGTCGCCGATCTCGCCGGCATGGCCTAGGCGCTCGAGCGAACCCGGAACGGGGCCGCCTGCGCAGGTAGGCTGGCGCCGTGTCGTACTGGCTCAAGGCCCTGATCGGCGGGGCGCTGTTCCTCGGCTCGGTCGTCTTCTTCAGCAAGCAGCTCGTCGAGCTGCTCGAGATCGGCACCTGCGCCTCCGGCAACACGCCCTACGTCTCGGCTCGGCCCTGCCCGGAGGGGACCGGCACGGACGCGATGCTGCTGATGGGGTCGGTCCTGACCGGACTGATCGGGGCCTGGATCTTCGCCGTCCGCGGCCCGCGGCCCGGGCGGCCCCGACCAGGGTGGAGTCGGTCGCGGGCTCTCCTCCGGGGCGGCGATGTGGGCCGTCTTCTTCACCGGCAGCGGCGCCTACATCCTCTTCGCGTCGCTGACCAAGGACTCGCTGCCCGAGGACGGCAGGCTCGGCGGCATCATCGTCGGCGCGACCTTCCTGCTGATGGGGCTTCCGGTTTCGGTCTATCTGGCCTGGGCGGCCCTGTCCGATCTCGGGGATCGAAGGCAGAAGCCGGACGACCGCTTCACGCTGCCCGAGTCCGAGGCGACGGTGCGGCCGGCGCCGCGCGCGCCCTACGCACCGCGCGACTGCCCGCGCCCGCGCCGACCGCCGCCCAGCCCTCCGAGGACGCGGAGTACGACCTGCTCACCCGGCTCGAGCGCCTGCAGAGGCTGCGCGAGTCCGGCGCGCTCACCGACGCCGAGTTCGAGGCGCAGAAGCGGCGCATCCTCGGCAGCTGACTGCGCCGCGCCGCCGCCCGGGCGGTCGCCTCGAGCTCAGTCCGAGCTGACCTCGATGTCGGTGACGTGCTGGACCTTGTCGCCGAGCTTGTAGGAGACGTCGACGGTCTCGTTCTTGCGGTAGCTGCCGAACAGGCCGATGTACATCGAGAGCCAGCGCCAGCCGGAGAGCTTGCCCTCCTTGACGATCGGCTCGGTGAAGAGGATGCCGTCGGAGTCGGTCTCGTAGTCGGTGCCCTCGGTCTGCTCGATTCCGTTGATGTAGACGCGGATCGGCTGCGACGGCACCGGCCGGCAGCCGCACGCGCCTGCCGACCTCGATGCCCTCGAGGTCGGTCACGGCGTGACCGCGCTTCTTCGGATCGTCAGGCACGGGCCTATTCTCGCAGGGCGTCGATGACCGCGTCCGCGTAGTCGGAGCCGCCCTCGCCCTCGATCGGCTTGCGGAAGGTGCCTCCCGCGAAGGGGACGAGCGAGCCGTCGCCCATCACGTCGACGCCCGCCTCGCGCCGGCGCAGCAGCCGGCCGGTCGAGATCTCCAGGCGCGCCTTGACCAGTTGCTCGGGGGTGAAGTCGCGGATCATCGAGACGCCCTCGAGCCCGCCCTCGGCGAGGATCGCATCGCAACGCTCGCGCAGCGCCGCGGCGGCCTGCTCGAGGCTCTCGAACCGCTCCCGCTCGACGACGGGGCCGTTGCGGACGGTGAGCGTGTAGGCGGCCACGCGGCGAGCGTAGAGGAACCGGTCCGCAGGCACGGGCTGTAGGTTCCACGGCGATGCGAGCCGACCGAGACACGAAGCCGTCGAGGAAGTGGCGCCTTGCCGCGCTCCTGGCCGTCGCGGCGCTGGCAGCGCCGCTGGCCGCCTGCGGGGACGACGAGGAGGCGCCGACGCTGCCGCCGCCCTCGCTCGAGCAGTGGCAGGCCCGCGTCAACGGCTACTGCAGCGACGGCATCCAGGAGGCGGTGGCGCTGCCGCTGCCGACGACGACCCGGGACGTGCCCGCCGACGCGCGCGCCCGGGCCGAGATCCTCGTCACCGTCTACAACGCCGTGATCCCGCTGCCGCCGCCGGAGGGCAAGAGCGACTTCATCGACGTCTGGCTCGAGGAGCTCAGCTCGGACACCGACCTGCTGAACGAGATCGCCCGCACGGCCGCCGCCGACGGCGACTACCTGACCCAGCTCGGCGAGCTCGACGAATCAGCCGGCGAGGCGGCCCTCACGCTCGGCCTCGATCAGTGCGCGGCTCTGGCCAACGCGATCGCCCGCACCCCCTGACGGCCCGGGAGGCCGCATCGGGCATCGGCGCATCGGTAGCGCGGCTATAGCCGCGCTATCGCCGGGCGACCTCTGACCGTCGATGCGGGGGCCTCCGGGACCGTCAGGCGTCCTCGGCGGGCGCGGACGGGTCGGGTCGCCGGCGGGCCGACGATCTTCTCGCCGCCCTCGCGGTCGGCCATCTGCACGTAGTCGAGGTCGCGGGCGCCGGTGTAGATCTGGCGCGGGCGCGCGATCTTCTGCTCGGAGTCCCCGTTCATCTCCATCCACTGCGCGATCCAGCCCGAGGTCCGCGGGATCGCGAAGATCACCGTGAACATGTCGTTCGGGATCCCGAGCGCCTCGTAGATCAGGCCCGAGTAGAAGTCGACGTTCGGGTAGAGCTTGCGATCGGTGAAGAACTCGTCGTCGAGCGCCTGCTTCTCGAGCTCGGTCGCGATCTCGACCAGCGGGTTGTCGAGCCCGACCACGTCGAGCACCTCGTCGACGTGCTTCTTGATGATCCGGGCGCGCGGGTCGTAGTTCTTGTAGACCCGGTGGCCGAAGCCCATCAGCTTCTCCTCGCGGTTCTTGACGCCCTCGAGGAAGCCGGGGATGTTCTCGACCTTCTCGATCCGGCGCAGCATCCGCAGCACCGCCTCGTTGGCGCCGCCGTGCAGCGGGCCGTAGAGGGCGGCGACGCCGGCGGCGACCGCCGAGTACGGATCGACCTGCGAGGAGCCGACCGCGCGGACCGAGCTCGTCGAGCAGTTCTGCTCGTGGTCGGCGTGGAGGATGAAGAGGACGTCGAGCGCCCGCTCCAGGCGCGGATCCGGCTCGTACTTGAGCTCGGTCATCTTCCGCATCATCCCGAGGAAGTTGCCCGCGTAGGAGAGGTCGTTGTCCGGGTAGATGTAGGGGAGGCCGAGGCTGTGGCGATACGAGAACGCGGCCAGCGTCGGCATCTTCGCGATCAGCCGGATCGCCGCCATGTAGCGCTCGAACTCGTTGTCGATCTGCTTCGCGTGCGGGTAGAAGGTCGACATCGCGCCGACCGTGGAGAGCAGCATCCCCATCGGGTGGGCGTCGTAGCGGAAGCCCTCGAGCATCGCCTTGATGTCCTCGTGGACGAAGGTGTGGTGGGTGATGTCGTAGGTCCAGCGCTCGAGCTGGGGCTCGGTCGGGAGCTGGCCGAAGATCAGCAGGTAGGCGACCTCGAGGTAGGTCGAGTGCTCGCAGAGGTCCTCGATCGAGTAGCCGCGGTGCTGGAGGATCCCCGCCTCGCCGTCGATGAAGGTGATCTCCGAGCGGCAGGCCGCCGTGTTGGTGAAGGCCGGGTCGTAGGCCATCATCCCGAAGTCGTCCTCGTTCACCTTGATCTGGCGAAGGTCCATCGCCTTGATCGTCTCGTCCGTGATCTCGACCTCGTAGGTCTTACCGGTCCGGTTGTCGGTGATCGAGAGGGTGTCCTTGGTCTCGGTCATAGGCGTCCTCCGCGAAGTCGATCTGTGCGTTTCCTGCGTTCCCCTGAAGCGGGCAGTATCTCAGGCCCGGGCCGCCGGGTGTTGCGTCAAGGTTGCCGCGGCTGCGAGCTCAGCGCAGCAGCGGGGCGTCGCTGAAGTGGGTCAGCGACTTGAAGTCGGCGACGCGGGCCTCGACCTCGGCGGGGTCGAGGGAGCGGACGCGCTCGGTGCCGAAGGCCTCGACGTTGAAGGAGGCCATGACCGAGCCGAAGACCATCGCGCGGCGCAGCTCGTCCCCGTGCGGGTCCTCGGCGCCGACGGAGTCGAGGTAGCCGAGGAAGCCGCCGGCGAAGCTGTCGCCGGCGCCGGTCGGGTCGGCGACCTCCTCGATCAGCAGGCCCGGGATCGCGAAGGCGTCGTCGGGGGTGAAGAGGGCGGCGCCGTACTCGCCGCGCTTGGCGACGACGATCCGCGGCCCCATCTCCATCACCGCGCGGGCGGCCTTGGCGAGGTTCGACTCGTCGGTCAGCTGGCGCAGCTCGGCGTCGTTGAGGAGCAGGCAGTCGACCTCGCCGATCGCGGCGACGAGCGAGTCGCGGGCGGTGTCGATCCAGAGGTTCATCGAGTCGAGCGCGACGAGGTGGGCGCCGTCGGCCTCGGCGCGGACGCTGCGCTGCAGGTCGGGCTGGATGTTGCCGAGGAAGAGGACCTCGGATTCGCGCGCGGCCTCCGAGAGGCTCGGCTCGAACTCGGCGAAGACGTTGAGCTGGGTGTCGTCGGTGTGGGCGACGTTGAGGTCGTGCTCGTAGTGGCCCTGCCAGAAGAAGGTGCGGCCGCCCTCGATCCGCGCGATGTCGCCGGTCTCGATGCCGCGGTCTTCGAGCACCGCGAGGTCGTCGGCGCCGAAGTCCTCGCCGACCGGCCCGACGACGCGGACCGAGGTGAAGAAGCTGGCTGCGAGGGCGAAGTGAACGGCCGAGCCGCCGAGCATCCGATCGCGCTCGCCGAAGGGCGTGCGGACGGCGTCATAGGCGATCGATCCAACGACTGTGAGCGACATAGGCGCGCCATGCTTGCAGAGCCCGCATGCGGGATGCGGAGGCCCCGGAGGCGCCCGAGGGCGTCGGCAAGCCCTCCGGGCCTGTAGCCTGCGTGATGCCCGAGGTCGTCATCGGCGCCGTCCCTTCCGAGCGACGTCGCCCAGGACTCCAGACCGAGTCGGCGGAGCGCCACGCAAAACGGCCGGCTCCACCTCGACCGCGGCATCCCAATCCACACACCTCCGGGCCGCGCGGTCCGTCACACCACCCATAGGGAGTAACCCACTTGAGCGCATTCAGCGACATCGGCCTCAAAGACGAGATCGTCCAGGCACTCGACGAGCTCGGCTTCGAAGAGCCGTCACCCATCCAGGCGCAGGCGATCCCGGTCCTGCTCGGCGGTCAGGACATGATCGGCCAGGCACAGACCGGCACCGGCAAGACGGCGGCCTTCGGCCTGCCGCTGCTCCAGCACCTCGATCCCACCGACGACTCGACCCAGGCGGTCGTCCTGACCCCGACCCGAGAGCTCTGCATCCAGGTGACGCAGGCGCTGCGCTCCTACGCCGAGCACCTCGAGATCAACGTCGTCGCCGTCTTCGGCGGCACCTCGGTCCGCGACCAGGCCGCCCGCGTCCGCTACGGCGCCCACGTCGTCGTCGCCACCGTCGGCCGCATGAAGGACCTCGTCCAGCGCGGCGCCCTCAACCTCAACGCGACCCGCTACGTGGTCCTCGACGAGGCCGACGAGATGCTCGACCTCGGCTTCATCGAGGACGTCGAGCGGATCCTGCGGATGTGCCCGAACGGCCGCCAGACGATGCTGTTCAGCGCGACGATGCCGCCGCCCGTCAAGCGGCTCGCCGAGACCTACATGTACGACCCGGTGACGATCTCGATCACGCCGAAGAAGCTCACCGTCGACGCGATCGAGCAGGCCTACGTCGAGGTCGAGGCGGCGAAGAAGACCGAGAAGCTGATCGAGGTCCTGAAGAAGGAGGAGCCCGAGCAGGCGATCGTCTTCTGCAAGACGAAGATCGGCACCTCGCGGCTCGACAAGCGGCTCCGCGACAAGGGCCTGCAGTCGAAGGCCCTGCACGGCGACCTCAGCCAGGGCCAGCGCGACGGCGTCATGATCTCCTTCAAGGAGCACAAGTCGCCGCTGCTGGTCGCGACCGACGTCGCCGCCCGCGGCCTCGACATCGAGCACGTCACGCACGTGATCAACTTCGATCTCCCCAACAACAGCGAGATCTACGTGCACCGGATCGGCCGCACCGGCCGCGTCGGCCGCACCGGCCGCGCGATCACCTTCGTGACTCCGAAGGAGGTCGGGGAGATCAGGCAGATCGAGAAGGACGTGAAGACCTCGATCGGCGAGTGGGAGGCCCCCGAGGACCGGATCGAGCACGCTCCGCGCCCGAAGCGCCGCGATCACTCCAAGGACGGCCGCGGCACCGTCGACTGGGACCGCAGCTCCTCCGACGACGAGGGCTCGGCCGAGGAGGAGAAGGCGGAGAAGCGCGAGAAGACGGAGAAGCGCGACAAGCCCGACAAGCGCGAGAAGGCGCCGGCGCGCGAGCGCTCCTCGGAGGAGAACGGGTCGTCCGAGGGCGGCGTCCACACGAAGCTGTTCATCAACCGCGGCACCCGCAGCGGCCTGACCGAGGAGGACATCGAGTTCGCCCTCGTCGAGGGCGCGGTGATCCCGGAGGAGTCGATCCACGACATCCGCCTGCTCGAGCGCTTCTCGTTCGTCGATCTCGAGACCGAGCACGCCGAGCAGGTCGTCGAGCGCCTCAACGAGACGAAGCTCAAGGGCAAGCAGATCCGCGTCGAGTACGCGAAGGACTGACGGTCCGGGAGGCCGCTCGGCGTCGTCGCTTACGCGGCTCCGCCACGCGTCCCACGGCTGCTTGATCAGGACCTCGCGACCTCGTCAGTCTTCACGTCGGCCGGTATAGGTGGCCGGGAGATCGCTGCTCGCGATCTCGGGCGTGCTTCGGCGTGCTCTCGCGTACCTGATCTGGGCGCCGCAGACGCTCGATCTCGCCGCGCAGACCTTCCGCTCCGACCTCTGGGCCGATCACGGCTTCGTGATCTGGAACCCGGACTGGTACTTCGGCCACTCGATCCCCGGCTACAGCCTGCTGCTGCCGCCGCTCGGGGCCCTGCTCGGGCCGGTCCTGGTCGGCGCGCTCTCGGCCGTCGCGGCGACGGCGCTGTTCGCCTCGATCGCCTGGCGTGCCTACGGCGAGCGCGCCTGGCTCGGGGTGATCTGGTTCGGGGTCGCGTCGCTGGCGGCGCCGTTCGCCGGCCGCACGGCCTTCGCCCTCGGCCTCGCGATCGGCCTCGGCTGCGTCTGGGCGATCCAGCGCGAGCGGCCGGCGCTGGCGGCGGTCGCCGGCGCGCTCGCGGCCTGGGCGAGCCCGGTCGCGGGCGCCTTCGTGCTCGTCGCCTGCGCCGCCGTCCTGCTCGCCGGCCTCGGCGCGAGGATGCCGGCGCTCGCGCAGCGGCTGCTCGGGGCCGGCAGCTTCGATCGGGCGGTACGGGCCGCCGTTGCCGCCGCCGCGGCGACCGCCACGGCGGTGGCGCTGCTCGTGCTCGCCTTCCCGACCCCGGGCTGGCAGCCGTTCACGCTCTCCGTCCTGGTTCTGGATCCCGTTGGCCACGGCGGCGCTGCTCGCGCTGGTCCCGCCGAGAGAGGGCGAGCCGGCAGGCAACAGCGTCGATCCGCTGGGGCGCACTCGTCTACCTGCTCGTCTCGCTCGCCGCGCTGCTCGTCGAGACGCCGATGGGCGGCAACGCGGCTCGGCTCGGAGCGACGCTCGCGGGCCCGCTGTTCGCGATCCTGCTCGTCCGGCCCGAGGCGCCGTGGCGGCCGCGGCTCGTCCTGCTGCTCGTCGCCGGGCCGCTGCTGTGGTGGTGCTGGACCGCGACCGTCCGCGATGTCGCCGCCGCCGGCAACGCCGGCACCGAGAAGGCCTACTACGAGCCGCTGCTGGGGCTGCTCGACGAGCAGGGCACAGGTCTCGAGCCGCTGCGCGTCGTGCCGACGCGGAGCCGCTGGGAGTCGGTCTACGTCGCCGAGCAGCGCCCGATCACGGGCGGCTGGCTGCGGCAGCTCGAGTCGCCCGACTTCGACTTCCTCGAGCAGGACCGGATCGCCTCCGAGGACTATCGCCGCTGGCTCGCCGAGCGCGGCATCTCGCTGGTCGCGATCAGCGACGCCCAGCCCGACTGGCTCGCGCACTCGGAGGCCGACCTTCTCCGGTCGGGCACCTTCGACCCGGAGCGAGTCGGGACGGCCGGCGAGTGGGAGCTGTACCGCTTCGGCGGCCAGGGGTCGTTCGTGCTCGACGGCGAGGCCCGCCTGCTCGAGCTCGAGCCCGACGCGTTCGAGCTCGAGCTCGGGAGCGAGGAGACGCTGCTGTCGCTCGGCTGGTCGCCCTACTTCGAGGTCGTCTCCGGCGACGCGTGCGTCGAGAGCGCCGAGGGCCCCGGGGGGCGCGACGTCACCCGGGTCATACCCGCCGCCGGCGACGGCGCGGGGGAGACGGGCCCGCAGACGGTGCGCGTCGAGGCCCGCTTCTCGCTCGCCGGCGTGCTCGGCCGCGATCGGGACTGCGGAGAGGCCGAGGGCGGCTAGCGCAGGAGCCGGTCGCCGAGGTCAGCCCGGCGCCACGCCGAAGAGGTCGCGCAGTCGCGCGATCGTCTCGGTCCGGTCCCGGTGCAGCAGCGCCGTCATCCCGACCGCCTCGGCGCCGGCGACGTTCTCGCGCAGGTCGTCGACGAAGACGCAGAGCTCGGGGGCGACGCCGATCCGCTCGGCGCCGAGCGCGTAGATCTCCGGCTGCGGCTTGTGCAGCCCGACGTCGCCGGAGATCACGGTCGCGTCGAAGATCCCGAGCGGCGCCCGCTCGTAGATCCCGGTTCCCCACGAGTTCGAGATCAGGCCGGTCGGCACGCCGGTCGCGCGAACCTGCTCGACGATCGCGACCATCTCGTGGTCGGGGCCGAGGCCCGCGAACAGCCGCGAGATCAGGTCCTCGGGCGGGACCCCGAGCAGCTCGCCGAAGCGGCGCTCGAAGTCGGCGTCCTCGAGCTCGCCCTTCTCGAGCGAGCGCAGCAGCTCGCAGGCCCGGCCCGTCGGCGACGAAGGTCTCCTTGACGGCGTCCGCCTCGAGCCCCTCGGTCTCGCAGAAGGAGCGGAACGAGTCCCAGATGTTGGTCGTCAGCACGCCGCCGAAGTCGACGAGCAGCCCCTGGTGTTCGCGGTCGGCGGGCACGGCGGCGCATTCTTGCGCAGGCGCGGCCGCCCGGCCGCGCGCCCGGACCGCCTTCCGAATACGCTTGCGCCCGATGGAGGGCGGAGGCACACCGGACGCACCGGACGGGATCGACCGCGAGGGCGTCGAGGACTGGTTCGCGGAGAACGTCGACGGGGTCGTGCTGCCGCTCAGCTTCGAGATGATCGCCGGCGGCCGCTCGAACCTGACCTACTCGGTGACCGACGCGGAGGGGCAGCGCTGGGCGCTGCGGCGGCCGCCGCTCGGCAAGACGCTCGGCTCCGCCCACGACATGGGCCGCGAGCACCGGGTCGTCTCCGGCCTCGCCGACACCGCCGGTCCCGGTCCCCGCGATCGCCGGCTTCTGCGAGGACGAGAGCGTCAACGAGGCCCCCTTCTACGTGATGGACTTCCTGCCCGGGCCGATCCTCCGCAGCCGCGAGGACGCCGAGCCGTACACGCCGGAGCAGCGCCGGGCGATCGGCGAGCGCGTCGTCGACACCCTGGTCACGATCCACGAGGTCGATCCCGACGAGGCCGGGCTCGGCGAGCTCGGCAAGAAGACCGACTACGTCGCCCGCACCCTGAAGCGCTGGCTCGGCCAGTGGGAGAAGTCGAAGACGCGCGAGTTCGACCTCGTCACCGACGTCCACGACCGGCTCGCCGCGCGGATCCCCGAGCAGGGCCCGGCGACGATCGTCCACGGCGACTACCGGCTCGACAACATGATCCTGACCGAGGACGCGACCGCGGTCGCCGGCGTCGTCGACTGGGAGCTCTGCACGCTCGGCGACCCGCTCGCCGACGTCGGCCTGCTGCTCGTCTACTGGGCCGAGGAGGGCGACGCGCTGCTGCCGCTGTTCGAGCCGGCGACGATGACCGAGGGCTTCCTGACGCGCGAGCAGGTCAAGGCCCGCTACGCCGAGCGCTCCGGCCGCGACCTCGCCGGCATCGACTTCTACGTCGCGCTCGGCTACTGGAAGCTGGCGATCGTGCTCGAGGGCGTGTTCGCCCGCTACATGGCCGGCGGCTACGGCAAGGGCGCCGCCGAGGACGAGGGCGCGAAGACCTTCGCCCGCACCGTCGAGCAGCTGGTCGAGGCCGCCGACGCGGCCGAGCGCCGGCTCGGCTGATCAGGGCCGCTCGAAGGCGCGGGCTCTAGTTCGCGGCGCCGCGGCGGCCGGGGCGCCGCCGTTGCCGGCGGGGGCGGCGTCGGCCTCGTCCTTGGCCCACTGGTTGATCTCGCGCCGGGCGATGACCATCTTGTGGACCTCGTCGGGCCCGTCGGCGACCTTGAGCATGCGGCTGTAGCGCCACATCGAGGCGAGCGGCGTGTCGTCGGACATGCCGAGCGAGCCGTGCACCTGGATCGCGCGGTCGAGCACGTCCATGACCACGTTGGCGGCGACGACCTTGATCATCGAGATCTCGCGCCGCGCCTCGCGCTTGCCGCGCGTGTCCATCAGCCAGGCGGCCTTCAGGGTCAGCAGGCGGGCCTGCTCGATCTCCATCCGGCTCTTGGCGATGAAGTCCTGGACGAACTGCTTCTCGGAGAGCTTGCCGCCGAAGGCCTCGCGCTCGTTGGCGCGCCGGCACATCAGCTCGATCGCCCGCTCGCAGGTCCCGATCGCCCGCATGCAGTGGTGGATGCGGCCGGGGCCGAGCCGGTCCTGGGCGATCACGAAGCCGGCCTGGCGCGGGCCGAGCAGGTTCGCCTCGGGGACGCGGCAGTCGGTGTAGCGGATCTCGCAGTGGCCGGGGCCCTTGTCGTGGCCCATCACCGAGACGGAGCGGACGAGGTCGAAGCCGGGCGCGTCGACCGGGACGATGATCATCGAGGCGCGGGCGTAGGGGTGCGCGTCGGGGTCGGTGACGACCATCGCGATCGCGAAGTCGGCGCCGACGGCGCCCGAGGTGAACCACTTGTGGCCGTTGATGACCCACTCGCCGTCGATCAGCTCGGCCCGGGTCTGCAGCGTCGTCGGATCGGAGCCGGCGACCTCGGGCTCGGTCATCGAGAAGCAGGAGCGGATGGTGGCCGCTCGAGCATCGGCTCGAGCCACTGCTGCTTCTGCTCGTCGGTGCCGTGGTCGTGGAGGATCTCCATGTTGCCCGTGTCGGGCGCGGCGCAGTTGAAGGCCATCGGCGCGACGACCGGGCTGCGGCCCATCTCCTCGCAGAGCATCCCGTACTCCCAGTTGGTGAGCCCGGCGCCGTGCTCCTCGTTCGGCATGAACAGGTTCCAGAGGCCCTGCTCGCGCGCCTTCTCGCGGATCCCGACGATGATCTCGGGATAGGCGACGCCGGGTCTGACCTCCTCGTCGAGCGCCTCCATCGCCTCGGTCTCGACGGGGTAGACGTGCTCGTCCATGAAAGCGCGGATGCGACCCTGAAGCTCCTCGAGCCGGGCGCCTGGTTCGAAGTCCATGCGCTCAGCCTACTGATGCGGTTTGGAGGCCGCCGGCGACGCTCGTCAGCGAGGCTTCGCTTCGGTCTCGTCCTCGTCGGGGCGCAGCGGCTCCTCGGGCTCGGGGCCGTCGCCGTTGTCGGTTGCGATCACCTTGCCGTTCTCGATCCGGTAGGCAGGCTCGTGCTGGTGCCAGGGCATCTTCACGAGCTTGATCATCCGCACGCCCTCGCCGTGCGGGAGCTTGACCTCGCGGCGGAGGATGTAGGTGAACAGGGCGCCGAAGCCGATCGAGACGATCGTGCCGGCGATCATCGCCGGGATGAAGTCGCCCTTCGTGATCAGGGTGATGCCGGAGGCGATCAGGACGACCGAGAGGGCCCCGCGCAGGAAGGTCTTGTTGCTCCGGAACGCGAGCTTGCCGCCGACGAGGACGCCGGGGACGGAGCCGATCAGGATGTTGCCGGCGAGGCCGAGGTCGACGTTGCCGCCGACGAAGTGGGCGGCGCCGGCCGCCCAGAGCAGCACGGCGGCGTGGAAGATGTCGGTGCCGACCACGCGCTGCGGCGTCAGCCGGAAGACGGCGATCAGGATGATCGCGATCAGGGTGCCGGAGCCGGCGGAGGTCAGGCCGATGATGAAGCCGGTGATGATGCCGGTGGGACGGCGGCGATGATGTGGCGGCGGTAGAGGTGCATCGCCGCCCGCTCCTTGATCACGTCCGGGAGCAGGATCGTGCGGATCATGGTCGAGATGCCGACGACGAGCAGGGTCGCGCCGAGGATCCCGAAGACGATCCCGTCGAGCTCGTCCTCGCCGACCGCGCCCTGCAGCCACTCGATCACGAAGACGCCGAGCATCGGCCGAGGGGACCGAGCCGACCGCCATCCAGAAGGCGATGCCGCGGTGGACGGTGCGCTCGCGCAGGTGCTGCCAGCCGCCGACCGTCTTCGTCACGGCCGCGTAGAAGATGTCGGTGCCGATCGCGGTCACGGCTGGACCCCGAACGATCAGGATCAGGAGCGGGGTCATCAGCGAAGCGCCGCCCATGCCGGTCATGCCGACGAGCACGCCGATGCCGAAGCCGAAGAGGACGATTGCGGGATCCATGAGAGAGCCGAGATCGACGTGGGTCGAGGGGTGCGAAGCCCCGCCCCTCCGGTAATGGCGGCGGCCATTTGTTGACCGGAGTAGTCGGAATTGCGTCGCGGGATTGTAGCGGAGGATGCCCCGGGGTCGGGCTCGCCGCGGGGATCCCGGGCGCGGCGGGCTCAGCCGATCGCGTCGTGGGTGCCGGTCTCGCGTCCCTGCCAGGCGCCGGGCTGGTCGATCAGCTCGGCCACCTCCTCGGGCAGCCGTCCGGCGACGAGATCGGCAAGCGTGACCTGCTCGAGCACGGCCCGCAGGTTGACGCGGACCGCGATCCAGACGTCGCGGAGGCGACGGGCGGGCCCGGGGTAGGAGGTCTCCTCCGGCGAGAGGTCGTGGATGTTGGCGAGCGGGCCCTCGACCGCGCGGATCACGTCGGCGACGGTCACCGCCTCCGGTCGACTCGGCGAGCCAGTAGCCGCCGTTGGCTCCGCGCTTGGTCTTGACGATCCCGGCCCGCTTCAGGTCGAGCATGATCTGCTCGAGGAACTGCAGCGGGATCGACTGGGCGTCGGCGAGCTTGGTCCCCTTGACGGGCGCGCCGTCGGGACTCGCGGCGAGCTCGAGGGTCGCGCGGACGGCGTAGTCGGCTTTGGCTGAGATGCGCATCGGTCAGGTCTCGGTGTTGGTCGTGGGAGGGGCGCCTCGACGGCGGCCTCACCCGGTAAGAATGGTCGCCACATGATCGACCTACAGTCACATTCAACCGTGTCCGACGGCCAGCTGGAGCCGGCCGATGTCGTTCGCTCCGCTCACGAGGCAGGAGTGACCGTCATGTCCCTCACCGACCACGACGGTGTCGCCGGCGTGCCCGAGGCGATGGAGACCGCCACCGAGCTCGGAATCGAGTGCGTTCCCGCGATCGAGATGTCCTGCGTCCACAAGTACTCGGAGGACCTCCACATCTGCGGCTACTGGATCGACCTCGAGAAGATCCAGCCCGCCTGCGACCGCGCCCAGCAGGAGCGGGTCAACCGCGCCAAGGCGATCATCGCCAAGCTCAACGACAACGGCGTCGAGGTCAGCTTCGACGACGCCGTCGCCAAGGCAGGCGCCGCTGACGCGATCGGCCGCCCGCACATCGCCAAGGCGGCCGGCGCCGGGCCCGACCTCGGTCCGTTCTTCGAGGAGTACCTCGTGCCGGGCGCGAAGGCGTTCGTCTCACGCGAGTGGCCGATGGCCGAGGAGGCCGTGCGGATCATCCACGACGCCGGCGGCGTCGCCGTCGTCGCGCATCCGTACTGGGACGTGAAGGAGCCCGAGAAGGTCCGCGACCTGGTCGAGAGCCTCGTCCGCGACGTCGGCCTCGACGGGATCGAGACCTTCTACCCGCCGCACACGAAGGAGCAGACGCGGCACTGCCTCGAGCTCTGCGAGGAGTTCGGGCTGATCCCGACCGCGTCGTCGGACTTCCACGGCCCGACGCACAAGACGTTCAGCAAGTGGGCCGACTACGACACCTACGGGCTCGGGGAGCCGGTCGTTCCCCCGAAGCCGGACTGAGGTCGGCTGACCCGGGACCGGCCGCCGCTGCTGCGCGGCCGGTCCCGGGCGCCCTCCTGGCTTTGGGTCAGCCGAGCGGGATCTTGCCGAGCAGCTTCGCCTTGAACGGCTCGGTGCCGTTGACGAGCTCGAGCCCGCTGAACCCGTGGCTGCGGGCGTAGCCGAGCTCCTTGCCGAGATCGCCGACTCCGTTCGAGGCCGGCAGCGGCGCGATCGCGACCGTGCTCAGCGTGCCGAGGGCCTGGCCGCTCGCGTTCAGGAACCCGGATCCCGAGTCACCGGGGATGCCCGGCGTCACGGTGTAGGCCGTGTAGCTCCAGCCGCCCGGGCTGCGCTCGACGACGACGCCGTTCTTCGGGCTCAGCAGGGTGATCCCCTGGCGCAGCGACGAGTTGCCGTACGTGTAGACGTTCTGACCTGCGGACGCCTGGCCGACGCCGCCGGTCGGGCCGCCGAAGTCGGGAACGGAGGGGTTCACCTTGGCGACGTCGGACGGGTCGATCTTGACCAGCGCGAAGTCGTTGTAGGCGCAGGTCTCCTCGTCGGTCTCGCCCGCCTGCTGCATGGCGATCCACGAGTTGTAGACCATCGTTCCCTTGACGCTGGCGCCGTCGATCTCGACCCGGGTGCCGAGCGGCAGCGACTCGGCGTCGCAGCCGTTCGTGTCGGTGGCCGCGCCGGTGCCGGAGCAGTGCGCGGCCTGGCCGAGGAAGACATCGGCGCCCTGCTGGAAGACGAAGTTCGAGGTGCACTGGCCGGATCCGTCGGTGACGGTCTGCACGCCCGGGTGGATCGGGGCGGTCGCTGCCGGGGCCCAGGCCGAGGCGGTTGCCGGGGCGAGGGCGGTCAGCACGACCAGGAGGCCGAGCAGGGGGAGTAGGCGACGTCTGATCATTGAGGTTTGTCGTCCTTTCATCGTGGGATTGGTGGGTCGATAAACCTCTCCGCTGAGCGGGATCCGGCGCCACGTTCGAAGCCCTGAAATGTCGCCGCCCGCACTTGTGGGGTCCCACAAGAAGGTGGCGCCTGCGCTCGGGGCCGCTGCTAGATTCGGCCGGGTGAGCACCAGCCCCGAGTCGGAGCTGCTCGCGGCGATCCTCGAGCGGGTCGAGGAACTGGCGCAGGAGATGGTCGCGGCCACGCGGGCCGAGGTCCCCAGCTTTCGCGGGGTCCCGTTCGGCGAGCACCTGACCGACACCCGGGCCTCGATCGAATGGCTCGCGCGCTTCGCCCTCGAGTCGCCGACCCCGCCCCTGGACCTCGAGCGTCTCGAGCAGGTCGGCGCCCGCCGCGCCGAGCAGGGCGTCCCGGTCGAAGACCTGCTCGGCGCCTGGCGGATCTCGGTCCGGATCGGTACCGAGCAGGCGCGCCGGATCGCCGTCGAGCTCGACCTCGACGCTCAGCTCGTGATCGACGTCTTCCAGGGCGCCCTGCGGGCTGCGGACCATGCGCTGGTCCCGCTCGCCGGCGGTCATCGCGAGGCCCGGCGGATGCCTGAGCCGGGATCGGATCGCTCCCGCGAGAGGTTCGTGCTCGCGGCGCTGACCGGCGAGCTCGAGCCTGCCCGGCTGCGCGCGGAGGCGGCTTCGCTCGGCCTCGACCCGACCGGCTCCTACCGGGCGCTGCGGGCGATCGCGGCCGAGTCGGCGGCGCCGCCCGGGCTGCCGGCGGCCGCGGAGGACGGGGTCGCGGATCCGCTCTGCACGGTTCACGGGGGTGAGCTGATCGGGATCGCCGAGGCGCCCGTCGAGCGCGGGACGGCGACGCTGGTCGCGCTCGGGCCGGCGGGCACGATCGACGAGCTGCCCGCTTCGTTCACGGCGGCCGGCAGGGTCCTCAGCGCGGGGCGCAGCCTCGGGCTCGCCGGGGTCCACGACATCGAGAGCGCGGCGCTGTTCGTGACGGTGTTCGAGAGCGGCGACGCCGGCGACGCGCTCGTCGGCCGCTACGTGCGACCGGTCGCCGAGGCGCAGAACGGGGCGGACCTGCTGGCCACGGTTCGCGCCTGGCAGGAGACCGGGATGCGGACCGAGGCGACGGCGGACCGCCTCCACGTGCACCCGAACACGCTCCGCTATCGCCTGCAGCGCTACGAGGAGCTGACCGGCGCCGATCTCTCCGAGACCGAGGAGCTCGTCGCCGTCTGGCTCGCCCTGAGCCGCGAGGCGGTCGACGTCGCGCGGCGCCCCTGAGGCCGGCCGCCGCGCCGGCTCAGTCCTTGGGGTCGAGCAGGCGGTGGCGCATCCTGTGCGCGAAGTAGACGATGACGACCAGCGCGATGCCGCCCCCGATCAGGATCGGGTTGGTCGGCGAGAGCTCCTCGAGCTGGGTGCCGAGGTAGACGAACAGCGCGGTCAGCGGCAGGTAGCCGACGGCGGTCGTCCAGAGCAGGCGCGGCAGCGGAACCCGGGCGGCGCCGGCGACCATCGTGAACAGGCTGAAGGGGATGATCGGGATCACGCGGACGAGCAGCAGCAAGGTGACCCCGCCCCGCTCGATCGCGGCCTCCAGGGCGATGAAGCGGTCGTGGCCGACGAGCCGGTAGAGCAGCGGCCGGCCCGCGTGCCTGCCGATCAGCCAGGCGAGCACCGCGTTCAGCAGCCAGCCGATCATCACCAGCAACAGCCCGAGCCAGAAGCCCCAGACGAAGCCGGCCGCCGCGTCGAGGATCTCGGCCGGGTAGAAGATGACCGCGTGCAGCATCGCCAGCACGAGCAGCGTCAGCACTCCGGCGGCGCCGTCGAGCTGGCTGCGCAGCGCCTCGGTGTCGCCGGCGATCGCGTCCTCCGCCGCCTCCCGCAGCGGTGGGATCAGGGCGATCACGCCGACGATCACGACGATCCCGACGAAGGTGATCAGGACCGGCAGCAGCGACGGCGGGTCCTCGATCACCTCCGACAGCGGCGGGACGTCCTCGCGTTCCCCCGGCTCCCCCTCGACAGTCATGTGTCGCTCTGACCCTAGCGGCCTGGCTGTGCGGCCAATCTGCGAGCGGCGCGGCGGGCCCTCAACGAGCGGAGGCGGGCCCTGGGGCCCGCCTCCGGAAACCTCGATGCTCGAGCCGATCAGGCGGCCGGGATCAGGTTGCGCTCCTCGAGGTAGGCGAGGATCGTCTGCGCCGACTCCTCCGGCGACTTGCCGTGGGTCTCGACGCGGATCTCGGGGTTCTCCGGCTCCTCGTAGGGATCGGAGACGCCGGTGAACTCGGGGATCTCGCCCGAGCGCGCCTTCGCGTAGAGGCCCTTGACGTCGCGCTCCTCGCAGTCCTCGAGCGAGGTCGCGATGAAGCACTCGATGAACAGGGCGTTCTCGTCGTGCAGGTGGCGGGCGTTCTCGCGCGTCTCGCGGTAGGGGCTGATCGCGGCGGTGATCACCGGGACGCCGTTGCGGGAGAGCAGGTCGGCGACGAAGGCGATCCGCATGATGTTCGTGTCGCGGTCCTCCTTCGAGAAGCCGAGGCCCTTCGAGAGGTTCTCGCGGACGACGTCGCCGTCGAGCACCTCGAGCGGGATCTGCCGCTTGGCGAACTCGCCGATGAGGACGTCGGTGATCGTCGACTTGCCGGAGCCGGAGAGGCCGGTCATCCAGAGGGTGAAGCCCTTGTGACTCTTGGGGTCGGACATAGGTGGGTGTTCTCCTTGTTGTCTCTTTGTCTCTTGAAGCTCGCTCCGGGCCGCCGATGCGGCCCGGATGCCCGGCGCCCTGCGCCGGGCGGCTCACATGTTCTTGTAGGCGTCGATCAGGATCTCGGCGACCTCGTGACGGCTGAACTCCTCGGGCGGAGCCTCGCCGGCCTCGAGCATCTCGCGGACCTTGGTGCCGGAGAGGAAGAGCCGGTCCTCGGGCGTGTGCGGGCAGGTCTTGTGGGAGCCGAGGCCCTCGCACTTGTAGCACCAGAAGGTGTGCTCGAACATCAGCGGGCGGATGCCCAGCTTGTCGATGTCGACCTCGTCGAAGATCTGCTGGGCGTCGTAGGTGCCGTAGTAGTCACCGACGCCGGCGTGATCGCGACCGACGATGAAGTGCGTGGCGCCGTAGTTGCGGCGGACGACGGCGTGGAAGATCGCCTCCCGCGGGCCGGCGTAGCGCATCGCGGCGGGGTTGACGCCGAGCACCACCCGATCGTTCGGGTAGTAGTTCTCCATCAGGACCTCGTAGCACTTCATGCGCACGTCGGCGGGGATGTCGCCGCTCTTCGTCTCGCCGATCAGCGGGTGCAGGAAGAGCCCGTCGCAGACCTCGAGCGCGGCCTTGGTCAGGTACTCGTGCGCGCGGTGGATCGGGTTGCGGGTCTGGAAGGCGACGATCCGCTTCCAGCCGCGGTCGGCGAACTCCTTGCGCGACTGCTCCGGCGTGAAGTAGCGCCGCATGAACGCTTCCTCGTGGTCGGGCATGTCGTCGGCCTCGATCTCGCCGGCGAGACAGCGGTTGCCCTCGGCGTAGGTGGCGGCGACGCCGGGGTGGGCCTCGTCGGTCGTGCGGAAGACGAGCTCGGCCTCCTTGGTGACGTCGCGCTCGAAGACCTCGGAGACGCGGATCCGGCCCAGCTTCTTGCCGTTGTCGGCGAGCAGCTCGACGACGTCGCCCTCGGAGGCGTCGAGGTCGGTGGCGAGGACGACCGGGATCGGCCAGACCTCCTGGCCGTCGGCGAGGGTCATGTTCTCGACGACGGACTTCCAGTCCTCGGAGCCCTGGAAGCCGGTCAGCGGCGCGAAGCCGCCGTTGCCGAGCAGCTCGAAGTCGGCGGTCTGGCGGGCGGAAAGGGTCAGGGTCTTGTCGCTCATGGGTTCTCTCAGGCTCCTAGCTCGGTCGGAATCTCGGGGTTCGATGTCTGGTCAGATGCGCGGCGGAAGACCGGTGCCGGCGGCGGCCCGGTTGTCAGCCATGCAGGCCGCACTCGGTCTTGTGGGCGTCAGCCCAGCGTCCCGAACGCGGATGTCCGCCGGCTCCCGGAGGGCGCGTGCAATGCGTGCACCCGATCGAGGGGTAGCCGGCGTCATGGAGTGGGTTGTACGGAAGTTCGTGCTCATTGATGTAGTCCCAAACCTGGGACTCGGTCCAGTCGGCAAGGGGGTTCAGCTTCCAAAGACCGAAACGCCGGTCCCAGCCGAACTTGGCTGCTCCGGCCCGGGTCTCCGAGTCCTCACGACGGATCCCGGATACCCAGCAGTCGATCCCGGACAGTGCCTCTCGCATAGGTTCGACCTTGCGAATCCCGCAACAGGCGTCCGGTTGACGGTCCCAAAGACTAGCGCCGTAGAGGTCCTCCTGCTCCTGAAGAGAGATGCCGCCGTAGCGCTCGAACTCGATGCCGTAGCGAGCCGCGATTGCGTCGCGGGTCATGTACGTCTCCTCGAAGAGGACGTCGGTGTCCAGGTAGAAGAACTTCGTGTTCGGATCGATCTTGTGCGCGAGGTCGATCGTGACCGAGCTCGTCTTCTGGAACGAGGCCGCGATCCGCAGCCTCGGGCTGAACGTCTCGAGCGCCCAGCGGATCGTCTCGGAGGCGCTGCGGCCCTCGAGCTCGGCCGCGACCTCGCGCGCGTCGATCGCCTCGCCCGAGGCGGTCGTCAGGGCGGCGGCCTGCTTCAGCGGGGCGGCCCGGTCGGGCACCCGCTCGGCGTCGATCCCCGCGATCGGGTCGATGCTTGCGCGGGTGGTGGCCATCGGGGCGGCTACCCCGATCCGAACGGTCGGCGGATGTCGGCGGCTAGATCGCGCATTCGCCCTCGCCCCGTTCGACCTTGTAGGGGTCGCGGCGGTTCCAGTCGATGAACTCGAGCAGGTTGTCGAGGTTGAACTCCGCCGGCAGCGCCAGCTCGGAGATCTCCTCCTCGAAGCGCGAGGTGCCGACACGCTCGGCGTAGGCGTTGAACTCCTCGCCCTCGTTGCGCTCGGCCTCGTACATGCGGATCCAGCGCTCGACGGCCTCGGGCACCCGCTTGGCGGGGAGCCGGACCTTGAGGCGGGTGCCGTAGACGACCTTGCCGCCGCTGACGTCGCCGCCGATGTGGGGGATGTAGGCCGGCATCTGGTGGCCGCCGACCTTGAGCGAGGCTCCGTAGAAGCCGATGTTGCCGATGTGGTGCTGGCCGCAGCCGTTCGGGCAGCCGCTCATCTTCAGGTGGATCTGCTTCGAGAGCTCGTCGCTGATCTCCATCTCGGAGACCTTCGCCTGCAGGGCGCGGTTGAGGCCCATCGAGGCGGTGATCCCGAGCTTGCAGGAGTCGGTGCCGGGGCACGAGACCGTGTCGGTGACCGTGCCGGCGCCGGCCTCGTTGAGGCCGAGCTCGCCGAGCCGCTTGTAGACGTCGTACAGGGCCTCGTTGCGGACCCAGCGGAGGACGAAGTTCTGCTCGATCGTCGTCCGCGCGTTGCCGCCGGTGTAGTCGCGCATCAGCTGGCCGAGGCCGCGGAACTGCTCCGGGCTGAGGTCGCCGCGCGTGACCTTGATCTCGACGGTCGAGAAGCCGTCCTGGCGCTGCGGGCGGACGTTGTCGAGGCAGAAGGCCTCGAACTCGCGAGCGGTCGCCGTTCGGGGTCGACGGGTTCGACGGCTTCTCGGGCGCGCGCCGCTCCTCGTCGTCGGTGCCGACGAGGTGCTCGATCGAGAAGTCGCGCTCGGCGACCCAGTCGCCCTCGAGCTCGCGGTCGACCATGTCGCGGAAGGCGTCCATGCCGATCTTGTCGACGAGGACCTTGATCCGGGCGCGGGCGCGGTTGACGCGCAGCCACTCCTGGCGGTCGAAGATCCGGAAGACGGCCTCGGCCACCTTCAGGTAGTCGCCGTTGTCGGCCTCGACGAAGTCGTAGAGGGTCGGGGCGATGCGGGGCATGATCGAGGTGCCGCCGCCGACCCGGACCTCGAAGCCGCGAACGCCGTCGCGGATCCGCGAGATGAAGCCGATGTCGTGGATGCCGGTGATCGACCGGTCCTCGCCGGGAGTGCCGTCGAACGCGGTCTTGATCTTGCGCGGCATCAGCTGCGTCGTCGGGTGCCGGACGAAGTAGCGGACGTAGGCGACCGCGAGGTTGGTCGGGTCGAAGACCTCGTCCTCGCGGACGCCGGCGTAGGGGTCGCCGGTGACGTTGCGGACCGTGTTGCCGCAGCCCTCGCGGCTCGAGAGGCCGGTGGCGCTGATCACCTTGATCAGCTCCTTCATGTCGGTCAGCGGCACGTGGTGGATCTGGATGTTCTGCCGCGTCGTGATGTGGCCCTTGTTGAGCGGCGCGAAGCGCTCGACGACCTCGGCGAAGGAGTCCATCTGGTCGGGGGTGACGCCGCCGAGCGGCAGCTTCACGCGGACCATCTGCACGCCGGGCTGGCGCTGGCCGTAGACGCCCTGCTTGAGCCGGAAGCCGATGAACTCGTTCTCCGGCGTCTCGCCCTCGAGGAACTTGTCCGCCTCGTCGTCGAAGTCGTCGAACTCGTCGGCGAGGATCGGAATGATGTGGCCGGGGACGTTCTCGTAGACCTCCGGGTTCTCGCGCGTGCCGAGCCGGCCCTTGCCCTTCTGGACCTTGTCCTTGTCCTGGTCGAGGTCGGCCTCGGTCCCCTTTGCCTTGGGGTTGAGGGCTGCGGTCGAGGGCTCCATCTGCTCGCGGTTCTCCCTGGGGTCGTTGACGAAAGGACGTGCGGGATGGACACCGTAGCAAATACGCCCCAATCCTGACCGAGATTTGGGTATTAGGGACGGGACGGGTGGGGGCTGGGGTGGTCGCGGCGTGGGCGGCGCGCAGGATGGGCTGTCAGCGCGGACCGGTGCGCTGCAGGGACGTAAGCGGGTCCGTTTGCAGTGAGGGAGGGGGTTCGGGGTGGGGTTGGTCACTCCGGCGTGGGAGTGCGTGTGGGATCGGTGTGGATTCTCGGGGTGGGGTCGCGAGGGGAGGATTGACTGCGGATATCGCGGTCAATGCTCCTCTCGTTGCGAGGGGACGATCGCCGGAACTATCCTGCCTTCGCACTCGCCCGACGAGGGGACGATTGGACGAATAGTTCGTCCCTTTCGGCATCTCGTCCCCGATCGAGCCCCTCACCCTGGTCCGCGACCAACTTCGGGCCCGGCACGACGGCCCGACCCGCCGATCCACTCACCCTCACTGCAAATCGTCCCTGCGGCCGGCCCGAACCCTGCCGGACCCTGGTCCCCGCTCAACGTCGCCCGACCGACCTCGCCGGCCGGCGGCCCGGTCAGTCGACTTCGGAGCCTTCGACCAGGAAGGCGACGCGGACGTGGGCGCGGAACTCGTCGAGGTTCTCGCCGCGGAGGCCGGTGGAGACGATGTCGACGGCGCGGATGTTGCGGAGCTTGGCCTGGGCGCTCTTGCAGCGCCTGCTTGGCGGCGTCGTCGCTCGAGACCTTGGAGCTGCCGACCAGTTCGATGATCTTCACTACTGCCACTTGGAGCCTCCCTCTGTCTGTGGTGGTGGGGTCGCGGAGCACGCGGGTCAGGGCCGGTGCGAGTGCCGCTCGCCCCAGGTCCGCGGCTCGCCCCAGGGCGAGGCGAACGCCTCCTTGGAGCGGACGCCCTCGAGCAGCGCCGCGCGCTGCCAGGGGTTGATCGCGTCGGCGCCGGGCGCCGGGGCCGGTGCCGTGTCGGCGAGGAAATGCTCGACGGCGGCGATCACGGCCGCGGCCTCGGCCGGATCGGCCGCGGTCAGCATCTCGATCTGCGGCCGCGGGGGCTTGCGGTTGCCGTTCGTGCTCACGGCCCGAACCCTAGTTGAATGCCCCTCGTGACCCTCGTCCTCGACAGCGCCGCCGTGCTCGCCGCGATCGCGCCCGCCCGCGCGGTCGAGCTCACCGCCGAGGCCTTCCGCCGTCACCACGCCGGCGACTGGGAGATGCCGCCGAAGACCTATGTCGACGCGCCGCCGGACGGCGACTTCCGGGCGATGCCGGCCCGCGGCGACGGCTACGCCTGCCTCAAGTGGGTGACCTCCTTCCCCCGCAATCCCGAGCGCGGGCTGCCCGGTCGTCCGCGGCGCGCTGCTGCTCTCGAGCGCCGCCGACGGCGGCCTGCTCGCGATCCTCGACACGGCCGCCGTCACCTCGCTGCGGACCGGCGCCGCGG
>CAVURI010000013.1:0-54005 GCA_963743845.1 uncultured Solirubrobacterales bacterium
TGTCCCCGAAGAAGTCGGCGACATCGAAGAGGTCTCCCGTGTACTTGAACTCGTACGGCGTCACCGGGAGCCCGGCCGGGCCGATCGTCGCGCCGATCGGCAGCATCGCGGCGGCCGCCTCGGTCGCGGGCGCGGCCGCGGTCCGCTCGATGACCGCGGCGTCGACCAGGCGCCCCGGTCGAATCCTCCGCGGCGGTGCAGTCGGGGCGCAGGAGCGGGCTCGACGCCGGTCCGGGCACGACGGCGAAGCTTCGGAAGTCGAGATCGTTGCGCTCCCCCAGTCCGCTCATGTTGACGAGCGTCGACTGGTCGTCGTCCTCCGGCACGGCGCGGCCGAGCTTGACGAGCTCGCCGTAGTTCCTCGGGTAGCTCGTCACGAGCCCGCTCGGCGATCGCGATCTGATGCTCGGCGGCGTTGATCGCGGTCTGGACCGTCTCGATCTGCGTCTGGGTCGCTCGTTCGCCTCGTCACGCTTCGGCGAGATCAGCAGGAACCAGAACGCAGCGACGAGGGCGACCAGGGGAAGCGCGATCAGGATCAAGCGGTCGTTGCCGCGCATCTCAGCCCCCGTCCCCCACACCGATCAGGCCGGCCGCCTTCTCTCCCTTCGCGGTGCCAGCGTCGACGTTGGCCTCCACGTCGGTCTGCTCCGGCACCGACGTCGGTCGCCGGTCGAGGTCGGCGTCGTGGTCGGGGCCGGCGTCGTCGTCGCAGTAGCCGTCGAGACGGCAGCGACGACCCCGTCGAACGCGGCGACGAGCTGGAACTGGGCGATGAAGTCACGCGTGCGGCAGTCCTCGCTGGGGCTACCGGAGGCACCGGTCGGTGCGCTGCCGCTCCGCGGGCTTCTGGAGCGCTCGACCAGGACGCGGGTGACGCCGTCGATGTCGCCGATTGCCGCGATCAGCCAGCGACGTCCTGCTGGGTGCGCGCGCACCGGATCAGGCTCAGGGCAGGTCCCGGCACGGCTCGCGCAGGCTGACGCTGGCGCCGTTCGGCACGGTGACGGTGGGCGCGACCGTACCGGTCACGTTCGTCAGCCACACGGTGCCGGGCAGCACGAGCGAGAGCTCACGCATCACTCGCTCCCAGTCGAAGCGGCTCTGCGCCAGCGAGGTGACGGTCTCGACGCGTGCGTCCCTCATCCCCTGGAAGCTCGCGAAGCTCGACAGCGCCTCAGCCCTCGCCTCGGCCCGCGCCTGCGTCGCCTCGAGCGAGGCAGCTCGGCCTCCTTGTCGTTAACGTCGTTGCCGGTCAGCACGACGCCGGTGACCGCGAGCAGGGCGGCGACGAGACCGCGAGAAGGACGTAGCTCGCCGCGCCGGCGCGGGCGGGGAGCTGCGTCGCCGCGGCGCTGGTCGGGCGGGATCAGGTTGACGGGGCGCATTCCGGCTCCGACTACTCCTCGAGCCCGAAGTCCGTAGGCAAGGGTGAGGCGGGCAGCGCTGCCGTCGTCGAGGTGCGAGAGCGCCGAGGGGCGCGCCAAGCGGACCGGGTATCCGAGCTCGCGCTCGAGCCGCTCGCCGAGGCCCTCGATCGTCGTGCCAGGCCCGCAGGCCACGATCTCCTCGACCGCGATCGCGCCCTCCTGCGCCGCGTAGAAGTCGAGCGACATGCGGAGGTCGTTCGGCGAGCTTCGACGATCCCTCGGCGAGCACGTCGCGGGTCGCGCGGACTTGATCGCCTCGTCGCCCTCGATCGTCTCGACGGGAGCGGCGAGGCCGACGTGGACGAGCCACTGGCGAGCATGCTCGAGCGTCAGGCCGCGCCGCTCGGCGAGTCGCTGGGCGATGCCCTCGACGCCGAACGAGGCGACGCGCGTGAACAGGCAGGTCTCGCCGCGCGCGACCGCGAGGTTGGTGACGTCGCCGAGGTTGAGTAGAGCTTCGCCGGCACGTGGACCTCGACCGGCTCGCCAACGCCCTCGCCTCCGAACACGCGCTGCTCGTAGGAGGCTGCGTTGGCGTCCTCGGGGACGCCGACCTCACGGGCGAGCGCGCGGATCATCCCGAACGCGGCGACGTCGATGCCGACGGGCTTCAGGCCGGCTCCGCGCAACGCCCGCATCAAGGCCGCGACCATGTCGCGGCGGGCGGCGACCACGACTACGTCCATCTGTCGGTTGTCTTCGCCGATCCGCTGGCCGACGACCTGCCAGTCGAGCACCGACTGCTCGAGCGGCATCGGGATGTGGTCGGGGGCCTGAAAGCGGACCGCAGTCTCGACCTCCTTCGGGTCGTCGATCTGCGGGAGTCCGGCAGCGTGCGGACGACGACGCGCTGGTTGGCGACGCCGACGCGGACCTCCCGCGGCAGCTTCGTCTGCGAGAAGAGCTCCTTGACGGTCGCGGCGAGGGTCGGGATCGGTGATCTCGCCGTCGCGGGTGACTCCGGGCGCCAGCGGTGCGACCCCGGTCCGTCCGACGCGGACGTCGCCGTTGGCGGTCACCTCGGCCGCCGCGACGTGCCGGCTTCGATGTCGAGTCCCACCACGGTCGACTGCTTTTTCACGGATAGCTTCAAGGTTCGGGGTCCCTCGCTCCACCCGAACATCGACCTCGCAGGGGGCTTCCTTGAATGCCGCTGGACGGCCGGACGATGCCCGTCGGACCTTTTGTCCAGCGCTAGGCAGCCCGAGAGCCCGCGTGTTCGGCCGCGGGCGGATCAGCCGTCGAAGAAGCTGTCCGTGTACCAGTCGACGATCTCGTCGCCGGCGAACAGGCCGACGAGGCCGCCGAGGGCGAGGAACGGCCCAAAGGGGACCGCCTGCTTGCGCGCCTCGGAGCCGCGGCGGGCGATCAGCGCCAGGCCGAAGAGCGCTCCGGAGAGGAAGGCGAACAGCAGCGCCGGCGCCACCGCCCGGCCGGGGTACATCCCCATCAGACCGGCGAGCTTGACGTCGCCCATGCCCATCCCGCTCGGGTAGACGAGCGCGACGACGAAGAGCACGGCGAAGGCGACCGCGGCGGCGATCGCACGCTCGTCGAGATCGCCATCGGCGACGACCGCGAGGACGACGCCGGCGATCAGGCTCGCGATCAGGACCTTGTTGGGGATGATCCGGTGCTCGAGGTCGGTGATCGTGACGACGAGCAGCGTCGCGCAGAAGACGCAGCCGAGGGCGATCAGCGCCCAGTCGTCCTCGAACCGGAACCAGCAGCCGACGAACGCGGCGGCGAGGCCGAGCTCGCTGAGCGGGTAGCGCGGCGAGATCCGCTCGCCACAGCGCCGGCAGCGACCGCGCAGGATCACGTAGGAGAGCACCGGGATGTTGTCGTAGCCGGCGATCTGCCCGTCGCAGTGCGGACAGCTCGAGCGGCCGCCGACGAACGACTCGCCGAGCGGGACCCGGTGCGCGACGACGCTCAGGAAGCTGCCGAGAACGAGCCCCAGGACTCCGAGAAAGACGACCTCCACGCCCACGGTCTGAACCTACTCGACCGCTCGGCGCCGGGCTTGAGAGATGTTGACCGATCCAGGGCCGTTACGGGAGCAGCGGCGTCGTCGTCTCGACCTCGAGGCGGCTCTCGAGCTCGACCTGGTCGTAGTGGAACATCAGGTCGTCGCTGGTGGTGCCGCCGCCGCGGAGGCTGACCTGGACGCCGAGCCGCTCCCGGGCACGACGGCATGGGCGCGAAGCTCATCGGGACACGGAGCGTCTGCCACTCGCCCCGCGGCCAGTTCGCGCGCGAGGCAGTGAAGTACAGGTTGCCCGGGTCGTGAGATCGGCAATCGGAACGTCGGCCGGTGGAAGCGGCAGCCCGAGAACGTCGAGCGCCTCCGTGCGAGTGAACAGCGTCACGCAGATCTCGCCGGGAGTGATCACGTCGTCGATCGTGCGCGTCCAGAGCTCGAGGGTCGCCCCCCCGGTCATCTGGAAGTCGAGATCGAGCTTTCGCGTCACCCAGGTGTGCGCCTGGCGGTCGCCGTCCGAACCGTCGGGCTTGAACGGACATCACTCGAGGACGGCAGGCTCGAACTGGAGTCCCCGCGTCGGTGCCGCCCGGCTCGACGTCGGTCGCGTAGTCGGGCGTGATCTCGAGGTTCTCCGGCGCCGTCGTGACGAGCGCGTCGGGGCGGTCGACGGTCGCGTCCCGGCAGTTGCCGCCGCGCGTGTCGTGGACCGCGTGCGAGGCCAGCGGGCCGGAGTGCGTGGGCTCGCCGCTGTTCGTGCAGCGCTCGTCCGAGAGCCAGAACTGCTGGGCGACCGTCTGAGCTCGCCGAGGTCGGGCACGTCGGTGTCGCTGATCACGCTGTCCTGCGGATCGGTCACGTCCGTCTGCACCTCGACGTAGTCGCGGGCGCCGCCGCTCGCCGTCGGGTCGAGCGCGATCGCGACGATGATCCGCTTCAGGTCCTGCTCGCCCGGGCAGACGAGCGGCAGGCAGCTCGGGTCGTCGCGCCAGACCACGAATCGGTGGATCGTGCCGGAGACGTCGCCGGAGGTGAACGGATCCGGGCCGGGATCGACGGCGGAGCCGCTGATCACGCCGTCGCCGGTGATCGGCCGCCCTCCCTCGAGGATGCCGCCCTCGATCACGAGCGGCGCGCTCGCCGGGCCCGCGCGGTCGACGAGGAAGTTGCCGCCGCTGACGCGCGAGCGCGGATCGCCGGATCGGGTGACGTGCTCGGGGCCGTGGTCAGGCCGACCTGTGCGTAGTCGAGCGCCCGGATCGCCTCGAGCTCGCGCTGCGCCCGATCGGTGGCCACCTGGGACTGCTCGGCCCGGAAGGTGGCACGTCGCGCCCCGTCAAAGGCGCCCATCACGGCGATCGAGCCGATCGAGACGAGCAGCGCGGCTACCAGCGCCTCGACCAGCGTGAAGCCGCGCTGGTCGAGCAGGATCGCCGCGGCGGGTGACGGCGACCCCCCACCTCACGCCCCTCCGACCGCGATGTTGCGCATCGTCACGCCCTCCTCGAGCGTGACCGCATCCTCGCCGACGGTGCCCTCGGCGGCCATCTGGAAGCGGATCAGGATCGGTGCTCGGCGCGGCTGCGCTCGGGTGAAAGCGAAGACCGGGTCGGAGCGCGAGGCCGCTGATCAAGGTCGCGGACGCTCGGGCGAGCTGCCGTCCGCCTCCGCCGCGGTCCGCGTGCAGGCACCGGCGGAGCACGTGTAGCTGATGCGGCACTCGCGGGAGGGGCCTGGCGTGCCGGTCGCGCAGGTCGCCTTGCTGTCGTAGATGAGGACGGTGAGCGCGTCGGCGAGGCCGAGACGACGCTGTAGGCGCTGGCGCAGGTCGCGGACCATCCGCTCGATCTCGATCTGGGCGGTCTGCAGCGCCTCGTTGCGCGGCGCTGATCTGCGGTTGCGAGCGGAGCGCGAACTCGAACATCGCGAGCGCCGCGAGCATGACGATCAGCATCGTCGCGATCGAGGAGAGCAGCTCGACCAGCGTGAACTGCCTCGCCCCTGAGTCGCGATTCCGGCGAGCGGTGGCGTCTCGTGCTTCGGGGGAACGACGCGCTGCGTGGGCTTGTTGCTGTCTCGGGCGTCCATGCCATCCGTTTGGGTCCGCGGCTCGATCCACCCTTCCCCATCGGCGCGGGCACGGCCGATGTTGAGCGGGAGGCACAAGGAGCGGATAGGGTGCGGGCGGCGGTTTAACCAACCGGGGCGGCCCGAAGGCCGCCCCGATCGTCTGTGTTTCGCTTGCCTGGCCGAAGCCAGGAGCGTGCCGCTACAGCTTGCCTACAGGTGCCGGTCGGCGAGCAACCGTCGGTGCCGGTGCAGGTCAGCACTGTGTCGCCGTCTGCCTCACGGGCGATCGAGAACGTGTTCGCCGGTGAGCCGGCCGCCGACGTCGCCGTCACCTGTACGTGGTCAGCGGTGGGCGCCGGGTCGAGGGTCAGCTCGGAGGCATCCAGTGTCTCCTCGATGCCCTCGAGAATGGCCGGCGTAGCGCCGGCGTACGAGCCGTCGTTGTCGGTCGCGTAGGTCTCGATCGCGGTCTGCGCGGTGCGGGCCGTCGACTTGGCGTCGGCGTCGCGGGCCTTGTCCCTCTGATTGAAGAAGGACGGGATCGCGATCGCGGCCAGGATGCCGAGGATCAGCATCACGACCAGGAGCTCGACGAGCGTGAAGCCTTCCTCACGTCCCATCCGCTTCCTCAGGTTCTCCAACATTTCGTACCTCCTCGGTACCAATCACATTGGAGCCAGAGCCCGTTCGCCTCCCAGCCAATCGGTGTTCTCCTGAACCCCGGTGGTAACCCGGCTGACTCCTTCGTTTCCTCTGGAGTCCCGTAGGTTTTGCGTCATCCGCCTCGCGACGGTGTTGCCGTTAGCACCAGGGCCCTAGCCCGGTTTTCTGTACGACCTCCTCATCGGCTTCCGGGTGGCGAGCTTTAGCCCCGTCCGGGAATGGACGCATTTTTGGACGGGTGTCGTACCTCAGACACAGCTAGGGGCTGGCACCCAGACACAGGCAGCACCTTTCGCGATCCGCGGGGGCGCGGCCGGTCCGTCCGCAGGCCCGCAAGAATCCCGGCGATGGCCGCCCGCCGCCTGATCGCACTGCTCGTCGTCCTGCTGGTGATCTCGTCGATCGCCGCCGCCCTGGCACCGACCCCTGCCGAGCGCGAGGGCGAGACCACGTCGAGCACGACGACCACGGAGCGCGAGACGCCCGGTGCCGGCCCGGGCCAGGGAGAGGCCTGCTCGAGGTCACCGTCGACGTGCCCCCGCCCGGCCACGCCTCGGCCAAGGCTCGAGGCCGAGCCCGAGACGATCGGCGCGGTCGTCGGCGACCAGCTGGCGCTGACCGTGCGCACCGAGGAGACCGTCGCGGTCGAGATCCCCGAGCTCGGACTGCTCGAGACGGCCGGCCCGGGCGGTCCGGCCCGCTTCGACCTGCTGCTTCGGGAGCCGGGCAAGCTCGCCGTCCTCGCCGACGGCGGGCGTCACGTCGCCTCGATCGTCGTCCGTGCGCCTCCACCTCAGGGAAACGCCGGCGGAGCCGGATCCAACCGCTCTGCGGACCCACCCCGCGGAGAGCCGTAGGGACTACGGAATTTCCACGAACCGGCTGTGAGAAATTCGCGTCCGTGATCGACGCGGCCGAGCGCAACCGACGCGGCTCCACCGGACGCTCCGGCGCCGGCCGCCTCTCCTGGGCGTTGCCGGCCCTGGCCGTCTGCTTCTCCTTTCTCACCCCTGCGTTCGCCGATGCCGACGTGGTCGAGGTCGACCTGGTCGCCAAGCGCGAGACGGTCAAGATCGCGCCCGGGGTCGAGATGAAGGCCTGGACGTTCAACGGCACGGTGCCGGGGCCGGTGATCCGCGCCGTCGAGGGCGACACGATCGAGGTCACACTCCGCAACGCGGACAAGGCGATGGCCCACTCGGTCGACTTCCATGCCGCCCAGATCTCCCCGCAGGTCGGCTTCGCCGACGTCCTGCCCGGCGAGACCCGGACCTTCTCGTTCGTCGCGCGTCGCCCCGGCGTGTTCCTCTACCACTGCGGGACGAGCCCGGTGCTCGAGCACATCGGCATGGGCATGTACGGCGCGATCCTCGTCGACCCCGAGCAGGGCCGGCCGCCCGCCCGCGAGAGGGTCCTGGTCCAGAGCGAGTTCTACGGCCCCGTCAAGCACGGCATGATCAAGCCGAGCTACGAGGCGATGCGCACGCAGGAGCCCACCTTCACGGCGTTCAACGGCCGGGCCTTCAGATACCGCGACAAGCCGATCGAAGGCGACGGTCGGCAAGCCGCAGCGGATCTACGTGGTCGCGGCCGGGCCGACACTCGGCAGCGACTTCCACATCGTCGGCGAGATCTTCGACACGGTCGAGCCGGACGGCAACCCGCTCAACGTGATGCAGGGAGTCTCGACCTACGGCGTGCCGGCCGGCGGCGGCGCGATGTTCGAGCTCACCTTCGACGAGGCGGGAACGCTACCCGTTCGTCACCCATTCGTTCCGCTGGGCCGATGCGGGTGCGCTCGGACTGATCGAGGCCGCGGGCTAGCTGTGGACCTGCCGCCGCACAAGCGCGATCCGCTGGCCGCCCCGACCACCTCGCGCGTGTTCGCGGTGATCGCCGACGCCCGGCGTCCGCTGTCGACGGCCGAGGTCGCCGGGCTCGCCGGGATCCACCCCAACAGCGCCCGATCCCACCTCGCGAAGCTGCTCGACGCCGGGCTGCTCGAGCGTCGGCGCCGGCCGCCACGACGGCCCGGGCCGGCCGCGGAAGCTGTGGAGCGTCGCCGCCGGCGCAAGCCCTGGAGGCAAACCGCCGGAGGCCTACCGCGACCTCGCGAGCTGGCTGAGCCGCTCCGTCGGCGGGCCCGCCGACGCGCGTGCCGAGGGCCGGCGGATCGGAGCGGAGATCGGAGCCGGAACGGGGCCGGCGGCTCCACCCCCGACGCTCTCGGGAGCGCCCTCGCGGCGATGGGGTTCCAGCCGCGGCGCCGTGACCGCGGCGGGCGCACCACGTTCACGCTCTGCAATTGCCCTTACGCGGACGTCGCACGAGCGAACGCGGGGATAGTCTGCGCTCTCCACCGAGGAGTTGCAGAGGGACTGGTCGAGGCAATCGATCCCCGAGCAGGCGTGACGAGGTTCGTGGTCGAGGATCCAGCCGAGGCCGGCTGCGTAGTCGAGATCGAGACCCCGGAGCCCCCTGTCCCGCGGGGGCGCCGGGATGACCGAACCGAGCGCATCCGCCGGCAACAGCCGCCAGCTCGCGCTCGCGACGATCGCCTTCGGGACCTGCTTCTATGCGTGGCCGCTACTTGGCCCGCTCGGCCCCGACCTGCAGGACCAGCTCGACCTGACCGACGGCGAGCTCGCGCTGACCGTCTCGATCCCGGTCGTGCTCGGCTCGCTGATGAGGATCCCGCTCGGGGTGCTCACCGACCGTCACGGCGGCCGGATCATGTTCACCGTGCTGATGGCGCTGCTGCCGCTGCCGCTGATCGGCCTCGCGCTGTTCAACGATTCCTGGGCCGCGGTGCTCGGCTTCGGGTTCCTGCTCGGCTTCGCCGGCGCCTCGTTCGCGATCGGCATCCCGTTCGCCAACGCGTGGTACCCCCCGGCCCGCCAGGGCTTTGCGCTCGGCGTCTACGGGATCGGGACGGGCGGCACCGTCCTGGCCGGTTTGACGGCCCCGGCCATCGTCGACGCGACCAGTCTCGACGTGCCGTTCTGGATCGCCGCCGGAGTCGTCGGCGCGGTGGCCCTGCTGTTCTGGACGCAGGCCGTCAACGCACCAGGGTCGGTCAAAGGGTCCACCGGAACGATGATCGCGGCGCTCTCGAACTTCCGCGGCCCGGGCTCGGGTCGGGCCTGGGCACTGACCCTGTTCTACTTCCTCGCCTTCGGCGGCTTCGTGGCGATGTTCCTCTACCTGCCGAAGCTGCTCACCGACGTGCACGACCTCTCGAAGCCGGATGCAGGGGCTCGGGCAGCCGGCTTCGCGCTGCTTGCCGTGATCGCCCGGCCGATCGGCGGCTGGGCCTCCGACCGGGTCGGCGCGAGCACCGTCCTGATGACGTCGTTCGTGGGCACCGGCGCCCTTGCCCTGGCTCTCGCGGCGCTGTACGAGGAGATCGTGCCGCTGACCTTCGCCTGCCTTTCGCTCGCGGTCTTCCTCGGGCTCGGAACGGGCGCCGTCTTCAAGCTCGTGCCGCAGTGGTTCCCCGAGCGGGTCGGCGCGGTCACCGGGGTCGTCGGGGCGGCCGGCGGTCTCGGCGGCTTCTTCCCGCCGCTGGTCATGGCCCTGGTCAAGTCCCTGACCGGCAGCTACGCGCTCGGATTCGTGCTGATGGCCGCGGTCGCCGTGACCTGCCTGCTGGTGCTCCGGCTCGAGCGCTCCGGTCAGGCGCGGGAGGTGATCGCGTGAGCGAAGGGCGTGCGCTGCTGCGCGCACGGCAGTTCTTCGGCCCGTCCGACCGCTCGGCCGACGGCTGGAACGAGGCCTCGACCTACGCCCGCGACTGGGAGGCCGCCTATAGGCGCCGCTGGCAGCACGACCGGGTCGTCCGCTCCACTCACGGGGTCAACTGCACCGGCTCCTGCTCGTGGAAGATCCACGTCAAGGACGGGCTCGTCACCTGGGAGACGCAGCAGACCGACTACCCCTCGAACGGGCCCGACACGCCCGACTACGAGCCCCGCGGCTGCCCCCGCGGCGCCTCGTTCTCCTGGTACGTCTACTCGCCGCTACGGCCCAAGTACCCGTACGTGCGAGGGGTCCTGCTCGAGATGTACAGGGAGGCCAAGGCGAGGCTCGGCGATCCCGTCGAGGCCTGGGCCTCGATCGTCGAGGACCCGGAGAAGGCCCGCGCCTACAAGTCCCGTCGCGGCAAGGGCGGCTTCGTCCGCGCGCCTTGGGAGGAGGCGTCCGAGTGCTCGTCGCGGCCGCACACGTCCACACGGCCCGCCGCTACGGGCCCGACCGGATCGCCGGCTTCTCGCCGATCCCGGCGATGTCGATGGTGTCGTACACCGCCGGCACCCGGTTCCTGTCGCTGATCGGCGGCGTCTGCCTCTCCTTCTACGACTGGTACGCCGACCTGCCGCCCGCCTCGCCACAGATCTGGGGCGATCAGACCGACGTGCCGGAGTCCGCCGACTGGTGGAACTCCTCCTACATGATCCTCTGGGGCTCGAACATCCCGCAGACGCGGACGCCCGACGCCCACTTCATGACCGAGGCCCGTTACAAGGGCCAGAAGGTCGTCGTCGTCTCGCCCGACTACGCGGGCCACACGAAGTTCGCCGACCATTGGCTGCCGGCCGAGGCGGGCACCGACGGCGCGCTGGCGATGGCGATGGGCCACGTGATCCTGAAGGAGTTCTACGTCGATCGCGAGACGCCGTACTTCACCGACTACGCGCGCCGCTACACCGACATGCCGATGCTCGTCTCGCTGCGCGAGCGCGAGGACGGCAGCTGCGTCGCCGACTCGTTCCTGCGCGCCTCCGAGCTCCCGGACATCGACGGGGGCGCGACGGCCGCGGCCGCCGAGGACGACAACGGCGAGTGGAAGACGGTCGTCTGGGATGCGACGCGCGAGCAGGCGGTCGTCCCGAACGGGTCGATCGGCTACCGCTGGGGCGAGTCCGGCGCCGGCAAGTGGAACCTCGACCTCGAAGGAATCGATCCGGCGCTGACGCTGCTCGGCCGCCACGACGACCTCGTCGCGGTGACGCTGCCGCGGTTCGAGGGCGGCGTCACCGAGGGCGGCACGACGATGCGCCGCGGCGTGCCGGCCAAGCGGATCGGCGGCCGGCTCGTGACGACGGTCCTCGACCTCGCGCTCGCCCAGTACGGCGTCTCCCGCGAGGGCCTGCCCGGCGACTGGCCGACCGGCTACGACGACGCCACCGCCCCCTACACGCCCGCCTGGCAGGAGCCGATCACCGGCGTCGACGCCGGCCGCTGCGCCCTGATCGCGCGCGAGTTCGCCGACAACGCGGAGCGCACCGAGGGCCGCTCGATGATCGTCATGGGCGCCGGCACCAATCACTGGTTCCACTCCGACCAGACCTACCGCTCGATGCTCGCGATGGTCCTCTTCTGCGGCTGCCAGGGGGTCAACGGCGGCGGCTGGGCGCACTACGTCGGCCAGGAGAAGGTGCGGCCGATCACCGGCTGGTCGACGGTCGCGTTCGCGCTCGACTGGTCGCGGCCGCCGCGCCAGCAGCCGGCGACGCCGTTCTGGTACCTGGCCTCCGACCAGTGGCGCTACGAGACCTTCGGCGCCGGGCAGTTCACCTCGCCCGCCGGCAACGGCTCGCTCGGCGACCGCCACATGGCCGACTGCCACGCGCTCGCGGTGCGGCTCGGCTGGCTTCCCTCCTACCCGACCTTCAACCGCAATCCGCTGGATCTCTGCGACGAGGCGAACGAGCGCGGCGTCGAGCCCGGGGAACATGTGGTTTCCGAACTTCAGGGAGGCAAGCTCCGGTTCGCCTGCGAGGACCCCGACGATCCGGCCAACTTCCCGCGCGTGCTGTCGCTGTGGCGCGCCAACCTGCTCGGCTCCTCGAGCAAGGGCCACGAGTACTTCCTGCGCCACATCCTCGGCGTGCCCGACGCCGCCGTCCGCGGCGAGGAGTCGGCGCCCGAGCAGCGGCCGGACGAGGTCGAGTGGCGCGAGGACGCGCCGGTCGGCAAGCTCGACCTGTTCACGACGCTCGACTTCCGCATGAACGGATCCTGCATCTACTCCGACGTCGTGCTCCCGGCGGCCACCTGGTACGAGAAGCAGGACCTCTCGAGCACCGACCTGCACCCGTTCGTCCACCCGTTCAACGCGGCGATCCCGCCGCCGTGGGAGACGAAGACCGACTGGGACGCCTTCAACCGGATCGCGGCCGACTTCAGCCGCCTCGCCGAGACAACATCTCGGAACACGCACGGATCTAGTCGCGGCGCCGCTCCTGCACGACACCCCGGACGAGCTCGCGCAGCCGATGGGACGGGTCCGCGACTGGAAGGCCGGCGAGTGCGAGCCGATCCCCGGCAAGACGATGCCGAAGCTGGTCCCGGTCGAGCGCGACTTCACCGCGGTCGCCGAGAAGATGAACGCGCTCGGGCCGCTGGTCGAGAAGGCCGGGATCGGCGCCAAGGGCGTCTCCTGGAAGCCGGAGCCCGAGGTCGCCGAGCTCGGCCGCCGCAACGGGCTGGCAAGGAGCCGCGTGCCGGGCGGCGGTCCCGCCGACGGGCGGCCGAACCTGATCCGCGACGTCGACGTCTGCGAGACGATCCTGGCGCTCTCGGGGACCACGAACGGGCGGCTCGCGGTCGAGAGCTTCCGGGCGCTCGAGCACCAGACCGGCCTCGAGCTCGCGCACGTGCCTGAGGAGCGTGCCGACGACCGGCTCACGTTCGGCGAGATCGGGATCCAGCCGCGCAAGGTGATCGCCTCGGCCGAGTGGTCGGGGCTCGAGTCGCGGGAGCGCCGCTACTCGCCGTTCACCGCCAACGTCGAGCTGCTGATCCCGTGGCGGACCCTGACCGGGCGCCAGCAGCTGTTCGTCGACCACGCCTGGATGCTCGATCTGGGCGAGGGCCTGCCCGCCTACCGGCCCCCGGTCGACGCCGGCCAGCTGATCGGGCTCGCGGGCGGCCCGCGGCCGCGGACACGCCGGCCGGCGAGGCCGTCGAGGTCACGGTCCGCTATCTGACGCCGCACTCGAAGTGGTCGATCCACTCCGAGTTCCAGGACAACCTGCATGATGCTGACCCTGTTCCGCGGCGGCCCGGCGATGTGGCTCTCGCAGGAGGACGCCGACAAGATCGGGGTCGCCGACAACGACTGGCTCGAGGTCTACAACCGGCACGGCAACGTCGCCTGCCGGGCCGCCGTCTCCCACCGGGTGCCGCCCGGAGCGGCGCTCTTCTACCACTCCCAGGACCGCCACGTGAACGTGCCGATCTCCGAGATCTCCGGCGCGCGCGGCGGCACCGACAACTCGCTGACCCGGATCTCGATCAAGCCGAGCCACCTGATCGGCGGCTACGCGCAGCTCTCGTGGGGCTTCAACTACTACGGGCCCGACCGGGCCCCAGCGGGACCAGATGATCATCGTCCGCAAGCGCGCGAGCGAGGTGACGTACTGATGAAGGTCCGCGCGCAGATCGGGATGGTCATGAACCTCGACAAGTGCATCGGCTGCCACACCTGCTCGGTCACCTGCAAGAACGTGTGGACGAACCGGCCGGGCACCGAGTACGTCTGGTTCAACAACGTCGAGACGAAGCCCGGCCGCGGCTACCCGCGCGACTACGAGGACCAGGAGAAGTGGAAGGGCGGCTGGGAGCTCGACCGGCGCGGGCGGCTGCGGCTCAAGGCCGGCGGCCCGCTGAAGAAGCTGACGCGGATCTTCTGGAACCCGGATCTGCCCGACCTCGACGACTACTACGAGCCCTGGACCTACGACTACGAGCACCTGATCAGCGCGCCCGTCCTCCGACGTGCAGCCGACGGCGCGGCCGAAGTCACAGGTCACCGGGCGCGACCTCGATCTCACCTGGGGGCCGAACTGGGACGACGACCTCGCCGCCTCGAGGACCTCTGCCACCAACGACTTCAACCGCCGCGAGCCTCGAGGACAAGGTCAAGATCGAGTTCGAGCAGGCGTTCATGATGTACCTGCCGCGGATCTGCGAGCACTGCATCAACCCCTCGTGCGTCGCCTCCTGCCCCTCGGGCGCGATGTACAAGCGCGAGGAGGACGGGATCGTGCTCGTCGACCAGGAGGCCTGCCGCTCGTGGCGCTTCTGCGTCTCCGGCTGCCCCTACAAGAAGGTCTACTTCAACTGGAGCACCGGCAAGGCCGAGAAGTGCAATCTCTGCTTCCCGCGGATCGAGGCGGGCCTGCCGACGGTCTGCTCGGAGACCTGCGTCGGCCGCCTCCGCCACCTCGGGATCGTCCTGATCGACACCGACCGGGTCGAGGCCGCGGCGTCGGTCGAGAACGAGCACGACCTGCTCGACGCCCAGCTCGACCTGATGCTCGACCCCGAGGACCCGGACGTGCGCGATCAGGCGCTCCGCGACGGGATCGCGCCCGACTGGATCGAGGCGGCGCGGCGCTCGCCGGTCTACGCGATGTGCAAGAAGTGGGGCATCGCGCTGCCGCTGCATCCCGAGTACCGGACGCTGCCGATGGTCTGGTACGTGCCGCCACTCTCCCCGGTCGAGAGCATGGTCGAAGTCCGACGACGGCGAGCTCGACCCCGAGCGCCTGTTCGCCGAGGTCGAGGAGATGCGGATCCCGGTCGAGTACCTGGCCAGCTTCATGACCGCGGGTGACCCGGCGCCGGTGCGGCGCTCGCTCGCGCGACTCGCCGCGATGCGTCGCTTCATGCGGGCCGCGAACGTCGACGGGCGCGTCGACACCGCCGTCGCCCCCGACGTCGGCATGGAGCCCTCCGAGATCGAGGAGATGTTCCGGATGGTCGCGATCGGCGACTACGACGACCGCTACGTGATCCCCAAGCGCCACGGCGAGGTCTCCCCGGACGCGTTCGCCGAGCAGGGCTCGTGCGGGATCGACTTCGCCGCCGCCGGCGCCGGCGCGACCGCGGGCGCGGGGATGGCCGCCGCGAGCGGCCTCGGCGACGGCCTCGAGGAGGACCCGCTCGCGGCGAGCTTCGACCTTCGCGACCAGCTCGTCCAGCGCCGGCCCGGCAGAACGGCAACGGGGCCGCGAATGGCTGAGCAGCGTCCACCCGCTGAAGCTCGCCTCGTTGCTCCTGCAGTACCCGTCGCGAGGAGCTGCGCGAGCAGCCGCTGCCGCCGTCCGCGGACCTGCGAGATCGCGCCGGCCCGCGGCAGGCAGGCGGAGGAGCTGCGCGAGTTCTGCCGCTGGTACGCGTCGCGCAGCGTCGCCGAGCTACAGGGCCTCTACGTCGACGCCTTCGACTTCACGAAGACGTGCAGCCTCCACCTCACCTACCACGTGTACGGCGACCAGCGCCGGCGCGGCCTGGCGATGCTCGAGCTGAAGCGGGCCTACCGCAGCGCCGGCTTCGAGCCGCCCGGCACCGAGCTGCCCGACTTCCTGCCTCTGATGCTCGAGTTCGCGGCGCTCGCGCCCGGCGGCCGCGGGGTCGAGCTGCTCGAGGACAACCGCGTCGCGATCGAGCTCGTGCGCGCCGGCCTCGGGCGCGAGTCGAGCCCGTTCGAACCGCTGCTCGACGCGGTCGTCGCGGCGCTGCCGCGGCTCGGCTCGCGCAAGCTCGCGCGGATCAGGACGCTCGCGGCCGAGGGGCCGCCGGTCGAGGAGGTCGGCCTGGAGCCGTTCGCGCCGCCGGAGGTGATGCCGCTCGACGACCCCGCCGCGCCCGTCCGATGGTCGGTGGCATCGGGCATGCCGCCGGAGGTGAGCCCCGATGAGCCAGGGCGAGATCCTGCTCTACGTCGTCGCTCCCCTACGCGGCGCTGACCGTGTTCGTGGTCGGGCACGTCTGGCGCTACCGCCGCGACCAGTACGGCTGGGGCGCCCGCTCGAGCCAGCTGCTCGAGAGCCGGGTGCTCAAGTACGCGAGCGTGATCTTCCACGTCGGCGTGCTCGCCGCGATCGGCGGCCACGTGCTCGGGATCCTGATCCCGCGCTGCCTGGACCGCCGAGGTCGGGATCAGCGACGACGCCTACCACGTGCTCGCGCTCGTCGGCGGGATCGCCGCCGGCGGCGCCGTCTGCGTCGGCTTCGCGCTGCTCGTCTACCGGCGGATCCGCTTCCCGCGCGTCCGCGTGACGACGACGCGGGCCGACGTGATCACCTTCGGGCTGCTCGCGCTCGGCATCGTCACCGGGATGCTGGCGACGCTGACCAACTTCGGCGACGTCGTCCACTACCGCGAGTCGGTCGGCCCCTACTTCCGCAACCTGCTTCGTCCTCAACCCGCAGCCGGAGCTGATGACCGGCGGGGGCGTCACGTTCATCTTCCAGCTCCACGTCAGCGTCGTCTGGCTGCTGGTCGCCTTCTGGCCCTTCAGCCGCCTCGTCCACGCCTGGAGCGTGCCGATCGACTATCCGCGCCGCAGCCCGATCCTGTACCGGTCGCGGACGCGCAGGCCGCCCGGGCCGTGGCCGTCGCGGTTGCGCGGCGCATCGCCGATCAGCCGGCTCACGACACGACTGAGCGCACGGCGTGACCGTCGAGCGGCCGGCTCGTGATCGCCGCCCTCGTCCCCGCCGGCGGCCTCGCCGACCAGCACCGCGGTGCCGAAGACCGCCATCGCGATCACCACCGCAGCGACCAGCCGCGGCGGCGGGCCGCCGTGGATGCCCGGTCTCGTGGACGGCGGTGTGGCCCTTGCCGCGGCGCGATCAGCCAGCGGTTGACGGGAACCGTGAGCACGAAGGCCACCGCCAGCGCGAACGAGAGCGCGCCCCAGAAGAGGATGTCGCCGAGCCCGGACTCCATCGCGCCGGGGACGACCAGCATGATCACGTTGTCGACGACCTCCATCGTCGCGATCGAGATCGTGTCGGAGGCGAGCGCGATCGGGATCACGACGCCGAGCGCGAGCCCGGCCCGCAGCAGCGGCAGGCTCGTCAGCGCGTAGCCGAACAGGAACGCCAGCGCGACCGCGAGCGCGATCGTGCCGAGGTCCGAGAAGCCCGAGCGCGGTGCCGATCGCCATGCCCGCGACCTCGCCGATCGCGCAGCCGGTCAGGCAGTGGAGCGTGGCGCTGACCGCCACCCCCCAGACGGCGCGGCCCTCGCTGGGAAGGGAGTGATGGACGTGGCCGGGATGTGCGTGCGAGCTCTCCATGGCGAGCCATGGTACATACCCCCCGGGGGTATGTCAATCAACCGCGGACCCCGCGGCGCGAGCTCAGACGTCGATCTCGGCCGGCTCGCCGATCTCGAGCCAGCGCACCGCCTCGCGGAACTCCGCCGGCGCCGAGCGCGAACTCGGCCTCGATCGCGGCTCGGCCCTGGCGGAAGTGCTTCCAGCCCTCGTAGTGGATCGGGATCACGGTCCGCGGCCGCATCGCGCCGCAGAGCTCGATCGCGTCGCGGGCGGTCATCGTGTACCGGAACGGCCCCGAGACCGGGAAGCGGACGCCACCGAGATGGACGATCGCGGTGCCGACATCGAGCCGCTCGGCGACCTGGCGGACGCCGTCGTAGAGGACCGTGTCGCCGGAGATCCAGAGCTCGCCGTGCTCCTGGCCCTCCCAGCGCAGCGAGAAGCCGATCACGTCGCCGTAGATGAAGCCGAGGCCGGGCGGGCCGTGCCTGCATGGGGTCGCGGTGATCTCGATCGAGGGACGGCCCTCGCGCTCGAGCCGCATCGTCTCCCACGGCGCCAGCCCGCGGGCGGTGCCGCCGAGCCGCTCGGCGCCGGGGACGGTGGTGACGACCGTCGCGACCGTGCTGATCAGCTCGCGGCCGGCGGCGTCGAGGTTGTCCTCGTGGTGGTCGTGGCTGACCAGCGCCGCGTCGACGATCCCGATCTCGGACGCGGCGACCGCCGGGCCCGTCTCCTTCTTCGACATCGCGCCCCAGCCGAAGTGGTACCGCTGCCCGGCCGGATCGAAGGTGGGGTCCGTCAGCAGCCGCCAGCCGCCGACCTCGATCAGGGCGGTGGGACCGCCGATGTGAGTGATGCGAACGTCCATCCCGATTGCCCGGATCGCGTCGACCCGACCCGGGGGCGGCATCCTCGCAGACCACTGCATGCGGCGCTAGGGTCGGAGGGCCGATGAAGCGCAGCGCCGAGCTCAAGCCACTCTCCCACGACCACCACCAGGCGCTGTTCGTCGCGATGCAGCTCAAACGGGCCTCGCCCGAGGACGGCCCCTTTGCCTTCCAGGCATTCGCCGACTTCGTCGAGGAGACCGGCGACCGTCACTTCCGGATCGAGGAGGAGATCCTGCTGCCCGCCTGGCTCGCCCGACGTCGGCGCCGGCTGCCGAGCCCGCGGGCGCTGGCCGCCCGCGTCGCGGCCGAGCACCTCGAGATCCGCGCCAGGGCCCGGCGCCTGGCGGCGACCGGACCGGCCCCGGACGAGCTGCGCGAGCTCGGCGATCTGCTCGAGCGCCACGTGCGCTTCGAGGAGCGCGAGCTCTTCCCGCTGATCGAGGGCTCGCTCGACGAGGCCGCGATCCGCGACCTCGGCCTCGAGATCGCCGCCGCAGAAGCCGCCTAGCGCCTGAAGCCGGCTAGGCGGCCGGCGGCAGCTCGAGCGTGAAGCGGGCGCCGCCGCGGTCGAGGTTCTCGACCCGCACCTCTCCCCCGCTCGCGATCGCGACCTGACGCACGATCGCGAGCCCGAGGCCGGAGCCGGCCCGGTGCCGCGAGGTCGACGCCGCGCCAGAAGCGATCGAACAGGTGCGGGCGGTCCGCCTCGGGGATCCCGGGGCCGTGGTCGGAGACGGAGACGACGCCCTCGGCGACCCGGACCTCGATCGGCTCCCCCTCGGGGCTGTACTTGTCGGCGTTGTCGAGCAGGTTGTTGACCGCGCGGAAGAGCCGATCGGGCCGCGCCCGCACGACGGCCGGGGCGAGATCGGCGTCGACCGGGCGCCCGGGCGAGTGGCGGCCGAGACGGGTGATCGCCTCCTCGACGACGTGATCGAGGCGGACGTCGTCGGCGGCCGCGGTGTCGTCGGTGTCGCCGCGGGCGAGCTCGATGATGTCGCCGATCGACTCGCTCAGCTCCTCGATCCGCTCGTCCGCGGCCGCGAGGATCTCGGCCCGCTCGCCCGGCGGCAGGTCGGGGTGGCCGAGCAGCGTCTCGATGTCGGTACGGATCGACGCGACCGGGGTCCGCAGCTCGTGCGACGCATCGGCGACGAGCCGCCGCTGCGACTCGACCGAGTCGCCGAGCGCCTGCTGCGACTGCTGCAGCGCCGCCAGCATCGCGCTGAACCGGCGCGCCAGGCGCGCGACCTCGTCGTCGCCGGTGACCGGGATCGGCCGGGTCAGGTCCTGCGGTCGCGGAGATCTCCTCGGCCGCCTCGGTCAGCTCGGCGATCGGGGCGACGACGCGGCGGGCGACGAGCCAGCCGAGACCGCCGGCGAGCGCGACGCCGCCGACGAGCAGGAACCCGAGCACGAGCCGCAACTCCGCGAGCACGTCGTCGATTCCCTCGAGCGGCCGCGAGAGCATTCCGGCCCCGAAGTCGCCGAGGCCGATCGTCAGGACCCGGTAGTGGCGGCCGTCGACGGTCCGGTCGGTCAGCACCTCGCCCGCGCCCGCGGCGGCGATCCGCCTGTCGATCTCCTCGATCGGGATCGGGTCGTCCTCGGCGGGGACCTCCGCCAGCTGCCCGTCGGGGGTGACGCGCTGGGGTACGGCGCCACCGCCGGGAACCGCCGGGGAGAGATCGGGCGGCGGCGGCAGCCGCTCCCCGAACTGCGGCATCAGCATGTCGCCCTGCGCGGCGATCCCGGTCAGCGTCCGGGCCTGCTCGCGCAGGACCTCGTCCGCCTGGTCGCGAAGCTCGCCGCGGACGGCGAAGTAGGCGCCCGCCACCGCGGCGATCACCGCGACGGCCGCCGCGAGGCTGGTCAGGGCGACGATCCGCCCGCGGATCCCCATCAGTCCTGTCGCATCACGTAGCCCACGCCGCGAACGGTATGGATCAGGCGCGGCTCGCCGCCGGCTTCGAGCTTGCGGCGCAGGTAGCCGATGTAGACGCCGAGCGCGTTCGAGCGCGGGCCGAAGTCGTAACCCCAGACCTGCTCGAAGATCTGGGTCCGCGAGAGCACCTGCCGCGGGTGGTCGAGGAACAGCTCGAGCAGCGAGAACTCGGTCCGCGAGAGCTCGATCTCGCGGGAGCCGCGCCGGACGACGCGGGTCTCGCGGTTGAGCGAGAGGTCGCCGAAGCGCCAGCACCGGCTCGTCGCCGGGCTCGATCCGCCGGTGCAGGGCGCGGATCCGCGCGACCAGCTCCTTCAGCGCGAACGGCTTGACGAGGTAGTCGTCGGCGCCGGCCTCGAGCCCGGCGACACGGTCGTCGACGGCGTCGCGGGCGGTCAGCATCAGGACCGCGACGCGCTCGCCGCTGCGCCGCAGGCGCCGGCAGACCTCGAGCCCGTCGAGCCCCGGCATCGAGATGTCGAGAACGATCGACGTCACGCGGGCGTGCGAGCACCTGCTCGAGCGCCTCCTCGCCGTCGGCGGCAGCGGAGACGTCGAAGCCCTCGAGCCCGAGGGCGCGGACCAATGAGGTCCGCACCCCCGGCTCGTCGTCAACTACGAGGACGTCGATCGACACGGAGCCACCAGGCTCACCCTACGGCAGGTACTTCTGGCAGGCCTCGATTGCGTCGTGCATCTCGTCCTCGCTCGGCATCTCGCTGGTGTCGGGCTCCGAGCCCGGCTCCGGCAGGTCGATCCCCTCGTCCGAGAGGCACTGCTGCAGCTCGTCCGAGGGCGGGCCGAATCCGGGTCCGCCGTGACCGCCCTCCATCTCGCCCGGCATGCCGGGCGCGCCGGGCATGCCTTCGGGGCCGGCATGCCCTCGGGGGCCGGCATGCCCTCGGGGCGCCGGGCATGCCCTCGGGAGCGCCCGGCGCGTAGGCCATCTCGTGATGGTCGCCACGCTCGGCCGACTCGGCCTCGTCGTTGCTCAGCGCGACCGCAGCCGCGACCAGCACCAGGGCGAGGATCGCGACGGCGACGCCGCCGAGGATCCGGTTGCGGGTGAGCCATTCGGGTGTGTTCGGATTGGTGCTCATCGAGCCACCTCTCTTTCGCTTTCGTTGGTTGGGTGTTCGGGCGCGAGGGCGATCGCCAGATCGCTCTCGACCCTGCCGTCGGCGAGCCGGATCACGCGCGGAGCGCGTTCCGCCACCGCGGCGTCGTGGGTGATCAGGACCACGGTCAGACCGCGCTCCCGCCACAGCTCGTAGAGCAGGTCGAGGATCGCCTCACCGGTGCTCGAGTCGAGGTTTCCGGTCGGCTCGTCGGCGAGCAGCACGTCGGGCTCGTTGGCGAGCGCCCGCGCGATCGCGACGCGCTGCTGCTCGCCGCCCGAGAGCTGACTGGGCAGATGCGAGGCCCGGTCCGCGAGGCCGACGTCCGCGAGCCGGCCCCAGGCGACGCTCGAGCGCTGCGTGCGCGAGAGCCCGGTCGGGGCGATCGCCACCTCGACGTTCTCCTGCGCCGAGAGCGTCGGGATCAGGTTGAACTGCTGGAAGATGAAGCCGATCGTCTTCAGCCGCAGCTCGCGCGAGCTCGCCCTCGCTCGCGCGGCGCAGATCCCTGCCCTCGAACTCGATCGTCCCGTCCGTGGGCCGATCGAGCGCGCCGAGCAGCTGCAACATCGTCGACTTGCCGGACCCGCGAGGGACCGACGATGACGACGAACTCGCCGCGCTCGATCTCGAGGTCGATCCCGTCGATCGCCCGGACCGCGACGTCGCCGCTGCCGTAGGCCCTGACCGCGCCTTCGATCCGGTACAGAGGCTGCCCGGGGTGTCCGTTGCTCTGTTTGCGCTGAGTTCATCGCTTCGCTCCTTCTGGTCGATCTGTCCGTGGTGGGGCCGGGGCGGCTCACTCGACGCTCCGCAGGGCCTCGGCCGGGTGCAGCCGCGCCGCCCTGAGCCCGCCGACGGCGCCGGCGATCAGGCCGCCGAGCACCGCGAGGCCGACCGCGAGCAGCAGCATTCCGGCGTCGACCGGGCGCACCGAGCGAGACCGTGCTGGTGCCGGCCTCGACGGCGCCCTGTCCGAACGGGCCTCCCGGCAGGCCGCCGGCGGCGTTCGCGGCGGCGCCGACCGAGGCCTCGAGATCGATGCCGAGCGCCCCGATCGCGGCCGCCGCGCCGACGCCGATCACGGCGCCGGCGAGGCCGCCGAGCAGCCCCTGGACGACCGACTCGCCGGTGACCTGGCGGACGACGAGCCACTGTCGCCAGCCGAGCGCCTTCAGGGTGCCGAGCTCGCGGGTGCGCTTGTTGACCGAGGAGAGGGTCAGCAGCGACGCGATCCCGAACGCCGCGAGCAGGGCGACGACCGCGAGCGCGGTGCCGAGCTTGGAGGAGAGGTTCTTGGCGTCGACGAGCGAGCCGGAGACGCGATCGGCGAGGTCGGATGCGGTGGTCACGTCCGAGCCCGGGAAGACCGCCTCGATCTCCGCTGCGGTCGCGTCCACCTGCTCGGCCGAGCCGGCGCGGACCTGGAGGACGTTGATCCGTCCCTCGCGATCCGACAGCTTCTGCAGCGTCGCCAGCGGCACGTAGAAGTCGGAGGACTCGCCACCGAGCGGGGCCTTGACGATGCCGACGACGTCGAAGCGCTTCTCGCCGACCTCGATCGTGTCACCGACCTCGACGGCGTCGCTGTTCGCGTAGGCCTGGGAGATCATCGCCTCGTCCTTGGCGCCCTCCCCCAGGTAGCGGCCCTCGACCAGCTCCGCGGTCGTGACCGGGGCAAGATCGGCGGCGGAGGCATCGATGCCGGTGACCGAGGACTGGTCGAAGCTCTGCTCGGAGCCCTCCCCCGCTCCGCCCGGAGCCGGTGCGGGCATCGCCATCGCCTCGCCCTGCTCGGGAACCGTGCCCGAGATCGTCAGCTGGTTCAGGGTCAGGGCGCGACCGACCTGCTCGACGCCGCTGATCTCGGCGACCTTGTCGGCCTGCCGCTCGGGGAAGCTGAGGTCGGTGGTCACGAACTCGTTCGTCGTGAACTTCTCGCCCGGCTTGCCCTGCGCCGCGAGGTCGAGCCCGATGCCGCCGTTCTCCTTCTCGAGCTGCTTCTGCTCGCTCGCGGAGAGGCCGCCGCCCGGGCCGGGGCCGGCGCTGATGTCTCCGGTCGCGCCGCTCTCGCCCGAAGCCGCCTCGATCGTCACGGGCCGCTTCACCGACATGTCGGTGCCGACGCCGGTCAGCGGCGCGAGCACCTTCGACTGCGCCTCGTCGAGGCCGGACGAGAGCGCGGTCACGGCGACCACGAGGCCGACGCCGACGGCGAGGCCGAGCGAGGTCAGCACCGTCCGGCCCTTACGGCGGCGGAGCTCGGCGAACACGTAGCGGAGATAGAACATGCCTGGCTTTCCTTGTGGTGCGGGGACGCCGCGGCCGGACGGCCTGCGGGCTCCGCCAAGGAAAGCGGCGCGCTCTAAGACGATCTGAAGACGGTTCGAAGAAGAATCGAAGAACCGGAGAACCGCTCAGGCGCCTGCCGGTGTGTGCGGCAGCTCGGCCACGGCGAGCCCACCGGCATCTCGCACGGCCTTCTCGCTCACGCCCGGGAGCTCCTCGAGGAGCGTGTACGTGAAGGAGTCGGGGTCGATCCCTGCGGCGGCAGCATCGTCGCGCTCGAGCCGCTCGAGCAGGCTCTTGGTCGCGAGGATCTGCCCGCCGCTTGCGGCCTGCTCGACCCGAGCCGCCTCGTTGACCTCGTCGCCGAGTGCGGTCACCTCGAGCCGGCCCTCGGTGGTTATCTGGCCGATCACGAGCGTCGCGCCCCAGTGCAGACCGACCTTGATCTGCACCTGGACGTCGCCGATGTCGATCGCGTCGACCACCGACGCTATCCGCTGCGCGGCCCGGACCGAGGCGGCCGCCGCGGCGCCTTCTCCCCGGCCTGCTCTGCGAGGAAGAAGGCGGTGACTCCGTCTCCGACGTGCTTGCCGATCACACCGCCCTCGGCAATCACCGCCCGGTCCACCTCGGAGGTGATCGTCCGGATCAGATCGAAGTAGGCGCGGGTCGAGATTCGCCGCGCGATCACGCCCGAGGCCGCCAGGTCCGCGAACAACACTGCGGCCGGCCGGCGGCCGGGCTCGACGAGCGCCGTCATCCGCTCGAACATGCCGGGGTCGCCCCGGGTCAGCATCGTCTGGACGCTCGCCCTGAGGCCGCCGCCGACGTAGATCACGGCCATGCCGGCCAGCGAGCCGTCGCTGCGCCGGAGCCGGATCGCCACCCTCGAGACGGTGATCTGCTGACCGCTGGGCAGGCTGGTTTCGAAGGCGAAGGACCAGGCCGGTGGCGGCTCGATCGGCCGGAGCTCGGGAGCCTTCGCGATGTTCTCGTCCAGCCAGGCATCGCCACGCGAGCCTCGCTCACGGTCGTGCAGGTAGTACGGGGCTTCCTTCAACAGCCACGCGACCCCGGACTCCGGGGTCGCCCGCCAGGCCTCCGGTCGGCTGTGCATCCGACTCAGGCTCGGCAAGCCCGTAGCCAAGCCCGGAGTCGTCATAGACGCCGGTCATGTGGCGGAGCTCGGCGCTGATGTAGCGGATCCTCCAGTCCGAGTCGAGAACCTCGCCCGTGTGGTCCTCCTCCTCCAGCGCGCGGCCGACCTCCGCGAGCAGCGGATCGTCAGGCAACTCGTATCGGGGCTCCCGGTCGCTCAGGCCGGCTCGACCTCGATCCAGCGGGCGCGGGCGACCGCGCAGAGCTCGCCGTCGGCCGTGTGCAGCGCCGAGCCGGTGTCGAGCTTGCGGCCGTCGCGGGCGATCGGCCAGGCGGTGGCGACGTAGCTGGTTCCCGCCTCGAGCGGCTCGATCAGACTCGGCGGCGAGGCGGCCGAGCAGGATCCGCCCGACGTCGCCGAAGAGATCGGTGACGATCCCGCTCGGGCAGTCGAGCGCCGCCCAGACGAACTCGGGGCGGACGATGCCCTCGTCGTCGGCGAGCGAATCGTCCGGAGTCCAGGGCGCGGCGTAGAGCTCGCGGCCCTCGACCGGGCCGGGGAAGATCCGCAGGCCGTCGCCCTCGGCCCTGGTCGGGCCGCAGACGAAGCAGGCGGGATAGGGGTGCACGTCCGCGGTCCACTCGTAGCGCTCGGCGGCGCGAGTGGCCTCGAGCAGGCTGACCGAGGGCGGCACGCGACGCTCGAGCGTCGTCGGCGCGCGCGACCGCGACGAGCTCGTCGCCGTCGAGCAGCGAGACGCCGCCCTCGTCGTCGGTCGCCAGCCGCAGCGGGCGGTCGACCGGCGGCGGCGCCTTCAGCGTCACCTCGGCCGGCCCGTCGATCCGGGCGGCCAGCATCGCGCACGAGTAGCCGCCGTTGCCGCTCGCTTCGGGGCCCCGAAAGCGCCTGATCGATCACCACCTCCGACATCGGACGATGATTTCAGGCGACAGGCGGCGACGCGTGGAAGTGCGGCTGCTCGGGCCCGGCGCCGGTTGCGATCCCCCACAGCGCCTTGACGCCTTCGACGGCGTGCTCGGGCATCGTCGCCGAGGGCGAGGCGCCCGGATGCTGCTTGGCGATCCGCACCCTGAGCACTCCGGCGCGGATCCGGAAGCGCAGCGGCGGCTCCAGCGTCACCGCCTCGCCGTCGATCCCGGCCGGCACCGGCAGATCGGCATCGACCTCGAACTCGGGCGCGCTCCACTCCCGCCACGGGCGCTGCGGCCGGTGTGGCCCGCGGTGTCCGGCGCGGCCGGTCGGCTGGCCGGCGACGGTGATCCCGAGCAGGCCGTCGTCGATCCGCGGCCGGGTCCCGGAGCCGACCGCGTGGCCGAGCCGGTAGCGGTTGTTGGAGACGAGGATCGCCATCCCGGCCTGATGCTCGTGGCCGCCCGGGCCGCGCCAGCGCAGGTCCGGGCCGGTGCCCTCGCTGCGCTGCCACTCCGACAGCGTCGCCAGCAGCGTCCGCATCTTCGCCTCGCGGTAGCCCTCGCGCTGGACGGCCTCCGCGTAGAGGCCGAGCGAGACGTTGTTGACGAAGACGCGGCCGTTGACCTCGGCCAGGTCGACGCGGCGCTCGCCGCCGTCGACGAAGGCGTCGAGGGCGCCGACGACGTCGTCGCGGTCGACGCCGAGATCGAGCGCGAAGTGGTTGCGGGTGCCGGCCGGGATGCAGGCGTAGGGAAGGTCGTTCTCGGCCGCGACCGCGGCGACGATCGCCTGCGAGCCGTCGCCGCCGGCCATCGCCAGCGCGTCGGCGCCGTCGGCGACGGCGCCGCGGACGAGATCCCAGAGGTCGGTGCCGAGCTCGAGCTCGATCGGCTCGATGCCGCGGGCGCGGGCCTCGTCGGCGAGGTGGAAGCGCTCGGCCTTGCCGCCGCCGGACTTCGGGTTGTAGAAGAGGACGGGGTGACTGGGCGGGGTCGGCGTCGGTGAGCCGGGCACGGCCGCCGTAGGCGACGCGGGCGCAGGCGCTTGCCGCGGCGATCAGTCCGACGACCGCCAGCCACTGCAGGCGCCCGTCGGCGAGCATCACGGCGACGGCGGCGACGGCGCCGGCGACGCCGAGGGCGAGAGCGGCGATCCGGACCGGCCCGCTCCACATGACCGCGTACCAGAGCGTCACGGTGGCGAGCGCGAGCAGCGCGACGATCAGGAGTCCCTCGGGCAGCTGCTGGACGATGAAGACGAGCGCGAGGACGGTCGCGACGCAGCCGAGCCCGAGGGCCGCGAAGGCAGCGATTCGCTGGCCACTCATAAGATCACCGTTCGTGGATTCTGAACAGACGCCACAGGTGGAGGAGGGGCCGGTCTGGCTCAACGACGCCGAGCGCGTCGACGCCGCCCTCTACGCGGCGATCGCGAGGACCCCGACGCCGTCGCTCGACACCGCGATGGCACGGCTCTCCAGCGCCGCCAACTACTCGGCGCTGTGGTTCGCCTCGGCCGGCCTGCTGGCGGCCGGCGGCGGCCCGCGAGGCCGTCGCGCGGCGGCGCTCGGGATGGCCGCCGTCGGCGTCACGGCGACGATCGTCAACCTCGGCATGAAGCCGCTCGGCAAGCGCAGCCGGCCGGCGCGTGCCGCCCAGGAGGTGCCGCTCACCCGGCACGTGCGGATGCCGTCGACGACCTCGTTCCCCTCGGGCCACTCCGCCACCGCCTTCGCCTTCGCAACGGCCGTCGGGCGCGTCCACCCGCAGGCGGCGATCCCGCTGCGCGGGCTCGCGGCGCTGGTCGCCTACTCGCGCGTCCACACCGGCGTCCACTACCCGGGCGACGTCGTCGCCGGGGCGCTCGCGGGCACGACGCTGGCGCAGCTGACGACGCATTTCCTCAGCGACTGGGCCACGCCCGCCGCTAAGCCCGACTGAACGGGCCGGCGGGATCGCCTACCACTTGAGCTCGATCTCGAGCTCGCGTTCGTCGGTCTCGATCTCGAGCTCGATCTTGAGCTGCACCTCGTCCGGCACGTGGACGTTGAAGCGGATCCCGTCGCGCTCGAACTCGACGTCGTTCTGCTTGGCGAGCATGTCGGCGATCGCGTGCAGCCGCTTGGCCGCCTCCTCGCGCTGAACGGTCTCCTTGGTCTCGATCTCGAGGATGTCCATCGGTGCTCCTTCTGTGGCGGTGCGGTGTGCCTGACAGCGTCCCCGAGAGCGGGCCGCGAGCGCATCACCCAATGCGGATGATGGCGCTCGGCCGCTGTCGCACTACGGTCCTCGTGACCAAGTGACGTACGACCTACAAAGGACTTCCAAGTGTTCTTAGCTGCCGAGTACCCGTTCCTCGAGCTGATGGGAACGATGCTGATCTTCTTCGCCTGGGTGGCGTGGATCTGGATCGTGATCATGGTCCTCAACGACATCTTCCGCCGCCACGACATCGGTGGCTGGGGCAAGGCGATCTGGGTCGTGTTCGTGATCATCGTCCCCTACCTCGGCGTCCTCGTCTACCTGATCGCCCAGCACGACGGAATGCGCGAACGAGCGATCGCCGCCCAGCAGGCACAGCAGAGCGCCTTCGACGAACGCGTCAAGGCCGCTGCCGGCGACAACACCGCCGAGCAGATCGAGAAGGCGAAGGCGCTGCACGACTCCGGCGCGATCGACGACGAGGAGTACGCCAGGCTCAAGGCCAAGGCCCTGGCCTAGCTTCCGGATCCGGCCGGCCGGGGTTTGCCCGGCCGGCCGCATCCGCCTACGCCGGCGTCGGCCGCCCGCGGCCGCGTCGGCCTCGGTCGAGCGCCTCGGCGTGTGCGTCGGCAGCGAGAACGAGATCAGGCCGGCGGCGAGCACGAAGATCGCCGATGCCCACAGGCAGGCCTCGAGGCCCTGCCACTGGTAGAGCAGCCCGGAGAGGATCGTGCCGGCGAGCCGGCCGCCGGCGTTGGCCATGTAGTAGAAGCCGACGTTCATCGCGACCTTGTCGCTGTCGGCGTAGGCGAGGATCAGGTACGAGTGGACGGCGGAGTTGATCGCGAAGATGACGCCGAACAGGATCAGGCCGACGACGAGGACGGTCCCGGGGTCGAAGTCGGCCGAGAGCGCGATCGCGATCCCCGCCGGGAAGGCGGCGAGGACGAAGGCGAGCCAGGTCGCGGTCCTGCCGTCCGGTTCGCGGCCGTCGCCCTCGACCTCGCGCTTGACCCAGCGCGGCGCCGAGGCCTGGACGATCCCGTAGCCGATCACCCAGACCGCCAGGAAGGTGCCGACCTCCCAGAAGCTCCAGCCGAGCACCGTCCGCAGGTAGACCGGCAGGCCGACGACGAACCAGACGTCGCGCGAGGCGAACAGGAACAGGCGCGCCGCCGCGAGCACGTTGATCGCCCGGTTCTGGGAGAACATGTGGCGGAACTTCGCCTTCGCGTCGGTCTTGCCGAGGCCGCCGTGCATGAGGATCGCGGTCACGACCAGCGCCGTCGCGACCATCGCCGCCAGCAGCAGCATCGCCGTCTGGAAGCCGATCACGGTCAGCAGCAGGCCGCCGAGGAAGAAGCCGACGCCCTTGAGCGCGTTCTTCGACCCGGTCAGGATCGCCACCCACTTGTAGAGCGCCGACTCGGAGTCCTCCGGCACGACCAGCTTGACGGCGCTCTTCGAGCTCATCTTGGTCAGGTCCTTGGCGATGCCCGAGAGCGCCTGGGCGACCATCACGTAGGGCACGACCAGCCACGCCTCCGGCGCCAGGCCGAGCATCAGCAGCGCGACGATCTGAGTGCCGAGGCCGGCGAACAGCGTCGTCTTCAGCCCGAAGCCGGGCGGCGATGAAGCCGCCGACCAGGTTGGTGATGATCCCGAAGACCTCGTAGAAGAGGAACAGCGAGCGCGACCTCGAACGGCGTGTAGCCGAGGTCGTAGAAGTAGAAGAGGACGAGCATCCGGATCGCGCCGTCGGCGAGCGTGTCGGCCCAGTACGCCGCCGGTGACGAGGATGTAGTTGCGGAGGTCCCCCTGCTTTGCGCTCGCCGCCTCCATCGCTCTCAGGGCAGCGACTCGCCGACCTTGCGCGGCCAGCTCGACGAGCCGGTTCGCGTAGCCCCACTCGTTGTCGTACCAGGCGAGGATCTTCACCTGGGTGCCGTCGATGACCATCGTCGAGGGCGCGTCGACGATCGCCGAGCGCGGATCGTCGCGGTAGTCGACCGAGACGAGCGGCCGCTCCTCGTAGCCGAGGATGCCCGCGCAGCGGTCCGCTCGGCGCAGCCTCGGCCAGCAGCCGATTGACCTCCTCGACCGTCGTCGGCGCGCGCGACCTCGAAGACGCAGTCGGTCAGCGACGCGTTGAGCAGCGGCACGCGGACCGCGAGGCCGTCGAGCTTGCCCTGCAGCTCGGGGAAGATCAGCCCGATCGCGGTCGCCGAGCCGGTCGTCGTCGGGATCAGCGACAGGCTCGCGGCGCGGGCGCGGCGCAGGTCCTTGTGCGGAGCGTCGACGACGACCTGGGTGTTGGTCACGTCGTGCAGGGTCGTGATCGAGCCGTGCTCGATCCCGATCCCCTCGTGGATCACCTTGACGACCGGCGCGAGGCAGTTGGTCGTGCAGGAGGCCGCGGTCAGGACGTCGTGCCGGCCGGGTCGTAGAGGTCGTCGTTGACGCCCGATGACGACGTTGAGCGCGCCCTCCTCCTTGACCGGCGCGGCGACGATCACCTTCTTGACCCCGGCCTCGAAGTAGGGCTCGAGCGAGGCGATCGTGCGGTACTTGCCGGTGCACTCGAGCACGACGTCGACTCCGGCGCCCGCCCAGTCGACGTCGGCGGGAGCGGCGGCCGAGCTGTAGCCGATCCGGCCGCCGTCGATCTCGAGCCCGTGCTCGGATCCGGCGACCTCCCGGTCCCAGCGGCCGTGGACCGAGTCGAACATCGAGCAGGTGGGCGGCCGTCGCGGCGTCGCCGGCGATCTCGTTGACGTGGACGAACTCGAGGGCTCGGATCCCAGCCGGCGCGCAGGGCCAGCCTCCCCATCCGACCGAAACCGTTGATCCCGATCCTGGCGCTCACGAGGCCGCCCATGCCTGCTCGACTCGCCAGCGCCTTCAGTCGACCGCCGCAGTCGCCGAACCACCTGCGGCCGAGCCAGATCGAGACGTAGACCAGCCCGACGAGCACCGGGACCTCGATCAGCGGCCCGACGACGCCGGCCAGGGCCTGCCCGGAGGTGGCGCCGAAGACCCCGACCGCGACGGCGATCGCGAGCTCGAAGTTGTTCGACGCGGCGGTGAACGCGAGCGTCGCCGTGCGGTCGTAGGCGAGACCGAGGACCCGGCCGGCCGCGAAGCTGACGAAGAACATGACCAGGAAGTAGATGAGCAGCGGTACGGCGATCCGGACCACGTCGAGCGGCTGGCTCGTGATCGCGTCGCCCTGCAGCGCGAACAGGCAGACGATCGTGAACAGGAGCCCGTAGAGCGCCAGCGGCGCGATCCGCGGCACGAACGACGTTCTCGTACCAGTCCATGCCACGGCGGGCCCCGAGGACGCGCCGCGTCCAGTACCCGGCGGCGAGCGGGATCCCGAGGAAGATCAGGACGGTGCGGGCAACCTCCCAGAGCGAGATCTCGATCCCCTGCTGGTCGAGACCGAGCCAGCCGGGCAGCAGCTCGAGATAGAACCAGCCGAGCAGGCTGTAGGCGAAGATCTGGAAGACCGAGTTGAGCGCCACGAGCGCAGCCGCGGCGTCGTTGTCTCCACGCGCCAGCTGGTTCCAGATCAGCACCATCGCGATGCAGCGGGCGAGCCCGACGATGATCAGCCCGGTCCGGTACGCGGGCTCGTCGGCGAGGAAGATCCAGGCGAGCGCGAACATCAGCGCCGGGCCGATCACCCAGTTGAGCACGACCGAGGCTGCTGAACAGACGCCGTTCGGAGCGCAGTTCGCCGAGCCGCTCGTAACGCACACGCGCCAGCACCGGGTACATCATCAGCAGCAGGCCGACCGCGATCGGCAGCGAGATCGTCCCGACCGCGAGGCTGTCGAGCGCCGCGTCGAGGCCGGGGACGAGGGCGCCCAGCGCGAGCCCGAGCGCCATCGCGAGCCCGATCCAGAGGGGCAGGAAGCGATCGAGCGTCGACAGACGCCCGATCACCGCGACGATCTCCTCGGGGACACCATCGCCCGGGAGCATACATTGACAAATGTCAACTGAATCGACTATCGTCCATATAGATGAACTTCGATCAGCTCGAGGAGACAGGCCGATGACCACGCTCGATCTCGCCCCGAAGCAGAAGCGCCCGAAGGGGGATGTCTGTTGTGAGCCGGTCGTCTACCCCGACATCGAGCGCGAGCAGGCCGGGCGCATGGCCGAGGTCGCGAAGGCGCTCGGCGATCCCGTCCGGATGCAGCTCGTCGACGTCTTGCGCAAGCACGCGGGCAAGGTCTGCGTCTGCGAGCTGGTGCCGCTCTTCGACCTCTCCCAGCCGACCGTCTCCCACCACCTGAAGAAGCTCCGCGACGCCGGCATCGTCGGCTCGGAGCGCAAGGGCCTGTGGGCCTACTACTACGTCAACCCCGATGCACTCGAGGAGCTCTCGACATGGCTGAGCTAGACATCGCACCCACGAACGGCTGCTGCTCTCCTGAGGCCCAGGAGAGTTGCTGCGAGCCCGAGGCGAAGAGCGACTGCTGCGGAACCAACGACGGGCAGAGCTGCGGCTGCGACGCGGCAGCGAGCCGGCGCAGGCGACCAGCGACGCCGAGGCGATTCGCGAGGTGGTGCGGGAGCGCTACGCCGCTGCGGCGACGGCGACGCCGAGGACGGACGCCGATGCCGAGCGGCGCGAGCTGCTGCGGCGACGCCGCGGTGATCACCGACGAGCAGCGCGACGTCTTCGGTTCCGCCCTCTACTCCGGCGCCGAGCGCGAGTCGCTCCCGGATGCTGCTCGCCTCGCCTCGCTCGGCTGTGGCAACCCGACGGCGGTCGCCGACCTGCACGAGGGCGAGACCGTCCTCGACCTCGGCTCCGGCGGCGGCATCGACGTGCTGCTGTCCGCCCGCCGGGTCGGTCCGACCGGCAAGGCCTACGGGCTCGACATGACCGACGAGATGCTCGAGCTCGCCCGCGACAACCAGCGTCAGGCCGGCGTCGCCAACGCCGAGTTCGTCAAGGGGACGATCGAGGACGTGCCGCTGCCCGACGGCTCCGTCGATGTCGTCATCTCCAACTGCGTGATCAACCTCTCGGGCGACAAGGCGCGGGTCTTCCGCGAGGCCGCCCGCGTGCTGCGGCCGGGCGGCCGCTTCGCGGTCAGCGACGTCGTCGCCGACCCGGGCATGGACGAGGCGACGCGCCGCGACATGCAGCAGTGGACCGGCTGCATCGCCGGCGCCCTGACGCGCGAGGAGTTCGCCGCCGGCCTCGAGGCAGCCGGCTTCGAGGACGTCGAGATCCGGGAGACGCACCGCGTCCACGAACAGGCGGCCTCCGCGATCATCCGCGCCCGCAGGCGCCGGGCCGGCTGAACCCGCTCAGCGCGTCGGCGGCACGCGCTCGCGGATCTCGTCGAGCAGGCGCTGAGCGAGGGCGCCGGGCTCCTCGTCGGGGCGAGGCTGGCCCCCGGCCGGCTCGAAGAACTCGAGCGTGATCCGCGGGCGGCGCGGAAAGCGGTTGACGACGGTGCCGCCGCTGACGGCGACGAGCACGATCGGGACGTCGGGGCACGCCTGCGCGAGACGGGCGATACCACGCCGCGCGCGCAGCCGCCTGCCCCTCGAGAAGGTGCCCTCGGGGAAGATCCCGACCGCTTCGCCCCGCCGCAGCGCGTCGATCGTCGACTCCATCGCGACGACGTCGCCGGCGCCGCGGTTGACGGGGATCTGGCCGAGGCCGTCGAGGATCGCCGCCGTGACCCGCAGCTTCCACAGCGAGGCCTTGGCGAGGAAGCGGACCTGACGCGGACGCCACATCATCACCTCGGCGATCGCGGGCGGGTCGATCCAGGAGTCGTGGTTGGAGACGATCAGGACCGGGCCGCGGCGCGGCACCGCGTCGAGCCCGCGGGCCTCGAGCCGCACCCACCAGCGCAGCCATCGCAGCGCCAGGCGGATCGCCTGATACAGGCGCCAGCCGTCACCGCGCAGCGATGTGTCGGCCGAGCGGGTCGGGAACGAACGCGGGAGCGTCGAGCGGCTCGGCCGGCAACGACTCGCTCTCGCTCAGGATCTCCTCCATCACAGCCCCAGCCCACCAGCATCAGCCGGTGCTTTCATCACCCGAAGAAGATGAACGATCCGCCGCCGGAGCGGCTTGCGGCCGGGGTCAGCTGCCGTCGCGGAGCTTGAGGATGCCGCCGGTCACGCCCAGGTACATCGTCTTCTTCGGACCCAGCGCGATGCCGGCGTAGTTGTTGTTGAAGGCGATGTTCGAGCCGGTGTACAGGCTCCACTTCGTCTTGCCGTTGCGGGCGTCGATCGCGGTGAAGTAGTAGCCCTCGGCGTCCGGGTCGGGCGGGCGCGTGTAGGTGTAGATCAGGCCGGTCTTGGTCGAGAGCTTCGGCACGACCGTCGGCGCCCGCACCTCGTCGTTCTCCCAGACGAGCTTGCAGCCCTTGCCGTTCTTCTTGACGTCGATCCGGGCGAAGCCGGGCTCGGTGACGGCGCCGCGTTCGGGCCCGAACGGGTCCTGGTAGCCGTAGTTGTTCTCGACGTAGAGCGAGCGGTCGTTGGTCATCAGCGAGTTCTCGGTGGCGCTCTTGTTCGCCGCGAAGACGGGCTGCTCGCAGACCTTGCGCTTCTCCCCGTGCAGGTTGGCCCCGGTCCGGTAGACGACGACGTTCATCTTCGGCGCCGCGTTGTCGGTGATCGCGACGTAGCCGTTGTCCATGATCGTCGGCGTCGTGCCGGAGCCGGCGTTGACCTGGCTCGGCTTGACGATCCCCGAGTTCTCGTAGCCGGCCTTCCAGACGATCTTCGGCTTGCCCTTGTCGTTGGCCTCGAACCGGTACATGCGCTTGTCGGAGACGATGTAGACGCCGTTCTTGCCGACCGCGAACGAGTTCTCGATCTCCTCGCCGAGCTCCATGACCTTGAGATCGCCGGTCTTGCGGTCGAGCGTGCCGACCTTGCCGTTCGTCTTCGAGACGAACCAGATCCGGCCGTCGAAGTCCGGCAGCGCCGAGGAGATCCGCTCGATGTCCTCGTCGAGGACGCTGGTCAGGTCGTAGTCCTTCTGCCAGGGTCAGCGTGTTGCCGTCGGCTCCCTGCGAGAGCACGTAGATGTGGTCGGTCTTCGTCGCGACCCAGATCCGGTCCTTGTCGTCGAGGAAGAAGTAGCCGCCACCGGTGAAGTTCTGGTACTCGAGCGTTCCCGGGTGCGTTCGGCGCCTGTGGCAGGACGTAGGTCGAGATCGTCTCGAGCGTGTCGGGATCGATGATCCGGGCCTCCGGCGGCGCCACCACCGACGGGCAGACGCTGACGATCCGCTTCTGACTGTCGAAAGCGAGCGAGCCGCACAGCGACGGCGGCTTCGACGACGGTCGTCGAGCTCGAGCGAGTTGCCGAGCGGCCCGCCGCGGGTGTAAGCGTCGGTCATCCACGTGTCGTTGTGGATGTTCGAGTTCGGGTCCGCGGCCATGAACGGGTTCTGGGGCGGGCTCGAGGGCGTCAGCTCGTGCGCCTTCGCGGCGGAGCCGGAGAACGGCGGGCAGGCTCGGGCGTGCCGGTGTCGTTGATCGGCGCTGCAAGCGCGGCCGGCGCCAGGGCAAGGGCCAATCCGATGATCGCGGTTGACACTGCGCCGCTCAGCGCGGCGCGGAAGTTGACTGCGGTCATCGGTCTGGTCCTCTCTGCCGACGCCGGCGCCCCGAGCACCGGCGTACGCCTTCCCCCCAGGGGCTTGCCCGGACCACGCTATCCCTCGATTTACGATCTGTCAACTTGATCGCCCGATTCGGCACCCGTACGATGGCCCGCATGGAGGGGTCATCGGGGTCGGGACGGATGAGCTCCGAGGAGCGACGCCGACAGCTGACGCAGGCGGCGCTCGCCGCGATCGCCGAGGACGGCCTGCGCGAGCTCTCGCTCGACGAGGTCGCCGAGCGCGCCGGCGTCACCCGCAACCTGATCTACCACTACTTCCCGAGGGGCCGGATCGACCTCGAGCTGGCCGCTGTCGACGAGGCGGCAGAGCAGCTCTCGGCCGGCTTCGACACCGACCCGGCGGTGCCGCTCGCCGAGAAGCTGCCGCGCAACTTCGACCGCTTCGTCCACCAGGCCTGGGAGCGGACCGACGCCTGGCGGACGATGGTCGACGCCTCCTCGCGACTCGACGCCGAGATGCGGGCGAAGATCGAAGGGCACCGGGATCTGGTCGTCGCCGCGGTCGCGCTCAACCACTTCGGCACCGCCGACCCCGGCCCCCTCGCCCACACCGCCCTGCGCGGCTTTCTCGAGTTCGCCGTCACCGCCCTCGACCTCGGCCGCGAGGCCGGGCTCGAGCCGGAGCCGGTCGTCGCCGTCCTCCAGGACGTGCTCCTGGCGACGGTCGAGTCGGTGCGGTCCGAGGCGGACACACCGGCGACGCCCTGATCGTCGCGGCAATCGCCTGGCGCGTCTGGGGTGAGAGCGGCTAGGCGATCAGCCTGTCGTCGAGCCAGTCGAAGATCCGCTGGTCGGCGAGGGCCTGGCCCATCGGCTCGCAGTGGAAGTTCGCCCCCTCGGCCGCGGTGAAGGCGACGATCTCCTTGTCGGGGCCGGGCAGGGCGTCATAGAGCCGCCGGGATTGGCCGGGCCAGAACTGCTCGTCCTCGGGGTCGGTGATCAGGATCGGCGTCGTGATCTCCGCGACCACGTCGTCGAGCCGGTAGGCGCGGACCGCCTCGATCGCCTCGAACATCGACTCGGTCCGGTACGGCTTCATCCGGAAGGCGAGCGTCTGCCGGGTCGTCTTCCCCATGAAGTGCTCGGCGAAGTGGAACTGCTTGTCGAACTTCTCCCGCTCGCCCTCGTCGATCAGCTTGATCATGCTCTTCGGGAACTTCTCGGTCCACGCGGTCGAGACGTCGACGACGCCCGGGTCGGCGACCGCGGCCGCGATCCGCTTCTCGAAGGCGACGGCGCGGGGAACCCAGTAGCCGCCCTGGCTGACGCCGATGATCGCGATCCGGTCGGAGTCGACGTCGGGGCGGGCGTCGAGGAGGTCGACGACGGGGGTGATCACCTGCTCCCAGTCGGGCCGGAACGGGATGCCCTGCTCCCACAGCGCCTCCCCCTGGCCGGGGCCGTCGAAGGTCATCGCGTTGTAGCCGCGGGCGAGCGCGGCCTCGGCCCGCGGCCACATCGCGGTCACGGGGCCGTCGCTGCCGTTGTTGAGGATCACGGTCGGCCGCGGCGAGCCCGAGTCGTCCGCGGCGAAGAACCAGCCCTTCAGGGTGTCCCCGTCGCAGGGGATCTCGAGCGGCTCTACCGGCGGATCGCAGAGCTCGCCGAAGCGCTCGAAGCACTCGCGGTGCTCGCGCCAGATCGGGACCATGCGATCGGGGTCGTCGGTCCCGTCGAGCGCGCCGGTCGCGGCGAACAGATAGGAGCCGGCCCGCAGGTAGGCCTCGCGGGCGCTGACCCGATGCCCGGCCGCCTCGGCCGCTTCGGCGATCCCACGAACCCGTCTGCCCGTCTCGAGCCACTCGCGGAACCAGCTCTCGTAGTCGCCGTCCTTGATCCGGTCGACCGTCGCCAGGGTCTCCCCCGCGTCACCGAGCCGGTGGTAGACCGCGCCCAGCGCCAGGCGCGTCTCGAAGTCGAACTGATCGTTCTTGAACCAGCGGATGAGCGGAGTCTATTCCGGGTTGCCGGCCGGCCGGATACCTTCAGCGCCAGTTGCGCGTCGGGGCGCCGATGTCGAGATCGCTCTTCTTGCCCTCGAACCTGGTCCGCTCGGTCGCGCAGTCCTCCTCGGGATACGGGCCCTCGGCGGGGAATCGGCTCGCGTAGCGGAATGCGCCCGAGACCCGCTTGTCCTTCTTGCCCTCGAACTTCCCCGACAGCGTGCTCTTGTTGTCGTACTCGTCGGTGTACTTGAGGCTGAACTCGCCCTGCTTCGAGACCTTGATGTTCGTCGGCGCGTTCATGTCGATCGGGATCGGCCCGCCCGAGATCTCGCAGGTTCCCGGCAGGTCCTGCGCTCGGAGCTCGGTGATCCACTTCGCGACACCGGCCTTGCTGACGGTGACCTCCAGGATCACCTTGCCGCCGATCTCGGCCTTGCCCGAGTACACCTTCGTGCCCGCCGACACAGCCGCCGGCAGCGCCAGCCCCAGCGTCAATGCGAGCACCGCGGTCATCGACGTCCTGCGCACGGTCCACATCCGGTCGTCCCTTCGTCCGGAGATCACAGCCCCGAGAGACGATCCTCACTCAGCGACTGCCTGATCTCGGTGCCAACCGAACCTACTCCCCGTCACGGGCCCGGACAAGCGGGTCGAGTGGAAACTACGGCCGGGTCGGTCGGTCATCCGGCCAGAGCCACCGGCCCCCCTTCTTCTTCTATCTCCCCTACCGGATCTTGTCGTAGAGGCTGAAGATCGGGAGGTACATCGAGATCACGATGAAGCCGACTACGGCGCCGACGAAGATGATCATGATCGGCTCGATCAGGGAGGTCAGGGCCTTGACCTTGGCGTCGACCTCGGCCTCGTAGAAGTCGGCGATCTTGCCGAGCATGTGCTCGAGCTGGCCGGTCTCCTCGCCGACCGAGACCATGTGGGTGACCATCGTCGGGAAGACGTCGGCGCGGTCGAGCGGGCCGGCGATCGTGCCGCCGGAGCGGACCGACTGGTAGACGTCGGCCATCGCAGCGCCGATCACCTGGTTGCCGGAGGTCTCGCCGGCGATCTTGATCGCCTGCAGGATCGGGACGCCGGCGGAGATCGTGCCCGAGAAGGTCCGCGACCAGCGGGCGATCGCGACCTTCTGGACGATGTCGCCGATGTAGATCGGCATCCGCAGCTTCAGCGCGTCCCACTGGTAGCGGCCGCGCTCGGTCTTCTTCCACTGCACGAAGCCGACGCCGAGCGCGATCCCGACCGCGAGCAGGATGTACCAGGAGCCGGTCAGCGCGTTCGAGATCGAGACGACGATCTGCGACATGAACGGCAGGTCGGCGCTCTCGCCGGGAACGTCGGAGGCGATCTCCTCGAAGATGCCGACGAAGACCGGGACGATGAAGGCGACGATGATGATCATCGCGAAGATCGCGAAGCCGAAGACGAGCGCCGGGTACATCACCGCCGAGCGGATCTGGCGGCGCAGCGCGTCCAGCTTCTCGAGCTGGAAGGCGACCATCTCGAGCGCCGACTCGAGCCGGCCGGACCCCTCCCCCGCCCGCACCATCGAGCGGTAGAGCGGGTCGAAGATCTGCGGCCGCCGCTCCATCGCCGCCGCGACCGAGCTGCCCGCCTCGACGTCGGCCCGCAGGCTCTGCGCCGCCTCCTTGATCTTCGGGTCCTCGGTCTGGTCCTCGAGCGTGTAGAGCGAGCGCAGCATCGGCATGCCCGAGGCGATCAGCGTCGCGTACTGGCGGCTGAAGACGGCGAGGTCGCGCATCTTCACGTGCTGGAAGCGCTCGAACAGCGACTCCAGCTTGAGCGGGTCGCGCTGCTCGGAGACGTCGAGGACGATCAGGCCGCGCTGCCGCAGCTGCTCGGTCACCTGCGACTTCGAGCCGGCCTCGATCTCGCCCTTGGCCGGCACCCCGGCCACGTCGACCGCTCTGAACGCGAAGGTCGTCATCGGCTGCTCAGCACTCCCCCGTCAGCCCTCAGATCGGCGTGCCCAGGCTCGCTGCCGCGGACTCGTACTGCGGGGTCGCCGGCGCCTGGCCGGGCCCGCCGGCGGGCGCGCCGCCGAGCAGGCGGCGCAGCTCCTCCGGCACCGAGGCGCGGTTCTCGGCGAGCTGGCGCGTGATCTTCCCCTGCCGGACGAGCTGCGCCAGATGCGCGTCCATCGTCTGCATCCCGGTCGAGCCCGAGGTCTGGATCGCCGAGTAGATCTGGTGGGTCTTGCCCTCGCGGATCAGGTTGCGGATCGCCGGCGTCGGGATCAGCACCTCGGTCGCGCAGACCCGGCCGGCGCCGTCGGCGGTCGGCAGCAGCTGCTGGGTGACGATCCCCTGCAACGCGATCGAGAGCTGCATCCGCACCTGGTGCTGCTGCTCGGAGGGGAAGACGTCGATGATCCGGTCGACGGTCTGGGCGGTCGACTGGGTGTGCAGGGTCGCGAAGACGAGGTGGCCGGTCTCGGCCGCGGTCAGCGCCGTCGAGATCGTCTCGAGGTCGCGCATCTCGCCGACCAGGATCACGTCGGGGTCCTGGCGCAGGGCCGACTTCAGGGCCGAGGCGAAGTCGTGCGCGTCGGCGCCGATCTCGCGCTGGTTGACGATGCACTTGCGGTGCGGGTGCATGAACTCGATCGGGTCCTCGATCGTGAGGATGTGCTCCTCGCGCTCGCGGTTGATCAGGTCGAGCATCGCCGCCAGGCTCGTCGTCTTGCCCGAGCCGGTCGGGCCGGTGACGAGCACGAAGCCGCGCGGCTTGCGGGTGAACTCGGTCATCACCGGCGGCAGCCCGAGCTCCTCGACCGACTTGATCTCCTGCGGGATGTGGCGGAAGGCGGCGCTGATCGCGCCGCGCTGGAAGTAGACGTTGACGCGGAAGCGGGCGACGTCGGGGATCGCGTAGGCGAAGTCGAGCTGCTGGTTGTTCTCGAAGCGCTTGCGCTGGTCGTTGTTGAGGATCGAGTAGACGACGTCGCGCGTCTGCTGCGGCGTCATCGGTGGATAGTCATCGAGGGGGGTGATCCGTCCCCGCACGCGGATCGCGGGCTGAAAGCCAGGCGACAGATGCACGTCCGATGCCCGCAGCTCGACCATCCGCGTGAGTACCTCGGCAAAGTCGAAGTCACTCATTCGTCCAGAAGATCGACAGCTCCGGAGCAGGGCTTGAACCGCTCTGGACACCCGCCGACGCGGGATTCAGCGACTCAGGCGGGCGCCGGCTCGCCCGCCGCACCGGGCGGCTCGCCGCCTCCCGGCGGCCCGTCGCCCGGAGGCAGCTCCGAGGCCTCGGCCGCGGCCTCGTCCTCGGCCTGCTGGGCGAGCAGCGCCTCCTTGCGGTAGGCGATGAACTCGCGCACGCCGATCTGGGCCGCGCCGGCGACCGGGATCGCAACGAGGGCGCCGACGATCCCGATCAGGGTGCCGCCGAACAGGGCCGCGATGACGATGATGAACGGGTCGAGCTGGACCATTCGCCCCTGGATCCGGGGCTGGATCACGTAGTTCTCGAACTGCTGGTAGACGATCGCCCAGATCGACCCAGATGATCGTCACGGTCGGGAAGTCGACGAACAGGGTCACGATCGCGACGAGGATCGCGCCCAGCGTCGCGCCGACGAGCGGGATCAGATCGAGGACGGCAACCAGCACCGCGAGCGCCAGCGGCGCCGGCACACCGAGGATCGAGAGCACGATGAAGGTGACGACGCCGGCGATCAGCGACTGCAGGATCGCGCCGCCGACATAGGCGCCGACCGCTACCGACATGTTGTCGAGCGCGCGCTTGATCACTTCGGCCTCACGCGGTGGCCGGGTCCCGAGCACCATGTCGATCCACTTGCCGCCGCGGGAGACCATGAACAGGCTCATGATCAGGATCGTCACCCCGGCGAAGATCGAGCCGACGATCCCGGCGCCGACGTCAGCGAGCACGCCGGGGACGTCGGTGAGCTTGGAGGCGGCGTCGCCGGCGAACTCCTCGAGCTTCGAGGTGACGTCGAAGTCGTCGTTCAGGTTCTGAAGCGTCTCGTTCTCGTTGACGGTGCCCTTGAGATCGTCGACGTAGGAGGGGAAGTCGCCGACCAGGTCGGCAGCCGCCTGGACCAGCGGCGGGATCAGGATCGCGCCGACGCCGACCGGGACCAGCACGACCGCGAGGTAGACGATCAGGATCGCCAGGCCCTTCGGCATCCGCTGCGTGAGCCAGGCGACGGGCGCCGAGAGCGCGACGGCGATGAAGGTCGCGAACAGCAGGTAGGAGATCGGGGTCCGCAGGCGATAGACGATGTACAGCGCGAGCGCCGAGCCGACGACCGTGACGATGATTCGCAGGATCGAGCGAACGCTCGGCTCGCGGCCGGCGCGGCGGCCGAAGAGCACGTCGCCGAGCGCCGGTCCCTGCCAGCCGCCGACCGCCGCGGCGCCCCCGGCCTCGGGACCGCCGGACGCCGCAGGTAGCCCTGAGGCCCCGGAGGGCGGTGTCGCGGGTGACGGTGACGGGTCCGCCATCGACCCCTGATCCTGATTCGGGAGCCGGACGGATCGGCGGGACGGGCCGCCGCGCGATCCGGGAGAGTTCCGCGGGATGAGCTCCGGCCCCGCCACTCCCACCGCCCCGGGGCAAGCGCCTCGCAGCGGCCCGCGGCTCTACAAGGTCGTGCTGCGGGCGCTCGCGGTGCTGCTGCTCGACGCCGCTGGCGCTGCTGCTGCTCTCGCACCTGCTCGCCGGCTTCACGCTCGACGGGCCCGGGCGCCGCGCTCAGCGCAGCCGTCGTCGTCGGCGTCGGCAACGCGCTGATCTGGCCGGCGATCGCGCGCTTCACCCTGCCGCTCAGCGTGCTCACGCTCGGCGGCGCCGCGATCGTGCTCAACGCGCTGCTCGTCACCTGGATCATCGAGCTGATCCCGGGCGCGGAGATCACCGGCCTGCCGGAGGGGATCGTCGTCACGATCGGGATGACCGCGCTGACGGCGCTGTTCGCGGCCCTGCTCGCGCTCGGCGACGACGAGAGCTGGAGCCGCAACGTGCTCGCCCGGGCCAAGCGCCTGCACGGCGACGGCATCGAGACCGACGTGCCCGGCCTGCTGCTGCTCGAGATCGACGGGCTCGCGCACGAGGTCGTCGTCCGCGCCCTGCGCGACGGCACGATGCCGAACCTGGCCCGCTGGGTCTCGAGCGGCTCGCACCGGCTCGAGCGCTGGGAGACCGACCTCTCCTCGCAGACCGGCGCCTGCCAGGCGGGGATCCTGCACGGCAACAACGAGGACATGCCCGCCTTCCGCTGGTGGGAGAAGGAGCGCGGCGCGGCGATCGTCACCAACCACCCGCGCGACGCGGCCGAGATCGAGCGGCGCCACTCGAACGGCCGCGGCCTGCTCCACGCCGACGGCGCCAGCCGCGCCAACATCCTCTCCGGCGACGCTCCGCACTCGATGCTGACGATGAGCACCGTGCTCGAGCGCCGGCGCCCGCTCGGCCGCGACTACGCCGCCTACTTCGCCCAGCCCTACGCGGTCCTGAAGACGGCCGGCGCCGCGGCCGCCGACTTCTGGCGCGAGCGCCGCGCCGCCGCCAAGCAGCGCCGCCGCGACGTGCAGCCGCGGATCGAGCGCAACCGCATGTACGCGGCGGTCCGCGCCTGGGCGACGGCCGTCCAGCTCGACCTCCAGGTCGCGGCCGTGCTCGGCGACCTGCTCTCGGGCCGGCCGGTGATCTACACGACCTTCCTCGCCTACGACGAGGTCGCCCACCACTCAGGGATCGAGCGCGAGGACACGCTCGCGGTGCTGGCCAAGGTCGACCGCGAGATCGGCCGGCTCGAGGCCGCCGTCCCGCACGCGCCGCGGCCCTACCGCCTGATCGTCCTCTCCGACCACGGCCAGTCGCAGGGAGCGACCTTCCTGCAGCGCTACGGCGAGACGCTCGAGGACGTCGTCCGAGCGCGCGACTGCGAGCGGCGCCGAGATCCACGCCCAGAGCGGCGGCGAGGACGAGGCGTCGGCCTACCTCGGCGCCTCGCTGACCGAGATCGGCCGCGACGACACCGGCGCCGGCCGCACGGTCCGGGCCGTCACCCGCGGGCGGACCGAGGACGGCACCGTCGTGATCGAGGCTCCGAGCGCCTCCGGCGAGCGGCACGGCAGCGGCGACGACCTGCCCGACGTCTCGGTCATGGCCTCCGGCAACCTCGGCCTGATCAGCTTCCCGCGCGAGCCGGGCCGGCTCACGCTGGAGCGGATCGAGGCCCTCCACCCCGGCCTGGTCGAGGCGCTGCGCCAGCACCCCGGGATCGGCTTCGTGATGGTCCGCTCCGAGGCGGCCGGGCCGCTCGCGCTCGGCGCCCACGGCACGCACGCGCTCGCCGAGGACACCGTCGTCGGCGACGACCCGCTGGCGCCGTTCGGCCCCAACGCCGCCCGGCACCTGCTCCGCACCGACGGCTTCGCGCACTGTCCCGACATCGTCGTCAACAGCCGCTACTGGGACGAGACCGAGGAGGTGGCGGCGTTCGAGGAGCTGGTCGGCTCCCACGGCGGCATCGGCGGGCCGCAGAGCTACCCGTTCCTCTGCCACCCGACGGACCTGCCGGCGCCGGCCGAGCCGATCGTCGGGGCCGAGGGCGTCTACCGGGTCCTCTGCGGCTGGCTCGCCCAGCTCGGCCAGAGCGACTACGCGGACGTCGGAGCGGACTGAGCCGCGGCCCGCTCGCGCAGGAACCGGCGGCGCCAGTCGGCGATCGTCGCGCCGCCGGCGACCGAGACCATCAGCACCATCGCCAGCCCGGTCAGCCAGGCAACGACCGCGAAGGCGGCGCCGATCGTCCCGAACTCCGAAGAGGTGCTCGAGATCAGCTCCGGCATCACGAGCACGGAGGCGGCGCCGGCCGCGGTCATCGCGACGATCGGTGAGAGCCGTGCCCGGCGCCAGCTCGCGCCACGGCACCCGGCGCGCCAGCAGCAGATAGGGCGTCGCGAGCCAGAGCAGGCTGGCGATCGCGAGCGAGGCGATCGCGTGCAGGCCCTCGGGCAGGGCGCTGTCGAGGACCGGGTTGATCCCGAGCCAGGCGAGCAGCAGCAGCAGCCAGACCAGGCCCCAGTGGCTCGCCCGCCAGCCGAGCCGCGGCATCCGCCAGGCGTGCTCGTAGAGGCGCTGCATCGCCCGCGCGAAGGCGAGCGCCGAGAAGAGGACGAAGATCGCGCCGATCACCGAGGCCTGGGCGCTGCCGGCGGTCGACTCGAACAGGCCCTGGACCGAGTCGGCGCTCTCGCCCTCGAGGCCGAAGCGGTCGATCAGCCGGTCGGCGAAGGCGTTGCCGTCGCTGCGCGAGACGATCGCCGCGTAGGTGATCAGCGCCGGGAACAGCGCCGTGAAGGCCTGGGCGCCGATCACGATGCCGCGATCGATCCCCTCGATCTCGAGCACCCGGTCGAGCCAGTCGACCAGGAAGCGACCCGGAGCGCCGAAGACGTGCGTGATCGTCTCGCGGGTCGGCATCGCGGGATTGTGATCGAAGCAGGAGGGCGGCGACGAGCGGGCGGCGCCCGCCCGGCCTCAGCCGGCCTTGGCGTAGGCGGCGGCCTGCTTCTTGACCAGGCCGACGAGGTTGCCGAGCGCGATGTTGGCGTCGACGAGGTGCAGGCCCCAGCCGGCGGTCGGGACCGCGTTCAGGTCCGGGGCGCCGCCGGTCGGCTCGATCTGGAGCACGTCGGCGTCGTCCGCCGAGGAGCAGCGGCCGATGTAGGCGCCGTCGGCCTCGGCGTAGGTCGTGTCGAGATCGCTGACGTCGGGGAAGCCGACCGCGAGCGTGCCGAGCCCGATCGACGTGCCCGGCGCGAACGGCTCGGTCGGCATCACCGTGGTCGAGCGGCACCTTCTTGTTGCCGCCGAGCGCCGCCGGGTTGGTGCAGAGCACGTCCTGGGTCTCGGGATCGCCGCCGAGGAAGTCGCCGGGCCGGCCGAAGGCGGCGTCCGCGGGCACGGGCGCGTCGAAGGTCGAGAAGCCGACCACGCAGCCGGTCTGCTTCGGCCGCTTGCAGGCCCCGAGGCTCTGCAGCGCGCTGCCCGACTGCTTGCCCTCGTCGGTGAGCACGTTGCCGCCGAGCAGCAGGGCCGAGATGATCCGGCGCTGGAGCCGGGGCTTGGGGTCGATCTGGTCGGCGATCAGCTGCTCGCAGCACGAGCGAGCCCTGCGAGTGCCCGATCAGGACGACGCCACGGCCCTTGTTGTACTTGCGCAGATAGGTCTTCCAGGCCGTGAGCACGTCGCCGTAGGCGAGCGCCTGCTCCTCCTCGCCGATCGGGCCGCCGAAGATCGCCCCCAGCGTCAGCTGCCGGTACATCGGCGCGAAGACGCGGCAGCGCTGCGAGTAGCGCGAGCCTGGTAGAGGGCGATCGAGCGCTCCTCGGGATCGATCGAGCGATCGGAGTTGACGCCCTCGTCGTCGCTGACGGTCGGGTAGACGTAGAAGCAGTCGAACTTCGGCTTCTCGACCGCTTCGGGTGTCGAGGTGCCGAGCGCCTCGCCGGTCGGGCTGATCTGCGTGGTCGAGAGGTCGGGCGTGCAGGGGTTGTTCGCGATCCCGGGCTTGCAGAGCCAGACGGTCTTCGCGGCGGCGCTCGACGGCAGCACCAGCAGGGCTGCGACGAACAGCGCCACGACTGCGGCCACCCCGACAGCGATCGCGCGGACCGCCTTCAGCTCCCCTCTCATGGGAGGAGGTATAGCGGACCGGTCGCTCAGACCGAGACCCGCGCGACCTCTTCGATGCTGGTGATCCCCGACCGGACCTTGTGCAGGCCGTCCTCGCGCAGGGTCATCATCCCCTCGTCCCGCGCCGCCTTCGCGATCTCGGCCTGCGGCGAGCCGCCGACGGTCATGTCCTTGATCTGCTCGGACATCGTCATCACCGAGTAGAGCCCGATCCGGCCCTTGTAGCCGGTGCCGTTGCAGCGCGCGCAGCCGACCGGCTCGTAGGCCTCGACGTCGGCGCCGACCCGGAAGCCGGCCTCGGCGAGCGCGCTCTGGGCGAGCACGGTGCGCCGCTTGCAGCTCGTGCAGAGCGTGCCGGGCGAGCCGCTGGGCGACGACGCAGTCGACCGCGGACGCGGTCAGGAAGGCCTCGATCCCCATCTTCGAGAGGCGGGTGATCGCGCCGGGCGCGTCGTTGGTGTGCAGGGTCGTCAGCACGAGGTGGCCGGTCAGCGCCGCCTCGATCCCGATCCGCGCGGTCTCGGCGTCGCGGATCTCGCCGACCATGATCACGTCGGGGTCGGCCCGCAGCACCGACCGCAGGCCGCTGGCGAAGGTCGAGCCCGGCGCGGCGGTTGACGCCCATCTGCTTGATCCCCTCGAGCTGGTACTCGACCGGGTCCTCGATCGTGATGATGTTCTTCGAGACCTCGTTGATCACCTGCAGCGCCGAGTACAGCGTCGTCGACTTGCCCGACCCGGTCGGGCCGGTGACGAGGATCGCGCCGTAGGGCTGGCGGATCGCCGCCTCGAACCGGCCCCGCTGCTCACCATCCATCCCGAGCTGGTCGAGCGAGAGCAGCGCCTGGTCCTTGTCGAGGATCCGGATCGTCGCCCCCTCGCCGCGCTGGGTCGGCATCGTCACGACGCGCATGTCGACCTTGCGGCCCTCGACCGTGAGCCCGACGCGGCCGTCCTGCGGCACGCGCTTCTCGGCGATGTCGAGGTCGCTCATGATCTTGACCCGGCTGACGACGCCGGAGACCATCCGCTTCGGCACCCTCGCGGCCTCGTGCAGTACACCGTCGACCCGGAACCGCACACGCATTTCCCTGTCCTCGGGCTCGAAGTGGATGTCGGAGGCGCCCTCGCTGACGGCCTGGCCGAGGATCGAGTAGACGAGCTTGATCACCGGCGCGTCGTCGGCGGACTCGCGCAGGTCGCTGATCTCGGCGCCGGAGAGCTCCTCTTCCTCCTCGTCCTCGGAGACCGCCTCGGCGACGCTCGTCTCGAGCGTGTTGAGCCGCCCGATCAGCGCCTCGATGTCGACCTCGGCGGCGACCGCGACCCGGCAGTTGAGCCCGGTCAGCATCTGGATGTCGTCGATCGCGATCACGTTGGCCGGGTCGGCCATCGCCAGCAGCAGCGTGTTCTCGTCGACGAAGCCGACCGGCACGGCGCGGTAGCGGCGCGCGGTCTGGACGCTGACCATGTTCGCCGCGCCCATGTCGACCTGGTAGCTGTTGAGGTCGACGTGGTCGAGGCCGTAGCGCTCGGCCATCGCCCGCGAGAGCTGGTCGCCGTCGACCAGGCCCTGTTCGAGCATCAGCGTCTCGGGCGAGCGGCCCGCGGTCCGCGCCTCGGCGATCACCTGCTGCACGCGCTCGTCGGAGAGGTAGCCGAGATCGACGATCACGTCGGTGATGAAGCGGCCGCTGTGCGAGCGGGTCAGCGGCGGCGTCAGGCCCTGGGTGCCCGGGGGCGGCGGCGCGTCGAGCGCCCGCGCCGTGGCTCCGTCGGTCTCCGGTGCCGGGACCGGTCGCAGGTGTGCGGGTCGGGTCGGGTCTGGTGTCATTCGCGCGGGGGGCGCAGTGCCTCGGTCATCGTCGCCAGAGGAGCGTCGAGGCCGGTCCAGATCCGAAAGGACCGCGCACCCTGGCGGACGAGGATCTCGAGTCCGTCGATCGCCTTGGCGCCGCGGTCCCTCGCGGCTCTGATCAGCTCGGTCTCGGTCGGCCCGTAGACGAGGTCGACCACGACATGCCTATCGCTGAGTTGATCGGCTGCGATTCCGAGCGCCTTGAGCTCCGCACCGTCGCGCCTGGACGAAGCGTCAGCCCCCAGTCCGACCGCCGTCGTGTTGACCAGCAGGCGGAAGCGGGCCGGATCGGGCCGCTCGCCCTCGGCCAGCGCCGCGACGCCCATCTCGGCGGCGAGCGCGGCGCCGCGCTCGTGCGTGCGGTTCCAGATCGTCACCTCCGCCCCGCCCTCGCGCAGCGCCCAGACCATCGCCCGGGCCGAGCCGCCGGCGCCGAGCACCAGCGCGGCCTCGCCGGCGGGATCGCGGCCGAGCGCGTCGATCAAGGCCGGCGCGTCGGTGTTGTCGGCGGCGATCTCCGGCTCGGCGCCGCTGCCGGGCTCCGGCGCCGTGAAGCTGAGCGTGTTGGCGGCGCCGATCGCCCGCGCCGCCGGGCTCGCCGTGGTCGCGACGGCGAGCGCCGCCGCCTTGTGCGGGATCGTCACGTTGACGCCGGCCCATTCGGGGTCGGCGGCGAGCCGCCGGATCGCCGGCGCGAACCCCTCCGCGCGAGAGCTCGATCGCCTCGTAGCTCCAGCCCTGCGCCGCCAGGCCCGTCTCCGCGAGCGCGGCGTTCTGCATCCGCGGCGAGAGCGAGTGCGAGATCGGCTGACCGACTACCGCGAGCTTCGGCATGCCAGCGAGCCTAACCCCGGCCCCGGAGCCGCGGTCAGCCGCAGTCGGTCGGTGAACCGCCCTCTGCGTTGAGAGCGTTCGTGTACTCGGCGGCTGCCTGCTCGAACTCGGCCGAGTCGGCGGTGAAGAAGTGCTCGCCGCAGGTCCCGGGCTTGACGACGAAGTAGTAGAAGTCGCTGTCGGCGGGATTCGCGGCCGCCTCCATCGAGGCGAGGCCCGGGTTCGCGATCGGCGTCGGCGGCAGGCCCGGGGTGAGGCGCGTGTTGTACGGCGTGTCGGCCTGCAGCTCGCTCTCGAGCAGCTGCCCGTCGTACTTGTCGAGCTCGTAGCGCAGGGTGGCGTCGATCCCGAGCGTGTCGCCCGCAGCGAGCCGGTTGTAGATCACGGCCGAGACGAGCTCGCGCTCCTTGTCGACCTGGACCTCCTTCTCGATCATCGAGGCGATCTTGAGCACGTCGTAGGGGGTCAGGTTCTTCTTCTCCGCGTCCTTCATGTCGATCCCGTCGAAGTTGAGCTGGAAGGCCTCGAGCTGCTTGGCGACGAGGTCGGAGACCGGCGCGTCCTTCTCGAGCTCGTAGGTGGCCGGGAAGAGGAAGCCCTCGAGGTTGGGCGCGTCCTCCGCCCCGTACTCCTTCAGGGGGAACTTCTTCTGCGCCTGCTCGACGGCGTCCTCGTAGTCGCCCTTCAGGTCCGCGTCCTTGGCGACGTCCGCGATCTGGCTGATCGTCAGGCCCTCGGGGATCACGACCGAGATCGTCTTCAGCTTCTTCGGCCCCTTCACGACCGGCGCCGGCTCCTCGCCGCCGCCGAGCACCGACTTCGCGAGCAGCAGCACCGCGCCGAGCGCGACGAGGATCACGCCGAGCGCGACCAGGCGGCGGGTCCAGACCGTGCGCGGATCGGAGGGGCCGCCGGGGCCGACGCCCCTGACCGGGACGCCGTCCCTGCCGCTGCCGCTGCCGCCCGCGGCTGCTGCCGCTGCGGCCGGCGGGCGCTCGGCCCCGTGCGGCGGCTCGGCGCTGCGCGGCTCGCCGGCGGCTCCGGTCCGCGGCTCGATCGGGGCGCGCCACTCGCCCGTCCCGGCGAGCCAGTCGCTCGTGTCGCCGCTGTCGGCCGGCGGCGTCGCGGCGGGCGGTGGCGTCGCTGCGGGTGGCGTCGCGGCCGCAGGCGGGTCGCGGCGGCCGGCGGAGTCGCAGCGGGCTGGACGCTGGTCTCGGGCGGCGCCGCGGGCGGCTGCTGCGGCTTCTGCTCGGCGGGGTCGGGGACCGCGGGGGTCGAGCCGGTCGTGCCGCTGATCGCGCCGCTGACCCGATCGGCCAGCGAGCGCCGGGCGCCCGCCGAGCGGGACTTGCGCTTCGCCTCGCGCTCGCGGCGGCGAGCCTCGCGCTCGGCGGCAGCCGGATCGCCCTCGGTGAACGGGTCCTTGTCGGGCGGGTACTCGCTCACGCCAGGTCTCCGGGGTGGCCCTGGGGGGCGCTGTTCTCGTGCGCGACGAGGTAGGACTCGAGCAGGTGCGCGGCGGCGAGCGAGTCCTCGGCGGCGCCGGCGCCGGAACGGCGCGAGGCCGATGCCATCGTCGTCGTCAGCCGCTCGTCGAAGAGGTCGATCGGCATCGAGATCGCCTCGGAGAGCTCCTCGCTGAAGGCGCGGACGACGCCGGCCTGGGCGCCCTCCTCCCCGTCCATCGTCAGCGGCAGGCCGACGACCACGGCCTGGGCGCCGTGCTCGGAGATGGCGGCGGCGATCGCGGCGACGTCGGGCGGCAGGGTCTCGAGCGGCCGCACGATCGTGCCGGTCGCGTCGGAGATCGCGAGGCCGCAGCGGGCCTCCCCGTGATCGATTGCGAGGATCCTCATCGGAGCGTCAGCCGATCGCTTCCCGGATCGCACTCGATGCATGCGCGAGCGCCTCGTCGAGCTTCGAGGGGTCGCGGCCGCCGGCCTGGGCGACCTCGGCCCGGCCGCCGCCGCCGCCGCCGACGAGCGCGGCCGCGCCCTTGACGATCTCGGACGCGTCGAGGCCGGCCTCGACCGCGGCCGGGGCGAAGCTGCCGACCAGCGCGACCTTGCCGGCCTCGGCGTCGGCGCCGCCGAGCACGACCGCGGCATCGCCGAGCTTCTGCTTGATCTGATCGGCGAGGTCGAGCATCGCCTTCTGGTCGGCGATCGGGCCGACCGAGCCGACGACGACCGAGATCGCGCCGACGGTCTCGGCCGCGGCGAGCAGGTCGTCGGCGGCGGCACCGGCGCTGGCGGCGCCCTGCTCGGCGCTGGCGCGCTCGAGCTGGGCCAGCCGCTCGGCGGCCCGGCGCGCTCCGGCGACCGGGTCCTCGCGATGGCCGAGCAGCTCGCCGGCCTCCTCGAGGGCGGCGTTGCGTCCCATGAACCAGTCGATCGCGGCGGGGCCGGTCAGAGCCTCGATCCGGCGCACGTTCGAGGCGCTCGAGCCCTCGGAGACGACCTTGAAGATGCCGATCTCGGCGGTGTTGGCGACGTGGGTGCCGCCGCAGAGCTCGCGCGAGACGTCCTCGACCTCGACCATCCGCACCCAGTCGCCGTACTTCTCGCCGAACAGGGCCATCGCGCCGAGCGCCTGGGCCTGGTCCTTCTCCATCTCCATCGCGCGGACCGGCCGCGACGCCTTGATCCAGTCGTTGACGATCGTCTCGACCTGCGCCAGCTCCTCGGGGCTGAGGCGGGAGCCGTGGGTGAAGTCGAAGCGGAGCTTGTCCGGGCGCACGGCCGAGCCCGCCTGGCGCACGTGGGTGCCGAGCACCGATCGGAGCGCCGCGTGCAGCAGGTGCGTGGCGGTGTGGTTGCGCATCGTCGCGTGCCGCGAGTCGTGATCGACGACCGCCTCGACGTGGGTGCCGGGCTCGGGCGGGGCGCCGGCGATCCGCACCGCCTGGTCGTCGCCGACGCGGTAGACGTCGACGATCCCGGCCTCGGTCCCGTTCCAGCGCAGGGTTCCGGAGTCGGCCACCTGACCGCCGCCCTCCGGGTAGAAGGGGCTGTCCTCGAGCTTGATCAGCGCCTGCGGGCCGCTCTCGTCACCGGGCACGGCGGTCACCGAGGCGACCTCGGCCGAGGCGGCGACGCTGGTCCGGGCGGCGAGCTCCTCGTAGCCGACGAAGCGCGACGGCGGCGTCCCGCCGACGAAGCCGAGCACCGCGTCGTGGTCGTCGGCGACGGCGACGCCGGAGCGCGAGCGCGCCTTCTCGCGCTGCTGCTCCATCAGCGCCTCGAAGCCGGCGTCGTCGACCGAGAGCCCGTGCTCGGCGACGAGCTCGCGGGTCATCTCGTAGGGGAAGCCGTAGGTGTCGTGCAGCTGGAAGGCATCGGCGGCGTCGATCCACGAGGTGCTCTTCTCGAGCGCGTCGGAGATCAGCCGGCCGAGCAGCTCCGAGCCGCGGTCGAGGGTGCGGCCGAAGCTCTCCTCCTCGCTCGTCACCCAGCGCAGGATCGTCGCCCGCTCGGCCTCGACCTGCGGGTGGATCCCCGCGTACATCTCGATCACGCGCTCGGCGAAGTCGCCGAACCAGGGCGCCTCGAGGCCGATCACGCGGCCCTGCTGGATCGCCCGGCGCATCACCCGGCGCAGCACGTAGCCGCGGTCCTCGTTCGAGGGCACGACGCCGTCGGCGAGCAGCTCGACGGTGCCGCGCACGTGGTCGGCGATGATCCGCATCGCCCGCATCGCCTGCGGGTCGGCGGCCTCGCCGTAGCTACGCCCGGATCTGCGCTCGGCGAGCTCGACCAGCGGCCGCAGCAGGTCGGTGTCGAAGACCGAGTCGACGCCCTGCTGGATCACGGCCATCCGCTCGAGGCCGAGGCCGGTGTCGATGTTCTTCTTCGGCAGCTCGGTGAGGCTGCCGTCCTCGTGCAGCTCGAGCGCCATGAAGACGAGGTTCCAGTACTCGAGGTAGCGGTCCGAGTCGTCGCCGGGCCGGTCGTCGGGGCCGCCGAAGTCGGGGCCGCGGTCGAGGTAGAGCTCCGAGCAGGGGCCGCAGGGACCGGTCGGGCCGGCCTGCCAGAAGTTCTCCGAGCGCGGCAGCTGCACGATCCGCTCCTCCGGCACGCCCTTGGCGAGCCACAGGTCGATCGCCTCGGTGTCGGGGCCGAGGCCGAGCTCCTCGTCGCCGCCGAAGACCGTGATCCAGACCTTCTCCGGGTCGAAGCCGAAGCCGTCGGGGCTGGTCGAGAGCTCCCAGCCGAAGTCGATCGCGTCCTTCTTGAAGTAGTCGCCGAAGCTGAAGTTGCCGAGCATCTCGAAGTAGGTGAGATGGCGCTTGGTCGAGCCGACCGACTCGATGTCGGGCGTGCGGAAGCAGCGCTGCGAGCTGGTCAGGCGGGAGGCCGGCGGCTGCTCGCGGCCGAGGAAGTAGGGCTTGAACGGCTGCATGCCGGCGACGGTCAGCAGCGTCGAGGTGTCGGTCGGCGCAGGGACCAGCGAAGCCGAGGGCCGGCGCAGGTGCCCGTTCGCCTCGAAAAAGGACAGGTATCTCTCGCGGATCTCGTCCGAAGTCACGAGCGTGAAGGGTAGTTGAGCGCTGTGTGAAGAGATGCCGGGTTACCGGCGGCCCCGGTCGAGGCGATCTCAGGCGATCGTGCCGTGGCCGACGATCAGCTCGCCGGCGTAGAAGACGGCGGTCTGCCCGGGGGCCGGCCGCCGCGTCTCGCGCTCGAGCTCGACGAGCAGCTCGCCGTCGTCGCCCTCGGCCACCGAGCAGGGCTGCGCCGGGCGCGCGGTAGCGGAGCTTGACCGCGTCGATCCGCTCGGCCGGGCGGTGCAGCGTCGGGCCGCTGACCGCGACGCGCGCCTCGGCGAGCTCGGCCGCGGTGCCGACGGTGACCGTGTTGCGGCGCGCATCGGTCGCGAGCACGTACAGCGGCTCCGGCGCGGCGAGCCGGAGCCCGCGGCGCTGGCCGACCGTGAAGTTGTGGTGGCCCTCGTGGCGGCCGAGCGGGCGGCCGCCGCTGTCGACGATCTCGCCCTCGCGCGTCGCCGAGGCCGCCGTGCCTGGCGAGGAAGCCGCTCTTGCCGACTCCGGCGAGGAAGCAGAGGTCCTGGCTCTCGGGGCGGGAGGCGACCGGCAGCGCCGCCGCCGCCGCGATCTCGCGCACCTCGGGCTTGGTCAACGGCGCCAGCGGGAAGCGCATCCGCCCGAGCCGCTCGGTCGGCAGCGCCGCGAGCATGTAGGTCTGGTCCTTGGCCGCGTCGAGCGCGGGCGCGAGCAGCGGCCCCTCGCCGTCGTCGACGACCCGGGC
>CAVURI010000014.1:0-23028 GCA_963743845.1 uncultured Solirubrobacterales bacterium
TCGCGAACGCGTAGGATCGGTCGCCGATGGAGAACGGATCCGGCAGCGGGACGACCGACGGGGCGAGCGGCGCGCAGGCCGCCGAGTTCCCGTACCTGAAGGACGGCTCCTACGTCGCGGTCCAGCGCGGTCCCGACGCGGGCGGGCCGGGCGGCGCCGTGCGCGCCTTCGGGGAGACGCTGCGCGGGCTGAAGACGACCTTCGCCCGGATCGTCGAGGGGCCGGTGACGATCCAGTACCCGGAGGAGAAGACGCCGGTCTACCCGCGCTTCCGCGGACGCCACAAGCTGCACAAGTTCGAGGACACGGGGCTGGAGAAGTGCGTCGGCTGCTCGCTCTGCGCCGCGGCCTGCCCGGCCGACTGCATCCGCGTCGTCGCCGCCGAGAACGACCCCGACAACCGCGTCTCCGCCGGCGAGCGCTACGCAGCCGTCTACGAGATCAACCTGAGCCGCTGCATCTTCTGCGGCTACTGCGAGGTCGCCTGCCCGTTCGACGCGATCACGATGGGCCACGAGTACGAGATGGCCGACTACAACCGCGGCGACCTGATCTTCACCAAGGAGATGCTGCTCGCCGAGCCGATCGTGAAGGCGCCGCTGCGCAACGAGGGCGAGTAGCCCCTACGCCTCCGACCGCTGCGCTTCGGGGCGGCCGCGGACCCAGCGCCAGCCGAACAGGAGGATCGTTCCCGCGAGCAGCGCGATCAGCACCGTGCTCGCCGGGCCGATGTAGGCGCCGATCGCCTCGTAGTTGCTGCCGAGGGCCCAGCCGGCACCGATGAGCGCTGCGTTCCAGAGCGCCGACCCGAGCGTGGTCAGCAGCGCGAATCGCCACAGCGGCATCCGCGCAAGACCGGCCGGGACCGAGACCAGGCTGCGAACTCCGGGCACGAGCCGGCCGCCGAGGACGACCCAGCCGTCCCAGCGCGCGAACCACGACTCGGCCCGGTCGATGTCGGCCTCGCGCACGCGCAGGAAGCGCCCGTAGCGGAGCAGGAGCGGGCGACCGCCGACGCGCCCGAGCGCGTAGATGACCAGGGCTCCGAGCAACGACCCCAGCGTCGCCGCTGCGACGGCGCCCGCGAACTGCATCTGGCCGGTGCCGACGTAGTAGCCCGCGAGCGGCAGGAAGAGCTCCGACGGCAGCGGTGGAAACAGGTTCTCGGCCAGGATCAACCCGGCCAGGCCGGGATAGCCGGCGCTCGCGATGGCGTCGCGCGCCCAGGTGCCGATGCTCGCCGTTTTCATGACGGCGCATTATCGGGGTTGGGCGGCGCCGGCTCAGCGGTCGGCGCCGCGATTGCGGGCACGGCTCGCGGGTAAGGCCCGCCCATGCCCAAGATCGCTCTCCTCGACGTCGACGGAACCCTGGTCGACTCCGTCTACCAGCACGCGCTGACCTGGCAGCGGGCACTCGCCCGCCACGGCTACGAGGTCCCCGCCTGGCGCTGCCACCGCCACATCGGCATGGGCGGCGATCAGATCGTCACCGCGCTCGCCGGCGAGCAGGCCGAGCGCGAGCACGGCGATGAGCTGCGCGAGCTCGAGGGCGAGCTGTTCAAGCAGGGGCTCGACGAGGTCGAGACGCTGCCGGGCGCGAGCGAGCTGGTCGAGGCGCTGGCGGGGCGCGGGCACGAGGTCGTGCTCGCATCGTCGGCCGGGGCCGAGGAGGCCGAGAGCCACATCGACAAGCTCGGGATCCGCGAGCTGATCTCCGACTACACGACCTCGGCCGACGTCGAGGCGACCAAGCCGGAGCCGGACCTGATCAAGGCCGCGCTCGAGAAGGCCGGACGACGCGACGCCGGCGCACGCGGACGCGATCCTCGTCGGCGACTCGACCTGGGACATCGAGGCGGCGAAGCGGGCCGGGATCGAGACGGTCGGCCTGCTCAGCGGCGGCTTCTCGGAGAGCGAGCTGCGCGAGGCCGGTGCGGTCGAGGTCTACCCCTCGCCGGTCGAGCTGCGCGAAGCGCTCGACGACAGCGTCCTCGGCTGAGCGCGCGAGCCGCCGGCGCGGCACGTGATGACGGGCGCAGCGGTCCGGGGAAACCCGCGACGGAGCGCGGCGCGGCCCCGATGCGGAGCCTGCAGGCGAGCGGACACCATCGGGGGCATGTCGATCCTCGCCTGCCCCTCGTGCGGCGCGCGCAACCGGGTCGGGCCGATCCCGCACGGGACTCCGCGCTGCGCCAAGTGCAAGCAGGCGCTGCCGTGGGTCGTCGACGCCGACTCCGAGACCTTCGGCGAAGAGATCACCGCCTCGGTCCCGGTGCTGGTCGACTTCTGGGCGCCATGGTGCGGGCCGTGCCGGATGGTCGCCCCGGCGCTCGCCGAGCTCGCCGCCCACCACGCCGGCCGGCTCAAGGTCGTGAAGCTGAACGTGGACGAGAGCCCCGGCACGGCCGCCACCTACGACGCTCGCTCGATCCCGCTGCTCGTCGTGATCGAGGACGGAGTCGAGGTCGACCGGATCGTCGGCGCCCAGCCGGCCGCGGTCCTCGAGCAGCGCCTGTTCCCCGAGCTCGCCGCGCGCTGAGCGGCGCCGGCCGCGGTAGGCGCCGCCGCTCAGGCGACCGCCGTCGCGCCCTCCTCGCGGGCGGCTGCGATCACCTTCTCGGCGAGCTGCGCCGGGACCTCCTGGTGGTGGTCGAACTCGACCGTGTACTCGCCGCGGCCGCCGGTGATCGCGCGCAGCGCCGGCGCGTAGTCGAGCACGTCGGCCATCGGCACCTCGGCGACGATCTCGGTGCCGACGCCCTTCGGCTCCATCCCGAGCGGATGGCCGCGGCGTGAGTTGAGATCGCCGATCACGTCGCCGACCGACTCGTTCGGGGCGCTGATCGTGAGCCTGACGATCGGCTCGAGCAGGACCGGTGAGGCCTTGGCCATCGCCTCCTTGAAGCCCATCGAGGCGCAGATCTTGAAGGCGATCTCGGAGGAGTCGACGGTGTGGTGCTGGCCGTCGACGAGGCTGACGCGCACGTCGCGGACCGGGTAGCCGGCGAGCGTCCCGTGCTCCATCGCCTCGCGGATCCCGGCCTCGACCGCGGGCACGAAGCCGCCCGGCACGACGCCGCCCTTGGTCCGGTCGGCGAACTCGAGGCCGCTCCCGGGCTCGCCCGGCTCGATCTCGAGCTTGCAGTCGGCGAACTGGCCGCGGCCGCCGGATTGCTTCTTGAACCGCGAGTGAGCGGAGGCCGAGCCCCGGATCGCCTCGACGTAAGGAACGCGGGGCGGGTGCAGCTCGATCTCGACTCCGTAGCGGCTCCGCATCCGCTCGACGATCACCTCGACGTGGATCTGGGTCAGCCCGGCGATGATCTCCTCGCCGGTCTGGGCATCGCGATGGATGTCGAGGGTCGGGTCCTCCTCGCGCAGGCGGCGCAGCGCCGCTACGGCCTTCTCCTCGTCACCGCGGCTCTTCGGCTCGAACGCGAACGACATCACCGGGTTCGGGAACTCGAGCGGCGGCGCCGACAGCTCGCGAGCCGACTCGCAGAGCAGGTCGCCGGCCTGGGTCCCCTTCAGCTTCGGGACGACGCCGATGTCGCCGGGCCCGAGGTCGTCGACCTGCTCGAGCTTGCCGCCGCGAATCTCGTAGAGCTGGCCGATCCGCTCGTGAGCGCCGCTGCTGACGTTCTCGACGGTCGAGTCGGCGGCCAGCGTGCCGGCGAGGATCCGGACCATGTTGAGGCGTCCGGCGAACTGGTCGGCGGTCGTCTTGAAGACCTGGGCGACGAGCGTCGCCGTCCTCGTCGGGCTCGATCGGCGACGGGCTCGCCGCCGGGGCCGAGCAGCTCGCGGGCGCCGCGCATCGCCGGCGACGGCAGGTCCTCGATCAGCGCCTCGAGCAGGCGGCCGGTGCCGAGGTTGCGCGTGGCGACGCCGCAGGTGACCGGGAACAGATGCCCCTCGGTGACGCCGCGCTTCAGCGCCGAGACGATCTCGGTCGTGGCTGATCTCGGCGCCCTCGAGGTAGTGCTCCATGAGCTCGTCCGAGTTCTCGGCGACCTCGTCCATCAGCTTCTCGCGGTACTCCTCGGCGAGCGCGGCGACCTCGTCGGGGATCTCGGCCTCGTGCTCGCCGCCGCGGCCGTCGGAGTCGTGCAGGAAGGCCTTCATGTCGATCAGGTCGACGACGCCGCGGACCTCGTGCTCGGCGCCGATCGGGATCTCGGTGGCGACGACGTGCGGCCCGAACGCGGACTTCAGCGCCTCGAGCGTCGCGAAGAAGTCGGCGCGCTCGCGGTCGAGCATGTTGATGAAGACGAGCCGCGGCAGGCCGGCGTCGGCGGCGCGGTGCCAGAGGCGGTCGGTGCCGACCTCGACCCCGGAGACGGCGTTGACGACGAGCACCGCCGCGTCGGCGACCGAGAGCGCCGCGATCGCCTGGGCGATGAAGCTCGGCTCGCCGGGCGTGTCGATCACGTTCACCTTGCGGCCCTCGTGCTCGAAGGTCGCCGCGGCGGCGTCGATCGACATGCCGCGGGCGCGCTCGTCCTCGGCCGCGTCGCAGACCGTCGTCCCCTCCTCGACGCTGCCGACGCGATTGACGACGCCGGCCTCGAACAGCATCGCCTCGCAGATCGAGGTCTTGCCGGCCCCGCGGTGCCCGATCAAGGCGACGTTCCGGATCCGGTCAGCCGGCTTGTGCGACATGTTGCAAAGCTATCGAAGCCGGGCCGGCTCCGTCAGGCCGCCGGCGGGGACAGGGATGGACCGGCGCGGGCTCAGCCGAGGTCGCGCTTGACGACCTTGCCGGTCGCGTTGCGGGGCAGCTGCTCGATGAAGTTGACGTCGCGCGGGACCTTGTAGCGGGCCAGGTTCTGCTTGACGTAGGCGCGGATCTCCTCGGCGCCGGGCTCGGTTCCCTCGGCCGGGACGATGTATGCGGCGAGGCGCTTTCCGAAGTCCTCGTCGTCGACGCCGACGACCGCGACCTCAGCGACGTCGTCGCGCGCCATCAAGAGCTCCTCGACCTCCTGCGGGAAGACGTTCTCTCCCCCGGAGACGATCATGTCGTCGTCGCGGCCGTCGATGAAGAGGCGGCCGGCGGCGTCGAAGTGGCCGACGTCGCCCGAGGACATGACCCCGTCCACGACCTCCTTCGTGCGGCCGTCGGTGTAACCGCCGAACTCGATCCCGTTCGAAACGAAGATGCGCCCAACCTCGCCCTGCGGGACCTCGCGGCCGTCGTCGTCGAGCAGTCGCACGGTCGTCCCGAGCGTGACCCTGCCGACGGTGGTCGGCGCAGCCCGGTGGTCGGCCGGAGTCGAGATCGAGGCGTAGGCGACCTCGGTCGAGCCGTAGAGGACGTAGAGCACGTCGCCGAACAGCTCGAGGGTCTTCGTCGCCGTCGGCCCGGGCAGCTGCGAGCCGCCGCAGAAGATGATCTCGAGCGAAGAGGTGTCGCGGCTGCGGACGGCCTCGTCGCCGAGCTCGAAGGCGCGCTGCAACATCGCCGGCACGACCACAGCGGTCTCGACCCGCTCGGCGGCGAGGTTGTCGAGCCAGTCCTCGGCGTTGAAGCGGCGCCGGGTGACGACGCGGCAGCCGAGCGAGATCATCAGCACGAGCGTCGCGAAGCCGAGCGAGTGGAAGAAGGGCGGCGCGATGTAGGCGACCTGGCCGGTCCGGAACGGGACCCGGTCGAAGATCGCGCCGAGCGTGACGAGCGTGCCGGACTCCTGTCGCGGCGCCCCCTTCGGCGTCCCGGTCGTGCCGCTGGTCAGCATCACGATCGTCGGCTTCTCGTCCGGCATCGGCAGCGGCTCGGTGCTGTTGGCGGCGATCAGCTCCTCGAGCGTCGCCTCCGCCCCACCGGGGGAGCCGTCGTCGCTCCAGGCGCGGAAGTGGTGGGAGGCGGAGTCCGGCGCGCGTCCGTCGTACTCCTCGTCGAAGACGAGCGCCTTGACCCGCTCGCGCTCGCAGACGTCGGCGATCTGCGGGCCGGCGAACTCGGTGTTCATGTAGACGACGCGGAGGCCGAGCTTGCCGGCGGCGAACGAGGCATCGAGGAAGCCGCGGTGGTTGCGGCAGAGGATCGCGACGCCGTCGCCGGCTCGCAGCCCGGCTCCCTGCCAGCCTCGGGCGAGCGCGTTCGAGCGGCGGTCGAGGTCGGCGAAGCTGAGCGTGCCGAGCTCGTCGGTGAACCCCGGCCGCTCGCCCCAGCGGATCGCGGCGGCGGTGCAGGCGCCGCCGAACGGCCCGCGGCGGACGATCTCGTTGCCCATCCGGGCGAGGCGGTCGGGACGCTGCGGGTGGAGCAGCCCGGCGCGGCCGAGAGCGGCAACCGACTGCGCGCTGGCGACGGCGCCGTCGGCGATGCCCTTGAGGAACGACTGCATGCGGCGATCATCTCACCCGCGGCCCGGCGTGCGCCGGCTCCGTCTGCGAGGCGGGGGAAGATCCGGCTCGATGCGGGAGGTGAGCACCCGGATCCGCGAGTACCGGCTGACCCTCGACGGCGCGCGGACGCGGGCGATCGAGGTCGAGGGCCACGGCACCCCCGTCGTTTTGTTGCACGGATTCTGCGACAGCGCCGACACCTGGCGGAACGTGCTCGAGCCGAACTCGAGCGTGTACTCGCCGCGGCCGCCGGTGATCGCGCGCAGCGCCGGCGCGTAGTCGAGCACGTCGGCCATCGGCACCTCGGCGACGATCTCGGTGCCGACGCCCTTCGGCTCCATCCCGAGCGGGTGGCCGCGGCGCGAGTTGAGGTCGCCGATCACGTCGCCGACCGACTCGCTCGGGGCGCTGATCGTGAGCTTGACGATCGGCTCGAGCAGGACCGGTGAGGCCTTCGCCATCGCCTCCTTGAAGCCCATCGAGGCGCAGATCTTGAAGGCGATCTCGGAGGAGTCGACGGTGTGGTGCTGGCCGTCGACGAGGCTGACGCGCACGTCGTGGACCGGGTAGCCGGCGAGCGTCCCGTGCTCCATCGCCTCGCGGATCCCGGCCTCGACCGCGGGCACGAAGCCGCCCGGCACGACGCCCGCCCTTGGTCCGGTCGGCGAACTCGAGCCCGGTGCCCGGCTCGCCCGGCTCGATCTCGAGCGTGCAGTCGGCGAACTGGCCGCGGCCGCCGGACTGCTTCTTGAACCGGGAGCGGGCCGAGGCCGAGCCCGCGGATCGCCTCGACGTAGGGCACGCGCGGCGGGTGCAGCTCGATCTCGACTCCGTAGCGGCTCCGCATCCGCTCGACGATCACCTCGACGTGGATCTGGGTCAGCCCGGCGATGATCTCCTCGCCGGTCTGGGCGTCGCGATGGATGTCGAGCGTCGGGTCCTCCTCGCGCAGCCGGCGCAGCGCCGCGACGGCCTTCTCCTCGTCGCCGCGGCTCTTCGGCTCGAACGCGAACGACATCACCGGGCTCGGGAACTCGAGCGCCGGCGCCGACAGCTCGCGAGCCGACTCGCAGAGCAGGTCGCCGGCCTGGGTGCCCTTCAGCTTCGGGACGACGCCGATGTCGCCGGGCCCGAGGTCGTCCACCTGCTCGAGCTTGCCGCCGCGGATCTCGATAGAGCTGGCCGATCCGCTCGTGGGCGCCGCTGGTCACGTTCTCGACGGTCGAGTCGGCGGCCAGCGTGCCGGCCAGGATCCGGACCATGTTGAGGCGTCCGGCGAACTGGTCGGCGGTCGTCTTGAAGACCTGGGCGACGAGCGCGCCGTCCTCGTCGGGCTCGATCGGGACGGGCTCGCCCTCGGGCGCCGAGCAGCTCGCGGGCGCCGCGCATCGCCGGCGACGGCAGGTCCTCGATCAGCGCCTCGAGCAGGCGGCCGGTGCCGAGGTTGCGGGTCGCGACGCCGCAGGTGACGGGAACAGGTGCCCCTCGGTGACGCCCCGCTTCAGGGCCGAGACGATCTCCTCGTGGCTGATCTCGGCGCCCTCGAGGTAGTGCTCCATGAGCTCGTCCGAGTTCTCGGCGACCTCGTCCATCAGCTTCTCGCGGTACTCCTCGGCGAGCTCGGCCACCTCGTCGGGGATCTCGGCCTCGACCTCGGCGCCGCGGCCGTCGGAGTCGTGGACGTACGCCTTCATGTCGATCAGGTCGACGACGCCGCGGACCTCGTGCTCGGCGCCGATCGGGATCTCGGTCGCGACGACGTGCGGGCCGAACGCCGACTTCAGCGCCTCGAGCGTCGCGAAGAAGTCGGCGCGCTCGCGGTCGAGCATGTTGATGAAGACGAGCCGCGGCAGGCCGGCGTCGGCGGCCCGGTGCCAGAGGCGGTCGGTGCCGACCTCGACCCCGGAGACGGCGTTGACGACGAGCACCGCCGCGTCGGCGACCGAGAGCGCCGAGATCGCCTGGGCGATGAAGCTCGGCTCGCCGGGGGTGTCGATCACGTTCACCTTGCGGCCCTCGTGCTCGAAGGTCGCCGCGGCGGCGTCGATCGACATGCCGCGGGCGCGCTCGTCCTCGGCCGCGTCGCAGACGGTCGTCCCCTCCTCGACGCTGCCGACGCGATTGACGACGCCGGCCTCGAACAGCATCGCCTCGCAGATCGAGGTCTTGCCGGCCGCCGCGGTGGCCGATCAAGGCGACGTTCCGGATCCGGTCAGCCGGCTTGTGCGACATGTTGCAAACCTATCGAAGCCGCGGCGCCGCCGTCAGGCCGCCGGCGCCGGCCGGGGCGAGCCGGTGGGCGGGCTCAGCCGAGGTCGCGCTTGACGATCTTGCCGGTCGCGTTGCGCGGCAGCTCGTCGATGAAGTTGACGTCGCGGGGCACCTTGTAGCGGGCGAGGTTCTGCTTGACGTAGGCGCGGATCTCCTCGGCGCCGGGCTCGGTCCCCTCCGCCGCGACGATGTAGGCGGCGAGGCGCTTGCCGAAGTCCTCGTCGTCGACGCCGACGACCGCCACCTCGGCGACGTCGTCGCGGGCCATCAGCAGCTCCTCGACCTCCTGGGGGAAGACGTTCTCTCCCCCGGAGACGATCATGTCGTCGTCGCGGCCGTCGATGAAGAGGCGGCCGGCGGCGTCGAAGTGGCCGACGTCGCCCGAGGACATCACGCCGTCGACGACCTCCTTCGTGCGGCCGTCGGTGTAGCCGCCGAACTCGATCCCGTTCGAGACGAAGATGCGGCCGACCTCGCCACGGGGGACCTCGCGGCCGTCGTCGTCGAGCAGCCGCACGGTCGTCCCGAGCGTGACCTTGCCGACCGTGGTCGGCGCGGCGCGATGGTCGGCCGGGGTCGAGATCGAGGCGTAGGCGACCTCGGTCGAGCCGTAGAGGACGTAGAGCACGTCGCCGAACAGCTCGAGGGTCTTCGGTCGCCGTCGGCCCCGGCAGCTGCGAGCCGCCGCAGAAGATGATCCCCAGCGAGGAGGTGTCGCGGCTGCGGACGGCGTCGTCGCCGAGCTCGAAGGCGCGCTGCAGCATCGCCGGCACGACGATCGTCGTCTCGACCCGCTCGGCGGCGAGGGTGTCGAGCCAGTCCTCGGCGTTGAAGCGGCGCCGGGTGACGACGCGGCAGCCGAGCGAGATCATCAGCACCAGCGTCGCGAAGCCGAGCGAGTGGAAGAACGGCGGCGCGATGTAGGTCGACCTGGCCGGTCCGGAACGGGACCCGGTCGAAGATCGCGCCGAGCGTGACGAGCGTGCCCGACTCCTGCCGCGGCGCCCCCTTCGGCGTCCCGGTCGTGCCGCTGGTCAGCATCACGATCGTCGGCTTCTCGTCCGGCATCGGCAGCGGCTCGGTGCTGTTGGCGGCGATCAGCTCCTCGAGCGTCGCCTCGGCCCCGCCCGGGGAGCCGTCGTCGGTCCAGGCGCGGAAGTGGTGCGAGGCGGAGTCCGGCGCGCGGCCGTCGTACTCCTCGTCGAAGACGAGCGCCTTGACCCGCTCGCGCTCGCAGACGTCGGCGATCTGCGGGCCGGCGAACTCGGTGTTCATGTAGACGACCCGGAGGCCGAGCTTGCCGGCGGCGAAGGACGCGTCGAGGAAGCCGCGGTGGTTGCGGCAGAGGATCGCGACGCCGTCGCCGGGCTCGAGCCCGGCTCCGCGCCAGCCCCGCGCCAGCGCGTTCGAGCGGCGGTCGAGGTCGGCGAAGCTGAGCGTGCCGAGCTCGTCGGTGAAGCCCGGCCGCTCGCCCCAGCGGATCGCGGCGGCGGTGCAGGCGCCGCCGAACGGCCCGCGGCGGACGATCTCGTTGCCCATCCGCGCGAGGCGGTCGGGGCGCTGAGGCTGGAGCAGCCCCGGCGCGACCGAGGGCGGCAAGCGACTGGGCGTTGGTGACGGCGCCGTCGGCGATGCCCCGGAGAACGACTGCATGCGGCGATCATCTTCAGCCCCGGGGGAGCCGGCGCGGCTCCGTCTCGCCCGGAGCGGCTCGACGGGTCCCGGCGATCGCCGCGCTGATGCGACTGCCGGGCCCGGTGCCCGAGGTCGTCACCCGCAGCGTCGTCGCCCGCGCGGTGCGGCGGATCGGGTTCGGCGACCCGGCCAAGGTCGACGAGCGCTTCGTCCGCAGCTTCACCCTCCACAACCGTAACCGGCGCTGGGCCTTCCACCGGATCGCCGCCGCCCAGACCTGCGCGCCGGAGATCGAGCGGCCGTTCCGGCCCGAGCTGGTCAAGGTGCCGGCGGCGGTCGTCTGGGGAACGCGGGACGTGCTCTGCCTGATCGATGGCGCCGAGCCGCTGGCGGCGACGCTCGGCGCGAAGCTGATCGTGGTCGAGGGGTGCGGTCACCTTCCCCAGGTGGAAGCGCCACAATCCATCCTCGACGCGATCGAGCACCTCGATCGCACCGGCACCCGCCCCGACTCGTGACCACGATCGACTTCCACACCGCGGCCCCGGCCGAGATCTACGACGCCGTCGCCGAGATGGACGGCGACGACTTCGAGGAGCTGATGCAGGACCCCGAGTCACGCGAGCGCGTGATCGAGGCGATGATCGAGCACATGGTCGGCCTCTTCCGGCCCGAGAAGGCGAAGGGCGTCGACGCCGTCATCCACATCAAGCTCTGGGACAAGCCGGGCGGCGGCTACGAGCACTTCGAGATGGTGATCGCCGACGGCGAGTGCAAGCTCGCCAAGCGCCCCCGCAGACGAGCCCGACCTGACCCTGAAGGTGCGGCCGACCGACCTGCGCAAGCTCGTCACCGGCGAGACCGGCGCCCGCCGCCTCGCGCTCAAGGGCCGCCTCCGCGCGATCGGCGACATCGGCCTCGGCATGAAGATGCCGGACCTGTTCCGCTTCTAGCGACGCCGCGATCGCGCCGAACGTCCCTCACACCTACCTATAGGGGCAGCTGAGGGACGTTCGACCCTGGGAGGGGGCGTCGAGCTCGCGACTCAGTCGAGCTCGAAGACGATCTTCCCGACCATCTCGCCGGCGGCCATCGCGGCGAAGCCCTCGCGGGCGTCGGCCATCGGCAGGACGCGGTCGATCTCGGGCTCGATGTCGCGCTCGCCGCAGAAGCGCATCAGCTGCAGGAGCTCGTCGCGGCTGCCCATCGTCGAGCCGATGATCTGGAGCTGCAGGAAGAAGACGCGCGGCAGCTCGGCCGGCGGGTTCGGGCCGCTGGTCGCGCCGGTGACGATCACCTTGCCGCCGGGCTTGACGGCCCGGAGCGAGTGCGCCCAGGTCGCCTCGCCGACGGACTCGATCACGGCGTCGACGCGCTCCGGCAGCCGCGCGCCGGACTCGAAGGCCGCGGCGGCGCCGAGGCCGAGCGCGCGCTCGCGCTTCTCCTCGCTGCGACCGGTGACCCAGACCCGGAGCCCGGCGGCGGCGCCGAGCATGATCGCGGCGCTGGCGATGCCGCCGGTCGAGCCCTGGACGAGGACGGTCTGACCCGGGGCGAGGTCGCCGGTCACGAACAGCATCCGGTAGGCGGTCAGCCAGGCCGTCGGCATGCAGGCCGCCTGGGCGAAGCTCATCCCCTCGGGCTTCGGGATCAGGTTGCGGCGCGGCACCGCGACGCGCTCGGCGAAGGTGCCCTGGAAGCGCTCGGAGAGCAGCGAGCGGCCGGGGTCGAGCGTCTCGTCGCCGCGCCAGTCGTCGCTCGAGATCACCGCGTGGACGACGACCTCGTTGCCGTCGGCGTCGATCCCGGCCGCGTCGCAGCCGAGGATCATCGGCAGCCGCTCCTCCGGCAGGCCGACGCCGCGCAGCGACCAGAGGTCGTGGTGGTTGAGCGAGGCGGCCCGGACCGAGACCGTGGTCCAGCCGTCGGGCACCTCCGGCTCGGGGCGCTCCCCGATCTCGAGGGCGTTCAGGGGCTCCGACGGATCGGCTGACTTCGCGTAGACGGCAAACACGCGGCGCAGTCTAGGAACTGGGATGCTGCGCCGATGGCAATGAAGCCGCCGCCCTCCTCGTCCCCGTTCTGGAAGGTCTTCGGGGCGTTCACGAAGGTCAACACGTTCCTCTTCCAGAAGAGCGGCGGCCGGCTCGGCGCGAAGATCCCGTTCGTCGGCTCGCCGATCATCCTCGTCCACCACGTCGGCGCCAAGAGCGGCACCCACCGGATCACGCCGCTGATCGGGCTCGCCGACGGCGGCCGCTGGGTGATCGTCGCCTCGAAGGGCGGCACCGACAAGAACCCCGCCTGGTTCTACAACCTGAAGGCGAATCCCGGGACCGAGATCGAGGTCGGCCGCGACAAGGTCCCGGTCAACGCCCGGATCGTCGACGAGGACGAGCGGGCCGAGCTCTGGCCGAAGCTGGTCGAGATCTACCCGCCCTACGAGGACTACCAGGAGTTCGCCGGCGCCCGGCGGATCCCGGTGATCTCACTCGACCCGAGCTGATCAGCCCGGCCGGCCGTGACCACGGCCGTGACGCCGGGGCCGGCGCTCAGCCGACGGCGCCGGACTCGCGCAGCGCCGCGATCTCCTCGGGCGAGTAGCCCCAGGCCGCGAGCGCCTCGTCGGTGTCGGCGGCGGGCTCCGACGGCGCCGCGGGCAGGCCCGGGGGCGTGCGGCTGAAGCGGGGCGCCGGCGCCGGCTGCAGCTGCCCGCCGATCTCGACGAAGGTCCCGCGCGCCTCGTTGTGCGGGTGGCCGGGCGCGTCGTCCATGCCGTAGACGCCGGTCGCGCAGGCCTCGGCCGGCTCGAGGATCGCGATCCACTCCTCGCGCGTCTTCGTCAGGAAGACCGCCGCGAACCGCTCCTTGAGCTCGGGCCAGCGCGACTGGTCCATCTGCGGGAACTCCTCGGGGTCGAGCTCCATCAGCCGCAGCAGCTCCGCGTAGAACTGGGGCTCGAGCGAGCCGATCGCCACGTATCCCCCGTCCTTGCACTCGTAGGTGTCGTAGAAGTGGGCGCCGGAGTCGAGCAGGTTCTTGCCGGGCTCCCCCCACATGCCGACGTCCTTGAGCGCGTGGATCATCGTCATCAGCAGGGCCGAGCCCTCGACCATCGCCGCGTCGACGACCTGGCCCTGACCGGACGATCGCGCCTCGAGGATCGCGCAGACGACGCCGAAGGCGAGCATCATCGCGCCGCCGCCGTAGTCGCCGACCATGTTGATCGGGGCGAGCGGCTTCTCGCCGGTGCGCTGGAACTGGCCGAGCGCGCCGGCGAGCGAGATGTAGTTGATGTCGTGGCCGGCGACCTTCGCCATCGGCCCGTCCTGGCCGTAGCCGGTCATCCGCCCGTAGACGAGCTTCGGGTTGCGGGCGAGGACCTCGTCGGGGCCGACGCCGAGCTTCTCCATGACGCCGGGCCGGAAGCCCTCGATCAGGGCATCCGCCGACTCGCACAGGCGCAGAAGCATCTCCCTGGCCTCGGGGTTCTTGAGATCGCAGCCGACCGAGGGGCGGCCGCGGTGCACGTAGTTCCAGGAGCCGGCGCCGAGCCCGCCGCTGCCCGCCCGCTCGAGGCGGACGACGTCGGCGCCCATGTCGGCGAGCATCATCGTCGCGAACGGCCCGGGGCCGATGCTCGCGACCTCGACCACCTTCACTCCACTCAACGGTCCGTCAGGCATGGCCGGAGCCTATGCGCTGCGGCCGTCCGCTTGACGCGCACCCGGCCTGAGCCGATACTCGCCGCGTGGCCCACCCGATCGTCAGCACCCCCCGGCTCGAGGCGGCGATGGAGCGGATCCGGCCGATCGCGCTGGCCCTGCCCGGCGTCGTCGAGCGCCCCTCGCACGGCTCGCCGACCTTCTTCACCGCCGAGGGCCGCAAGGGCCGCACCTTCGCCTCGGTCCACGACGAGCGCGAGTGGTTCGAGGGGCGGCTCTGCCTCTGGGCGGCCTCGGAGGAGGCCGAGCGCGAGGCGCTGATCGAGGACGCGCCCGACCGCTTCTTCGTCCCGCCCTACGTCGGCCACCGCGGCTGGCTCGGCCTCCGCCTCGACCTCGAGCCGGTCGACTGGGACGAGGTCGCGGGCGTGATCGAGGACGCCCACGCGCTGATGACCTGAGCGGGCCGAAGCCGCGGACCCGGCCGGGCCCCGCCCTCGTCCCGCCTCCCCGCCACTCCGGCCACATTCGCGTCTTGATCCGCGCGCCGGCCGGCCCGAGGCTGGACCGGTGACAACTCCGCCGCGATCCACCGACCGTATAGGTACGCAGATCGCAGTAGAGCGGGCGAGTGAGAGGGCGCAGCGCACAGTTCGGCACGCTCGCGCGCCGCCAGCTGCTCGCGGCCGGGATCAGCGATGCCCGGATCCGGAGTTGGCTGCGGAGAGGGCGGCTGCACCGCGTGTATCCGGGCGTCTACGCCTGGGGCCGCGCGGAGCTCGGGCCCGATGGCCGTCTCGCCGCCGCCCTGCTCTACGCCGGCGAGGGCTCGGCGCTGAGCGCTCGGCGGGCTCTCGATGCTGTGGTGGCGCGGGTTGCTCGGCCGGCAGCCGCAGCGGATCCGCGTCGATGCACCCGGCGCCGTCGCCTCGATCGCCGGGCTGGAGATCCGCCACCCGCTCGAGATACGGCGCTCGATGTACCGGGGGCTGCCGATCGTTGCGGCCCCCGACGCGTCATCGCCGGCCCGTCTCTCCCACAACGCGCTACGGCTGGTGATCGCGCGAGTCGAGTTCCACCGCCTCGCAACCCTCTCTGCGATCGAGCGCGCGTGCGGCCGGGGCGGCACGGAGGCGCGGCCGTGCGGGCGCCCTCGCCGCCCACCTCCCCCAGCTGGCGCGCTGCGAGAACCGTCTGGAGCGCGGCTTCGTCCTGTTGTGCGAGTCGGGCGAGGTCGAGATCCCCGAGCCGAACGTGCGCATCGGCCGCTACCGGCCGGACATGCTGTGGAAGGACCAGCGCCTGATCGTGGAGCTCGACGGCGACCGGGCGCACTCGACCGCGGCCCAGCGGGCGACCGACGCACGCCGCCAGGCCTACCTCGAGTCTCTCGGCTTCCGGGTGGAGCGCTTCGAGCCGGACGACGTCTTCGTCACCGGCGCGCGCACGCTGGCCGAGGTGCGCGCGGCGCTCGCGGGTGCGCCGGGCTGAGGCGGTCCCCGCCCCGGCATCTTCGCCGCGAATCACCGACCGTATGGGTACGCAGATCGCGTTGGAGTTGCTTGACGGGACCTGGAGCACCGCGACGCGCGGCTGGCCCCTGGCCGGGGCCCGAACCGCCTACAGGCCCCAGCGCCTTCTCAGGAAGGCGCCGATGTCGCCGACGGCGGCGCGGGACTCGGGGATGATCCCGGCCTGCAGCTGGAAGTCGTGCCAGAGGCGGGGGAAGCGCTGCAGCTCGACCTCGACGCCCCTGCCCCAGGCGCGGTCGGCGAAGCGCAGCGAGTCGTCGAGCAGGATCTCGTCCTCGCCGACCTGGATCAGCGTCGGCGGCAGGCCGGCGAGATCCGCGAACAGGGGTGAGACGCGGGGGTCGGTGAGCGGCAGCGAGCCGGCCCAGTCGCGGTAGGAGTCGGCGAGCCAGTCGCGGCGCAGCAGCGGGTCGGCGTGCCGCTTCGACTCGATGCTGGCGCCGGAGAGGCTGAGGTCGGTGACCGGCGAGAGCAGGACCATCGCGGCGGGCGCGGGCACGTCCATGTCGGTCAGCTCCAGCGCGGTCAGGATCGCGATCGCGCCGCCGGCCGAGTCGCCGGCGATCGCGACCCGGGACGGATCGTGACCGCGGGCGAGCATCTCGCGGTAGGCGCTGAAGACGTCGTCGGTGGCGGCCGGCCACGGGTGCTCGGGCGCGAGCCGGTAGTCGGGCATGTAGACGTCGGCGCCGGCGGCCTGAGCGAGGTAGCCGCCGATCCCGGCGTGGGTCGCGGGGCTGCCGATCACGAAGCCGCCGCCGTGGACCCAGAGGACGGCGGGCCGCAGGGCGTTGTCTCCGGCCCCGATCCCGAGCCGCCAGGTCGGGACCTCGGTGCCGCCGACGCGCTCGCGATCGACCTCGGCCGGGGGCGGCAGGGTCTTCGTCGCCAGCGCCATGAACCGGCGCTGGAAGGGATCGAGAAGGGCGGGCCCAGGAACGGCTTGTAGAAGAGCCGGAGGAAGACCCGGTAGATGCTCTTGATGACGGTGTTGGCCACGGGCGCAGGAAGCCTAGATGGTTGATTCCACGGGATCGTGCACGCGAGGGCGCCTGGCACCGAGCCGGGCGTGGCCGGGGGACGAAGCGCGTGCCGGCGGGCACGCGCGAGGAGCACGGGCGCGATCCGGCGAAGCGTGTCCAGGCGTCATTCGCGGGTGCGAGCTCGTGGAATCAACCATCTAGACCCCGCTGCGCGATCCGGGCGGGCGAATCGGGCGCCTGCGGCGCCGCGAGCCATGCCCTCGCGGATTAGGATGGCCCGCGAATGGTTGAGGTTGCCTTTTTCGTCGGTGCGATCGGAGCCCTCGGCGGCGCGATCGCCGTGATCGGGCTCCGTAACCCCTTCTACAGCGTGCTCGCGCTCGTCGTCCACCTTGCGTCGCTCGCCGGGCTCTTCCTGCTGCTCTACGCCGAGTTCGTCGCGGCGGCCCAGATCGTCGTCTACGCGGGCGCCGTGATGGTGCTCTACGTGTTCGTCGCCGCCTACGTCGGCAACGTCGACGAGCCGCTCTGGGAGCCGATTCCCGGCCAGCGGATCCTCGCGCCGGTGCTCGGCCTGGCGCTCTTCGTCGAGCTCTCGATCGCGATCCTCGGCACCGGCCTGAAGGCGCTCGGCGACGAGGGGCCGACGATCCAGGCCGGCTTCGGCAGCCCGGCCGCGATCGGCGAGCTGATGCTCGAGCGCTTCCTGGTCGCCTTCGAGGCCGCCTCGATCCTGCTGCTGTTAGCGGCGGTCGGCGCCGTCGTGCTCGCCGGTCGCCGCCGCGACGACGACAGCAAGCCGGAGCCCGGACGCGGCGCCGGCGACCGCGTCCCGCTGGAGCACGTGGACTGATGGCCGTCGAGTGGTACCTCGTGCTCTCGGCGCTGCTGTTCGCGACCGGCGCCTTCGGCGTCCTCGTCCGCCGCAGCCCGCTCGTGATCCTGCTCTGCCTCGAGCTGATGCTGAACAGCGCCAACCTCTCGCTGATCGCCTTCTCCCGCTCGCTCGGCAACGCCGGACGGTCAGATCTTCGCGATCATGGTGATGGTCGTCGCCGCCTGTGAGGTCGTCGTCGGCCTCGGCCTGATCGTCGCCATGTACAAGCGCCGCGTCCCGCTCGACGTCGACGAGATCCGGGAGATGCGCGGATGAGCGCCACCACCTGGGCCTGGCTGATCCTCGCCTTCCCGCTCGCCGGCTCGATCCTGATCGGGCTCACCTACAAGCTGACCAGCGACCGCGTCGCCGGGGCGATCGGGATCGGCGCGATCGGGCTCGCCTTCGTCTCCGCGGTCGGCGCCCTGATCGAGATGCTCGGACCTCCCGAAGGAGGAGCAGCACCTGACGTCCTCCCTCTACGACTACGGCAGCGGCGCCGGCATCCCCTTCGACCTCGGGATCCTCGTCGACCCGCTCAGCATCTTCATGGCGCTCGTCGTCAGCGGCGTCTCGACTGATGATCCACGTCTACTCGTTCGGCTACATGCAGAGCGACCGCGGCTACCACCGCTTCTTCGCCTACCTCAACTTCTTCGTCTTCTCGATGCTGCTGCTGGTCCTGGCCGGCAACTTCGTCCTGCTGATCGTCGGCTGGGCCTTCGTCGGCTACGCCTCCTACGCGCTGGTCTCCTACTGGTACCGCCGCGAGACCGCGACCCGGGCCGGCATGAAGGCCTTCGTGATCAACGTGATCGGCGACATCGGCCTCGTCTTCGCCGCGATCCTGCTGATCAAGGAGCTCGGCCAGAGCGAGTACCTGCTCGTCTTCGAGGAGGCGCCGGCCCACTTCGCCGTCAACGAGTGGACGATCGTCGCGATCTGCCTGCTGCTGCTCGTCGGCGCCTTCGCGAAGTCGGCCCAGATCCCGTTCCACACATGGCTCGCCGGACGCGATGGAGGGCCCGACCCCGGTCTCCTCCCTGATCCACGCGGCGACGATGGTGACCGCCGGCGTCTACCTGATCGCCCGCACCCACCCGCTCTTCGAGCTCGCCCCCACCGCCGCGGACATCGTCGGCCGTCGTCGGCCTCATAACCCTGTTCGTGGCGGCGACGATCGCGCTCGTCGTCACCGACCTGAAGCGGATCATCGCCTACTCGACGATGAGCCAGATCGGCTACATGATCGTCGGCGTCTCGATCGGGGCGTACAGCGCCGGGCTCTTCCACCTGATGACGCACGCCTTCTTCAAGGCCCTGCTCTTCATGGCGGCCGGCTCGGTGATCGCGGCGATGGCGAACGTCCAGAACGTCGACAAGATGGGCGGCTTCCGCAAGGCGATGCCGTTCACGTTCGTGCTGATGACGATCGGCGCCCTCGCGCTGGCCGGCTTCCCCGGCACGTCCGGCTTCTTCCGAAGGACGAGATCCTCGTCTACGCGATCACCCGCGGCGGCTGGTACTGGATCTTCGCGATCGGCGGCTACCTGGTCGCCTTCCTGACCGCCTTCTACTCGTTCCGGATCATCTTCCGCGTCTTCTACGGCAAGAAGGCCCCGGAGGCGAAGGAGCTGGAGGAGGGCCACCTCGCCCACGGCGACCCCGTCAACCCGGCCGACGGCACGATCGAGGACACCGACGTCGGCTTCCCCGGCGCCCGACCACCACATCGCCGAGAAGGGGCCGCGGCCTCACGGCAGCCTCGCGATGCGGATCGGGATGGGCGTGCTCGGCGTCGGCGCCCTGTTCGCCGGCTACATCCAGGTGCCCGGGCGTCGACGCGGTCCTCGAGCACTTCCTCGAGCCGACCTTCGAGGACTCGCCGCTCTACGGCGATCGTCCCGACCACCACCACCTCCTACATCGGCATGGCGGTCGGCGCGCACGCTCAGCATCCTCGGCATCGGCCTCGCCTACTACCTGTACATCGTCGCCCCCGGCGCCACCGACCGGCTGCGGACGCGGGCCGGCGCGATCTACACGCTGCTCGATCAACAAGTGGTACTTCGACGAGGTCCAGGACGCGCTCATCGTCCGGCCCGTGCAGGCCGTCGGCCGCTTCGCCAACGACGTCTTCGAGCGGGTCGCGGTGCAGGGCATCGTCTCGGTCGCCCGCGACGGAGTGCTCAAGGTCGGCGACGGCGTCCGCTCCCTGCAGAGCGGCTTCGTCCGCTCCTACGCGCTGCTCGTCGTCCTCGGCATCGTCGGCATCGGCCTCTACTTCCTGATCGCGGCGAGCTGATGGAGGCGGTGAGCTCACGATGCTGAACGTCCTGCTCTGGCTGCCGCTCGCCGTCGGGCTGCTCTGCTTCCTGCTGCCGCGGGCGGCCTGCGGCTGGGCCTCGGTCGCCGGCTCGGCGGTCGCGCTCGGGATCTCGATCGCGCTGATCGCCGACTTCGCGGTCGGCTCCTCGGCGCTGCAGCACGCGGTCGACGAGAGCTGGATCCCGGACCTCGGGATCCGCTACCAGCTGGCGATCGACGGGATCAGCCTGTTCCTGGTCCTGCTCACCGCGATCGGCTGGTTCGCCGCCAACCTCTACTCGGCGCTGCAGTACCCGGACCGCCCGCGCACGTACTTCTTCCACCTCGGCCTCGCGCAGACCGCCGTCTTCGGCGCCTTCCTCGCCCAGGACCTGATCCTCTTCGTCCTCTTCTTCGACCTGATGCTGATCCCGTTCTACTTCCTGATCGGCGGCTGGGGCACGGGCGACCGGGTCAAGGCGACGGTGAAGATGATCATCTACACGCTCGTCGGGTCGCTGCTGATGCTGATCGGGGCGATCGCGACCGGCGTCATCTTCGCCGAGCAGACGGGCGAGCTCACCTACAGCATCCCGGCGCTGACCCAGGTGCCGCTGCCGCTCGAGAGCCAGCAGTGGATCTTCTGGTTCTTCGCCGCGGCCTTCCTCGTCAAGATGCCGGCCTTCCTCGTCCACGGCTGGATGGCCGACGCCTACAAGGCCTGCCCGCTGCCGGTGCTGGCGCTGCTCTCCGGGGTCTTGAGCAAGGTCGCCGCCTACGGCTTCCTGCGGGTCGTGCTGCCGGTCTTCCCGGACGCGACGATCCAGTACCAGGAGATCATCCTCGTGATCGCCGTCTTCTCGATCCTCTACGGCTCGGCGATGGCGTTCACGGTCACCAACCTGCGGCTGATCGCGGGCTACTCGTCGATCGCCCAGCTCGGCTTCATCACGCTCGGGATCTTCGCCCTGCGGCCCGACGGCGGCGACGGCGCCGTGATCCAGATGTTCAACCACGGGCTCGTGGTGCTGCCGATCTTCTTCATCATCGCGCTGCTCGTCGACCGCTACGAGAGCGAGGACATCCGCGAGATGGGCGGCATGGCGAAGAACGCCCCGGTGCTCGCGATCCTGTTCATGATCGTCACCCTGGCGACGCTGGCGATGCCCGGCTCCTCCAACTTCGTCGGCGAGTTCTACATCCTCAACGGGCTCTTCGCGACCAAGGTCGCGCTCGCCCTGATCGCCTCGATCGGCGTCGCGCTGGCCGCCTTCTACGCGCTGCGCATGTACCAGCGCTCGATGCACAACCGCGTCCACGCGGGCTCGCTCTCGCGCGAGATCACCTTCCGCGAGGCGGTCGTCGTCGCGCCGCTGGTCGCCTGCATCGTCGCGATCGCGCTCTACCCCGCCCTGATCACCGACCGCGGCGAGGCGGCCGTGACCCGCGCGGTGACCGCCGTCGCGATCGCCGACTGCGGCCACCCCGCGGCCGAGAACGTCTCCGAGTCCGCCGGCGAGACCGGCTACACGCTGATCTTCGAGGACGGCTGCTACTCCCGCTACGGGCTCGGCCCCGAGCCCGGTGAGGAGAGCACGATCGACGGCGAGGCCGAGGGTCACAGCGAAACGGGGGCGAGACCGAGGGCGCGCCCCCGCGGCCGAGGCGGCCCCCGAGGGCGAGCTCTCCGCGCCGGACTCCGCCGACGATCCCGACGTCCTGCGCTGCGCGAAGCTGGCGACGCGGACCGGCGAGCTCGATCAGGCGCTGCTCGACAGCTGCCTGCGATCGGCCGGGATCGATCCGACCCAGGTCCAGATCCCCGGGGTGGCCGAGTGATCTTCGACGCTCCCAGCATCGACTACGCCGGCATCTCGCCGCTGATCGCGCTCGTCGCCGGGATCGTGATCGTCCTGCTCGGCGGCCTGTTCAGCGAGCGCGGCAACCGCTGGGTCTCGACCGGGCTGACGGCGCTGACGCTGGCGGTCACCGCGGGCCTGCTGATCTGGAGGCTCGGCGAGCCGCCCGCGGACCTCGTCGCCGGCGCCCTGCGGATCGACGGGCTCTCGATCGTCGCCTCGCTGATCTGCCTCGCGGCGGCGGCGATGGCGCTGCCGCTGATGCTGCGTGACCCGGGCGCCGAGGAGGCCGGCTTCGGCGAGACGCACGCGCTGCTGCTCGGCTCGATCCTCGGCATGGTCCTGCTGGCCGAGTCGCAGAACCTGATCGCCTTCTTCGTCGCGCTCGAGCTGCTCTCGATCCCGCTCTACGTGCTCTGCGGCAGCCACCGCAGCCGCACCGGCTCGCTCGAGTCCGGCCTCAAGTACCTGATCGTCGGCTCGCTCGGCTCGGCGACGCTGCTCTACGGGATGAGCTTCATCTACGGCGGCTCCGGCTCGACCGACTTCGGGGCGATCGCCGAGGGGATCGGCAGCGACCTCGCCGACGACCCGCTGATCCTGATCGGCATCGGCCTCTGCGCCGTCGGCCTCGCGTTCAAGATCTCGGCCGCCCCCTTCCACCAGTGGACGCCCGACGTCTACCAGGGCGCGCCGACCCCGATCACCGCCTTCATGGCAGTCGCCACCAAGGTCGCCGTCTTCGCCGTCTTCGCCCGCTTCTTCATCGTCGCCCTCGGCCCGAGCGCCGACGAGTGGCAGCCGGCGCTGGCGGCGATCGCCGCGCTCTCGATCATCGTCGGCAACGTCGGCGCCGTCACCCAGCGCTCGCTGAAGCGGATGCTCGGCTACTCCGGCATCGCCCAGGGCGGCTACATGCTGGTCGGCCTGCTGGTCGGGCTCGAGATCGGGATCAACGCGCTCTTCTTCTACCTCGCCGCCTACGCGCTGATGAACCTGGCCGCGTTCGGCGTGATCGCGGTCCGCGAGCGCGAGACGCCGTTCGGCGACGACATCAGCGCGGTCGAGGGCCTCGCCAAGGACCGCCCCTCGCTCGCCTGGCCGCTGACGATCTCGATGCTGGCGCTCGCCGGCATGCCGGGCACCGCGGGCTTCTTCGGCAAGGTCTACCTGGTCGAGGCCGCGGTCGCCGGCGACTACACCTGGCTCGGCGTGCTGATCGCGATCGGCTCGATGATCTCGCTCGGCTACTACCTGCGGGTCGTCGCCGCCGTCTGGATGAGCCCGAAGCCGAAGCTGATGCCGGCGATGGCGGGAGCCTCGCCGGAGGCCGACGCCGACCCCGACGCCGGCGGCTCGAAGAAGCACAAGGGCGAGCTCGAGCCCGGCGTCGCGCTCGGCGGCGGCCGCAGCGGTGGCCGCTGCCTGCTCGTGCTCGGCGTGCTCGCGATCTGCTCGATCGGCACGATCGGCTTCGGCGTCTACCCCGACCCGCTCGCCGACTTCGCCGCGAACGCGGGCGCGGCGATCACCGAGATCCTCTTCG
>CAVURI010000015.1:0-15779 GCA_963743845.1 uncultured Solirubrobacterales bacterium
ACCGCCCGCGCACGTACTTCTTCCACCTCGGCCTCGCGCAGACAGCGGTGCTCGGCGCCTTCCTCGCCCAGGACCTGATCCTCTTCGTCCTCTTCTTCGACCTGATGCTGATCCCGTTCTACTTCCTGATCGGCGGCTGGGGCACGGGCGACCGGGTCAAGGCGACGGTGAAGATGATCATCTACACGCTCGTCGGTTCGCTGCTGATGATCGGGGCGATCGCGACCGGCGTCATCTTCGCCGAGCAGACGGGCGACTACACTTACAGCATCCCGGCGCTGACCCAGGTGCCGCTGCCGCTCGAGAGCCAGCAGTGGATCTTCTGGTTCTTCGCCGCCGCCTTCCTCGTCAAGATGCCGGCCTTCCTCGTCCACGGCTGGATGGCCGACGCCTACAAGGCCTGCCCGCTGCCGGTGCTGGCGCTGCTCTCCGGGGTCTTGAGCAAGGTCGCCGCCTACGGGTTCCTGCGGGTCGTGCTGCCGGTCTTCCCGGACGCGACGATCCAGTACCAGGAGATCATCCTCGTGATCGCCGTCTTCTCGATCCTCTACGGCTCGGCGATGGCGTTCACGGTCACCAACCTGCGGCTGATCGCGGGCTACTCGTCGATCGCCCAGCTCGGCTTCATCACGCTCGGGATCTTCGCCCTGCGGCCCGACGGCGGCGACGGCGCCGTGATCCAGATGTTCAACCACGGGCTCGTGGTCCTGCCGATCTTCTTCATCATCGCGCTGCTCGTCGACCGCTACGAGAGCGAGGACATCCGCGAGATGGGCGGCATGGCGAAGAACGCCCCGGTGCTCGCGATCCTGTTCATGATCGTCACCCTGGCGACGCTGGCGATGCCCGGCTCCTCCAACTTCGTCGGCGAGTTCTACATCCTCAACGGGCTCTTCGCGACCAAGGTCGCGCTCGCCCTGATCGCCTCGATCGGCGTCGCGCTGGCCGCCTTCTACGCGCTGCGCATGTACCAGCGCTCGATGCACAACCGCGTCCACGCGGGCTCGCTCTCGCGCGAGATCACCTTCCGCGAGGCGGTCGTCGTCGCGCCGCTGGTCGCCTGCATCGTCGCGATCGCGCTCTACCCCGCCCTGATCACCGACCGCGGCGAGGCGGCCGTGACCCGCGCGGTGACCGCCGTCGCGATCGCCGACTGCGGCCACCCCGCCGCCGAGAACGTCTCCGAGTCCGTCCGGCGAGACCGACTACACGCTGATCTTCGAGGACGGCTGCTACTCCCGCTACGGGCTCGGCCCCGAGCCCGGTGAGGAGAGCTCGGGCGAAGGCGAGGCCGAGGGTCACGGCGAAACGGGCGAGACCGGCGAGACCGAGGGCGCCGCCCCGCGGCCGAGGGCGCGCCCGAGGGCGAGCTCTCCGCGCCCGACTCCGCCGACGATCCCGACGTGCTGCGCTGCGCGAAGCTGGCGACGCGGACGGGCGAGCTCGATCAGGCGCTGCTCGACAACTGCCTGCGGTCGGCCGGGATCGATCCGACCCAGGTCCAGATCCCGGGGGTGGCCGAGTGATCTTCGACGCTCCCAGCATCGACTACGCCGGCATCTCGCCGCTGATCGCGCTCGTCGTCGGGATCGTCGTCGTCCTGCTCGGCGGCCTGTTCAGCGAGCGCGGCAACCGCTGGGTCTCGACCGGGCTGACGGCGCTGACGCTGGCGGTCACCGCGGGGCTGCTGATCTGGAGGCTCGGCGAGCCGCCCGCGGACCTCGTCGCCGGCGCCCTGCGGATCGACGGCCTCTCGATCGTCGCCTCGCTGATCTGCCTCGCGGCGGCGGCGATGGCGCTGCCGCTGATGCTGCGCGATCCGGGCGCCGAGGAGGCCGGGCTTCGGGGAGACGCACGCGCTGCTGCTCGGCTCGATCCTCGGCATGGTCCTGCTGGCCGAGTCGCAGAACCTGATCGCCTTCTTCGTCGCGCTCGAGCTGCTCTCGATCCCGCTCTACGTGCTCTGCGGCAGCCACCGCAGCCGCACCGGCTCGCTCGAGTCCGGCCTCAAGTACCTGATCGTCGGCTCGCTCGGCTCGGCGACGCTGCTCTACGGGATGAGCTTCATCTACGGCGGCTCCGGCTCGACCGACTTCGGGGCGATCGCCGAGGGGATCGGCAGCGACCTCGCCGACGACCCGCTGATCCTGATCGGCATCGGCCTCTGCGCCGTCGGCCTCGCCTTCAAGGTCTCGGCCGCCCCGTTCCACCAGTGGACGCCGGACGTCTACCAGGGCGCGCCGACCCCGATCACCGCGTTCATGGCGGTCGCCACCAAGGTCGCCGTCTTCGCCGTCTTCGCCCGCTTCTTCATCGTCGCCCTCGGCCCGAGCGCCGACGAGTGGCAGCCGGCGCTGGCGGCGATCGCCGCGCTCTCGATCATCGTCGGCAACGTCGGCGCCGTCACCCAGCGCTCGCTGAAGCGGATGCTCGGCTACTCCGGCATCGCCCAGGGCGGCTACATGCTGGTCGGCCTGCTGGTCGGGCTCGAGATCGGGATCAACGCGCTCTTCTTCTACCTCGCCGCCTACGCGCTGATGAACCTGGCCGCGTTCGGCGTGATCGCGGTCCGCGAGCGCGAGACGCCGTTCGGCGACGACATCAGCGCGGTCGAGGGCCTCGCCAAGGACCGCCCCTCGCTCGCCTGGCCGCTGACGATCTCGATGCTGGCGCTCGCCGGCATGCCGGGCACCGCGGGCTTCTTCGGCAAGGTCTACCTGGTCGAGGCCGCGGTCGCCGGCGACTACACCTGGCTCGGCGTGCTGATCGCGATCGGCTCGATGATCTCGCTCGGCTACTACCTGCGGGTCGTCGCCGCGGTCTGGATGAGCCCGAAGCCGAAGCTGATGCCGGCGATGGCGGGAGCCTCACCGGAGGCCGACGCCGACCCCGACGCCGGCGGCTCGAAGAAGCGCAAGGGCGAGCTCGAGCCCGGCGTCGCGATCGGCGGCGGCCGCAGCGGCGGCCGCTGCCTGCTCGTGCTCGGCGTGCTCGCGATCTGCTCGATCGGCACGATCGGCTTCGGCGTCTACCCCGACCCGCTCGCCGACTTCGCCGCGAACGCGGGCGCGGCGATCACCGAGATCCTCTTCGGCGGCTAGAGCCGGCCCGGGCGCGGACCGATGGAGGCCGCCCAGCTCGCCGGAACCGTCGTCTTCGCGATCTCCGGCGTGCTCGCGGTCGCCGACCGCGACATGGACTGGTTCGGGGCGCTGCTCGTCGGCGTCGTCACCGCGCTCGGCGGCGGCACCTTGCGCGATCTCGTCCTCGGAGCGCCGGTGCTCTGGGCCGACGACACCACCTACCTGTTCGCCGCGCTCGCCGGTGCCGTGGCGGCGATCCCGCTGGCCCGGGAGCTGTCCCGCCGCTCGGCCGGCCTCGTCGAGCGCACGATCCGGGTCGCGGACGCGGCCGGGCTCGGTCTGTTCGCGATCGTCGGCGCCGACGTCGCCCTCGAGCTCGGCTTCTCGGCCCCGGTCGCGATCGTCACCGGCCTGCTCACCGGCGCCGGCGGCGGCGTCCTCCGCGACGTGCTCGCCGGGCGCCGGCCGCTGATCATGGGCGGCGAGATCTACGCGACGGCGGCGATCGCCGGCGCGACCCTCTACGTGGGGCTGGTCGAGCTCGCCGACGTCGAGCAGGCCGTCGCCGGCTCGATCGGCGTCCTCGTCGTGTTCGCGATCCGGATCAGCGCGATCCGCCGCGACTGGCGCCTCCCCCGGCTGGACGTCTAGGCGACGTCCGCTAGCCGGCGTCCGCCGCCGGCTCGATCACGTAGACCTTGAGGATCGTCTCGTGCACGATCCAGGTGGTCTCGGCGCCGGCGGCGAAGGCGCAGACCGCGCCGGGGCCGAGCTCGTAGGACGTGCCCTCGTGCTCGACCGTCGCCCGGCCCTCGAGGACGACGAAGACCTCCTCGACCTCGACGTCGGTGAAGGTCCCGGGCTCGCAGCGCCAGACGCCGGTCTCGGCGCCGCCGGCGGAGACGCTGACCGTCGCGCTGCGTCGTCACCGGCGAGCCGGAGACGATCGCGGCCGGATCGAGCGGGTCGGGCTCGAGCGGGATCGATCGCGCCTCGGCCAGCGTCACCGGTAGCCGGGCGCTCATCGGCTCCGCCCGCGCAGGCGTTCGGCGAGCGGGCGACGGCCGTCACGGACGACCTCGCGGGCGCAGTTGCGGCCGTTGGCGCCGGAGACGCCGCCGCCGGGATGGGTGCCGGCCCCGCACAGCCACAGTCCCTCGACCGGGGTCCGGTAGTCGGCCCAGCCGCGCACCGGCCGCAGCGTGAACAGCTGGTCGAAGGACATGTCGCCGTGCAGGGCGTGGCCGCCGGTGATCCCGAGCAGGCGCTCGAGGTCGAGCGGGCTCAGCACCTGGCGCTGCTCGATCGACGCGGTCAGGCCCGGCATGTAGCCCTCGAGCCGCGCGATCGCATCGTCGGCGACCTTGTCCTTGACCTCGTCCCAGCTGCCCTCGGAGGGATCGAGGTCGTAGGGCTGGGAGTTGATGTCGATCGTCAGCACGTGCTTGCCCTCGGGCGCCAGCGACGGGTCGTGGAAGGTGGGGATGCAGACCTCGGTGTGAGGGTCGCGGCCGAGCCTGCCCTCGCGCGCATCGGCCTGGGCCCGGTCCATGCCGGCGATGAACGGCCCGAACTCCATGATCCCGCCGAGGTAGGGCTGGCGGCCGGCGGGCATGCCGGTCACCTCGGGAAGGCGGTCGACGCCGAGGTTGATCTTGACGCTCGTGCCCTCGCAGCGATAGGCCTTGAGCGCGGCGACGAAGCGGTCCGGCAAGGCGTCGTCGTCGACCAGCTCGAGGAAGGTCCGCTTCGGATCCGCGTTGGAGAGGATCCGCGGGCAGCGGATCTCCTCGCCGCCGCTGAGCCGGACGCCGGCGGCGCGGCCGCCCTCGACGAGGATCTCGTCGACCTCGGCCCCGGTCCGGATCACGGCGCCCTGCTCACGCGCCGCGTCGGCCATCGCCTCGGTGACGCGGCCGATGCCGTCGCGGACGAAGCCCCAGCTGCGGAGGCCGCCGCCGGCCTGCTCGGCGGCGTGATCGTGGAGCAGCACGTAGGCGGTGCCGGGCGTCGAGGGCCCGGCGATCGAGTCGTTGATCGCGTGCCAGCCGAGCGCCGCCTTGACGACGTCGTTCTCGAAGTACTCGTCGAGGAACTGCGTCGCCGAGGTCCCGAACAGGTAGAGCGCGTCGTTGACGACGTCGCGGAACTTGAAGCCGCGGCCGCCGAGCCGGGCGAGCTCGCCGAGGTCGCGGGGGCGGATGTGGCCCGGGTCGGGCGGGGTCGCGTCCATCATCGGCCCGATCGCCTCGGCGAGGCGGCCGAGGTCGGCCTCGAACCGCGGCAGCGCCTCGGCGTCGGCCTCCGAGAAGCGCGCGATCTCGCGCTGCGACTCCTCCATGTCCTCGCCGAGCAGCAGCCGCTCCCCGCCGGGGAAGCCGTAGAGCGAGGGGCCGGCCGCGTCGATCTCGATGCCGCGCTCGGCCAGCCTCATCTCGCGCCAGACGGGCTCGCGGATCATGCTGATCACGTAGGCGCCGGTCGAGGCGCGGTAGCCGGGCGCGAACTCCTCGGTCACGCAGCAGCCGCCGACGAAGTCGCGGCGCTCGAGCACGAGCGGCTTGTAGCCGGCCCGGCCCAGGTAGAAGGCGGCGACGAGGCCGTTGTGGCCGCCGCCGACGATCACGGTGTCGAAGCTTTCGTCTGTGGAGGCCATCTAGTCCAGTCGGTTGATGCGGGCGAGGCGGTAGGCGATCAGGGCGAAGATCCCGGCGGCGACGAGCATCAGGATGCTCATCGCGGCGCCGCGGTTGAGATCGCCCGACTCGAGCACCAGGTCCTGAACGACGTTGCCGAGCATGTAGCCCTCGGTGCCGCCGACCAGCGCCGGGCTGGCGAAGTCGGTGAAGAGCGGGATGTAGACGAGCAGCAGCGAGACGAAGATGCCGGGCGCGATCAGCGGCAGCAGCACCCGGCGGAAGGTCGTGAACCAGCCGGCGCCGAGGTCGCGGGCGGCCTCGAACATGTTCGTGTCGATCGCCTTCATCGCCGCGTAGATCGGGATCACCGTGTAGGTCAGGTAGCTCGTCGAGAGCACGACCGTGACCGCGAACTGGCTGAACAGGAGGAAGTCGAGCGGCTGGCTGATCAGCCCGATCTCCATCAGCCCCGAGTTGATCAGCCCCTCGCGGCCGAGCAGCATCCGCCAGGCGTAGATCCGGACCATCGGGTTGAGCTCGTCGGCGAGCACCAGGAAGAGCAGCAGCGGCAGCTCCCAGCGGCCGGCCTTGAAGGCGATCACGTAGGCGATCGGGATCGCGAGCACGAGCTGGACGAGCATCGCGGCGGTCGCGATCTGGACGGTGGTCAAGGCGACCTCGCGGTAGAGCGGGTCGCCGAGCACGTCGGTGAAGTTCGTCAGCGTGAAGCCGGACTGGCCGCTGAGCAGGCCGTGCTGGCTGGCGATCACCAGCATCACGATCATCGGCGTCAGGAAGAGGACGGCGAGCAGCGCCGTCGGGGCGCTCATGAAGGCGAGGACCCGCGCCCAGCCGCTGCGGCCGCCTCGTCCTCCCGCGGCCTCGACGGCTCGCTCGAGCTCGACGGACGGTACGGCTGCCGACTCCATCAGCGGCTCACCTCGTCCCGCCGGTGAGGATCTGGGTCAGGGCCGCATCGCCGCCGCGGTCGCGGGTCAGCCGCTTCATCAGCGACCAGGCGCCGAACACGGCCAGCACCTGGGCGACCGCGATCAGGGTCGAGACGGCGTTGACGAGCGGCAGGTTCTCGGACTGGCGCAGGATCGAGAAGACCCAGACCGGGAACGTCTGGTCGAAGCCGCCGACGAAGAACGAGATCTCGAAGTTGTTGAACGACCAGGCGAAGGCGAAGATCCCGGCCGCTGCGAGCGAGGGCGCGATCTGCGGCAGGACGACGTAGCGGAGCATCTGCAGCTGGCTCGCGCCGAGGTCGATCGCCGCCTCCTCGAGCGAGCTCTGGAAGCGGACGAGGCCGGCCGAGATGATCGCGACGACGAGCGGGAAGGTGACGACGAGATGCATGACCGCGACGGTCTGCAGCGAGAGGTCGATCTCGATCTCGCTGAAGAAGATCAGGCCCGCGACCCCGATGATCAGCCACGGCACGACGAGGACCGAGCCGTGCAGGGCGCCGACCGCGCCGCGGCCGCGGAACCGCAGCCGGGTCAGGCCCCAGGCGGCGAGCGTGCCCAGCACGAGCGAGCCCACGGTCACGATCGAGGCGACGATCACCGAGTTGAGGACGGCGTCCCGCGCGGCCCGCTCGTCGAAGGCGGCGTCGTACCACTTGGTCGTGAAGCCCTCCCAGGGCAGCGAGATGATCGAGGAGTCGTTGAACGAGAACAGCGCCAGCATCAGCACCGGGCCGAACAGGATCACCCCGACGAGGGCGACGAGCAGGGCCGAGCCGATCGCGGGCAGCCGGCGGCGAACCCTGCGACCGAGCGACGGGCGGCTGACGACCGCCGGCCTCTCAGCCGGCGGTCGCGCCCCCGCGACGATCGGTGTCGGCCCCGCCGCCATCGGTCAGCCGGCCGCGACTTCCTGCCAGGCGCGGTCGTAGAGGTCGGCGTTCTCGGGCTCGGTCAGCGGGATCGCACCGTCGAGCGAGGCCGGATCGGCCGTCGCCTGCAGCTCCTTCGGCAGCAGCTCGACCGAGTCCGGGTTCATCGCCACGAAGCCGGCCTCGGCGCTGAGCGCCTGCGCCTCCGCCGAGGCGTAGTAGTCGATCAGCTTGTAGGCGGCGTCGAGATTCTCGGCGTCGGAGGTGATCGCCCAGCCGCAGACCCAGGAGGTCGCGCCCTCGTCGGGAGCGATCCACTCGACCGGCAGGCCGTCGTCGGCCATCGCCTGGGTCGTGCCGCGACCGCCGTCGGCGATCACGACCTCACCCGACTTGAACAGGTTGACCATGTCCGAGTCCGACTCCGCGAAGGAGCGGAAGTTGTCGCGGTGGTCGAGCAGGAACTGCTTGACCTCCTCGATCTCCTCCGGGCTGAGGCTGAACGGGTTCGTCTTGCCCATCGCCAGGGCGGCGACTCCGATCGAGGACAGCGGCGTCGACTCGAGCGCGGCCCGGCCCGCGTAGGCGTCGTCGAACAGCTGCGCGTAGGACGTGATCGGCTCGGTCACCTCCTCGGTGTTGACGATCAGGCCGTAGGGGCCGGAGGAGGCGGGCACGAACAGGACCTGGCCCTCCTCGTCGCGGATCTCCTCGGAGTCGGAGAAGGCGAGCTGCTCGAAGCCGGGGATCGCCTTCTCGTCGAGCGGCCGCAGCAGCCCGCGGGCCGTGAGCGGCGACATCTCGTCGGTGCAGGCCTCGACGACGTCCGCCTCGAAGCCGCCGGCCAGCTTCGCAGCGGCGGCCTTGTTCGAGTTGAAGGTCGCGACCTGGAGGTCGAGGTCCGGGTTCGCCTCGCGGAACGGATCGAGCATCTCGTCGGTGACCGTGTCGCCGTAGGCGAACAGCCTCAGCGTCCCGGTCGCCGGCTCCTCGAGCTCCTTGGCGCTCGGGCCCTCGGCGACCGACGTGTCGCCGTCCGATCCGCCGCCGCATGCAGCGAGCACCAGGGCCGCTGCAGCCGTTGCGATCAGGGTCATCTTCTTGTTCGTTGCGTTGTTCATCCTGCTTGGAACTCCTCGAATTGACGTGTCCAGAGGTCGTAGTCGGGCGGCTCGGTCTCGGCGATCGCGTCGTCGAGAACCGCCGGGTCGGCGGTCTTTCGTGCAGACTCGGCGGCGAGCGGGATCGCCTCGGGGTTGGTGACGACGTAGCCGCCGTCGGCCCGGATCGCCTGCGCCTCGGGCGAGGCCTGCCAGTTGATCAGCGCGTAGGCGGCGTCGGGGTTGGCGCTCTCGGCCGGGATCGCGAGGCCGCAGACCCAGGACAGCGCTCCCTCGCTCGGCTCGACCCACTCGACCGGTACGCCGGCGTCGCGGATCCGCTGGGCGACTCCGGCCCACCGTCGGAGAGGTCGACCTCGCCGGACTTGAAGAGGCTGACCAGGTCGCCGTCGGAGCGCCACAGGGCCCGGAACTGCTCGCGCGAGGCGTCGAGCTTCTCGCCGACCGCGTCGAGCTCCTCGGGCGAGAGGTTCATCGGGTCCTCGTTGCCGAGCGCCAGCGCGGTCTCGGCGATCGGCGGCAGCGCGTAGTCGCCCTCGAGCGCGACGCGGCCGGCGTAGGCGGGGTCGAAGAGGTCGGCGAACGAGCGTCGGCGGCTCGTCACCCGCGGAGGTGTCGTAGATCAGCCCCTGGGGGCCGGCGCTGAGCGGCACGAACCAGGCCCCATCCTCGGCGAGGATGCCCTCGGAGTCGGTGAAGGCGAGCTCGTCCCAGGCCTCGACGCCGGCGGGGTCGACGGGACTGAGCAGTCCCCGCGCGGTCAGCGGGCTCATCTCGTCGAGGCAGACCTCGACGACGTCGGCCTCGAAGCCCCCGGCCATCTTCGCCGCCGCCTGCTGGTTGGACCCGAAGGTCGCCGTTCGCACGTCGAGGTCCGGATTGGCCTCGCGGAACGGATCGAGCAGCTCGTCGGTGACCGTGTCCTCGTAGGCGAAGACGCGCAGCTCGCCCGAGACGGGGGCGGCGAGGTCGGCAGGCGGCGGCACCGCCTCGGAGGAGTCTCCTCCGCCGGAGCCTCCACAGCCTGCGAGCGGCAGCGTTGCGCCGACGGCACAGGCACACGGGCGATCGCTGCCGCGGCCCGCATCAGGCGCCGGCCTCCGCGGGCGCCGTCTCGACCGGTGGGTCAGTGCCGGGGCCGGTGCCGAGCACGTACGAGTGCTCGGCCGCCCAGCCGAGCGTCACCTCGGTCCCGGGGACGAGCCCGGAAGGCGTATCGGTGTCGTTGAGGACGTGGACCACGAGCCGGTCCCCGGTCTCCGCGGCGACGATCACCTGGGTCATCGATCCGAGGTAGACGGACTCGAGCAGACGGCCCCGGATCCGGCAGTCGCGCTCGCCGCCCGGCCCGGGATCGAGCTTGATCTTCTCGGGCCGGATCGTCAGCTCGATCGTCGCGCGGCCGTCGCCGGGATCGGCGACGTAGACGTGGCTGTCGCCACCGAGGTCGGCGGAGGCGATGCCCGCAGCGGTCCGGGTCGGCGTGATCGTGACCATGTTCGAGACGCCGATGAACTCGGCCACGAACCGGTTCGCCGGCCGCTCGTACATCTCCCGCGGGCTCGCGATCTGCTCGACGCGGCCGTCGCACATGACCGCGATCCGGTCCGACATCGTCAGCGCCTCTTCCTGGTCGTGGGTGACGTAGACGAAGGTCGTCTCGGTCCGCTGCTGGATCGCCTTCAGCTCGAGCTGCATCTCCTTGCGCAGCTTCAGGTCGAGGGCGCCGAGCGGCTCGTCGAGGAGCAGCGCCGCCGGGCGGTTGACGAGCGCGCGGGCGAGGGCGACCCGCTGGCGCTGACCGCCGGAGAGCTGCGCCGGGCGGCGGGACTCGTAGCCCGGCCAGCTGCATCGCGCTGAGCGCCTCGCCGACGCGCTCGGTCAGCTCCGCCTTGGCGATCTTCTTCAGCTTCAGGCCGAAGGCGACGTTCTCGGCGACCGTCATGTGCGGGAACAGGGCGTAGTCCTGGAAGACCATGTTGACCGCGCGCTCCTTGGCCGGGACGAGGGTCACGTCCTCGCCGGCGATCAGGACGCGGCCGATGTCGGGCTCCTCGAAGCCGGCGATCATGCGCAGCGAGGTCGTCTTGCCGCAGCCGCTCGGGCCGAGCATCGAGAAGAACTCGCCGGCGCCGATCTGCAGGGAGACGTCGTCGACGGCGTTCGTCGGGCCGCCGAAGCTCTTCGTGACGCGCTCGAGCTCGATCATCGCCGTCGTCTCCCCGGGCGGCGGTGCCGGGATCGGGCCGGGGTCGGGGTGCTCATCCGCCAAGGCCCTCACCTCCGTTCTCGATCGGGCTCCCGATCGCGATCGCGAACAGGTCGTTGACGTTGGTGTGGGTCGCGCCGGTGTCGATCGCGTCGCCGAGCGCGCTGACGACCTCTCCGGAGCGGTGCCTGCGCGAGCGCGGTGCGGATCCCGACCGGCGAGACCGCGGAGCGCTCGAGCGTGTCGCCGTCGACGATCGCCCCGGCGACCTCGCCGCTGCCGTCGGAGCCGTCGGTGTCGATGAAGACGGCGGCCACGTCGAGGCCCCTGATCCGGGTCGCGGCGGCCAGGGCCGCCTCGCGGTTGGGGCCGCCGTCGCCGAAGCGGTCGTCCGGCCCGAGCTTGACGGTGCTCTCGCCGCCGCAGCCGATCAGGACCGAGGGCGGCGGGAACGGGCGCTGGAAGCTGGCCGACTCGGCCGCGATCTGCCCGAGGATCCGGCCGACGGACGCCGCCTCGTCCTCGATCCCGGTGCCGAGCACGATCGGGGTCGCGCCGGCCAGCGCGGCCTCGGCGCTCATCGCTTCGCAGGCCGCCTCGCCCGTGACCAGCAGCTCGGTCTGGATGTCCGCCTCGGCGAGGTCGACGATGCCGCCGCCCGAGCTGGAGAGCTCGTCCAGGTGCTCGCGGATGCTCGGCGGCGTGTCGTCCCACAGGGCCCAGTCGCGGAGCACCTCGATCGCGTCCTCGGCGGAGCGAGAGGTTGGGGACGGTCGGATCGGTGATCGCGTCGAGCGGGTCGCCGGCGACGTCGGAGACGGTCAGGTTGACGACGCGCGCGGGCAGCGCCGCGGCCGCGAGCCTGCCGCCCTTGAAGTCGGAGACCTGCTTGCGCACGGTGTTGATGTCGGTGATCGGCATGCCCGAACCGAGCAGCGCCCGGTGCATGTCCTGCTTGTGGGCGAGGGTGACGCCGGCCGGCGGCAGGCTGGTCAGGGCCGAGCTGCCCCCGGTGAAGCAGGCGATCAGGAGGTCGTCGGGCCCGAGTGCGGCTGCCGTCTCGAGCAGCTCGCGGGCGGCGGCGTGGCTGCGCTCGTCGGGAATCGGGTGCGCGGCCTCGACCGCGCGGATCCGCACGAGATGCGGGCCACGGGCGTCGCGGACGACGACGAGACCGTGGTCGAGCCGCTCGCCGAGCACGCGCTCGAGCGCGGCGGCGATCGCGAGGCTCGCCTTGCCGGAGCCGAGCACGACGACCTTGCCGCCGGGCCGCAGCTCGTAGGCGCGGCCGGCGATCGTCAGCGTCGTCGCCGTCGAGCGAGACCGACCCGCTCGACCGCGGCACCGGGGTCGCAGGCGGCGAGGCCGACGCTCGCGAGGCGCAGGGCGAGGGCTCCGCGGCCCGATCCGGCCGTGCTCGAGCAGGGCCCGGCTGTTGCGGATCGCGTTGCCGGCGCCGGCCGGCGTCCGAGGCTCCCTCCGGCTCCCGCCGGGCGGCGTCTGCGCGATCCCGGCGGCGCGTTCCATCGTCAGGCGGCGACCTTGGCGCCGAACACGTCGCCCGGGTACCGGGCGGTCTCGCCGAGCTCCTCCTCGATCGCGATCAGGCGGTTGTACTTGGCGGTGCGCTCGCCGCGGACGGGGGCGCCGGTCTTGATCTGACCGGCGTTGAGCGCGACGACGAGGTCGGCGATGATCGGGTCCTCGGTCTCGCCCGAGCGCTCGGAGACGACCACCGAGTAGCCCGACTTGTGGGCGAGCTCGGCCGCGTCGAGGGCCTCGCTCAGGGTCCCGATCTGGTTGAACTTCCACAGCAGCGAGTTGGCGGCGCCGGCCTCGACCCCGCGCGCGAGGCGGGCGGGGTTGGTGACGAACAGGTCGTCGCCGACGATCTGGATGCCGCTGGCCTCGGTGATCTCGGCGAAGCCCTCGAAGTCCTCCTCGTCGAGCGGGTCCTCGATCGTGACGATGTCGTAGTCGCGGATCAGGCCCTGGTACATCTCGATCATCGAGTCGGTGTCCCGGGTCTCGCCGTCGAGCAGGTAGGTCCGCGTCTCCGAGTCGTAGTAGTGGGTCGCGGCGCAGTCGAGCCCGTAGCGGAAGCGGCCGGTGTGGCCCGCGGCCTCGACCGCCTCGTGCAGCAGCCCGAGCGCCTCCTCCGGATGCGAGATCGGCGGCGCGAAGCCGCCCTCGTCGCCGGTGTTGAGCGCGACCTTGCCGTAGCGCTCGAGCAGGATCTCGGCCAGGGCCAGGTTGGTCTCGGTCGAGATCTGCAGCGCCTCCAGCATCGACTCGGCGCCGACCGGGATCACGATGAACTCCTGGAAGTCGAGGTCGTTCGAGGCGTGCTTGCCGCCGTTGATCAGGTTGACCAGCGGCAGCGGCAGCAGGTGCCCGTTCGAGCAGACGTGCGTGTAGAGCGGGGTGTCGGCGAAGTCGGCCGCCGCGCGGGCCGCGGCGAGCGAGACGCCGAGGATCGCGTTGGCGCCGAGCCGGCCCTTGTCGGGCGTGCCGTCGAGCTCGATCAGCATCCGGTCCAGCTCCCGCTGGGTCGGCAGCTCGGTGCCGACGAGCGCGTCGGCGATCTCACCGTTGACGGCGCCGACGGCGCCGAGGACGCCGAAGCCGCCGAAGCGCTCGCCGCCGTCGCGAAGCTCGACGGCCTCGTTGGCGCCGGTCGAGCGACCGGACGGGACGTCGGCGCGGGCAAGCAGTGCTCCCTCGAGCTCGAGGTCGACCTGCACGGTCGGAAGGCCTCGGCAGTCGAGCACCTCGCGTGCCCGGATCTTGGTGATGGTCGGACGTGTCATTCCTCTGTCGTCTCCTCTCGCGCCGCCTCCAGCGCCTCTGTCAGGGTCGCCTCCGCATCGTCGAGGTGGGCGCGGAAGCGCTCCTCGGCGGTGGCGACGTCGTGGGTGAGAAGCGGCTCGAGCAGTTCGCGGTGCTCGGCAGCCACCTCCGATGGGCTGTCGTAGTGAGGCCGAAGCTGCGCCATGCAGAGCGCGATCTCGGACTGAAGGTTCTTGTAGGCGCGGCTCAGCCGATCGCTGCCGGCGGCGTTGACGAGGCCCTCGTGGAAGGCCATGTCGGCGTTGACGACCTCGCGCCAGGTGGCGTCGTCGCCGAGGCCGTTGAGCGTGTCGACGGCGCGACCGGCGGTCTCGAGCGGGACCTCGCCTTCGATCGCGAGCCGTACCGCCTCGAGCTCGAGCGCCGCGCGGAGCTTGAAGATGTCGTGGATGTCGTCGGCGTCGAGGATCGCGAGCTGGACCCCCTTGTTCGGGAGCCGGCGCAGCAGGCCCTCGGCGACGAGCGACTGCGTCGCGGCGCGGAAGGTGTGGCGGGCGACGCCGAGCCGCTCGGAGAACTCCGTCTCGCGAAGGCGGGCGCCCGTCTCCAGCTGGCCGCCGAGGATCATCTCGCGCAGCGCTTCCGCGGCCGCCTCGACCGTGGAGACCGTGCGGAGCTGGATCACGTCGTCCTTGACGACGTCCTTCTCTGGTGTTTCCCCTGCCTCAGACACTGTGTTAGATTGTTCCACAATTCTACGATAACACATTGCCTACCGGAGAAAAGCGGAGAGGGAAGGCGGAATCCAGATGACCGAGATCAGCGCCGAACGAGTCGCGGAGTTGTTCGCCCGCGAGCAGGAGCGGTTCGAGCAGACCCACCCCCGCTCCCGTCAGATCCACACCGAGGCCGAGGAGTCGCTGCTCTCCGGCGTCCCGATGAACTGGATGACCCGCTGGCCCGGCGCCTTCCCCGTCTTCATCGAGAAGGCCCAGGGCGCCGCCGTCACCGACGTCGACGGCAACACCTACGTCGACCTCTGCCTCGGCGACACCGGCGCGATGACCGGCCACGCCCCGCCCGCGGCCGTAGCCGCCGCCACCGCCCAGATGGAGCGCGGCATCACCACGATGCTCCCGAGCGAAGAGGCGGCCGAGGTCGGCCGGCTCATGCGCGAGCGCTTCGGCCTCCCGCACTGGCAGTTCTCGCTCTCCGCCACCGACGCCAACCGCTTCCTCGTCCGCCTCCTCCGCCAGATCACCGGCCGGCCGAAGATCATGGTCCACAACCACTGCTACCACGGCTCGGTCGATGAGACCGTCTGCATGCTCGACCCGGACACCGGCGCCGTCGTCCCCCGGGTCGGCGCCGTCGGCCCACCCGTCGACCCCGCCGTCACCACCCGAGTGGTCGAGTTCAACGACATCGAGGCGCTCGAGCGCGAGCTCGCCCACGAGGACGTCGCCTGCTTCCTGATGGAGCCGGCGCTGACCAACATCGGCATCGTCCTCCCCGACGAGGGGTACCTGGACGCGGTCCGCGAGCTCACGAGGAAGTACGGCACCTACCTGGTCATCGACGAGACCCACACCCTCTGCTGCGGCACCGGTGGATACACCGGCGCCTACGGCCTCGAGCCCGACGCGATGACGATGGGCAAGCCGATCGGCTCCGGCATCCCCACCGGCGCCTACGGCTTCACCGACGAGATCGCCGAGAAGGTCCTCGAGGGCACGATCTGGGACACGGCCGACGTAGGTGGAGTCGGCGGCACCCTCGCCGGCAACGCGTTGTCGCTGGCCGCGGTCCGCGCCACCCTGAGCGAGGTCCTCACGGCGGAGGCCTACGAGCGCATGATCGCCCTGGCCGAGAGGTACACGGCCGGCGTCCAGGAGACGATCGACAAGCACGACCTCGGCTGGACCGTCACCAGGCTCGGCTGCCGAGCCGAATACATGTTCCAACCCGAGGCCCCCAAGACCGGCGCCGAGGCCTCAGCCGCAATCATCGCCCGCCACGACCTCGACGAGCTAATGCACCTCTACATGCTCAACCGCGGCATCCTCTTCACCCCGTTCCACATGATGGCCCTGA
>CAVURI010000016.1:0-18705 GCA_963743845.1 uncultured Solirubrobacterales bacterium
CGCCTTCTCAGGAAGGCGCCGATGTCACCGACGGCGGCGCGGGACTCGGGGATCAGCCCGGCCTGCAGCTGGAAGTCGTGCCAGAGGCGGGGGAAGCGCTGCAGCTCGACCTCGACGCCCCGGCCCCAGGCGCGGTCGGCGAAGCGCAGCGAGTCGTCGAGCAGGATCTCGTCCTCGCCGACCTGGATCAGCGTCGGCGGCAGGCCGGCGAGATCCGCGAATAGGGGCGAGACGCGCGGGTCGGTGAGCTGCAGCGAGCCGGCCCAGTCGCGGTAGGAGTCGGCGAGCCAGCTCGGCGGCGCAGCAGCGGGTCGGCGTGCCGCTTCGACTCGATGCTGGCGCCGGAGAGGCTGAGGTCGGTGACCGGCGAGAGCAGGACCATCGCGGCGGGCGCCGGCACGTCCATGTCGGTCAGCTCCAGCGCCGTCAGGATCGCGATCGCGCCGCCGGCCGAGTCGCCGGCGATCGCGACCCGGGCCGGATCGTGACCGCGGGCGAGCATCTCGCGGTAGGCGCTGAAGACGTCGTCGGTGGCGGCCGGCCACGGGTGCTCGGGCGCGAGCCGGTACTGAGGCATGTAGACGTCGGCGCCGGCGGCCTGAGCGAGATAGCCGCCGATCCCGGCGTGCGTGGCGGGGCTGCCGATCACGAAGCCGCCACCGTGGACCCAGAGGACCGCGGGCCGCAGCGCGTTGTCGCCGGCGCCGATCCCGAGCCGCCAGGTCGGCACCTCGGTGCCGCCGACGGGCTCGCGATCGACCTCGGCGGGGGCGGCAGCGTCTTCGTCGCCAGCGTCATGAACCGGCGCTGGAAAGCGACACCGAGAGGGCGGGCCGAGGAACGGCTTGTAGAAGAGCCGCAGGAAGACCCGGTAGATGGTCTTGATGATCGGTGTTGGCCACGGGCGCAGGAAGCCTAGATGCTCGGTCCGGGCGATCCGGGCGGGCGAATCGGGCGCCAGCGGCGCCGCGAGCCATGCCCTCGCGGATTAGGATGGCCCGCGAATGGTTGAGGTTGCCTTTTTCGTCGGTGCGATCGGAGCCCTCGGCGGCGCGATCGCCGTAATCGGGCTCCGTAACCCCTTCTACAGCGTGCTGGCGCTCGTCGTCCACCTTGCGTCGCTCGCCGGGCTCTTCCTGCTGCTCTACGCCGAGTTCGTCGCCGCGGCCCAGATCGTCGTCTACGCGGGCGCCGTGATGGTGCTCTACGTGTTCGTCGCCGCCTATGTCGGCAACGTCGACGAGCCGCTCTGGGAGCCGATTCCCGGCCAGCGGATCCTCGCTCCGATGCTCGGGCCTGGCGCTCTTCGTCGAGCTCTCGATCGCGATCCTCGGCACCGGCCTGAAGGCGCTCGGCGACGAGGGGCCGACGATCCAGGCCGGCTTCGGCAGCCCGGCTGCGATCGGCGAGCTGATGCTGGAGCGCTTCCTGATCGCCTTCGAGGCGGCCTCGATCCTGCTGCTGTTAGCGGCGGTCGGCGCCGTCGTGCTCGCCGGTCGCCGCCGCGATGACGACAGCAAGCCGGCGCCCGGACGCGGCGCCGGCGAACGCGTCCCGCTGGAGCACGTGGACTGATGGCCGTCGAGTGGTATCTCGTGCTCTCGGCGCTGCTCTTCGCGACCGGCGCCTTCGGCGTCCTCGTGCGGCGCAGCCCGCTCGTGATCCTGCTCTGCCTCGAGCTGATGCTGAACAGCGCCAACCTCTCGCTGATCGCCTTCTCCCGCTCGCTCGGCAACGCCGACGGTCAGATCTTCGCGATCATGGTGATGGTCGTCGCAGCCTGTGAGGTCGTCGTCGGCCTCGGCCTGATCGTCGCCATGTACAAGCGCCGCGTCCCGCTCGACGTCGACGAGATCCGGGAGATGCGCGGATGAGCGCCACCACCTGGGGCTGGCTGATCCTCGCCTTCCCGCTCGCCGGCTCGATCCTGATCGGGCTCACCTACAAGCTGACCAGCGACCGCGTCGCCGGGGCGATCGGGATCGGCGCGATCGGGCTCGCCTTCGTCTCCGCGGTCGGCGCCCTGATCGAGATGCTGGACCTCCCGAAGGAGGAGCAGCACCTGACGTCCTCCCTCTACGACTACGGCAGCGGCGCCGGCATCCCCTTCGACCTCGGGATCCTCGTCGACCCGCTCAGCATCTTCATGGCGCTCGTCGTCAGCGGCGTCTCGCTGATGATCCACGTCTACTCGTTCGGCTACATGCAGAGCGACCGCGGCTACCACCGCTTCTTCGCCTACCTCAACTTCTTCGTCTTCTCGATGCTGCTGCTGGTCCTGGCCGGCAACTTCGTCCTGCTGATCGTCGGCTGGGCCTTCGTCGGCTACGCCTCCTACGCACTGGTCTCCTACTGGTACCGCCGCGAGACCGCGACCCGGGCCGGCATGAAGGCCTTCGTGATCAACGTGATCGGCGACATCGGCCTCGTCTTCGCCGCGATCCTGCTGATCAAGGAGCTCGGCCAGACGCGAGTACCTGCTCGTCTTCGAGGAGGCGCCGGCCCACTTCGCCGTCAACGAGTGGACGATCGTCGCGATCTGCCTGCTGCTGCTCGTCGGCGCCTTCGCGAAGTCGGCCCAGATCCCGTTCCACACATGGCTCGCCGGACGCGATGGAGGGCCCGACCCCGGTCTCCTCCCTGATCCACGCGGCGACGATGGTGACCGCCGGCGTCTACCTGATCGCCCGCACCCACCCGCTCTTCGAGCTCGCCCCCACCGCCGCGGACATATCGGCCGTCGTCGGCCTCATAACCCTGTTCGTGGCGGCGACGATCGCGCTCGTCGTCACCGACCTGAAGCGGATCATCGCCTACTCGACGATGAGCCAGATCGGCTACATGATCGTCGGCGTCTCGATCGGGGCCTACAGCGCCGGGCTCTTCCACCTGATGACGCACGCCTTCTTCAAGGCCCTGCTCTTCATGGCGGCCGGCTCGGTGATCGCGGCGATGGCGAACATCCAGAACGTCGACAAGATGGGCGGCTTCCGCAAGGCGATGCCGTTCACGTTCGTGTTGATGACGATCGGCGCCCTCGCCCTGGCCGGCTTCCCCGGCACGTCCGGCTTCTTCTCGAAGGACGAGATCCTCGCCTACGCGATCACCCGCGGCGGCTGGTACTGGATCTTCGCGATCGGCGGCTACCTGGTCGCCTTCCTGACCGCCTTCTACTCGTTCCGGATCGTCTTCCGCGTCTTCTACGGCAAGAAGGCCCCGGAGGCGAAGGAGCTGGAGGAGGGCCACCTCGCCCACGGCGAGCCCGTCAACCCGGCCGACGGCACGATCGAGGACAACGACGTCGGCTTCCCCGGCGCCGAGCACCACATCGCCGAGAAGGGGCCGCGGCCTCACGGCAGCCTCGCGATGCGGATCGGCATGGGCGTGCTCGGCGTCGGCGCCCTGTTCGCCGGCTACATCCAGGTCCCGGGCGTGGACGAGGTGCTCGAGCACTTCCTCGAGCCGACCTTCGAGGACTCGCCGCTTACGCGATCGTCCCGACCACCACCACCTCCTACGATCGGGATGGCGGTCGGCGGCACGCTCAGCATCCTCGGCATCGGCCTCGCCTACTACCTGTACATCGTCGCCCCCGGCGCCACCGACCGGCTGCGGACGCGGGCCGGCGCGATCTACACGCTGCTCGTCAACAAGTGGTACTTCGACGAGATCCAGGACGCGCTCATCGTCCGGCCGGTGCAGGCGGTCGGCCGCTTCGCCAACGACGTCTTCGAGCGGGTCGCGGTCCAGGGCATCGTCTCGGTCGCCCGCGACGGAGTGCTCAGGGCCGGCGGCGGCGTCCGCTCGCTGCAGAGCGGCTTCGTCCGCTCCTACGCGCTGCTCGTCGTCGCTCGGCATCGTCGGCATCGGCCTCTACTTCCTGATCGCGGCGAGCTGATGGGGGCGGTGAGCCACGATGCTGAACGTCCTGCTCTGGCTGCCGCTCGCCGTCGGCCTGCTCTGCTTCCTGCTGCCGCGCGCGGCCTGCGGCTGGGCCTCGGTCGCCGGCTCGGCGGTCGCGCTCGGGATCTCGATCGCGCTGATCGCCGACTTCGCGGCCGGCTCGTCGGCGCTGCAGCACGCGGTCGACGAGACCTGGATCCCCGACCTCGGGATCCGCTACCAGCTCGGCGATCGACGGGATCAGCCTGTTCCTGGTGCTGCTGACGGCGATCGGCTGGTTCGCCGCCAACCTCTACTCGGCCCTCGCAGTACCCGGACCGCCCGCGCACGTACTTCTTCCACCTCGGGCTCGCGCAGACGGCCGTCTTCGGCGCGTTCCTCGCCCAGGACCTGATCCTGTTCGTCCTCTTCTTCGACCTGATGCTGATCCCGTTCTACTTCCTGATCGGGGGCTGGGGCACGGGCGACCGGGTCAGGGCGACGGTCAAGATGATGATCTACACGCTGGTCGGGTCGCTGCTGATGCTGATCGGCGGCGATCGCGACCGGCGTCCTCTTCGCCGAGCAGACGGGCGAGCTCACCTACAGCATCCCGGCGCTCGACCTCAGGCGCCGCTGCCGCTCGGCAGCCAGCAGTGGATCTTCTGGTTCTTCGCGGCCGCCTTCCTCGTCAAGATGCCGGCCTTCCTCGTGCACGGCTGGATGGCCGACGCCTACAAGGCCTGCCCGCTGCCGGTGCTGGCGCTGCTCTCGGGCGTGCTCGAGCAAGGTCGCGCGCCTACGGCTTCCTGCGGATCGTGCTCCGCGTCTTCCCGGACGCGACGATCCAGTACCAGGAGATCGTCCTCGTGATCGCCGTCTTCTCGATCCTCTACGGCTCGGCGATGGCGTTCACGGTCACCAACCTGCGACTGATCGCGGGCTACTCGTCGATCGCCCAGCTCGGCTTCATCACGCTCGGGATCTTCGCCCTGCGGCCCGACGGCGGCGACGGCGCCGTGATCCAGATGTTCAACCACGGCCTCGTCGTCGCTGCCGATCTTCTTCATCATCGCGTTGCTCGTCGAGCGCTACGAAAGCGAGGACATCACCGAGATGGGCGGCATGGCCTGCAACGCCCCGGTGCTCGCGATCCTGTTCATGGTCGTCACCGTGGCGACGCTCGCGATGCCCGGCTCGTCCAACTTCGTCGGCGAGTTCTACATCCTCAACGGGCTCTTCGCGACCAAGGTCGCGCTCGCCCTGATCGCCTCGATCGGCGTCGCGCTCGCCGCCTTCTACGCGCTGCGCATGTACCAGCGCTCGATGCACAACCGCATCCACGCGGGCACCGTCTCGCGCGAGATCACCCTGCGCGAGGCCGTCGTCGTCGCGCCGCTCGTCGCCTGCATCATCGCGATCGCCCTCTACCCGGCCCTGATCACCGACCGCGGCGAGGCCGCCGTCACCAGGGCGGTCACCGCGGTCGCGGCCGCCGACTGCGGCGAGCCGGTCGAGAACGTCTCCGGGTCGGCTGCCGAGCGCGGCTACCTGCTGGTCTTCGACGAGGGGTGCGCCTCCCGCTACGGCCTCGACGCCCACCCGGAGGTCAGCACGATCAACGGCCAGGCGGATCCGTGGAGTCGGGCGAGACCGAGGCCGAGCCGGGCGCGCCGGAGGCTGAGGGCGAGGGCGAGCTCGCCACGCCGGAGTCCGAGGACGACCCCGACATCCTCCGCTGCGCGAAACTCGCGACCCGGACCGGCGCCCTCGATGAGGCGCTGCTCGACAAGTGCCTGCGCTCGGCGGGCATCGACCCTGAGACGGTCGAGATCCCGGCGGTGGCCGAATGACCTTCGACGCACCCCACATCGACTACGCCGGCCTCTCGCCGGTGATCGCGCTGACGGTCGGAATCTGCGTCGTCCTGCTCGCGGGCATGATCAGCGAGCGCGGCAACCGCTGGGTCTCGACCGCTGCTCACCGCGCTGACGCTCGGCGTCACCGCCGGCCTCTTGATCTGGAGGCTCGGCGAGCCGCCCGCCGACCTCGTCGCCGGCGCCCTGCGGATCGACGGCCTGGCGATCACGGCCTCGCTGATCTGCCTCGCCGCCGCGGCGATGGCGCTGCCGCTGATGCTGCGCGACCCGGGCGCCGAGGAGGCCGGCTTCGGCGAGACGCACTCGCTGCTGCTCGGCTCGATCCTCGGCATGGTGCTGCTGACCGAGTCGCAGAACCTCGTCGCCTTCTTCGTCGCGCTCGAGCTGCTCTCGATCCCGCTCTACGTGCTCTGCGGCAGCCACCGCAGCCGCGCCTCCTCGCTCGAGTCCGGCCTCAAGTACCTGATCGTCGGCTCGCTCGGCTCGGCGACGCTGCTCTACGGGATGAGCTTCATCTACGGGGGCTCGGGCTCGACCGACTTCGTCGCGATCGCCGGGGGGATCGGCACCGACCTCGCCGACGACCCGCTGATCCTCGTCGGGATCGGGCTCTGCGCGGTCGGCCTCGCCTTCAAGATCTCGGCCGCCCCGTTCCACCAGTGGACGCCGGACGTCTACCAGGGGGCGCCGACGCCGATCACCGCGTTCATGGCGGTGGCGACGAAGGTCGCCGTGTTCGCGGTCTTCGCCCGCTTCTTCATCGTCGCCCTCGGCCCCTCGGCCGACGAGTGGCAGCCGGCGCTGGCGGCGATCGCGGCGCTCTCGATCGTGGTCGGCAACGTCGGCGCGGTCACCCAGCGCTCGCTCAAGCGGATGCTCGGCTACTCGGGCATCGCCCAGGGCGGCTACATGCTGGTCGGCCTGCTCGTCGGCCTCGAGATCGGGATCAACGCGCTGATCTTCTACCTCGCCGCCTACGCGCTGATGAACCTGGCCGCCTTCGCCGTGATCGCGATCCGCGAGCGCGAGACCCCGTTCGGCGACGACATCAGCGCCGTCGAGGGCCTCGCCAAGGACCGCCCGTCGCTCGCCTGGCCGCTGACGATCTCGATGATCGCCCTGGCCGGGCTGCCCGGCACCGCGGGCTTCTTCGGCAAGGTCTACCTGGTCGAGGCGGCCGTGGCCGGCGACTACACCTGGCTCGGCGTGATGATCGCGATCGGCTCGATGATCTCGCTCGCCTACTACCTGCGGGTCGTCGCGGCCGTCTGGATGAGCCCGAAGCCGAAGCTGATGCCGGCGATCGCCGGCGCCTCGCCGGAGGCCGATGCCACGGCCGCGGACCTGCCCCGCGCTAAGGGTGAGCCGAAGCCTGGCGTCGCCCTCGACGGCGGCCCGAGCGGTGGCCGCTGCGCCCTCGTCCTCAGCGTGCTCGCGATCTGCGCGATCGGCACCGTCGGCTTCGGCGTCTACCCCGACCCGCTGCTCGACTTCGCCGCCAACGCGGGCGCAGCCGTGACGCAGATCGTCATCGGCGGATAGCGCCCTCCGACGCTGCGCCTGAACGCACCGACTCGGGGCTTATGTGGCTCCGCCATACCGCGCCCCTCGCCGGCACGCCCATGCTGGGTCGGAGGACGCCGTCTTCGGGTTGAATCCAGGGGAATGGATCAGGACGCCCGCACACCCGCGGATCCCTCCACACCGGGCGGCGAGCCGCCGCCGACGGTGCGCGGGGCGGTCACCCGATTCGCCCTCGCGGGAATTGCGGCCGTGCTGCTGCTCGGCGCCGTCGCCTATATCCAGATCGGCGACGTCGGCGAGGATCAGGCGATCAAGGATGCTGAGCGCGTCGCCGGCCTGATCGGCCGCGGCGTCGTCGAGCCGGAGCTGCCGCCGAACCCCGAGGCCAACCCGGAGCGCACGCAGGCCCGCCTTGACCTGCTCGTCTCAGGGAGTGCTCCGCGACCCGCTCGTGCGGATCAAGCTCTGGGACGAGGACGGCAAGATCGTCTACTCGGACGAGCCCCGGCTGATCGGCTCGACCTACGGGCTCGGGGAGGAGGAGCTCGCGGCGCTACGGTCCGGAGGGGTGGAGGCGGAGCTCACCGACCTGGCCAAGCCGGAGAACCGGTTCGAGCGGCGTCAGGGCGAGCTGCTCGAGGTCTACTTCCCGATCACCGCCCCCGACGGAAGTCGGCTCCTGTTCGAGGCCTACACCCGGTACGACTCGGTTGTCTCGAGCGGCCGTGACATCCGCGTCGCGATCATCCCGGCGTTGCTCGGCGCCCTCGCCCTGCTGGCGATCGTCCAGATTCCGCTCGCCGCCCGGATGGCCCGCCGGATCCGCGACGACTACAGCCGCCGCGAGGCGCTCCTGCGCCGCGCCGTCGACGCCTCCGACCTCGAGCGGCGCCGGATCGCCGCCGACCTCCACGACGGCGTCGTGCAGCGGATGGCGGGCACGACTTACACGCTCGACGCTCTCGCCGCGGCCGGCGATCCGGATCCCGGGGAGGCGAAGCAGGCGCTTCGCGATGCCGCAGCCACGACCCGCGCCAGCATTCGCGAGCTGCGCACGACGCTGATCGAGATCTACCCCCAGGGCCTCGAGCGGGCCGGCGGGCTGGAGCGCGCGGTCCTCGACCTGCTCTCCCGCTTCGAGCCCGGGGGTGTCGAGACCGGGTGCCGGTTCGGGTCCGATGCCGCCGACCTGCCGCTCGAACAGCAGCAGCTGCTCTACCGCGTCGCCCGCGAGGCACTCCGCAACGCGGAGAAGCACGCCGGGGGGACCTCGGTCGAAGTCCGGCTCGAGCAGTCGGGCGAGAGGGGCGAGCGGACCCGGATGACCGTGACCGACGACGGCCGCGGCTTCGACCCCGCAGCGACGGGCGCCGGCGAGCAGGAGGGCCACCTCGGGCTGCCGCTGCTCGCCGAGCTCGTCGCGGACGCCGGTGGCGAGCTGCGGATCGAGAGCAGCCCGGGCGCCGGCACGACCGTGACCGCGGAGCTGCCGAGATGAGCGAGATCGGCCCGATCCGCGTGTTGATCGTCGAGGACCACCCCGTCGCCCGCAACGGGCTCGCCCAGCTGCTCAGGGGCGCCGAGGGCATCGAGCTGGTCGGCGCGGTCGCCGGGGGCGAGGAGGCGCTGGAGTTGCTCGGGTCGGGGACCGCAGCCGACGTGATCCTGATGGACCTCTCGATGCCGGGGATCGGCGGTATCGAGACGACCCGGCGAATCGCCGCCGGTGAGGAGGACGCGCCGCGCATCGTCATGCTGACCGCCTTCGCCGAGCGCGAGCAGATCCTCGAGGCGCTCGACGCAGGCGCGGTCGGCTACCTGCTCAAGGACGCCGAGGCCGTGGAGATCTTCGACGGGATCCGGATCGCCGCCGCGGGTGAATCGCCGATCGCGCCCCGCGCCGCCCGCGAGCTCGTCCGCGAGCGACAGGAGCGCTCGGGCCCGGAGCTGACCGACCGCGAGCGCGAGGTGCTCGAGCTGGTCGCCGAGGGCCTCGCCAACAAGGTGATCGCGATGCGCCTCGGGATCAGCGAGAAGACGGTCAAGGCCCACCTGACCAGCATCTTCGCGACGATCGGAGTCTCCGACCGCACCCAAGCCGCCTTGTGGGCGCAGCGGCACGGCATCCACAAAGACGACGCGGCGCCGCCACCGACCGGGTAGCGACGCCGCGAGAGCGTCCGCGGGAGGGGCGGAGGCTCAGTCGTCGTCGTCTCCGCCGTGGTCGTCGCCGGACTCGTCCTCGAGGCCGTCGTCGCCGTGGTCGTCGCCGACGTCGTGGTTGGGACCGTCGTCGCCGTGGTCGTCGCCGACGTCGTGGTTGGGACCGTCATCGCCGTGGTCGTCGCCGACGTCGTGGTTGGCGGGGTCGTCGGCTCCACCGCCGGACGCGCCCTCCTGACCGTGCTTCTTGTGGCCCTTCTTGTGGCCGCCCTTGTCGTCCTTGTGGCCCTTGCCCTTCTTGCCGCCCTTGTCGTCGTTCTTGTCGTGACCGGCGGGGTCGTCGCCGCCGCGAACGTGGCCGGCGGGGTCGTCGGCTCCTTGCTTGGCCTGGGCGGTGGAGGCCGCTCCCAAGGCTCCGAGTGCGAAGAGCGCGGCAGCTGCGATCGCTGCGGCGCGGGTGGTGATCGTGCGTTTCATCGTTGGCTCCTTTCGGGTTCCAGCGGTTTGGGTTCGATCTGAGAACCCGATCTAAGCGCCCGCCCTCACGCCTCCGCAATCGGACATTGGCTTTAAGACGTCCTCTGATGCTGCGCATGACCGCACCGACTCGGGACTGATGTGGCTTCGCCACACTGCGTCCCTCGCCGGCACGCCCATGCTCGGATCAGAGAACGCTTAACCCCTCCCCGTGATCTACATCGCGCTGACGATCATCGCCGCCACCTGGGCGGGCCTGACCGCCGAGCGGCGGATGCCCGGGCGTGCCGGAACCGGCTCTCGCCGGGCGCTGACACTCGTGCTCTACACGGTGCTGCCGGCGGTCGTCTTCCTCAACCTCGTGCGCGCCGACCTCGACCAGGATCTGCTCGTCGGCATCGGGCTGGGCTGGGTCACGGTCGTCGTCTGCGCCACCGCCGCGTTCGCGATCGGGTCGAGATGGCTGGCGCTCGAGCGGCCCCAGATCGGCGCGCTGCTCTGCTGCATCCTCGTCTCCAACACCGCCTACCTCGGCTACCCGCTGGTCGCCGCGTTGCTCGGCTTCGACGAGCTCAGCGACGCGGTCGCCTTCGACGTCGGCGTCGGCACGACGGCCCTCCTGATCGGCGCCTTCTCGGTCGGAGCGGCGTTCGGGACGAAAGCCGGCGAGACCCCGCGCGAGCGGGTTCGCTCCTTCTTCGCCCGCAACATCCCCCTCTACGCGGCCGGCCTCGCACTGATCGCGCCGGACTGGATGGCACCGGAGTGGGCGGTCGACGCCTCGCGGGTCGCGATCGTGCTGATGCTCCCGGTCGGCTTCTTCGCCGTCGGCGCCGCGCTCGCCGAGGACTCGGAGGAGGCCGAGCTCCAATTCCCGCCGCCGTTCACCCGCGAGACGGCGACCGTGGTCGGGCTGAAGCTGGTGCTGATGCCGGCGCTGCTGTTCGCCCTGGCGCTGCCGCTGATCGACCTCCCCGCCAGCTTCCTGCTGCTGGCGGCGATGCCGAGCGGGCTCAACGCGATGATCGTCGTCCACGCCTACGGGCTCGACCTGAAGATCACCGCCAACGCCCTGATCTGGACGACGGCGATCGTCGTCCCGGTGGCGCTGGTCGCGTCGTTGCTGTGAGCGTCGAGCGTCGAGCGGGCTCGCCGCCGGGCCGGCCGATCGCGCGGCCGGCCCGGGACGATGACGCTGACGTCGCTCGCGACTCAGTCGAGGTCGAAGCGGTCCAGGTTCATGACCTTGGCCCAGGCCGCGACGAAGTCGCTCGACGAACTTCTGCTCCGCGTCGTCGCTGGCGTAGACCTCGGCGAGGGCGCGCAGCTCGGAGTTCGAGCCGAAGACGAGGTCGACCCGGCTGCCGGTCCACTTGACGCTCGCCGGTGCCGTTGCGCGCCTCGTACGACTTCGACGCTCGGCGTCGGCTCGCCTTCCACTCCGTGCCCAGGTCGAGCAGGTTGACGAAGAAGTCGTTCGTCAGCGTCTCCGGGCCTTCGGTGAGCACGCCGCCGCGAGGTCCGCCGTAGTTGGCGCCGAGCACGCGCAGGCCGCCGACAGGACGGTCATCTCCGGGGCGGTCAGCGTCAGCAGGTTCGCCCGGTCGATCAGCAGGTACTCGGCCGGCAGCCGGTGCTCGCCCGTGAGGTAGTTGCGGAACCCGTCGGCGGTCGGCTCGAGCGCGTCGAACGACTCGACGTCGGTCTGCTCCTGGGTCGCGTCGGCGCGGCCCGGGGTGAACGGGACCTCGACCTCGCGGCCGGCGTCCTTCGCCGCCTTCTCGACCGCGGCGCTGCCGCCGAGCACGATCAGGTCGGCGAGCGAGACCTGCTTGCCGCCGACGTTGCGGCTGTTGAACTCGGCCTGGATCCCCTCGAGCGCGCCGAGCACCTCGGCGAGCTCGTCGGGCTCGTTGACCTCCCAGTGCTTCTGCGGCTCGAGCCGGATGCGGGCGCCGTTGGCGCCGCCGCGCTTGTCGCTGCCGCGGAACGACGAGGCCGACGCCCAGGCGGTCGAGACCAGCTGCGAGATGGTCAGGCCCGAGTCGAGGATCTGCTCCTTCAGCGCCGCGATGTCCTCGGCGTCGACCAGCTCACCGCTCAGGCGCCGGGACCGGGTCCTGCCAGATCAGCTCCTCGCTCCGGGACCTCCGGGCCGAGGTAGCGGTCGATCGGGCCCATGTCGCGGTGGGTCAGCTTGAACCAGGCGCGCGGCGAACGCGTCGGCGAGCTCGTCCGGGTTCTCGTGGAAGCGGCGCGAGATCGGCTCGTAGATCGGGTCGAAGCGCAGCGCCAGGTCGGTGGTCAGCATCGTCGGCGCGTGCGTCTTCGACGGGTCGTGGGCGTCGGGCACGGTGCCGTCGCCGGCGCCGTCCTTCGGCTTCCACTGGTTGGCGCCGGCCGGGCTCTTGGCGAGCTCCCACTCGTAGCCGAAGAGGATGTCGAAGAAGCTGTTGTCCCACTGCGATCGGCGTGTTGGTCCAGGCGCCCTCGAGGCCGCTGGTGATCGTCGCGCCGTTGACCGCTGCCGTAGGAGTTCTTCCAGCCGAGGCCCTGCTCTTCGAGCGGGGCGGCCTCGGGCTCGGGGCCGACGTACTCGCTCCGGGTCGGCGGCGCCGTGGGTCTTGCCGAAGGTGTGGCCGCCGGCGATCAGCGCGACGGTCTCCTCGTCGTTCATCGCCATCCGGCCGAAGGTCTCGCGGATGTCGACCGCCGCCGCGAGCGGATCGGGCTCGCCGTTCGGGCCTTCCGGGTTGACGTAGATCAGGCCCATCTGCACGGCGGCGAGCGGGTTCTCGAGGTCACGCTCACCGGTGTAGCGCTCGTCGCCGAGCCACTCGGTCTCGGGGCCCCAGTAGACGTCCTCGTCCGGCTCCCAGACGTCCTCGCGGCCGCCGGCGAAGCCGAAGGTCTCGAAGCCCATCTTCTCGAGCGCGACGTTGCCGGTGAGGATCATCAGGTCGGCCCAGGAGAGCTTGCGGCCGTACTTGCTCTTGACCGGCCAGAGCAGGCGGCGGGCCTTGTCGAGGTTGGCGTTGTCGGGCCAGCTGTTGAGCGGCGCGAAGCGCTGCTGGCCGGCGCCGGCGCCGCCGCGGCCGTCGCTGATCCGGTAGGTGCCGGCGCTGTGCCAGGCCATGCGGATCATCAGCGGGCCGTAGTTGCCGTAGTCGGCGGGCCACCAGTCCTGCGAGGTCGTCAGGACCTCGTCGATGTCCTTCTTGACCGCGTCGAGGTCGAGCGCTCTCGAACTCGGCGGCGTAGTCGAAGTCGTCGCCCATCGGGTTCGCCTCGACCGGGTTCTTGGCGAGGATCTTCAGGTTGAGCCGGTTCGGCCACCAGCCGCGGTTGCCGCCGCGCCTCGGTCGGCGCGGGGGCGCGATCGTGGCGAACGGGCAGCCGCCTGTCGCGTCCTCCTCGTTCATCTCGCCAACTACGGCATCGGGCTTGTCAGACACGGGGTCCTTTCGGGGAATTGCTTTTCAGTCGGCGTCGGGCTCTCGGTCGAGCAGTCGGGGCAGAGGCCCCAGTAGACGACCTCGGCCTCGTCGATCGACGAAACCGTGATCGTCGGAGGCGGTCAGGCAGGGTGCGTCGCCGACGGCGCAGTCGACGTCGGCGATCGCGCCGCAGGAGCGGCAGACGATGTGGTGATGGTTGTCGCCGACCCGCGACTCGTAGCGGGCCACCGAGCCGGGCGGCTGGATGTGCCGGACGAGGCCGGCGTCGGTCAGCGCCCGCAGCACGTCGTAGACGGCCTGGTGGGAGACCTCGCCGAGGTCCTCGCGCACGACGCCGATGATCGAGCTCGTGTCGGCGTGCGGATGCTCGTAGACCGCATTCAGCACCGCCACCCGCGGACGGGTGACACGCAGATCGGTCCCGCGCAGCAGTTGCTCGAATTCAGCAGTCGTCGGCACGGCCCGAGACTATAGCGCTTTTCTTGAATGGATCAAGACTGGAGCAGCCGGACACGACCCCGGGCCGCGCAATACGGTGAGGACATGAATGCCGCGGCGGTGATCGGAGGGCTCGCGATCGGAGCGGCGGTGGGGGCGCTGATGTCCTCGCAGACCGTCTGCATGAACGCCGGGTTCCGTCGCGCGGTGTTCGATCGCAAGCCGGAGATCCTGCGGATCTTCGCGGTCGCGATCGCCGCCCAGCTGCTGCTGATTCCAGTCCTGATCGCGCTCGACGTCGAGCTCTTCAGCTCGCCCTCGGCGCTGCCGGCGATCGGGCTGTTCCCGGTCGCCCAGGTGATCGGCGGACTGCTGTTCGGCGCGGGAATGGCCCTCGCGGGCGGCTGCATCACCGGCATCCTCTGGAAGTCCGGCGCCGGCTCGATCGCGACCGCGATCGCGATCGGCGGCTTCATCGCGGGCGAGCTGCTGATCCGGGGCCCGTTCGAGAGCGTTGCGGTCGATCTCGACGAGGCCTCGTCCGGAGCGGACGAGCAGACCGTCTACGGCCTGCTCGGCCTCGACTACGTGCCGATCGCGCTGGTGCTCGGGGCGCTCGGCCTGGTGCTGCTGCGGCGCAGCTCCTCGACGGTGATCCGGACCGGGCTGCTGCTCGGAGCGCTTGGGGCGATCGCCTGGATCGTCGCGGGCTGGGCCGACTACGGCTACGGCCTCGGCTTCGTCGGCGTCCCGACCAACATCCGCGACTCGCTCGACGCCGGCGATGCGGGCATGCTCAGCTTCGCGACCTTCCTCGCCGTCGGCGTGATCGCCGGCGCGGCGGTCACCGTCCGCGGGCCGCTCCGGCTCCCCGACGCCAGTCGCTCGCTCCGCGCCGCGGGCGGCGGGCTCGCGATGGGAATCGGCGGCACGCTCGCCCATGGCTGCAACATCGGCAACGGCCTGACCGGCGTGCCGCTGCTCTCGCTCGGCTCGCTGCTGGCGATCACGATGATGGCCGCCGGCGCCCTGCTGACCTGGAAGTTCGTCCTCGCCTCGCGCCCGGCGCTGCGCGGGAGCGAGCGCCCGAGCCGGCCTGGTAGCGGCGTCGGCCGGGCCCTAGACCGAGGGCTTCGGCGGGGCCGCCATCAGCTCGACCTTGTGGCCGCCGGGGGCCTGGATGAAGGAGCGCTTCTCGCCCCAGAGCTGCTGGTGCTCGTCGACCTGGAAGCCGGCCGCCTCGAGCGCGGCGACGTTGGCGTCGAAGTCGGAGGCGACGAAGGCCGGGTGGCCGAGCACCGGAACCGTCGCGCCCTCGGTGACGATCAGGTGGACCTGGGTGCCCTCGCGCTCGTACCAGGGGATCCTGCCGCCGAGCTCGGGCGGAGCGTCGATCGCGGCGAAGCCGATCAGCGTCAGCATCTCGCCGAAGCGCTCGGCGTCCTCGGGCGGCACCTCGATCGAGACGTGATGGAGCATCGCGGCTGAATCTACTCCGATCGCTGCACGTTCCGCGAAACGGCGGACCCCCGCCCGCCGGTCCCTGATCTAGGATCGCCAACCCGCGATGCGTTACCCCGTCGAGACTTTCACCGAGGCCGAGCAGCAGCTCCTGCGCCCCCATTTCACGAACCTCGACGAGCCGGTCTTCGCGCTCACCAACCTGCCCGAGACGGTCAAGGGGGCGCTGTTCGCGCGCTACTCCCGCTACCAGGGAACGCTGCGCCGCCTCTACCTGGACGAGTTCGCCGCCGACGCGCCGGAGGGCGGCCGGCCCTTCGACGCCGAGGAGGGCAAGCGCGCGGCCGAGCTCTACGAGCGGATCTTCCTCGGCTACGGCGACGACTCGGTCGCCCAGCTCGGCGGCGCCCACCTCGCCTGCGAGTGGACCTCGAACGTGCTCACCAAGGTCCTGCAGCGCGGCCGCCTCGCCGCCTACCTCGAGCAGTCGACCCGCTACATCCCCTACGACACGCCGATGTACGAGGACGCCGAGCCGCGCTCGCCCGGCAGCTGGCGCTACTACCGCGACGACGATCTCGGCCCCGAGTACGCGATCGCGATGGACGAGATCTTCTCGATCTACTCGCGCCTGCTCGAGCAGGTCGACGGCCTGGGCCGAGCGAGCGCTGGCCCCGCGGCGACGAGCCCGAGGGCGCCTGGAAGCGCTCGATCAAGGCGAAGGCGCTCGACCTGCTGCGCGGGCTGCTGCCCGCGGCGACGCTCTCCCACGTCGGCATCTACGCCTCCGGGCAGGCCTACGAGCAGCTGATCATGCGGCTCGCCGCCTCGCCGCTGCCGGAGGCGCGCGACTTCGGCCGGATGGCGCTGACCGAGCTGCAGAAGGTGATCCCGAGCTTCCTCACCCGCGTCGACCGGCCCGAGCGCGGCGGCGAGTGGATCAACTACTTCGAGCAGCGCCGCGAGACGACCGAGCGCTGGGTCGCGCGGCTCGGCCTCGACCGCCGCGAGGCGGCGACGCGGCCCCTCGGTCGAGCTCGTCCACGTCGACGGCAACGAGGACGACCTGCTCGCCGCGTCGCTGTACGAGTCGACCGGCGTTCCCGAGACCGCGATCCGCAACCGGCTCGACCATCTCGACCCGATCGAGCGCGACCAGCTGCTCGACGAGCTCGTCGGCGAGCGCGCCAACCGCCGCCATCGCCCCGGCCGCGGCTGGGAGACGGTCCGCTACCGCTTCGAGATCGTCTCCGACTACGGCGGCTTCCGCGACATGCAGCGGCACCGGATGCTCAACTGCCAGTGGCAGACGCTCGGCCCCGACCTCGGCGCCGGGGTCCCGGAGGAGGTCATCGAGGCCGGCGCCGGCGACGAGTACCAGCGCGCCCTCGACATCTCGCGAACCGAGTTCGACCGGCTCGAGAACGCCGGCCTCAACGCCGCCGCTCCCTACGCGCTCTGCCTCGGCTACCGGATCCGCTACGTGCTCGACATGAACGCGCGCGAGGCGATGCACGTCTGCGAGCTGCGCTCCGGCCGCGAGGGCCATCCGACCTACCGCGCCGTCGCCCAGGCGATGCACGAGCGGATCGCCGACGTGCACCCGCGGATCGGCGCCGCGATGCGCCACGTCGACTCGACCTCCGAGCCGCGCCTGGAGCGGATCATGAGCGAGATCCGCACGCACCGGAAGCGCGCCGGAGTGGGGTCGGCGACGGTCTAGGGCTGAGGGTCCGGCCGCGGGGGCGGCGGGGCGTCCGAGGGGGCGGGATCGTGGCGGTTGGGGGCCGTCCGAGGGTGCGTCCTTCGAGGGTGCCGGCCGGGTATTTGCAGAGAGGGTGAGGTGGAAGGAGGGTGCCGGCCGTGCCGAGGCGGGGCCGGGCCGTCCTTTGTCACGTGGGGCGCGTGGACGTCACGGTCTCGTAGCTGTTTCCAAGGGCGCTTTCGCGAGAGGACGATTGACTCACGTATAGTCGGTGGTCAATCGCTCCTCTCGTCCCGGCCTCACCGGGAATCCACCCCGAAACCGCAACGAGACACGCGCCCCGTGTGACCAACCACAGGCCGCACCCCTTCCCTCACTGCAAACTCGAACCGGCCTGAGGTTCGGGGGCTGGGGAACTTGACGGCGGACCTCGCAGCCGCCGGCCCGGCCGGAGCCGGGTTACCGACCCGGCCCGCGGCCCCTCGTCAGGGATCTTCTTCTCGCTCTCGCAGCTCTTCGCCGAGTCCTTGCCGTCGCCGCCGTTGCAGCTGTCCTTGCCGTCGCCGCCCTTGATGCTTGTCGTCGCCGTCGTCGCCGTTCAGCTTGTCCTTGCCGCCCTTGCCGTCGATCTCGTCCTTGCCGCCGCCGCCGCAGACCGTGTCCTTGCCGCCCTTGCCGTCGATCTCGTCCTTGCCGCCGAGGCCCTTGATCACGTCCTTGCCGCCGGTGCCGCGCAGCTCGTCGTCGCCGCTCGTGCCGAGGATCGTCACCTTCTTGTCCTGGCAGTACTCGGCCTCGCCCGCGATCTGCTTGTAGAGCTGCTTGGCGGTGCCGTCCAGGTAGGGGCCGTAGAGGCGCTGCTCGCAGACGAGCACGACGCAGTAGCTGTAGCTGTTGACCGAGAGCAGGGTCCCGTCGGCGATCCAGCCGCCGCCGCTGGAGCCGCCGGTCATGTCGCAGCCGATCCAGTTGGTGTTCGGGCCGGAGCCGGGCGGGTTGTCGGTGCCGCCGAGCCCGGACTGGCAGGCGAACTCGCGGCCGCCGGTGAACTCGATCGGCGGCTGCTCGGCCGGGTAGCCGTAGGACGTGTACTCCTGGGAGCGGGGCTGGTTGAAGCCGATGCCGCGGCCGCCGACGACGTGGTTCAGCGTCTCCCCGGCGCCGTTCGTCGCGACCTTGGCGGCGCTGAAGTCGTAGGAGGAGTTGGCGTCCTGGCGCCAGTCCTCCGGCGAGGCGAGCTTGACCGCCGGCCACTCGCCGAACGGCGCCGCGCCGTTCTTGTAGGCGGGGACGAACATCCAGTTGGTCGCGTAGCCGCCGCCGTCGGTGTCGAAGACGCAGTGGCCGGCGCTCCAGACGACGCTGCCGTTGTTGGAGCTGATCGCGGTGCCCGAGCAGACGTAGTCGCCGGGGGCCGAGCCGCCCTTGACGGTGAGGAAGACCTTGCCGTGCATGCGGACGCTCTCCGCGGAGGGATCGGCGATCTCGGTCCGGGTGAAGCCGGTGCCGCGCTGCGCCGGTCGGCTCCCGGCGAGCCCCTGCTCGAGCTCCGGGACCGTGGCGGCGCCGGCGGCGACCGGATCGACGACCGTCGGGGTGCCCGTGGCGGCGCCCGTGAGCCGCGCCGGCGGCGGCGGCTCCCCGCCTCGATCGGATCGAGCGGCTCGGCCTCGCGCATCCGCTCGGCGGTCCAGTAGGAGCGGACGCCGTCGGCGTC
>CAVURI010000017.1:0-15250 GCA_963743845.1 uncultured Solirubrobacterales bacterium
CAGCAGCGGTCGAGCACGCGGCCGACGAGCGCGGCGATGTCGTCGTGATCGAGCGCGGCGCCGTCGCCGTACAGGTCGGCGATCACGATGCCGTCGAGGGCCGCGAGCAGCTGCGCGGTGTGACGCTCGGGATCGTCACATCCCATCGCGACCAGGACCCGGCCCGCCGTCGCCGCGAAGCGCTCGCGAGCGGCGGCGATCGGGCCGCGCAGCTCGGCTCCGGCGGGTCGACTCGAGCAGCAGCTCGAAGCGGGCGACGTTCAGCTCGCGGCGCGCGATCACGGGCTCGACCGCGGCGGTGATCGGTGCAACCGCTTGCTCGCGACTGATCGGCGGCAACGCGGGCTCGTCCTCGGGCGCCGGACCGGCAGCCGCGAGATCGAGCTCGGCGTGGCGCTCGAGCGCGCCCTCGAGCAGCGCCGCCCGCGAGCGGAAGACGTTCGAGGTCGAGCCCTGCGGCAGGCCGGCCGCCTGATCGACGGCTCGGTGCGTGAGCCCGCGGGCGCCCTGCTCGGCGAGCACCGTGAGCGCCGCGTCGGCAACGAGCCTGCGGCGCTCGACGCCGTCGCGGCGCCGGCGCTCTGCCTCCTCGGATTTTTCGTGCGTAGTCACTACAGTTGTAGTATAAGTCGCTCGGAACGGAAATCGCCCTTCAGGGAGGGAAGCGACCAATGAATCCACGCATGCTGATCGTTCTGCTCGTCCTCGGCTGTCTCACGGCACTCGCGTGGCCGGCCGCTGCCGCCGCGAAGAGGACCGACACGGCCAAGGCCTTCAAGAGGACGGGCTGGGGCGACAACGTCAGGGTCACCTTCGACAAGGACGCGCACACCCTGCGCTACCGCTCCGACGGCCTCCCCAACCACGAGCTGCTGCCCGAGTACGCGGTGCCGAACCCCGGCGTCGTCGTCCCGGACGAGACCAACTCCCACATCGAGACCTCGGATCAGGCGATCAAGGAGCAGCGCTACGACTTCCCGATCACGACCAGGCCGCGCAAGGCGGACTCGAAGACGGTGATCAAGACCGGCCCGGTCGGCTTGATGATCTCGGGCGCGATGACCTACAACCCGTTCGAGGGCGACGGCGAGACCGTCGCGGCCGCCTCGAACTTCACGCTCACCAACGACGAGGGCGAGCAGGTGCCGTTCGTCGACGACTGCTTCGGGCACCCGGCGCCGCGGCCGCTGTCGGCCTACCACTACCACGCGCTCTCGAAGTGCGTGAGCCGGCAGGTCGACTCGAAGAAGGGCCCGTCCCACATCGAGGGGATCGCCTTCGACGGCTTCCCGATCTACGGCAACCGCGACATCGACGGCAAGAAGGTGAAGCCCTCCGAGCTCGACGGCTGCAACGGGATCAAGAGCCCGACGCCGGAGTTCCCGGACGGGATCTACCACTACGTGATGCTCAAGGTGAAGACCGAGCAGTCCTCGCTCCGCTGCCTCAAGGGCGAGGTCCCCGAGGCGCTCGAGCGCAGGCTCGAGGCGCCCCGCTTCCTCTGCCCGCTGAAGGCGCGGGCGAAGGCGAAGCGAGGGCGCTGAGCCCACCTGTCGATGCCCGGGGTGGGACTCGAACCCACAACGCCCCGAGGGACAGCGGCTTTTAAGGCCGCGGGCTTTACCAGTTTGCCTACCCGGGCCCGGCCATCGTATGGGGGCGTCGCCCGGCTACGTAAGTCACGCGTCCTGTTACGGGAGTGCAGCTTCTTTATGGGATCGGGAGCTGATCTTTAGGGAACGCAACAAATCGGCCGATACGGTGTTGATACCGGCGCAGTCTCGCCTCGTCCCATGGAAGCTTCCGCACTCTCACACGCATCCCGCCGCGGCCTACTCGCCCGCCGCTCCCCCGTCCTCAAGCTCGAGGGCGACGAGCGCCTGGTCGCGCTGATCCGCAGCGGCAACGACCGCGCCTTCGAGGTCCTCTTCGACCGCTACCAGTCGCGGCTGCTCGCCTTCTGCAGCTCGATGCTGAAGAGCCGCCAGGACGCCGAGGACGTGCTCCAGGAGGTCTTCGCCAACGCCCACGCGGCGATGCTCGCCGACGACCGCAAGATCAACGTGCGGCCCTGGCTCTACCGGATCGCCCGCAACCGCTGCCTCAACCACCTTCGCCGCCCGGTCCACGAGGGGCAGGACTCGATGGACATCCACCCGCACATGCACGGGACGACGACCGCCGAGCGCGTCCAGAACCGCGAGGAGCTGCGCGAGGTCCTCAACGACGTCGGCACGCTGCCGGAGACGCAGCGCACGGCGCTGCTGCTGCGCGAGATCGACCAGATGTCCTACGAGGAGATCGCGGTCGCGATGGACACGACGATCCCCGCCGTCAAGTCGCTGCTCGTCCGCGCCCGGATCACGCTGGCCGAGTCGAGCGAGTCCCGCACGCTGAGCTGCGAGGAGGTCCGGGTCACCCTGGCCGAGGCCGCCGAAGGCCTGACCAAGGCGACCGGCCCGGTCCGCCTCCACGTCCGCAACTGCGAAGGATGCGCGGGCTTCCGCAAGCAGCTGCGCAGCGACCGCAAGGCGCTCGCGGCGATCCTCCCGATCGGCCCCCTGGTGCTGCTCAAGACCTCCTTCATCGGCAAGCTCTTCGGCGGCGGCAGCGCCGCGACCGGCGGCAGCGCCGCTACAGGTGGCGCCGTCGGCGCCACCGCGGCCGGCGGCTCGGCGGCCGGCGGCATCGGCGGCGGGCTCAGCGCGATCGGCGGTGCGATCGGCGCCAAGGCGGTCGCCGGCGTCGCCACCGCAGCCCTGCTCACGGCCGGCGCCGTCGAGGTCTCCCACGTCGCCCGCGACCGCTCCGCCTCCGACGGCCAGACCACGGCCACGACCGCTTCAGCCCCGACGCCCGAGACGACGCCGGCCCCGAACGCCGAGCCACGACGGCCAGCTCGCCGAGCACCTCCTCGTCGCCGCAGCCGGCGCCGGCGCGGTGACGAACGCCGACCGGCATGAGGCCGCCACCGGCCAGGACCGCGCCGAGCAGGACCCCGGAGCGACCGGATCGCAGGCCACCGAGCCGCCCGTGACGGGCGCCGAGGAGCCGGTTGCGACCGAGCCCACGACCGATCCCGCGACCGTGACCCCGATCGAGGAGACCCCGGCGGTCGTCGTCGAGGACGGCGGCTCCACGGGCACCGGCGGCCGCCCGGCATCGGACGGCGGCACGCCGACCACCGACCCGGGCAGCGACGCCGACGCCGGTCGAGCCGACGCCGCCCCCGCCTTACGTTCCGCCGACTCCCGCGCCGGCCGATCCTCCGCCCCCGGCCACGCCGCCGGCGGAGACCCCCGGCGACACCGCCCCCGCCTCGGGCCCCTCGACCCAGGGCTGAGCCCCGCTCAGATCGAGTGGGTCTCCCCCGGCTTCAGCAGCACCGCCTGTGAGTCGGTCTTCTCCTCGAGCTCCTGCTTGAAGGCCTCGAGGTCCGTCTCGATCGGGGGGAAGGTCGTGTGATGGACCGGGATCACGGTCGGCGCTCCGATCAGCTCGGCCGCGACGACGGCGTCGTGTCGGTCCATCGTGTAGTGGCCGCCGACCGGGATCAGGGCGACGTCGACGGGCGTCCGCTTCGCGATCAGCTCGAGATCGCCGAACAGCGCGGTGTCGCCGAGGTGGTAGACGGTCTTGCCGCCGATGTTGATGACCCAGCCCGCGGCGTGGCCGATCACGGTCCCGGGCGTCGGGCTGAACGGCGCATCGGCGCTGCCCGGCGCCGTGCTCGTGTGCCACGCCTGGACCAGCTTCGCCCAGCCCCAGGGGAAGTCGACGGTGCCGCCCAGGTTCGGGTCGACGGTGTTCTCGACGCCCTGCTCCCCGAGCCAGTTCGCGAGCTCGACGATCGCGGCGACCGTCGCACCGGTGCGCTGGGCGATCCCGACGCAATCGGCGAGGTGGTCGACGTGGGCGTGCGTGACCAGGATCGTCGTCGGGTCGACCTCGTCGGCGGTGATCGTCGCCTCGGGGTTGTTCGGCGCCAGGAACGGGTCGACGAGCACGCGGGAATCGCCGTCGATGAGCTCGACGCAAGAGTGTCCAATGAAGCGGATGTCAGTCATCGTGGTCAGTCTCCTCGTTGTCGTTGAGTGGTTTGCCGGGGTCCGAGAGCTCGTCCGCCAGCGTCCAGCCGACGGCGACGCCGATCATCATCGCGATCCGGCTCTCCTCGGCGATCAGGGTGCCGATCAGGGCGGCCCGCTCCCCCTCGTCTTCCCGACTCGCGGCGTCCGCAATCGCGCGCTGGTGCGATTCCTCGAACCAGCCCCCGGCGGCAAGCGCCTCGGCGAGCACCTTCTGCAGCCCCGGAGCCGCGGCGGCGACGAGCCGCTCGGCCTCGCCGAAGCGCTCGGCATCGGTGAGCGCCTCGACCGCAGCGTGAAGCTCTGCCTCGGAGTAGGTCGGCGCCGGCATCCCGCCCAACATATCTGTCCGCCGGCACCGGCGGGACCGGGGCGTCCGCTCAGCCGGAGGCGCGCCGCTCGCGGAACTCGATCCCGCCGAGGTCGCGGTAGCCGAGCCGGCGGTAGATCGGCGCCCCGGCGGGCTCGCCTGCAGCGTCGAGGTGCTGCAGCCGCGCTCGCGGGCGTCGATCAGGGCCTGCTGCATGAGGCCGTGGCAGAGGCCGTTGCCACGGGCTTCCGGCAGGGTCGCGACCAGATAGACGCCGCAGTCGCCGTCGTGGTCGATCGTCGCCAGCGCGGCGGCGTCGAAGTCGCGCCAGCGGGCGGCGTACAGGCGCATGCGGCCGCCGCTTGCGGCGCCCATGCCCGCCTGGAAGGTGCCGACCTCGTAGCCGTAGGCGACGTCGTTGATCGCGCAGACGGTCTCGAAATCGCAGCTCCGCTCGATCTCGAGCTCCGACTCCGGGCTCCGGGACTCCATCGAGGTCGAGGGTCATCATCCGCGGCAGCCCGTCGAGCACGTGACCGCGGTCCTCGAGCATCCGGGCGCTGCCGCGGTCGCTCTGGGGCGCCCACACGCACCAGGCGCGCACGCCCGCCGATGCGTAGGCGTCGCTGATCTCGTCGTAGTGGTCGGCGAGCGCCCGCGGATGCTCGTAGAGGACGGAGTTGAAGAGCGAGCGCTCCGGGCTCGCGGGGACGACGGTCGCGACGAGCCCCGGGCGCTCGAGCAGGGCGTTGGCGCCGTCGCCGTCGCCGACCGCCCGGAGGAAGCGCTCGACGCTCGTGTAGCCGAGCGAGTCCCAGCCCGACGCGGTCGTCGCGTACTCGGGACCGCTGTCGGCAGCGCCCGCCACCTCAGCCGGCGGCCGCGCCGCCCCTTCGTGCCGCGAGCAGGCCGAGCATGACGCCGACCAGGCCGCCGACGACGCCGGCGACGGGGTCGGCCGTCGTCTCGACCAGCGGCAACAGCAGCAGCACGGCCGCGCAGACCCCGACCGCGGCAAGGTCGAGCGGGTCCGAGAACGGGTCCTCGCTCGCCTCCGCCCGCTTCATCATCACCCAGGCGCCGAGCAGGCCGAGGGCGACGCCGTTGCCGCCGGCGGCGACGAGGAAGTCGACGATGCCGGCGGAGGCGACGGCGCTGGCGGCGAGCATGCCGAGCGTGCCGCAGGCGAGGATCAGGGTCGCTGTCATCAGCGTCCCGATCCGTCGCTCGACGGCGCTGCCGAAGATCGCGATGCCGGCCGCGGTGACCAGCAGCGCCCCCATGTCGACGTAGACGAACGGCGCGGTCACGTAGCGCCAGGCCTCCGAGCCGACCGGCCCGATGATCGCCCCGACCTCGGCCGGGGTGAACGGGACCGCCCGCTGCAGGATCAGCAGGACGGCCGAGATCACCAGCACGCCGATCGTCGCGATCGGCCGCTCGCCGATCCGCGACTCGGCAAAGGCGCCGACGGACGGGCCGCTGCGCTCCTCGGCCGTGGCCCGGCGCTCGTCGCGCCGCAGCTGCTTGGCCCGCCTGCGCTTCTCGCGGCGGCTCTCACGGACCTTGATCTCGTCGCCCTCGCGCTCGAGATCGGGAGCCCGCTTGCGAAGGCGCTGCCCGCAGTACGGGCACTCCGTCACGTACGGGCTCACCTCCGACCCGCAGTTCTTGCAGACCACGCTCAGTTCAGGCGCTGACACGAGACAACGAGGATAGCCGCGGACAGAGAGCGCCCCCGGCCCGGCGTCCGCGCTCGGGCAACGACGGCGTGCGGGGACCGGCGCTCAGGCGCCGATCACGACCGCCTCGCGCACGACGGCGCGCAGATCGCCGTCGTTGGCGTCGGCGATCGCGAGCTGGCGGATCGATCCGGTCCCATCGGCGACGATCGCCTCGACCCGCTCGAGCTGCTCGGAGCAGCCGAGCTCGGCGGCGCTCGGGCGAAGCTCGTCGAGCAGGCGCCTGGCGAGCTCGTCCGCCGGCACGTGAGCACGCTCGCTGAGGTCGAGCAGGTGGCCGTCCATGCCGCGCAGGGCGGCCCGGACCTTGTTGTCGTCGACGAGCTCCCAGGGAACCTCGAACAGCGGCTCACCGGCCTCGTAGGCGGCGACGAACCGGTGCGCCAGCGACTGGGTCAGGGCCGCGAAGGCGATCGTGTCCTCGAGCAGGTTGGCCTGGTCGAAGATCCGCGTCTCGACGGTGCCGAGCCGCGGATGCGGGCGCACGTCCCACCACAGGTAGGTGTAGTCGTCGATCGCGCCCGAGCGGATCATCTGCCCGACCCGGCCGCTGAAGATCTCCCAGCTGCCGTAGTGCGGCGGCACGCCCGAGCGCGGGAAGGCGCGGAAGACCGGGGTCCGCGCGGACTGCATGCCGGTGCGACGGCCCTCCCAGAAGGGCGAGTTCGCGGACAGCGCCAGCAGCAGCGGCAGGTAGCGGCGGATCCCGTCGGCGACGTAGATCGCCTCGTCGGGGCTGGAGATGCCGACGTGGACGTGGGTCCCGAAGATCAGCTCGCGGTCGGCGATGAAGCTGAGCTCCTTGGCGAGGTCGATGTAGCGCTGGCGCTGGACGATGCGCTGGTCGTCGCAGAGCGCGAAGGGGTGCGTCGCGGCTGCCCCGAGCAACATCCCGTGCTCGCCCGCGATCCCGGCGACGAAGCTGCGCAGCTCGGCGAGCTCGGCCGCGGCCTCGGTGATGTCGGCGCACGGCGTCGTCGCGATCTCGAGCACCGACTGGAACAGCTCCGGCTTGACGCAGGCCTCGTACTCGGGCGGCACGGCGGCGAGGATCTCCTCGATCCCGCTCTTGAGGTCGAGCGTCTCGGCGTCGAGGAGCATCAACTCCTCCTCGATCCCGAGGGTGAAGGGCGTTCCCGTGAAGCTGTGATCGAGCACGAATTGGACCTCGCGGGCGTCAGGAAGCCCTTCTCCGGCTCCCGATCCTAGCCCTCCGCCCCGCTATACACTGGGCCGCCCCAGCCCAAACACGGGGGATGCCGCGGCTACGCGCGGCCCACAACTACTTGCCGTAAGGAGGCACACCTCACATGGAGGTCAAGAGCATCACCGAGCAGAAGTCCCTTCTCGAAGTCCTTCCCCCCGGAAAGAAGGCGCGCCTGCACCGCCTCCTGTTCGAGTTCGGACCGGGCAACGGGACGCTGATGCTGCTCCCGATCGACCAGGGGATCGAGCACGGCCCGCGTGACTTCTTCCCGAACCCCGCCTCCAAGGATCCCGAGTACCAGTTCAAGCTCGCCAAGGAGGCCGGCTACTCGGCGATCGCCTGTCAGATCGGCTTCGCCGAGAAGTACTACCCCGACTACGCGGGCGAGGTGCCGATGATCCTCAAGGTCAACGGCAAGACCGACGTGCCGCCCTCGGACCGGGCGCTGTCGACCTGCAACTCCTCGGTCGAGGACGCGGTCCGGCTCGGCGCCGACGCCGTCGGCTACACGATGTACCTCGGCTCGCCGCGCCAGGACGAGGACCTCCTGCAGCTGCGCGGTGTGCGCCAGGACTGCGACCGGTTCGGGATGCCGCTGATCGTCTGGGCCTACCCGCGCGGCGAGGCGATCGACAAGAAGGGCGGCGCCGGCTCCTTCTACGCGATCGACTACGCGGCCCGGATGGCGATGGAGATGGGCGCCGACGTCGTCAAGCTCAACATGCCGAAGATCAACGAGGACAAGGACAAGGACGCCCCGGCCCCCTACAACGAGGGCGGATTCACGCAGGAGGACGCGATCGCGCACTGCGTCGCCTCGGCCGGCCGTTCGCTGGTCGTCCTCTCGGGCGGCTCGAAGATCGACGACGAGCAGCTGCTGCAGCAGACGCGTTTCGTGCTGCAGGCCGGCGGCTCCGGCGTCATCTACGGGCGCAACGTCTGGCAGCGCGAGTGGAGCGAGGCCCTGGAGATCGTCGAGCAGATCAAGGAGATCATGCTCTCGAGCGTCTCCCGCGTCCCCTAGGCCCGCGGGCCCGGGCTGAGACGGCCGCTTCCGGCCGGAGAACGAACGATGTCTGCAAGGGGCGGTGGCGGTGCCATCGCCCTTTTGCTTGTCGCGGTCGTGCTGCTGCTCGCCGACCTCGGCGGCGGTGACGAGAGCGGCGGCGGCAGCGCAGGCGGCGGCGAGCCGGCCGAGCCCGGCGACGGGGCCCGCGCCCAGGTCGAGCGGGTGATCGACGGCGACACGATCGAGGTCTCGCTCGCCGGCGAGACCGAGGACGTCCGCTACATCGGCGTCGACACGCCCGAGACCGTGAAGCCGGGCAGCCCGGTCGAGTGCTTCGGGCCCGAGGCCTCCGAGCACAACCACGAGCTGGTCGAGGACAGGACCGTGACCCTGCGCTTCGACGCCGAGCGGCGCGACGCCTACGGGCGCCTGCTCGCCTACGTCTTCCTCGGCCCCCGCTTCGTCAACGGCGAGCTGATCCGCGGCGGCTACGCGCGCACGCTCGAGATCGAGCCGAACACCGCCGAGGCGGACCGCCTGGCGCGGCTCGAGCAGGCGGCGAGCCGGGCCGGCCGGGGCCTCTGGGGAGCGTGCTGAAAAGCCCTTGTTTGAGGGAGGCGTGACGGATCTGTGAGCAGGGAGTAAACTGCCCGTCGCTATGGCACCCGAGCTTCGCAGCGCCCTCGATCGGCGCCACCTCAGCTACGAGCAGTTCGAAGATGCCTTCGAGCAGGAGGCCCTGCTCGAGGAGCGTCGTCGCGCCGAGCTCCGGCGCCGGGCGGCGAACCGCTCGCGCGCCCGCCGCATCGAGAAGGTCGAGCGCAGCGGCAAGGTCCGCTTCAGCGTCCTCGCCGTCGCGCTGACGGTGACCACCGTGGTGGTCGTCATCGTCATGTTCGAGATGCTGGCCTGGATCGTCGGCGGCTGAGGCGGCTGGGCGCCGCTGCTCGGCGTCCTCCGCGCTCACGTGGCTGGCCACGCATCGGCTTGTGCGTCCTTGATCAGCGACCTCCCAGCCTCGCGCTGGGTGGGCTTGAAGGCTTATTCGCCCTGGGCGGGTTGGGCGTTGTTCGTGCTCGGGGCGTTGCCGTCGAGCGTGGCGTAGACCTCTTTGCGGAATACGCCGACTTCGCGCGGGGCGGCGATCCCGATCCGCACCTTGTCGCCGGCTACGGAGAGAATCGAAACCTCGACATCGTCCCCGATCATGATGCTCTGGTTCGTCTTCCTGGTCAGTACCAACACGGTTGAGCCATCCTTGCCCCCGAGCCTTCACCGGCCGGGCCAGTCTCGTGTGAATCCCCCGGAGTCACTCAGATCGACCCCGTACCGGCCCGAGACTATCGCAACGCCGCGGCCGCTCAAGGCACTCCCCGGCACGCACGCCCCACGCCTGCGCGAGCCGGCGGGGGCCACGGGGCCCACAGCCGGCCTAGGGGCGGGGGTCGAAGGGCCGTGCGCTGCTAGTCTGCCGCCGGCTATGGCAGGTAGATCACTACGTGCACAACTGAATCAGATCCGCGCCTGGGTCCGCGAGGGCCGCACCGACGCGTGGATCGCTCATCAGCTCGAGGTCCCAGCCTCAGAGCTCCGCGACTTCCGACGCCGCCACGGCCTCTCCCCCGACTCCGAGCCTGACACGGCCGCCGATCTCCGCGACGAGATCGAGGCCGAGGTCGAGGCGGCGACGCTCGCCGCCGGCGACGAGGACGAGGAAGAGGACGAGGACGCCGGCGAGGACGAGGACCGTGACGACGCCGAGGACACCGATGGTGACGGCGAGCCCCGCAGACGGCGCCGCCGTCGTGGCGGCCGCGGTCGTCGCCGGGGTGGCCGCAAGCTCGAGGCGAGCTTCGACCACGGCGACGAAGAGGGCTACGGGCTCTGGCTCGACGCCTCCGTCAAGGACAACCCCGTCTACGCGGAGCACTGGGCCGGACATCGCGAGGTCGAAGTCAGCATCGAGCCGGATCAGATCGTGATCCGGCGCGCCGGCGACTCCGACGACCGCGACGACGACTCCGACTGAGCGACTGAGCTGAACGGAACCGGGGCTGGCGCCTGAGGCGCCTAGTCCGTGGCTCCGCCTGCCCAGGCCGGTCCCGGCAGCGCCTCGAGCCCGTCGATCACTGTCTCGAGCGTGTGCAGGTCGAAGGCGTCGGTCTTGCCGTCGCTGATCACGCGCTTGCCGAGCTGGTCGCGCTCGGCGATCGTGCCGCGGGCGAAGAGGAAGCTCCCGACCTCGCTGTCGCGGCCCGGCCGCACCCGCTTCGAATAGTTCGGCGGCAGCCCGCGGACGCCGCCGCCGACGGCAACCCGGCGCAGCAGGTGCACGAGGATCGCCTCGGCATCGGCGTCGGGCTGGTTGATCGGGTCGTCGCCCATGATCCGGATCGCCTTCTCCGGCGGCATCCCGCGCTTGATCGCCCGTCGCAGCGCCCGCCGCTCGACCGGGCTCAGGGCCTCGAGGCCGGCCTCGGGCTCGAAGGCGCGGCCCTCGCGGCGTAGCCCCTTGAACATCATCCACAGCGGCGCCCGGTGCTCGCGCGGGATGCCGCCGAGCAGGACGACGAGCGCGACCCAGGCGGCCATCGCCGCGATCCCGATCAGCGTCTGCACGAAGAGCCCGTCGTCGGTGACGAGCATGTGCAGCCCGGCGATCGCCAGGCCGCTGCCGAGCGAGACGACGATCATCCGCCACGGCATCCGGATCGGGCTGCGGCCGCGCTGCGAGCGGTAGAAGATGTAGATCGCGGGCGGGAGGAAGGCCGCGATCATCGCCAGCGGCGTACCGATCACGCCGAGTGGCGGGACGAGCAGGAACGAGAGGCCGACGAACAGCAGGGCCGCGCAGACGGCGCCGACGATGAACGGGATCCGCTTGTCGCCGTACTTGACCGACTTGTTGACCATCCGGTAGACGGTGGGCGCGACGAGCCCGGCCGAGATCAGCGGGATCAGCGGCGCCGAGTCGGCGTACGACTCCGGCGCCACCCGGAGCAGGATGTGGGCCCCGAGCGTCGTCAGCAGCAGCGTGCCGACGAGCATCACCCAGAAGTAGCCGAACTGGATCCCGCGGGCGGTGCCGACTCCGTACTCGTCCTCGACCGCCTTGAACATCGGCGTCTTCTGCAACGGTCGCAGCGCCTTGCGGTAGCCGCCGGGGAGCACCGCGACCAGGAACGCCGCCCGCGAGGCGAGGTGGTAGGTGCCGAGATCGGTGTCGGAGACGAAGCGGGAGAGGATGAAGATGTCGGCGTAGGCGACGACCCACATCGAGATCACGAGCGGGACCCTGATCGCGCCCTTGCGATAGATCTGCGCCACCTCGGGGAGATCGAGCGCCGGCTCCCAGCTCGAGCTCAGCGCGACCAGCGAGAGGATCGTCGCCAGCCCCATCCCGATCGCCTGGCCGAGGATCGCGCCCTCGATGCCCAGGCCCCCGATCAGCAGCGGCACGACAGCCGCGAGCGTCAGCACGGGGCGCGCCATCTCGACGGTGATGTAGGCGTAGGGGCGGCGCTCGATCCAGATCGCGATCGAGGTCAGCCGGAAGACGGCGCCGGCGCCGCCGAACAGCGCGGCGTAGACGATCAGCGTCGGATCGGCGCCGGCGCCGAGCAGCAGGTCGGCGATCGGCTGGCGGAAGACGAGGGCCAGCGCCGTGCCGACGAGCGAGACGATCGTCATCGTGATCAGCCCGGTCCCGAGGCTCCGCTTCGGGCTCATCGAGAGGTCCTCGTCGTCCTCGTCGTCGTCGTCCTCGTCGTCGCCGCCGCCGAAGGTCCGCTTCAGCGTCCCCTGTTTGAGACCGACCGTGAACAGCAGCGTCAGCAGGGCGGCGAAGAACTGCAGCAGCCCGAGCTGGCCGAACTCGGCCGGGCTCGAGAAGTTCGCGATCACGATCGCGGCCACGAACGTGAGCACGTTCGAGCCGATCATGCCGATCCCGTGGATCCCCGAGAGGCGGATCACCTGGGTGCCGAAGTGAGCGCCGGTGCCCTGCGCGTCGGCGGGCCCCGAGCCGTTGCCCCCGCCTCCGCCGCCCCCCGGCCGGGGGCTCAAACCGTCCAGCCGGCGAGCTTGCGCCCGGTGAAGGCGCGCAGCCGCTCGGCGTCCTCGTGCAGGACCTCGAGCACCTCGTCCCCGAGAGCCGCCTTGAGCTCCTCGATCGGCGGCTTCGAGATCGGCTTCGAGAGCGGCAGCGCGGCGTCGAGGGCGAGCCAGGCGCGGCGCGGGAGCCGGCGGCCCCAGCGCGTCTTGCTCATCTTCTGGACCCGCATGCCGAGGCGGGTCGCGCGCTTCTTGCGCGAGGTCGAGTGGCGCACCTGGTCGAACTTCGGGTGCTCGAAGGCGGGATCGACACCGGCGAACGCGAACACCTTGCGCAGCGTCTCGGCGCGATCCTCGCGCAGGTCGTTGTTCTCGATCACGAGGATCTGCTCGCGGTCGTAGTGGTCGAGGAAGCGCTGCAACTGCGTGAAGTACTGGCTGCGGGCGACGTAGGAGGTGTTCGGGTGCAGCAGGGTCTCGCGCAGGTCGCCCTTCTCACGCCGCTTGGCGAAGTTGTGGACGTAGTGGGCGGCGATCCGCTCGAGTGGGTCACGAACGATGTAGATCAGCCGCACGTCCGGGAGCACCGCCGACATCCGCTCCGGCACGTCCATGTGCTGGGGGAAGGCGGTGTAGTTCGGCGAGGACTCGCCGCGGCAGCGGGCGGCGGGATCGAAGTGGCGCGAGTACCACTCCGGCCCCGGCCCCAGTTGCGCTCGGCGATGAAGTAGTTGAGCTCCTTCGGCGTCGACATCGACACCTCCGGATGCAGCCCGAGGTAGTAGTGGAGGCCGCTCGTCCCGCACTTCTGCGCCCCGATGATGATCAGGTTCGGCATCGTCAGATCGCGCGAGCCATCGCCTCGCGCACGTGTGAGCTCCGTCGAACCGGCGGCTCCCCGCTTGCCGGCAGACGACTCAGTCGGAACCGGCGCCTCCATAGGTGCCGTGGAGGGTAGCGGAGGCTCGCGGCGGTTCACGCCTCACCGTCCCCGTCCCGCCCGCGTGCCGGAGCCTCGGCGGCGTCGCCCCCGGTCGCGGCGGCGGCCTCCTCGCGGAGGATCGCGTTGCCGGTTCCGATCCGCCGCATCGGCCACTTGCCGTGCCACGGCGACATCGCCTCGTCGAAGCGCTCGTCGAGCAGCCGGCGATAGGCGGGATCGTCGAAGCCGAGGCCGAGCTCGGGCGCGGTCGGGACCCGCTGGAAGGCGACGCCGAGACGCCGCAGCACCGCGAAGTCGAGCGAGTCGGTGATCACCATCACCCGCCCGCGCGGGACATCGAGCGAGTCGACCGCCTCGGTCAGCTCGGTCTCGAAGTCCTCCTCCGGCTGCCCGAGGGCGTAGACGACGCCCTTCGGACGCCGGCGCTCGGGGTTGCCGCCGAGGTCGCGGGCGGTGAGCGCGAGCGCCAGCGGCAGGCTCGGGCCGACGGGGTGGCTCGAGTAGCGCCACCAGCGGTTGAAGCCTCCGCGGCGGCGCACGGCGCGGGCGCCGCTCGGCTTGCGCTCGCCGCCGGCGAGCCCGGCGACGAGCTCGGCGGCGGCGAAGGCGCCGTTCTCGCCCCAGACGCGCTCGCACCCCTCGCGCATCCTCGTCCGCGCCTGCTCGTCGAGGAGCGGCTCGAGCTCGGCCGAGAGCGCCTCGTCCTCGGGGCCGGCGACGGCGCGGGCGATGCCCTGCTCGGCCGCCCAGCGCGCCCGGGCGGCCTGGTCGTCGGTGTTGCGGGGCATCGGCACGAACAGCGTCGGGACGCCGAAGGCGACCAGCTCGTGGAAGGCGTTGTAGCCGGCGGCCGCGACGGCGAGGTCGAAGGCGTGGAAGTAGCGGCTCATCGGGAAGGTCGCGTCGAGGCGGACGACGCCCTCGGGGACCTCGAGCCCGCCGCCGATGCTCGACTGCAGCGCCGCGATCTGCAGGTCGGGCTCGTCCGCGAGGCGCGCCAGCACCCGGCCCACGGCCCGGTCGGTGGCACCGCCCTGGCCGAGGTTGACGAGCGCGGTGGTGCGAGCCGGGTCGAGGCCGAGCTCGACGCGCCGCCTGCCACCGGCTCAGCAGCTCGTCGGGGTCGAGGTAGACGATCGGAGCGACGCGCTCCGCCTCGCCGCGCCGCTCGACGGTCGGGCCCTCGTCGGCCTCGGCGGCGAGCTCGCCGGGCTCGAGCACCGCGTCGAAGGCGCCGGTGCGCGTCAGGCGCGGCCGGCGTCTGCGGGTTCCACATCGGTCGCCGGCACCAGACCGAGCGTGGCGCGCCGGAGGCCGAGAGCACGTGCGTCAGCGCCCGGTAGGGGTGGACCCCGTCGAAGACGACGAGGTCCGGGCGCTCGTCGGCGAGCAGCCGCTCGAGCCGCCGGCGCAGGCGCAGGTTCCACTGCCAGTCCGAACCGGACGCCGGACGGCGGTAGGAGGGGAAGTACTCGGCCCTGAAGCCGGCCTCGATCACGGCCGGGACCGCCTGCGAGAGCGTGAACAGCACCGGCTCGATCCCGTCCGGCAACCTTCGGGCGATCGACATCGCACGGTTCAGGTGCCCGAGCCCGGTCCCGTTGCTGGTCGCGAACAGGACCTTGCGGCCGGCCTTGCGCTTGCTCACACCGGCACCGCCTCGCGGTCGAGGGCGGCTCTCAGCACGGGCGCCGCGTGATTGCCCTGCTGCTCGAGCTCGGCGACGGCGCGCCTGTAGCGCCGGGCGACGCGAGCGCGGCCGACGGGACCGATCTCGTCGCGCCAGCGGCCCGCGTGAGCGGCCTCGGCGGTTACCGAGGTCTCGAAGAATGAGCGGATCCCGTCCTCGTCGGAGAGATCGAGGAAGGCGAGCGGGTCGGCGTAGACGCGGTCGCGGT
>CAVURI010000018.1:0-33165 GCA_963743845.1 uncultured Solirubrobacterales bacterium
GTCCAGGACTCGGGGATCCTCGACGTCACGACCGGCCCCGTCGCGACCGAGAGCTACGCCGGCGAGATCAGCGGCGCGACCGGCACCCGGCCGCGGGCGCGCTGATCACGAGCCTGTTCCTGCAGGAGCCGCCGCCATCGGGCGTCGGCATGCAGTGCGCCTCGACCGACCAGTTCAGCTACGCGCAGGTCGCGGTGACCAAGTCGCAGCTGAAGATCGATCTGCTCGACGACCAGGACGAGCCCGTGCTGAAACCGGCGACGCCGAGGAAGAGCCGCCGCCGCCCGCCCTGCTCCCAGGTCGTGATCCCGGCCGAGTAGCCGGGCGCGGTCGAAAAGCGCGCCGTCGCAGGCGCCGCAGCGGCGGCGCCGCTTGGCCGAGTCTTTACCCTGCGTGGGCGGGAGTTCGCCGGCGGCGGGCAGACTCGGTCCATGAGCGCCGCGACCGACGTGACCTTCAGGGCGATGGGATCGGAGATCCGCCTGATCGTCGGCGAGCCCGGCCCCGGCGGCGGCGATCCCGCGGCGCTCGTCGAGGACGCGCGCGCCTTCCTCGAGCGCTACGAGCAGTGCCTCTCACGGTTCCGGCCCGACAGCGAGCTCTGCGCGCTCGAACGCCGACCCACGCGAGGTCGTGCCGGCCTCGGCGCTGCTCAGCAGGCGGTCGCCGCCGGCCTCGCCGCGGCTCGCGCGACCGACGGCCTCGTCGACCCGACCCTCTGCGACAGATCGAGGCCGTCGGCTACGTCGAGCTCGCGAGAGGGCGCGACGCCGGCGCGGCTGCAGGAGGCGCTGCTGTTGGCTCCGGCCCGCGCGCCCGCCGACCCGACCCCGAGCAGCCGCTGGGCCGAGGTCGAGGTCGACGACGAGGCCGGCACGATCCGTCGTCCTCGCGGCGTCCGCTTCGACAGCGGCGGCATCGGCAAGGGGCTGGCGGCGGATCTGCTCGCCGAGCGGATGGCGGCCCAGCGCCGCTTCGTGGTCGGCTGCGGCGGCGATCTCCGCGTCGGCGGCACCGACGCGGAGCCGTTCGAGGTGCTCGTCGAGCACCCGCTGACCGGCGAGCACGACCAGCGGATCCGGATGAACGCGGGGGCCGTTGCGACGTCCGGCATCAACGTGCGCGTCTGGCGCCGTCCCGACGGCCGTTACGCTCATCACCTGCTCGATCCCTCGACCGGCGAGCCGGCCTGGACCGGGCTGATCGGGGCGACCGCCCTCGCCCCGACGGGCGTCGAGGCCGAGACGCTCTCGAAGGCGGCGCTGCTCTCGGGCCCCGAGGGGGCCCGCCGCCTCCTCGCCCGCCACGGCGGCCTGATCCTCCACGATCACGGCGAGGCCGAGTCGGTGGGACCGATCTCGGCGGCGCCGAACCTGACCGTGCGCTTCGACCTGGGCTGAGCGCTCTAGTGACGATCGCCACGCGGTCGGAGCGCGCGTGTTCGCAGCGGCTGGAGCCGGGTAAAGCGCTGACGTGTACCCGGCCTTCCGCCTATACGCCGATCCCGACGGCGACGCCGCGAGGATCGCCCGCCTCGAGCGCGAGGTCGTCCGCCTGCGCGCCGATCTCGATCGCGCCTCGGGCCGAGGCGCTCCGGACCGAGGCAGCGGCGTCAGTCAGGCTCGGCGGCGTGCCGGCTGCCGTGCCGAGTGGCGCCCGTCCGGCCGGTCGCACGGCGCCGGGCGACCTCGGTGCCGGTGCCGCGACGCGCCCGGACGCGTGCTGCTCCCGAGTCGGCTGAACGGCCACTTCGCCGGGTCAGCCGGCGGTCCGGCTCGGACAGCGGCTCGCTCCACGCGACCGGGAAGCATCGCGGGTGCCAGGCCCGCAGGCCGTTGTGCTTCTGCTCCGGCCGCAGCCGCAGCCACGAGGTCGGCCTGTGCTCGTCCGGGATCACGATCGGTTCGTAGACGCCGAGGCGCTCGCCGCAGCCTTCGCAGTCGGGCGGCAGTCGGGGTTCCGGATGTGGGTGCAGTTCGCCGATCGCAGCAGCAGACTGCATACGGCCAGCGGCTGAATCCGTAGAGACTGCCGCCGGGCCTCCGCACTCATCCGCAATCCGGCCCGGCCCGGGCCGGGCTTCAGTACTTGACCTTGCCCTTGACGCTGATCCGGCCGTTCTGGCCGTCGGGGAAGGTGTTGTCGTCGGTCGTCGGCAGGTTCTTGCCCTTGATCCCGCGGTACTTGCCGGTGCCGCCGGTCAGCGAGCTGGTCCCGGTGAAGTGGATCTCGCCGTCGGCGATCGTGTAGGTCAGCGCCGCGGTCCCGTAGACCTCGCCGCGCGTCCGCGTCGATCGTGAAGGTCGCGGTCGCGCGTCGAATCGGACGGCTCGAGCGTGACGACGATCTCGATCGTCCCGGCGCCGAACGGCTTGCCGGTGACCGTGCCCCTGTCGATCAGCGAGCCGCCGGGCCCGAAGCCCTCGAGCTTGGTGATCCCGGCCAGGTCGAGCTTGTGCTTCTCGCGCTTGTCGCCCTTCTTGGCGGGGAGCCGCTGGTAGGTGTTGCGGAGGTCGTCCTGGAGGATCGTCGCCTCGCCCTTGGCCTCGAGCACGAGCGGCTTCTTCAGCTTGCGGACCCGGTACTCCCAGCCCTGGGGCAGGGCGAGCTTCTTGCCGAGCTTGTCGAGGTCGTCGATCGACTGCGACGGGTCGATCTCCTGCGAGTAGCTCTGCATCAGGTAGTTGGCGCCGTTCGGGGCGAGCAGCTCGAAGACCTTGCGGCCCTTCTTCCACTTCCAGTCGTTGGTCCGGCCGATCGTCCGCTCCGTGTAGGGGGAGCGGTTGAGGTCGGCGGGGCTCGAGACGGGGATCGTGGCGACCTTGCGCATCTCGATCCCGCCGAGCGTGTCGACCCGGCCGGTCCTGGCGCTGGCGGCGTCCATCAGGAAGTGGCGCGGGCCGTTCTTGATGATCAGCGTCGAGCCCCGCTCCTCGGCGAGTGCCGCCGTGTCGATCGCCTCCCACTTGCGCTCGGGGCAGTCGTTGAGGCCGATCGTGTTCCAGACCACGACCTTGGCGTCGGGGAGCGCGCCGGTCATCTCGAAGAGCTCGCAGTAGCGGGCGTCGGCGATGCCGTCGATGCCACGGACCGAGGCGGAGGCGGAGGCGGCGCTGAACAGCGAGGCGAGCGTGACGAGGGCCGCCGCTACGACGATCACGAGCGGCTTGCGGGCCCTCGTGCGATCGCGGTGGTCTTCGGACATGGTGCTCCCTTCGAAACCGGGCCCCCAACAGCAGCTGGCGCGCCCGCCCGGGGGAATCGCGCCGGCTGAGGCTACCAACCCCCCTGACCGGCTCCGAGTTGCGGTTGCGCCGGATCCGGCTTTCCGGGCCGGATTCTTTTCCAAGTCCTTACCCGCGCTTGGCCGGCAGCTTCCACGCCGCCGAGCAGACTCGTTCCCGTACCCGAAACGAGAAGGAGAACGGACCTTGAAAGACGACGCGCATGGAGTCCTGATCGCCGGCGGCGGGCTCGCGGCGCAGCGTTGCGCCGAGGCGCTCCGCTCGCGGGGATACGAGGGGCGGATCCGGATCGTCTGCGCCGAGGACGAGGCGCCGTACGACCGGCCGCCGCTCTCGAAGGAGGCGCTCGCCGGCGAGCTCGGCAGCGAGCAGGTCCGCTTTCGCGCCCCTGGCTGGTACGCGGACAACGCGGTCGAGCTGATCCTCGGCCGCCGCGCTGCTGCACTCGACGCTGCCGACCGCAGGCTCGAGCTCGACGACGGCGCCATCCACTCCTACGACGAGCTCCTGATCGCCACCGGTGCCGCGCCCCGGGCGCTGCCGTTGCTCGAGGGCTTCGAGAACGCCCATCCGCTGCGGACGCTCGCCGACGCCCGCCGCCTGCAGCCGGAGATCCGGCCCGGCGCCGGGATCGTGATCGTCGGCGCCGGCTTCATCGGCCTCGAGGTGGCATCGACCGGCGCGAGCGGCCGGCGCCGAGGTGACGATCGTCGAGGCGCTCGAGCTTCCCCTCGCAAACGTGCTCGGTGCCGAGGTCGGCCGCAGGCTGGTCGAGATGCATCGCGAGCAGGGCGCCCGCGTGCTGCTCGCGAGCGGGCTCGCGGGCGCCGCCGGCAACGGCCGCGTCGAGCAGCTCGAGCTGCAGGACGGCGAGCGCATCGACTGCGACGCGGTCGTCGTCGGGATCGGTGTCGCGCCGGCGGCTGGATGGCTCGCCGGCAGCGGCCTCGAGACCGACGGGATCCGCACCGACGGGGCGGGGCGGACCAGCCTTCCCCACGTCTACGCCGCCGGCGACGTCTCGCGCCCGTTCGACGCCCGCCTCGGCGTCCACGTCCGGACCGAGCACTGGGATGCCGCCAGCCGGCAGGGTGCCGCTGCGGCGGCGGCGATGCTCGGCGACGAGCCCCGGCCGGCGCCCGCGCCGAGCTTCTGGAGCGACCAGTACGGGCTCCGGATCCAGTACGCGGGGCACGCGCACGTCGCCGACGAGGTCCGGCTCACGGGCGAGCCCGGCGACGCCGACTTCGCCGCGCTCTACCACCGCGAGGGCCGGCCGGTCGCCGGCCTGGCGGTCGGCCGCCCGCGCGAGTTCGCGGCGATGCGGCGCCTGATCGAGAGCCCGCCCGACGACCTTCAGCCCACCGAAGAAAGCGAAGCACCGACAAAGGAGTTGATCTCATGACCCTGATTGCCACCATCGACGAAGGCGCCTGCAGCGCCCACGGCGACTGCGTCGACGTCGCGCCTCACATCTTCGCCCTCGACGGCGAGATCGCGACCGTCGTCGGCGCCGGCACCGACGAGGAGATGCTGGCCGCCGCCGAGGCCTGCCCGGCGCTCGCGATCACCGTCACCGACGCGAGCACCGGCGAGGTCGTCTACCCCTGAGCCGGCGAGCGGCGGTGGCCGCCCGGCGGCGTCGGCTCAGCCCCGCAGGACCCGGGCCATCGCGCGGCGGCCGCGGTCGGCGGCGTCGGGATCGTCGCGCAGCTGGCGCGCCTGGTTGACGCCCTGGGCGACGGCCGCGATCTCGAAGGCGAGCTGCCCCGGGTCGGTGCCGGCGGGGAGCTCGCGGCGCTCGATCGCGGTCTCGGCCTCGCGCCGCAGGACCCTGTCCCAGAGGTCGAGCGCGCGCTTGACCGAGTCCCGCACCGGGCCCGGGCGGCCGTCGAACTCAGCCGCGGCCTGGGTCAGGAAGCAGCCGCCGGGGAAGACGTCGCGCTCGAGGTAGGAGACCCATGCCTCGCACAGCGCGGTGAGCCGGGGCAGGCCCGGCGTCTCGGCCTCGGCCCGCTCCCAGACCTCGCGCCGGAAGATCTCGTTGGCGCCGTCGATCGCCGCCAGCTGCAGCTGCTCCTTGTTGCCGAACGGGCCGACGACGCCGGCCTTGCTCATCTCGAGGCTGGCGGCCAGCTGACCGATCGAGAGGGTCTCGAGGCCGCCGGTCGAGGCGAGATCGATCGCGCCGGCGACGACGGCCGATCGGGTCCGCTCCGCATCCTTGGCTGACGAGCGCGGGCTCATGCCCGAGGAGAATAACGAACGACCGATCGTTAGCGAACGATCGTTTGCTATAAGTCCCAGCATGAGCAGCAACGCAGAGGATCAGGCAGTCCGCATCCGTCGCCTCGGCTGGGCCGGGGCCGAGATCGAGTTCGAGGGAGCGAAGCTCGGTGTCGACGTTCTCGAGGACCTCTCGCCGATGGCGCCGTTCATCGGCGAGCCCCGCACCGACCTGCCGCCGGCAGAGGGCCCGCTGGCGGCGGCGCTGGTCACGCACCTGCACGGGGACCACGCCGATGGCCCGGCGATCTCGCGCTCGCTCGCGCCGGACGGCAGGGTCCTGAGGCCGCGGCGCGCGGAGGGGGAGGGGCTGGAGACGATCGCGACCCTGGCAGCCGAGGCAGGCGCTGGAGCAGCTCGATGTCGTGCCCGAGGAGCTCGAGCCGTGGCAGTCGGTCGAGATCGGCCCGTTCACGGTCACCGCGGTGCCCGCGGTCGACGGCTTCGGCGATCCGCAGGTCTCGTGGCTGATCGACGCAGGCGGCCGCAAGGTCTTCCACGGCGGCGACACGATCTTCCACGGCTCCTGGTGGCTGATCGCGATGCGCCACGGTCCGATCGACGTCGCGCTGCTGCCCTGCAACGGGCCCGTCTGCGACTTCCCCCACCGGCAGCCGCCGAGCCCGTTCGCGGCGGCGATGGACCCGAGCCAGGCCGCGGCCGCGGCGAAGCTGCTCGGGGCCGGAGTGGCCGTGCCGATCCACTACGAGACGATCCACTCGCCGCCGGTCTACGCCCAGGTCGACGATCCGGCCGCGGCCTTCAGGGCGGCGGCGGAGCAGGCCGGAGTCGAGGTCCGCGTCCTCGACCCGGGCACGACGCTGGTCCTCTGACCGGTGCGCGGAAGGTCGGTCCGGCCTACGAGAGGTGACCGAGGAGCTTGCGGGTGACGGAGACGAGCTGGGCGCGCTCGCCGGCGCTCAGCGGCTCGAGCATCGCTCGCTCGTTGGCGACGTGGTCGCCGATCAGCCCGTCGGCGAGGCGGAATCCAGCGTCGGTGAGCTGGACGTCCATGCCGCGGCGATCGGACGGGTTCGGGAGCCGTTCGATCAGGCCCTTCCGCTCGAGATGGTCGAGCCGGTTGGTCATCGTGCCGCTGGTCACGAGCAGGGAATCGGCCAGCCGCGAGGGTGAGAGCCGATAGGGGGTGCCGGCGCGGCGGAGCGAGAAGAGGACGTCGCCCTGGCCGCGGTCGAGCCCGTGCTCGGCGGCGAAGCGATCGAGCCGCCGGCCGATCAGCTCGGCGACGACCAGGACGCGGCCGACGACCGCCATCACCTCGGGGTCATCGAGGTCCGGGCGCTGCTCCGCCCACTCGGCGACGAGCTCATCGATCCGGTCCGGTTCGGCCATCTGCCCAAATATAGCTCAACATCAAGATGCTTGACATCTCTGTTTATCTAAAGTATCTTGACATCAAGCTAACTACCACGAGGAGGAAGGACATGACCCCGACACAGACACGCGAGCAGGCCCCGGCCGAGATCGTTCGATCCATCTACGAGGCCTTCGAGCGCGCCGACGTCGAGGCGGTGCTCGCTCGTTTCGACGAGGAGATCGAGATCCGCCAGTCGGAGGAGCTGCCGTGGGGCGGCGTCTACCGCGGCCGGGAGGAGGCGCTGCGCTTCTTCGGCACGCTCGTCTCCCATATCGAGACGAAGGTCGAGATCGAGCGGCTGATCCTCGCCGGCGACACCGTGGTCGAGGTCGGCCGCACCTGCGGGCGGGCGACGGCGACCGGGACGGAGTTCGCGATCGACGAGGTCCACGTCTGGCGCGTGCGCGACGGACGGATCGTGAGCATGCACGCGTACGTGGACAACGCCGCGATGCGCGAGGCGATCGGGATCGGCTGAGAGGCGGGCCGCCCGCGGCTTCCGGGCTGCGGGCGGCCGCCGGTGTTGCCGATCTGACAGAGTGTGGAGCGGAGTGAAGGGGAAGCTGCACTGGGGTTTGGTGGCGGCGGCTGTAGCCGTCGTCTTTTTGCTGCCCGCGGGCGCCGCGGCGGCTGACGACGGGCTCAAGGCCCGCGGCAGCGTCGAGCAGGTTCAGGTCACGGGCGCCGAGCCCCGCGAGACGGTCGAGTTGCTGCGCCGCGGCGACGTCGTCGACTCCGGCCGTGCCGGCAGGCTCGGCGGGTTCGTCTTCCGCAAGGTCGAGCCCGGCGGCGGCTACGTCGTCAGCCAGCAGGCCGATGAGGCGGGGCCGGTCAAGGTCCTCACCGACCGCTCGAAGCCGCCCAGCAAGAAGCTCTACGACCAGCAGCTGCCCGCCGGCGGCTACGGCTACGCGAAGACGCGCGACGGCACCAAGCTGGCCCTGACCGTCCACCTGCCCGGCCCGGCCGAGGACGGCCCCTACCCGACGCTCGTCGAGTACTCCGGCTACGGCACCGCCGACCCCGACGGCCCCGAGAGCGGGATCCAGCCCGTCGCCGAGCTGATGGGCTACGCGGTCGTCGACGTCAACATGCGCGGCTCCGGCTGCTCCGGCGGCGCCTTCGACTACTTCGAGACCCTGCAGTCGCTCGACGGCTACGACGTGATCGAGACCGTCGCCCGCCAGCCCTGGGTCAAGGGCGGCAAGGTCGGGATGCTCGGCATCTCCTACGGCGGCATCAGCCAGCTCTTCGTCGCGTCGATGCAGCCCCCGAGCCTCGCCGCGATCACCCCGCTCTCGGTCATCGACAACTCGTCGACGACCCTGTATCCGGGCGGCATCCTCAACACCGGCTTCGCGCTCGAGTGGGCTCAGGATCGCGTCGACGACGCCGAGCCCGCCGGTCCCGACAGCGGCCAGCCCTGGGCCTGGGAGCAGATCCAGTCCGGCGACCAGATCTGCGCCAAGAACCAGGAGCTGCACACCGAGGCCGTCGACCTGATCGCGAAGACCTACCGGAACAAGTACTACCGCCCGGCCTCGGCCGACCCGGTCTCGCCCGACAAGTTCGTCGACAAGATCGAGGTCCCGACCTTCATGGCCTGCCAGTGGACCGACGAGCAGACGGGCGGCCACTGCCCGACCCTCGCATCGCGGATGACCGGCACCGACAAGAAGTGGTTCACCTTCACGAACGGAGTCCACACCGACTCGCTCGCGCCGGAGACGTTCAACAAGTGGTTCGACTTCCTCGAGATCTACGTGGCCGACCGCAAACCCGAGCTCGACCCCGTTCTCAAGGCGAGCGCGCCGGCGCTCTACCAGGCGATCATCGGGACTCCCGGCGTGCAGCTGCCCGACGACCCGATCCAGGAGCAGCCCGACCTCGCCTCGGCGAAGGCCGCCTTCGAGGCCCAGCCCTCGGTCCGGATCCTCTTCGATCTCGGAGCCGGCGGCGATCCGCTGAAGCCGGAGCCCGGCTTCGAGCAGTCGTTCCGCAGCTTCCCGCCGCCCAAGACCGAGGCCCGCTCCTGGTACCTGGGCGCTGACGGGAAGATGACCGCGAAGGCGAAGGGCAAGGGCGCCGACCAGTTCACCTGGGACCCGGATGCCCGCCCGCCGGCCAACTTCAGCGGCAACACCGGCGGCGGCACCAACGGCCTCTGGACCAACACCCCCTCCTACGACTGGGCCCAGCCGGCGGAGGGCAAGGCGCTCAGCTACGTGACGCCGAAGCTGAAGAGCGACACCGCGGTGCTCGGGGCCGGCGAGCTCCAGGTCTGGATGCGGTCGAAGGCGGACAACGTCGACCTGCAGGCGACCGTCACCGAGGTGCGCCCCGACGGCAAGGAGACGTTCGTTCAGGGCGGCTGGCTGCGAGGCGGCGCCCGCAAGCTCGACCGCGCGGCGAGCAGCCTCACCGAGCCGGTGCCGTCGCTGCGCAAGCGCGACGAGACGACGCTTCCCGACGGGCGCTGGGTCAAGGCCCGGATCCCGCTCTACTACGAGGGCCACGTCTACCGGGCCGGCTCGCGGATCAGGGTCGTGCTCTCGGCGCCCGGCGGCGATCAGCCGATCTGGGCCTTCGCCGAGACGGCGCCGGACGGCACCCCCTGGGTCGCGGTCGCGCGCGGCGCCAAGCATGCCTCGCGGCTGGTCCTGCCGGTGACGCCGAACGTCGAAGCGCCGACGCCGCTGCCGGCCTGCCCGGCACTGCGCGGTGAGCCCTGCCGCGACTACGCGCCGTACGAGAACGAGGCGTTCGAGGCGAAGTAGCGCCGGAGCCCTCGCTCCGCGGGTCAAGCTTCTACGGATCGGTGCCGATGCGGAAGGCAGGTCCCGAGATCAGGAGAGAGCATGGAAGCGATGACCGGGCCGGGAGATGACCGGCGGGGCGGATGGATCACGTTCATCGTGATCACGCTTCGCCGTCGCTGCCGTCGTGCTGCTCGTCTGGGGTGCGACCGCGCTCGGAGACAGCAGCTACCTGCCGGAGGAGGGGACGCTGGCCAGCACGGTCAACTTCTGGGGCTGGATCTCGATCACCTGGGCGTGCTCTGCTCGGGCTCGCCGCCTGGCTGGTTGCGACCTCGTCTCCGTCCGCCAAGTTCGTCGGCGTGATCCTCTGCGGGACGAGCACGATCTTCTGGTTCATCGCGCTGCCGAGGTTCCCGATCCTCTCGATCCTCGCGATCGCGCTCAACTCCGTGATCATCTTCGGCCTCGTCGAGCACACCGGCGCGAGCGCGGCGCTGAGGCGGTCCCGCCGCGGCTCAGCCGGAGGAGCGCGCCTCGGCCAGCTGCCGCTGCCGCTCCGAGCCCTCGAGGCAGAGCTCGCAGACGCGGTCGGGGCTCGCGGTCCGGTGGATCAGCCCGGCTTCGGCCGCGGTCACGTAGCCGCGCCTGACGACTTCGGTGCGTAGCCAGTCGGCGAGGCCGTCCCATTCCCGCGAGCCGACCAGCACCACCGGGAAGTGACGGATCGTGTGCGTCTGCATCAGGGTCAGCGCCTCGAACAGCTCGTCGAGCGTGCCGTAGCCGCCCGGGAAGATCACGAACGCCGAGGCGTAGCGGACGAACATCACCTTGCGGGCGAAGAAGTGCCGGAACCGCAGGCTGATGTCGCAGTAGGGGTTCGGCTCCTGCTCCCGCGGCAGCTCGATGTTGCATCCCACCGACAGCGCCCCGGCGTCACGGGCGCCGCGGTTGGCCGCCTCCATGATCCCGGGCCCACCGCCGGTGATCACCGCGTAGCCGTGGCCGCCGAGCGCCGCCCCGACGGCGCGGGCGAGCTCGTACTCGGGGCTGGCCTCCGGCGTCCGGGCCGAGCCGAAGATCGAGACGCCGAGCTCGATCCCGGCGAGCGCCCTGAACCCGGCCGCGAACTCGCCGGCGATCGTCTCCAGCCGCCGCCGGTCCTCCTCGGGCAGCAGCGCGATGCCGCTGCCGGCATCGCCGAGCAGCTCCTGGTCGAAGGTCATCGGAGCTCGGCGACGGCGGTCTCGGCGACGCGCTCGACCGCCGCGAGCACCTGCGGGGCTCGGTGCGCTGCCGGTGGCGAACCGCTCGCCTTCGATTCCGAGCACGATCAGCTCGGCGGGGAGCCGGCCGAGCGCCCGGGCGAGCTCGATCGGTCTCGGCGAGGCCGAGCGCGTGGGTGGAGGCGGCGCCGAACTCGGCCGGCAGCGGCGCCGGCGACGGCGTCGAAGCGGTGCAGGGCGCCGGGCTCGGAGTCGGTGCCGCCCTCGATCGCGTCGACGACCACGCGCGCTCGGCGCCCCGTCCCAGAGGTCGAGCAGGTCGACCGGCTCGCCCGCGTGCTCGGTGACGTGCGATCCGGCCGGGGGCGCGGTCCCGGACCGCGCGGGCGACGAGCAGGCCGGCGGCGTCGTCGCCGCGCAGCTCGTTCCCGAGCCCGATCACGAGGGGCGCTGGCGAGCCGCGGCTGTCACTCGCGGTCGACCTCGAGCTCGAGGAAGTGGGTCGAGCAGGAGATGCAGGGGTCGTAGTTGCGGATCGTCTGCTCGCAGCGGTGCCGGAGCTCGTCGTCGGGCAGCGCCACGTGGGCGCCGACGAACTCGGTCAGGTCCTCCTCGATCGAGCGCTGGTTCTGGGAGGTGGGCGGGACGATCCAGGCGGACGCGATCTTGCCCTCGTCGTCGAGCTCGTAGCGGTGGTAGAGCAGGCCGCGGGGCGCCTCGCTGACGCCGTGGCCGACGCCGGCGCGGGGCTCGTAGGGGACGAACGGCTGCGTCGGGCCGCTCGTAGGCGTCGATCAGCCGCAGCGCCTCGTCGAAGGCGTAGAGGATCTCGACCGCGCGCACGACGATGCTCTTGAACGGGTTCGCGAAGCTGCCGTCGAGCCCGGCCTCGGACGCCGCCTCGGCCGCGATCGGCGAGAGCCGCTCGCGGTTGAGCGCGAAGCGGGCCATCGGCCCGCAGAGATAGGCGCCGCGCTCGCGGACGCGGGCGTGCAGCGCCGTCGAGTGGGAGACGTGCAGCTCCTCGAAGGTCTCGCCCCACTCGGCGACGGCGATGTCGATCCCCTTCGAGGAGACGATCCGGCCGCGATCGATCGGGTACTCGCTCGCGTCCGGCGACCGCATCGAGACGAACTCGTAGTCGCGCTCGAGCTCGGGGAAGTCGAGGCCCGCGCACCAGCGGACGGTCTCCAGCGCCTCGTCGCGGCAGCGCTCGAGCTCGGGCCGCAGGCGCTCGAGCTCGCGCGGGTCGGGGGCCTTGAAGAAGCCGCCGACGCGGACGTTGATCGGATGCACGGCGCGGCCGCCGACGATCTCGATCAGGCGGTTGCCGACCTTCTTCGCCCGCAGCCCCCGCTCGACGACCTCGGGGTGGTCGGCCGCCATCGCGAAGCCGCTGTCGTAGCCGAGGAAGTCGGGCGCGTGCAGCAGGTAGAGGTGGAGCGTGTGGCTCTCGAGCCACTCGCCGCAGTAGATCAGCCGGCGCAGGTTGCGGAGCATGCCCGCCGACCTCGATCCCGAGCGCGTCCTCCATCGCCTCGCAGGCGCTCGTCTGGTAGGCGACCGGGCAGATCCCGCAGATCCGGGCGGTGATGTCGGGGGCGTCCTCGAGCGCCCGCCCGCGCAGCAGCGCCTCGAAGAACCGGGGCGGCTCGTAGATCCGCAGCTCGACGCCGACGACCTCGTCGTCGCGGATCTGCACGTGCATCGCGCCCTCGCCCTCGACCCGGGCGAGGGCCGAGGTCTCGATCCGGCGGGTCCGCTTGCCGTTGCCGTCAGCGCCCATCGCCGGCTCCCGTCTCGGCCGCCGCTTCCGCCACCCGCGCGTCGCCGGCCTCGCGGAAGGCGGGGGCGAGGGCGTTGAAGCTCCGGTAGGCGCGGATCAGGTCCGGTGTCTCGGCGCCGAGGCCGCGCATCCAGTGCGTCAGCGAGGCGGTGTTCGGGGTCTCCATCGGCCCGAAGCAGCCGTAGCAGCCGCGGTCGTGGGCCGGGCAGATCGCGCCGCAGCCGGCGTGGGTGACGGGACCGAGGCAGGCGGTCCCGTGGGCGACCATCACGCAGACGTTGCCGCGCCGCTTGCACTCCATGCAGACGCTGTATTCCGGGATCTGCGGGCGACGCTCGGCGAGGAACGCGGCGACGACCTCGAGCAGCTGGAAGCGGTCGACCGGGCAGCCGTGCAGCTCGTAGTCGACCTGCACGTGCTCGGCGATCGGGGTCGAGGTCTCGAGCGTCGAGATGTAGGAGGGCGTCGCGTAGACGGCCCGGACGAACTCGTCGACGTCGGCGAAGTTGCGCAGCGCCTGGATGCCGCCGGCCGTGGCGCAGGCGCCGATCGTGACCAGCCGCTTCGAGACCCGGCGGACCTCGCGGATCCGCTCGGCGTCGGAGGGCGTGGTGACCGAGCCCTCGACCAGCGAGAGGTCGTAGGGGCCCTCGACCGTTGCGCTGGTCGCCTCGAGGAAGTGAGCGATCTCGATCTCGCCGGCGAGCTGCACGATCTCGTCCTCGAGGTCGAGCAGGCTGAGCTGGCAGCCGTCGCAGGAGGCGAACTTCCAGACCGCGAGCTTCGGCTTCGTTGCGGCTGCGGCGGCGCTCATATCTCCCGCACCTCGAGCAGGCGCTCGACGGCGCCGTAGCTCATCACCGCGCCCTCGCGACAGGCGAAGGTCGGGCCGAACTGGCAGCGCCCGCACTGGGTCACCGCGCACTTCATGTTGCGCTCGATCGAGACGTAGAGGTCGTCGGCGGCGAGGCCCTTGTCGAGCAGCGCCCTGGCGGTGAACCGCATCATCACCTCGGGCCCGCAGGTCATCGCGATCGCGTTGGCGGGGTCGAAGGCGGCGTCGTCGATCAGCGTCGTGACGACGCCGACGTGGCCCGCGCCAGTCCTGGCCGGCGCTGTCGACGGTGACGCCGAGCTCGAGCCGCGGGTCCTCGCCGAGCATCTCGAGCTCGGTCCGGAACAGCAGCTCGGCCGGGCTGCGGCCGCCGGTCAGCAGGACGATCCCCTCGAGCTCGTCGCGGCGGGCGATCGCCTCGAGCAGGGCCGGCCGCAGCGGCGCCAGGCCGAGGCCGCCGGCGACGACGACCAGGTGGCGGCCGACCGCCTCCGAGACCGGCCAGGAGCTGCCGAACGGCCCGCGCAGGCCGAGCTCGTCGCCGGGCTCGGCCCGGCAGATCGCGGCGCTCGCCGGCGCCGACGGCGCGCACCGTGTGCTCGAGCCCGGCGCTGCCGTCGGCGGGGCTCGAGATCGAGACCGGGATCTCGCCGACGCCGAACGCGTAGAGCATGTTGAACTGGCCGGGCAGGAACGAGATCTGCGGGCCGCCGTCGGCGGGCTCCATCGCCAGCGTCCAGGTGTCGTCCGTCTCCGCCCGCCGCTCGGTGACCCGGAACGGGCGCGGCGTCATCGGGCCGCGGGCCGGTGCGGTCTGGGGCTCAGCCGCCGCCGGGGTTCCCATAGACGTCCAGCAGCTGCAGGCGCGTGGCCTGGAGCCGGTCGAGGATCATCCCGGCGAAGCGCTGCATCAGCGCGTAGCCCAGCGCCGGGTCGGCGTCGCACTTGCCGCGCAGGCAGGCGCCGTCGAAGACGATCGCCCGGGTCGGCTCGGTCGCGCGCAGCGTCGAACGCCCATCGGTACGGGGGCACCAGCCAGGACCAGCCGGCGACCGCCCCGTCGCCGAGGGTCGAGATCAGCAGCGGCCCCTGCGCCGCGCCGGGCAGCTCGAGCGCGACGTGGCCGTGGCGGACGACGTAGAAGGTCTCGGCCGACGTCGCCCTCGCGGGCGAGGTACTCGCCGGCCTCGAAGCCGCAGTTCTCGCCGCAGCCGGCGATCAGCGCGAGCTGCTCGGGGCTGAGCCCCTCGAAGGTCGGCAGGCGTGGCAAGGATGTCGTCAATCGAGTGGATCGGCACGGATCGCCGCCACCTCCTCGGTGATGTCGATGGCAACTGGGCACCAGGTGATGCAGCGGCCGCAGCCGACGCAGCCGGAGCTGCCGAACTGGTCGATCCAGCTCGCCAGCTTGTGAGTCATCCACTGCCGGTAGCGCGAGCTCGAAGAGCTGCGGACGCTGCCGCCGTGGACGTAGGAGAAGTCCATCGTGAAGCACGAGTCCCAGCTGCGGGTGCGCTCGGCGACGTCGCCGGCGAGGTCGGTCGAGTCCTCGACCGTCGTGCAGAAGCAGGTCGGGCAGACCATCGTGCAGTTGCCGCAGGTCAGGCAGCGCTCGGAGACCTCGTCCCAGCGCGGGTGCTCGAGGTTCTCGTAGAGCAGCTCCTTGATCCCGGCCGTCTCCATCACCCGGCCCTGGTTGGCGGCGGCGCTCGCGACCCCGGCCGCGGCGGCGCCGAGATCCGCCTCGGCCGCGGGCTCGGCGTCGAGCTCGGCGAGCAGCTCGGCGCCGCGCTCGCTGCCGGCCTCGCAGACGAACACGTGGCGGCCGGGCTCGACCACCTCGGTCAGCGCGATGTCGTAGCCGGCGTCCGCCTTCGGGCCGGTCTCCATCGAGACGCAGAAGCAGGTGCCGCCGGCGACGGTGCAGTTGACGGCGACGATGAAGGCGCCCTCGCGGCGGGCGGCGTAGAACGGATCGGGGTAGGCGCCCTCGAGCATCACCCTGTCCTGGATCGCGATCGCGTGCAGCTCGCAGGAGCGGACGCCGATGAAGGCGTAGTCGGGCGGGTCGTCGGCGGGCTGGGAGATCGCGAGCTGTCCGTCGGGGCCGCGCTCGGCCCGCATCAGCTTGATCTCGGGCGGGTGCAGGAAGCGCTTCCACGACTGCGGCCCGACCGCGTAGCCGAACAGGGCCTCGTCGTCGCGGCTGGCGCAGGCGATAGGTGCCGCCGTCCTGCTCGTCGGTGAGGCCGCGGGGAAGGTCGTCGGCCGTCGCGATCTCGTCGTAGATGATCGCGCCGTCGCGGACCGTCGGCCCGATCACTTCGAAGCCTCGGCGCCGGAGCGCAGCGAGCAGCTCGTCGAACGCTTCGAGCCCGATCGTCCTCGCCTCGGCTACCGCAGCCATCAGGGGCCAGACTACGCGCAGCCCCGCCCCCCGCCGGACCGTAAAAACCCGCAGGCACCCACGGGACGGTCCCCCGTTGCGGACCGGCGCCGGATCGGGAGAGTCTGGGGCTGTGTTCCAGGTACGGATCCACGGGCGAGGAGGACAGGGCGTCGTCACCGCCGCAGAGCTGCTCTCGGTCGCCGCCTTCGACGGCGGCCTCCACGCTCAGGCCTTTCCCACATTCGGCTCCGAGCGCACCGGGCGCGCCGGTCGTCTCCTTCTGCCGGATCGTCGGAGCAGCCGATCCGCGTGCGCGAGCCGGTCGCGGCGCCGGACGCGCTGATCGTCCAGGACCAGACGCTGCTGCACCAGGTCGACCTGTTCAGCGGCGTCGGGCCCGACGCCTACGTCCTGATCAACAGCTCGCCGGGCTCGACGAGCTCGGGCTCGGCGAGCTCACGGACCGCTTCCGGGCCGGGCGGCTGCTGACGGTCCCGGCCACCGTCGATCGCCCGCGAGCACCTCGGCCGGCCGATGCCGAACGCGGTCCTGCTCGGCGGCTTCGCCGAGCTCACCGGCCGCGTCTCGCTCGAGGCGGTCGCCGACGCCGTCCGCGACCGCTTCCCCGGCAAGGTCGGCGACGACAACGTCGCCGCGGCCGAAGCGGCGGCCCGCTACGTGCGCAAAGAGGCGGGCAGGGTCGCGCATGCTTGAGCAGATCGAGGGCTCGCAGGCCGTTGCGCGGGCGGTCGCCGCCTGCCGGCCCGAGGTGATCTCCGCCTATCCGATCTCGCCGCAGACCCACATCGTCGAGGCGCTCTCCGACTACGTCCGCACCGGCGATCTCGACCCCTGCGAGTACCTGATGGTCGAGTCCGAGTTCGGGGCGATGTCGGCCTGCATCGGCGCCTCGGCCGCCGGCGCCCGCACCTACACCGCGACCGCCAGCCAGGGGCTGCTCTACATGGCGGAGGCGCTCTACAACGCCTCCGGCCTCGGCTTTCCGATCGTGATGACGCTCGCCAACCGCGCGATCGGCGCCCCGATCAACATCTGGAACGACCACTCCGACTCGATGTCGCAGCGCGACTCGGGCTGGGTCCAGCTCTTCGCCGAGACCAACCAGGAGGCGGCCGACCTGCACGTGCAGGCGTTCCGGCTCGCCGAGGAGATCTCGCTGCCGGTGATGGTCTGCATGGACGGCTTCATCCTCACCCACGCCTACGAGGAGGTCGACGTGCCCTCGCAGGAGGCGGTCGACGCCTACCTGCCGCCGTTCGAGCCGCGCCAGGTCCTCGACCCGGCCGAGCCGCTGACGATCGGCGCGATGGTCGGCCCGGAGGCGTTCACCGAGGTCCGCTACCTGATGCACGCCAAGCAGCTGCAGGCGCTCGACGCGATCCCGCCGATCGCCGCCGACTTCGCCGAGGCCTTCGGCCGCGACTCCGGCGGGCTCGTCCGCGCCTACCGGACCGAGGACGCGGAGACGATCGTCGTCGCGCTCGGCTCGGTGCTCGGCACGATCGAGGACGTCGATCGACGAGCTCCGCGAGCAGGGCGTCAAGATCGGCGCGCTCGCGATCAAGTGCTTCCGGCCCTGGCCGCTCGACGAGGTGCGCGAGGCGCTCGCCGGCGCCGCCGCGGGTCGTCGTCGTCGAGAAGGCGTTCGCCGTCGGCGCCGGCGGGATCGTCGGCCAGAACGTGCGGCTGGCGCTCTCCGGCACCGGCGTCGAGGTCTACGACGTCGTCGCCGGGCTCGGCGGCCGGCCGATCACCAAGGCCTCGCTGCACGCCCTGTTCGCCGACGTGCTCGAGGGCCGGCTCGAGCCGAACCGGCTCCACTTCCTCGACCTGAAGAGCGAGATCGTCGAGCGCGAGCTCGAGCGGATGCGGGTCGACCGCCGCTCCGGCCCGCACACCGAGAACATGGTCCGCGACCTCGGCATCGTCGCCGCCCGGCCGCACTGAGGACGTGAGCGGGATGGCCGAGCAGCAGATCAAGGGCTACCAGGTGGGGACCTTCGTGGTCGGCAACCGGCTGCTCGATCCCGAGCAGCGCTCGGTCCAGGCGCGGATGGAGCGCTCGAACACGCTCACCTGCGGACACCGCGCCTGCCGCGGCTGCGGCGAGGCGCTCGGCGCCCGCTACGCCCTCGACGCCGCGATGCGGGCGACCGAGCGGCAAGCTGGTCGCCGCCAACGCGACCGGCTGCCTCGAGGTCTTCTCGACCCCGTTCCCCGAGTCGTCGTGGCAGCTGCCCTGGCTCCACTCGCTGTTCGGCAACGCGCCGGCGGTCGCCAGCGGCATCGCGGCGGCGCTGAAGGCGAAGGGCCGCGAGGACGTCCGCGTCGTCGGCCAGGCCGGCGACGGCGGCACGGTCGACATCGGCTTCGCCTGCCTCTCGGGGATGTTCGAGCGCAACGACGACGTGCTCTTCATCTGTTACGACAACGAGGGCTACATGAACACCGGCGTGCAGCGCTCGGGCGCGACGCCGCCCGCGGCCCGCACCGCGAACACGAAGCCGGTCGGCCCCGAGCCCGGCAACGTCTTCGGCCAGGGCAAGAACGTGCCGCTGATCGCGATGGCGCACGAGATCCCCTACGTCGCGACGGCGACGGTCGCCGAGCCGCGCGACCTCGAGGCCAAGGTCGAGCGGGCGATGGAGCTGCGCGGCGCCCGCTACATCCACGTCTTCGTCCCCTGCCCGCTCGGCTGGGGCTCGGCCTCCGAGGACACGATCAAGCTCGCCCGCCTGGTCAAGGAGACCGGCCTGTTCCCGGTCTTCGAGGCCGAGCACGGCGACGTCACCGCGGTCTCGAAGATCCGCCGGCAGGTGCCGGTCGTCGAGTACCTGAAGCTGCAGAAGCGCTTCGCGCACCTGTTCAAGCCGGAGCCGCAACGAGCCCGTGATCGAGCGGATCCAGGCCGGCGCCGATCGCAACATCGAGCGCTTCGGGCTGCTCGGCGGACGAGGGCGACCGACTGCGGCAGCGGGAGCGGGGTGGAGGCGTGATGGAGAAGCCGTTCGCGATCACGCTCGACGTCGGCTCCAGCCTCGCCAACAAGACCGGCAGCTGGCGCAGCGAGCGCGCCGTCTACATCGACCGGCTGCCGCCCTGCAACAACGCCTGCCCGGCCGGCGAGGACATCCAGGCCTGGCTGCAGGAGGCCGAGGAGGGCGGCGAGGGCTACGAGCGGGCCTGGCGCAAGATCGTCGAGACGAACCCGTTCCCGGCCGTGATGGGACGCGTCTGTTACCACCCGTGCGAGACCTCCTGCAACCGCGCCCAGCTCGACGAGGCGGTCGGGATCAACTCGGTCGAGCGCTTCCTCGGCGACGAGGGGATCGAGCGCGGCTGGACCCTGCTCGGCGACGCCGAGCCGCCCGCGGCGACCGGCAAGCGGGTCCTGATCGTCGGCGCCGGCCCCTCCGGGCTCTCGGCCGCCTACTTCCTCGCCCGGCTCGGGCACGCGGTGACGATCCGCGAGGCGGGCCCGATGGCCGGCGGCATGATGCGGTTCGGGATCCCCACCTACAGGCTGCCCCGCGACGTGCTCGACGCGGAGGTGCAGCGGATCCTCGACCTCGGGGTCGAGCTCGAGCTGGACTGCAAGGTGACCGACGTCCGCGAGGCGATCGAGGCCGAGGGCTTCGACGCCGTCTTCCTCGCCGTCGGCGCTCAGATCGGCAAGCGCGCCTACGTGCCCGCCGGCTCCGCCTCCCACGTGCTCGACGCCGTCTCGATGCTGCACGACCTCGAGGCGGGGGAGAAGCCCCTGCTCGGCCGGCGCGTCGCCGTCTACGGCGGCGGCGACACGGCGATGGACGCGGCCCGGACCGCGAAGCGGCTCGGCGCCGACGAGGCCGTCGTCGTCTACCGCCGCACCCGCGAGGCGATGCCCGCCCACGACGTCGAGGTCGAGGAGGCCGCCGACGAGGGCGTGCTGATGCGGTGGCTCTCGACGATCAAGCGCGCCGACGAGGGCAAGCTCGTGCTCGAGCGGATGGAGCTCGACGAGTCCGGCTTCCCGCAGCCGACCGGCGAGCTCGACGAGCTCGAGGCGGACGCGCTGGTGCTGGCGCTCGGCCAGGACTGCGACCTCTCGCTGATCGAGGGCGTGCCCGGGATCGAGGTCGACGACGGCGTCGTCAGCGTCGGCGAGGACCTGATGACCGGCTACCCGGGCATCTTCGCCGGCGGCGACATGGTCCCCGCCGAGCGCTCGGTCACGGTCGCCGTCGGCCACGGCCGCCGCGCCGCCGGCGCGATCGACGGCTGGCTGCGCGGCGTCGCGCCCGAGGCCGCGCCGAGCTCCGGACCTCGCCGACTTCTCGAAGCTCAACACCTGGTACTACAGCGACGCCGCGCGCACCCACCGGCCGCGGCTCGACGCGGTCCGCCGGCAGAGCAACTTCGAGGAGGTCGTCGGCGGCCACGACGCCTCGACGGCGCTGTTCGAGGCGCGTCGCTGCATGTCGTGCGGCAACTGCTTCTCCTGCGACAACTGCTACGGCGTCTGCCCCGACAACGCCGTGATCAAGCTCGGGGCCCCGGGCGAGCTCTACGAGATCGACCTCGACTTCTGCAAGGGCTGCGGCCTCTGCGTCGCCGAGTGCCCGAGCGGCGCGATCCAGATGGTGCCCGAGGAGCTGTAGCCCGGATCGTGCCCGCGCGCTCCGCCGCATAGAGTCCCGGCCATGTCCACCGTCACCGTCGTCACCGACAGCACGACCTACATCCCGAAGCGAGCTGAGCGACAGCCTCGGCGTCCGCCAGATCCCGCTCTACGTCGGCTGGGAGAGCGACATGCGCCGCGAGGACTCCTACGAGGATCTCGATGCCTTCTACGAGCGCCTGCGCGACTCGGAGACGCTGCCGAAGACCTCGCAGCCCTCGGTCGGCGACTTCATCGCGCTGTACGAGCCGATCCTCAGCTCCGGCAGCGACATCGCCTCCGTCCACATCGCCGGCGGCATCTCCGGCACCTGCGACAGCGCCCGCGAGGCGGCCCGGGCGCTGGCCGAGCGCGGGGTCGAGGGCAGGGTCGAGGTGATCGACGCCGAGACCGGCGCCGGCGCCCTCGGCTGCGTCGTGATCGCGGCGGCGACGGCGGCCGGTCGCGGGGCCGGCCTCACCGACGTCGTCGAGGAGGCCCGCCGGGCCCGCGGTTCGATGGAGATGTGGTTCTGCCTCGACACGCTCGAGTACCTGAAGCGCGGCGGCCGCATCGGCGGCGCCCAGGCGCTGCTCGGCTCGGCGCTCCGGATCAAGCCGATCCTCACCTTCGGGACCGAGATCACCCCCGTCGACCGGGTCCGGACGAAGTCGAAGGCCCTGGCCCGGATGGAGCACTACCTCGAGCAGCTGCACGAGTCCGGCAAGACCGACTGGATCATCCAGCACGCCCAGTCGGCCGAGGACGCCGCCCACCTCGTCGAGCACGGCAAGAGCGTCTTCGGCACGGACCCACTCTTCTGCACCCAGGTCGGCCCGGTCCTCGGAGCCCACCTCGGCTCAGGCCTGCTGGTCGGGGGCTACGTCCGCGCCGAGTAGGGGGCGGCGGCCGGGCGGGCGGGCCTGGGCGTGGACGCGACGCGTGGCCGTCCGAGGGGCGGCGACGAGGGTTCGGGCCGCTCAGTTAGCAGTGAGGGAGGGGAGATGCGGCCGGGGTGCGGGACAAACGTGAAGGACGTCTGGGCGGGGTGAGCGGGCTTCACATTCCTTGCGCCTGGCGGGACGTTCGTGAAGCGGCCCACCCGTGAAGCGACGCGCTTCACGTTTGTTGCCTACATCTGGTGTCTGGGCGTCCTCTCCGGCCCTTCGTCGCGAAGTCGGCCCTTTCAGAGTCGAAAAACGACCGTCTGAGGGCCCACTTCGCGGATCCGCCCCGAACCCTCGGCCGCCACCCGCTTCCCACACCCCTCACTGCAACGCCCGCCTGCAGCCACCCCTGAACCCTCCCCGTCCCTCGACCACCCCTACGGCTAGCCACACCCCCGCTCACCGGGAGGCTCGATCGAATCGGGGACACCGATCCCGGAGGCTGTGCGGCATGTTCAGCACGTCTCCTGCCGCAACCGTTCCAGGCACACCGCTTCCCGACTTCGACGGTGAGGTGATCGCGCCGGGGGATCCCGGCTACGAGGAGGCCCGGCGCGTCCACAACGGCGCCTTCGACAAGCGGCCGGCCGCGATCGTGCGCCCGCGGAACGCGACCGAGGTGGCGCGGGTCGTCGAGCTCGCTCGCGACGCCGGCCACGAGCTCGCCGTCCGCAGCGGCGGCCACGGAGGCGGCGGCCACGGCGTCAGCGACGGGGGCATCGTCATCGACCTCTCCGCGATGCGAGCCCTCGAGATCGACGTCGAGGCGCGCCGGGCCTGGGCCGAGACCGGGCTGACGACGGGCGAGTACACGCGCGCCGCCGGCGAGCACGGGCTGGCGACGCCCTTCGGCGACGCCGGCACCGTCGGGATCGGCGGGATCACGCTCGGCGGCGGGGTCGGGTTGCTGACCCGCAAGCACGGGCTGACGATCGACGACCTGCTCGGCGCCGAGCTGGTCACCGCGGAGGGGCGGCTGGTCCGCACCGACCCCGATCATCACCCCGACCTGTTCTGGGCGCTCCGCGGCGGTGGCGGCAACTTCGGGGTCGTCACCCGGCTCCGTTTCCGGCTGCACGAGATCGACGACTTCACGGGAGGGATGCTGATCCTGCCGGCGAGCGCCGAGGTGCTGGCGGGCTTCGTGGCGGCGGCGCAGGCGGCGCCGGAGGGGCTGACGGCGATCGTCAACGTGATGCCGGCTCCGCCGATGCCGTTCGTCCCGCCCGAGCACCACGGCCGCCTGATCGTGATGGGCATGGTCGCCTTCGCCGGCCCCGCCGCCGAGGCCGAGCGCGCCCTGGCGCCGTTCCGGGCGCTCGCCGAGCCGATCGCAGACACGGTCCGGCCGATGCCCTACGCGGGGATGTTCCCGGCAGAGGAGGACGAGCGGCGCCCGATCGCCGCGATGCGGAACCTGTTCGCCGAGGAGTTCGACCTGCGCCGCGCGGAGACGATCATCGCCAATCTCGAGACGGCGACCGCCCCGATGGCCGTCACCCAGATCCGCGTCCTCGGCGGCGCGATGGCACGGGTGCCGGCGGACGCGACGGCGTTCGCCCACCGCGACCGTGCGCTGATGTTCCACGTCGCGGCGATCGTCGAGCGGGCCGCGGACCTCCCCGCGCAGCAGGCCTGGGTCGACTCGCTCGCGGCCGCCCTCCGCTCCGAGCGCGGTGGCGCCTACGTCAACTTCCTCGGCGACGAGGGCCCGCTTCGGGTCCGCGAGGCGTACCCCGACGGCACCTACGAACGGCTGGCCGCGGTCAAGGCGCGCTGGGATCCGGGCAACGTCTTCCGGCTCAACCAGAACATCCACCCGGCTCGCGCTCACGCGGGCGCCTGGTCGGCGGACGCCTAGCGCCCGGTACCGGCCCCGGCCCCGCTGGCTAGCGCCGCGCGGCGAGCCCCGGCATCGCCGACAGGTTCGGCGCGGCGGCGATCCTCGCGCGCAGCGTCGTCCCGCCGCCGCCGGGGCTGTCGATCTCGAGCGTGCCGCCGAGCGCGCTGACGCGGTCCGCGAGCCCGCGCAGGCCCGAGCCGGCGGTGGGGTCGGCGCCACCGACGCCGTCGTCACGGACCTCGACCGTGACCCACTCGCCCTCGATCGTCACCCGCACCTCGGCCTGGCGGCAGTGCGCGTGCTTGAACGCGTTCGTCAGCGCCTCGGCCGCGATGAAGTAGACGGTCGTCTGCACCGGCTCGGGCAGCTCGCTGCAGTCGCCGGTGTCGAGGTCGACCGGGACCGGCGAGCGGTTCGCGAGCCCGGCGAGGGCCGCCTCGAGCCCGCGGTCCGTGAGCACGCTCGGGTGGATGCCCCGGGCCAGCTCGCGCAGCTCCGCGAGCGCCTGGTCGAGCTCCCCGCGCGCCGCCTCGAGCTCCTTCGCGGCCTCCGAGCCCTCCTCGAGGCTCGACTGCAGCAGGCGCAGGCTCAGCGCCAGTGAGACCAGCCGCTGCTGGGCTCCGTCGTGGAGGTCGCGCTCGATCCGCTGCCGGGCGGCGTCGGCGGCGGCGACGATCCGGGCCCGCTGAGCCGAGAGCTGCTCGCGCGCGTCGACGTTGGCGAGCGCCGCGGTGACGAGCTCGGCGAAGTCGGCGATCCGCTGCTCGGTGTCGGGCGGGAAGACCCCGGGCGTGCCGCTGGTCGCCATGATCCCGCCCCAGAGACGGCCGGAGACGGTGATCGGCGCGCCCACCACCGAGCGGATCCCGAACGAGCGCAGCCGCTCGGCGAGCTCGCCCTCGACCCCCTCGTAGTCGTCGACGCGCTGCGGAACCCCGGTGCGGCGCAGCTTCGCGGTCACCGTCTCGCCGTCGACCGGGATCCGCTCGCCGATCGGGAAGGCATGGGTGCCGGCGTCGGCCCAGGCGCCGACCACGGTGGCGCCGCCGTCCGCGTCGAAGCGGACCATGTCGGTGTTGTCGACGCCGAGCACGGCCCCGAGCTCCTGGCAGACGCGGTCGAAGAGGGCCTCGGCGTCGCCGCTCGCGACCAGCGTCGCCACCCGCCGCAGCGCCGCCTGCTCGCCGAGCAGGGCATGGAGCCGGGCGAGGTCCGGATCCCTCGTCATCGCGATCGCAGGAAGGTCAGCACCGCGAGCACGCGCCGATGGTCCTGCGGCGCCGGCGGCAGGCCGAGCTTGCTGAAGATCCCGGTCACGTGCTTCTCGACGGCGCGCTCGGTGACGACGAGCTCGGCGGCGATCGCCTTGTTCGACCGCCCCTCCGCCATCAGCGCCAGCACCTCGCGCTCGCGGTCGGTGAGCTCCTCGAGCGGATCGTCGTTGCGGCGCCGGCCGAGCAGCTGCGAGACGACCTCGGGGTCGAGCGCCGAGCCGCCCTCGCCGACGCGCCGGACCGAGTCGAGGAACCGGTCGACGTCGGCGACGCGGTCCTTGAGCAGGTAGCCGGTGCCCTCGGCGCTGTCGGCGACGAGCTCGAGCGCGTAGCCCTCCTCGAGGTACTGCGAGAGCACGAGCACGCCGGTGTCCGGCAGTCGCTCGCGGATCTCGAGCGCGGCCCGCAGGCCGTCGTCGGTTCCGGTCGGCGGCATCCGGATGTCGACGACGGCGACGTCGGGCTTGTGCGCCGCGGTCTTGCGGATCAGGTCCTCGGCGTCGCCGGCCTGGCCGACGACGTCGAAGCCGGCGCCCTCGAGCAGCCGCACGATCCCCTCGCGCAGCAGCACCGAGTCCTCGGCGACGACGACCCGCATGCCGTCGATCGCCGGCCTTCGGCCGCGTGCGCCCGTTCATGCCAGCACCGCCTCGATCGCCTCGCGGGAGAGCTCCGCCTTGGCGACGAAGCCGCGGGCGCCGCTCTCGGAGATGCAGGGCTCGAGCTCCGAGGCGTCGCGGCTCGAGGTGAGCACGACGGCGGGAGGGGTCGGCAGCGCCAGCAGATCTCCGGTCAGGCCGAAGCCGTCGCCGTCGGGGAGGAAGACGTCGACGAGCGCGATCTCGGGGGTGATCTCCCTCGCGGCCCGCATCGCCGACGCGCAGTCGGCGGCCTCGCCGACGATCATGCACCCCTCGCCGCTCGAGCAGCCTCCGTGCCTGAGCCCTGAAGCCGGGGTGGTCGTCGACTATGAGGACGCGCACGGCCATCTTGCACCTCAGATTGTCCCGCCGCGGAACCGCGTCCGCGGTACGGCTGTCCGCACCGCGCCCGAGGCGAGCCGCACCGGCCCGCCGAGCGGCGGGCCGGTGGGCCAGGGCGGGGACTCGTCGGTCGGGCGCTACCGCTTCGCGGTAGCGCGCTTGCGGGAGCCGCCGGCCTTCGGCTTCGGCTTCGCCTTGCTTGCGCCGCCGCTTCGGGCGCGGCCGTTGCTGCTGCGGCTGCCGCTGCTGCGCCGGCGGGTGCTGCCGGCCGCGCTGCGGCGCTCCGATGCCGGGGATCTCGTCCTTGGCGACCTCGCGGGTCAGCAGCGGGATCTGCTTCTCGAGGAACGAGGCCATGCGCTCCTCCTCGCGGCGGATCTGCTTCGCGAGCTTCGCCGTCTCGGTGTCGCCGACCGTTTCCGCGAGCGTCTCGATCGCCAGGTACGTGGCGATCTCCTCGTGCTCCTCGGAGAACTCGGTCTTCGCGTTCTTGAGCTGCTTCTCGGCCTCGCCGCTACCGCGCAGCGCGTGCAGCGGGCCCTTCGCGGCCGGCACGACCTTGCTGGCGATGCCGGTCGTGACGCTCGCGATCGCGCCGGGGCCGCCGAGCTTCTTGAGCCGCCGCTCGACCAGCCTCGCGTGCTGCTTGGTCTCCTTCAGGTGCTCCTGCAGCCGCTTCTTGTAGACGGGCCGGGTCGCCATGCCGATGTGCGCCTGCAGCGAGGTCTCGAGCTCGCGCTCCTTGCCGTACGCCTCGGTCAGGTACTGGACCAGCTTCGCGTTGGCCTTCGAATCCTTGTCCTGGGTGTCAGCGGCCATCTCGGCCTCCTCGTCTGGAGTCGTGGGTGGTCGGTGGTCGTCCCAAGGCGCTACCCGCTCACCCGCGGGCTAATCGTGGGCCGCGAAGCGCGGGCCTCGCCGGCGACCTAGAACAGCGCCGCCCCGAGCTCGCGGCCGGCCCAGACGAGGAGCAGGCCGGCGAGCAGGCTCAGCGCGATGTTGAGGAAGGCGCGCTCGGTCAGGCCGCGCTGACCGAGCTCGTGCGTCTGCAGCATCCAGGTGCTGAAGGTCGTGAAGCCGCCGAGCAGGCCGAGCACGAGCACGTCGTAGGCCTCGTCGGCGACGACGGCTCCGAGCAGGAGACCGGCGACGAAGGCGCCGCTCAGGTTGACCGCGAGGATCCCGAGCGGGAAGTCGGAGCCGAACCGGCTCGAGACGACGCTGTCGACTCCGAAGCGGGCGACCGCGCCGAGCCCGCCGAGCACGGCGACCGCGATCCAGACGGGCAGGCTCACAGGCGACTCCAGCTCAGGGTCGCGAGCCTGCTCGGCGCCGGCGACCGCGATCAGCCCGGCGGCGACGCTGGCGGCGGCGTAGGCCAGCGCCAGCGCGACGTGCCCCTGCGTCGAGCATGACCAGGAGCTCGAGCTGCAGCCCCGAGAAGGTCGTCAGCGCGCCGCAGACGCCTGTGCCGAGCAGGGCGCCGCCGTAGTCGTAGGGCGAGCGCGGCGGTCGCTCGAGCGGGTGGATCGCGAGCCAGCCGAGGAAACCGGCGCCGATCACGTTGACGACGAACGTGGCCCAGGGCCAGCGGCCCGGGTCGTGTACCCAGAGCTCGACGAGCCCGGCGCGGGCGAGGGTGCCGATCACGCCCCCGGCGAAGATCGCGATCAACTCGTGGCGGTCGAAACGCATCGCGGCGACGATATGCGTTGCAGCGGCCGCGCCTGCGCCGCGCCGTCCGAGGCGCTATACCCGGGGCCGGAACGAGCAACGAGGAACGAGGAGAAGGCAGGATGGATTACAGGCTCTTGTCAAGGCCTGACCGCGGCGGTGTCCTCTGACGCGGCGACGGGCGGCGTCCTCTGACGCGGCGCCTGAGCGCACCCGCGCCGGGCTCAGGCAGCTCCGCTACACAGCGCCCGTTGCGTGCACGCTCATGCTTGGTCAGAGAACGCCCTAGGTGGCCGAAGTTTCATTTCTTCACACGCGGCGCGGGTTCGTGACGCGGCGTGCTCAGTCAGGCGAAGCGTTGCCATCTGGGGGCCGTGGAGAGCACCAGATGGCGACGGAATGGCCGACTGTCGGGGGCAACCTGCTTCCCAGAGCCCCGCTGAGCCGTCACGCAACACTCATGCCCGCACCACTTCGGTGACGAAGCCCCGACGCCCCAGCCCCGCCACGCTGCGGCCGGGCCCTCCAACCACCCTCCCTCACTGCAAACCGCCCCGGTCGCGGCCTGGACCTCGCTCGGACGCGGCGCCCGAGCCCATGGGGAACGCCTCAGAGCCCGAGCCCCCCCGCGAGGCCGCTCAGGGTCTCGCGGACGAGCGGGCCGATCGTCTCGAGGTCGTAGCCGCCCTCCTGGACGACGACGGTCGGCAGGCCGAGCGCTGCCGAGCAGCTCGCCCGCCTGCCGGTAGCCGGCCGCCGTCACCTCGAGCGGGCTCTCGGGGTCGGCGGCGGCGGCGTCGACCCCGAGCGCGACGACGAGGCCCCGGACCGCACCGGCCGTGGCCCAGCGGGCGAGGCCGGCGACGGCCTCGAGCCAGGCGTCGTCGCCGGATCCGGGAGCGAGCGGGACGTTGCGGTTGGCGCCGGCGCCCGTCGCCGGTCCCGGTCTCGTCGGCGAAGCCGAGGTAGTGGGGGAACCAGCCCGCGCCCGGATCGACGTGAACCGACCCGGTCAGGACCGAGCCGTCGCCCCAGAAGATCTGCTGGGTGCCGTTGCCGTGGTGGGCGTCGATGTCGAGCACGGCGACCGGCCCGTCGAGCCGCTCGCGCAGCCGGGCGGCCGCGGCGGCAGCGTTGTTCAGGTAGCAGGAGCCGCCGATCGCGCTGCGGGTCGCGTGGTGGCCGGGCGGGCGGCAGAGGGCGTAGGCGAGCGGCTCGCCGGCGGCGACCAGGTCGGCCGCGCCGAGCGCGGCGTCGAGTGCCCCGCGGGCGGCTTCCCAGGTGCCGGGACCGATCAGCGTCATCGTGTCGTATGCGAACAGGCCGGCCCGGGCGGCCACGGATGCGGGCGGCTCGAGCCCGCCGGCGGGGCGCATCCCCGCGAGCAGCCCGGGGTGGGGGAAGAGGTAGGGGGTGACCCGGTCGGCGCCGGGGTCCTCGGCGAGACCGGAGCGCTCCCACTCGCTCCAGGCGCCGCTGAGCCAGTCGATCAGGGCCGGATCGTGCAGCGCCAGAGCCTCGCTGTCCGGCTGTGGCTCGGCCTCGACCCGGCGGGCGCCGGCGGCGATCAGCTCCGCCTCGATCAGCGCCGCGCGCTCCGGCACCTCGGTCCCCGGCGTGCGGATGCCGACGTAGACCTCGCCCCCGGGTACGTGGTCACGGCCCCGGCTCGACGCCGTGAACGGGATCTCGAGCGCGGTTGGAGGGTCGGCGGTCGTCACGTCCGTTGATTGAACAGCCGATAAGCCAATGGCTGGGCGCGAGGTGGGGTGTGGCTGCTCATGCGCATCGAGCGGGGACTTGACAGTGGAAATATCCTAACGGTCGTTCATGAGCATTGGAGCGGCTCAGGGGATCGGAGAGGGCCTCGGCGTCGACCGGGTGCTTGCCCCCGCCGGCGCGCTGCCGCAGCCGGCCGAGCGCCTCGACCCCTCGGGGCCGGTTCGCCCGCGCGAGTTCGAGGTGGCCGTCGACAGGCTCTGTCTCGACGCGACCTCGTTCAACAGCATCCGTGCCGAGGCCGGCGGCGACCCCGATGCGATCGCCGAGCGGATCCTCGCGATCGTCGCCGCACGCGGCAAGATGCACAACCCGCTCACCGACTCCGGCGGCGTCGCGCTCGGCAACGTCACCGCCGTCGGCGAGGGGCTGGAGGGAGGCCCCGAGGTCGGCCGGCGCGTCGTCACGCTCGCCTCGCTCACCCTGACCCCGCTTCGGATCGACGAGGTCACCGCGGTCGATCCCGGTTCCGCCCAGATCGGCGTTCGCGGCTGGGCCTATCTGCCCGAGAGCGCGCCCTGGGGCCCGATGCCGGACGACATCCCGGAGCCGACCGCGCTCGAGATCTACGACGTCTACGCGGCCGCCTCGCACACGCGGGCGCTGCTGCCGGAGCGCGGCACCGTCACCGTGCTCGGCGCCGGCCACGCAGGCAAGCTCGCGCTCGCCGCAGCGCGCGATGCCGGCAGCGACGAGCTGACGCTGGTCGCCGTCGATGCCGATGCCGGCGCGGTCGACGCCGTCGTCTCGGCCGGCCTCTGCGACATCGGCGTCGTCGCCGATCTGCGCGATCCGCTCGCGACCCTGGAGGCGCTGGATGCAGCCGGCGCCCCGGCCGCCGAGCTGACCGTGGTGGTCGTCAGCGCCAGCCGCTGCGAGCCCGCCGCGATCGTCCTGACGGCGCCCCGCGGCATCGTCCTCTTCTTCTCGATGGCGACCAACTTCGGCACCGCCGCGCTCACCGCCGACGGCATGAGCCGCGACCTGCGGATGCACATCGGCCACGGCTACTCCGAGGACGTCGGCGCCTATGCGCTGGACCTCTACCGCTCCTCGGCCGGGCTGCGCGAGGCGATCGGGGCGGCGCAGCGTGACCGATGCGCCCGCAGCGATCGACGGCGGCCACCGGGTGCAGATGCGCTGGCGGGACATCGACGGCCTCGGCCACGTCAACCACGTCGTCGCCCTCACCTACCTCGAGGAGGGCCGCGACACCTTCCTCGCCGAGCGCGGCATCGCCAGGGACCAGTACGTGGTCGGTCGCTGCTCGGTCAACTGGATCGACGAGATCACCCTGGAGATGGAGTCGGTCCTCGTTCAGTGCGGCGTCAGCGAGCTCGGCCGTTCGAGCCTGACCACGAGCGAGCGGATCCTCGCCGAGGACGGTCGCGTGATCGTCGAGGCCGAGTTCGGGCTCGTGCTCTGGGATCCGGACCGGCGGGCTTCACGCGAGATCAGCGCCTCCGAACGGGAAGCGCTCGGAGAGGAGACCAGATGAGTGGCGCCTGGAACGAGCAGCCGGCGGTGATCACGGTCGCGGTGACCGGCGCCGACGTCTTCCGCGACAACAACCCGAACATCCCCTACACGACCGCGGAGATCGCGCAGTCGACGATCGAGGCCGCCGAGGCCGGCGCGACGATCGCCCACCTGCACGTGCGCGAGGACGACGGCACGCCCAGCGGCCGGCCGGAGCTGTTCGTCGACGCGATCGACCGGATCCGCGCCGGCTGCCCGATCCTGACCATGGTCTCGACCGGCGGCTCCAACGACATGACGATCGAGGAGCGGACCACGGGCCTCGAGGCGAAGCCGGACATCTCCGGCGTCGAGTCGGGATCGATGAACTTCGGCGACGAGACCTTCATCACGCCGCCGCCCGCCGGCCGCGGCATCGTCGAGCGCGCTCGCGCCGCCGGGATCGCGCTCGAGGTCGAGTGCTTCGACGTCGGCCACGTGGTCAGCGCCGTCCGCTGGCTCGAGCAGGGGATCCTCGAGCCGCCGCTGCGGATCAACCTCGTCTTCGGCGTCCCCGGCGGCATCGACGCCTCGCCCGAAGCGCTCGAGGCGATGCTGCGGCCGCTGCCCGAGGGCACCTTCTGGACCGTCACCTGCATCGGCCGCCACCACTTCCGGATGCAGGCGCTGGCGCTGCTGCGCGGCGCCCCGGGCGTCCGCACCGGGCTCGAGGACGTCGCCTACGTCGGCGCGCGGCGTCCACGCCTCCTCGAACGCGCAACTGGTCGGGATGCTCGCCGACCTGGCGCGGACGCTCGGCCGCGAGGTCGCGACCCACGAGCAGGCCCCCGAGCTGCTCGGGCTCGGCTGATGGGCGAGGCGCTCCCGATCGAGCCCGAGGCGCCGCCGAAGCGGGGCCCGGCGACGCGCCGGACGATCGAGGACGCCGCCGTCCGCCTGTTCGCAAAGCTCGGCTACCACGCCGCCCCGATGCGGGCGATCGCGGCCGAGGCCGGAGTCCAGCCGGCCGCGATCTACCACTGGTACGAGAACAAGGAGGCGCTCCTGTTCGGCCTCCAGGTCGACTTCATGGAGCGGCTCGAGGAGCGCGTGCTCGCCGCCGTCGCCGCTCGCGAGACAGCGGCGCTGAAGCTCGCGGCCGCGGTCCGCGAGCACGTCCACTTCCACGGTCTGCATCCGCTCGCGGCGTTCGTCACCGACAGCGAGATCAGGGCCCTCGGCGACGAGCGCCGCCGCCGCCTGATCGCGATGCGGGACGCCTACCAGGCGCTGTTCGGCGGCCTGATCCGGGACGGCGTCCGCGACGGGTCGCTGCGCAGCTCCGACCCCCAGGTCGCGACCTTCGCGATCCTCCTGCAGTGCACCGGGGTCGCGCTCTGGTTCGACCGCTCCGGGCCGCTCTCGCTCGACCAGGTCTGCGAGGTCCACGTCGAGCTCGTGCTCGCCTCGCTGCAGGCATCGCCGGAGCTGATCGCCGAGGCGATCGAGAGCGTCCGCAGCGTCCCGGCCGGGCTGCCGGGCGACGATCTCGCGATCGCGGGGCGGGCAGCGTGAGCGCCGCGCGCCGCAAGCCGCCGGCGCTGCCCGAGAGCGGCGCCCGGATCGCGGTCGTCGCCCCGTCCTCGCCGCCGCAGACCCGCTCGGGGATCGAGCAGGCGACCGAGTACTTCAGCTCGCGCGGGCACGAGATCGTCTTCGGGCCGAACGTGCGCAAGGTCCACGGCTACCTCGCCGGCACCGACGCCGAGCGCGCCGCCGACCTCGAGTGGGCGCTGACCGAGCCCGGGATCGACATGGTCCACGCGCTCGAGGGCGGCTACGGGACCGGGCGCCTGCACGACCTGATCGACTGGGCCAGGGTCGGGGCCGCGGACCCCCGGATCGTCTGCGGGTTCAGCGACCTCACCGCCCTGCACAACTACATCGCCGCCTACACCGACTGGGTCAGCTTCTACGGGCCCTCGTTCCTGCGCTTCACCCGCGCCAAGGGCGACTACGAGCTGACGAAGCTGACCGAGGAGTGGTTCCACCGGGCCTTCCGCCCGGAGCCGCTCGGCAAGGTCTTCGAGGATCCGGAGGACCCGTACGTGCTGACCGTCGCCGAGGGCGTCGCCGAGGCGCCGCTGGTCGGCGGCTGCCTGACCCTGCTCTGCTCGAGCATCGGCACCCCGTTCGAGGTCGACACCGAGGGCTGCATCCTGCTCGTCGAGGACCTCAACACCGAGACCTACCTGGTCGACACGGCGCTCAACCACCTGATCCGCGCCGGCAAGCTCGACGGCGTCGCCGGCTTCGCCTTCGGCACCAGCGTCAACCTCGGCTACCAGACCCTGCCGGAGGGCCCGGAGTCGACGCTCTCGATCGAGGAGATCCTCGACGAGCTGATCGCACCGCTCGGCATCCCCGCGATCTCGAACGTCCCCTTCGGGCACGGCAAGCACCTGGCGACGATGCCGCTCGGCGTCCGCGCCCGTCTCGACGCGGACCGCAAGTACCTCGAGGTACTCGAGCCCGCCGTCGAACCGAGCGGACCGGCGAGCCGGGCCAAACAGGAGGAGACTCATCGGCGCACACGTGCCGCTTCGATCCACGTCGCAGTCGCGCTTCTCGCGGCGCTGATCGCCG
>CAVURI010000019.1:0-63301 GCA_963743845.1 uncultured Solirubrobacterales bacterium
GGCGAGACGACGAAGTCGTGGGCTTCCTCCCTGATCTTGACGAGCTTCCTCGCCGTCCCGGGGCTGCCGGCCGAAACCGTCCACGGGTCCGAGTTGCTCGCGAACTGGTCGGCCTTGCGCTCGAAGACGATCTTGCCGTTCGCTCCCGGATAGGCAGCGTCCGCCGATCCCACGACGCCCGCGAATGCAAACACGGCCGCGAGGCCGCCGACGATTCCCACCTTCATTCCCTGCTCCCCTTTGTCCCGCTGAGTCCCTTACCGAGCGCGCTTTGCGCGCTGGGCCCGTTATCGACCGGAGTCGCTCGATCCTTTAGCCACCCGGCGTCGCACCGTCAGGGGCCGGGGAACTCTGATGCGATCTACGTACCCATACGGTCGCCAATACGCGTCAGAGTTCCCGACTGAGTAAGCGAGGAACCATTGGAGCCTCGGACAGGGCCCCGACCGGCCCGCCGCCGGCCTGTGCGGATGACCGCGGCAAGAACTCCGTAGAGCACCCGGACAACCGCCACGGCTCCTGCAGCAGAATCGGGAGTTCCCCCAGCGAGCTGCAAACGCAGCGAAGGCGAGGGTTTCGTGTACGTCAACCTCCCTAGGAGTCCAAGGCCGGCGGCAAGGTCCCAGGCGGCAGGAGCCGGCACCTTCGGCTTGCTCGCCCTCTTGATCTTGGCCGTCTTCTTCGGCTTGTGCGACGCCCAGGCGAAGGCGGGCAGTCCAGACGCCGTAGCCGGCAATGCGGCCGAAAGGGTGGTGACGCGAGATGCCCTGACAGGCGGAGAGTCCGCTCGCGATGTGCGCCGGTACTGGACCTCGAAGAGGATGCGCAGGGCGGAGCCCTTCCGCCTCGATCGGGCGCTGCCGGGGCACGCGGCAGTGTCGCCGCTGTCGCCGCGACCACGATCGCCCGCATTCACGTCCCAGGGAAGGCCGGCCTACGTTCCGGCCGATCCGAGTGGCGACGCTCCAGTTTCCGTCGTGACGGGGGATGTACCGAGCGCTCCCCCGCCCGTCGGCAGAGAGCTCTTCCGGGCGACGGAAGTTGTCGACACTACCGCGTTTCCGGCACAGGACTCATGGCAAGGTGTTCTTCAGCCTGGGGTCCGCGGATTACGTGTGCTCCGGCACGGTCGTCGCTCACCGCGGTGGACGGCGTCGCCTTCACGGCGGGCCATTGCGTCAACGATCCCGGCGTGGGCTGGGCTACGAACTGGGCCTTCGTCCCGGGGTATCGCAACGGCACAGCGCCATTCGGGGTGTTCGCCGCCAAGAATCTCTGGGCGTCATCGGCGTGGATCCAGGCCGAGAACCGCAACTACGACCTGGGAGCGGCGGTTCTAGCGACCAACGGCTCGGGTCAGACGGCCGAGGCTGCCGTGGGCGCCCGTGGCATAGCCTTCAATCAGGACAAGCATCAGCACTACACGTCGTGGGGCTATCCGGCCGCTCCTCCGTTCACCGGGGGACTCCTCTACACCTGCACGTCGGACTGGGTGATGGATGACCCCTACCCGACGGACGTCGCACCGCCGATGGGAATCACCTGCGAGATGACTGGGGGTTCGAGCGGCGGTGCCTGGGTGATCGGCGATCAGTACGTGAACTCGGTCAACAGCTTCGGGTACGGCTCATATCCGGGCATCATGTTCGGTCCCTACTTCGGTGAGGTGGCACGGTCCCTCTACCTGGCTGTGTGCGGGTGTGAGTCGGAGTGGGACACCACGCCACCAGAGACGACGATCACCTCCGGTCCTGCCGGCGTCACCAACGACAATACGCCGACGTTCGGGTTCTCTTCGAGTGAGGCCGGATCGAGCTTCGAGTGCAGGCTCGATTCCGGCGCCTTCCAAGGCGGCTGCAGCTCCCCGAAGACCCTCGGCCCGCTCGCCGACGGCTTGCATTCGTTCGAGGTCCGCGCCACCGATACGGCCTCGAACATCGACCCAACCCCTGCGCTCCGCAACTTCACGGTCGATACCAGCCCTCCCGACACGGCCGTGTCGGGCTCGGCGTCTGCCAAGGGGACACAGAGGCAGGAGGGAAAGAAGATCGTCGTCAAGGCCAAGGTCAAGGCCGGCGAAGATCTCTACGCGGTCGGGACCGGCAGGGTCAAGCTCAGGAAGAAGACGTACGAGCTCGAGGCTCGACCCAAGTCGGTCGCCGCCGGGGAGCAGGAAGCCCTGAAGTTGACGCCGACGAGAGAACGGGATACCGAGGCGATCGCCAAAGCGCTGAAAGCAGGCAGGAAGGCAACGGCCAAGCTGACGGTGGATCTCAGCGATGCGGCCGGCAACAGCGAGACCGCAAAGCTTTCAGTGACGCTGAAGTCCGATCAGGGCTAGGCCGCCCCCGGCTCTCAGCCGGCGGCGCAGGCCTCGACCTGGCCGCGCTCCTCATCGCTGATCGTGCCGGTGATGTTCTCGACGCTGAGCGACTCGTCGGCGGGGTCGGCGGCGGCGACCGTGAAGGTCGTCTCGTCGAGCAGCGGGTCCTGCCCGGGCTCGTTGACGGAGAGCAGGACAGCGGTCCCGGACTCGGCCAGTGACCGTGAAGGCCGAGCCGCTGCTGAGGCTGCCCGTCTCCGACCACCCTTCTTCGGTCAGGCAGGCGACGACCGGCTCGAGACCGCCGCTCGGGTCGAACGCGACCGAGGTGGCATCGCCTGACTCCTCGTCGCCGCAGGCGGACAGGGCGAGCGCCACGATCAGGCCGGTCAGGCCGGTGGCGGCCATCCGTCCAAGGCGCCGTCGAATCTGTGGGCTGGCTCATCCCGGTCTCTCCCGACGTTCGGTCGCGGTGGCGCCGCAGGCGGTCGCCCTTGCACGGACAACCTACGGTGGCGAGTTCGCCCCCGCATCGGCTGTTTCCCGTTGCCCCGCTCGCGCTCCCGCCGATCGGCCCTGCCGGCGCTAGGGTGGTCCGCGTGGTCGAAGCGAGCCTCTCTCGGCGGGAGCTCCTGCGCCGCGGCGCTGCCTTGGGGGCCGTTGCGGCTCTAGCGCCGAGCGCCCTTGCCTGCGGTCGCGGCTCGGCTGCGGACGGGGGCCCGAGAGTCGTGATCGTCGGCGCCGGGCTCGCCGGGCTCAGCTGTGCCTACCGGCTCCAGGAGAGGGGCGTCGGCTGTTCGGTCTTCGAGGCCAACCCCGACAGGCTCGGCGGTCGCTGCTGGACGGCGCGCGACTTCGCCGGCGGCCAGACGGCCGAGCACGGGGGCGAGTTCATCGACACGCGGCACCGGCGGATCCGCGCGCTGGTGAAGGAGTTCGGGCTCGAGCTCAACGACGTCTACGCCGACCCGATCAAGGGCACCAGCCGGCGCTGGCTGGACGGCGCCCTGCGCCCGGCGCCGCGCCGGCGTCCCGGCTGGCGCGCCTTCGAGCGCGAGATCGCACGAACGGCGCGGCGGATCGGCCGCTTCGACTACCGCAACCCGACGCCGGCGGCGCGAGCGCTCGACGAGATGACCGCGGCGGAGTGGATCTCCGAGCACGTGCCGGGTGGCACCGGCGGCGTCATCGGAGGCCTGATCGGAGTCTGGCTCGCGGGCGACTTCGGGCTCGACCCCGACAGGCTGAGCGCGATCGCGCTGATCGCCGAGTTCGCGCTCCCCGCGCCCGGGGCCGACGAGCGCTACTCGATCCGCGGCGGCAACGATCAGCTCGTCAGCAGTCTCGCCGGCTCGCTCGCGGACGGGACGGTTCGCATGGACGCGCCGCTGGAGCGCCTCAGCAAACGGTCCGACGGCAGCTACGAGATGAGCTTCGGCGGCGTCGCGGAGACCGTCCGCGCCGACCATGTGGTGCTCGCCCTCCCGTTCACCACCCTGCGCGAGGTGGACCTGAGCGGGGCCGGCTTCTCGCGCAAGCGGCTCGACTGCATCGACCAGCTCGGGATGGGAACGAACGCCAAGGTCCTGATGCAGTTCGACGAGCGGCCACAGGACTACGGCAACTGGAACGGATACATGACCGCCGACGATCCCGCCCTGTTCACGTGGGAGAGCACCATCGGGCAACCCGGAGCGAGCAGCATCGTCACCAGCTTCCTCGGCGGTCGCTCGGGCGCCGCCGGGCTGCCGGCCGCCGCGGCGCATGCGCCGACCCCGCGAGCGGGGATCGAGCGCAACCTGCGCGACCTGACCCGCGGCGGCGCGACCGGAATCGAGGGGCTGCGGCAAGGCTTCAACGGCACCGCCTGGACCGACAAGTGGGTGCTCGATCCGTGGACGCAGGGCTCCTACGCCGCCTTCCTGCCCGGGCAGTACACGCGCTACTTCGGCTACGCCGGGCCGCTCCGAGGGCCGGTCCGCTTCGCCGGCGAGCACACGCAGACCGACTCCCAGGGCTACCTCGAAGGCGCCGTCCGTTCCGGAGAGATGGCGGCGGCTTCGATCGCCGCCGCCTCCTGAGCGGAGCGGCATGTCCTCGGATCGGGCAGTCTCCTCCGGCGTGATCGCTTTCGACGAAGACCTTCGCGGCCGACTCGCTTCGAACCTGAGCGCGCACGGCCGCCGCCGGCTGCCACTCGAGGGCCGTCGCCATGCGGCTGTCGCGGTCGTGGTGGTCGACAGCGATCGCGAGCGCCACGACCGCGATCCGGTCGAGCCCGGCGCGATCGACATGAGCGGCGTTCCCGGGGAAGCCAGGGACGAGAGCGGCCGGGCCCTGGACGGTCGGATGGTCGGCGTCGCGGGCGGCGCCTCGTTCCTGCTCTGCCGCCGCCCGGCCGGGATGCGGCGCCATCCCGGCCAGTGGGCGCTGCCCGGCGGCCGGCTCGACGAGGGCGAGGCGCCGCTCGAGGCCGCCTTGCGCGAGCTGTCGGAGGAGCTCGGGCTCGGGCTCGGGCCCGAGAGCGCGATCGGATGGCTCGACGACTACGTCACCCGCTCGGGGTTCGTGATCAGCCCCGTCGTCCTCTGGGGCGGAGGCGCCGCGGAGCTCGACCCGGATCCGGCCGAGGTGTTCGCGGTCTACCGGATCGGGCTGCACGCGCTGCGCGACAGCGATCCCCGGCTGATCCCGATCCCGGAGAGCTCCCGGCCGGTCCTGCAGATGCCGCTCGGCAACGACCTGATCCATGCCCCGACCGGCGCGATCCTCTACCAGTTCCGCCAGGTCGGGCTGCTCGGCCGGCGCGGCGAGCCGCTCGACCGCTTCGAGGAGCCCGTCTTCGCCTGGCGCTGAGCGGCGACCACTCGGCGTCGTGCACGATTTCCCGAACGAGAACGCGGGCAACTACTCACCGGGGCCGATTCGCCCGCAAATAGGGTCCGGCCGAGATCGCCGCCGACGGCGGCGCCCGGCTAGGAGGAGCGGACCGTGGAGAGCAGCGCAGTCGATCCAGCCGCTCCCGACGCTCCGGAGCCCCCCGAGTCCGCGGCCTCGGGCGGCGACAAGGGCCTCAAGGGCGGCGCGATCGGGTTCGCCTCCAGCGTCGTCATCGGCGTCGCCTCGACCGCCCCGGGCTACAGCCTCGCGGCCAGCCTCGGCTTCGTCGTCGCGGCCGGCGTCGGCCTGTTCTCGCCGGCGATGCTGTGGATCTCGTTCCTGCCGATGCTCTGCATCGCCTTCGCCTACTACTACCTGAACCGCCAGGACCCGGACTGCGGCACGACCTTCACCTGGGTGACCTCGGCGATGGGCCCGAGCGTCGGCTGGATCGCGGGCTGGGCGATCATCGTCGCCGACGTGATCGTGATGGCGAACCTCGCCCAGATCGCCGGCCTCTACTCGTTCCTGCTGCTCGGCATCGACGATCCGTCGACGCTCGCCGTCACCTGATCGGAGTCGGCTGGATCGCGATCATGACCGCGATCTGTTACATCGGCATCGAGCTCTCCGCCCGCACCCAGATCTTCCTGCTCGGCGCCGAGATCGTCGACCCTCGCCGCTGTTCGCGGTCGTCGCCCTGGTCCGGGTCTACGCGGGCGACTTCCCCGACTCGATCGATCCCGAGCCTGAGCTGGCTCAACCCGTTCAACATCGACAGCACCACGGCGCTGATCAACGGCGTCCTCATCGCGGTCTTCATCTACTGGGGGTGGGACAGCGCCGTGACGGTCAACGAGGAGACCGAGGACCCGAGCGAGGGGCCCGGGCGATCGGCGGTCGTCTCGACCCTGATCCTGCTCGGCGATCTACGTGATCGTCTCGATCGCCGCCCAGGCCGTCCACGGCGAGGACTTCCTCAGGCAGAACAAGGACGACGTGCTCTCCGCGCTCGGCCTCGACGTTCTCGGCTCGCCGCTCGACAAGCTGCTGATCATCGCAGTGCTCACGTCGGCGGCCGCCTCGACCCAGACGACGATCCTGCCGACCGCCCGTACCTCGCTTTCGATGGGCGCGGTCAAGGCGCTGCCGAAGATCTTCGCCCGCGTCCATCGCCGCTTCCAGACGCCCGGACTTCTCGACCCTGCTGATGGGCGCGCTGTCGATCACCTGGTACGTCGGCCTGACGATTCTCAGCGACCGACATCCTCGGCGACTCGATCGCCGCGCTCGGCCTGATGATCGCCTTCTACTACGGGCTCACCGGGTTTCGCCTGCGTGATCTTCTACGGCGCGAGATCTTCAGCGAGCGCCAAGGCGATTCTTCGCCGCCGGGGTGATGCCGCTGCTCGGCGGCCTGACGCTCGGGTTCATGCTTCGTCAAGTCGGTGATCGACCTCTCCGAGCCGGGCAGGCGCGACATCCTCGGCGTCGGTCCCCCGGTTGCGATCGCGATCTTCTTCGCGATACTCGGAATCGTGCTGATGATCATGCAGCGGATCGCCGAGCCCGAGTTCTTCAAGCGCAAGCCGACCGTCGCACCGCCGGGCACGCTTGCGAAGAACACGGAGGTGGAGGCATGAAGAACGTGATCGTGGTCGGCTACGACGGCACCGCCTGTGGGCATGCCGCGCTCGACTTCGCCTGCGACGTCGCCGAGCGGCTCTCGAGCTGCGAGGTCGTCGTCGCCTACGGGCTACCAGCCCTACCAGGGGGCCGGGGAGATCGGGACCCAGCGGGAGATGATGCGCGAGGCCAGGGACGGCCCTGATCGACGAGGGCGTCGCCGAGGCCGCCAAGGCGGCGGCGTCGACGGCCGAGGGCGCGCTGGTGCCCGCAGCGGCCCGCCGCGGCGCTGGCTTCGGTCGCCCGCGAGCGCGAGGCACGAATGATCGTCGTCGGCACCTACGGGGACAGCCCGATCAAGGGCGCGATCCTCGGCTCGACGCCGCACAAGCTCGTCCAGATCGCCGAAGTGCCGGTCGTCGTCACGCCGGTCGCCGAAGAAGAGAGCTGAGGAGCAGAGATGAAGACGAACATGGGCAATGTCGACCGCCGGGTGCGCGCGTTCCTCGTCGCACCGGTGCTGATCGTCCTCGCGTTCGCGGTGTTCGGCGCCGGCAGCGTCGCCGGCGTGATCGCGCTGATCGTCGCCGCTGTGATGCTGCTGACATCCGCCGTGGGCAGCTGCCCGCTGTACAGCCTGATCGGCGTCTCGACCTGCTCGAGCGCCGCACCGGCGCCCCGCTGAGGTCCCGGTCCAGCTAGCCGCTGTCGGCGGCCGTTGCGACGAGAGCCGCCATCAGCTCGACGGCCTCGTCCTCGTCGAGCCCCTGCTCGACTGCGAGCGAGCGCCAGGTACCGAACCCGAGCGCGTGCCCGATCGCGGCGCCGACGCGCGTGCGAGCTCGCCCCCGTTCCGGCCGGCCCTTGATCAGGACCGAGCGCGCGGCCTCCAGGTAGGCCCCGAGCTGCGCGACGGCCTTGCCGACGGCGGGCACGCGGTCGGCGTCGCGCCCGGTGCTCTCGAGCATCTGCCGGGTCTCGGCGTAGAAGGCGTAGAGCTCACGCAGGGCGACCCGAAGCCGCTCGTCGGGATCGGCGACGGCGGCCCACTGCCCGGGGTCGGGGGGAGGGTGGAGCGAGTTGTAGTGCGAGGTGCAGGCCTCGTAGATCGCGTCCTCGTCCGGGAAGTGGCGATAGACGGTCGCCCGTTGCACGCCGGCCTCGCGGGCGATCCCGCTCACCGTCGTCTTCGCCGGGCCGATCGTGCCGTGCAGCTTCACGGCCGCCTCGGTGATCCGCTGCCGGGTCTCGGCCTCCTGCTCGGCGCGGCGGCGCTTTCGGTAGCGGCGGGTCTTGTCAGGTTCGTTAGCCATTGGTGTTCAAGGAATCTTGACAGATGCGGCGGACCCGTGCTATTTTCGCAAGAACAGTAGTGTTCAATCAACTAGGAGGAAGCATCATGAAGGCACTGGTCGAGAAGGAGAGGACCCGCTTCGACGCGAGCCAGGGCCCGCGGATCATCGGCCCGGGCGAAGGCAAGGCGGTCGATCTCGGTTCGGTCGGCGTCCGGTTCCTGGCCTGGACCGAGGAGACCGGCGGCGGCTTCTCGTTCGTCGAGCATCCGATCCCGCCGAAGTCGCTGGTCGCGCCGATGCACATCCACGAGCGCGAGGACGAGTACAGCTTCGTGCTCGAGGGCCGGATGGGGGCGAAGCTCGGCGACGACGTCGTCTACGCCGAGGCCGGCGACTTCGTGTTCAAGCCGCGCAACCAGTGGCACACCTTCTGGAACGCCGGCGATGAGCCGTGCCGGATCCTCGAGATCATCGCTCCCGGGGGCTTCGAGCACTTCTTCGACGAGGTCGCGACGGCGATGGCCGGCGGCTTCGACCCGGAGAAGCTCGAGCAGCTCGGCGCCGCCTACGGGCACTACTTCAAGCCCGAGACCGTGGCCGAGCTCTGCGCCGAGCACGGGCTCACGCACCCGATGCTGGAGATGCCAGGCCTGAGCCCGGCGGACGTCGCGTCAGGCGCCCGGCGGGATCCGCCGGGCGCCTGGACCGGCGACTCCTACCGCTTCTTCTTCGGGTTGACGACCCGGACCTTGCAGCTCTCGACGGTCCTGTTGCCGAGCGCGTCGACGGCCTTGGCCTCGATCCGCTGACGGCCCTTGCTGGACGTGTCGATCTTCTGCTTGCCGCTCGGGTCCTCGCTGAGCCCGACGCCTGCGTCGGAGGCCTCGATCCGCGCGAAGGCCTTCTTGCCGACCTTCACCTTCTTCGGGCACTTCACGGTCAGCTCGGGCGCCGTGTGGTCGACCGTGACCGGATCGGAGGCCTCCGACCACGGGGTCGTGGCCACGTACTCGTCGCGGACCGCGTCGGCCGGGATCGTCGTGTTCGAGCGGACCCGGTAGATCCACTCGCCGTCCGTCTCGCGCGGATCCTTGAACCGGAAGCGCGTCGGTCAGCCGCGCCGCCGCCTCCGGGACCGCGGTCCAGGTGGCGCCGCCGTCGCCCGAGCGCTGCAGCTCGAAGCTCCGCAGCGGGGCCTCGGTGCCGTGCCAGGTGAGCGCGAAGACGCCCTTGTTCTGGGCCTGGCCGGAGGCGAGCTCGGGCGCCGTCGGCCGCAGGGTCGGGATCTCCCTGTGCATCTGGACGAGCCGCGGCACGTCCTGGGCGAGGATGAATCCCTGCTCGGCGAGCGCCTGGGCCTCGGTCTCGACCTGGGAGACGTAGTCGGCCCAGTCGTCGTAGCGGCTCAGCAGCACCTCGTCGGGCAGGTCCTCGGTCGAGCCGAGCAGGGGGCAGAAGGCCGAGAAGATGCCGCCGCCGGGGCCGGTCGCGTTGATGCCCGGTGTTGAGTCTCGCCGGCACCGTCATCTCCGGCAGCCGGATGCCGCCCTGGGCGAGCCCGAGCTCGTCGCGGACGAGCTGGTCGGTCGCCGCCGGGTCGGCGTTCGGGTCGTACTCGCCGCGCGGCGCGATCGGCGGCGCGTAGCCGCCGTTCGCCCACCTGACGAGGTGCGCGTATGCCGAGTTGACGACGAACGGCCACTGGACCCGGGAGAGCGGATAGCGCTCGCACGAGGCCGCGAGGGTGAGGCCGAGATCGCGCTCGATCGGGCCCTGGAAGGTGTCGAACGCCATCCGCGGCAGGTGCGAGCCGCCGGCCACCTCCCACTGGCGGTAGTTGGCGGCGTCGGGCGCCGTGCGCGGGATCCGGTTCTCGGTCTCGCTGAGGACCCGGATCATCGGCTCCGGGCGATCGTCGCGGATCGTCCCGGAGGCGACGGTGAGCAGGAACGCGTCGACGATCTCGTGGATCGGCTGGACCTTGTTGTAGTAGGTGTTGAGCCGGCCGCCGGACTGCGACTCGCCGGTCGCGATCACGGTCTCGGGGGTGGCGAGCGGGCCGAGCGGGTCGGCGCCGTTGCCGCCGTCGAGCAGCGCCTTGATCCCGGCCGCGTAGATGTCGTAGGAGAGGGCGTCGTCGGTGATCGTCTCGGCGCCGCCCCCGTCGCGGGCGCTGACGTCGAGGTCCCCGTAGCGGGCGGCATTCCAGCTGCGGAGGAAGTTGACGCCGACGCGCTGCGAGGAGATCGCGACGTAGGCGTAGCCGTTGCGGAGCAGGTAGGCGGGGTCGCCGAACCAGTTCGCCTCGAGGTCGAACTGCGCGGTCACGTTCTGCCACTCGACGACGACGGTCCCGTTGAAGTCGGCGGGATCGGCGGGACGGCGGACGATCATCCGCGTCCGGTAGGGGTACTTGCCGTCGCCGGACGGGACCGCCGGTCGTGATCTTCGTGGCGTCGATGTTCTCGAAGGTGCCGGAGGCGGTGTCGTAGCTGAAGGCGTCGCCGGCGTACTCGAACTCCTGCTCGACGTAGCCGTAGGCGCCGAGCGGCTCCTCGGTCGCGGCCCATGGAGTCGAGTCGGCGGTGACCGGCACCGGGCCGGTGACGGTAGGCGTCTCGACGTCCCCGAGCGCGCCCTGCGCGGGGGCGACCCCGATCAGCAACAGGGCGACGACTCCGGCGAGCAGCGCGGCGAACGTGGTTCTCACAGTCTCTCCTTTTCTCGCGACGCGCCTCACATGCCGGACCACCCAGCGGAAACATTCCAGCGGGCCCGTCGCAATCCCAGGGGAGTAAATCACGAACTGGCCGGGCGGCCAGGGACGGAAATCACGCCTCCGCGAAGCCGATCGTCGCTGGTACCCTCGCTTCAGTTCGACCGGTACTCAGGGGGATCTCCAGATGAAGCTTCGCGTCCTTGGCCTCAGCCTCGCCGCATCCGTCGTCGTCGCGTTGGCCGCCACCTCCGGCGCCTCCTCCTCGACCGTCGCGCGGGCCGCCTGTCCGGCCCGGGGTCGGTCAGCAGCTACCACGTCACCAGCCTCTACGAGCATGCGATCGGCTGCGACCACGCCAAGCACTTGCTGATCGAGAACCTGGCGCACCACCGGCGCCACACCTACACGTGCAACCACCGGATCTCCGGCCGCCACGTGCACATGCACTGCACCGACACCGGCAACTCCGCGCACCAGTACTCGGCGTCCTCCTACGTCCGCCGAGCTCCGGCCCGCCGGACCGGGCTCGCCGCGCGGCTTGGATAGCCTGCGGGTCAGGGACCCAGGCAGTCAGTCGAGAAGCCACGCGACCCGCATGAGGAGTGGAGCAATATGAGCAAGTACGCAGTGATCAACCCGGCGACCGGCGAGACGGTCAAGGAGTACGAGCAGATCTCCGACGGCGACCTCGAGGCAGCGATCGCTGCAGCGTCGGACGCCCACCGCAACTGGGCCTTGAAGACCTCCGTCGCCGAGCGCGCGGCGCTGGTCAAGCGCGTCTCCGAGCTCCACTCCGAGCGCCGCGAGGAACTGGCGGCGATCGCCGTGCGCGAGATGGGCAAGCCGATGGAGCAGGCCCTCGGCGAGGTCGACTTCTGCGTCGACATCTACGGCTTCTACGCCGACAACGGCGAGGACTTCCTCGAGGACGAGCCGATCGACCTGCTCGCCGGCGACGGCACCGCCCTGATCCGCCGCTCCTCGGTCGGCCCGCTGCTCGGGATCATGCCCTGGAACTTCCCCTACTACCAGGTGGCCCGCTTCGCCGGCCCGAACCTGGTGCTCGGCAACACGATCCTGCTCAAGCCCGCGCACCAGTGCCCGGAGTCGGCGGAGGCGATCCAGCAGATCCACCGAGGACGCCGGCTTCCCGGCCGGCGCCTACCAGACGCTGCTCGCCTCGAACGACCAGATCGAGAAGGTGATCGCCGACCCGCGGGTCCGCGGCGTCTCGCTGACCGGCTCCGAGCGGGCCGGCGCCGCCGTCGCCGAGATCGCCGGCCGCCACCTGAAGAAGGTCGTGCTCGAGCTCGGCGGCTCCGATCCGTTCGTGCTGCTCGGGGCCGAGAACCTCGACGAGGCGGTCGAGGCCGCCGTCGCCGGTCGCCTCGACAACACCGGGCAGTCCTGCAACGCGGCGAAGCGGTTCATCGTCGCCGACGAGCTCTACGACGACTTCCTCGAGAAGTTCACGGCCGGCATGACCGCCTCGGAGCCGTCCGACCCGACGTCCGCGGACGCCGAGCTCGGGCCGCTCTCCTCCGATCAGGCCGCCGAGACGCTGCAGGAGCAGCTCGACCGGGCGGTCGCCCAGGGAGCCGAGATCGCCGCCGGCGGCAGCCGTGACGGCAACTACTTCTCGGGCACCGTGCTGACCGGGATCACGCCGGACAACGACGCCCATCACGAGGAGTTCTTCGGGCCGGTCGCGAGCGTCTACCGGGTCTCCTCCGAGGAGGAGGCGATCGAGCTCGCCAACGACACGCCGTTCGGGCTCGGCTCCTACGTGTTCACCGACGACCCGGAGCAGGCGCAGCGCGTCGCCGACGGCCTCGACACGGGCATGGTCTACGTCAACGGCGTCGGCCTCGACGGGGCCGAGCTCCCGTTCGGCGGCGTCAAGCGCTCCGGCTTCGGCCGCGAGCTCGGCCGCTACGGGATCGAGGAGTTCGTCAACAAGAAGCTGATCCGCGTCGTCAAGTAGGCGGCGCGCGGCCCGGCAGACGGCGGGGGCGGAGCGATCCGCCGCCTCGCCGTGCCGGCGCCCTACTTCTTGCGGTCGCGGTCGCGCGAGGGCTGCACGCGCTTCGGCTCGCCCGGCATCTTCGGGTAGTCGGGCGGGTAGGGCATGTCGCCCTCGCCCTCGGCCTCGTCGCGCTCGTACATCTCGAGCAGCGGCTCGAGCGAGTGGTGGACGTCGTCGATCGTCGCGAAGCGGTCGCCGACCTCGGCGAAGCGCGCCGGCATCGACGCGACCGTGAAGTCCTCGGGCTGGACCTCCGGGAGCTCGTCCCAGAGCAGCGGCGCCGAGACCGGCGCGCCCGGCCTCGGGCGGACGCTGTAGGCCGAGGCGATCGTGCGGTCGCGGGCGTTCTGGTTGTAGTCGACGAAGATCCTCTCGCCGCGCTCCTCCTTCCACCACTTCGTCGTCACCCGGTCGGGCAGCCGCCGCTCGAGCTCGCGGCCGAAGGCGATCGCGGCGTGGCGCATGTCGGTGAACGTCCACTTCGGCTCGATCCGCACGTAGATGTGGACGCCGCGGCCGCCGGAGGTCTTCGGGAAGCCGGCGTAGCCGAGCTCGCCGAGCAGGATCCGCGCCTCGGCCGCGACGCGCGACGGCGTCGTCGAAGTCGGTGCCCGGCTGCGGGTCGAGGTCGAGCCGCAGCTCGTCGGGGTGGTCGACGTCGGCGCGCCGCACCGGCCAGGGGTGGAAGGTGATCGTGCCCATGTGCGCGCACCAGGCGACGACGGCGAGCTCGGTCGGGCAGACCTCGTCGGCGTGGCGGCCGGAGGGGAACTCGATCCGCGCCGTCTCGACGTAGTCGGGCGCGCCCTTGGGGACGCGCTTCTGGAAGAAGGCGTCGCCGCCGCCCCTCTCGCGGGTCGAGACGACGATCCCGTCGTGCACGCCCTTGGGCCAGCGCTCGAGCGTCGTCGGCCGCTCGCGCAGCGCCCGCATGATCCCGTCGCCGACGGCGACGTAGTACTCGACGACCTGCAGCTTCGTGATCTCGCCGGTGCGCTCGGTCGCGGCGAAGATCACGCGGTCGGGGCTCGAGATCCGCACCTCGCGACCGCCGGCCTCCAACATCACCGCCTCCGATGCCATCCGCTCAAGGATGGCGGGCCGGCAGGCGGGACGCCCGAATGGACCCGGGGCCCGCAATCCAATAATCTCCGCCACTCGTACCGCACGTACTCCGGCGTTGCGCCGGAAGGGGAGAGGGAATGAGTCGTTTCGGGGTTTCTCTGATCGCTGTCTGCGCCGTCATGGCCGGTCTGCTGGCGCCGTCGGCGTCCGCCGCCAACGGCGACGTCTCGCGTTACATCCTGCCGCCCGGCAACTACGGCGGCGTTCCGTTCACCGAGAACTCGACCGATCAGCTGCCGCTCTACAGCGGCCTGACGCCGTTCCGCGACGACATCTCGATGGAGACGATCAACGACTACTTCCTGCCCGAGAACTTCAAGCCGATCGGCGCGACGACGGAGGAGAACACCGGTCGCGACGGGCTCGAGCTGATCTACGACTCCTACGGGATCCCCCACATCTACGGCGATACCCGCGAGGACGTCGCCTTCGGCGCCGGCTGGGCGACGGCCCGCGACCGCGGCCTGCTGCTCACCCTCGGCCGCGGCCCCGCTCGCGCCGCCGTCGCCGACATCCCCAACCTCGATGCCTTCTCGCTCGTGACCAGCGCGCAGGAGTTCGTGCCCAGCGCCGAGACCGAGGCGCTCGTCACCAAGCAGCGGAAGCTGATGGTCAAGGAGTACGGCAAGAAGGGCAAGGAGATCATCAGCGACGCCGAGGCCTACGCCGACGGCATCAACGCCTACTGGGAGGCGAACGACATCGATCAGGAGCCGGTCAACGTCAACGACGTCTTCGCCGTGACCGCCTTCATCGGCTCGATCTTCGGCGCCGGTGGCGGCGGCGAGGCGGCGAACGCGAACCTGCTCGCCGAGCTCGAGGCCGGGCTCGGCGCCGAAGCAGGGCTACGCCGCCTGGGACGACGTGATGCTCGCCTCCGATCCCGAGGCGCCGACGACGATCGAGAAGAAGTTCAAGTACGGCCCGCTGACCGGCGGCAAGGTCAAGGGCTCGGTCGTCGTCGATCCCGGCTCGATCGAGAGCAACGATCCGTCGCGTGAGCTCGGCCGAGGCCGCCGCGGCGCCGGCCCGGCGCCAGGCGTCGAACTTCCTCGTCACCGCGCCGGAGCGCTCGGCGACGGGCAACTCGCTCGCCGTGATGGGCCCGCAGCTCGGCTACTACTACCCCGAGATCGTCCAGCAGATGGACCTGCACGGCCCCGGCATCAACGCCCAGGGCGCCGCGGTGCCGGGTCTGGCGATGTACATCCTGATCGGCCGTACGCAGGACTACGCGTGGAGCCTGACCTCGGCCGGCCACGACGTCCGCGACGTCTTCGCCGAGAAGCTCTGCGAGCCGGACGGCAGCAAGCCGACCCGCGAGTCCGACCACTACCTCTACAAGGGCAAGTGCAAGGCGTTCGTCGACTTCAACGCCGGCGAGCTCGAGGGCGATCCGATCACCTACCCGGTCTCCGTGCACGGCTCGGTGTTCGCGACGGCGACGGTCAACGGCAAGCCCTACGCGCTCTCGCGCCAGCGCTCGACGTTCGGGCGCGACGCGCTCAACCTCGCCGCGCTGCACGACATGACCGGCGGCAAGGCGAAGACGCCGAAGAAGTTCTTCAAGACCGCGAACAAGTTCGGGTTCACGTTCAACTGGGCCTACGCCTCGCGCAAGAACACGGCGTTCTTCACCTCGGGCCGGCTGCCCGAGCGCCCGAAGGGCCTCGACCGGCGCCTGCCGACCGACGGCACCGGCAAGTACGAGTGGGACGGCTTCCTGAGCCGCGACGAGCACCCGCACGACGTCGGCGGGCCGGACGGCCTGCTGCTGAACTGGAACAACCAGTCGGCGCCCGGCTTCATGCACGGCGACGACGAGCCCTACGGCTCGGTCCATCGCGTCGAGCTGTTCGACCAGTGGCCCGGCATGGCCGAGATCACCGACAACGTCGGGATCATGAACCGCGCCGCGACCGAGGACGTGCGCTCGCCGGCCTGGCCGGTCGTCAGCAAGGTCCTGGCCAAGGGCGACCCCGTCAACGCCCGCGACGGCCAGGTCGTCACGCTGATCAACGACTGGGTCAGCCGCGACGCTCCGCGCATCGACGCCAACCTCGACGGCACCTGGGACGAGGCCGGCCCCGAGCTGATGGATCGGGTCTGGAGGCCCGTCGCGGAGGCCGTGATGGCCGGTCGCCTCGGCGCCCTGGTCGAGGACGTCAACAACGTCCGCAGCCTCGGCGGGCTCTCGGGCGAGTCCTACGTCGACAAGGACCTGCGGACGCTGCTCGGCAAGAAGGTCAAGGGCAAGTACAACCTGAGCTACTGCGGCAAGGGCTCGCTGGAGGACTGCAGCGCGGACCTCTGGGCGGCGGTGCACGAGACCGCGAACGAGCTCGAGGCCGAGTTCGGCACCGGCGCGCCGGCCGAGTGGCTCGGCGAGGCGGACACGACCGGCTTCCAGCCCGGGCTGCTGTCGACCAGGTTCCCGACCACGAACCGGCCGACCTTCCAGCAGGTGCTCGAGTTCCAGCAGCCCTAGGACTGTTGACGACGGCTGGGCCGAAGCTTCGGCTCAGTCGGACGTGCCGGTGACGTCGCCGACCTGGACGGCGACGATGTTGGCGGTGTTGATCCGGGCTCCCGAGCCCGCATTCGACTTCGAGCACTGGAGGTTGAGGGCCTGGCCCGCGGTGACCTCGAACAGCGAGGTCAGGGTGAAGTTGGTCCTGGGTGTTGTCGCCACGAACCGACTGGCTGCGGGTCGTCGCGGTCGACCCCGCCCCGCCGACGCCGTTGATCAGGCGGCAGGTGACGTTGCTCGGAACGTTGTTGACGTTGTCGGTCTGGACCGTGGCCGTCGCGAAGTAGGACCCCGGCGGCACGTCGAGGGTGACGACGGTCGAGCCGAACAGGCTCGAGCTGAAGACGTCGTAGTTGACCGAGCCGCTCGCCTGGAAGGCGTCGGCGCCGGGCAGGACTCCCGCGGCGAGGTCTCTCGGCCTGGAGCGTTCCGTCCTTGACCTTGCCGCTCTTGACCGCGTCCTTCTTCAGCTGCTTGGTGCCGACCGTGTTCTTGCCGAGCTGACCGGCGGCGTAGGCGCCACCGCCGGCGAGGACGACGAAGGCGAGCAGGGTGACCATCACGTTGGCGTAGGTCAGGTTTTTCCGGATCTCCAAGGCCTAACGACAATACCCGGCCGTCCAAATACGATCGTCGCGTGACCGATGTCGATGAGCGCCAGGCGAGGCTCGAGTTCTTCGGCGGAGGCCTGCCGGCGGCTGCACGAGCGCTACGCGCCCTGGACGAAGGGAGCGCCCGCCTCCTACATCCCCGAGCTCGCCTCCGTCGAGCCCGATCTGTTCGCGATCGCCGGCGTCACCGTCGACGACCGCCACGTCGACGTCGGCGACAGCGGGCACCGGTTCACGATCCAGTCGATCTCGAAGCTGCTGCTCTACGGCCTCGCGCTCGAGACGCACGGGCGGGACTACGTGCTCGCCCGCGTCGGCGTCGCCCCGACCGGCGAGAGCTTCAACTCGATCGTGCTCGACGAGCAGGACAACCGGGCGCCGAACCCGATGGTCAACGCCGGCGCGATCGCGATCACCGACATGGTCGCCGGCGAGGGCCGCGACGCTCGCATCGAGACGATGCGGGACATGTACGAGCGCTACCTCGGCCGCCGCCCCGAGCTCGACCGCGAGGTCTGGTCCTCGGAGCGGGCGACGGCGAACCGCAACCGCGCGATCGCCTACCTGCTGCTCAACGAGGGGATCATCGGCGACCGGGTCGAGGAGACCCTCGATCTCTACTTCGGGCAGTGCTCGGTGCTCGTCACCGTCGACGACCTCGCCGTGATCGGAGCGACGCTCGCCAACCACGGCCGCCATCCGCGGACCGGCGAGCAGGTCGTGCGGCCCGAGGTGGTCCGCGACATGCTCACCGTCGCCCTCACCTGCGGCATGTACGACTACGCCGGCGAGTGGGCCTACTCGGTCGGGCTGCCGGCGAAGAGCGGGGTGGGGGGCGGCATCGTCGGGGTCATCCCCGGCGTCGGCGGGCTCGCGGTCTTCTCGCCGCGGCTCGACGAGCACGGCAACAGCGTTCGCGGGCTGCGCACCTTCGAGGAGCTCTCCGAGGAGTTCCGCATGCACCTGTTCGATCCCGACCGGCCGTGGACGCAGGCCGGCGGGCCGGACGGCGGCCAATAGACTCGGCCGCCGGCGGCCGCAGCGGCGGGAGACGAGAGAAGGGCGACAGACTTGGCATTGAAGACGGACATCCCGACCCGCGCCGAGCTCGAGCAGCTCCTGACCGAGCGCGACTCTGCCTGCGTCTCGATCTATCTCGAGACGTCGCCGATCACCCAGGACGCCGATCGCGCCCGGATCGAGCTCAAGAACCTCGCGGCGGAGGCGGCGCGCGAGCTCGAGCAGGCCGGTCACGACAAGCACGAGATGACGGCAATCGCCGGGTTCCTCGACGGGCTGCACGAGGACGAGTTCTTCTGGGCCCAGCAGTCGAACAGCCTCGCCGTGTTCGTGACGCGCGGCGGTATCCGCACGTTCAGGCTCCCGAACAAGCTCTCGGACCTGGTCGAGGTCTCCGATCGCTTCCACGTCAAGCCGCTGCTGCGCGCCGTCACCTTTCCGCAGTCCGCTTTCGTGCTGGCGCTGTCGCAGAACGCGGTCCGCCTGCTCGAGGTCGCTGCCGACGCGCCGGCAGCGACCCTCGACGTCCCCGATCTCCCCGCCGACGCGGCGAGCTCGGTCGGCAAGGCCTCGATCCGCGACCGCTCGCCGCAGGGGAGGATGCAGGGATCGGAGGGTCACAAGGTGCGGCTGCACCAGTACGCGCGCCGCGTCGACGAGGCGCTCCGGCCGATCCTCGCCGGCCACCGCCAGCCCCTGATCCTGGCGGCGACCGAACCGCTCGAGTCGATCTTCGCGGCGTCCTGCTCCTACCCCAACCTCGCGGCCGAGGTGATCCGCGGCAACCCCGACGAAGCGACCGATGCCGACCTCGCCGAGGCCAGCCGCCCGATCCTCGACCGGATCTACGCCGGCCAGCTCGACGCGCTCAAGTCGCTCTACGAGCAGCGGGCGGTCCAGGGCAGGGCCAGCGACGACCTCGCCTCGATCGCCCGCGCCGCCACCTTCGGCGCCGTCGAGGTGGTCCTGCTCGACATGAACGAGACGATCCCGGGAACGATCGACCCCGACACGGGCGAGCTCACGCTCGACGATCAGGACGACGCCGTCAACTACGGCGTCGTCGACGAGATCGCCCGCCGCGTCCTGCTGACGCGAGGCCGCGCGCTCGCGGTCCGCACCGAGGACGTCCCCGGCTCAGCGCCGGCCGCCGCGATCCTGCGCTACCCGGTCTGAGCGCAACCTGATCCGGAGCGAGCCCGATGCGCCAGCTCACCTTCGTCGAGCCCGGGACCGTCAGCTGGGAGCAGGCGCCAGACCCGACCCTGTCCGAGCCGGGTGCGGCCCTGGTCCGTCCGCTCGCCGTCGCGCGATGCGACCTCGATCTGGCGATGGCGGCGTTCGGGATCTTCCCGGGCCCGTTCGCCGTCGGTCACGAGACGGTCGCCGAGGTCGTCGAGGTGGGGGAGGGGGTGGCTGCGATTCGCGCCGGGCGACCGGGTGATCGTCCCCTTCCAGGTCTCGTGTGGAAGCTGCCCGGCCTGCGACGGCCGACGCTTCGCTGCCTGCGAGCCGTACAAGGCGAAGGCCGGCGCCGCCTTCGGGTTCGGGGAGGCCGGCGGAGGTCACGGCGGCGCGGTCGCGGACCTGCTGCTCGTCCCCGCTGCCGACCACATGCTGGTCGCCGCGCCGCCGTCGCTCCCGGATGCGGTCGCCTGCACGCTTCCCGACAACGTGCTCGACGGCTATCGGGCGGTTGCGCCGGGGCTCGAGGCGTATCCGGGCGAGGAGGTGCTGATCGTCGGCGGCGCCGCTCCCTCGATCGGCCTCTACGCCGTCGCCTCGGCCTTCGCGCTCGGGGCCGGAGCCGTGCGGTTCGCGGACTCCGACCCGGAGCGGTGCGCAGCGGCGGAGGCGCTCGGCGCGGTGATCGAGGAGGTCGACGGCGGCTGGCCGCGGCGATTCGACCGGGCCCTGATCGTCGTCGACAACGTGCTCGAGCCGGAGGGCCTGCTCGCGGCCGTGCGCTCGACCGACGGCTACGGCTTCTGCACCAGCGTCGCGATCCACTTCGGTGAGACGACGCCGATGCCGCTGCTGGAGATGTACACGCGCGGGATCACCTTCCACACTTCCCGCGCCGACTCACGGCGCCTGCTCCCCGAGGTCCTCGATCTGGTCGAGGCCGGCGCGCTCGACCCCGCGGCGGTGCCGACGACGACCGTCGGATGGGAAGCGGCGGACCAGGCATGGCTGGAGCCGGCGATCAAGCTCGTCGTCGAGCGCTGAGCTCGCGAGAGAGGCTGCAGCCGAGGCGCGCGGTCGAGCCCGGCGACGCCGCTCAGCCGATCAGCCGGATCTCGCCGTCGCGGATCTCGACCGGGTAGGTCTTCAGCGAGCGGGCTCCGGCCGTTGCCTTGATCGCTCCCGAGAGCGGCTTGAACGCTCCCTGCGGGCCGCGGGTCATCTTGCCGGTGCCGACGTCGTAACGGGCTTGATGCCATGGGCACTCGAGGCACCCGTCCTCGGCCACCCGGCCCTCGCCGAGCGAGGCGAGCAGGTGCCGGCAGCGATTCGAGACCGCGAACGGCTCGCCGCCGCTGATCCCGACCGCGAGCGCGCCGTGGCTTTCGGTTTCGACGACGGTCACCTGCGAGGGGCCGAGGCTGTCGACGCTGACCAGGGGCTGGGATCGGTTCGGGTCCGTGGCGATGCAGCTGAATATGTCAGATGAGCGTCGTTCCGTAGCTTGTGCGCGTGCCGATCCACCTCGAGATCTGGTCCGACATCGCCTGTCCCTGGTGTTACGTCGGCAAGCGGCGCCTCGAGCGGGCGCTCGAGGGATTCGAGCATCGCGACGAGGTCGAGGTGATCTGGCGCGCCTTCCAGCTCGACCCCGATGCGCCGCGATCCCGTCCGGAGGGCTACGCGGAGCTGCTCGCCCGCAAGTACGGGGTGAGCGAGCAGGAGGGCCGCTCGATGCTCGAGCAGATGACCGCGATGGGGGCGGCAGAGGGGATCGAGATGCGCTTCGACCTGGTCCGGCCCGCGAACACCTTCGACGGGCACCGCGTCGTCCACCTGGCGGCGACACTCGGTTCCCAGGCCGAGATGGAGGAGCGGTTGATGCGCGCCTACCTCGGCGAGGGCGAGCTGATCAGCGACCACGGCACCCTGCGGCGCCTGGCGGTCGAGGTCGGCCTGCCCGGCGGACCGCGTCGGCGAGGTGCTCGGCGGGGACGAGTTCGCCGACCGGGTCGCGGCCGAGCGCGAGCTCGCAGCCGGCTTCGGGATCCGGGGCGTTCCCTTCTTCGCGGTCGAGCGCCGGCTCGGCGCAACCGGGGCGCAGCCGGTCGAGACGATGGCGGCGCTGCTCGAAGAGTCGTGGCAGCGCTTCGGCGCGGAGGCCTCCTAGGCACCCTGGACCTAGGTACTGGCGCGGGCGCCGGTCACCTCGATCTCGAACGAGGCCGACCACGAGCCACCCGGCTCGACCACGGTCAGCTCCGGACCTCCCGCGACCAGCGCGTTCGTGGGCGCGGTCATCGGCTCGTAGGCGATCAGCTCCTCGCCCGGCGGCGCGTAGAGCTGCGCGTACCCGAACCCCGCCCCGAACCGGACCTCGATCCGCCGCGCGGCGTCCCAGAGCGCGAAGGCGTCGCCCGCGGCGGGGGCGACGAAGGCGTCGTCGAAAGTGCGGGCCCCGAGCGGGCCGGTGAGCGCCTGCGACGGCTCCCGGGCTCCGGTCGGGATGCCGCGGTCGTCGAGCACGAGCCGCTCGCCCAGCGGCGCCGAGATCTGCCACCGCTCGCGCCGCGACCCCGGCAGGGCGAAGTACGGGTGGAAGCCGAACGCGACCGGGACCGGGCAGCCGGAGTCGGCGTCGATCGTCGTCGTCATCGTCAGCACCGGCCCCGAGACCCGGGCCTCGAGGCGGAGCAGGTGCGGGAACGGGAACCCCGCCGTCAGCGGGCCGCCGGGCTCGAGCCGGAACGCGGCCGCCAGCACCGCCCCCGCGTCCGACTCGGCGTGCCGCTCGACGCTCCAGCCGGGGGCCGCGGTCAGCAGCCCGTGGATCGGCAGGCCGTTGCCGTCGAGCTTCGGGGGCGGCTCGGCCCGGCTCACGTCGACGGCGGTCCCGGCGACCTCGAAGCGGGCGCCGGCGAGCCGGTTGGCCCACGGGTACAGCAGCGGGATCCCCATCGTCGAGCGCTGCTCGACGTAGCCGGCGAGCCCGTGCCTGAGGCCGAGGACCTGCTCGCCACGATGGCGCAGCGAGCAGCAGACCATGCCGGCGCCCGGCGCGAAGGCAGCCTCGAGCGGATCGTCTCCGCCGGAGCCGATCAGCAGGACGGGAATGCCCGAGATGGTGTCGCTGCCGACCACGGCAGGGATCATCCCGCAGGGGGGTCGGCATGCGTGACCGTCGCCGGTCCGGGTATCAATTGAGGAGATGACTGCAGCCACCGCAACGCTCGGCGACCGCGAGATCCACCGGGTCGGCCTCGGCACCAACCGGCTCGAGCACACCGCCAACAACGTCGCCTTCCTCGGCGAGGCGGCGGCCGCGGGCCTCGACTTCATCGACACCGCTCACCTCTACGCGAGCGGCGCCAGCGAGACGACGATCGGCGCCGCCTTCGACGGCGCGCCCGGGCGACCGGTGATCGCGACCAAGGGCGGCTTTCTGACCAACGACCCGGACAAGCTGCGGGCCGAGCTCGAGACCAGCTTCGAGCGCCTGCGGACGGAGACGATCGACCTCTACTACGTGCATCGCCTGCACGGCGACGCGCCGCTCGAGCAGACGCTCGCCCTGCTGCGCGAGTACGTCGACGCCGGCCGGATCCGCCACGTCGGCCTCTCCGAGGTGACGATCGGGGAGATCGACCGGGCCGCCGAGATCGTCCCGATCGCCGCCGTCCAGAACGAGTTCAGCCTCGGCGAGCGCAAGCACGACGAGGTGATCGACTTCTGCGAGCTGCAGGGGATCCTGTTCGTGCCGTTCTTCCCGCTGCGGGGCGAGAAGACCCGCGCCCTGACGGAGATCGCCGATCGCCACGGCGCCACGCTCAACCAGATCAAGCTCGCGTGGCTGCTGCACCGGGCGCCGTGCGTAGTCCCGATCCCGGGCACGCTCTCGATCGAGCACCTGCGCGAGAACCTCGCCGCGCTCGAGATCGAGCTCGGCTCCGACGAGCTCGAGCAGCTCGCGGGCTGAGCCGGGGCCGCCCCGCACCGGTGATACGGTGGCCGGGTTGACCGGCTTTCGGGGCCGGTCGGGGGAAGGAGAGCATGGAGCGTTTCGGGGTATCTGGTGCACGCGCGGCGCGCGTGCTCGTAGTCGTCTTCACGGTCGCCTTCGCGGCGCTGGCCTTCGGCGCCGGCCCGGCCTCGGCGAAGCCGAAGGTCGACGTGAAGCTGGCGAAGTCCTCCCAGGCGTCGCTCGCCGGCAAGGGCGAGGTCGCCGTCGAGGTCTCCTCGCGCTCCGGCCACAAGCTCAAGACCCGGATCTCGACCAAGGCTCTCCAGGACGGCGCCGAGAAGCTGATCGCCGAGCGCCAGACCTTCTCGCTCAAGCCCGGTGCCGCCAAGACGATCACCCTGCCGCTGACCTCGCGCGGCTCCTCGCTCGTGCAGAGCTGCCTCGAGACGCAAGATTCGCGCCAAGGCGGCGGTTCGCCGCAAGGGCAAGTGGCGCGGCGCCGGCAAGGACACCGGTGCGATGAAGCGCGACCCGGCCCGCTGCGACGGCGAGCAGCCCGTCGGCGTCAACGTCGCCGATGCCGCCAAGTGCGACCCGATCGCTCCGATCGACGCGGGCGAGTGCCTGTTCCCGTACCCGAACGACTACTACACGGAGCCCGACCCGGAGACCGACACCGGCAAGCGCCTGGCGCTGGCGCCGGACGCGACCCCCGAGAACGCCGGTGGCACGCACGTCGACCCGGCCGAGATCAACACCAGCGACGGCTTCAGCCCCGGCGCCCTGATCGTCACCCGCGTTCCCGGCATGGACACGCCCGCCGCCTTCGAGCAGACCGGCCCGGTGCCGATCACGAACATGGGCGAGTACGACGACGCCGACGCGCCGATCGTCCTGATCGATGCCACGACCGGCGAGCGGCAGCTGATCTGGACCGAGCTCGACTCGAACGCGAGCACCGCCCGAGGACACCGACCTGCTGATCCACCCGGGCAAGAACCTGCTCGACGGGCACCGCTACATCGTCGCCCTGCGCAACATGAAGGACGCCGCCGGCAACACGCTGCCGGCTCCCGCGGGCTTCCGCCTCTACCGCGATCGGATCCCGACCGCGTACCCCGAGATCGAGAACCGGCGCGAGCACATGAACGCGGTCATCGGCAAGCTCAAGGACTCGGGGATCCCGCGCGACGACCTCTACATGGCCTGGGACTTCACGGTCGCCAGCACGCGCAACATCACCGAGCGGATGCTCCACATCCGCGACGACGCGCTCGCCCAGCTCGGCGACACGAGCCCGGGCAACGGCGTCATCGACGGCGCCGCCCCGAACTACACGATCACCGACGTGAAGACGTCGAACTTCCCCCTCGACACGGGGACCGATCCGCTCGGCGGCCACGCCGTCGAGAACGTGCGCGAGGTGACCGGCACGGTCGAGGTCCCGTGCTACATCCACCCGGACTGCGAGGCGCCGACGGCGGGCCAGTTCGCGCCCGACGCCGACGGCCTGCCGACCCAGGCGAGCGGGGCGGGGACCGTCTACAACGCGCGCTTCACCTGCAACATCCCGCGCTCCGCCGTCACCCACGTCGGGCCCGGCGCGACCGACTACGACGTGACCTCGCCGGTCCGGCCCTCGATGTACGGGCACGGGCTGTTCGGCGACTACACCGAGGTCCACACCGGCGACGTGCGCAAGCTCGGCAACGACCACGGCGTGATCACCTGCGCGACCGACTTCATCGGCATGTACGAGGACGACGTCGTGCCCGAGGCGATTCCCGCCCTGCAGGACATGTCGAACTTCACGCCGCTGCCGGACCGCCTCCAGCAGGGCCTGCTCGACTTCGTCTACCTCGGCCGGCTGCTCGCGCACCCCGACGGGCTCACCGACGACCCGTCGTTCAAGTTCAACGGCGACTCGGCGCTCGCGACCGACGAGGGTCTCTTCTACTACGGCAACTCGCAGGGCGGGATCGCCGGCGGCGCCCTGACCGCGATCGAGCCGGACATCACGCGCACCGTCCTCTACGTCCCGGGGATGAACTACTCGCTGCTGCTGACCCGCAGCATCGACTTCGAGGACTACGCGCTGATCCTCTACCCGTCCTACCCGGACGAGGGCTCGAGGCCGCTGCTGCTCTCGATGATCCAGTCGATGTGGGACCGCGGCGAGCCGAACGGCTACGCCAACCACATGACGACCAACCCGCTGCCGCGCACCCCGGAGCACAAGGTCCTGATCGAGATGGCCTACGGCGACCACCAGGTCGCCAACGTCGCGACCGAGGTCGAGGCGCGCACGATCGGCGCACCGCTGCGCCAGCCGGCGCTCGACGCCTTCAGGCTGCCGACCGGCTACGATCAGCCGTTCTTCGAGATCCCGCCGCTCGGGGCGCTGCCGGGCCCGGCCGCAGAACGGCAACGGGTTCTTCGTCTGGGACATCGGCCCGAAGCGGATGGACCCGGGCGAGCTCGGCACCGACCCGCCGCCGATCACCAACACGCCCCCGAACGACAGCTACGGCGTCGATCCGCACGACACGGTGATCCGCCAGACGCCCGAGGTGCGGGCGCAGATCGCCCAGTTCCTGAAGACCGACGGCACGATCACCGATCCCTGCGGCCTGCGGCCCTGTTACGCGGCCGGCTGGACCGGCCCCTGACCCGAGCCTGACCCGACGGCCGGGCGGCCCGACCGGTGCGCGGGTCGCGGCGGCTCAGTGGACCAGGACCTTGAGCAGGACGATGCCGCCGCCGAGCGCGACGGCGATCGCGGCGGAGAGGATCACCCCGCGCAGCGGCGCGCCGCCCATCTCGCGCCGCGTAGGCGCCGGCGGTGGCGAGCTCGGCGAGCGCGAGCGATCATCGCCGCGAGGATCGAGACCTTGTCGGGGAGGATCTCGATCGCGCCGAGCGCGAGGACCAGGACGAGCGGCATCGTCACCTCGACGAGCGGCCAGTCGTGGCGCAGCACCTCGCGGATCTCGGGCCGGGTCAGCATTCGCCGGTGCTCCATCGACCTCGCGAGCACGCGCGCGTAGACGTGGGCGAGCCAGAAGACGATCCCGGTGACGAGCACGGTGATGCCGATCAGGCCCGCGTTCGAGGACTCGTACTCGCGCGAGACGGCGATCACCGAGGTCGCGAGGATCAGCCCGTAGATGCCCTCGGTGACGCTGCCGGTCGTGTGCAGTACCCGCGGACCCCGGCGCTTCCCCTCGGTTGCAGTGCTCACGGTCTTCCAACCTGAGATGAACGGGGCCGCCGTGGAGCGGTGGGCTCGGCGCCGTCCTGTACCTTCGGCACGTGCCGAGCAGAGCCGCGCATCGCCGTTGCGATCCTCACCGCGATCGCCCTCGGCGCTGGCGATCCCCTCGGCGGCGACAGCCGCGAAGCCCGATCGCTGGGTGCTGACGGGCGCGAGCTCGGTCCCGAACAACTATTGGCAGGGGCGACCTCCGACCCCGCCCAGGAGAACGTCTTCTTCACCGGCACCTCCAAGGGGCTCTGGCGGACCACTCCCAAGCTCGGAGAGACGGCCGGTGTCGCCTCCGCGATCCCGCCGTCGGTCGAGGCGCAGGAGGGCTACAACCACATCGGCGACCCGACCTGGAACGAGCCCCAGGACGGCGTCGTGCTCCCGTTCGAGTGCTACACGCCCGGCGTCGGCAACTTCTGCGGGACCGGCTCCTTCGGCGTCGCCGACCCGCAAACGCTCGCCCTGCCGCTACTACGTGAAGCTCGATCCGGCCGAGATCCCGAAGGCGATGTGGGCGGAGACCTCGACCCGACGGCTCCCTCGTGTGGACAAGCAGCGGCGAGGACCTGCTCGCCTACCGGTCCAGCGACATCTCGCGCGCGAACCGGGCGCCCGCCGGACCGCTGCTGAAGCCGGCCGAGCGTCTCGAGGGCGCGGTGCCGCTGTCCGGCATCACCGGCGCCGTCTTCCGGGGCGACAACCTGCTGCTCGCCGGCGAGGGCGGATAACACCCACCAGGTCTGGTCGGTCGACACCGAGACGGGGGAGAGCAGGCTGATCCTCGAGCGCTCGATCTGTGGTGAGTCCGAGGGCCTCGACATGATCCCGACGCTCGGCGGCAAGCTCGCACTGGGCTGATCGCGCCCTTCGATCCCGGCTGCGAGCTGAGCTTCGGCCCGAGCAGTTCGGTGCTGCACTTCGCCGGCGCTCACGCGGCCACCGCCGCTACGAGGTCGACGTGACGAGGGTCGAAGCCGGCGCGATTCCCGGCGCGCTGACTGCCGAAGGTCTCCGTCTCGCGCGACAGGCCGATCGCCGGCGCGCAGGTCAACTTCGCCGGCGCAACGGGGCGGACCAACGAGAAGGGCATCGTCAAGCTCGACGACGACGCTCCAGCACCCGGGCCGGTTCAGGCGCTCGCCCGCAAGCACCAGCGCTGGGCGCGTCCGGGTTCGTCCAGGTCGGCGAGCCCGAGGCCCCGCGGGCCGTACCGCGGAACGGCGCGGCCTAGATCACCGCGGTCGAGGCGCCGGATACGCAACCGCATCGACCAGGGGAGCAGCTCGCCCCGTGGAGTCCGCCAGCCGCTCGGCGAGCCCTGCCCTGGGGCCGCTGATCAGATGGTGATCGCCGACATCCAGTACCAGCCGCCGGAGAAGGCATCCTGGAGCCTGGCCCCCTCCCGCCTATGGCCGGACCGGCGCGCGCACCACAGGTTCTCCACTGATCCCCTTGACAGGCGTCGGTGAGTGGAAACCACCGACGCGCGTCGGTAGCCGGGGCCGTCGAATTCACGCCCGCGGTAAGCGAAGATGGGCGGGTATGGGATCCGTTATCGCCATCGTCGTGGTTGTCGCGCTGCTGTTGGTTGTGCTCGCCGCTCAGCGTCCGGATCTTCAAGCAGTACGAGCGGGGCGTGCAGTTCCGGCTCGGAAAGGTCCGGCAGGGAGCCCGGGGTCCGGGGCTCGTGCTGATCGTTCCCGCTCATCGACCGGATCCAGCGCGTGTCGCTGCGGATCGTGACGATGCCGATCGAGTCGCAGGGGATCATCACCCGGGACAACGTGAGCATCGACGTCTCGGCCGTCGCCTACTACCGGATCGACGACGCCGTGCGTTCGGTGGTCGCGATCGAGAACGTCGCGGCTGCGATCAACCAGATCGCCCAGACCACGCTGCGGGCCGTCGTCGGCCGCCACAGCCTCGACGAGACGCTCGCCGAGACCGAGGAGATCAACCGGAACATCCGCGAGATCCTCGATGTCCAGACCGAGGAGTGGGGCGTCAAGGTGACCGTCGTCGAGCTCAAGGACATCCAGCTGCCCGACACGATGAAGCGGGCCATGGCTCGCCAGGCCGAGGCGGAGCGGGAGAAGCGCGCGAAGATCATCGCCGCCCAGGGCGAGGCGCTGGCCGCCGACGAGCTCGGCAACGCCTCCGACGTGATGATGGCCCACCCGCTCGCGCTGCAGTTGCGGAACCTGCAGACGATGGTCGAGATCGGCGTCGACAAGAACTCGACGATCGTCTTCCCGGCGCCGCTGATGAGCATGATCGGGGAGCTCAGCGCACTTCATCCACCAGGAATCCGAGGCGGCCAGCCACGACCCTCTTCACCAGGAATCCGAGCGGTCACTACCGGGACCCGGTAGGCGCTCGAGTTCCCGTGCTCGTTCGTAGATCGGACGGCCACGCGAGCCCGGCCGCGACGGCCCTTGCGGAGCGCTTGCAGGATCCGGCGCTGACCCGCTCCCGGGACCAGACGCAGCCGCCGGCGCTCGCCCCGCTCAGGTGCGTGGTGCGGGGATCCAGCGGGGAGAGGGCGGCCACCGTGACGGCCGCGGCGAAGAGCAGGCGGCTCTTCGCGGCCACCCGACTACTTCCGGCTCTTGAGGCGGGAGAGGTAGCGGAGGGCCGACTCGTTCCCCTCCGGATCGGCCAGGCCGGCCAGCAGGCCGTCGGCGTCGGCCCAGCTGCGTGCCGTACCGACCATTCCGTCGGTCACCGCGTCGACGTGCCGCTTGGTCGCCAGCAGCGCGAGGCGTGGCTTCTCCGCGAGGGAGACGGCCAGCTCCTCGACCGAGGCATCCAGCTCGGCCGCCGGGACGACACGGTTCAGGAACCCGGCGGCGCGGGCCTCCTCGGCGCCGAACGGCCGGCAGGTCATGACGAGCTCCTTGGTCAGGGCCGGGCCGAGATCGCGGACCAGCCGGGGAATCCCGCCCCAGGCGAGCGGGATCCCGAGGTCGACCTCCGGGATCGAGAAGATCGTGTCCTCGGACGCGATGCGCAGGTCGCAGGCGCCGGCAACGACGACGCCGCCGCCGACGCAGTGACCGTGGATCCTCGCGATCGTGACCGCGTCGATGCGCTCGATCGCGTCGGCCATCCGCCGCCCGGCATCGGCGTCCTCACGGGCGGGGCGGGCCGCGTCGTCTCCGCCGGAGCCGGCGAAGGCGCTGACGTCGGCGCCGGCCGAGAACGCGCGGCCCCGGCCCGCCACGACCACGACCTTGAGGCCGGGCTGCTCGTTGAACCAGGCCGCCGCGTCGGCGAGCTCCCGGAGTGTTGCCGGGCTCAGCGCGTTGAGGCGCTCGGGGCGGTTCAGGTGAAGCGTGCCCCGCTCCGCCTCGACGCCCGCCTCGATGCCCTCGAACTCAGGAACTTCCATGTGCTGATCCTAGGTCGTGGCGCTCGGCGCCGACGGTGGAGGCAGCGCCGAGGCTTGCCGTAGTCGCGCCCGCGCGAAGCCGTGGTCCTCACGGATGGACCGCGAGGTCGCGGGATGGATGCTCAGCCGGGTGGAGAGCCCTTCGCAGCCTTGACCGATCACCTGACACCGCTGGACGCGTCCTTTCTCGAACTCGAGGATGGGGATCCGGCTTCCCACATGCACGTCGGCTGGGCGATGGTCTTCGATCCGGCTCCCGGCGGCGGCGTACCGGCCGTCGAGATGGTCCGCGAGCAACTCGATTCGCGCCTTTCGCAGCTGCCGCGTTTCCGTCGCCGGCTCTCGGAGGCGCGCCCGGGCGGCATGACCTGGCCCGACTGGGTGGAAGACGGCGCCTTCGAGATCGCCACACACGTCCGCCACGCGACACTGCCGGCGCCGGGCGGGGACGAGGAGCTGCTCGAGTGGCTCGGCGACTTCTACTCGCACCGCCTCGACCGGGCCCGCCCGCTCTGGGAGATGACCCTGCTCGACGGCCTCGCCGATGGGCGCTGGGCGATCGCGGCCAAGGTCCATCACTGCCTCGTCGACGGGATGAGCGGCGCCTCTGTCACGACGCTGATCCTCGACGCCGTGCCCGATCCGGGGCCCGGCGCGGCCGGAGCACTCGGCCTGGCGGAGCCCCCGCCCGACAACGAGGGCGGAATCCACGGGCCCGTGTCGCTGATCACCGAAGGGGCCCGCGCCGGACTCGACCTTGCGCTGCACCCGCGCAAGCTCGGCGGCATGCTGTCGCGCTCGCGGGGCCTTGCCGAGCTCCTGATCCGCGACGAGCTCCGCGGGGCGCCCAAGAGCAGCATCAACTCCGAGATCGGCGCCACCCGCCGGATGGCGATGGTGGCGGTGCCGCTCGACGACGTGAAAGCGATCAAGCGGGCGCTCGGCGGCACGGTCAACGACGTCGTGCTCGCTGCGTCGGCCGGTGGGCTCGGGCGCCTGCTCGAATCACGCGGCGAGCCTCCGGACCCACGAGGGCTCCGGGCAATGGTGCCGGTCAGCCTGCGGCAGACGAGCGAGAGGCTGGCGCTGGGCAACCGTGTCAGCTCACTGTTCGTCGATCTCCCCGTGGCCGAGACCGACGCGCTCGCAGCGGTACCGGCAGACGATCGCCGCCGCCGATTCGCTGAAGCAGGGCAGCCAGGCGGCAGGTGCGGAGACGCTGATCGACCTCGCTGGGGTCGCGCCGCCCGTCATCCACGCAACGGCAGCCCGTCTCTCGTTCACTCCGCGGCTCTTCAACGTGACGATCACCAATGTGCCGGGACCGCAGTTCACGCTCTACGGGCTCGGCTCACGGCTGCGGCGGATCGTCCCGCTCGTGCCGATCTTCGCCTACCACTCGATCGGGATCGCAGTTGCGAGCTACGACGGTGAACTCGTGTTCGGGCTCGCGGCAGACCGCGGCACGGTTCCCGACCTCGACGTGCTCGCGGACGGCATCGAGCAGTCGCTCGCGGAGCTCGGAGAGCTCGCTTCGGCGGCTTCCTAGAGGTCCTGCGGCTCCTGCTCGGTCTCCTCCGGCACGTAGCCGGTGCCGCCGCAGTTCTCGCAATCTCCGGACTCGGTGACGCCGCTGCCGTCGCAGACGGGGCACAGCATCCGGCTCTCGTCTGCCGCCAGGTCATCCTCCGCCGCATCGAGCTGGTCGCGTTCCTCGCTGCCCATCGAAACCTCCTGGTCGGTGTGGTCGCCTTCGACGCTGAGGCTACCCGAGCCGCCGCCGCCCGGATCGGTGGGGACTACCGAGGCGCCGTCGGTACGGTTGCAGGGTGGGCTCCTCGACCGAAGACTTCCGCCGGCTGCTCGACTCCGGCGCCCCGATCCTGACCGACGGCGGCATCGAGACCGAGATCATGTTCGGGACCGACTATCCGATGGACCCGGATCTGCAGGTCGGAGCGATGGTCCTCGACCCCGCGGGCCTGCCGCTGATCCGCGGCGTCTACGAGGGCTACGTCGCCGACGCCGAGGCCGCGGGCGTACCGATCGTGATCGGCACCCCGACCTTCCGGGCGTCGGCGAACTTCGCGGCGGCCGCGGGGAGGGGGGAGGACGTCGCCGCGATCAACCGCGCGGCCGTCGAGATGCATCGCTCGATCGCGGATTCCTCGCCTGCCGAGGTCTTCGTCGCCGGCGTCCTCGGCCCGGCCGGTGACGCTTACACGCCCGAGGTCGCGCTTGCCCCGGCGACGGGGCGCGCCTACCACTCCGAGCAGGCCGGGCTGCTCGCCGAAGCCGGCGCCGACTTCCTCTTCGCCGCGACCTTCCCCTCGGTGGAGGAGGCAGTCGGGGCCGGCGAGGCGATGACCGCCACCGGCCTGCCGAGCGTCGTCTCGCTCGTCCTCGACGGTCAGGGCCTCGTGCTCGACGGGACCGCGCTCGCCGATGCCGTCGCCCGGCTCGATACCGCGATCGACCCGCCGCTCGCCTACGTCTCGATCTCCTGTGTGCACACGAGCGTCGCCGCGAAGGCCCTCGCCGGGATCGCCGGATCGGATCGGGTGCGCGAGCTGAAGGCGAACGGTTCGCGGCTGTCGACGGTCGAGCTGGTCGGTCTCGACCACCTCGAGTCCGACCCGCCCGAGGTCTTCGCGGACGCGATCTGGGGGCTGCACGAGCGCTTCGGCCTGCAGGTGCTTGGCGGCTGCTGCGGCACGGGCGCGGCCCACATCGCCGCGCTCGCCGAGCGGATCGACGGCGACGGCTGAGTCTCGATGCCGCGCCGCGACTTCGAGATCAAGGGTTACGTCGTCGCCCAGTTCCCGAACGCTCCGCTGCTCGTCGCGCTGCTCGCGGCGCTGGCCGGAGTGCTGTTCGACGACGGCTCGACCGCCGACGACGTCGCCCGCTCGATCTTCTACGTCGCGCTCACGGTCTGGGCCTGGGAGGAGGCCGACAGCGGGGTCAACGGGTTCCGCCGCGCGCTCGGTGTTGTGGGCCTCGGCTTCGTGGTCATCCGCGTCGCTCAGGCCTTCGCCTGACGCCGCATCTCCGGGACCCCGGGCCTCAGGGTCTCGCGGCAGGTCCCGCAGCTGCTGGGCCGGGGTGAAGAAGTTGCGGTAGGCGAGGGTCGTCGAGACGAGCGCCGAGATCGCGACCGCGCCGAGCAGCACGTAGAGCAGGATCAGCTGCAGCCGGACCGCGTCGGTCGGGTCGGCGCCGGCGAGCAGCATGCCGACCATCGTGCCCGGGAAGAAGATCAGCCCGGTCGTCTTGGTCGAGTCGACGAGCGCGATCGTGCCCGACCGCAGCGCTCGCCGGACGCTGGGCTGGCGGCCTGCCGGGCGGTGGCGCCGAGCGCGAGTGTCGCTTCGATCCGGCGCTCGTCGCCGCGCATCTCGTCGCCGAGCCGGTTCAGGGCGACGGCCGACGCCGTCATCGCGTTGCCGATCACCATGCCGCCGACGGGGACCAGGTACCGCGGCTCGGCGGGGAAGATGCCGAGCGCGAGCACGAGGCCGAGGGTGGCGACCGCCGAGAGCGTCAGCGCGATCGCCAGCGGCCCCAGCGCTCCGGGCACGTGCCGGGCGCGCGCACGTGCCGTCCACGAACCGAAGCCGACCATCACCGCCAGCAGCGCCACGACCATCAGCAGGCTGTCCTGCTCGAAGATCGCCGTGATCACGAAGCCGACGGCGGTCAGCTGCAGGAAGCTGCGGACGACGGCGATGCCGATGTCCTCCTCGAGCCCCGCCCGTCGCCAGCGTGAGATGCCGGCGGCGATCGCGACCAGGACCAGCGAGGCCACGACCTCTCCGACGGTGACGTCGATCGAGCTGCTCATCGCGCCATCTCCGCCGCCGGGCCCTCCTCGGCGAGGCTGCCCGCTGTCGATCCGCACGATCCAGTCGGCGAGCCGCGCGGCCTGGGCGGGGTCGTGGGTGACGATCACGATCGACGCCCCGAGCCGCTCGCGCAGGTCGGCGACGGTCTGCTCGATCGAGTCCCTGGCCCGCTCGTCGAGCGCCGAGGTCGGCTCGTCGAGGAGCAGCACCTCGGGCCCGGTGGCGAGCGCGCGGGCGATCATCGCCCGCTGCTGCTCGCCGACCGAGAGGCGGTCGACGTCGCGCTCGGCGAAGGACGGGTCGAGTCCGGCGAGCGCCAGCAGCCGCTCCGTCGTCCGCCTCCAGCCCGGCGATGCTCGGCGGCGAAGCGGAGGTTGTCGGCGACGGTCCCGTCGAGCAGCGCCGGCAGCTGCGGGACGAGCGCGACCTCGCGGCGCAGCTCGAGCGGGTCGAGCTCGCGCGTGTCGGTGCCGCGGAACCGCACGCTGCCGCTGTCGGGGTCGGAGAGCCGGTCGAGCAGCCGCAGCATCGTCGACTTCCCCGCCCCCGAGGGACCGACGATCGCGCTCACTCCCTCGGGAATCGTGGCGGTCAGCGCCTCCAGCACCGGCTCGCCGCCGCGCCGCAGCGAAACCTGATCGAACTCGAACAGCACCGGGCCATTATCGGAGGCCTGGTCTCCCTAGGAGCCGAGCGGCTCTGTGAGCGCGGCGGCTCGGCCCGGGCGATGATCGCGTCGGCGAGCCGGTCGGCGGCCTCGGGCGCGTGGTCGAAGTAGAGGTTCGGCTCGATCGCCTCGAGCTCGAGCAGCACCGGCCGGCCGCCGGGTCGCGCAGCATGTCGATCGCGCGCCACCAGCGGCGTCGTCGCGAAGCGTCGGCGGACCGCCGCCGAGGGTGCGGCCGGCGAGCTCGACCTGGTCCGCGCTCGGCCCTGCCGGCGACGACCAGGCCCGGGTCGTACATCGCCTCGGCGACCCCGAGTCCGTCCTCGCGGACCGGCGCGACCTCGTCCGCCCGCAGGACCGGCGCCTTGCGCAGCACGTGGCTGACCTCGCCCGCGATCGTCACGATCGGCGGTCTCGCCGGCCGCCTCGACGCTGGCGACGAACGGCTGCACCATCGCGGTGCCGCCGCGGCCGCAGATCCGCTCGATCAGCTCGGCGCCGCGCTGCGCCGACCCGGCTCCGAAGCGGCCCGTGTCCCGCGCGCCGCCGGAGACGGTCGGCTTGATCACGACTTCGGAATCGATCTCCGGCACCGGATCGCCGCGGCCGACGTAGGTCGTCTCGACCACCGGCACGCCGTCCGCCGCGAGGTCCCCGAGGTAGCGCTTGTCGCTGTTCCACCGGATCAGCGCCGGGGCGTTCTCGAGCGGCGCCCCGACCCGACGCACCCACTCGAGGAATTCGGCGTGTCGCAGCGCGTAGTCCCAGGGCGATCGGACGACGACCAGGTCCGGCGAGTCCCAGTCCGCCTCGTCGTCGGTCCACGGCACGTAGGCGACCTCGGCGCCGCGCTCGCGGACCTTGTCGAGCAGGAGCCTGGTCCTCCCAGCCGAACTCGTCCGGCATCCCCTCGAAGGTCGCAACCGTGATTCGCATCGCCCGCCCGCGCCCGATCAGGGCCCGGGCCCGGCGCCTCGGGCTCGGTGGCCATCGCCAGCAGTCGCTCGATCGGGACGACCTCGAGCGCGCGCTCGTGCGTCGCCGCGAGGACGACGGGCGGGGCGCAGCCCGCGTCGTCGGCCTCGAGCCATCTGCCCGCGCAGACGCACCAGCGGTCGCCGGGCTCGAGGCCCGGGAAGCCCCACTGCGGTTTCGGGGTCGAGAGGTCGTTGCCGCTGCGGCGGCTGAACTCGAGGAACTCCTCGCTGACGATCGCGCAGACCGGTGTGGCTGCCGGCGTCCTCGGGTCCGGTCGCGCAGCAGCCGTCGCGGAAGAAGCCGGTCAGCGGCTCGGCCGAGCACCCGAGCAGCGAGCCGCCGACGACGTTGATGTCCTGATCCCTCGCGATCGCCCGATTGTTGCGCAGCTGCCCGCGGCCTTTGGTGCGGTTAACCGTCGAAGCGCGGATCGACCGGCATCGTCGCGCTGAGCAGCGGCGACGGCGTCTCGGGGTCGTCCTGGTCGCAGACGAAGAGGAAGCTGATCACGCCGGTGTCCAGCGTCGCGTCGACCCCCTCGACCTTCCAGCGCGGGTCGATCGTCCGCAGCCGGTGGACCTCGCCCTCGGCGTCGATCGTCCCGACCACGGAGCCGCGGATGCCGCCGTCGTCGGCGCTCTCGGCGGAAGCGGTGAAGCAGACGAGCTCGCTGGTCAGCGTCGTCGCGTCGGAGAAGCAGACCGGGACCCCGTCGATCTCGCCGAGCTCGTACTCGCGCAGCTCGCTGAGCTCGCCCGGGTCGACGACCTGATCGGAGGCCAGCGTCTTCGAGAGGTCGGCGAGCCTGAACTCCGCGACCGCGTTCGGGCCGTCGCCCTCGTTGGCACGGTGGAACAGCCACAGGCACTGCTCGAAGACCGCTGCGCCCTCGATGTTGATCTCGCCACCGAGCTCGCCGCGAAGCTGCTCGTAGACGGGGTGAAAGTCGATCACACGCGGCTCGCCGGCGAGCGACCCGTCGGCTGCGAAGGAGCAGAAGAAGCCGCGGTCGCGCTCGGGTCCCGAGCCTGATCCGAGGCCGAGCAGGCCGCCGCGCGGCTCGCCCTCGACCGGGGGCAGGGCGGTCAGCGCTTCGAGGTCGGGCTTGTCGGCGGCGCGCTGCCGCTCGTCTCCGCTGAGCTCGCCCGGCAGCACCGGCAGCAGGCTGCCGGGCTCGTTGGCGGCGATCTCGAAGACGGCAAGCTGCAGCATGTCGTCGCCGATCACGTAGACGAAGTCGCCGCGCCTGACGACGCCCGAGGCGGACGCGACCTGCGGGCTCATCCCCCCGGCCGGAGCCTCGGAGAGATCGAGCTCGCGCAGCTCCCGCAGCTCGAGCGGGGGCAGGTCCTCGGGCGTCTTGCGGTGTCCGGGCATGCCCTGGCCCTACCCGGGGACGCGGCCGGCGAAGCGCCGGCGGGCTCAGCCGAGCTCGCGGCTGCCGATCGGATAGACGTCGCCGATCGCCCAGGCCTCGATCGCGGTCGGGCAGCTCGGTCCCCGCCGGCAGGGTCAGCTCGACCCCGGTGATGCGCCCGTCCCGGCTGCGCGTCTCGGTCAGCGCGTTGTAGTCGAGCGACAGCGGGACGCCCGTCGCCGCGTCGGTGAGCAGGACGTCGGCGGTGTGGCGCTTCGCCCCGAAGGCCGCGTCCGCGGCGAGCTCGAAGCGGACCGAGACCGATCCGTCGGCGCCGGCGGTCGGTCGCGTCATCTCGATCGAGCGGAGCCGGACGCCCTTGCGCTTGCGATTCGCGGGGCCGCTGTAGCCGCTGGTCAGATAGGAGCCGGAGGCGATCAGCTTGTCCTCGTCGTTGCAGAGGCCGGCGACGATCAGGGCTCCGCCGAGGTTCGGGACCTCGGGACAGTTGACCTCGCCGTAGACGGAGGCGCCGGGATCGATCTCGAGGTCGTCGCCGAAGCCGCCCCGGAAGGCGAGCTCCTCGAGCGGCACCGGCCCGAAGGTGAACAGCAGCTCGAAGCCGCGCTGATCGAGGACTATCGAGTCGCCGTCGTAGCGGCCGCTGAGCGGGAAGGCGAACTCGCTGTCGGGATCGGCGACGCGGGTCCCCTGATTGTCCTCGCGCGAGCCGATCACCCAGAGCAGCAGCCTGCCGCTGTGCTTCGTCTCCTTGGTCCGCTCGAGCGAGCCGACGATCCAGTCGTAGCTGTCGAAGCCGATCTGGTTGACCGACGGCAGCAGGGTCGGCAGCGGCAGCGACAGGCGTCTGAGGTTGAAGGCGCCGACCCGATCGGGCCGCGTCCCCAGCGCCGGCACTGCGCCGCGGCGCTTCGTCCTGAAGCCGATCCGGTCCGAGAACGAGCCGCCGTCGCCGCCGGCGACCGCGTAGTCGCCGGCGAGATCGATCCGGTACTTCGTGTCCGGGTCGAGGAAGCCGTCGGGAACGATGTGGAGGTTGCGGCCGTCGGCCGAGAGCTGCGCGGAGAACGGGAAGGCGGGGTGGACGCCGGCGACCAGCGAGGCGGCGTCGGGCTCGGGCTGCATGCGCGCGTTGACGGTCTCGCCGTCGCGTCGGACCACGAGCCGGGTCGTGATCGTGGTCGCGTTCGGGAGCCGGTGCGGGTAGCCCTCGGTCTCGGTCGAGCCGCCGGCGGTGACCGGGTAGGTCGCGACGAGGTCGTCGGCGAACCGCTCTCCCGGGCTCGTGTCGCAGCGCTCGTCGCGGCGCCCGGCGTCTCCGAGGCAGTAGTCGTAGGGGACGTGGTGGAGGAAGCCGGCCTCGCCCGCGATCCAGATCCCGCGCTTGCCGAGCGCCGGGCTCGCGTTGAGGTCGTTGCGGTCGCGCAGGGCCTTGCTCTTCGGGGTCGTGTCGTAGGACCAGCGCCGGCTGCCGTCGGCGGTGTCGATCGCGTAGAGGCGGCCGTTGGAGGAGCCGACGTAGAGGATCCTGCCCTGCTCGACCCTCGGGTGGCATCCCGAGGACCGGGGAGGATCGGATCGGATCGCCGGTGTCGTAGCCCCAGATCAGCTCGCCGTCGGGGGAGAGCTTGTAGATCGAGCCGTCGGCGGAGGCGGTGTAGATCGCGACGGTCTCTCCGGCTTCGTTCTCCTCGAGCGCCGCCGAGGGGTAGATGTGGTCGCTGGTCTTGAAGCGCCAGCGCTCGGCGCCGGTCTCGGGATCGAGCGCGTAGAGGTTGCCGTCGAAGGAGCCGATGTAGACCGTGCCGTCGCCGCCGATCGCGGCCGAGGCGGCGTTGAAGCCGATCGTCTGCTTGCTCCACAGCGGCGAGCCGTCGGACTCGATCCCGTAGAGCTTCGTGTCGACCGACCCGAAGAAGATCCGGCCCTCGCCGTCGATCGCCGCCGCCGACCAGACCGAGTTGCCGGTCGGGAAGTTCCAGAGCTCGTGCCCGGTCGGGTCGATCGCGTACATGCCGCCGCCGGTGTTGCCGGCGTAGAGCGTGCCGCCGGGACCGATCACGACGTTGCCCTCCCACCAGTTGACGATCTGGCCGCCCTGCGGCGGCTTCTCGGTCCGGAACCTCCAGACGATCCGCTGCTTGCGCGAGAGCCCGGCCTTGCCCGGGTCGCGGAGCCTGTAGATGTGCTCGTCGGCGGAGCCGAAGGTCAGGGTCGGCCCGCCGGCCTGCTCGTCCGGGGCGCCGAGCGTGCCGGCGGAGTCGATGATCTCTCCGGTCTTCAGCTTCCAGCGCAACGCGCCGTGCCTGTCGACCGCGTAGAAGCGGCGGTCGGCGGAGCCGAAGTAGGCGGTGTCCTCGCCGTCGATGACCGGCGTCGAGAAGACGCCCTTGCCGGTCTCGAAGCGCCACGGCTCCGCGCCCGCTCTGAGCCCGGCGCGGATCGGGGAGGCGCCGGTGTTGCGACGGTCGCGGCGCATCGCGGGCCACGGCGAGCTCTTCAACACCGGCGTGTCGTAGCTGTAGGTGCGGTCCGCTGCCGCCTCGTCCGCGCTCAGCGGCCGAGGCCGACATCGCCAGGCCGACGGCGGCTGCGAGACCGGCGAGCAGGGGAAGGCGCGGCGCCCTCATCGCGAGAACCCCGGGCCGAGGCGCTGCAGGCAGGCCCGCTGCCCGTTGCGGGCGCCGATCTCGACGGCGTGCCGGCGCTCGCCGGAGCGGCCGTGCGCCTGGGGGTTGCGCCAGCGCACGCCGCGGCCGTCGCCGACGACGAAGAGGCCGCCTCGCAGCGCCGCGTAGTCGACCCTGTTGAAGCGGACGAGCTTGTCGTTGAGGTGCCCGAGCCAGGCGCCGGCGAGGCAGTCCGCGTTGAGCTCGGACTCGATCGTGAGCGGGAACTTGCGGTCGATCCCGAGCCGCTCCTGGACGAGGTGCCCGTACTCGTGCCCGAGCACGAACATCACGGCGACGTCGCCGATCCGCCTGTAGAGGTCGCCGTAGACCCAGCGGCCGTCCCAGGAGATCCGCTCGGCTCCGGTGCAGTACTGGGCGTTGTAGGCGCCGACCGGCCTGCCGCCGCAGCCGGGGTCCTGGCGGCGGCTCCAGTAGGAGATGAGCCGGCTCGGTGGGCCGGGCTCACCGCCGAGGTCCGGAAGCTGGTTGTTCCAGAACTCGTTCAGGAGGCGGAAGCTGCCGAGCACGAGCCGCCTGTATCCGCGGGGGCCGAGGTCGTTCTCGATCGGAGGCAGCTGCTCGTCGTCGGTCCGCTCGCCGGCTGCCTGCGCCCGCTCGGGCCCGGCCTTCTGCAGCCGTGCCGCCGGCGCAGCCGCGGCGGCGAGTGCCAGGGTCAGCAGGGCGAGACCGCAGGCGAGCCTCATCGGCGACTCAGTCTTCGGGGTCCCGCGGCTCGATCAGCCCGTAGTTGCCGTCGTAGCGCAGGTAGATGACCCGCCCTCGGCCGCTGCCCGCGTCGATGAAGTAGAGGAAGCGGTGGTTGAGCTCGTTCATCTCGGCGACCACGTCGTCGAGGCTGCGGGGCTCGGGGCCACGGCTCTCCTCGCGCACGATCCCGTCCTCGTCCGGCCCCGACCAGCCGGTGCCGACCGGTCCGATCACGCCGACCCTGCCGTCGTCGCGGTGGTAGACGACGGCGTCCACGTCCGGGTCGACCTCGCGGTAGAGGTAGAAGCTGTGGTCGAGCATCGCCATCTCCTCGACCGCCTGCACCGCCTCCATGGCGCCGACGGCGATGCTCTTCTGGCGCACCACCTCGCGCTCCTCGGGCGGCCGCGGGAAGTGGTCGGGGCGCTGCGTCGGCGCGTCGCCGTGGCGCCACTCGCCGTCCGGATGTGAGGCCCCGCGGTCGCGCTCGGTGACCCGGCGCTCGACGAAGGCCCGCAGCTGGCGCTCGAGCCTGTGCGCGAGCCCGTCGATCGCCGCCTCCATCGTGTAGTCGGCGACGTGAGCCCGGACCCTGGTTCCGTCGAGCAGCACCTCGCCCTCGGCCTGGGCCGAGCGTTCGATCCGCGGGTTCGGCTCCTGGTGCAGGACGACGTGCGCCCGCAGCAGGCGCGCGTTGACGTAGCGATCCAGAGCCCCGATCTTGTCCGCTGCCAGCGTCCGCGCCTCTTCAGGCACCTCGCCCCTCGCGGTCACGTCTACATCCATGGCCCGAGCCTATGGATGTGGGCCGCCGGAGGATCCGTGACGACTACGCATGGCGCCGCGGTCGGCAATACGGATGCCCCTGCACCCGCGCCGAACCTACGCTCGCCGGGCCCCCGAACGCCCCGAAAGATTGAGAGCAACCATGGCCTCCAAGACAGCCCGCCGCCCAGCCCCGACCCGCAAGAAGCCCGCGGCGCGAGCCGGCCGCGAAGAAGCCGAAGCCGTCGACGAAGCCCGTCGACCGCCTCGACGACGCGATCGCCGCCGCCCAGGACGCGCTCAAGGATCTCCGCGGCGATCTCTCGCGCGGCCGCCGCGACCTCGTCAAGGACATGGACCGGACGCTGAAGGACGCGCGCACCAACCTGCGCCGGGTGCGCGGCACGCTGGTCGAGGACCTCGAGGAGGTCGGCCGCAAGCTGAGCGGCAAGGACGCGGCGAAGAAGCCGGCCGCGAAGAAGCCCGCGGCGAAGAAGCCCGCCGCGAAGAAGCCGGCCGCGAAGAAGGCCGGCCGGCGAAGAAGCCCGCCGCGAAGAAGTAGCCGCAGGCCACGACTTCAGTCCAACCAACGAAAGGAACCAGATGGGAAAGCTCGCGCGGCTCACAGCCGTGCTCGCAGGCCTCGTCCTCGTCCTCGCCCTCGCCTCGTGCGGGAGCAGCGACGACGACAGCACGAGCGCCGAGTCCACGACCGAGGCGACCAGCACCGACACAGGCGCCGTCGCCGAGGAAGAGTCTGCGGAGGAGGGCGGCAGCGAAGTCGCCGCCTCCGAGGCGGACACGACAGTCACGGTCTCGCTCGGCGAGTACTTCGTCAAGCCGGACGTCTCCTCGACGAAGGCCGGCAACGTCAAGTTCGAGGTCACCAACGACGGCAAGATGGAGCATGAGTTCGTCGTCATCAAGACGGACACCGCCCCCGGCGATCTGCCGCTCGCCGACGGCAACGTCGACGAGGAGGCCGCCGGCGAGGTGCCCGGTGAGATCCCGAGCGTGATGCCCGGCGCCACCGAAGAGGTGACGCTCTCGCTGGACGCCGGCAAGTACGTGTTGATCTGCAACCTGCCCGGCCACTACGCGGCCGGCCAGTACGTTGGCTTCACCGTCAAGTAGCCAATCCCGGGCCACGGCCTGAGGCCACCGACCGCGGCGTCGCCGGCATCCGCCGGCGACGCCCGGTCCGGTGGCAGCCACACCGAAGGGACGACCGATGTACGAGATCGATGAGCAGCGGATCCAGCATCGAGATCATCGTCGAGGACGTCGAGCCGGCGGCGCTCTTCACCGAGAGCCTGCTCGGTCTCAGCGACGTGCTCTCCGAGACGACGGGGGGGACGCCGGTCACCCACGAGGTGCTGCTCGGCCCGGCCGATCTCGAGGGACTGCTGCACGGCTGGCTCGCCGAGCTGATCCGGCTCGCTGCCGAGGACGGCTTCGTGCCGGAGCGGCTCGACAAGGAGCGCCTCGAGAGCACCACCTTCTCGGCCCGTATCGCGGGCGTGCGCGGCGTCCCGCGCGAAGAGATCCGCGCCGTCACGCTCAGCCGCCTCGAGACGCGACGCCTCGACGACGGCGCCTGGGCGGCGCGCGCCACGCTCGCGATCTGAGCGGAGGCGCCGTAGGGGGCGTCTCCGGCTCCGCGTCGGGACCTCCGGCGGCTCGGCCAGCTCCGGCGCCCCGGGCGGCAGCTTCGCGGCCCACTCGCCGTAGCGGCGGCCGAGCGGGCCGGCGCTGAAGCCGTGCAGGACGACGCTGAGCACGACCGTGAGCAGGGTCGTCAGCACGAGCGTGTCGACGTTGTGCGAGCGGCTGCTCCTGCTCGAGAACGACCAGGGCCAGCACGACCGAGGCGAGCCCGCGCGGGCCGAACCAGCCGATGAAGGCGACCGTCTGCCGGCGCAGGCCCGATCCGGCCAGGGCAAGCGCGACCGGGCAGCATCCGCACCACGGTCAGGCTGAGCAGCGCGTAGACGACGATCTCCCAGGTGAGCCGGTCGAAGAGCTCGACCAGCGAGAGCCCGAGGGCGAAGAAGACGAAGGCCGCGACCACCGCCCCCTCCTCGTCGGCGAAGCCGAGCGCTGGCCGGCGCTCGGCCTTCATCCGCGAGCCCGCGATCAGGCCGCCGACGAACGCCGCGATGAAGCCGCTGCCGCCGAGGTCCTCGGTGAACGTGAACAGCGCCACGGCGACGCCGGCCATCGCCAGCTGCTCGGAGCCCCGGCGTCGACCAGCCGGCGCCGCGGGCGCGGCGCGCCAGCTCGCCGGCGACGGCGCCGACGACAGGCCGCCGGCGAGGACCCCGATCCCGATCTTCTCGATCAGCGTCGTCGCCAGGAACGAGCCCGGCTCGAAGCCCTCGCTGACCGTCGCGCCGGCCAGGAACAGCAGCAGGAAGGGAACTGCGAGGCCGTCGTTGAGCCCGGCCTCGACGTTGAGCGTCTGGCGGATGAAGCGCGGCACGCGCTCGTCCTCGACGACGGCGGCGCCGAGCGCGGCGTCGGTCGGCGCCAGGATCGCGGCCAGCGCCGCGCACTCCCAGACGTCGAGGCCGCCGAGCAGCAGTGCTCCGACCGCGGTGCCGAGGCCGATCGACATCAGCATCCCCGGCCCGAGCAGCCTGATCGGGGCGCCGGCCCCGCGCCGCAGCCGACCGAGGTTGACGCGGGAGGCATCGGCGAAGAGCACGAGGGCGAGCGCGATCTCCGCAAGGGCGAGCAGGATCCCGGCGTCCTGCGCCTCCCGGCGGCGGGTCGAGGGCGTCGATCAGCGCACCCCGGCGCCCGCGGCGACGAAGATCATCGGCCGCGAGATGCCGACCCGCTCGGCCCGCGCCGCGACGAGACCGTAGACCGCGAAGACGGCAGCGAAGATTCCGAGCCCCAGCATCGGTTGCGAGCCTATTCCGAAGCGGGACGGGCGGGTCGCTGCGGTAAGGTTCCGGCGCACCGAGGGGGAAGACCGGGGAACGGGCACGCCGTCTGCGCGCCCAGGAAAAGGAGAGAGCTTGATGTCGAGGGGAATCCGCGCAGTTGGCCTGTTCGCCGCTGTCGCCGTGGTCGCAATGCTGTTCGCCGCCGAGGCGGGCGCCGCGTCCAAGTACGTGACGATCAAGGGAGCGCCGGCGGCGGGCCCGAAGGAGTACGACAAGGTCTTCGTCGAGAAGTTCGGCTCGAAGAAGGCGGACAACGTGCTCGTACTGATCCCCGGGACCGGCGGTGGCGCCGGCAGCGTCGCCCCGATCGCCCGCGACCTCTCCAAGCAGGTCAAGGACCTGCAGGTCTGGAGCTTCGATCGCCGCGAGCAGGCGTTCGAGGACACCTCCGGGTTCGAGTCCGGCGACGCCGAGGAGGCGCAGGACTACTACCTCGGCTTCCAGTACGACAGGGTCCTTCCGGACGACGTCCCGTTCGTCTCCGAGTGGGGCTTCGCGACGGAGATGAACGACCTCCATCGCGTGATCGCGAAGGCCTCGAAGGGCGGCCGCAAGGTGATCCTCGGCGGTCACTCCCGCGGCGCCTCCTCGGTCGTCTCCTACGCGGCCTGGGACTTCAAGGGCGACGGCCCGGGGTTCGAGGACCTCGACGGCCTCGTCCTGATCGACGGCGGCCTCGCCGCCTTCGGCCCCCAGGACTTCTCGCTCGAGGACGCGCAGGCGCGCCTGGCCGAGATCGAGGCCGGCGACATGTTCAGCGACCCGCTCGGAGCGGGCCTGCCCGAGGTCGGGCCGATCTTCTCCGAGGTCGCGGCGCTGACCGCGCGCGAGGATCCCGACGGCCCCTCGTCGCTGCAGTCGAACCCGATCGTCGCCGGGGCCGGCCTTGCGCCTCCGTACCCCGTCACGAACGAGGGCCTGCTCGGCTACCTGTTCGACAAGACCTACTCGCCGCTCGGCGCCTCGCTGCAGATCCGCGCCGGCGACTTCGGCAGCGGCGATCCGAAGCCCTGGGCGAGCGGTGAGAACACGCCGATCGAGGACTTCGCGAAGGCGTTCGGCCGTGAGCCCGGCAACGCGACCGAGTGGTACTACCCGAACCGCATGATCCTCGACACGGCCGCTGCCAACGCGCTCAAGCGCACGCCCGCGGCGGACTTCCTCGGGCTGCGGCTGTTCAACACCAAGCGAATCGATACGCCTCTGTACGTGTTCCAGACAGAGTTGACCGACGGTGGCGTCTTCGAGGGCGCCAACACGCTGATCGACAAGTCGAAGATCAAGGACGCGAAGCTCGTCGACGGAAGCAAGTCGACCAGCCACCTCGACCCGACCTTGGCGCCGGCGAAGACGAACAAGTTCACGAAGACCGTGAAGCCGTTCCTGCGGCAGATCATCAAGAACAAGGAGCGTTGAGCGAAGTGACATCGGGGGTAACGGGCACACGGATTCCGGGGGGAATCCGCACCGCGGCGCTGTTGGCGCTCGCGCTCACCGCGTTGGCGATGCTGTGGACGGCGGCTGACGCCTCGGCCAAGGCCGGCTCCTCGCAGCCGAACATCGTCGTGGTCGAGACCGACGATCAGATCGTCAGCGACCTCGAGTACATGCCGACGGTCCGCAAGCAGATCATCGATCGCGGCACGACCTTCGAGAACTTCTTCAACTCGTACCCGCTCTGCTGCCCGTCGCGGACCGCGTTCCTGACCGGTCAGTTCGCGCACAACCATCACGTCGAGAGCAACTTCGAGTCGAACGAGGGCGGCCACTACCAGTTCTCCTCGCTGCCGGGCAAGCTCAACCAGCGCAACTCGCTCGGCCCCTGGCTGCAGGACGCCGGCTACCGGACCGGCCTCGTCGGCAAGTACCTGAACGAGTACGGCGCCAAGGACCGGACCGAGGTCCCGCCCGGCTGGGACCACTGGGCGGCGCTGCTCGACAACTCGACCTACGACTACTTCAACTACGCGATGAACATCGACGGCAAGGTCAAGTTCTGGGGCGACCGCGACTATGCGGAGTCGCAGCTCAACCTCGCGACCTGGAGCAACGAGGACCCGCCCGAGTCGTTCCAGGAGCTGCTGGCGCTGTTCCGCAGGGCCTTCGTCCCCTACGACTACTTCGGGACCGCGAAGCCGAAGGACTACTCGATGGACGTCAACGGGCGCTACGCGGCCGACTTCGTCGCTGACTCGGCGCCGAAGAAGAAGCCCTTCTTCCTCTGGTACACGCCGCCCGCTCCGCACGCCGAGGACACCAACCACGCCCAGGGCCTGCGCCCGGGCGCGCCCGAGCCCGACCCGCGGCCGCCGTATCGCTACCGCGACACGTTCGACGACGTCGACGTGCCGAAGACCCCGGCCTTCAACGAGGACGACGTCTCCGACAAGGCCGCCAACGTCCGCGACCTGCCGAAGCTGACCGACGCCCAGGTCGAGGAGATCGGCGACAACTACCGCGGCCGCCTCGGCGCCGTGCTCTCGGTCGACGACCAGGTCAAGCGGATCATCAAGCAGTTGCGTCGCGCCGGCGAGCTCCGCAACACCTACATCGTCTACACCTCCGACAACGGCTACATGCAGGGCGACCACCGCCTGCGCAGCTCCAAGTTCCTGCCGTACGAGCCCGGGATCCGGCTGCCCGCGGTGGTCCGCGGCCCCGGGATCGAAAAGGGGGCGACCGTCAGCGGCAACGCGATCGACGTCGACTGGACGTCGACGATCCTCGACATGGCCAACGGCAAGCCCGGTCGCGTCATGGACGGGCTCTCGCTGCTTCCCGCCGCCAAGGGCGAGGAGCCGCTGCCCGACCGCGACGTGCCGCTCGAGGCGCTGAAGCCGCTGTTCAAGTTCTACACGCCGATCACCGCCTTCGACCTCCCCTACTACGGGGTGCGGAACGACCGCTACAAGTTCATCCAGTGGTCGTTCGACGAGCGCGAGCTCTACGACCTCAAGAAGGACCCGTTCGAGCTCGAGAACCTGGCCGGCAAGCCGAAGTACGCCGACCTCGAGGCGAAGCTGGCAAAGCGCGCCGAGCAGCTCAGCGACTGCGTCGGCGCCGAGTGCCGCTGAGCGCTCAGCGCTCGGCGTCGCCGGCCACGGCGAACAGCGGCCACTGACCGGGAACGCCCTTGAGCTCGTGGATGCCGCGCTCGGAGAACTCGAGCCCGGAGCCGATCACGAGGTCCTTGACCGTGCCCGTCGTCGTCACCTCGCCCGGCCGTCCGGCCGATTCGGCGCGCGCGGCGATGTGGACCGCGATCCCGGCGATGTCGTCGCCGATCAGCTCGCACTCGCCCGTGTGGATGCCCGACCGGGTCTCGAGGCCGAGCGAGCGCGTGCTCTCGCGCAGGGCGAGCGCCGCCCGGACCGCCTGCGCCGGTCCGTCGAAGGTCGCCAGCAGACCGTCGCCGGTGCTCTTTATGAACCGACCCCGTGGAGATCGAGCTTCGCGCCGCCAGCGCCGGTCGCAGTCGTCGAGCAGGTCTCGCCACGCCCGGTCTCCGAGCTCGGCCGCCGGCGGGTCGAGTCGACGAGATCGGTGAAGAGCACGGTCGAGAGGACGCGCGAACCGGCGCCGAAGCCGGGCGGCCCGTCAGGAACTCCTCGATCTCGTCGAGCACGGCTCCGGCGTCGCCGAACCAGGGGATGTGATCCTCGCCCTCGAGCTCCCTGCCGCGGCAGTCCGGGATTCCGTCGGCGACCGTGCGCGAGAAGCGCGGTGGCAGGATCCGGTCGCCCTCCCGCCACAGGATCAGTGCCGGGATCGGGACGAGCGGAAGCAGCGGGCGGACGTCGAGGTTGCGGTACATCTCCATCAGCGTCCGCGCCGCTCCCGGGCCGGCGCCCCAGCGCATCATCTGCGACCACCATTCGCGCTGCACCGGGTCGTCCGCCACGGTCGGGCCCCAGAGCTCGAGCGTGCTCGGATCGCCCCAGCGGTCCCGCATGATCGTCTCGATCCGCTTCAGGCGCTCCGGCGTCAGGCCCTCGGGGTAGTCCGGCGCCGGGAAAGCCGGGCATAGGTGCCGAACTGGACCATGTGGCTGAGCCGCTCGGGGTACGTCGCGGCAAGCATCGTCGCGGCGGGGCCTCCCTCAGAGACCCCGAGGATCGCGGCCCGCTCGGAGCCGACCGCGTCGAGCACCGCGACCGCGTCGGCGGCGATGTTCTCGATCGTGTAGGCGCCGCCCGAGTCCGAGAGCCCCTGGCCGCGCTTATCGAAGGCGATCAGCCGCGTGAACGATGCGAGTCCGTTCCCAGAAGCGGATCGCGAGGTCGTTGCCGAACAGCAGCCCGAGGTGGCTGACGAACCCCGGCACGAAGAGCAGGTCGATCGGTCCCGAGCCGCGGACCGTGTAGGCGATCGACAGGTCGCCGTTGGTGGCGTAGCTGATCTCCGGGGTCTCGCTCATGCTTTCGGCCCGAGGGTACTCGCCCGTTGCTCGGCTGACTGGATCGCTGGCGGCGCGATGGGGGATACTCCTGCCGACCAGTACTCGCGAGGGAGGGGCCCCAGATGACGCCGACGAGACGTACCACCAGAGCCGTTGTGCTGATCGTGGCGATTGCCGCCGCGCTCGTTCCCGCGATCGCGCTCGCCGGCGGCAACACGTACCCGACCGCCTACACGAAGTTCAAGTACGAGCTCAAGAACGGCGAGGCCTCGTTCAAGGGGCAGATCGACTCGACCAAGGGCAACTGCGTCAAGGACCGCAAGGTCGTTCTCTACCGCAAGAAGAACGGCGACAAGAAGAAGCTCGGCGGCGACCACACGAACAACAAGGGCAAGTTCGACATCGACCTCGGCATGGGCGCCCCCAAGAACGGCACTTACTTCTCCGAGGTCAACCAGGCCAAGATCGGCAACAACTCCGGCAGCAAGAACACCTGCCTCTCGCAGCAGTCGCCGAAGGTCAAGCTGAGCAGCTGAGCCGCGCCTGATCGGGTGAGCGGGGCCGGGGCCGAACCGGCTCCGGCGGCGGCGCGGGTCTCTACCCTGCGACGGCGATGGCAGAGGTGCTGCAGGGCAGGGGAAGGGTCGCGCTCGCCGTTGCGCTGGCGCTGACGGCAGTCGCCGTCCTGGCGGGCGGGCCCGACCGGGCCGCGGCCGCCGCTCACTGCAAGGAGCCGCTCGAGCAGGACTGGGAGCGGGCGACCCCGGCCGCCGCCGGGATGGACGCCGCGAAGCTGCAGGACGCGATCGATTACGGAACCAGCCAGGGCGGGCTCGCGGTGCGGGTCTTCCGCTACGGCTGCCTGGTCGGCTCCGACCGGCTCGCGACCGGCAACGACAACGCCCGCTTCGAGAGCTGGTCGCTCGGCAAGTCGGTGACGTCGCTGCTGTTCGGCCGGGCGATGACGAAGGGCCTGATCTCGCCCGACGACCGGGTCGGGGCGCTGCTGCCGGAGGCCGACGAAGCGCACGGCGCCGTCACCATGGAGGACCTGCTGACGATGAGCTCGGGAGTCCACTGGAACGGCCTCCGCGACTACAACATCGTCACCCAGACCGACCGGGTCGGCGACTGGCTGACGCTTCCCTTCGACCACGAGCCCGGCACGTACTTCGAGTACGCCCAGAGTGCCGTCGCGATCCTGCCGAAGGCGATCGAGCGCGCGACCGGCTCGGACCCGCGCCAGTTCATGCAGCGCGAGCTGATGTCGAAGATCGGGATCGAGCCCTCGAGCTGGGACTGGCAGCGCGACAGCAAGGGCAACATCCAGGGCTTCTGGGGGGCGCGGATGAGGATCAACGACTTCGCCCGGCTCGGCGAGCTGATGCGCCGCGACGGCCGCTGGCGCGGCGAGCAGCTGCTCTCGCCCGAGTACCTCCGCCGTGCGGTGGCGCCGTCGGAGACGAACGGCTGTTACGGCTGGCTGATCTGGGTCAACAGCGGCAAGCCGTGCATCGGACCGCGGATCACCGACCGCGACGTCGTCGACGCCTACGGCTACCCGGGCACGCCTCGCGACGGCTTCGTCTTCAGCGGTCTGTTCGGCCAGATCGTCGCCGTCTTCCCGAGCCAGGGGATCGTCATCGCCCGCAACGGCCAGGACAGCCCGACGACGCTGGCCGGGGCGACCGAGTGGCAGCTCGAGCTGTTCCGGCGCGTGCTCGGCTCGATCACCGACGAGCCTGTCGAGCTGCCCGACGACCCGCCCGGCGAGACGATCGAGGCGGTCGACGGTGGCTTTCAGAACGCGATCCTGAATCCCGGCGAGTACGTGCAGGGGGCGGTGCCGGATCCGCTGCCGCCGGCCGGCCCGGCGCGGGTCCGGGCACCGACCCTGCGCGAGGGCGGCAAGGGCATCAAGGGACGCCGCGCCTTCGTCCGCGTCGGCTGCCCGACCGCACCCGCGGGCGCGGTCCAGACCTGCGCCGGCGATCTCCGCGCCAAGGGCGCCCGCCGCGCCGGATACCGGATCGCGGCGGGGGAGAGCAGCCGCGTCGGCCTGAAGCTGCGCCGCGCTCACGCTGAAGCGCCTGATCCGGCGCGGCCGGATCACGCTCGCGGTCGAGGCGCACAACCGTGACGCGCTCGGAGGCAGCTCCTCATCCGGGCGGCTGCGCTGGCACGACGCCGCCGACGGTCCCCGCAAGGGCTTCTGAGGCCGGCAGCGGCGGCAGCCGCTCGCATAAGCTTGGCGCCGTTCACCGCAGGCGATCCGCGAGAGGGCCGAGATGCAGAAGCTCCAGAGCCAGGGCGTCCACCACATCACGCTGACCGGCGCCGACCGGCAGACGTCGATCGACTTCTGGGAGGGCGTGCTCGGGATGCCGTTCGTCTTCGAGCAGCCCAATCTCGACCGGCCCGAGGAGAGCCATCTCTACTTCGACCCCGGTGACGGGCGCCTGATCACGATCTTCACCAACGAGGAGCGCAAGGGCTCCCCGGAGCGGACGCCGATGGACCCCGGTTGCGTCCACCACATCGCCTTCTCGGTCTCGAAAGCGACCTGGGACCAGGCGATCGAGCGGCTGGAGGAGCGCGGGATCGAGCACAGCGGGCCCAAGGACCGCGGCTTCATGGACTCGATCTACTTCAAGGACCCGCTCGGCCTGCTGATCGAGCTGGCCGCCTACCGGTTCGAGCCGCCGGCCGGCCACACCCACGCCGACGTGCTGCTCGAGGCGCACAAGCTGCGGGTCGAGCGCGGCGACTACAACATCGCCCAGGTCCATCTCGCCGACGCGATCGAGAACCTGGTCGGGCGCTCGCAGGACTCCCTCTCCGACGACCGCTCGGCGAAGAACCCGTACGGCTGAAGACGGCTTTCGCCCGCTTGGCCCGGTAATCATCCGTTGCGGGTGATGTGCCCGGGCGGCCCGCCGTGTCTGATTGACGGCGATGAGTGGTTTCCGACGAGCCGCCGGCGTCGCGCTTCGCGCCGTCGTCCTCTGGGTGCTCGTCGCCCTGATCTTCCTGATCGTCACGGCGCTGCTGCCGGGAGTCGAGATCCCGAGCTTCGGCGCGGCGATGGCGACGACCCTCGTGATCGCTCTGATCAACGGGCTCCTGTGGCCGCTGATCATCCGCATCGTCCTGCCGCTCACCGTCTTCACCTTCGGGCTCGGCTCGCTGGTCCTCAACGCGGCCGTCGTGATCGCCGCGATCGACGTCGTCGACGGCGAGGCGCCGAGCTTCCTCGAGGCCGTGATCATCGCCTTCGTCCTCTCGGTCGCGCTGATGCTGCTGACCCCGGCGCTGAGCTTCGACGACGACGCCCGGCAGCTGCGGCTCGTCCGCCGCCGCGCCCGCAAGGTCCGCGAGGCGAACCGGACCGACGTGCCCGGGGTGATCATGTTCGAGATCGACGGGCTCGCCGAGCCCGTCCTCGAGCGGGCACTGCGCGAGGGTCACGTCCCGACGATGAAGCGCTGGATCGACGAGGGCAGCCACCAGGTCATCCCCTGGGAGTGCGACCTCTCCTCGCAGACCGGAGCCAGCCAGGCGGGGCTGCTGCTCGGCAGCAACTTCGACATGCCCGCCTTCCGCTGGTACGAGAAGGAGTCGGGCAAGACGCTCGTCTCCAACCACGGCAAGGACGCGGTCGAGCTCGAACGCCGCCACTCCGACGGCGGCGGGCTGCTGGCGGCCGGCGGCACCAGCCGCGGCAACCTCTTCTCCGGCGACGCGCCGCGCTGCTCGGCGACGATGAGCGTGATCCGCGACCGGCAGCGGTCGAGCGCCTCCGAGTACATCGCCTACTTCGCCGACCCCTACGGCTTCACGCGCACGATCGCCAAGTACCTGTGGGACGTGATGCTCGAGATCCGGGCGGCGCGGCGCCAGCGCCGGCTCGGCGAGGAGCACGTCGATCGCGGCGGCCTCTACCCGTGGATGCGCGGCGCGATCACGGTGATCATGCGCGACCTGAACACGGCGACGCTGATGGGCGACATCGTCGAGGGCGTGCCGGTCTCCTACTCGACCTTCGTCGGCTACGACGAGGTCGCCCACCACTCCGGGATCGAGCAGCCCGACGCGTTCGCGGTGCTCAAGCAGCACGACGCCCAGCTCGCCCGGCTCGAGCGCGCGGTCGAGCTGGCGCCGCGGCCCGTACCACCTCGTCGTCCTCTCCGACCACGGCCAGACCCAGGGCCGCCCCTTCCGCCAGCGCTACGGCAAGGAGCTCGGCGAGCTCGTCCAGGAGTCGCTGCAGACGGGCAGCGTCTTTGCGCCGGAGGCCGCCGACGAGGGTCTGACGAACGTCGGCAGCGCCCTCACCGACGTCCGCGACGAGGACAACGCCGCCGGCCGGATCGTCGCCCGCGCGACCAGCGACAGCCTCGTCGACGGCGAGGTGGTGCTGGCGCCGAACCGCAAGGCGGCCGAGCAGGCCGGCGAGGACGGCTCCGAGCACGAGGCGATCGTGCTCGCCTCGGGCGGCCTCGGCCTCGTCTACCTGACCGAGAGCGACGAGCGGATGACGATCGGTGAGATCGACCGCGCTCCACCCGAGGCTGCGTCACCGCCCTCACCGGCCACCCGGGAATCGGGTTCGTGATGGTCAAGTCGGACGACGACGGCGCGATCGTGCTCGGCGCCCGCGGCTCGCGCCGGCTCCGCGACGACGTCGTCAGCGGCGAGGACCCGCTGGCCGACTTCGGCCCGAACACGGCCGACCACCTGCGCCGCACGGACGGCTTCCCGCACTGCCCCGACCTGCTCGTCAACTCGCATGTTCGACCCGGAGGCGAACGAGGTCGCGCCCGTTCGAGGAGTTCATGGGCTCCCACGGCGGCACCGGCGGCTGGCAGAGCCACCCGTTCGTGCTCGTCCCCTCCGGGTGGAGCGAGCCCGAGGCAGCCGATCGTCGGCGCCGCGGCGATGCACGAGACCCTGCGCGGCTGGCTCGAGTCGATCGGCCAGGAGCTGAAGCCGCACGCGAACGAGGCGCCCGACGCACGGCCGCCGAGGCCGAGCTCAGTAGTTAGTACGGAGCGCGCGGGCGGCAAGCCACGTCGCACGGCGCCGCTTTCGTCCATAGGCTTACGGGTATGCCGTCAACCTCGAGGAGTTCGACGGCGGCTGGGGGGTCGACGGAAACCGATCGCGGTGCCGCCGACAGCGGCCGCCGCCTTCCGCCGCCCACGCTTGCAACGCTGCCGCGCCAGCGGCTGACCGACCGCCTGCGCAGCGCGGCCCCCGGTCAGGTCGTGCTGCTGGTCGCTCCGGCCGGCTACTCGAAGTCGACCTGCCTGAGCGAGTGGGCGGCGATGGACGTGCGGCCCTTCGCCCGCGTCAACTGCAGCTCCCGCCACGACGACCCCGCCGTCCTGTCGAGGCGATCGTCGCCGCGCTCGAGCGAGATCGTGCCCGGTCGAGAGTGGCGTCCTGCAGGCGCTGGCCGCGCTCGAAGCCGAACATGGACACTGTCCTCTCGCGGCTCGGGCAGGTCGCTCGGGCCGCCGGGCTCGACGTCGTGATCGCGCTCGACGACGTCCATCTGCTGACCGAGCCCGCCACCCACGCGGCGCTGATCGAGCTCGTCGAGGTGCTTCCCGCCAACGCGCAGATCGCGATCGCGAGCAGGACCGAGCCGCCGCTGCCGCTCGGCAGGATGCGCACGAACCGGGCGCTGCTCGAGGTCGGGGTCGCCGACCTCGCGATGACCCGCGACGAGAGCGCGATGATGCTGCGCGGGATGGGCCTCGAGCTCGGAGAGCCGGAGCTGCGTGCGCTGCACGAGCGGACCGAGGGCTGGCCCGCCGGGCTCTACCTGGCCGGCCTCGGGATCGCCGACGAAGCCGATCCGGCCGCGGCCGCGGCCGACTTCGCCGGCGACGACCGGCTCGTCGTCGACTACCTGCGCGACGAGTTGCTCGCCGGCCTGACGCCGTCGCGAGCGAAGTTCCTGATCCGCTGCTCGGTCCTCGACGAGCTCTCCGGGCCGGTCTGCGACGCCGCCCTCGACCGGACCGGCTCGGCGCGCCTGCTGCAGCAGCTGTCGCGGAGCAACGCCCTGATCGTGCCGCTCGACCGCAAGGACGAGCGCTATCGCCTCCACCACCTGCTCGCCGAGATGCTGCGCTCCGAGCTCAGCCCATCGCGAGCCCGACGTGGCCCGCGAGGTCCACGTCCGGGCCAGCGCCTGGTACGCGGAGGCGGGCGATCTCGATCGCGCCGTCTCCCACGCGATCGCCGCCGGCGACTGGCGAGTCGGCAGGCGATCTGATCTGGCTCGCGTTCCCCGAGCTCAGCGGCCGCGGCCGGCTCGCCACGCTCGACCGCTGGCTCGCGCAGATCGGCGAGAGCCGGATCGCCGCCTCCGCTCCGCTCGCGCTCGCGACGGCGCACCGCCACATCAATCTCGGCGACGGCGACACCGCAGCCCACTGGGCGCGAATCGCGACCGCCGCCGCCAGCGCGAACGGAGCGCCGGCCGACGAGGCTTCAGGCTGACCTGAACCTGATCAACGCCGTTCTTGCCCGTGAGGGCGTCGTCCGCATGGGCGAGGACTGCGAGCGGGCGGCGGAGCTGCTCGGCGCCGACAGCATCTGGCTGGCACCGTGCAACCTCTTCCGTGGGGTCAGCGTCCATCTCACCGGTCACCCGGACCGGGCGACGCCGCTGCTGCAGGAGGCGGTCAGGAGAGGCGCCGTCGGATCGCCGGTGGTCCAGGTCCTGGCGCTTTCGCAGCTCGCCCTGATCGCGACCGAGGACGGCAGGAACGAGTCGCGCGGTCCGCCTGATCGCGCAGGCACACGAGCAGGTCGTGCGCTGCGATCTGTTCGAGTACCCGAGCATGGCGCTGGTCTTCGCGACGGCCGCCCAGGTGTTCGCGGCGGCGGGCAGGGTCGATTCCGCCCGCGACAATCTCCGTCCATGCCCGGCGCCTGACCGCGGAGTCGACGAGCATGCCGCCCTGGTACCAGGTCGAGATCCGGATCGTGCTCTCGCGCGCCGCCCTCCGCGTCGACGAGCTCGATGCGGCGACGGAGCTGCTCGACGAGGCGGACGCCGCTCTGGTCGGAGCTCGACGACGCTCCGCTGCTCAGCGTCTGGTCGCGCGAGACGCGCGCCGCCCTCGACGATGCCGGCGAGCGGCGCAGCGCCTACGGGCTGACGAGGGCCGAGCTCCGCACCCTTCAGTACCTGCCGACCCACCTCTCGTTCCGCGAGATCGGTGAGCGCCTCTTCCTCTCCGCCAACACCGTCAAGACCCAGGCGCGTGCCGTCTACCGCAAGCTCGACGCGACCTCCCGGGCGGAGACCGTGCAGAAGGCCCGCGAGGCGGGCCTGCTCAGCGGCGAGGACGCCGCTGCGTCGCCCCCCGGACTGATCGAGATCAGTCCGAGTCCGCTTCGAAGGAGAGCGCGAGGGCGCCGAGGATGCTGAGGTCGACCAGCAGCAGCAGGATCGCGAGCACGGCCTCGTCCGAGAAGAACATGATCGCGGCGGCGATGTGGGCGACGACCGAGAGCAGCGCGACCCAGTAGCCCCAGATCCGGCCGAGCGCGACGGCGGGAACGGAGGCGAGCTGGATCAGCGCCACGATCAGCATCAGCCAGCCCCATGGGCGGGCATCGCCGACCAGCCACGAGGCGGTCGTGATGAAGATGTCGGAGCCGGCGATCACGGCGATCGCGTAGAAGAGGTTGAGGACGCCGATCAGGCCGAGCCAGCCGGCCACTACCACCCGGGCTCCGATGCCCGGGAAGCGTGGGCGCGTCGTGTACTTGAAGTTGTTCGGCGTGTACAGGTGGGTGTTCGCGCTCATCGCTGTTCAGATCCTCCGTGGTCGGCTCTGCCGGATCTGGCCTGGACTCCATCACCGCGGGTCGGTGCCGCGCCTCACCCCGATCGGGTGAACCCGCCGCCGGCGGATCCGGCGCGCCCGGGCCTCAGCGGCCCTGCTCGTAGGTGACCGGGACCCGGCCCTCCTCGGCCGCGGCGGCGAGCTCCTGGTAGTCCTTCGCGTTCTGGTCGGCGTAGGCGTAGGCGAAGTCGGCGATCGCCTCGTCGAAGGTCGCGCTGCGGCCGAGGTAGGAGGCGATCCCGAAGCGGTTGCCGGAGCGGGCGTGGGCGCGGGCGAGGATGCCGCCGCAGAGCTTCGCGTAGGCGAGCAGCCCGCGCGGCTCCATCGTCTCGACCACCGCCGAGCCCTTGCCGTCCCAGAGCTGGCGCACGTAGAAGTCGCGCTTGACGTCGTCGGGGCCCTCGGCGGTGAGCCAGCCGAGCATGATGTCGCCCGTCGCCTGCGTCAGCCGCTGGCCGAGGACGACGCGCCGCCCCTCGTGGCCGGCCGTGCTCGGCGCCGTGTAGGGCTCGAGCACCGACGGCAGCGCCTGCTTGATCTGCAGGACCAGCGGGTCGCTCTCGTCGCGGCCGATCAGCAGCGCGATCCAGGCCCGGGTGCCGACGCTGCCGACGCCGACCACCTTGTGGGCGGCGTGGACGTAGGTGTAGGACTCGAGCAGGTGCCGGTGGGCCGGGTCGAGCGTTTCGCGGTAGCCCTCGAGGACCGACTTGATCCGCGCCTCGGCGATCGCCTGCTGCTCGCCCTTGTAGATGTCCTCGATCGGGACCAGCACCGGCGGGTCGCTGGCGAAGCGGAGCTCGCCGTCGACCCGCGTCGTCAGCTTCGCGACGGCGCGCAGGCGGTCCTTGCGCTGGGCCTTGGCGACCGTCTTCTCGAACTGGGCCTGCTGCTTCTTGGTCGCCTTCGCCGGCGAACTGCTCGCGGATCTGGCCGGCGTCGACCCGCAGGTACCAGACGTCGAGGTTGCCCATCGCCGGCGAGCTCGTTCATGTGCTCCCGGTAGGTCGAGACCGCCGCCAGCACCGCTGCCCGCGTGTCCGCGCTTGCGGAACTTGCGATCGCGGCCGGCGATCTCGAAGCTCGCCGCGAGGCGCTTGACGTCCCACTCCCACGGCCCCGGCAGCGTCTCGTCGAAGTCGTTGATGTCGACGACCAGATCCCGGGAGGGGGAGGCGAAGGCGCCGAAGTTGGAGAGGTGCGCGTCGCCGCAGGCCTGGACCCACAGGCCCGAGGTCGGGGTCTCGGCGAGGTCGGCGGCCATGATCGCGGCGGCGCCGCGATAGAAGGTGAAGGCCGAGGCGAGCATGCGTCCGTAGCGGAGCGGGACGAGCTCGGGAACGCGGTCGGCGGCCTGCGCTCTGCAGGACCTCGACCGGGTCGGGCCGGTCGGCGGCCGGCGCCCAGTCGCCGTGGCTGGAGCGCGGCGTGCGCTTGCGCGCGGCCTTGCCGTGCCGCTGTCCGCTCCTCGACGGGGGCGTCGGCGTCTACCTGGATCTGCTCGTCCTCGATCGATGAAGCCATAGCGGGGACGGTATGTGAGGCGTGCGGCTGGGGGCTTAGTCCGTTTCGGGTGATTGCGGCGCCCGGAGGCGGGGCTATCCTCGCTCGCTCGTGAAGGCGTACCGGGGATCAGCGCATGGGTAAGTGGACGGTCCTGGTCGTGCTCGCGGCGGCGCAGTTCCTGATGGTTCTGGACCAGGCCGTGATGAACGTCGCGATCTCACAGCTGGTCGAGGACTTCGACACGACGGTGACGACGATCCAGACCGTGATCGCGCTCTACGCGCTGGTCATGGCGGCGCTGATGCTGACCGGCGCCAAGCTCGGCGACATCTGGGGCCGCAAGCGGGCCTTCACGATCGGGCTGGTCGATCTACATGACCGGCTCGGCCCTGACCGCGGCCTCCTGGAGCGTCCCCTCGCTGACCTTCGGCTGGTCGATCCTCGAGGGGATCGGCGCCGCGCTGGTGCTGCCGGCGCTCGTCGCGCTGGCCGCCGGCACCTACCAGGGCAAGGACCGGGCGATCGTCTACGGCGTGCTCGGCGGCGTCGCCGGCGCCGGCATCGCGGTCGGCCCGATCCTCGGCGGCTGGGCGACGACCGAGCTCTCCTGGCGGGTCGTCTTCGCCGGCGAGGTCGTCGTCGCGATCGGGATCCTGATCGGCACCCGGGCGATGCGCGAGCCCGAGCGCGAGGGCCGGGTCCCGAGCCTCGACTGGGTCGGATCGGCGCTCGCCGCCCTCGGCCTCTCGGTCTTCGTGCTCGGGATCCTGCAGGCGAGCAACTGGGGCTGGCTGCGCCCGGCGAACTCCCCGATCGAGCCGTTCGGCCTCGCCCTGACGCCGTTCGTGATCGCCGCCGGGCTCGTCGTCGTCTGGTGCTTCGCCCAGTGGGAGCGCCGGCGCGAGCGGCTCGGTCAGGACCCGCTCGTCCACATGGCCCTGCTCAAGCTGCCGATGCTGCGGGGCGCGCTCTCGATGCTGCTGATGCAGAACCTGATCCTGATGGGGATCTTCTTCACGATCCCGCTCTACCTGCAGGTCGTGCTCGGGCTCGACGCGCTCGAGACCGGCGTCCGCATGCTGCCCGCCTCGGTCGGGCTGTTCGTCGCCGCCGTGGTCGGCTCGCGGCTCGCGGTCCGGTTCGCCGGCCCGGCCGCGTCGTCCGCGCCGGCCTCGTCGTCACCTTCGTCGCCGCCCTGCTGCTGATGGGCGAGATCGAGCCCGAGCTCGACAACGGCGCCTTCCTGTTCGCGATGGGCGTGCTCGGCATCGGCATGGGCCTGGTCGTCTCGCAGCTCGGCAACGTCGTCCAGTCGGCGGTCGGCGACAGCGATCGCAGCGAGGCCGGCGGCATCCAGAACACCGCCCAGCAGCTCGGCTCCTCGATGGGGACGGCGCTGCTCGGCGCCGTCGTGATCACCGGCCTGATCGCGGCCTTCACCAACAACATCGCCGACGACCCGGCGATCTCGGCAGGACGTCGAGGAGCCAGGTCGAGGTGAGCATCGCCGCCGGCGCCAGCTTCGTCTCCGCCGACCAGGTCGAGGCCGCGGCGATCGACGCCGGCGTCGACGACGCGACGCGTGACCGCGCTCGTCAGCCACTACGAGGACGCGCAGCTCGGCGGCGCTCAAGGTCGCCTTCCTGTTCGCCGCGCTGCTGACGCTCGGCGCCCTGCTCTCGAGCGGCGGGCTGCCGACGAAGCGGTTCGACGAGCTGCAGGCCGGGCCGGACCCGCCCGCCGCTCGCCGCGGCCGCCGCCGCGGCCTGAAGTCCAGGCGGCGAACGTCGCAATACTTACGGCGGAATGAGCTTTCCGGAAGGCACCGGGGTGGAGAAGGCCGAGCAGCTCGCGATCGGCCGCGATGGCTCGATGCCCGGGGTCTCGGTTCTCGTCTTCGATCGCGACTTCCGCTTCGGGGCGGTCTTCGGGGCCGCCGTCGAGGCGCACGGCTACGACCCCGGCGAGATGGTCGGGCGCACCGCGGAGGAGGTTCTGCCGCCCGCGGCGTGGGAGCGGGTCAGGCCCGTACTACGAGCGGACGCTCCGCGGCGCCGGCTCGACGTTCGACCACGTCACCGCCGACGGGACGAGGATCTACGAGACGACCTTCAGCCCGATCCCCGCCGATGCCGGCGGCGACGGTGACGGCGCCCCGCTCGGCGGCATGATCGTCGCTCGCGACGTCACCACCGAGCGCCGCGCCGTCGAGGCTCTGAGCGAGAGCGAGCAGCTCTACCGGATGATCTCGGAGACCTCGAGCGACGTCGTCAGCCGGACCGATCGGACCGGGAGGTACACGTTCGTCTCGCAGGCGGCGAGGCGCCTGTACGGCTGGGACCCGGAGGATCTGGTCGGCCAGCGCGTGCTCGATTTCCTCCATCCCCACGATCAGGACGAGGCGCTTGCCGCGCAGGTGAAGCTGCTCGGCGGCCGACTCGAGGAGCTCACCGCCCAGTACCGCTATCGCTGCGCCGACGGCAGCTGGCTCTGGGTGGAGAAGCGGATCAGCGCGATCGCCGGCGAGGACGGCGAGGTCGCCGGGCTGCAGTCGGCGACCCGGGACATCAGCGAGCGCAAGCGACTCGAGGCGCAGCTCCGGCACGAGGCTCGCCACGATCCGCTCACCGGGCTCTGGAACCGGGCCGGCCTGCAGGACGAGATCCAGCGCCGGATCGCGGAGGCGCGGCGCTACCAGCTGCCGGCGGTGCTGATGCTGCTCGACCTCGACGGGCTCAAGGCGATCAACGACGAGCACGGGCACGATGCCGGCGACCGGCAGCTGGTCGCCGTCGCGCGGGCGATCGAGGGCGCCGTCCGCGAGAGCGACTTCTGCGCGCGCTTCGGCGGCGACGAGTTCGCGCTGCTGCTGCCGCACACGGAGATCGAGGCGGCGCGGATCGTCGCCGACCGCGTCGCCGGCGCGGTCGCGCCGCCGGCGCCGGCGATGGATCCGATCCGTGGTCCGACGACGGCGAGCATCGGCATCGCCGCGCTCGACGCTGCCGGCGGCGTACGACGAGTGGCTCCGCAGCGCGGATCTCGCCATGTACGAGGCGAAGCGGGCCGGCGGCGACCGGCTGCGGGATAGCCGACTGAGCACGGCCGCGGCCTTCCCGCGCAGGACAGGGCCCGTCCGATGCCGAAACGGTGCGGATGGAGCAGAAGCCCCAGGACTCGCTCGGCGCGCGCTTCCTTCAGCAGCGGGTCGCGAAGAAGGGGTTGCGGCCGCGCGTCGCCGCGTCGGTGATCGCGGGCCTGTGGCTGATCTCGATCGTCGTCTTCGGGATCATCGAGCACCTGCTCGACCCCGAGGCCTTCAACACCGTCTGGCAGGGCATGTGGTGGGCGACGCAGACGGTGACGACGGTCGGCTACGGCGACGTCGATCCCCGGCGACCCGGTCGGCCGCTTCGTCGCGACGGTCCTGATGGTCGGCGGCCTCTCGCTGTTCGCGGTCGTCACCGGCACGATCACCAGCGCCTTCGTCACCCGCGCCCAGGAGATGAACCGCGACAGCGGCGAGGCGGCGCTCGAGGACAAGCTCGACGCGCTCACCGCCGAGGTCGCGGCGCTTCGCGAGCAGCTCGTCCCGCGACGACTGAGCGCCCCGGCCCGGCCCCCGAACGACGCGGGGGCCCACCGGACGGCGGGCCCCCGGGACTTGCGTCGTCGATCCTCGTTCAGAGCCTAGGGCCGGCCTTCGATCTCCCGCTCGTCCTCGCCGAAGATGATCAGGCCGTGGACGACGTAGACGCAGAGGAAGAAGATCCCCAGCGACCACCAGGGGTAGGAGCCCCCGATCGACAGCAGGGCGCCGATCGCGCCGATGCTGCCTGCCGCGATCCCGATCACGCGTCCGTAGGCGTTGCCGCTGATCAGCGAGAAGCCGCCGGTCAGCTGGATCAGCCCGAGGATGATCAGCACCCAGCCCAGCGTGTTCAGGTTGGTGAAGATGTAGCGGGTGTCGTTGACGAAGATGTTCGCGTCGTCGAGCGCGCCGATGCCGTAGATGATGTTGAGCGTTCCGACGATCAACAGCATCGTCGCCGCGAAGACGACTCTTCCTGTGCCTCTCATTCGTTTCTCCTTCAGGTAGACCGCGACGTGAAGCTACCCCCGCCCGCCCGCCTTGCCCTCACCCGGTTTGGGTGAATGCCACAGGACCCCCTCGGCGCCGGCTGTGGGAGGCTTGCAATCACACGAAGTGGATGATGTCCCGGGCGCCGTCGCCGCCTAGGTTCGAGCGCCCGAATCAACGCAGGAGGAACTGACACGATGGAAGCAACCCAGGACGGTCTCGAAGAGATGGGGCCGATCGACTACCTCGTGGTCGAGTGGCCGGGCAAGCAGCCGACCGGCGAAGCGGCCCCGTATCTGCTCGACCTCGTCGAGCGCGGCATCATCCGCATCCTCGACCTCACCTTCATCACCAAGGACGAGGACGGCACCGTCTCCGGGATCGAGATCGACGAGCTCGGCGAGTCGGTCGAGGAGCTCAAGGTCTTCTCCGGCGTCTCCTCGGGGCTGATCTCCGACGACGACACGATCGAGGCCGCGCAGGCGCTCGAGCCCGGCACCTCGGCGGCGTTGCTCGTCTTCGAGAACGCCTGGGCCGGCCCCGTTCGCCTCCGCGGTCAGGCGCTCGGGCGGCCAGCTCGTCGCCAGCGGCCGGATCCCGACGCAGGAAGTCCTCGCGGCGCTCGACGCGCTCGAGGAGAACGAGTAGAGACCGGCCCGGGCCGAATCGAGAGAGGAAGACCGATGCCAGGATTGATTCGAGGCGTCGCCAGGACCGCAGTCGTCGCCGGCACCGCCACCGCCGTCAGCGGCCGCGTCCAGCGCCGCCAGAACGCGAAGTGGGCGGAGCAGGAGGCGGCGCAGCAGCAGCAGTACGCGGAGCCGGCCCCGGCCGCCGCCCCCCAGAAGGACAACCTCGCCCAGCTCAAGGAGCTCGGCGAGCTGCGCGACTCCGGCGTGCTCACCGACGCGGAGTTCGAGGCGCAGAAGGCAAAGATCCTCGCCGGATAGCGGATAGGGTCGGCGCCATGAGGCGCCCGACGTGATCGCTTACGAGCCCGAGGCCTGGAACGACCTGTTCGTCGCCGCGGCGGGCGCCTCAGCGGCGCTCGCCGGCCTCGTGTTCGTCGCGGTCTCGATCAACATCGACCGGATCATCGCCGGCCAGGGCCTCCCCGACCGGGCGCTGCAGGCGCTGCTGCAGCTGATCGTCGTCGTCGTCGCGTCGCTGCTCGTGCTCGCCCCCGGCCAGTCGAACACGGCGCTCGGCATCGAGCTGCTCGTGATCGGCGCGGCCGTCGCCGCCGGCAGCATGGCGCTGCTCGGACGGGCGCAGGCCGCGGACCAGGCGCTCGCAGCGGCTGGCCCGCGCGAAGGCTCGCGGTCGCCTTCGGCACCGTCCCGATCGCGGCGGCGGGGGCGAGCCTGCTCGCGGAGACGCGGCGGCGGCCTCTACTGGCTCCTCGCCGGGATCGTCCTCGCGATCGTCGTCGCCGTCCTCAACGCCTGGGTTCTGCTCGTCGAGATCCTGCGCTGACGCCGGTCAGGAGCCGCCGTCTCGCGGGTCGCCGTCCGTGGCCA
>CAVURI010000020.1:0-102802 GCA_963743845.1 uncultured Solirubrobacterales bacterium
CTGATCAGAGGTTGACCGCTACGTACTTCGTCTCGAGGTACTCGGCGATGCCTTCGTTGCCGCCTTCGCGGCCGACGCCGGAGGCCTTGATGCCGCCGAAGGGTGCGCCGGCGTTGGAGACGAGGCCCTCGTTCAGGCCGATCATGCCGGTCTCGAGCGCCTCCGAGACGCGCAGGGCACGGCTCAGGTTCTGCGTGTAGAGGTAGGCGACGAGGCCGTACTCGGTGTCGTTGGCGGCGGCAATCGCCTGCTCCTCGGTGCTGAAGGTGATCACCGGCGCGACCGGGCCGAAGATCTCCTCTTTGAGCAGGCGCGCGTCCTCGGTCACGCCGGCGAGCACGGTCGGCTCGTAGAAGTAGCCGGCGCCGTCACGGGCGTTACCGCCGCAGACCGCTTTCGCGCCCCTGCCGACTGCGTCGTCGACCAACTCGGCGACCTTGGCCGCGCTGGTCGTCGTCGATCAGCGGGCCGACGTCGGTGCCCTCCTCGGTGCCGCGGCCGATCGTCAGCGCGCCCATCCGCTCGGCGAGCTTGCCGGTGAACTCCTCGGCGACCGACTCGTGCACGTGGAAGCGGTTCGCCGCGGTGCAGGCCTCGCCGACGTTGCGCATCTTCGCGATCATCGCGCCCTCGACCGCCGCGTCGATGTCAGCGTCCTCGAAGACGACGAAGAAGGGGGCATTGCCGCCGAGCTCCATCGAGACCTTGAGGATCCCCTCGGCCGCCTGCTCGATCAGCTTGCGCCCGACCTCGGTCGAGCCGGTGAACGAGAGCTTCCGCAGCCGCGGGTCGGCGATGATCGGCGCCGATACCTCGCCCGACGAGCTCGAGGTGATCACGTTGAGGACCCCGTCCGGCAGGCCGCACTCGCCGAGGATGTCGGCCAGCGCCAGCATCGACAGCTGGTGCTCCAGCCGCGCGGGCTCGACGACCATCGGCGTGCAGCCGGCGGCGATCGCCGGCCCGATCTTGCGGGTGCCCATCGCGGTCGGGAAGTTCCAGGGGGTGATGAAGAAGCAGGGCCCGATCGGCTGCTTCATCACGAGCACGCGGAAGGCGCCATTGCCGGAAGTCTTGGGAACCCTCGGAGCGCAGCGCCTCGCCGGCGTTCCAGCAGCGGAAGAAGTCGGCGGCATAGGTGATCTCGCCCTTCGACTCGGCGACTGACTTGCCCATCTCGAGCGACATCAGCGTCGCCAGCTCGTCGGCGCGGTCGTTTAGCGCCTCGTAGGCGGCGCGGAGAATCTCGCTGCGGTCGTTCGGCGCCGAGTGGGCCCACTCCGCCTGCGCGGCGACGGCGGCGTCGAGGGCGGCGCGGGAGTCGTCGGCGGTGGCATCGGCCATCTTGCGCAGAGGGTCTCGCCGGTCGACGGTTCTTCGACGGGCAGCGTCTCGCCGCTACCGGAGTCGCGCCACTCGCCCCCGATCAGGAGCTGCTTCTTGACCTGCTCGACGACGGACTGCTCGCTGACGCTCATCCACTCACCTCTCGCTCGCGCTGTACAGGCCGCACATTACCCGCCGCGATGCAAGCCGCCTTGCCGCAACGATCGGCCGGGGGGCGGGTTGGGGGTTACGGCGAACGAGGAAGCGGGGCCACCCGCCGAGGACCGATGCAGGAACCGAACCGGCATACAACACGGACCTGCGGCGCCCGACGGCGCCGCGCTTCTCGTCCTCGCGCTGCTCGCGTGCTTGGCGCTCGCGCTGAGCCTGGCGCTTACCGCGGCCGCCCCGCCGGCCGCCGAAGCCGGATCGAAGTTCGTCCTCAAGGGACACGGCTTCGGGCACGGGGTCGGGATGAGCCAGTGGGGCGCCTACGGAATGGCGAAGCAGGGGGCGCACGTACCGCGAGATCCTCGGCCACTACTTCTCGCACACGAAGATCCAGCGCACGAAGACGCGCTCGGTCGGGGTGTTGCTCGGCACTGAGCCCAACTCGGTCTTCTTCAGGGGCGCCAAGCGGGTCTGCGGCCGCGACCTGAAGCCATCGAAGAAGTACGTCGCCGCGCTCAGTGGCGGCGGGCAAGGTCCGGCTCGAGACACCTCGCGGCAAGAAGATGGCCTCGTGCGGCAAGAAGCTCGGAGCGCGGGGCACCGGCACGATTCGGGTCGAGAACCAGGGCATCTACCGCGGCAACCTCGTTGCCCGGCCCGCCGCCGGCTCGCTCAACGTGATCAACACCGTCGGCCTCGAGGGCTATCTGCGCGGCGTCGTTCCGGACGAGACGCCGGCTCCTGGGCCGATCGACGCGCTCCGCGCGCAGGCAGTGGCCGCGCGCTGCTTCGCGCTGGCCACCGGGGTCAGCGGCGACGGCTTCTCGCCTACGACGACACCCGCAGCCAGGTCTACGGCGGCGTCGCGCCGAGGACGCGGCGACGACCAGGCCGTCGGCGACGACGACGGCGAAGGTCGTCACGTACGACGGCAAGGTCGCGAGACGTTCTTCAAGTCCACCTCGGGCGGCCGCACCGAGAACATCGAGTACGTCTTCGGTGGCGTCCAGTCGCGTCCCTACCGGGAGTCGGTCGACGACCGTGGCGATGCCATCTCGCCGTACCACCGCTGGAAGCACACGTTCTCCCGCGCCGAGCTGCAGAGCCGGCTCGGCGACTGGGTCGAGGGGCGGCTGCGCGGGGTCAGACGTGGTCGCGACCGGCGTCTCGCCGCGGATCGTCCGCGAAGCTCGTCGGCACCCGCGGCAGACGGGAACGGTCAGCGGCCGACCTGCGGGCCAGGCTCGGGCTGCGCCGACCTGGGCGAGTTCAAGCGGCGCTGAGGGACCGCGTGCCGAGCCGACGGGGGCCCGGCCGCCGCTCAGCCGTCGGGGTAGGGCTGCAGCGGGATCCCGTGGTCGGTCTCCCGGGTCCCGAGCTCGTAGGCCGCGGCGCCGCTGCCGTCAGGCAGACGCGGGGCTGCCCGGCCGCTCGACGCGCAGCTCGAGGTCGGAGATCGAGCAGTTGAGCGTGTTGTGCTCGGGGCCGACGGGGTCGGCGTAGATCCAGGCGACGAAGTCCTTGCGCTCGCCGCCGACCCTGCCCGTCACGTGACCCTTGCCGCGGAACGACGAACTCGCAGCGAGGTCGGCGCCTCGTTCATCTCGGTGGCGGATGCCGCTCGAAGCCGCCGAGCTGCGGCCCTCCCGTCCAGCAGCATCGCGTTGCCGATCCAGGGGTGGTCAGGCCCGACCTTGATCCGGCCGACGGCCATGTCGAAGTAGTCGCCCGGGTCGCGGCCCTCGAAGCCGGCGCCCTGCATCCAGATCCAGCGCTCGGCGTGCTCGGCGCCCCAGTTGTGGCCGACCATCCCGCGCCAGCCGTCGACGTCGATCGTCTCGCCCCCGACCTCGACGCTCCCGTTGAAGACAGCGTTCGGGTACGGGCTCAGCAGCTTCGTCTTCGGCAGCGGCGCGCCGTAGAGGAAGTCGCGCGGCAGGTGGCGGAAGGGCTCGTGGTCGTCCTCGAAGGTGAGGTCCCAGCTCGCGGTGAGGGCGTCGGTGCGAGGCTGCCGCGGTCGCCCGGCCCTCGCCGAGGACGGCGTCGCCGACCCGGATGTAGGAGTGCTGCCGGGGCGTCGAGCGCGGCTCGGCGCCGAACTGGACCTTGGTCGCCCGCGGGGCAGGGCGCCTCGGCGTCGAAGAGGACGAACCAGAGCGCGCAGGTGATCGGCTCCCCCGGCCGCTTGTGGACGGTGTGCCGGATCCAAGCGCCTGGCCGCCGCCGGGGCGGTTCGGCTTCAGGTAGAAGCTCTCGTAGTGCCCGTCCTTCTCGCCGCCGCAGCTCGGGGAACCGCGCCTCGGTCCGCATCGGCGAACCCTAGAGAGATCAGGCCTGAGCCGCGCGGCGCTTTACGGGCCGAATCGGCCTCGGCCTCGCCTCGCTCCTCGGCCACGCGTCCGCACGGGCCGGCGGCGCCGGTCGTGTCCACGACCTCTCCGGACGCGGCGTAGACGAGGTCGGCGTCCCGGTCTCCGACCGCCATCGCGGCGTCGTCTCGGCGCAGCAGCAGGAAGTCCACCGGCGCCCCCGACTCAAGGAGCGTCCCGCCGAGCAGCGCCGAGCGCCGCCCCCGCGCGATCTCCAGCGCGCTCGGCGGCAGGCGAGCGCCGAGATCCCGGTTTCGTGCTTCTGGAGCAGGGACAGCAGCTTCGGCTTCTCGCACGTCCTCTACGAAGCTCAGCCCCGAGGGTGTTCTCGCCAGCGCCAAGCGGACGCCGCCTCGGTCGGCGAGCGAGATCGACGAGCCGGCCGCCGCGCACGGGAGTCGACGCGGACTGAGGGAAGGCCCACCCGTCGTGCCAGCTCGTGTTCGCGCGGGGTTGGTCCCGATCGTGTCGCCGCGCGCGCAGCGATCGCCGTCGGCGCATCCGCCGGACTCGCGCAGATCGTCGCGCTCGACCGGCACACCGATCTCGTCGGGTATGGGCGAGGTCGCACCTGTGCCCGCAGCCAGCAGTCACCGAACGCGATCCTCTCCTCCGGAGAGATGGCCGGGACCGCTCGCGCGACACAAGCCCTCGGCGAGGCGCGGCTGCCGGTAACGAGAAGCAGGTCAAGAAGGCGAAGCTAGCTCGCCGGCAGGCCGATCGCCTCGACGCCCGGGCCGAGCAGGCGCTCGCCCCGCGTGCGGGTCCAGCCCGTCAATCGAACCGCGCCTGCGGTCCCCGCAGGCCGCGCGTCGCGACGCGCATCGGCCCGTACCTCGGATCGCCGTCCGACCGGTTCGGCCGCGATGGACCTGCCGTGACCAGCTACCACATGGGCATCGGCAACCTCGAGACCGTGGTCGGCTGTCTACGCCTCCGCAGACGGGCAGTCCGGTCCGAAGGGCGTCCGATCGGCGACGTCGTCGCCGAGGACGGACGCATGCTCCTACGCCAGCTCTACTTCGACAGCTCGCCGACCGACGAACGCCGAAGGCCCTACGACGTCCTCTCCGGCTTCGAGGACGACAGCCGGCCAGCGTACCTGGTGGCGGGTGCTCGCGGCCGAGCGAGATCAGGCGGCTCTACCACGACGATCGGGCGAGCGCGAGCGGCTCGTCGAGTCGCACTGCGAACAAGGCGCACCTCGGAGGAGGTCTTCCATCCCGAGGACGGGAGACCGACGACCTACGCCGACCCGGGCGAGCTCGAGGACGCCGATCGACTCCGGCGATCGTCGTCGAGATCCCACGTCGGAGGCGAGTACGGCTACGAGGTCGGCCCGGACGCTCGGCGAGCTGAGCAAGGATCTCGGCGTCGACCGCGAGCTCTACGAGTCGCTGACGCCGGAGGCACTGGCGACGCTGATCTACATGACGGCGCGCGTCCAGGCGATCACCGGCAAGTCGCGGGCCGAAGGACAACCTGATCGTGACCAGCGCGGTCCGCGACCAGCAGTACCAGGACGCGCTCGTCGAGGAGAACCCGGAGGCGACCCGCCGCAGTACTCGCTGCACACCACCGGCTACTCGTTCGACATCCTGCGCGAGTACCGCAACGGCGATCAGGCCCAGGCCTTCCAGTTCGTCCTCGACCGACTCTCCGCCCTCGACGTGATCGACTACGCGGTCGAGCCGCGGGCGATCCACGTCACGGTTTCGGACGAGGAAGCCGCTGCTCGACGGCGACGAGCCATCTGACGTGGCGCCTGAGCGCACCCGCACGGGCTCATGTGCTCCGCACACAGCGCCAGTTGCGTGCACGCTCAGCCTGGCAGCTGGCTCAGGTGTGCTTGACGGTGATCACGTCGCCGTCCTGCATCACGTAGTCGCGGCCCTCGATCCGCAGGGTGCCGCGCTCGCGGGCGCCGCCGTAGCCGCCGGCGTCGATCAGCTCCTGCCAGCCGATCACCTCGGCCTTGACGAAGCCGTCGGCGATGTCGCTGTGGATGCGGCCGGCGGCGTGCCAGGCGGTCAGCCCCTTGCGCAGGCTCCAGGCGCCGGCCCTCGACGGCCTCGCCGGCGGTGAAGAAGCTGATCAGCTCGAGCAGCTCGTAGGCGGCCCGGACCATGCGGCCGAGGCCCGACTCCGAGAGGCCGAGGTCCTCGCGCATCGCCGCCGCGTCCTCGTCGTCGAGCTCGGCCAGCTCGGACTCGATCTTGGCGCTGAGCGCGATCGCCTCGTCGCCGGCGGCGCGGGCGTGCTCGACCAGGGCGGCCGGCGGCTCGGTCTCGCCCTCGTCGACGTTGGCGACGTAGAGGACCGGCTTCGAGGTCAGCGCCTGCAGGTTGCGGACCGCGTCGGGGGCGCCGTCGGGCGCCGGCACCGATCGCACCGGCTCGCCGCGCTCGAGCGCGGCGACGACCAGCTCGAGCCAGTCGCGCTCGGCGATCGCCTCCTTGTCGAGCGCCTTCGCCTGCTTGGCGACCCGCTCGAGCCGGCGCTGGGCGGTCTCGAGGTCGGCCAGCATCAGCTCGGCCTCGACCATCTCCGCGTCGGAGACCGGGTCGACGCTGCCGTCGGGGTGGGGGACGCCGTCGTCGGAGTGGGCGCGGACGACGTGGCAGATCGCGTCGGTCTCGCGGATCGAGGCGAGGAACTGGTTGCCGAGCCCCTCGCCGGCGCTGGCGCCCTTGACGAGCCCGGCGATGTCGTGGACCTCGAGCGACTCGTGCACGATCGGGGTCGCGCCGAGCAGCTCGCAGATCGCGTCGAGGCGCTCGTCGGGGACCGGGGCGATCGCGACGTTCGGCTCGATCGTCGTGAACGGGTAGCCGGCCGACTCGGCGCCGGCCTGGGTCAGCGCGTTGAACAGCGTCGACTTGCCCGCGTTCGGCATGCCGACGATCCCGACCTTCACTTCGCCCAGACCTCCCCTGCGGGCGCGACGCCCGGCAGCGGCCAGGCGCGCCCGATCGCGCGGCCGAGGATGACGCCGGCGATCACGTCGGAGGGGTAGTGCATGCCGAGGAAGGGGCGGCCCGCGGCGACCGCCAGCGCCAGCGCCGTACAGCGCCGGCCGCGCGGGCGGGTCGACGCGGCCGAGCGCCGTCGCCGCGGCGACCGCGGAGGTGGAGTGGGCCGAGGGGAAGGAGAGCTTGCTCGGCGCCCGGGCCAGCATCGGGTGGTCCTCGATCAGCGGCCGCTCGCGTCCGATCGCGAGCTTGACGCCGTAGTTGATCGCGACCGCGGCGGGCCCGACGGCGCCGGCGCTGAGCCACGAGTCGGCGCGGCCGCCGCGGACCGCGGCGCCGACGGCGCCGACGGCGAGCCAGCCGATCCCCCACTCGCCGAACGTGCCGAGGCCGCCGGCGATCCGCTCGGTCACCTCGTTGTGGCCCTTGGTCCGCATCGTCACCAGCAGCTTCTGGTCGAGCCGCCCGAGCAGCTTCGGCAGGCCGCCGCGCGCCGAGACGGCACGCTCGATGCCGCGGCGGTCGCGGCGCAAGGGCTTGGGTCGCTGGATACGCACGGCGGCGGAGGATAGGCGCCGCCGCCGCGCGGAGGTGCCGGAGCGGGCCTAGAGCTCGCGGCGGAAGGGCACGGTCAGGTGCTCTTTGACCTTGTGGCGGCGGGCGCGCTGCTCCCAGCGCCCCGGCTCGATCCTCTCGGAGCGCTCGAGGTCGGCGGCGAAGACCTCGCTCATCTCGCCGGCGACGTCGCCGTCGAAGACGCAGAGGGTGAGCTCGTCGTTGAGCTGGAACGAGCGGTTGTCGAAGTTGACCGTCCCGACCGAGGCCCAGCAGCCGTCGACGACGAGCGACTTCGCGTGCAGCATCGTCGGCTGGTACTCGTAGACCTCGACACCGCAGTCGAGCAGCTCCTGGTAGATCTGCCGGCCCGCGACCCGGACGAACTGCTTGTCGATGTGGGGGCCGGGAACGAGCAGCCGCACCTCGACCCCGCGCGAGGCCGCCTCGCAGAGCGCCTCGACGAACGGCGGGCGCGGCGCGAAGTAGGCGGCGGTCAGCTCGATCGACTTCTCGGCCGAGGCGATCGCGAGGAAGTAGAGCATCTCGATGTTGGTGTCGCCGACCCGCGAGCCCGGAGCGGACGAGCTGCATCGTGACGCCGTCGTCGAACGGGCTCGATGTCGGGCAGGAAGTGCTTGCCGACGAGCGCCTCGCCGGTCGCCTCGACCCAGTGCTCGCCGAACGCCCCCTGCAGCGAGTGGACGATCGGGCCCTCGACCCGCAGGTGCGTGTCGCGCCAGTGGTCGGGGTCGCCGGCGTCGCCCTCCCACTCGGCGGCGATGCCGACGCCGCCGGTGAAGCCGATCCGGCCGTCGACGACGATCACGCGGCGGTGGCTGCGGTTGTCGGCGCGGCGGATCAGGTGCGGCAGCGGCGGCCGGAAGCGGACGACCTTGGCGCCGGCGTCGCGCATCTCGCGGATCGACCTCGGGCTCATCTTCGCCGAGCCGACCGCGTCGAGCAGGACCCGGCACTCGACCCCGGCGCGGGCCCGCTCGCAGATCGCCTCGGCGAGGTCGATCGGCGATGTCGCCCTGCCAGTAGACGTAGGTCTCGATGCTGAGCGTCTCCTTCGCCCCGCGGACCGCCTCCAGCACGCTCGGGAAGATGTTGTCGCCGTTGACGAGCACCTCGACGTGGTTGCCGCCGATCGTCGCGTGGCCGGTCAGCGCCTCGGCCGCCCAGCGGAAGTCCTCCGAGCTCGGCGGCGCCGGCGACTCGACCGCGTAGCCGACGCGGCCGTCGCGGCGGTGGCGCAGCGACTCGGTCGCGTAGCGGAGCAGCAGCGCCGTGCCGATCCCCGCCGGCCAGGCGAGCCGGCGGGCGAGCGGAGATCTCTGTGGCGCGGGTGCCGCGCAGGGCGCCCGCTGCGCCGCCGAGCCGCTCGGCCGCCGCTCATCCGATCACCAGCTCGATCGCCCGCGGCCGGATCTTGAAGTCGAGCTCGCCGTCGGTGCTGCAGCCGAGCTCGCTCGCCGGGACCAGCTCGCCGTCGATGTTGAGGTCGGCGCCGCTGCCGCAGGTGACGACGACCTCGGCCCCGCGGGCGTCGTGGACGCCGGCCTGCTCCTCGACGCCGCCGCGCCGGAGCCCGTAGGCGCGGCGGGCGAGCGCCGCCCGCGGGCCGCCCTCGATCACGACCACGTCGAGCATGCCGTCGCCGGCGTCGGCCTCGATCTGGGAGCCGCCCCCGAAGGAGCCGGTGCTGCCGACGGTGACCTGCCAGGCCTCGCCCTCGAAGACCTCGGCTCCGTCGCAGGCGACGCGGGTCGGGAACGGGTCCTCGGCGGCGCCGGCGCGGACGGCGCCGATCGCGTAGGCGAGCGGCCCGAGCCGCTCCTTGAGGTCGTCCGCCGCCTCGGCGGCGGCCGGCGCGAGGCCGAGGCTGGCGACGTTGAGGAACGAGCGCCCGCCGACCTCGGCGATGTCGATCCGCCGGGTCCGGGTCCCGCCGGCGGCGAGCCTGGCCGCCTCCTCGGGGTCCTCGGGCAGCTCCATCCCGGCGGCGAAGTCGTTCGCGGTGCCGGCCGGGATCACCGCGAGCGGCACGCCGAGCGCCTCGGCCTGCTCGGCGGCGAGCGCCAGCGAGCCGTCGCCGCCGGCGACGACGATCCGCTCGGCCCCGCTCTCGCGGGCGCGCTCGGCGTCGCCGATGTCGAACTGCTCGACCTCGTGGCCGGCATCGGTGAGCACCCCCTCGATGTCCGCCTGTCCCGCCGATCCCGACTTCTCATTGCTGATCAGTGCGATCTTCACCGGCGCGAGGATAGGGAGAAGCGGGAGCGGCCGGCCCCGGGCCCCCGCGCCGGCTGGACGGATGGAGGAGATGTCCGGCCCGGGGGGTGAAATCCCTTCGGTGGAGGGCCGTTCGGGTGATCAGCAGGCAGCGACCGGGGACGTCGCCTACTACCTGGCCCGCTTCCACAAGGCGGGGCTGCCGCTGTTCGACGAGGACTTCAAGGCCTCGACCGACGTCTTCAACCGGGCCGTGCCGCTGCTCGGGCTCGTCTTCATCGCCGAGCTGGTCGGCGCCGTCCAGCTCGAGTGGTCGCTGCTCGCCGAACCTCGCGGCGCTCGCGGGCGGGCTCGCGATCCTGCTCGGCGGGATCGGGATCGCCAACCGGGTCGGCGGCCGGCCGTTCTTCTCCCGCCCGCGCCGGGTCGGCAAGACCGAGCTCGCGGCGTTCGTTCTCGTCCCGGCGCTGCTGCCGCTGATCTTCGGCGGCCAGACGACGAGCGCCTGGGTGACGGCGCTCGCCGAACCTGGCGCTGCTCGGCTTGGTCTACGCCGTCTACGGCTACGGCCTGCTCGTCGATCGTCGGCTGGGTCTTCATCCGGCTGCGCGGCCAGCTGCGCTCGTCGCTGCTGCTGCTCGCGCGAGCGGTGCCGCTGGTGATGATCTTCGGCCTGCTCGCCTTCCTCAGCGACGAGATGTGGCAGGTCTTCGCGGGCGAGCCGATCGCCGGCCTGGTCATGGTCGGGATGCTGTTCCTGCTCTTGGGCGTGCGGCTTCCTGCTCGCGCGGCTGCCGCGCGAGGTCCGCGCCCTCGAGCAGGAGGTCGAGACCGGGTCGCAGCCGCTCAGCACGCGCCAGCGCCGCAACGTCGGCCTCGTCCTGTTCATGAGCCAGGCGATGCAGGTGCTCGCGGTGACGCTGATGGTCGCCCTCTTCTTCGTCGTCTTCGGCGTCCTCGCGATCACCGCCTCGGTCAGCGGCACCTTCCTGCCCGAGCACGACTTCGACGTGCTGCTGACGATCTCGATGTTCGGCGAGCGACTACGAGCTGACCGTCGAGCTGCTCAAGGTCGCCGGCGGCGCTCGCCGCCTTCTCGGGCCTCTACTTCGCGGTCGCGATGCTGACCGACTCGACCTACCGCGAGGAGTTCCTCGACGAGGTCACCGCCGAGCTGCGGCAGACGTTCCGCGATCGCGCCGCCTACCTGAAGCTGCGCGGCGCCGGGTCGCGCCTGAACCGGCGCGCGGCGCTGCGGCGCGATCCGCCCGCCTGGGAGAATCCCGCGCCGATGAGCAGCGCCACGCCCGCGCCGACGAGCGAGATCGCCGGCTTCACCCACGTTCCCGGCAACCACTGCGGCTCGACCGCGCTGCGCAACCTGCTGCGCTTCCACGGCGTCCCGATCAGCGAGGAGCTCGCCTTCGGGCTCGGCGCCGGCGCCTGCTTCTACTACATCCCGATCGACGGTCAGTCGCCCTCGCGGTTCACCAACGGCCGCACCGGCAGGCTCGAGGAGACCTTCCTGAAGCTGACCGGGGCGCCGCTGCGGCTGCGGACGCCGGAGGAGCCGGAGGAGGCCTGGCGGCTCGCCGCCGCCGACATCGACGAGGGCCGGCCGGCGCTGCTGCTGACCGACCTCTACTACCTCGACCACTACGGCAACTCGGCCCACTTCCCCGGGCACGCGGTCCTGTTGACCGGCTACGACGACGAGTACGCCTACGTCGCCGACACCAACTTCGAGGAGATCCAGCGGACCTCGCTCGAGGGCCTCTCGAAGGCGCGCTTCGCCCAGCACCCCTTCTACCCGCTGAGCGGGCACATGTTCGACCTGCCCGAGGGCACCGAGATCACGCTCGAGGGCCTGCGCGAGACCGCGCCCGCCGCGATCGCCGAGGCGGTGCGGCTGATGGCCGAGCCGCAGCTCGGCGACCTCGAGGGCCTGCCGGCGCTGCGCAAGTTCGCGGCCGAGGTCGGCTCCTGGCCCGAGGCGGTCGGCGACTGGCAGTGGTGCGCCCGCTTCAACTACCAGGTGATCGAGCGCCGCGGCACCGGCGGCGGCAACTTCCGGGCGATGTACTCGCGCTTCCTCGCCGAGGTCGGCCGCGAGCACGAGAGCGCTCTCTGCGCGCTCGCCTCCGAGGCCTGGACCGCGCTCGCCGGCGCGCTCTACGCGGCCAGCGAGTCGGACGAGCCGGCGCCGGCGCTCTGGGCCGAGGTCGACCGCTGCGCCGGCGAGGTGCTCGAGGCCGAAGAGCGGCTCTGGGACTCGCTCGCCTGAGCCGGCGTCCCGCTCAGGCGGCCGGCAGCGGCACGCCGGCCGGCTTGCCGAGCACCTGGCCGAGCGCCTCCGAGAGCTCGTCGAGCGGCTGCTCGGCGGCGCCGGGATTGCGCCAGGCGACGAAGCGGTCGGGACGCACGAGGATCGCGCCCTCCGTGCCGATCCCGCGCCGCTCGGCCCAGATGCTGCGCGGGTCGTAGAGGTCGCCGTCGACGTGGCCGATCCGGACCGCGTCGAGCGGCACGCCGGCATCGGCCAGCTGCGCCGCGGCCTCGCACCAGCTCTCGCCGTCCTCGCCGGCGATCAGCAGGAAGCGGCCGGGCTCGACCAGGTCCTTGATCGGCCGGCGGTTGCCGGCCTCGTCGTCGATCCAGGCGTGGGGGAGCGGGCTCCCCGGCCGGGTCGAGGGCTCGTAGACGCGGATCGGGTCGACCGGCTCGGGCGCGGCGCTCCCGTCGGGGACGATCGCCTCCGACTCGTAGGTGTAGCCGAGCTCGACGTTGAGCTCGTTGAACTCCATCGACTGCATCCGGATCGCGCGCATCACCTGCGCGCGATGCTCGGCGTCCTCGGGCCGGCCGCTCCAGATCCGCCGCACGTTCGCCCAGTTCTCCTCCGCGGTGTTCTCGTGCGAGACGCCCGGCGAGGTCGACGATCGAGAACTGGTTGACCGCGTTCTCGAGCGAGCGCTGCGCGTTCTGCGCGTCGGCCGAGCGCCGCTCGGGCTCGTAGCTCTCGAGCAGCTCGGGGGAGGCGTGCCCGGCGAGGACGGCGGCGAGCTTCCAGCAGATGTTCTGGGCGTCGTGGATCGCGCTGGTCAGCCCGAGCCCGCCGGTCGGCGGGTGCCGGTGGGCGGCGTCGCCGAGCAGGAAGACGCGGCCGACGCTGGAACTCGGAGGCGATCATCGCGTCGACCGACCAGCGGGTGATCTTGTGGATCTCCATCTCCATGTCGCCGAGCCCGGTCGCGGCGCGGACGTCGGCCTCGACCTTCTCGTCCGACTGCGCGCGCGGGTCGTCGGCCGGGTAGTTGAGGTGCAGGACCCACTCCTCCGAGTCCGGTCCCCAGCGCTCCGGGCCCATCGGGACCATCACGACCATCGTCCCGGCGTCCGGGCAGAGGATCCAGCGGATCAGCACGTCCGGGTCGGTGGCGAGGCCGGAGAAGTCGGCGCTGACGTGCAGCGTCGCCGTCTCGGTGACGACGCCGAGGCCCTCGTAGCTGACGCCGATCTCGGAGGCGACGAGGCGGCCGCCGTCGGCGCCGAGCACGTAGTCGGCGCGCACCCGGTAGGTCTCGCCGCTGCCGTTGTCGCGGACCACCGCGGTGACGCCGTCGTCGTCCTGGGCGAGCTCGAGCAGCTCGTGGTTGAAGCGGATCCGGCCGGGCGAGAGGCGCTCGGCGCCGGCCTTGAGGATCGGCTCGAGCCGGATCTGCGGCAGGTTGAGCTGGTGGTAGGCGCTGGCCGCGCGCCAGCGCTCGTCGTCGCCGCCGGCGCCCCAGGCCTCGAGCTTCGCGATCCGCCGGCCGGCGTCGGGGTCGTCGCCGGCGAAGCCCGCGTAGTAGGCGGTGGCGGCCATCTGGTCGGCGGGGGTGCTGCGCTCGGCGATCTCGTCGGCGACGCCGCAGTCCTCGAGGATCTCCATCGCGCGCTGGTTGAGCACGTGCGCCTTCGGCAGGTCCGAGGTGCCGGGCCGGGCGTTGATCAGCAGGTGATCGACCCCGTGCCGGGCGAGCAGCATCGAGGCGGTCAGGCCGGCGCCACCGCCGCCGACGATCAGAACGGGAACTTGCTCATCCGACATGGTCTCTCCTCCAGGGCCTCGTGGTCGCGAACTCTTGTAGTGGACGCTACATAAACAGTATTGGAATGTCAACTACATTTGTCGGTAGGCTTCGGGCCGATGGCCGCGGAGAGCCCAGTCACCCCGAACCGGCGCGGCGCCCGCTCCCGCGAGGCGGTCCTCGACGCGGCCGAGCGGCTGATCGCCGACCAGGGCTACGGCGCGGCGACGATCGCCGCCCTCGTCGACGAGGCGGGCCTGCCCGGCCAGCTCGATCTACCACTACTTCGGCTCCAAGCAGGGGGTGCTGCTTGCGGTCATGGAGCGTGGCGCCGAGCGCTTCTTCGCGAGCCTGCCGGACTTCGAGCGCCGCGACGGCAGCGAGGCCGAGTACCTGGACGAGGTGGTTCAGGCGTGTGCGGCGGCGCTCGAGGACAACCCGCACTTCCTCCGCATCCTGATCGTCGTCGCCCTGCAGCCGGCCGAGGCCGAGCCGGACGAGGTGCGCCTCGTCGTCAACCGGGTCCGGGAGGGGGCGCTGCAGCGCCTCCGCGTGATGATGGAGGTCGCCTTCGGCGTCGCTCGCGACGAGCGAGCGAGGCGGACCAGCTGGCGCGATTCGCGCTCGCCGCCTTCGACGGCGCCTTCGTCGCCAAGCAGTCGAGCCCGGACGTCAGGATCGGCAGCCTGCTCGCACAGCTGCCCGCCGCTCTGGCAGCGGCGCAGCGCGAGCTCGCGGCCTAGGCGGGGCGGAGGCGGCTCAGCCGGCCGAGCCGAAGCCGACCGAGCTGTGGCTCGCGGCGACGCGGACGAAGGCGACCTTGGTCAGGTCGATGTCGACCTCGCCGTCGTCGGTGACGACCGTCTGCCAGCCGCCGTCCTTGAGGCCCTTGCGCAGGTCGCCGAGCTGCTTGTCGTCGAGCTTCAGGGTGATCACCTGGTGGCCGACGAATCCGACCTCGATCCGCTTCATCTCCGCCATTTCAGTGTCCCTCCGCTGGTTGCACGATCTCTGTGAGCACGGCGCCGGTCGACTTCGGATGCACGAAGGCGACGCGGCTGTCGCGGATCCCGGTCCGCGGGGTCTCGTCGATCAGCGCCACGCCCTCGGCCTTGAGCTGCTCGAGGGTCGCCTCGATGTCGCTGACCGCGTAGGCGACGTGGTGCAGGCCGGGTCCCTTCTTCGCCAGGAACTTGCCGACCGGCGTGTCGGGGCCGAGCGGCGCCAGCAGCTCGACGTGTCCGTCGCCGACGTCGAGCAGAACCGCTTCGACGCCCTGCTCGGTGACCGTCTCGCGGTGCACGAGCGGCATGCCGAGCGCCCCTTCGTAGAGGGCGATCGCCGCGTCGAGGTCCTCGACGGCGACGCCGATGTGATCGATCCGGTCGAGCATCGGGCCGCAGTCTATTGGGGAGGGGGCGCCGGTGAGGGCGGCTCTATCCTCGCCCTGTGAGCGATCGGGGCGTCACCTATCTCGGCCACGCGACCGTCGCCTTCGAGCGCGACGGGACGACGGTGCTGACCGATCCGCTGCTGCGGCCGAGCCTGATGCGGGTGATCCGCCGCCGCCACGAGCTGCCGCCGATCGAGTCGGCGGCGATCGACGCGATCCTGATCTCGCACGCCCACCACGACCACCTCGACCTGCCGACCCTGCGCCGGCTCTCCCGGCACGTGCCGCTGTTCGTCCCGGCCGGAGTCGGCGCGCTCCTGCGCCGCGAGGGGTTCGTCTCGGTGACCGAGGTCGAGCCCGGGGCCGAGCTCGAGGTCGGCGCCCTGCGGATCCGCGTCGTCGACGCCGTCCACGACGCGACCGCGCGCCGCCGGACCGCCGAGCCGCCCTCGCTCGGCTACCTGGTCGGCGAGGAGGGCGAGCTCACCTACTTCGCGGGCGACACCGAGGTCTTCGAGGGGATGAGCGAGATCGCCGACGCCGGCATCGACCTCGCCCTGCTGCCGGTCTGGGGCTGGGGCCCGACGCTCGGGCCCGGGCACATGAACCCCGAGCAGGCGGCCGAGGCGCTTGCCCTGCTGCGGGCCGACCGGGCGGTCCCGATCCACTGGGGCACCTACACGCCGGCCGGCGCCGCCCGCCTGTGGCCGTGGATGAGCCACCGGCCGCCGCTCGAGTTCGCCGAGCACGCTCAGCGGCTCGCGCCCGCGACGCAGGTCGAGATCCTCGAGCCGGGCGAGTCGATCGCCGCGCTCGGCGCAGCGAGCGGTCCGGACGCGTCAGCCGGCTGACGGCGGAGGGGGAGGCGGCTTGCTCCCCGGCTCCTGCTCCTGTGCCGGCGGCTCGCTCGCCGGCAGCGCCTCGGCCAGCGGCGCCGCCTGCCGCTCGCCCTCGGGCTGCGGCTCGGGCTCGACGGCCCGCTCCGGACGACGGCCGCTGCGTCCCCGCGCCGGCGCCAGGCCGGCCCGGTGGTCGGCCATGATCTCGCCGATCTCCTCGTGCCCGATCACCTCGTTCTCGAGCAGGCGGCGGGCGATCTCGTCGAGCAGGTCGCGATTGTCGGAGAGCAGCCGCTGGGCGCCGCGGTAGGCCTCCTCGGCGATCTCGGTCACCTCCTCGTCGCGCCGCTGGCGCATCATCTCGGAGACGTTCCAGTCGTTGGCGGGCACCTGGTGGGAGCGGATCGAGGTCCCCATCCCGTACTCGTAGACCATGCCGCGGGCGATCATCGTCACCTTGTTGAGATCGTCGGAGGCGCCGGTCGTCACCTTGCCGAAGGTGATCTGCTCGGCGACCCGGCCGCCGAGCAGGACCTTCATGTAGTCGATCAGCTCCTCGCGGGACTTCAGGTAGCGGTCCTCCTGCGGCAGGTTGAGCGTGTAGCCGAGCGCCTTGCCGCGCGGCACGATCGAGACCTTCTGGACCTTGTCGACGGTCGGCAGCAGCTCGGAGACGAGCGCGTGGCCGGCCTCGTGCCAGGCGACGACCCGCTTCTCGTGGTCGGTGATCACCTTGCGGCTCTGCAGCCCGGCGACGACCCGCTCGAAGGCGTTGTCGAAGTCGGTCTGGCCGATGAACTCGCGCTTGCCGCGGCCGGCCTGGATCGCAGCCTCGTTGCAGAGGTTCGCCAGATCGGCGCCGGTCAGCCCGGATGTGTGCTGGGCGACGCGGTGCAGGTCGACGTCCTGGCCGAGCGGCTTGTTGCGGGTGTGGACGGCGAGGATCTGCTCGCGGCCGCGCAGGTCGGGCGGCGGCACCAGCACCTGGCGGTCGAAGCGGCCGGGCCGCAGCAGCGCCGGGTCGAGCTTCTCGATCAGGTTCGAGGCCGCCATCACGACGATGTTGTCGGTCGCCTCGAAGCCGTCCATCTCGACCAGCAGCTGGTTCAGGGTCTGGTCGCGCTCGCCGGAGATGTCGGAGCCGCGGGCGGCGCCGACCGCGTCGAGCTCGTCGATGAAGAGGATCGCCGGCGCGTTCTCGCGCGCCTCGCGGAACAGGCGCCGGATCCGGGCGGCGCCGAGGCCGGCGAACATCTCCACGAACGAGGAGGCCGACTGGCTGAAGAAGTTGGCGCCGGACTCGTGCGCGACCGCCTTGGCGAGCATCGTCTTGCCGGTCCCGGGCGGGCCGTGCAACATGATCCCCTTCGGCACCTTCGCCCCGAGCGCCTTGAACCGCTTCGGGTGGGAGAGGAAGTCGACGACCTCCTGCAGCTCCTCCTTCGTGCCCTCGACGCCGGCGATGTCGTCCCAGGTGACGCCGCTCTTCTTCTTCGCCTTGATCTCCTGCGGCTTCGTCTTCGGCATCACCGACAGGGTGCGGAACATCAGGTAGACGATCGTCCCGAGGAACAGCAGGGTGACCAGCGGGACCCAGTTCCCGATGTCGTAGAGAACGCTGTTGAGGTCGGCGACGATCATGGGCTGTCGGAGGCGTCGGAAAGCCCTCCCGATCCTCCGGCCCTACTCCTATCGGCCCCTCGCCGCGATTGATTAGCGCGACTGGACCCGGCCCCGGGCGCCCGGGAGCGTCAGTCGGCGCCCTCGGCGGCGAGGATCGCGTCCATCGCCGCGATCCCGACCTCGATCTGGTCCTCGTTCGGCTCGCGCGTCGCGAACAGGCGCTGGATCGTGTCGCCGGCCCAGTGCACGGCCCGGCCCGCGACCGACTCCGGGTGCTTCTCGGCGTAGGCGAAGGTCTCGACGGCGAGCGAGAGGCTGCCGATCGAGACGATCCCGCGGGCGATCGGCCCGGGCGACTTCGGCAGCCGGTCGAGGATCGCCTGGCCGGCGATCGTGAAGATCATCATCGGCCCGATCAGGTTCGAGCCGCAGCGCTGGTGCTCCTTCGCGGCCGTGCGGGGATCGCGGCTGCCGTGCTCGTAGGCGGCGATCGCCTTGTGCTCGACCCCGTGGTAGCTGGCCAGCTCGGAGCCGCTCAGGGCGACGATCGCGGGGACCATGCCGAGCGCGGTCGAGACGGCTTCGCCGCCGACCGAGCTGGCGCCCTCGTCCTTGGCGGCGCGACGTCGCAGCAGCGCGTTCGCGAGCGAGACGCCGCCGGCGGCGACGATCACGCGCGGGTCCTCGAACGGGAGCCGGGCGGAGCGCAGCGAGCCGCGCGCGACCGGGATCACGGCGAACGCCTCCGCCATCCGGACCGGGCCGCGCAGCAGCGGCACCTTGGCGACGAGGTTGCCGCCGAAGTTGGGCTTGCGGCCGGAGGCGACCTCGACCGCGCCGGTCTTCGAGTTGCGGGCGGCCGCGGCCCACGACGTCGGACCGTGGACGAGCAGGCCGTTGCGCATCGCCATGCCGCCGAGGCGCAGCGGCGCGTCGGCCTCGTCGGTCGAGGTGGAGCCGTTGCTGGCGGCGTTGCCGTTCGTCGCTGGGATCTCGCTCATAGGCGAGCGAGATTAGCGACGCGGCCGTCCCACCCACGACGAACGTCCCTCGTGCCGCGCTATAGCCGGGGACGCGGGACGTTCGTGTGGAGGGGTCGGTTTCGCCCGTCTCGCCGGAGGGCACCCGATACTCCGTGAGGATGGAAGCGCAGCTGTTCGGAGAGGAAGGGGCCGGCGGGGCCGGGAGCGGGGACGGGCGCCCCCGACCCCGACGCGCCGCTGGCGGTGCGGATGCGCCCGCGGACGCTGGACGAGGTCGTCGGCCAGGAGCACCTGCTCGGCCGGGGCTCGGCGCTGCGGACGGCGATCGAGACCGGCACGCCCGCACTCGATGATCCTCTACGGGCCGCCCGGGCACCGGCAAGACGACGCTCGCCCGGATCGTCGCCGCGCGCCGCCGGCGGGCCTTCGAGGAGGAGTCGGCGGTCAACGCCGGCCGGGCCGAGGTCCGCGCGGTGATCGGCAGGGCCGAGCGAGCGCCGCAAGGGCGGCGGCCGGCCGACGATCTTCTTCCTCGACGAGATCCACCGCTTCAACAAGGCCCAGCAGGACGCGCTGCTGCCGGCGGTCGAGGACGGCGCTGATCACGCTGATCGGGGCGACCACCGAGAACCCCTACTTCGAGGTCAACTCGGCGCTGCTCTCCCGCTGCCAGATCTACGAGCTGAAGGCGCTCGACGCGGAGCGAGATCGAGGCGCTGCTCGCGCGGCGCCCTCGCCGACCCCGAGCGCGGCGTCGGCGAGCCGCCGCCGATCGACGACGACGCGCTGGCGCTGCTCGCCGAGCGCGCCGGCGGCGACGCCCGCACCGCGCTCGGCGCGCTCGAGCGCGCCGTCGACGACGGCCGCGTGCCTCGGGGGCCGCCGGGATCGACGTCGCCGCCGCCGAGGACGCGCTGCAGCGCAAGGCGGTCGCTCTACGACAAGGGCGGCGACCAGCACTACGACTACATCTCGGCCTGGATCAAGGCGACGCGCGGCTCCGACCCCGACGCCTCGCTCTACTACCTGGCGGCGATGCTCGAGGGCGGCGAGGACCCGCGCTTCATCGCCCGGCGGATGGTGATCCTCGCCTCCGAGGACATCGGCAACGCCGACCCGCAGGCGCTGCTCGTCGCCGACCGCCGCCGCCCAGGCGGTCGACCGGGTCGGCCTGCCCGAGTGCGCGCATCAACCTCGCCCAGGCCGCCGCCTACCTGTCGCTGGCGCCGAAGTCGAACGCCTCCTACGCGGCGCTCGGCGCGGCCGCGCGACGCACGTCCGCCAGCACGGCGCCGCCGAGCCGCCGCCCGCTACCTGCAGGACAGCCACTACGCCGGCGCCGAGAAGCTCGGCCGCGGCGATCGGCTACGACTACCCGCACGACGTCCGACGGCGTCGCCGACCAGCCGCTGCTGCCCGAGGGCTCGAGGCGCGCGCTTCTACGAGCCGACCGAGCGCGGCTTCGAGGCCGAGCTGCGAGCGCCGTCGTCGCAGCCGCCGACCGCACCGCGGCTGGGCAGGCGCCGAAGCCGACGCCGAGCCGAAGCCTTAGGCAGCCTTCAGGATCCGCCGCAACTCTCGCGGCTCGGGGTTCTAGACGACCCGGCGTGAGCACTCGCGAGGGTGCCGTGTCGGCCGCGAGACTCGGACTGGGAGTCTCCGGCCGAGCTGCCAGGCGGCTAGACTCGGCGCATGACTACCGCGACTCGTCGCTCCGAAGTCCGCGCCACCGGACCGAGACTGCTCGAGTCGTTCAACCCGGCCACCGGCGAGCTGGTCGGCACGGTCGAGACGATCACCCCGGACCAGGTCCAGGGCATCGTCGACGACGTCGCCGAGGTGCAGCCGTTCTGGGCGCGAGCTCTCGCTCGCCGACCGCGGCCGCTACCTGCGCGCGCGCCGCCGAGGTGCTGCTCGGCCGAGGTCGACGAGGTCGCCGGCTGCTCGCGCGCGAGCAGGGCAAGCCGATCACCGAGTGCTACACGATGGAGCTGGTCCCGACGATCGACGCGCTCGCGCTGGATCGCCGAGGACGGGCCCGAGATCCTCGCCGACGAGCGGATCACGATGCGCGCAGCGCTGTTCCTCAAGACGAAGCGGGCCAAGTTCACCTACGAGCCGATCGGCGTGGTCGGCGTGATCGCGCCCTGGAACTACCCGTGGTCGATCCCGTTCGGCGAGGTCGCGATCGCGCTGATGGCCGGCAACGGCGTCGTGCTCAAGCCGGCCAGCCTGACGCCGCTGCTCGGCGAGCGGATCCGCGAGATCTTCGAGAAGGCCGGCCTGCCCGAGGGCCTCGTCCGCACCGTCCACGGCGGCGGCGCGGTCGGCGCACGCGCTGGTCGAGTCCTCGGCGCCGGAAGATCTTCTTCACCGGCTCGGTCGAGGTCGGCCGCACGGTCGGCGAGACCTGCGCGCAGGCTGATGAAGGGCGCGGTGCTCGAGCTCGGCGGCAAGGACCCGACGATCGTCTGCGCCGACGCCAACCTCGACCAACGCGGTCACCGGCGCCGTCTGGGGCGGCTTCGCCAACGCCGGCCAGACCTGCTCGGGGATCGAGCGCGTCTACGTGCATGCAGCGAGGTGGCCGAGCCGTTCGTCGAGGGGGTCGTGCGCGAGACCGAGCGCCTCACGGTCGGCGACCCGCTCGAGCTGGGAGACCGAGATCGGGCCGATGGTCTCCACGGACCAGCACGAGCTCGTCACCGAGCTCGTCGACGACGCGGTCGCCAACGGCGCCGAGCGCGCTGACCGGCGGCCCGACCGAGGTCGCGGGCATCGCCCGGCACCTTCATCGCCCCGACGGTCCTGACCGGCGTCACGCACGAGATGCGGATCATGAAGGAGGAGATCTTCGGCCCGGTGCTGCCGATCGTCGTCGTCGACACCGAGGAGGAGGCGATCGAGCTCGCCAACGACTCCGAGTTCGGCCTCGGCGCCTCGGTCTGGACCAGGGACCGCGCGCAAGGGCGAGCGGATGGCGCGCCGGATCGAGTCCGGGATGGTCTGGATCAACGACCACATGCTTCACCCACGGCGGCCTGCCAGTGCTCGTGGGGCGGCGTCAAGGACTCCGGCCTCGGCCGCTCGCACTCCAAGTTCGGCTTCTACGAGTGCGTCGACATCAAGCTCGTCACCTGGGAGCCCGGCCAGACCCGCAACTTCTGGTGGCAGCCCTACGACGAGACGCTCGGCGAGGCGATCCGCGCCACCGCCTCGGTCCTCTACGGCTCCAACGGCGGCCGCATGAAGGCGCTGCGCGAGGGCGGCGGCTCGCTGCTGCGGACCGGCGCCCGGACCCTGCGCAAGGGCCGCTGAGGCTCAGACGGCCGCCGCGGCCCGGCGCGGACGGTTGGGAAGCGGTCGGGCCGGGTACTCCCGGATCACACCTATCGGAGGAGCCCACCAATGACCATCGCCGTGATCATCGGCGTCTGCATCGTCCTCGCGATCCTCGCCTTCCTCGTGCCGCGCCTCTCGCACGGCCCGCAGAAGGGCGTCGACAAGACCCTCGGGGCCGGTCAGAGCGCCGGCTCGAAGGCGCCCGGATTCCTCGGCCGCCTGTTCCAGAAGCCGTTCAGCCACTCCCGCAAGGCGACGAACAAGAGCGCCTCGAAGGGCCGCGAGGCCCGCAGCAAGTCACCGCTGTAGGCCGGCTCGACCGGGCCGCGCAGCGACCCCGCGAACGTCCCTCACCTGCCCCCAGGGATAGGTCTGAGGGACGTTCGGCGTCGTTCAGCCCTCGGCTGCGCGCAGCGCCGCCAGGGCCTGTTGCTCGCCGCCGAAGGCGGGCTCGGGGAACTCGGCGAGCGGGAACCAGGCGTGCTCGCCCGATTCGTCGGAGATCTCGAGCTCGCCGCCGGTCTCGGTGCAGCGCCAGGCGATGTCGAGGATCGGCTTCGCGTCGTCGCCCTGACCGTAGGTCGAGGCGAAGATCCCGATCAGGCCGACGATCTCGATCTCGAGCCCGGTCTCCTCGCCGACCTCGCGGGCGATCGCCTCGGCGCCGCCCTCGCCCGCCTCGACGAAGCCGCCGGGCAGGTTCCACTTGCCGCGCTCGGGGTCCTGGTTGCGCCGCAAGCGCCAGGAAGCTGCCGTCACGGTCGATCCACGCCTGCACGGTCGGGGTCGGGTTCTCGTAGTGGACGAAGCCGCAGTTCGGGCAGGTCGGTCGCGGCGGGTCCGGCGGCTCGGTCGGCCGCAGCTCGAGCGCCGTGGCACAACGCGGGCAGAAGTTGATCTCCATCCGCGCTACCTAACCACAGTCATCTAGCTTTGGCGCGTGAACGAGGGCAGCCCCCCCGAGAGCGAGCCGGCGGTCCGGGCCGAGGGCCTGTGGCGCGCCTACGGTGACAGCTGGGCCCTGCGCGGCATCGAGCTCGAGCTGCCGCGGCGGCGAGGATCTGGCCCTGATCGGCGCCAACGGCGCCGGCAAGTCGACGCTGCTGCGGATGCTGGCCGGCCTGCTGCGCCCGACCGAGGGCGCGGCTCGAGGTGCTCGGCTGCGAGCTGCCGAAGGAGTCGTGGCGGCTGCGCGGCCCGGCTCGGCTACCTCGGCCACCAGAACCTCCTCTACCGCGACCTGACCGCCGCCGAGAACCTGCGCTTCGGCGCCCGCCTGTTCGGGCTGCCCGGCGACGGCGGCGAGCGGATCGACGGCGCTGCTCGCGCACGGTCGGGCTCGAGCACCGGGCCGGCGAGCCGCGTCGCCGAGATGTCGGCCGGGATGGCGCAGCGGCTGGCGATCTGCCGGACCGTCCTGCACGAGCCCGAGATCCTGCTGCTCGACGAGCCCGTCGCCCATCTCGACCCGGCGGGCGCGGCGACCGTCGAGTCGCTGATCGGCCCGGCCCCGGGCCGGACCCGGATCGTCGTCACCCACGACGTCGCCTCCGCCCGCGCCGGCGCCGGCCGGATCCTGGCCCTGCGCCGCGACGGCGAGGTCGCCTACTACGGGCCTGCGGCCGGGTTCGACGACGAGGCCGAGCGCTCGGTCTTCGCCGAGCGCGTCCCGGGCGTGCCCGGCGCCGCCGCCGGCGGGGGGACGGTCCGATGAGCCCGGCTCCCGAATCCGGCGAGCGCGGCTCGAGCCGCCCGGCACCTTCGCGGTCGCGCGGCTGATCCTCGCCAAGGACCTGCGGATCGAGCTGCGCACCTTGCGAGTCGGTGCCGGCGATGGTGATCTTCGCGACGACGATCTACGTGATCTTCCGCTTCGGCCTCGACCGCACCGAGCTCGAGGGCAGCCTCGCCGCCGGCGTGCTGCTGGTCACGATCCTGTTCGCGGCGCTGCTCGCGATCAACCGCGTCTTCGTCGCCGAGCGCGAGCAGGGCGGCTTCGAGGCGATCCGGCTGGCGCCGGTCGACGGCACGGCGCTGCTCGTCGCCAAGGCGCGGCGTGCTCGTCGTCTACCTGGTCGCGCTCGAGGTCGTGGCGCTGCCGATCTTCGCCCTCTTCTTCCTCGACTCCGGCTCGGGCCTGCTGCCGCTGATCCCGGTGCTGCTGCTGCTCGACCTCGGGATCGCGGTCAGCGGCGCCCTGATCTCCTCGATGGCGACCAACTCGAGGGCCCGCGACCTGCTGGCGCCGCTGATCCTGCTGCCGCTGCTGATCCCGCCGATGATCGCCGCCGCCGGCCGCGGCCGGACCCGCTGCTCGCCGCAGGCGGCCCTTCCTACGACGACTTCGGGCAGTGGCTGGCGATGCTCGGTCTGTACGATCTGATCTTCGGGCTGATCGGCTACGCGGTGTTCGACTTCCTCCTGGAGGACTGAGGACACCGGCACCCCGACCCGGCCGGCCCGCCGCCACGGAATCCATCGATCGGCGGAGGACCAAGTCCCATGGCATCCAACAGCCTCCGGAACATCTCGATCCTGACCGCCCTGCTCCTGGGGGTCGCTCTCGCGCTCGTCTTCTTCTACGCGCCGCTCGACGCCGACCAGGGCTTCATCCAGAAGATCTTCTACCTGCACGTGCCGCTCGCGATCATCGCGCTCGTCGGCTTCATCGTCGGCGGCGTCCACGCGATCCGCCACCTGCGCACCGGCGACCCGATCCACGACGCGCGCTCCTACGTCTCGATCCACATGTCGGTGATCTTCGGCGTCGCCGTGCTGATCACCGGCGCGATCTGGGCGAAGGGCTCCTGGGGCGTGTGGTGGGAGTGGCGCGAGCCGACCCTGGTCAGCTTCCTGATCGTCTTCCTGCTCTACGCGACCTACTACCCGCTGCGCTACGCGATCGCGGACCGCGAGCGCCAGGCCCGCTACGCCTCGGTCTTCGCGATCACCGCCGGCGCCTTCGTGCCGCTCAACTTCATGGCGGTGCGGCTGGCCGAGTCGTTCATCCACCCGCGCACCTTCGCGACCGCGAACGGCGGCCTGCCGCCGAAGATGCAGGCCGTCTTCTACGTCTGCATGATCGCCTTCGGGCTGCTCTGGTACACGCTGGTCCGCTTCGAGCTGACCGCGAAGCGGACCCGGGGCCAGCTCTCGCGCCTGCGCCGCGCGCTCGACGGAGGCACGCCGCCGCCCACCAGCACCGGCTCGCGGATCGCCCCCGGGGCGGCGCGCTAGAAAGCCGGCATGCTCTCGATCCTGCTCGCAGCTCCCGCGATCCCGCTCGACGAGGCCGGCAAGTACGTGGCCGGCGCCTACATCGTCTTCGTCGTGCTGCTCGTCATCTACGTCGCGATCATGGCCGCCCGGCTCGGCACGCTCTCGAAGGAGATCGAGTCCCTGGCCGAGCTGGCCGAGTCGAAGCAGCAGGACGGCCCCGGCGCGACCGCCGCCGGCGAGCCCGCCGTCCCCGCCTCCGAGGAGGCGCGCGCATGAGCGAGCTGCTCGCCCTCGGCGTCTCGCACAAGACCGCGCCGCTGGAGCTGCGCGAGCGGCTGGCGCTGACCGAGGGCCGCGCGACCGGCGTGCTCGGCGAGCTGACGGAGAGCGAGCCGGTCATCGAGGCGGCCGCGGTCTCGACCTGCAACCGCACCGAGCTCTACCTGGTCGTCTCCGACCCGGTCGAGGCCGAGACCGCGGCGCTCGGCGTGCTCTCCCGCGAGGCGCAGCATCCGCCCGACCGAGCTGGTCGGCCGCCTCTACTCGCTCCGCGGCATCGAGGCCGCCGAGCACCTCTTCGAGGTCACCGCCGGGCTCGACTCGATGATCCTCGGCGAGGCCGAGATCCAGGGCCAGGTCAAGCGCGCCTACGAGCTGGCGCTGGTCGAGGGCGCCACCGGCCCGATCCTCAACCGCCTCTTCCGCGGCGCCCTGGCGACCGGCAAGCGGGTCCGCACCGAGACCCGGATCGGCGAGGGCGGCATCTCGATCCCCTCGGTCGCGGTCGAGCTGGCGCAGCGCTCGCTCGGCGGCAAGCTCGCCTCCCGCCGCGTGCTGCTGATCGGCGCCGGCGAGACCGCGGAGCTGACCGCGCAAGGCGCTCGCGGCGCAAGCGGCGTCGAGGCCGTCTTCGTCGCCAACCGCCGCTACGACCGCGCGATCGGCCTCGCCGAGCGCTTCGGCGGCGAGGCCGTCCGCTTCGACGAGCTGCCCGAGCCAGCTGGTCGAGGCCGACATCGTCGTCTCCTCGACCAACTCGCCCCACCACATCGTCGAGCGCGAGGAGCTCGAGCTGATGATGGCCGAGCGCGAGGGCAAGCGCGCTGCTGCTCATCGACCTCGCCGTGCCGCGCGACATCGACCCGGCCTGCCGCGAGGTCGACGGGCGTCGCGATCCACGACGTCGACGACGTCCAGTCGATCGTCGATCGCAACTTCGGCGGCCGCGAGGCCGAGGCGCGGCGGGCCGAGCGGATCGTCGACGCCGAGCTGTGCCGCTTCGAGCGCTGGCTCGGCTCGCTCGAGGTGCTGCCGACGGTCGCCGCGCTGCGCGAGCACGCCGACGCGATCGTCGAGCAGATCCTCGCCGAGAACGAGAACCGCTGGGAGCGACCTCGGCGACGAGGACCGCGAGCGGATCGAGGCGATGGCGCGGGCGATCGCGAGCCGGATCCTGCACGAGCCGACGCTGCGCCTGAAGCGCGTCGGCCGACGACGACGACGCCTACCTGCAGATCGCGCACGGTGCGCAAGCTGTTCGGCCTCGACGCGACCACCGAGCCGGAGGGGCGCTCGGCCGAGGTGACGCCGATCCGCCGCGAGGACCGCGGCGGCGCCTGAGCGCGCCGCCCGGAAGCCGAAGCGCGCCGGTGAGCGGCACCCTCCGGATCGGGACCCGCGGCAGCGCCCTGGCGCTGGCGCAGTCGGGCACCGTCGCCGAGACGATCGCGGCCGGCGGCACGAGGTCGAGCTGGTCACGATCACGACCTCGGGCGACGAGGGCCAGCCGGGCCACGACCCCAAGGCCGGCGGCGACAAGGCCCGCTTCACGCGCGAGATCGAGCGGGCGCTGCTCGACGGCGAGATCGATCTCGCCGTGCACACCGCCAAGGACCTGCCGATCGAGATGCCCGCCGGCCTCGCGATCGCCGGCGTGCCGCCGCGCGAGGTCCCCGCCGACGCCTGGGTCGGCCCCGGCGGCTCGCTCGAGGAGGTGCCCGAGGGCGCCGCCGTCGGCACCTCGCGCTGCGCCGCCGCACCCAGCTGCTCGCCGCCCGCCCCGACCTCGAGATCCGGCCGCTGCGCGGCAACGTCGACACGCGCCTGCGCAAGCTCGCCGAGGGCGAGTGCGACGCGATCGTGCTCGCCGCCGCCGGCCTGCGCCGGCTCGGCCGCGGCGATGAGATCGCCTTCCCGATCGGGGCGTCGCTGCTGACTCCGGCGGCCGGCCAGGGCGCGCTGGCGCTCCAGGCCCGCGACGGGGACGAGCGCGCGCTCGCGCGCCGCCGCCGCGATCACCAACCCGCGGGCGCTGATCGAGCTGACCGCCGAGCGCGCCGTGATCCGGCGGCCTCGGAGGCCGACTGCGACACGCCCGTCGGCGTCGCCAGCGTCCGCGCCCGGGGATCGGCGGCGAGGGCGAGGGGCTGACGCTGGTCGGCTTCGCGGCATGCCCGACGGCAGCGCAGTGGGTGCGCGAGTCGGTCAGCGGCGATGCCGCGCAGCCGGTCGCGCTGGCCGAGTCCCTGATCGAGCTGCTCGACGCCGCCGGCGCCCGCGAGATCCTGCGACGGGCCGCGGACGAGGCGGCGACGAGCGGGGCCCGCTCGACGAACGACCCGGCGGCCCGCTGCTCTGAGCAGTCAGCATGTCCGGTCGATGAGCGCGAACCAGCCCAGCAGAGCACCGACTCGCCGCCGCCGGCGCCCGGCGCCCGCCCGGCGTCGTCTACCTGGTCGGCGCCGGCCCCGGCGATCCGGGCCTGATGACGGCGCGCTCGCTGGAGCTGATCGCGACCGCCGACGTGATCCTCTACGACCGCCTGATCCCCGCCGGCGCGCTCGACGGCGCCCGCGCCGACGCCGAGCTCGTCTACGTCGGCAAGCAGCCCGGCGACGCCGGCGATGCCGCAGGAGGAGATCGAGGCGCTGATCGTCGAGCACGCGCGCGCCGGCCGCTCCGTCGTCCGGCTCAAGGGCGGCGACCCGTTCGTCTTCGGCCGCGGCGGCGAGGAGGCCGAGGCCCTGCGCGAGGCCGGCATCCCGTTCGAGGTCGTGCCCGGCGTCACCGCCGGGGTCGCCGCCACCGCCTACGCCGGGATCCCGGTCACCCACCGCGACGACGCCTCGGCGGTCGCCTTCGTCACCGGCCACGAGGACCCCGAGAAGCCGGAGAGCGCGCTCGACTGGCGAGGCGCTCGCCGCGCTTCCCGGGCACGCTCGTCTTCTACATGGGCGTCAAGAACCTGCCGCGAGATCGCCGCGCGCCTGATCGCGGCCGGGCGCGACCCGACCGAGCCCGCGGCCGCGGTCGAGCGCGGCACCCTCCCCGGCCAGCGCACCGTCGTCGCGACCGCTCGCGACGCTCGCCGACGCGGTCGCCGAGGCCGGGCTCAAGGCCCCCGCGATCCTGCTCGTTCGGCGCCGTCGCCGCGCCGCCGCGAGCGGATCGCCTGGCTCGAGCGCCGGCCGCTGCACGGCCGCCGCGTCGTCGTCACCCGCGCCCGCGCCCAGGCCAGCGGCCTCGCGCAGACGCTGCGCCGGGCTCGGCGCCGAGGTGGTCGAGCTGCCCGCGATCCGGATCGAGCCGCTGATCGACAGCGGCGAGGTCGCCGACGCGATCGAGGCGATCCACACCTACGCGCTCGTCTGCCTGACCAGCCCCAACGGCGTCCGCGCTGCTGTTCGAGGCGATGGCCGAGCGCGGCCTCGACGCCCGCGCGCTCGCCGGCGCCACCGTCGCCGCGATCGGCCCCGGCACCGCGCGCGCGCTCGCGCGCCCACGGCATCATCGCCGACATCGTCCGCCGAGCGCTCGTCGCCGAGTCGCTGATCGAGTCGCTGCGCGAGGTCGAGGTCGCAGGGCCAGCCGGTGCTGATCGCCCGCGCCGCCGAGGCCCGCGACGTGCTGCCCGAGGCGCTGCGCGAGCGCGGCGCCGAGGTCGACGTCGTGCCGCTCTACGAGACGGTCCGCGAGCAGCCCGACCCGGCGCTGATCGAGCGGCCGCGCGAGGCCGACTACGTCACCTTCACCTCCTCCTCGACCGTGCGCAACCTACCTCGAGGCGCTCGCCGAGCCGGCTGCCCGGCGCGGCGCCCGCGTCGTCTCGATCGGCCCGGTCACCAGCGAGACCGCCCGCGAGCCGGCCTCGAGGTCGCACGTCGAGGCCGAGCGCCACGACCTCGAGGGCCTGGTCGAGGCGCTGCTCGCCGACGCCGCGCGAGGCGGTAGGCTCAGAGCGCGATGGGGGCTCCGCTGCCGATCACCTTCCTCTCCGACTACGGCGACGAGGACGAGTTCGCCGGCGTCTGCCGGGCGGTGATCGCGCGGATCGCGCCCGGCGCGCAGGTGATCGACCTCACCCACGGGATCAGCCGCCACGACGTCCGCCAGCGGCGCGCGCGGTGCTCGCCAACGCGCTCCCCTTCGCGCCGGCCGGGGTCCACCTCGCGGTCGTCGATCCCGGCGTCGGCCGGCCGCGGCGCGCGGTCGCGGTGCGGACGCCGAGGGCGAGGGCCACCTGCTCGTCGGCCCCGACAACGGCCTGCTGTCGCCGGCGATCGAGCGCTTCGGCGGCGCCGCCGAGGCGGTCGACATCGGCGCCTCGCAGTTCCGTCTCGAGCCCGTCTCGGCCACCTTCCACGGCCGCGACCTGTTCGCGCCGGTCGCCGCCCACCTCGCCGCCGGCGCCTCGCTCGCCGAGGCCGGCGAGGCGTTCGATCCCGACGACGCTCGAGCGCCAGCTCGTCTCGCGGCCGCGGCTCGAGCAGCAGGGCGCGGTCGCGCACGCCGATCGCATCGACGGCTTCGGCAACGTCGCCCTCGACCTCACCGCCGAGGACCTGCGCGGCGCACCCGCTCGCCGGCGCCCTGCGCGTCTCGGTCGGCTCCCGCGCGCAGCGCCGGACGGCGACCGCGGGCCGCAGTCGTTCGGCGAGGTCGCCGACGGCGCCTTCCTCTTCTACGAGGACTCGTCCGGGCGGATGGCCCTGGCGGTCAACCGCGGCAGCGCCGCCGAGCGTGCTCGAGCTCCGGCCCGGCGACGAGGTCGAGCTCGAGCCGGCGCCTGAGCCCGAGCTTCGGCAAGCCGCACCACCACTTCGACGAGATCGACTCGACCAACGAGCGCGCCCGCGAGCTGGCGATCGACGGGCGCCGCGGGCGGCACCGTCGTCACCGCCTCCGAGCCAGACGCGCCGGCCGCGGCCGCCACGGCCGCCGCTGGGTCGCGCCGCCGGATCAGGCGCTGCTCTACTCGGCGATCCTGCGGCCGCTGACGCTGCGGCACCTGATGCTGCCGCTCGCGGTGCCGCTCGCCGTCTGCGAGGCCTGCGAGGAGCTCGCGAAGGTCGAGTGCCTGATCAAGTGGCCGAACGACATCTGGGTCGAGGAGCGCAAGCTCGCCGGCGTCCTGATCGAGGCGCGGCCGCCCGGAGTGGGCGGTGATCGGCGTCGGCGTCAACGTCTCGATCGCCGACGACGACTTCCCCGAGGACCTGCGCTGGCCCGCGACCTCGCTCGGCCACGGCGGCGACGCCGCAGCAGCTGCGCACGAAGCTCGACAAGGCGCTCGGCCGCTGGGTCGAGGCGGACGCCGAGAAGGTCCGCTCGCGAGTTCGAGCGCCGCGACGCGCTCCACGGCCGCCCGATCAGCTGGGAGGGAGGCCCGACGGCATCGAGGGCCTCGACCACCGCGGCTTCGCCGACGGCATCGACGAGCGCGGCAACCTGATCGTCCGCGGCGAGCACGGCGAGCAGCTCGCCCTCGGCTCAGGCGAGGTCCACCTGCGGCTGCTCTAGGCGCGGCGCCGACGCCGCGAACGTCCCTCAGACCTACCTATAGGGGCACCTGAGGGACGTTCGACCCTGCGGCGGCGTGCGGCTACTCCTCTTCGTCGTCGCCGCGGGGCGTCGTCGTCTTCGTCGTCGAGGTCGTCGTCGACGGCATCGTGCTCGTCGGTCTCGGGCCCGTCGTCGCGGGTCCCTCGTCGTCTCGAGCGTCGTCATCGAGGGCGTCGTCGCCCTCCTCCTCGTCGCGGCGTCGTCGTCATCGACCGCTGCTGCGGCTGCGGGCCGCCGGCCTTGCCGCCGCGCCTCCCGGCCGCCGTTGCGGCGCTGGCCGTTCTGGCCGTCGCCGTTGCCCTCGTCCTCGCCGCGGCGCTTGCGGCGGCGGCGCTTCTTGCCGCCCTTGGGGAAGTTGCGAAGCAGCTCGCGGGCGACGGCGCGACGGCTTGCGCGCCATCCGCATCCGGGCGCCGCGCAGCACCTCCTCGCCCTCGGGGGTGTGGGCGACCGCGGCGGCGAGCAGCGCGACCGCGAGGCGGCGGTCCTGGTTGCGGGCGGCCTGGACGAGGCGGCGGGCGTTGCTTGCCGTGGGCGCGGCCGGACGAGTTGACGAGCAGGCCGAGCAGGCGCTTGGTCTCGGGCCAGCGCTGCGACCGCGTACTCCTCGTGGCAGGTCGCGCGTGAACTCGGCCAGGCGCCAGACCCAGGCCTGGGCCTGGTCGCGGCGGCCGATCCGCTTCTCGGCCAGCGCCTGCAGCAGGACGCGGACGCCGGCGCGGCGCTCGTCGCGCTGCCAGGTGCCGACGATGTCGATCGCGTCGTCGAAGGCCTCGGCCTCGCGCAGTCGCCGCGATCTCGGCGAGCGCCTTGAGCTGCAGCTGGCTCGATGCGGTTGCGCTGGACGCAGGTGAGCAGGAAGCGGCGGCGCAGCTCCTTCGTCTGGTCGTGCTGGAGCATCGCCTTGGCCCGGCGCCAGGAGTTCGGGCTGACGCGGGCGCCGGCGAGCGCGGCCCAGACGTGCTGCTCGGAGTAGTCGAGGTTCTCGACCGCGATCCGCCAGAGCTCGCGCTCGAGCACCTGCAGGCGGCGCTCGGGATCGTCGGAGACCGGGATCACGCGCTTCTCGACCCGGACCCGGCGGCCGCGGCCGCGGCGGACCGGGCCGACGACGATCGCGCCGCCGCGGTAGACGTCGCGGTCGAGCAGGCTGTGCAGGGTGACGATCGTTCTCGTCGTGGCGTGGTCGCCGGGTGGACGAAGTCGATCACCAGGCCCGCCTCCTTGCCCGGGTGGCGGCGGGTGACGCGGCCGACGCGCTGCTGGTAGATCCGCTTCGAGGCGGTCGGCGCCAGGTGCATGCAGATCGTCGCCCGCGGCGAGTTCCAGCCCTCGGCGAGCAGCATCGCGTTGCAGAGCACGTCGACCTCGCCGCGCTCGAAGGCGGCGAGGGTCTCGGCCAGCTCGCGCTTCGGCGTCTCGCCGGAGACGGCGCGGGCGTTGATGCCGACCTCGCGGAACGCCTCGGCGACGTTGTTGGCGTGCGCGACGCCGGCGGTGTAGACGACGCCGGGGACCTTGCGGAAGCGCGACTGGTAGAGGTCGGCGATCGCGACGTTGAACGGGCCCTGGTCGAGCAGCTTGGCCAGCTCCTCCTGGTCGAAGTCCTGGTCGACCTCGCCGTTGCGCAGCGGCACCTTGGCGATCGTGCGGACGCCCGGGCCCGGCGGGATCCGGATGCAGCGCAGCGGCGCGATCACGCCGCGGCGGGCGGCCTGGGCGAGGTCGAAGCGCGAGGTCTGGGTCGGGAAGAGGTCGGCGACGTGGCGGGCGATCAGGGCGCCGGTCGCGGTCATGCCGATGAAGATCGGGCCGAGCCAGTTGCGGATGCAGGCCGCAGGTCTTCTCGCCGAGCGCGGTGTGGGCCTCGTCGCAGATCACGATCGAGTAGGCGTCGGAGACGTTGCCGGCGTTGCGGACGAACCACTGGTAGGTCTCGACCGTGACCGGGCCGTAGGGGTGGTCGGAGTCGCCGAGCAGCGGCGGGCGAGAGGCGGTCCTTGTAGCCGCGGTCGGAGATCTCGCCGATGAACTGGTCGACGAGGTTGCGGCGGTGGGTGAGGATCAGGATGCCGCCGGTGCGCGAGGCGTCGACGAAGCCGACGGCGGCGACGGTCTTGCCGGCGCCGGTCGCGTGCTCGAACCAGAAGCGGCGGTTGGCGCCGGGGTCCTCGTGCGACGGCGACGACGTCCTCGTCCTCCTCGTCGGGGACTCCTCCCAGTCCTGGGGCTCCTCGTCCTCGCCGACCTCGTCGCTCTCCTCGTCCTCGTCCTCCTCCTCGTCGGCATCCGCCGCCGGTCGGCGGGCGTCGCGGCGGGCGCGCTGGTCCCGTTGCCGTTGCCGTCCCCGTTGGCGGCGGCGCGGGCGTTCGAGCCGGGGTCCTCGATCTCGGCCGAGAGCGCGGCGAGGGTGCCCGAGAGCGCGTCGACCTGGTGCTCGTTCAGGGTGGCGCCGTCGTTCAGGGTCGGCGGGTCCTCGGCCAGCACCCGCTCGAGGCCGAGCAGCAGCGAGAAGTCCTGGCGCCACTTCATCGAGGGGTTCTCGGCGCCCGTCGGCGATCTCGCCCAGGGCGGCGTCGACCGCGAGCCGGCGGGCGGTGCCCGGGATCACGTCCGCGGGCGTCTCGCCCTCGAGCAGGATCGGTTCACGCGTGAATTCCTCGACGCGTTCGATGTCTGCGCTGGATAGCGCTTCTGCCGCTTCTGCGGCGAGTGCTGCGGTGTCTGCCATGGAAAGGCTTTCGCTGCGCTGTCACTGCTCCGGAGCGGAGCAGGGAGCGCAGTAAGCTCGGTGGGAATGAACCGGTCCGGGGTAGGAAACTCTTCCGGCCGATTGATCCCCGCGGTCCGAAGTTCCCCTTGGACCGCAGCCCATTTAACCATCCCGCCCAGCGTTATGGCTTCATCTCCCCCCTCCGCACGAATCAGACCACCGATCCGACGCCTCGCGATCGGCCTGCTGGTGCTGCTCGCGACGCTGCTTTTCGCGGGCTGTGGCTCCGACGATTCCGAGATCGACCCGGGCAATGCGGCCGATGCGCCCAGCTACACGAAGATGACCGAGTCGGCGCCGCCGAAGCTGGCCGGCCTCTACGCGGCCGGCGGAACCCTGATCGAGGGCGGCAGCGACGCCTTCCGGGCCCAGGTCGAAGCGCTCGAGGGCTACCCGATCGTGATCAACAAGTGGGCCTCGTGGTGCGGGCCCTGCCGCGAGGAGTTCCCCTACTTCCAGCAGGAGGCGGCCGACCGCGGCGATCGAGGTCGCGTTCCTCGGCATCAACTCGAACGACTCCAACGACGCGGCCGAGACCTTCCTCCGCGACCACCCGGTCCCCTACCCGAGCTTCTCCGACCCGGACGAGGCGATCGCCAACGAGGAGGGCGCCTCGCCCGAGTTCCCCTCGACGATCTTCTACAACGCGGCCGGCGAGAAGACCTTCGTGCACCGCGGCCTCTACACCTCCCAGGACGACCTCGCCGCCGACATCGACCGCTACGCCGTCAACGGCTGAGCGCCCGCCGCGCCGCTGCCCGCGTCGCCGCGATAATCCCCGGCTCGTGACCGACGACTCCCGCGCCCCCGAGATCCGCATCGACCAGCTCACCGGGCTGCGGACGATCCTCGCTCCCGGCCGCGCCGCCCGCCCGGACGCGTTCGCGGCGGATCCCGCCGAAGCCGCGCCCGGCGCCGCCGAGTCCTGCCCGTTCTGCGAGGGCCGCGAGGAGCGGACGCCGCCCGAGGTCTGGGCCGACCGGCCCGGCGGCGGCGAGCCCGACACGCCCGGCTGGAGACAGCGCGCGGTCCCCAACCTCTATCCGGCGCTGGCGCCGCTCGAGCCGGCGGCGCCCGGAGCCCGGCCGGCGGCGGCCCGCTCCGGCTCGGAGGCCGGCCTGACCAGCTCCGCCGATCCGCTCCGGGCCTCGAACCGGACCACCGCCCCCGACCTGTTCGGCTCGACGCCGGCCGCCGGCAGCCACGAGGTGATCGTCAACCACCCGGCCCACCACACGCGGCTGATCGAGCTCGGCGCCGACGGGATCGCCGCCGCGATGGCCGCCTGGCGCACCCGCGTCGCCGCCCACTCGGCGACCGCCTCCTACGTGCACCTGATCGTCAACGAGGGCCCGCGGGCGGGCGCCTCGCTCGAGCACAGCCACGCCCAGCTCTACGCGCTCCCGTTCGTGCCGGCCGAGGTCGCGCGCGAGCGCGAGCGCTTCAACGCCTACCACGAGCGCACCCAGGGCAGCCACCTGCTCGAGGACGTGATCGTCGAGGAGGTCCGCCGCCGCGACCGTCTCGTCGCCGTCGACTCCGAGGCGATCCTCTTCTGCCCCTGGTCCTCGCGCTCCCCGTTCGAGCTGCGGCTCGCCCCGCGCACCCCCGCCGCCCGCTTCGAGGACGACGACCGCGGCGCTGCAGATGCTGGCGACCGCGCTGCGTGCGCTCGAGGGCGTCTTCGGCACGACCCCGCAGCTCAACCTCTGGGTCCGGACGGCGCCGCGCGCGACCGAGGAGTTCCACTGGCATCTCGACCTCGTCCCGCGGCTCACCCACAAGGCCGGCTTCGAGCTCGGCACCGGCGTCGACATCGACGTCTACCCGCCCGAGCAGGCGGCGAGCGACCTGCGCGAGGCGCTCGCGCGAGGCCGGACCCCCCGAGCCCGGTGCCTGAGTAGGCTGCACGGCCATGCCACCGATCGCTCGACCCTTTCCACGCTTCATGGCCGACACCGCCCAGGAGGCCCGTCCCTACGGCGACTGGGAGGAGCGGCTCGGCGCCTGCTTCGCCGGCGCCTGCGCCGAGTTCGCCGACGAGGCCGGCGCTCCCGTCGACCTCGAGACCCTGCGCTTCTTCCCCGAGCGGACCTGGGGCCGGCGCACCTACGTGCCGGTCGTCGGCCGCGCCTCCGACGACGAGGGCGGGCTGCCCGAGTACTACGGCTACGTCCACTTCGAGCAGGCGGCCGAGGGCGAGGAGCCGGGCGAGCTCTCCGCCGAAGCCGACTTCACCGACATCACCGCCGACGACAACCCGGACTGGAAGATCGACCTCAACGACGCCGTGATCGGCGAGTGGCGCGCCGACGGCGGCCGCGGCGGCGAGGTGACGCTGGTCTGGGGCACGCCGCTGGTTCGCGGCGCGATCGCCTCCAGCGCCGAGCTCGCGGGCGAGGTGCTCGATCAGGCCGCCGTCAACGACGGCCGCTTCTCACTGCTCGCCGTCGACGCGGTCCACGGCTTCGGCGACGACCTCTACCTCGAGGTCAAGCTCTGGGACCGGAAGCTGAACGAGCTCGCCTCCGAGAGCCTCTACGAGTCCGACTCCGAAGCGGAGCCGGAGCCCGCCGAGAGCGAGGGCTGAGGCTCCGGCGCCTGCAGGGCTCTCAGGCCCGGCTGCGGTCGAGCTTGTAGTGGTCGGCCGCCGCGGCGAGGGTCTCCTCGTCGGCGAGCCGGCCGGGCCGGACCTCGGGCGCGCTCTCGATCATCTCGCTCGTGTAGGGGAGGAAGACGCTGCCCTCGCCGCCGACCGCGTCGAGCACGGGGGCGAGGAAGTGGTGCGAGCGCCGGTGGCGGATCAGCAGCCACTCGAGCTTCTCGCCGACCCGGTAGACGTCCTCGATCTTGCCCACCGACTTGCCGAACTCGTCGGTCGCCTTCGAGCCGATCCACGAGGTGATCTCCTCGTCGGTCGGCGGGTGCGCCTTCAGGTGGTGGACTTCGCGCGCCTTCAAATCGGGCCTCCGGGGTCGGTGGGGTAGGTCCGATCCGATCTTGACCCATCGGCAGGCGGCACGCAAGGGGGGACCGTGCAAACGGCTTGCAGCCGCCGTTTGCGGCGTTTCAGCGGGGAGATAGGCGCCCGGCGAGCCGGGGTTGGCTCAGGCCGCGCGGAAGCGGTTGACGCGATAGTGCCGGCGCGCCTTCGCGAGCGTCTCGGGGTCGGGGACGTCCTCACCGTCGACCTCGGGCGCCGTGCGCGATCAGCTCCTGGTCATAGGGGAGGAAGACGGAGGATCCGCCGGCGATCGCCTCGGTCGCGGGGGCGAGGAAGTGGTGGCCGCGACGGTCGCGGACGATCAGCCAGTCGGGCTGGAGCGTGCCCTCGACCCGGCCGACGGTGCGGCCGAGCGCGTCGGTGACCTTCCAGCCGATCCACTCGGTGTCGATCACGGGACCGCGCTGGAAGCCGTGCGGGGCCTCCTCGGTGGCGAGGTGGTCGGCGCCGTGCGGGTGGCGCACGGGAGTCGCGTCGATCGAACGAGCGTGTTCGCGACCGCGGGGGTACTTGGCGAGCTGCATATCGGGGAACCTGCTTTCTCGGGTAGGACGGATAGACAGGTGTGGGTATCCCTGACATCGACGGATTGCTTGAACAACTCAAGGGCTCCGCACCGTCTGGACGTCTGTACTACCCGCAAACTGCGCTAAACATGCCGTCATGAAGCAGCGCGTCAGCCTGATCACGCTCGGCGTCGCCGACCTCGGGCGCGCCCGCGCCTTCTACGAGGCGCTCGGCTGGACGACCGGAGCGGCGGCCGAGGACGACGTCGTCTTCTTCCAGGCCGGGGACATGGTCCTCGCGCTCTGGGACCGGGCCCGGCTCGCCGAGGACAGCGGCGTCGCCGACCCGGGCGGCTGGGGCGGGACGACGCTCGCGCTCAACCTCGGCTCGCCGGCCGAGGTCGACGCGGCGATCGAGGAGGCCCGGGCCGCCGGCGCCGAGATCGCCCGCGAGCCCGCGGAGACGTTCTGGGGCGGATACAGCGGCCTCTTCATCGACCCCGACGGCCACCCGTGGGAGATCGCCCACAACCCGCACTGGACCCTGACCGCCGACGGCGGCGTCCGGCTCGACTGAGCCGGACCGGCGTCAGGGCATCGCCCCGCTGCTCCGGCGGCCGGTGTGCGGGCGATGATCAGCAGCGAGACGAGCGCCTGCTCGAGCGCCCCGAACCGGTGCTCGCCGTCGCTGATCACCGGCAGGTGCTCGGCGATCACGTCGCCGATCAGCGCCTCGAGCTCGTGCAGCAGCTCGGCCTCCGGGTAGTCCTCGGGCACCTGACAGGAGAGCCGGGCGAGGTCGAGCTTCTCGGCCGGGTCGCCGCCGGCGTTGGTGGCGCCGAAGGCGGAGACGAGGTGCGTGTAGACGCGCTCGAGCATCGGATCGAGGGCGCCGCTCTCGCCGGCGGGCGCACCGAGCGCGACGATCTCCTCGCCGGTCAGCACCCGCTCCGCCTGCAGGCCGGCGATCGCGCGGAAGGCGCCCTGCTCGATCCCGGCCTGGATCGCGCAACGCCCGTGCCAGACGAGCGCCGCCAGCGGCGTCGTGTACGGCGAGTCGCTCGCCCAGAGGATCTGCGAGGAGGGGACGGAGGCGAACAGGGCGATCAGGTCGGCCGGGTTCCACCAGGCCGTGTCGAAGAAGAGATTGCTGCCGGGCTCGACCAGCGCCTGCAGCCAGGCGAGGTCGGAGATGCCGGCGTGGGCGAGGATCAGGCGCGCGTCGGGGTGCGCCTCGGCGAGCCGCACCGCGTCGCGGCCGAGCGCCGGGATGCCGCGGCCGGCGTGGACGAGGATCGGCACGCGGCGCTCGGCGGCGAGCGCGAAGAGCCGCTCGACGCCGGGCTCCGACAGCGCGAAGCCCTCGGCGCGCGGATGCAGCTTGATCCCCGGCGGCACCGGCGTCGAGGCAGCGCTCGGCCTCTCGCACCGGATCGGTCGCCTCCGAGCCCGGGTCGACCCGGCAGAAGGCGCGAGAACCGGCCGTCGGAACCCCGCGCCGCAGCGATCGCGGCGTCGTTGGCGGGCGGGTAGCCGCCGGGCTCGTGCATCGGGAAGGTGACTCCGCGCGCGTCGATCGCGTCGAGCCCGGCGATCAGCTCGGCCGGCGTCTGCGAGAAGCCGTCGGGGTCGTTGCTGCCGATATGGGTGTGGACGTCGAGCGGGCGTCAGTGGCTCGCCCGGGATCGAGGCGCAAAGGCGCTCGAGGTAGGGGAGCAGCATCCGATCGACGGGACCGTGGACCGCGCCGGTCCCGCGCGCTCGGCTGCGCGCCGCCGGCGCTCTCGGCCCGCCGATCGCGGTCGCGATCCGCGCGACGGCCTCGCGGACCAGCTTCGGCGAGGTGGCGACGTTGAGCCGCACGTAGCCGTCGCCGCCGGCGCCGAACTGCGGCCCGGGGCTGACCGCGATCCGGCCGTGCTCGAGCAGTGCCGGCGCCGGGTCGGGGCCGAGCCCGTAGGCCGAGAGGTCGATCCAGGCGAGGTAGCCCGCCTCGGGCGGGACCCAGCGGGCCTCCGGCAGCTGCTCGGCGAGCAGCTCGGCGAGCAGGGTGCGGTTCGAGTCGAGCAGTTCGATCGCGCGGTCGAGCCAGGCGCTCGAGCGCGGGTCGGAGAATGCGGCCACCGCGGCGAGCACGCCGTAGTGACCGGCGTGGCGGGTGGTGCCGGCGATCCGCTCGGCCCGATCGGCCGCGGTGTCGCTCGCGGTGACGATCTGCGCGCACATCAGGCCGGCGACGTTGAACGCCTTCGAGGCCGAGGTGACGGCGATGCCGCGCTCGCGCGCCGCGTCGCTGACGGTCAGATACGGGGTGAACCGGGCGCCGGGCAGCGTCAGCGGCGCGTGGATCTCGTCCGAGAGCACCCAGGCGTCGTGGCGGACCGCCGAGTCGGCGAGCGGCCTCGAGCTGCTCGGGCGTCGGGATCGTTCCCGGTCGGGTTGTGCGGGCTGCAGAGGACGATCGCGCGGGCGCCTGCTGCGAAGGCGCGGTCGATCGCCTCGACGTCGAGCTCGCGCCCGCCCGCCATCGGCACCTCGACGAGCTTGCGGCCGCGGTCGGCGACGAGCGGAAAGAAGGGGTGGTAGACGGGCGGGTTGACGATGATGCCCGTCGCCGGGCTCGGTCAGGACCTCGATCAGCGCCGCCAGACCGGCGACGACGTCGCCGGTGTGGACGACGCGGGCCGGATCGACGCTCCAGCCGAGCCGCCGCTCGGCGAAGCCGGCGAACGCCTTCGAGAGGCCCGCGGCCGCCGGGTTCCCGTAGCCCGGCGTCGCCGTTGGCGACGGCCTTCGCCAGCGCCTCGGTGATCGGCTCCGCGAGCGACAGGTCCATCTCGGCGACCCAGGCGGGCAGCACGTCGTCGGGGTACTGGGTCCACTTGGCGCTGCGCCGCCGCCGCAGCGCCTCGAGCTCGGGAACGAGTTGCGCGCCGGTGTCCCAGTCCAGGTCCACGGCGAAGCAAGCTAGCGCGACGCCGGTCCCGGTCCCTCGGGTCGCCGCGGTCCAGTCTTTAGGCTCCGCTTCCTGCCCCCGTAGCGCCCAACAGGAGGACCAGATGCACTCAGGCCGCGAACCGTGCTCTTCGCCTACGACGGCTCCGACTTCGCCGCCGAGGCGGTTCGGGTGGGAGCCGCCTGGTCACGCCGGCCCCGCGCTGGTGCTGACCGTCTGGCAGGGGATCGAGTCGGTCGCCTTCGGCCCGGTCGGGATGAACGCCTCGCTGGTCGCGCGAGACCGACTCCGACATCGCGGACGGGGCGAAGCGGACGGCGACGGAGGGGGCCGAGATCTGCCGGGCCGCCGGCTTCGACGCCGAGCCGATCATCGAGATGTCGAGCGGACGGCGTGGTCGACGATCATCGAGGTCGCGATCGGTCACGACGTCGGCCTGATCGTGCTCGGCTCGCACGGCCGCACCGGTATCGACTACGTCCTCAAGGGCAGCGTCGCGACCGCGGTCAGCCAGCACGCGAAGCGGCCGGTGATGATCGTCCCGGCTCGGCCTGGGCTGAGCCTCGGACCCGCAGCGCGGCGGAGACCGAGCCGGATGACGCCGACCACCACGGCGCTCTCCTGGAGCGGCGGGAAAGACAGCGCCTATGCCCTGCAGATGCTGCGCGAGAGGGCCGGCCGCCGGCCGTGCTGCTGACGACGGTCGAGGAGGAGAGCTCCCGCGCCACCACCATCAGTCCGGCTCGAGCTGCTGACGGCACAGGCCGAGGCTGCGGGACTGCCGTTGGTGCTGGTCCCGATCCCCGCCGATGCCGGGGCCGAGACTACGCCGAGCGGATGCGCGCCGCCTTCGCCGATCCGCGCATGGCCGGGGTCACCGGCGTCGCCTTCGGCGACCTCTTCCTCGAGGAGCTACGTCGTCATCGCGAGGAGCGTCTGGCGGCGGCCGGCCTCGAGGCGCATCTTCCCGCTCTGGGGCTTCGACACCCGGCGCCTCGCCGCGAGATCGCGGCCGCCTTCGAGGCGACGATCGTCTCGGTCGATCCCGCGGCCCTCGGCCGCGATCGGCTCGGGCGCTGCTTCGACGCCGCCTTCCTCGCCGACCTGCCCGAGGACGTCGATCCCTGCGGAGAGCACGGTGAGTTCCACACCTTCGTCTCGGCCTGTCCGGCCTTCGACGGGGCGATCGCCTTCGAGATCGGCAGCGTCGAGGAGCAGCACGGCTTCCCGTTCGTCGACCTGCGGCTCGCGCGGACCTGAGGCCCTACGGCCGGATGTTCTGGTTCATCCGGAAGACGTTCCCGGGGTCGAGCCGCCGCTTCACGGACTGCAGCCGCTCGTACTTGTCCCCGTACGCGCTCCGGACCCGCTCGTCGCCTTCCTCGCCGAGGAAGTTGACGTAGCTGCCGCCGAACGAGAACGGCTTCATCGCCTCGTGCAGCCCGTTCGTCCAGCGCATGTGCCGCTCGGCCTCGCCGGGGTCCTGCCAGCGCGAGTTGATGTTGAACACCATCGGCGCGGCGCGGTGGCCGATCGCCGAGTCGTCCCGGATCGCGCGGCGGCGCCGCCCGTCTGCAGGATCTTGGTGTCCGAGAGCGGCGAGCTGATCCGCGACCCGTGCTCGCTCATCGCGGCGATCGCCTCGTCCGGCAGGGCACTCAGGTACTCGGCCTTCCAGTAGTTCTGGAAGCCGTCCACCTGCCCTGCGTCGAACAGCTTCTGCAGCGCGACGTAGGGCTTCGGGCCCTCCGCTTCGGCGATCGGCGCGCCCAGCGCGTCGAGCGGCGCCAGCAGCGCCGGCGCGTCCTCGGGGTCACCCGAGTAGAAGCTGACCAGCATCACCACGGGCTTGCCGTGCTGCTCGGCCGGGATCCAGGGCGCCGGCGGCGCCAGCCGCATCACGGCCAGCATCGTCAGCTCGTCCGGAGCTCCTGCGATCAGCTCGCGGAAGCAGGCCAGCACCTCCGGAGCACGATCGGCGGGCCAGGCCCGCGGGCCGCCGTAGACGGTCGGCCCGACCTGGTGCAGGTCGAACTCGAACGAGGTGACGACGCCGAAGTTGCCGCCGCCGCCGCGCAGCGCCCAGAAGCAGCTCGGGGTCGGTGCTCTCGTCGACCCGGCGCCAGTCTCCCTCGGCATCGACGAGCTCGGCCGCGACCAGGTTGTCGGCCGCGAAGCCATGGCTGCGGGTCAGCCAGCCGATGCCACCGCCCAGCGTGAACCCGGCGACGCCGGTCATCGAGACGACGCCGCCGGGCACCGCGAGGCCGTGGGCCTGGGTCTCGTGATCGAGGTCGGCCCAGGTCGCGCCCGGCTCGACCACGGCCCTGCGCAGCTCGGATCGACGAAGGCGCTCCGCAGACCGGACAGGTCGATCATCAGACCGTCGTCGCAGACGGCGTTGCCGGCGACGTTGTGGCCGCCGCCGCGGATCGAGAGGACGAGGTCGTGCCTGCGGGCGTAGGTAACGGCCGTGATCACGTCGGCCGTTCCCGCGCAGCGGACGATCAGTCGCGGACGCCGGTCGATCATCGCGTTCCAGACCGTGCGGGCGTCGTCGTAGGACGAGTCCTCGGGTGTGATCACGGTGCCGCGGATCGCGGCCCGGAGCCGCTCGAGGTCGGTGGTCGTGGTGGACGGGGCCTTGGATGTGGTTGCTGTAGCCATGGGTCCAAGGTAGGCCGGGCCGCCGGCACCGGATAGTCCTGATTCGAGACCAACCGGTTCGAATTTCGAACCCCCGGATCGACGGCAGCCGGGTAATCTGAGACCGGAATGGAGGAGCAGGCGCAGTACTGCCCCGTGGCCAAGGCCGCCGAGATCCTGGGCGACCGCTGGACCGTGCTGATCGTGCGGGAGCTGATCACCGGTGCGACCGGCTTCAACGAGTTGCAGCGCGGCCTGCCGGGGATCTCCCGCTCCGTGCTCAGCACCCGTCTGCGCCAGCTCGAGCGCTCCGAGATCGTCGAGCGGCGAACCGGCCCGAGCGGCCGCACGCTCGGCTACCGGCTGACGGGAGCGGGCCGGGACCTGCAGCCGGTGATCCAGGCGATCGGCGACTGGGGCGCGACCTGGTCGTTCACCGATCCGACCCCCGAGGAGCTCGATCCCGACCTGCTGATCGTCTGGATCGCGCGCAACATCGACCGCGGGCAGCTGCCTCCCGACCGGACCGTGATGCAGTTCGACCTGCGCGATCCGAGCAAGCGGTACTGGATGGTGCTCGAGCCTGCCGAGGTCTCGGTCTGCGTCCAGCATCCGGGCTTCGACGTCGACCTCTCGCTCGAGGGCGACACGGCGACGCTCTACCGGGTCCACCTCGGCCGCGGCGATCTCGGCCAGGCGATGAAGTCCGGGGCGATCGTCCTGCAGGGCCCCGAGCACCTGCAGCGGGGCTTCGGCCGCTGGTACACGCGCAGCCGGTTCGTCGAGGCCAGCCGCCTTGCCGGCCAGCGACGCGAGCTCGCGGCGGCGCTCGCGACTCCCGCGGTGGTGCGGGTCGTCGACTGAGGCCCGGCCCGGAGCGAGCCTTCGGTCGGGCACGGAGGCGGCCGACGCGCGGCGCGCGCCGGCCTTCCTCCGTTCGCCTTCAGGACACGTGGGTGCTCGGCGACTTCGCGCTCGCGCACTTGGTGCCGGACTTGAGCGTCACGCTCTTCGTCTGCGCGTAGTAGTCGCCGGCGGTGATCCGGCCCGCCTTCGCGGACCAGGAGCCGTTTGGCGACGAGTTGCCGTTGCCGACGGCGGTATCGCTGCCGGACGACTTGCGGAAGACGACGACCTTGCGGCCGCCGACGCAACCTTGCGGAGCCCGCAGCTTGCCGGCGAACGAGCCGCCCGACGACGGCGAGTAGCCGATCGACAGGCTGCTCGAGCCGCCGGATCCGGCGAACGCAACTCCGCTCATCGCGAAGCTGAGCACGACCGCGACGAGCCCGGTGATGGTCTTGGTTCTCATGGGCCTCCTTGTTCTGGTTCGCACCGAACGTAGGAGCCGCCGCGCCAGCGGCAGGCAAGGCCCGGGTAAAGGTTTGGATTTGGCCCACCGGGCCGGCACCGGAACCTCAGTAGGGTCAAGGAATGCCTAACTCCTATGTCGACAAAGCGCGCCTGCTGATTCTGCTCGCCGCAGGCCTCTCATTTCTGCTCTCGGTCGGGCTCTACTTCCTCGACGACAAGACGCACGGGATCTTCGTCGGGCTCTGGGTCCCGTCGATCCTCGCGCTCGGTTGCCTGATCCTGCCGCCCCCCGGAGGACCGAAGCGGTGATCGGGCTCTTCCTGTTCGGCTGCTTCGTCACGGCGATCGTCGCCGCGGCCTGCTTCATCGTCGTCACCGGCATTCGCGAGGATCAGCGCGCCCGCAGCCAGCTCTCCGAGGAGGCCGGCGAGGACATCAAGCTCTAGAGCGCGTTGACGACGCGCTGGGCTTCGACGAAGCCGACGCCGGTTCGCTCCGCGTACAGCTTCGCCGCTCCCATCCGGTCGCCTGAGCGGGCGAGCTCGGCGATCTCCGGATCGACGCCAGCCGCGGCGTCCTCGAGCTCGACGCCGACCGCCGCCGCGACGCGTGCGAGGTTGCGCTCGAGCCGCATCAGCCGCTCGACGATCTGCGCATCGGTGAGCCCCTCCGGCATCGCTCCACCCTATGTCCTCGTCGTTGCTTCGGGCTCCCCGGACTGCCCCTAGAGTTCCTGCGCACCGGCCCCGGTAGCTCAGCTGGATAGAGCGACTCCCTCCTAAGGAGTAGGCCGCAGGTTCGAATCCTGCCCGGGGCGTTGTGATGCCGTCGCTCGACCGGGCCACCCGCACCGTCTTCTACGACTCCGACTGCGGCTTCTGCAGGTGGAGCCTCGACAAGGTGCTGGCCTGGGATCGGCGCGGGGCATTGCGGCCGGTGGCGATCCAGAGCCCGGAGGGGCAGCGGTTGCTCGCGGCCGGGGGTGTGCCGGAGGCGAAGCGGCTCGACTCGTGGCACATCGCGCTGCCGTCGGGTGACGTCCACTCGGCAGGGGCCGCGGCGCCGTATCTGCTCGAGGTGCTGCCGGGCGGCCGGCCGTTGGCGGCCCTGGCCCGGCGCTTTCCGCGGGCTACGGAGCGCGGCTACCGACTCGTTGCCGGCAACCGCGATCGGATCTCGCGGTTGCTCGGCATCGACTCGAGCTGCCAGGTGCGGCGCAGCTGAGGGCGGCACCCCCACGCGGGCACGTCAGGGCGGTCGGGCGCAGCTCCCACAGCGTCCCGGCCGAGGGCGTGTAGTAGAAGCGGCCCTTGAACCCGGCGGACGATGTTGCCCGGGGCGAGGGTTGGGAAGAGGTTCACTGCGCGCCTGCTCGGCGCCGCTGCGCTCGTCGAGCCAGACGACCTCGTCGCCGTCGGGGCCCAAGTCGGGGATCACGATCTGCCGCTTCGCGGCGGGTCGAGCCCACGGCCTGAGCCGGCTCCTCAGCGCGCCCTGAGCCGCTGCCCCGAAACGAGCCCGCGGCCCCCGCCCCCCGTGGAGGGTGGGGGGAGGGGGCCGCTTGGGGCTCGGCTTTTCCCGCTAGGCGTGAGCGCGCCGGGTCAGTGGGGCGCTCACCTGCTTCACCGCGTTGCCGGTGATCTGAGCGGCTCTGATCTCGAGCGCCTCGCGGGCGGCGGCGCTCTCGGTGAAGGGGTCGGCGATCGAGTCGCCGGTCCGCAGCGAGATCGCGGCGATCAGGATGCCGGCCGACTCGGCCCCGAGCAGGTCCCCGGAGGGGATCGGCGCCGAGTCGCGGCCGGCGAGCCGGACGAGCGCCGGGCGGTCGGCGCCGGCCCGGTCGAGCCGGCGGACCGTCAGGGTCCCGACGTCGGTGTCCGAGCCCGAGCCGGCGCGACGGCCCGGCGGCCCGGGCGCCGAAGCGGCGGCGGTCCGCTGCCTGGCGGAGTTCGTTGGTGTGCTGGCGGTTGATGTCGACGAGCATTGCGAGCATCTGGATTGCCTCTCGGGTTCGTAGGTTCGATCTCGAAGCTACGCCTGAGAGCCCGGTTTGAAATCGGCATTCCGGGCCGACTTCGGGGGCTCCGACCCCTTAGTTGGGAGCCCGCACCCCTTAGTTGCATCCCGCCGCGATCCGGCAATACTGCAAAGCGATGGCTGAGCGCGTGAGCAGCAGCCGCTTCGTCGGCAGGGAAGCCGAGCTCGATGAGCTCGGCCGGGCGCTCTCGGGTGAGGACCTCGAAGCGGTCCCCGCCCTCTTCTACGTCGCCGGCGAGTCCGGCGTCGGCAAGACGCGGCTGCTGCGCGAGGTGATCGCCCGGGCGGAGGAGAACGGCGCCGCGGTGATCGGTGGCTCCTGCATCGAGCTCGGCGACGACGAGCTCCCCTACGCGCCGCTGGTCGCGGCGCTGCGCCCGCTGCAGCGGGCCGGCTCGCCGGTCCTCGACGAGCTCTCCAGCTCCGCCCGGGCCGAGCTCGCCCGCCTCAACCCGGCGATCGGCGAGCCCTCGACCGAGCCCGAGAGCGAGCGCGGCGAGGCGCAGCGGCGGCTCTTCGACGCCTTCCTCGAGCTGATCTCGAGGCTCGGCGCCGAGCGCCCGGCGCTGCTCTGGATCGAGGACATCCACTGGGCCGACCACTCGACCCGCTCCTTCCTCCGCTTCCTCGCCGGCAGCCTGCGGACCGAGCGGGTCGTCGTCGTCGCGACCTACCGGGCCGACGAGCTGCACCGCCGCCACCCGCTGCGGCCGCTGCTGGTCGAGCTCGAGCGCCCCGAGCGCGCCCGCCGCGTCGAGCTGCCGCGCTTCGACCTCGAGGAGCTCACCTGTCAGCTCACCGACATCCTCGGGACCGAGCCGGAGCGGGTCGTGGTCGAGCGCCTCTACGGCCGCAGCGAGGGCAACCCGCTGTTCACCGAGGAGCTGCTCGCGGCCGGGATCGACGGCCGCGGCTCGCTGCCGCCGAGCCTGCGCGAGGCGCTGCTGCTCCGGGTCGAGCGGCTCTCGGAGCCCTGCCGCCGGCTGCTGCGGCTGCTGGCGATCGCCGGCCGCGCCGACGAGGCGCTGCTCGCCGAGGCGGCCTGCGTCGAGCCGGCCGAGCTCTCGACGGCGCTGCGCGAGGCGATCGACTCGCACATCGTCATCGTCGAAGGCGAGCGCTTCGCCTTCCGGCACGCCCTCCTACGCGAGGTCATCTACGACGACCTGCTGCCCGGCGAGCGCGCCGACATCCATCTCAAGCTCGCCGCCGGGCTCGAGACCCGGGCCCGCAGCGACGGCTCGACCTTCGCGGCGACCGCCGTCGCCCACCACTACCACGCCGCCGGCGATCAGCCCCGGGCGCTGACCGCCGCCCTGGCCGCGGCCGACGCGGTCCGCGGCCTGCACGCCTACGGCGAGGCGGCGGCGCTGATGGACCGCGCGGTCGAGCTCTGGCCGCGGGTCGAGGACCCCGAGGGGCTGACCGGGCTCGACCGCGGCGACCCTGCTCGAGCGCGCGGCCCGGATCCACTTCCTCGCCGGCGACGACAGCGTCGCCGAGGCGATCTACCGGCAGGCCGTCGAGGCGATCGAGGCGGACGGCGACAACGAGCGGCTCGCCTCGGTGCTCGGCCGCCTTGCGGCGGCGCAGTGGGCGCTCGGCAAGGCGGAGCTGAGCCGGGAGACGCAGCGGCGCGGCCTCGAGCTGCTCGAGGGCGACGAGGACTCGCCCGCCCGCGCGCGGCTGCTCGCCCAGCGCGTCCGCTTCTTCCTGCTCCAGGGCCGCTACGAGAGCGTCGTCGAGGCGGCGCCGGACGCGATCGCCGCGACCGCCAGGCTCGAGCCTCGACTCCGAGCGCTCCGGCGTCCTCAACCGCTACGGCTGCGCGCTGTTCTCGCTCGGCCGCGAGGAGGAGGCGCGCGAGCGCCTGCTCGAGGCGATCGCGATCGCCGAGCGCACCGGGATCAGCGACGACCTCGCGACCGCCTATCTCAACTTCGCCGACGCCCTGCACGTCGCCGGGCTCGCCTCGGAGTCGCGACAGGTCGCCGAGAAGGGCGTGCAGCGGATCTACGAGACCGCCGACGGCTCGATCCGCTCGATGCGCTTCATCCGCCTCAACCTGGCCGAGGTCTACTTCGATCTCGGCGAGTGGGAGCTCGCCGAGGCCGAGCTGCGCGAGGCGCAGGCGGGCGAGACCGAGGGGGTCGGCGCCGCCCACGCGCACCTGCGGACGACGCAGCTGGCCCTGGCCCGCGGCCAGGAGCGAGGAGGCGCGGGAGGCGCTCGACATCGCCGAGCGCCTGCTCAAGGACGCGCTCGAGCCTCAGTACATCGCGGTCCTCGCGACCCTTCGCGCCGAGCTCGATGTCCGCGGCGGCGAGCTCGGCTGCGCCCGCGCCGCGATCGACTCGGGCATCGAGCGGATGCTGTTCTGCAGCGACGACGGCACCCGGCTCGCGCTCGTCGCCGCCGAGGGCGTCGCGGTCGAGGCCGAGATCGCCGAGCGGGCCCGCGACCTCGGCGACGCCGAGGCCGAGCGCAAGGCGCTGGCCCGGGCCGACCGCTTCCTCGAGATGGTCGCGCGCCGCGACCGAGGACGGCGAGCGCCGCGTCGAGCGCGCGCTGCTGGCGACGACCGAGGCCCAGCACGGCCGCGTCGCCGACGCCGACGACCCGGCGCTGTGGGCGGCCGCCGCCTCGGCCTGGGAGCGGCTCGAACGCCCCTACCCGCAGGCGATCGCGCTCTGGCGGCAGGCGCAGGCGGCGCTCGCCCGCGCCGACCGGGCCGCAGCGGCGCCGCCGCTGGCCCGCGCCTCGGCGCTCGCCGGCGAGCTCGGCGCCGCCTGGCTCGCGGGCGAGACGGACGGGCTCGCCGCCCGCGCCAGGCTCAGCCTCGACGAGCCGGCGTCCTCGGCGAACGGCGACGGCGCCGAGCCGGCCGACCGAGGACGAGACGCCGTTCGGGCTCACCCGCCGCGAGCTCCAGGTGCTCGAGCTGGTCGCCTCCGGCGCCACCAACCGCGAGATCGGCGAGCAGCTCTACATGGCCGAGAAGACCGCGAGCGTCCACGTCTCCCGGATCCTCGCCAAGCTCGGCGTCCGCGGCCGGACCGAGGCCGCCGCGGTCGCCCACCGCCACGGGATCGGCGCCGCGGTCGAGACCTGACCGCAGCCGACCGCTGCGGTTGCGACCATCCCGCCCGATGACCGATCGTTCGCTCCCGCCCCGCCTGAGACTGCTGCCGGCCGTCCTGCTGCTCGCCGCCCTGCTGCTGCTCGCCGGCTGTGGCGACGACGACGGCGAATCGTCGACGAGCGGTTCGAGCGCCACGACGACCGAGGTGACTCCGGAGCCCGGCGCCGCCGACAGCGAGCTGCTGGCGACGGAGACGGCCGACTGCCTCGAGGCCGAGGGCCTCGACCCGAGCGTCGGCTCCGGCGAGGAGCCCGGCGCGGCCTCGATCGACCTGACCACGCAGAACCGGACGATCGTCGTCCAGATCTTCCCCTCGGAGCAGGAGGCGGCGGCCTACAAGTCGGCCTCCGGTCTCGATCAGGAGCAGGTCGGCTACGCGGTGATCCTCGGCGGCCTCGTCCCGGACGCGACCAGGCAGTCGATCGTCGACTGCCTGCCCTCGCTCTGAGGCTCTGACGGGCTCCGCGGCCGACCGGGCGCCGACCCCGCCGCGGTCAGGCGCCGGCTCTCGATCTGCTCGATCACGGTGGCGGCGAATCCGGCCGCCCGGTAGCCGGGTGCGGTGCCTTCGACGATGATCGCCGAGCTGTCGGAGTTCTCGGTCCGCAGCGGCAGGATCGCCTGGTAGGCCTCGGACCCGTACCAGGCGCGGGCGCGCTCGAGGTCCGGGAACTCGATCGCGACGAGCGCGCCCGGAAACGGCTCCTCGACGACCTCGGGGACGACGCCGTGGATGATGAAGCGGCCGTCGTAGGGCTCGAGCGAGGCGTCGATCTCGCGCAGGTAGGTGACGATCTCCTCGTTCAGATCGATCTCGCGGATGTGGGCGATTGCGTAGGCGGCCATCGGGGCTCCTTTCGTTCGGTTCCCGGAAGCTAGGCGCGGGGAGGGAGCGATGTCGATTACCCGCCGGGTAAGGCTTGGGCACACCGGCCGCGGCGCCCGGCACAATGGCCCGATGAGCGCCGCCGCCGTCCCGCCTCGACGACCTCCCGCGTGGCGCTGATCACCGGAGCCTCCTCCGGGATCGGCGAGGCCGCCGCCCGCCGGCTCGCGACCGAGCCCGGGATCGAGCTCGTGCTCGTCGCCCGCCGGGCCGAGCTGCTCGAGCGCCTCTGCGGCGAGCTGCCCTGCCCGGCGACCTTCGTCGCCGCCGACCTGACCGCCGAGGGGGCGCCCGCCGAGGTCCTCGCCCACGTCGACGAGGTCCACGGGGGCAAGCTGCACCTGCTCGTCAACAACGCCGGCGCCGCCTGGCGCGGCACCTTCGCCGAGGGCGGCACCGAGACCGTGCGGCGCAACATGACGCTCAACTTCGACTCGGTCCTGCGGCTGACCGAGGCCCTGCTGCCGCGGCTGCGCGCCTCGGCGCCGAGCGCGATCGTCAACGTCGCCAGCACCGCGGGCCGCGTCGCCCGCGCCGGCACCGGCGGCTACTCGGCGAGCAAGTTCGCGCTGATCGGCTGGAGCGACGCGCTGTTCGCCGAGGAGAGCCCGAACGGCGTCCACGTCGGCACTCGTCCTGCCCGGCTTCATCCGCACCGAGGGCTTCCCGGCCACCGAGCTGCTGGCGAAGCCGACGACCCGCTGGATGGTCTCCGAGCCGGAGAAGGTCGCCGAGGCGATCTACGAGACCGGGATCGGCGGCAAGGCCGAGCGCTTCGTGCCGCGCCCCTACGGCCTCGCCGCGGCGCTGCGCAGCGTCGCTCCCTGGCTCCTGCGCCGCGCCGGCACCAGCAGCCAGGCCTCGAAGCTGACGACGAAGACCGGCGCCGACGCCGCCGACCGCAGCTCCGGCGAGTAGGCCGGACCGCAGCCAGGGGCCGGTCGCCCGGTCCCGTCCGGGCCGGTCTGCTTCGATCACCGCGTGACCGCGAGCGCGCCCACGATCACCCTCGAGCAGGCCCGGCGCCTCGCCCTGCACGCGCAGGGCCTGGCCGAGCCGCCGGCCGCCGGGACCGGCGTCGGCGAGGTCGTCGAGCGGCTCGGCTGCCTGCAGCTCGACCCGGTCGGGGTCGTCGCCCGCTCGCCGCTGCTCGTCCTCCGCGCCCGGCTCCGGGGCGGCAGCCACGACGCCCACGCAAGGGCGCTCGAGCGCGCCGCCTACGGTCCCCGGGCCGAGCGCCGGCTGTTCGACTACTGGTGTCACGAGGCGAGCCTCTGCCACGTCTCCGACCTGCCGATCCACCGCTGGGCGATGCGGACCTACATCGAGCGGCTGCCCGAGGCGAAGCGCCACGTCGCCGAGTGGCTCGCCGCCAACGCCTCCTTCGCCGCCCACGTGCGCGAGGCGCTGGCGGCGGGCGGGCCGCTGCGCGCGAGCGAGATCGAGGACCGCTCCGACGCCGCCTGGGAGTGGGGCCACTGGACCGACGAGGTCTCCTCCCGGCAGACGATCGCGAGGATGCTCGACCGGCTCTGGATGACCGGCGAGATCGGGATCGGCGACCGGCTCGGGATCGAGCGGCGCTGGGACCTGCTCGAGCGCTGCCTGCCCGAGGGCGCCCTCGCGGCCGCCGACGCCGAGCCACTCGATCCGCCGGAGCTCGTCCACCGCGCCGTCCTGCGCGCGGTCGGCATGCTCGGCGTCGCCCGCGCCCCGCACATCAACGCCCACTTCACGCGGCGCCGCTACCCGGGCCTCGGCGGTCCCGGCGCCGGCGCGCTCGGCGAGCTCGAGCGTCGCGGCGAGCTCGTCCGCGTCGAGGTCGCCGACCGCCGCGGCCCCTGGTGGGTGCTGCCCGAGCGGCTCGAGGGCGTCGCCGGGCTCGGGCCCGGCCGGCGCACCGTCGCCCTCTCGCCGTTCGACAACCTGCTCTGCGACCGCGGCCGGGCCGAGGAGCTGTTCGGCTTCGACCACCGGCTCGAGATCTACGTGCCGGCGGCGAAGCGGCGCTGGGGCTACTACGTGCTGCCGATCCTCCACGGCGAGCGGATCGTCGCCCGGGCCGACCTCAAGGTCGATCGCGGCCGCGACCATCCGCGGCTCGAGGTCCTCAGCCTCCACCCCGAGCCGGGGCGGCGAGCGCCGGCCGCGATCGACCGGGCGCTGCGCTCACTCGCCGCCTGGCTCGGAGCCGAGCACTAGCTGTGGAGACGACGGCTCAGCCGTCGATCTTCCACTCGCCGTCCTCCTGGACGAGGTCGAAGGTCTCTTCCTGGCCGTCCTCGCGCGTCGCGGTGACGCTGGCGGTCGTGTCGGTCTCGTCGGCGACCGTGTAGGTCGCGTTCTCGACCTGGGTCACGTCCTCCTCGGTGACCTCGCCGACGGCGGAGGCGACGGCATCCTCACAGGTGCCCTGCGTCTCGATCTCGTCGATCGCGGCCTGCGAGGCGTAGGAGCAGGCGGTCGCGCCGTCACCGTTCGCGAGCGCGAGCAGGAACGACTTGGTCACGTCCTCCGGGGAGCTCGTCTCGGACGTCGTGGTGCTGTCGTCGCCACCGCAGGCGACGAGAGCGAGCGCCGCGACGAGCAGCGCGATCGGAAGCATCAGCTTCGGGAACTTCTTGGACAGGTTCATTGAGGACCCCCTTTGTGGGACGAAGACCGCCTGAGCATACGCACCGTGCCCAGCGGAAGTGCCACGGCGTCCGGGCCGCCCGTTTCGGCCCGCGCCGAGTCGGCCCCCGGCCCGCCCTGCCTTTGCAAGACTCGCCCCGTGCACGGTCGCGAATGGATCCTGATCCCACTGCTGGCGGTCCTGCTCGGCGCCCGGCCTCGCGGCCTGCGGCGAGAAGGACGAGACGACGACGGCCGGCTCGACCGACACCGGGACCACGACGACGGCTACCGGCGAGGGGACGACCGGCGGCGAGCCGGCTGCCGTGAAGCCGGCCGAGATCCCCGACGACTGGGAGCGGGTCGTCAACGAGGAGGCCGGCTTCTCGTTCGGGATGCCGCCCGGCTGGACCGAGCGGATCGACGCCCGGCGGCCAGGGCAGCATCGTCACCTCGCCCGACGAGCTGGTCGCCGTGACGATCACCGCCGACCGCACCGAGGGCGCGCTCGGGCTGCCGCTCGACGAGTTCGCGACGCGGACCGCCGAGGCGCTGGGCAGCGACGTCGTCGGCCGCGACCGCTTCAAGGACCTGTTCGTGACCCGCGCCGTCCCCTTCAAGGGCGACTACGAGGCCTCGGCCGTCCGCGCCTCCGGCAAGTCGGTCCGGACCGGGATCGAGGAGCTGATCTTCGTCGTCGTCCTGCGCAGCCCCGACGCCGCCTTCGTCGTCGTCTCCCGCGAGAACGCCGAGCAGCCCTCCGACGAGGCCACCCGCGACGACGTCAAGGGGATCATCCGCTCGCTCGCGAAGCGAGCCGAGCTAGCCGGCTAGGCCGCCGGGCCGGTCCGGATAGACGTCGTCGATCGTCGCCAAGCGCGGTGTAGGGCCCGCCGCCGGCCGCTTCGATCGCCTCGGCGCCGCCGGCAAGGCGGTCGAGGACGCTGACCGTGCCGACGATCTCGAGGCTCCTCCTCGAGGCAGCGTTCGATCGCCTTCACGGTCGAGCCGCCGGTCGTGACCACGTCCTCGACGACGAGCACGCGGGCGCCCTTCTCGAGCAGCGGGCCCTCGACCCAGCGCTGCAGGCCGTGCTGCTTCTTCTCCTTGCGGACGAAGAAGGCGATCAGCGACTCGCCGCCGGCGCCCGCGAGCGCCGCCGAGGCGATCGGGTCGGCGCCCATCGTCATCCCGCCGACGGCCTCGGCGCCGAGCTCGAGCGCGAGCCCGGCGACCAGGTCGCCGACCGCGCCGAAGGCCGGCTGGCGCAGGATCGCCCGCTTCGCGTCGACGTAGTAGGAGGCCTTCTTGCCGCTGGTCAGCGTCACCTCGCCGATCACGAGCGCGTGCTCGGCGAGCTCGGCGACCAGGGTCGCCCGGGCGTTCTCGTCAAGCGGCACGGCGCCCGTTACGGGTACACGTAGATGTCGTCGCCGATGTCGATCCAGTTGTAGATGTGCATCGAATCGGGGATCGGGTTGCGGAGGCAGCCGTGGCTCGCCGGGTAGGTCGGGACGGACGGGTAGCCGTGCGTCGCGTAGCCGCGGATGAAGTAGACGGAGTTGACCATTCCGACGTTGTTGACCCCCGGTTCCTTGCGGTAGAACTGGTAGTGGCCGAGGATCGTCGGGGTCGCCGGAGCGCCCGAGGAGATGTGGTAGATCTCGTCCACCTTCCCCTTCTTGGCCAGCACCATCACCTGGCGCGAGAGGTCGGTCTCGACGTGCTTGCCGGCGCCGGGGTAGCGGAGCTTGTAGCCGCCGCGGCCGTCGGCGAGCTTCTTGAAGTCGCCGGGGTCGGCGTTCTCGCTGCGCTGCTTGCCGTTGACCTTGTGGAAGGCGAGCACCGCGCGGCCGGTGGCGGCGTCGTACTTCTTGCCCTCGTCGTTGACGTATCCCTGCCGCTCGAGCAGCCGGTTGAAGATCGGCGACGGAGCTGTTCTTGTTGCCGGGATCGAGGTCCGGGTAGCGGATCTTGAAGGTGCGGGTGCGGTCCTTGGAGCCGCCGAGGCTGTCGGTCGGGTTGTGGATCGCCTGGATCGCGTAGCGGCCGGGCTTGAGCAGCTTCTCGGACATCGAGAACTTGCCGAAGGAGGCGCCGGGCTTCTGCTTGACGACGACGTTCTTGCGCTTCAGCGTCTTCTTGCCGCGGGTCATGATCAGCGTCACCTTCTCGCCGGCGGCCCAGGGCCGCAGGGTGCCGTTGAGCTTGAACTTGTTGCCCGCGGTCAGCTTGCCGCCCTTGAGCCCGTTGCAGGCGCAGCGCGATCTGCGACGACTGCACGCCGGGAGGCGCCTTCTGGGCGGGGCCGGAGGCCTGGGCCTCGACGCCGGGCTCTGCCGGGAGCGGGAGTGGGGGCCTCGGGCGCCGGTTCCGGCGCCGCGGCCGGCTCCTCTGCCGCCGTCGTCTGATCGAGGGGGGCCTGCGCCGCTGCCGATCCGACTCCGAGGAGGAGCGCAACTGCCGCGACGACTACAACGATGAACCTGCCAAATGTCTTACCCATGCGCGCCGGATTGTAGGGACAGGCAGGGCTGAACCGGGATAACCCGCAAGCCGCTTTCCCACGCACGGCGCAGGCGTCGGGCGAGCGCCGCGGCGGACTACGAGCTGATCAGGGTGATGAAGGCGACCGTGTTGTTGACCGTGTGCAGCCCGATCGGCACCCAGAGGCTGCCCGAGCGCTCGTACATCCAGGCGAAGATCACGCCGAGGATCGAGAGCTGCAGGGCGACGCCGATGTCGCCGGCGGTCAGGTGCAGGACGCCGAAGATCAGGCCGGAGACGATCGCCGCCGGCCAGAACCTCATCGTCTGTCGCAGCCCGCCGAAGACGAGCCCGCGGAAGAAGATCTCCTCGCAGAACGCGGTCACGGGCGCGATCAGGATCCCGGCGACGATCGTGATCAGCAGCGCCGAGTTCTCGTCGGCGCCGAGGTTCTCGGCGATGTCCTGCTGCTCGGGCTGCAGCAGCAGGGTCAGGGTGATCGCCGAGACCACGTAGGCGCCGAGCGCGATGAAGAAGGTGCTGACCACCGGGCCCGGCGGGCCTGACGCAGGCCGAGCCGCCGCAGCGCGTCGGCGAGGCCGTGGCGGTTCGCGTACATGCCGGCGCCGATCGCGCCGAGCGCGAAGCTGAGCTCGAGCACCGCCTGCAGGCCGAGCGCGCCGCCGTCGGAGGTGTCGGTGTCGGCGTCGCCGATCGAGGGGTCGATCGCGCTCACGATCAGCGTCCCGATCAGGGCCAGGCCGATCACGACCAGCACCGCGCCGACGATCTCGGCGACCCGCACGGCCGAGCGCGGGATGCCGCCGTAGCCCTCGCGGGCGGGGAGCCGGTCGGAGATCGCGTTCTCGGGCAGGGCCGGGCGGTCGGGGTTGTCGGGCGGGAGCGGGCTCATCGAGTCGGTCGGCGAGATGCTCGCTGATCTCGTCGAGCGAGGCGATGTCCCCGGCCCCGGAGCGGTCGATCCGCAGCACCTCGATGCCGGCCGCGCGCGCCCCCGCGACGTCGTCGTCGCTGTCGCCGACGTGCAGCGCCTCGGCGGCCTCGCAGCCGGCGAGCTCGAGCGCGACGCCGAAGATCGCCGGGTCGGGCTTGCGGGCGCCGCTGCCGGCCGAGGTGACGACGCCGTCGAGCGCGTCCGCGATCCCGAGGCGCTCGAGGACCTCAGGCAGCGAGCAGTCCCAGTTCGAGACGCAGACGATCCGCAGGCCCGCGCTCGCGCAGGCCGGCCAGCGCCCGGCGCGGTCTCCGGGATAGAGCCGTGAAGCGGATCGCGTCCATCATCGCCTCGACCGGGATCTCGCGACCGACCGACGTCGGAGAGGATCCGCGCGCAGCGTCGCCGCAGGTCCGCCAGCGACTCCGGATCGCCGCCCTCGCTCGGTGCGGGCCATGTAGTAGGTCATCTCGGCGACGAAGCCCTCGCGCACGCGTCTCGGGCGGGATTCCCGCGAACGCCTCGGGGTCGGCGTGCTCCCAGGGCGGCTCGAGCTCGCAGCATCGTCCCGAGGGCGTCGATCAGGACGGCGCGCTTCACGCGGGGGATTGTTACCGCCCGCCGGCGCGACCCGCGTCCGCGCGCCGCCCCCGCTGGATCTAGGGTTCGCCCATCGAAGCGCGCGCCGAGATCCGAGCCGGCCGGCGGCCCGCCCAGCCGCAGCCCTCGCACCTGCTGCCCGGCTGGCTCGCCGCGCTCGCGGCCCTCGTCCTGGCGCTCTGCCTGATCCCGCTCGCCGCGCCCGGCGCCGAGCTCGTCCCGGGCGCCGGCGACGACGCGCCCGGCTGGATCATGGGCGTCTTCGGCGGCGGCCTCGGCGTCTCGCCGGAGGCCTACGTGGCCCTGCTCGCGGTCGCGATCGTCGCCTGGGCCGTGCTCGCGCTCGGCGCTCGCCGACCGCCGCGGACGCCGGCTGACCCGCTCGCTCTGGGCGGCGATCGCCGCCGCCGTGCTGCTCTTCACGCTGGCGCCGCCGCTGCACTCGCTCGACCTCTTCAGCTACGTCTCCTACGGCGAGATCGACAACATCGCCGGCCTCAACCCCTACGAGGACCCGCCCGAGGCCGCTGGCGGGCAACGACGCCGCCGATCGGGTCGACGACTTCGCCGACACGGTCAGCGCCTACGGCCCGCTGTTCTCGCTGCTCGCGGCGGCGATCACCGGGCTCGGCTCGGTCGCGCTTCTCGCTCTGGGCCCTGAAGGTCGTCGCCGGGCTCTCGGTGCTCGCGATCGCCTGGCTCACCGCCCGCGTCGCCCGCGTCCGCGGCGTCCCCGCCGCGCAGGCGGCGGCGTTCGTCGCGCTCAACCCGCTGACCCTCGCCCACGTCGTCGGCGGCGGCCACAACGACGCGCTGATGATCGCGCTGGTGATGGCGGGCGTCCTCGCGCTCGTGCAGTCGAGGCCGCTCTGCGGGCGGCGCCTGGATCGTCGCCGGCGCCGCGGTCAAGGCCAGCGGCGCCCTGTACGCGCCGTTCGCGCTCGCCGCCCGCGGCGAGCGGCTCCGGGTGCTCGGCGGCATGGCGGCGGCGGCGCTGGCGCTCGGCCTCGTCGCGCTCGCCTTCTACGGGACGAGCGCGACCGAGGCGCTCGCGGTCGTCGGCAACAACCAGGAGACGGTCAGCCGCTGGAGCCTCGTCGCCACGGTCCATCGCGGCACCGGCATCGACCTCGACTTGCTGCGGGCCGTCTTCGTCGTCGCCTACGGGCTCGCCGTGCTGGCGCTGCTCGCCTGGACCTGGCGCGGCGGCGACTGGGTCCGCGCCGCCGGCTGGGCCGCCTTCGGGCTGCTGCTGGCGACGGCCTGGATGGTGCCCTGGTACCTGATCTGGGTGCTGCCGTTCGCGGCCGTCTCGCGCGATCGCCTGCTGATCGGGGGAACGGTCCTTCTCACGCTCTTCCAGGTGGCCAACGGCATCCCGGTCTGACCGCTTCAATGGGTGGGTGGCCCGATCGCGATCGCCCAGGAACCAAGCATGCGCCACTCGCCGGAGTTCGACCTGATCTCCGAGATCCGCGAGCGCCTCGCGCTCGCCGGCGCGGGCCCGCGGCGTGACAACGGCACCCCCGACACGTCCGGCCGCGTCCGCATCGGCTCCGGCGACGACGCCGCCGTGACCGTCCCCGGCGGCGCCACCGCGACCACCGTCGACGCGACCGTCGACGGCGTCCACTTCCGCTCCTCCTGGTGCCCGCCGATGTCGGTCGGCCGCAAGGCGATGGCGACGGCGCTCAGCGACCTCGCCGCGATGGGGGCGGAGCCGGGCGAGGCCTACGTCTGGCTCGGCCGCCCGGCCTGGCTCGACCGCGACGGGGTGCTCGATCTCTGCGACGGGCTCGGCAGCGTCGCCGCCCGGGCCGGAGTGCTCGTCGCCGGCGGCGATCTGACCGCGTCGGGCGAGCTCGCCGTCTCGGTCACCGCGGTCGGCCACGCCGCCGATCCCGGCGACTTCGTCACCCGCTCGGGCGCGGAGCCCGGCGACGTCCTCTGCGTGACCGGCGCCCTCGGCGGCGCCGCGGCCGGGCTGATGGTGCTCGAGCACCCCGGGCTCGTCGAGCAGATCTCGGCCGAGGCCGACGTCGCCGTCACCACGCGCCAGCTCGACCCCCGGCCCCGGCTCGAGGTCGGCAGGCTGCTCGCCGACTGCGGCGCGGTCGCGATGATCGACATCTCCGACGGGCTCGGCGCCGACGCCGAGCAGCTCGCCGCCGCCTCGGAGGTCTCACTCGAGATCGAGATGACCCGGGTCCCGGTCGCCCGGGGCGTCGAGGAGGTCGCCGCCGCCGCCGGCCGCGACCCCTACGAGCTCGTCGCCGGCGGCGAGGACTACGAGTTGCTCGCGGCGATCCCGAGGGGCGCGGTTCGATGCCGCGGTCGAGCGCCTCGCCGCGGCAGGGGCGACCCTCACCGAGATCGGGCGGGTGGAATCCGGTCGGGGGGTCCGGCTCAGACTTCAGGGTGGCCGTTCGTTGCCGGTGACCGGTCACGATCAGCTTCGGGGCTGATCCCGCGACCGAGGACGGTCGCTCCGATCTTCTGCAACATCGCGGCCGCGACACGTTCGGCAGGGACGCGGTACTCGCCGGTGGCGATGCGTCGACGAACGTCTCCGAGTTGTTCGGAATTGGCACGCATTTTGTCCTGCCTGTGTGGGGTAGGAATCGAGGCTGTCGCCTGATTCCGGCGACCACAGAACGCCTCGTTCCATAGATCGACATACCCGCCGAGGCGGCTTTAGCGATACGTCGGCTAAACCCGGGGCAGGCTGGACGGGGTGCCGCCCAGCGATCCCGGCCCCGCGTAGCCCGAGGGACCGCGCACGCTTCCCGGCGTACCGCGGACTGGCCCCGATTCCGGGGGTTTTGCGGCGCCGGCGGCGCCGATGCAGGCGAACAGGCCGCCGATCACCACGCACCACAGGAGCGCCGTCAACGGCCCCGTATGTCCGTCCACGAGCAGCAGCAGGACGTGCCAGGGGGCGAGCAGGCCGAGCCCGAGGTCGCTCGCGACCTTGGCGAAGGCGGCCGCGGCCGGCAGCAGCGAGACCAGCGCCACGAGCGCGATCGTGCGCGGCCGCGGCGGTCCCTGGGGCCGGGCCGGGAGCAGCCAGACGTGCGCGGTCGGGGTCAGCAGCAGGGTCAGGAACGGGTTGACGAACCAGAGGCCGACGAGGCCCAGCGCGATCATCACCCCGGAGGCCGCGGCCAGGGTCTGCGGCTCGGCGTCGAGCGGCGTCCGCATCGGCCGCACGAGCAGCGCCACGAGGATCATCGCCAGCAGCATGATTCCGAACGCGACCGGCGCCGCCGCTCCGGGATCGACGGCGGAGGGGTCGTAGGGGAAGTCGGGGGACGGGATCAGCCCGGTCAGGCCGAGCACGTAGGCGACCAGCAGCGCCGCCAGCGGCAGCAGGATCCGCTCCAGGGTCCAGGGGACCGAGCGACGCGTCGGGCGCGGATTGCGCCGGCGGTCGCGCAGCCAGACGTCGACCCCGGCCAGCAGCGACGGGATCAGCAGCGCCAGCGCCAGCAGCTCGAAGGTCCAGCCCGGGATCACGTTGGAGCCGAGCCGCACGTACTCCTGATCGCCCTTCGCGATCGACTTGTCGCTCGCGTCCAGGGTCAGCAGCAGATCGAGCGTGGTCGTTCCGGCCGCGAGCAGGGTCTCGGTCGAGATCCGGGCGCCGTCGGCGTCGAGCGGCTCGGGCGGGCGCTCGCCGGAGCCGCTGACCCCGACCGCGTCGATCCCTTCGTCGGCGAGCGCGGTCGCCTCGCCGACGCCGACCGGGAACGCCATCCGCGCGTACGCCGACCAGGCGCCGGCCGGGGCCGCGTCGGTGTCGAACTGGTTGCTGGCGATCGAGTGCGCCGTCTTCCACAGCACCGGCGGGATCGAGTCGGGGCCGGCGTGGCCGGCGTAGATGAAGGGGGGCTCGCGCTCCTCGACGCCGGGGTGGGCGATCGTGATCGCGGCGGTGACCCCGCCCGGGATGTCGAGCTGGCCGATCAGCTCGCGGACCCCCTTGGCGCCGTCGCCCGATCCGGAGGTGGAGGCGAGCACGATCGTGCGGTTGTGGCGGGTGTTGCCGAGCGCCTCGGCGATCGTCAGCAGGGTCGCCGTCGCCGAGGCGCTGGTCGTGGCGCCGTCGCCCTCGACCGTGTCGCGCGGCGCCAGCACCAGCAGCGCCTCCTCGTTCTCGCCCGGGATCGAGAGGACCACGTTCTGGGTCTCGACGTCCTCGCCGTCGAAGCTCGTCTCGAAGGTCTGCTCGGCGACGACACCGCCGGTGATCCCGGAGAAGCGTTCGCGGACGAGGCCCGCGATCGCCTCGTCGCCCTGCGAGCCCGGCGTCCGGTCCGGGGCCGTCTGCGCGATCGTCCGCGCCAGCCGCGCGGCATCGGTCGCCTCGAAGGCCGGCGTGCTGACCGGCTCATCGAGCGGCGCCGGCGCGGGCTCGAGCGAGAACATCAGAACGGCGACCGCGGCGATCACCGGGATGAAGCCCATCCGATAGATCCGCGTATCAAGCATCGCCGGCGGAAACTAGCTGAGCGGCGTCCTCGTGCCGACGGCAGGCACGCGAATGAGAGCCGCCATCCGCGCCGGGGCGGCCCGGCGAGCGGCCGCTCGTTGCCTAAGCTGCGCTGCATGGCTGAGACAACGGCCCGGATCCTGCTCGTCGACGACGAGGAGTCGATCCAGACGCTGCTCACCTATCCGCTCAGGAAGGAGGGCTATGAGGTCGTGTCGGCACACGACGGTCGCGAGGCGCTCGATCGCTTCGCGGAGGGCCGCTTCGACCTCGTCGTGCTCGACGTGATGATGCCCCGCCTCGACGGCATCGAGGTCTGCCGCCGGCTGCGCTCCCGCAGCCAGGTCCCGATCATCATGCTCACCGCCCGCGACGACGAGGTCGACAAGGTGCTCGGCCTCGAGATCGGCGCCGACGACTACATCACCAAGCCGTTCAGCGTCCGCGAGTTCCGCAGCCGGGTCAAGGCGGCGCTGCGCCGGACGCAGATGCTCGGCGCCGCCGGCGAGGAGGTGATCGCCAGCGGCGATCTCGAGATCGACTTCGGGCGCCGCACGGTCCGCGTCTCCGGCAAGCCGCCGAGCTCACCTACGTCGAGTTCGAGATCCTCGCCGCGCTCGCCCGCACCCCCGGGCCGGGTGCTCGACCGCCAGACGCTGCTCGAGCGCGTCTGGGGCGACAGCGCCTACCGCGACCCGCGCACGATCGACGTCCACATCCGCCACCTGCGCAAGAAGATCGAGGCCGAGCCGAGCCGGCCCGAGTACCTCTTCACGGTCCGCGGCGTCGGCTACCGGTTCCGCGAGGACGAGTAGTAGCTTCCGCCGTGCCCGGCGCAATCCGTAACAGCGTCAGGGCGCAGCTCGTCGTGCTCTTCTTCGCGATCACGGCCGCCGCCGTCGCCTTCATCTACCTGTACGTCGTGCCGCAGCTGAGCTCGTCGCTGACCGCCGAGCGGCTGCAGCGGCTCGAGACCCGCGGCGCCGACGCCCAGGCGCGCTTCGAGGAGGCGGCGACCCAGGCCCAGGACCCGGCCGCGCTCGACCCGGCTCGCGCAGCGCGCCTCGGCCCTCGCCGACGCCCGGGTCACGCTGCTCGGCGTCCGCAACGAGGAGCCGGAGTTCGTGCTCGCCGACTCGCAGTCGGACGCCGAGGCCTCCCTCGACGACTACCCGCCGGCGATCGGCGCGATCGAGTCCGGCTCGATCTCGAGCGGCGTCACCGGCTCCGGCGACTCGGAGATCGCGCAGACCGCGGTGCCGGTCGCGAAGGCCGGCGAGGTGGTCTGGGTCGCCGTCTACTCGACCTCGCTCGAGGAGGTGACGAGCAACGTCGCCCTGATCCGCCGCCAGATCATCATCGCCGGCGGCATCGCCCTCGTCGCCTCGCTGCTCGCCGCCTACCTGGCCGCGGGCTCGCACGCACGCCGGCTCCGGCGGCTCGAGGCCGCGGCGGAGGACGTCGCGCAGGGCAACTTCAGCGTCCCGATCCCGGTCGAGTCCGACGACGAGGTCGGCCAGCTCGCCAAGACCCTCGACACGATGCAGGTGCGGCTCGCCCGGCTCGATTCGGCCCGGCGCGAGTTCATCGCCAACGCCTCGCACGAGCTGCGCACGCCGATCGCCTCGCTCGGCGGCTTCCTCGAGCTGCTCGAGGACGACGAGCCCGACGAGGAGTCGCGCAAGGAGTTCCTGCGGACGATGCGGGGCCAGGTCGAGCGGCTCGAGAAGCTGACCGCCGACCTGCTCGACCTCTCGAGGATCGACGCCGACGCGCTGGCGCTGCGCAGCGAGCGGCTCGACCTGATCGAGATCGCGGGGGAGGCGGCGGAGGAGTTCGCCGCGGTCGCCTCGCGCGCCGGCACCTCGATCGTGGTCGGCGAAGCCGGCGGGCGGGAAACCGCTTGTCAGAGCCGATCACACGAGGACGCTGCAGATCATGCGTATCCTCATCGACAACGCGATCAAGCACACTCCAACGGGGACGACGATCACCATCACAACGCACACGAGCCCAGAGACGACCTCGATCTCCGTCGCCGACGACGGCCCCGGAATCGCCGCCGCCGACCGCGAGCGGATCTTCGACCGCTTCCACACCGCCGACCCCGGCGGCGGCTCCGGCCTCGGCCTGGCGATCTCGCGCGAGCTGGCGCGGCTGATGGGCGGCGACCTGATCGTCCAGCCCGACACGAAGGCGGCCACCTTCACCCTGACCCTGCCGACGGCGGACGCTCCGCTCTGATGGCGAGCCCGAAGCCGAGCGCCGGCCCCGGCCGGACGATCCGCCCCCGCCCGACTTTCGCCGTCGCGATCGCCGCGCTGGTCGCCGCCGCGCTGCTGTTCGCTCGCCGGCTGCGGCGACGACGAGTCGACGCACGACGACCGGCGTCAGCGACGGCACCACGACCACCGCGACCGCGACCTCGGACGAGGGCAGCCGCCACGTCGGGCTCGGCGACTTCAGCGCCCAGGACGTCTACGCGGACGCCGCGCCCAGCGTCGTCACGATCCGCTCGATCTTCGGCAACCTCAACTCGGTCGGGCGGCGGCGGCGGCCAGGGCTCCGGCTTCGTGATCTCCGACGACGGCGAGATCGTCACCAACGCCCACGTCGTCACCGACGCCGAGCAGGGCGGCGGCGCCGCGGCCGCCGACGGCGAGATCAACGCCGCCGACGAGGTCTTCGTCGAGTTCCCCGACCGCAACCAGGTCGAGGCCGAGATCGTCGGCTTCGACCCGAACGCGGACGTCGCCCTGCTCAAGGTCGATCCCGACGGGCTCGACCTGCGGCCGCTCGAGCTCGGCGACTCGGCCGCGGTCGAGGTCGGCACCCCGGTCGCCGCGATCGGCAGCCCGTTCGGCCAGGAGCAGTCGCTGTCGACCGGGATCGTCTCGGCGACCGACCGCTCGATCGACTCGCTCACGGCCTTCGCGATCGACGGCGCGATCCAGACCGACGCCTCGATCAACCCCGGCAACTCCGGCGGCCCGCTGATCGACGCCGACGGCAAGGTGATCGGCATCAACCAGCAGATCAACACCACTTCGGGAGGCAACGAGGGCGTCGGCTTCGCCGTCCCCGCGAACCTCGTCCAGCGCTCGATCGAGGACCTGCGCCCCGACGGCGAGGTCGAGTACGCCTTCATCGGGGTCAGCACGATCCCGCTCTACCCGCAGCTCGCCGAGCGCCTCGACGTCGACGCCGCCGACCGGCGCGCTGATCGTCAGGACGACTCGAGGGCGGCCCCGCCGCCGACGCCGGGATCAAGGGCGCCGGCGACGAGACGATCGAGTTCCAGGGCCAGGAGATCGAGGTCGGCGGCGACGTGATCGTCGCCGTCAACGGCGAGAACGCTCGAGTCGGAGACCGACCTCTCCGCGGCTGATCTCGCAGGCGCAAGCCGGGCGACCAGGTCGAGCTCGAGGTGATCCGCGACGGCGATCGCGAGACGATCGACGTCACCCTCGAGGCCCGGCCCGAGCTCCCTCTAGGGCGAGGCGGGCCTGACGCGTGGAGCACCCGCTCGCCGACCTCGTCGGAGGCCTCGGCGACCGTCGTCCGCGACGAGGTCCTGCCGGCGCTCGGCCGCCGCGAGGGCCGCGAGCACGCCGAGGACCCGGGGGCCGGCGGCGACGTCACCTTCGCGATCGACGAGCAGGCCGAGGCGCGGATGGAGGCGCTACCTGGCCGAGCGCGCCCCCGAGCGTCGCCTTCTACTCCGAGGACCGCGGCCTGGTCGTCCCGGCGGACGCGGCGAGGACCGCCGAGCCCGAGTGGATCCTCGTCGTCGACCCGATCGACGGCACCCGCCCGGCGATGGCCGGCCTCGAGTCGGCCTGCGTCTCGGTCGCCGCGGCCCCCTACCGGGGCTCGGGCCCCGGCGGCGCCCCGACGATGGCCGACGTCGAGGTCGGGCTCGTGATCGAGATCCGCAGCGGCGAGCGCTTCTTCGCCGTGCGCGGGGTCGGGCGTCGAGCCCGCGCCGAGCCTCGGCACCGCGACCTCGATCGAGCGGATGCTCTGGACCTACGGCTTCCGCGGCCGCCCGGTCGTCGACACCGCGGTCGTGCTCGAGGAGCTCGTCGACTCCTCCTCGGTCGCCGGCGGCACCTTCGACCTCGGCTCGCGCCTGCTTCGACATGACCCGGGTGCGTGACCGGGCAGATGGACGCCTACGTCGAGCCCGGGCCGCGGATCGTCGACGAGGTCGAGGGCATGCGGGCGGAGTTCGAGCGGGTCGGCCGCGGCGCCGTCCTCAACAACTCCCCCTACGACCTCGCCGCCGCGGCCCTGATCCTCGAGGAGGCCGGCGCGATCGTCACCGACGCGACCGGCGCCCCGCTCGGCGACCGGCCGCTGCTCGGCTCCGGGCACGAGTTCCAGATGTCGTGCGTGGCCGCCGCCAACGCCGACCTCCACGCCCGCATCATCGAGGCGCTCGACCGCGGGATCGAGCGCCTGCGCGAGCGCCGCTCGGGCTGAGGCCCGCACGAACCGCGCCGCCCGGTCGGGGCGTCGCCTATAGCCTGCGCCGCAGTGCTGCAGGAGGTCAATCTCGGTGCCCGGTCGCTGGCCGACTACACCCACATCGTCGGCAGGCCTCTGGTCGAGGAGATCCGGGCGCTCGTCGGCCCCGCTCGAGGGCAAGCGCGTCCTGCACCTGAGCGCGACCGCCTTCGGCGGCGGCGTCTCGGAGATCCTCTACACGCTGGTGCCGCTGCAGCGCGACACGGGCATCGACGCGCACTGGCAGGTGATCCTCGGCCGCGAGGAGTTCTTCAACGTCACGAAGCTGATGCACAACTCCCTCCAGGGCGATCCGGCGACGCTGACCGACGCCCAGAAGGAGACCTACGACCGCTACAACCACCTCAACGCGATGGGGATGGAGGGCGACTGGGACGTGGTCGTCGTCCACGACCCGCAGCCGGCGCTGATGCGCTCCTACGCGCCGGAGAACGCGAAGAAGTGGATGTGGCGCTGCCACATCGACCTCTCGACCCCGAACCCGGACACGCTCGACGTGATCCTGCCCCACGTCCGCGAGTACGACGCCAGCTTCTGGCATCAGCCCGAGCTACGTGCCCGCCGCGATGAACGGCTCCCCGGAGGTCCGGATCGTGCCGCCGGCGATCGACCCGCTGTCGCCGAAGAACATGGCCTTCAGCCCCGAGGACGCCTCCTACGTCTGCCAGCAGTTCGGGATCGACCCGAACCGGCCGCTGATGCTGCAGGTCTCGCGCTTCGACCCGTGGAAGGACCCGCGCGGCGTCATCGACGCCTACCGCGCCGTCGCCGCGAAGGTGCCCGAGGTGCAGCTGGCCCTGGTCGGCTCGATGGCGACCGACGACCCCGAGGGCTGGGAGTTCTTCAACGACACCGTCGCCTACGCCGACGGCGATCCCGACATCCAGATCCTCAACAACCTCAACAACGTCGGCGCGATCGAGGTCAACGCCTTCCAGTCGCAGGCCGACGTCTGCATCCAGAAGTCGATCCGCGAGGGCTTCGGGCTGACCGTCTCCGAGGCGCTGTGGAAGGCGCGGCCGACGATCGGCGGCAACGTCGGCGGGATCCCCCTGCAGATCGCCGACGGCGAGTCCGGCTACCTGGTCGACTCGGCCGATGAGTGCGCCGAGCGGGCGCTCGGGATCATCGAGGACCCCGAGCTCGGCAAGCGGCTCGGGCGAGCCGGCAAGGAGAACACGCGCGAGCGCTTCCTGACGCCGCGACTGCTGCGCGACTACGCGCAGCTGATCGGCGATCTGCTCGGGATCGATCCCTGAGCGGAAGCCTCACGCTCGATCACATCTCGTCGGATCAGGCTTAGTAGCCTCGGGCCATCCCCGACAGCCCGCTGATAATCGTCTCCAACCGCGGTCCCGCCCAGTTCGATCGGGACGCCGGCGGTGAGCGCGTCGTCCGCCGCGGCGGCGGCGGGCTCGTCACGGCGCTGAGCGGCCTCGCCAGCCACCGCAGGGTGCTGTGGGTCGCCTCGGCGATGAGCGAGGAGGACTCGATCGTCAGCGAGGAGGCCGGCGGCCCGGTCGAGGTCGAGCTCGACGGCATCTCCTACGAGGTCGAGATGGTCTCCTCCGACCCGGAGGCCTACGACCTCTTCTACAACGTGATCGCGAACCCGCAGCTGTGGTTCATCCAGCACTACCTGTGGGACCTCTCGAACGCGCCCGACATCCGCGCCGAGGAGAAGGAGGCGTGGGAGCGCGGCTACACGGTCGTCAACGAGGACATGGCCCGCTGCGTGATCAACCGGATCGAGGGCATCGACGACCCGCTGGTGATGCTCCACGACTACCACCTCTACACGGCTCCGGGGCTGATCCGCGAGGCCCGCCCGGACGCCTTCCTCCATCACTTCGTCCACATCCCCTGGCCGCACGCCGACGCCTGGCGCGTGATCCCGAACCGCTGGCGCGAGCAGATCTACCGCGGCCTGCTCGCCAACGACATCATCGGCTTCCACCTCCCCTCCTACGTCCACAACTTCCTCGACTGCTGCCGCGAGCTGATGGGCTTCGAGGTCGACTACACCAACGACGTCGTCCGCCACGAGGGAGGGGAGACCTGGGTCCGCGCCTACCCGCTCGGCGTCGACTCCGACCGGCTGCGCAAGGTCGCGGCCTCGGGCGCGATCGCCAACTACGAGCGCGAGCTGCTCAACCGCCGCCGCGAGCACCTGATCATCCGCGTCGACCGGGCCGACCTCTCGAAGAACATCCTCCGCGGCTTCACCGCCTTCGACCAGTTCCTCTCCGAGCACCCCGAGTTCCACGAGAACGTCACCTTCATCGCCCACCTGCAGCCCTCGCGCCAGGACGTGCCCGAGTACATGGAGTACCTGGAGCGGATCGAGGCGCTGGTCGCGGTCGTCAACCACCGCCACGGGACGACGGACTGGATGCCGATCGACCTGCGGATCTACGAGAACTTCCACGAGGCCGTCGCCCGCTACAAGCACTACGACCTGCTCGTCGTCAACGCGCTCTTCGACGGCATGAACCTCGTCGCCAAGGAGGCGCCGGTCGTCAACACCCGCGACGGCGTCCTGATGCTGAGCGAGAACACCGGCGCCCACGAGGAGCTCGGCGAGGCGGCGCTGACCGTCAACCCCTTCGACATCGACGACCAGGCCGACGCGATCCACAGGGCCCTGACGATGTCGGCCGAGGAGCGCCGCAGGCGCGCCGACCGCCTGCGCGAGATCATCGACTCGACCGACCCCGGCACCTGGATCGACGGCCAGCTCGCCGACATCGAGGCGAAGCGCGCCGGCGCCGCGCCGGCCGACGCCCGGGCCGGCCGGTTCGGCTGAAGCCGGGCTCAGGGGCCGAACTCCCGGTAGCCGGCGGAGGGGCCGCCGCCTCCCGAGTCGCTCGACGTGACGGGCGCCGGGCGACGGGGCGCGGGGCCGGGGCTGGCGGAGCTGGGGCCGTGGGGGGTGGAGCTGGAGGCGGCGCGGGCGAGGCGACGCGGCCGGCACCGCGCCGGCGTCCGCATCCCGACTCCCGCCCCGGTCCTTCTCCGGCCGAGGGTCACGCTCGGGTGGGTGCCCCGGCCGCCCTCCATCCCCTTTGCCACCCTCCCTCTCAGCCCCGTCCCGGGACCGCCGCTCATCCTTGACCCGCTCCCTCGTCCCGCCTCTCATCCTTCTCCCGCGCCGCAACCAGGCCCGGGCCCCCGACCGGCTTCGGCAGCGCCAGCTCCGGGTCGATCACCGCCGGCTGTTCCGCCTTCGTCACCGCCCCGACGAGCACCGGCAGCAGCGCGATCAGGCAGACCAGCGCCGCCGGCCAGGCCGCCGCGCGCCAGTTGATCCGCATTCCAGCCACGCTCTCCAAACCCCGCCTGCGGCCGGTTCGCCCCCGGGCTCGAGCGGATGCCCGCTATAGTGGCGCGCCGCTTTGGCATCCCATGACTACGAACTGATCTTGATGCTCGATCCCCAGGCCGGGGACGAGGACCGCGAGAAGGTCGCCTCCGACACGAAGGGGCGGCTGGAGTCGCAGGGCACCCTCAATCACGAGGCGAACTGGGGCCTGCGCAAGATGGCCTACGAGATCGAGCAGCGCGGCGAGGCGGACTACCGCTTCTACCGCTTCACCGGCGAGAAGCCGCTGCTCGACGATCTCAACCACAACCTCAGGATCACCGAGGGCGTGCTCCGCTTCCGGATCTTCCGCGTCGAGCCCGACGCCCCGATCATCGTTCCCCCCGACACCGAGCAGATCATGCGACGTGACGAGGACGACGAGCGCGGCGGCCGTGGTGGCCGCGGCGGCCGTCGTGACGACCGCGGCGGCCGAGACGATCGCGGCCCGCGTCGTCCCCGCGAGGAGTCCGCCCCGGCGGAGACCTCCGCGGCCCCGGCAGCAGCTGCTGCCGCTGCACCGGCCGAGGCTGCCGCTCCGGCAGAGGCCGCTCCCGCCGCTCCGGCCGAGGCGGCCGCACCTGCCGCTCCGGCCGAGGCACCGGCTCCGGCCGAGGCGCCCGCGCCCGAGGCACCGGCGCCCGAAGCACCCGCTGAGGCTCCGGCCGAAGCCACTCCCGGCGAGTAGCTCTCCTCCGCCACTCCATGAAAACCCGCACTGTGCGGGGTAGATCGTCGATCCCGGCCGCCGGGGGGAGAGGCCGCGCCGATCCGGTCCTTACACTCGATGCCAAGCGAACTTTCGAAGACAAGGAGAGGGCAAGTGGCAGCCTCCAACATCAACCGGGTGACCATCACCGGCAACCTCACGCGGGACCCAGAGCTCCGCACGACCCAGGGCGGGCTCTCGATCTGCAGCCTGCGCGTCGCCGTCAACTCACGCCGTAAGGACGGCAGCGGGCAGTGGGTCGACAAGCCCAACTACCTCGACGTGACCGTGTTCGGCGCCCAGGGCGAGAACTGCGCGAACTACCTGTCGAAGGGCCGCCCCGTTGCGGTCGACGGCCGGCTCGACTGGAGCGAGTGGGAGGCCAAGGACGGCAGCGGCAAGCGCCAGAAGGTCGAGATCATCGCCGACACCGTCCAGTTCCTCGGCTCCCGTGACGAGGCCGGCGGCGGAGGCGGCCAGGGCGGCGGCTTCCAGCCCCGATCCGACACTCCCGCGCGACACCTCCGACTTCGGCGACCCCGTCCCCGTCGCCAGCGGCGGCGGCGGCAACGAGGACGACGACATTCCGTTCTAGGTCCGCCTCGAGTCCGCCCGACGCCTGACGGCGCCGGGCGGCGCATCTCGGCGCCGCAGCCGGCTTGCGCAGCGCTGCTACGCGGCGCCGGCTCCGTCACTGAGCTGCACTCGCCCGGCACTCGTCAGGCCGCCCGTCCGCGCCCCGAGGCGGACCTGGCTTGGCCAGGGACGTTTGTGGCGCTGTCCCTACAATGCGCGGCCGCATGCTCACTTACGACTTCAGAAAGGCGGTAGAGCGCTGATGGCAGCTCCCGCACCGCGCCGAGGTGGTGGCGGAGGCCGACGAGCCTTCGATCGCAACCGGCCCCGCAAGTACACGAAGCTCAACGTCGACGAGATCGACTACAAGGACCTCGCGACGATCCGCCGCTTCATCTCCGACCGCGGCAAGATCCGCTCGCGCCGGGTGACCGGCCTCTCCCGGGGCCACCAGCGCCAGCTCGCGCTCGCGGTCAAGCGGGCCCGCGAGGTCGGCCTGCTCCCCTACGTCGGCGAGCGTTAGGCCGGAGGTTCACGATGGCTCAGGCGATTCTGCTTGCCGACGTGGATGGCCTCGGCACGGCCGGTGAGGCCGTCGACGTCTCCGCCGGCTACCTACGCAACTTCCTCGTCCCCCGCAAGCTGGCGCAGCCCGCCACCAAGGGTGCCCTCGAGGAGGCCGAGCGCAAGCGCGAGGCATCCGAGAAGGCCGCCCGCGAGGCGCTCGAGCGCGCCGGCGAGACCGCCGCGCTGCTCTCGAAGACGGTGCTGACGATCAACCACCGCGCCGGCGAGGACGGCAAGCTCTTCGGCTCCGTCACCTCGAAGGAGATCGCCGACGCGATCGCCGAGGCCCGCGGCCTGCGGATCGAGAAGAAGAAGATCCGCCTCGAGGACCCGATCCGCGCGGTCGGCACCTACATGGTCGAGATCGAAGTCGCCGGCGGCGCCACCGCCACCGTCAAGACGATCGTCGCCGAGCAGCACTAGCTGCCCGCCCGCACGACTTTGCGCCGGCGCCACCGTCGGCCCTCAGAGGTCCAAGTTGGAGTTCACCCGCTGTATGAGGGTCAGCTCCAACCTCGACCGCGGTCGACTCCCCGTTTCCCGAATCCATAGGGGCGGTTCCGCGGATACCGGTTCCGCCAACCGGTCCGCAGTGAGTGGCGAGCCGTTCCGCCGCGACTGGCGGTCGATGGTGGTTCGAGCCCCGCGCTCGCGCCGACCGTCGGCGACGTGCCTGCCGTCGCACTTGAACGTGCGGGTCGCGGTCGTCGAGCAACTGAGCCCCTTGAGCGCCAGGATCGGTCGTCGAGCCTGACGAACGTCCCTCACCTGCCCCTATAGATAGGGCTGAGGGACGTTCGTGGTGGCGGCTCGGCCTGCGCCGCTCGGCCGCGCCTCGGCCCCGCCGCAGTCGCCGCCGCGCCCTCCCGCACCTCGCGGGAAAACGCTCGGCGACTGCCTCCGGGTACTCGCCGCAAATAGCCACTTCACGGGTGGCGATGACGGAACGGTTGTGGCACATTCGTGAAGTGAGGAGGGCACGGGGGCGATCCGTCCTCCCTCACACCTTCAATGAGAGAGGAACCGATCCCCTGGAGAGGTGGGGATCGAGCGAACCGGAGCGCCCGGAGGGGCAGAAACGTGATCGAAGAGACCAACACGAGCGAGGCGATGCTGCCGCCTCAGAACATCGAGGCCGAGGAGTCGGTGCTCGGCGCGATGATGGTCTCCCAGACCGCGCTCGACGCGGTCAACGATGCCCGGCTCGAGCCCGACGACTTCTATCGCCCGCGCCATCGGATCATCTTCCAGGCGATCCGCGAGCTCGACGGGCGCGGCGAGGCGATCGACGCGCTGACCGTCGCCGAGATCCTTCGCACCGAGGGCCGCCTCGACGAGATCGGCGGCTCCGAGCTGATCTACGGCCTCGCCTCCTCGACGGCCGTCCCCGGCAACGCCGGCTACTACGCGCAGATCGTCCGCCAGAACGCGCTGCTGCGCCGCCTGCTCGGCGCCGCCCAGCAGATCCAGAGCTCGATCCATTCGCGCGACGCCGAGCCCCGCGACCTCGTCGAGCAGGCGGAGTCGCTGCTCTTCAACGTCGCCCGCGACGACCAGGCGAGCGAGTTCAGCTCGCTCGGCGACATCCTCGTGCACGAGACCGAGCGGCTCGAGAAGCTCGCCTCGGGCGAGTCGGAGATGACCGGCACGCCGTCCGGCTTCCGCAAGCTCGACGAGATGACCGGCGGCTTCCAGCCCGGCAACCTGATCGTGCTCGCCGCCCGCCCGGCGATGGGCAAGTCCTCGCTCGTCTGCAACATCGCCGAGAACGTCGCCTGGAAGGCGAAGCTCCCGGTCGCCTTCTTCTCGCTCGAGATGTCGGAGACCGAGCTCGCGCACCGCTTCATCGCCTCGCGCGCCCGGATCCACTCCGACAAGCTCCGCAAGGGCCAGGTCGTCAAGGACTGGAACAAGGTGCTGAAGGCCTGCAACGAGCTGACCGAGGCGCCGCTGTGGATCGACGACTCCTCCGACCTGAGCCTGATGGACCTGCGCGCCAAGTGCCGGCGCCTGCAGGCGAGCTCGGGCGGGCTCGGCCTCGTGATCGTCGACTACATCCAGCTGATGCGGGCCGACGACCCGCGCGCCGGCCGCGTCGAGCAGGTCGGCCAGATGAGCCGAGGCCTGAAGGTGCTCGCCCGCGAGCTCGAGGTCCCCGTGATCGCCCTCTCGCAGCTCTCGCGTGCGCCCGAGCAGCGGCCCGACAAGGTGCCGATGCTCTCCGACCTGCGCGAGTCGGGATCGATCGAGCAGGACGCCGACATCGTCTCCTTCATCTTCCGCGAGGACTACTACGAGCCCGATTCCGAGCGCCAGGGCGAGGCCGACCTGATCATCGCCAAGCACCGGAACGGGCCGATCGGCAAGGTGCCGCTCGCCTTCCAGGCCGAGTACCCGCGCTTCATGAGCCTCTCGCCCCAGGACGAGGCCGAGCGCGCCTCGGCGATGGGTGAGGCCGCGTGAGCGCCGAGCCGGCCGACCGTCCTGCCCGCAGCCGCCTCGAGCAGGCGCTGCCGGAGACCCCGCCCCCGACACGCCGCTGGTCGCGGTGCCCGGCGGGCCCGACGCCGGGCTCAAGGGGCCCGACGCGCTCGCCCGGCGCGAGCCGAAGGCGCGCACCTGCCCGTTCGGGGTCTGCGACGGCACCGGCTGGATCGTCGACGAGGAGACGAACGAGGCCCACGCCTGCCGCTGCCGCGAGCGGATCGTCGAGAAGGCCCGCGCCCGCGGCATCGCCGCGACTCTGCCGAAGCGCTTCCGCGGCGTCTCCTTCGACCGCCCGCCCGTCTCCGACATGGCCCGCGACCCGAACACGCGCCATCAGGTCGCCGAGGTCCGCGCCTTCGCGGAGGAGATCGACGCCCGCCTCGACCAGGGCTCGGGCCTGTGGCTGCAGGGCTCGACCGGGACCGGCAAGACGACGCTGGCGATGCTCGTCTCGAAGGCGGCGCTCGACGCCCACCGCTCGGCCGCGATCTACTCGCTGCCGCAGCTGCTGGCCCGGATCCGCCGCACCTTCGACGGCGAGGCCGGCCAGGACAGCTACTTCACCTTCTTCAACCGGCTCGTCTCGGTCGACCTGCTCCACCTCGACGACCTCGGCGCCGAGAACCGGACCGAGTGGGTGCTCGAGCAGCTCTACTCGATCATCGACCGCCGCTACAACGACCAGCGCTCGATCGTCGTCACGACCAATCTCGAGGAGCCGCAGCTGTACGAGCAGCTCGGCGACCGGATCGTCTCGCGGCTGACCGAGATCTGCGGCGACCCGCTGGTGCTGCGCGGCAAGGACCGCCGCGTCGAGCTCGCGCCCGGCCCCGGACTTCGACGGACCCGCCTAGACGCTTGCCGCGCCCGCTCCGAGCCACTCACTAACCTCACGCCTTCATGCCGGGACTGGTCATAGTCGGCGCCCAGTGGGGCGATGAAGGAAAGGGCAAGGTCACCGATCTGCTCGCCGAGCAGTCGGACCTCGTCGTGCGCTTCCAGGGCGGCAACAACGCCGGCCACACGATCGTCCGCGGCGGCGAGGAGTTCAAGCTCCACCTGATCCCCTCGGGGATCCTGCACCCGGGCACGACCTGCATCATCGGCAACGGCGTCGTCATCGACCCGGGGATCCTGATCGACGAGATCGAGGGTCTGAAGCGGCAGGGAGTCGGCGTCGGCAACCTGCGGATCAGCGCCAACGCGCACCTGATCATGCCCTACCACGTGCTCCTCGACACGGCCGGCGAGGCGCAGCTCGGCAGCCTCAAGATCGGCACCACCCGCCGCGGCATCGGCCCCTGTTACGCGGACAAGGCCTCGCGCCTGGGGATCCGCGTCCAGGACATGCTCGACGAGAAGATCCTGCGCAAGAAGATCATGGCCGCGATGGAGCCGAAGCGGCAGATGCTGCGCCCGCACGCCAAGGACCCGGCCCTCGACCTGCACGCGATGACCGAGGAATACATCACCTACGGCCACCGCCTCGAGCCCCACATCGCCGACACCGCGCACCTCTGCTGGGACGCGCTCGACGCCGGCCGCGAGGTCCTCTTCGAGGGCGCCCAGGGCGTCCTGCTCGACCTCGACCACGGCACCTATCCCTTCGTCACCTCCTCGAACCCGGTCGCCGGCGCGGCCTGCATCGGCGCCGGCGTCGGGCCGCGCGACATCACCGACGTCTGGGGCATCACCAAGGCCTACTCGACCCGGGTCGGGGCGGGACCCGTTCCCGACCGAGCTCGACGACGAGGTCGGCGAGCACCTCGGCCGCGTCGGCCACGAGGTCGGCACGACGACCGGCCGCGCCCGCCGCTGCGGCTGGATCGACCTCGTCGCGCTCAAGTACGCGGTCCGCCTCAACGGCATGACCGGGCTGGTGATGACCAAGCTCGACGTGCTCAGCGGCCTCGACACGCTGCGCGTCGCCGTCCGCTACCGCGGCAACGAGGGCGCCACCTTCGAGGAGTTCCCCTACCACCAGTCGGTGCTGCACCACGCGGCCGCCGAGTACGAGACGCTCGACGGCTGGAGCGAGGACATCGGCGGCGCCCGCTCGGAGGAGGACCTGCCCGAGGCCGCCCGCGAGTACCTGCGCTTCATCGAGGAGTTCGCCGGCGTGCCGATCAAGCTCGTCGGCGTCGGGCCCGCGCGCGACCAGGTGATCTGGGTCGGCGACACCGCCGACGAGCTCGCCGCCGAGCGCGCCTGAGACCACCGCTGCGTTTCGCAGGCACCATGCGGGGTAATCGCCTGCCATGGAGTCTTCTGAGCGATCCGCCGGCGACCTGACCCGCGACCTCTCCGGACGGAGGTAGCAAGATGGCCAAGGTCCTCTACAAGCCGATCGGCCTGCTCGCGGGAATCCTCGCCGGCGTCGTCGCCAGTCAGATCTTCGAGCGCGTCTGGGCTCTGCTCGGCTCGGGCGAGGAGCCGCCCGATCCCGAGGACCGCGAGGCCACCTGGTCGGAGGTGATCATCTCCTCGGCCCTGACCGGCGCGATCTTCGCCACCGTCCGCGTGATCATCCAGCGCTTCGGGGCGAAGGGGTTCGAGCGGGCGACCGGCGTCTGGCCGGGCTCCGAGCGCAGCGACTGACGGCGGCGCCGCGATGAGCGCCACGCCCACGCCCACCTCGACCTCGACCTCGGAGACGACGAAGGCCGCGGCCCTCCGCGACGAGGACGGCCCGCCCGGCCCCGACTCGCCCGCCGACCTCGGCCGCCGCTCCTGGTGGGCGACGCTGAAGCGCGCCGTCAGCGAGTTCCGGGCCGACAACATCACCGACTGGTCGGCGGCGCTCACCTACTACTCGGTCCTCTCGGTCTTCCCCGGCCTGCTCGTGCTCGTCTCCCTGCTCGGCCTCTTCGGCCAGCAGCCCGAGACGACCGACACGCTGCTCGACATCGTCGACGACCTCGGGCCCGCGTCCGCCGTCGACACCTTCCGCGAGCCGATCGAGAACCTGACCTCGAGCGGCGGCGCCGCGGCCGTGCTCAGCATCGGCCTGATCGGCGCGATCTGGTCGGCGTCGGGCTACCTCGGCGCCTTCACCCGCGCCTCGAACGCGATCTACGAGGTCGACGAGGGCCGCCCGTTCTGGAAGCTGCGCCCGCAGCAGGTCGGGATGACGCTGCTGATGGTGATCCTGCTGCGCCCTGTTGCTCGTCTCGCTCGTCGTCAGCGGCCCGGTCGCCGAGGCGATCGGGGACGCGATCGGCCTCGGATCGACCGCGGTCACGATCTGGGGGATCGTCAAGTGGCCGGTGATGATCCTCGTCGTCTCGTTCATGTTCGCCGTCCTCTACTGGTGGGCCCCGAACGTGAGCCAGCCGCGCTTCCGCTGGGTCAGCCCCGGCAGCATCGTCGCGGTCCTCGCGTGGATCCTCGCCTCGGTCGGGTTCGGCTTCTACGCCGCCAACTTCGGCTCCTACAACGCGACCTACGGCAGCCTCGGCGGCATGATCGTCTTCCTGCTCTGGCTCTGGATCTCCAACAACGCGCTGCTGTTCGGGCAGGAGCTCAACGCCGAGCTCGAGCGCCAGCGCGAGATCGAGAGCGGCGTCCCGGGGGCGACGCGAGGAGATCCAGGCGCCGCCGCGCGACGATCCCGCCGACTGACCGGAAGACGCGCGAGCGCCGGCGCCGGCTCGCTAGGGTGGGACCGATGGCGGAGTCGATGTTCGAGCGGATCCGCGCCGGCTACGAGGCGTGGAACGAGGGCAACCTCGATCGGACCCTGGACTTCCTCGCCCCCGACGTCGAGTGGCACACCTCGGCCTCGTTCCCGGGGACGAAGCCGATCTACAACGGCCACGACGGCTTCAGGGAGTTCTGGGTGCACCTGCACGAGCCCTGGGACGAGATCCACCTCGCGATCGAGTCCTACACGCGCGAGGGCGACGTCGCGATCCTCCGGATCCTCTTCCACGCGACCAGCAAGGCGAGCGGCGTCAGCGTCGACCTGCCCTGGTTCCAGGCGCTGGTGATCGAGGACGACAAGGTGACGCGCTCGGCCCTCGACCGCTCGGTCGGCGACGCGCTCGAGGCCCTCGACGTAGGCGAGAGCTTCCCCGAGTTCTGATCTGGCGGACTGACCGCCGCTGCTCGGCGTCATCGGTCGCCCGGCATAGCGCTGCTATCGCGGGCTCCTCTTCCTTGATCAGGCGGCTCAGCCGCGCCAGATCGCAGTTCCGCTCGGGACGGCGCCTTCGCGCTCGCGGATCGCGTCGATCGCCCGCTGTCGCTGGCGGGTGAAGATCCCGAGCATCACGAAGTCGACCGCGATCACGAGGATCGCGAGCGGCAGCAGCGGCACCGCCGGCGCGTCGAGGAAGGCGATGAAGATCCAGGTCATCAGCGCGATCGCGACCACGCTGAAGGCGATTCCGTAGCGGACGATCGTCAGCGAGCGCCTCAGCTCCTCGGGAGTCGTCGGCTGCGTCGGGCGCGCCGGCTTGGCGCCCTGATCGGGGGTCTCGTCCACGGGTCTGATCGTAGTGATCGGGCCTCGGCCGCCCGGCCACCTCGTCGGCGCGCGCCGACTATCCTCTCGCGTCCTATGTTCGAGAAGGTTCTGATCGCCAACCGCGGCGAGATCGCGATCCGCGTCATGCGGACGCTCAAGGAAATGGGAATCGGCGCGGTCGCCGTCTACTCGGAGGCCGACCGCGACACGCCCCACGTGCGGCTCGCGGACGAGGCCTACCTGCTCGGCCCGGCCGTGCCCGCCGAGAGCTACCTGAACATCGACAAGATCCTCGAGGTCGCCGAGCAGTCCGGGCACCAGCGCGATCCACCCCGGCTACGGCTTCCTCGCCGAGAACGCCGGCTTCGCCCGCCGGATCGCCGAGACCGACATCACCTGGATCGGCCCGCCCGCCGACGCGATCGACGCGATGGGCTCGAAGACCAAGGCCCGCGAGATCATGCAGGCGGCCGAGGTGCCGATCGTCCCCGGCGACACCGAGCCCGGTCGACGACGTCGAGGCGGCCGCGAAGAAGGCCGAGGAGATCGGCTACCCGATCGCCTGCAAGGCGGTCGGCGGCGGCGGCGGCAAGGGCTTCCGCGTCGCGATGACCCCCGATGATCTCGAGGACGCCTTCGAGGGCGCCGCCCGCGAGGGCGAGAAGTTCTTCAGCGACGACCGCGTCTACCTCGAGCGCTACCTCGAGGACCCGCGCCACGTCGAGGTCCAGATCCTGGCCGACTCGCCACGGCAACGTCATTCATCTCGGCGAGCGCGACTGCTCGATCCAGCGCCGCCACCAGAAGCTGATCGAGGAGGCCCCGGGGCCGCGCGTCGACGACGAGATGCGCGAGCGGATCGGCCGGATCGCCAAGGAGGCGGCCCGCGCCGTCGACTACCGCGGCGCCGGCACGATCGAGGGCCTGCAGGTCGGCGACGACTACTTCTTCCTCGAGATGAACACCCGCGTCCAGGTCGAGCACTGCGTGACCGAGATGGTCACCGGCATCGACATCGTCCGCGAGCAGGTCCTGATCGCCGCCGGCGAGCGCCTCTCCGTCTACCAGGAGGACGTCGAGCTCCGCGGCCACGCGATCGAGTGCCGGATCAACGCCGAGGCCGCGCACATGAACTTCGCCCCGGCCCCCGGCCCGGTCGACGACTACAAGGAGCCCTCGGGCCCCGGCGTCCGCGTCGACTCCGGCCTCGAGCGCGGCGGCGAGGTGACGCCGCTGTACGACCCGATGGTCGCGAAGCTGATCACCTGGGACGTCGACCGCGAGAAGGCGACCCGGCGGATGCTGCGCGCGCTCGACGAGTACGACGTCGGCTCGCTGACGACCCTGATCCCCTTCCACAAGGCGATCATGGCGACCGAGCAGTGGGCCAACGGCGAGACCTGCCGCGATCTGACCGAGGATCAGGAGTGGCTCAAGTCGACGGCGCCCGAGGAGGTCCCCGCCCCGGCCGGCGACGGCGACGAGGCGGCCGAGATCACGACCCGCGAGTACAAGGTCGAGGTCGGCGGCAAGCTCTTCCCGGTCAAGGTCCACGGCGAGGCGTTCGCGGGCGGCGGCAACGGCGGCGGCGCGGCTGCCGGCGGCAAGCGCCCGCCGAAGCGCGAGAAGAAGGCCGGCGGCGGTGCCGCGGCCTCGGGCGACAACCTCGTCGCCCCGCTTCAGGGCTCGATCTTCAAGGTCGAGGTCGCCGAGGGCGACGAGGTCGAGGAGGGCACCCTGATCGTCGTCATCGAGGCGATGAAGATGGAGAACGAGATCACCGCCCACAAGGCCGGCAAGATCACCGATCTCGCCGTCGAGGTCGGCGCCGCGATCAACTCCGGCGACCTGATCGCGAAGATCGAGTAGCTAGGGCGTTCGACGCGCCGAACGTCCCTCAGACCTATCTATAGGGTCACTTGAGGGACGTTCGATGTGGCGGCGGAGACGTTCGATGCGGCGGCCACGGCCGAGGCCGGTGTCCGCTCCGCCAGCTCGGCCAGGTTGAGCAGCTGGCGGCGCATCATCACGAGGTCGCCGGGCGGCAGGATCAGCCGCATCAGCAGGCCGAGCGGGTCGCGGCTTGTGCGGCCGCGGATCTTGACGACGAGCCGCGAGCGATCGTTCGCCGAGCGGCTCGACCAGGTAGGTGATCGCGACGAGCCCGAAGAGCGGGCCCTTCGAGAACAGGGTGATGCTGCGGCCGGGCTCGAACGCCTCGAGCCTGAAGATCTGCCATCCAGCGCTGGCCGACCTCGACCTGCTCGAGGCCCGGCGATCAGCTCCTGCGGGCTCTGCCGGCCGCCGTTGTCGAGCTTGTCGTAGGAGTAGGGGGCGACCCGCATCTGGCAGAGCCAGCGGTAGGTGACCGCGGCCGGCGCCTCGACGTCGATCGCGCGGTACAGGGTCATGTCGCTCTCGGGCAGGACCTCGTCGCAGTCGAACTCGTGCTCGTGGTCGCGGGCATCGCTGCCCCAGTCGGTGACGATCCTCGGCCAGGGGTTCATCGTGTGGCTCCTTCCGGTTCGGGATTGATCGGGTTGAAGTTGCCTGGGCACCGGCGCCGCTGCCAACGAGCAGCGCGCGGGCCGCGGCGCCGACCTCGGCCCGCAGCCTCGGCGTCGATCCGGCGGCCCTCGGCGAGCCGGCGGCGCATCGTGCCGTAGGGGAGGTCGATGACGGCCATCCGCACCCGCTCGCTGGAGACGCCGAGCGCCCGGGCGAGCGAGCGGACCGCGGCCGGCGATCCCGGCGTTCAGCTCCTCCATCGGGGTCGGCCGCTCGAAGTGGTCCTCGGGCCGCAGCGTCATCAGCAGCCGGGCGCCGTCGGGGTCGTCGATCGCGTAGCCGACGACCGCCTCGGCCATCCCGGCCGCGGTCGCCAGCGGGTCGGGGCCGGGCAGCTCGTCCGGCAGGTAGCCGGCCTGGAAGCGGCGCACGGCGCGCTCCCAGGCGGCGGCGAGGACGCCGTCGCGGGAGCCGAAGCGGTGGTAGATCGAGCCGACCGGGGCGCCGCTGCGGGCGGCGATCGCGTCGATGCTGGCGCCGCGGGCGCCGAGCTCGAGCGTGACGGCGGCCGCAGCGTCGAGGACGGCGTCGTCGTCGTGGAGTCGGGGACGGGCCATGCGGCGCATAGTAGAGGGAGCGTTCTAAAACGTCAAGGCGAGCCGCAACGACTACCGTCCTCTCCATGTCCGCCACCGTTCCCGCCCCGGGAGCGACCGCCGCCGGCCTGCCGTGGCGCGGTCCCGGCCCCGGCCGCCCCGACAGACCTGCCGCTGCCTCCCGATGCGCGGCTGCCGATGTTCGGCCCGCACCGCCGCCTCCGCAAGCGCTGGCGCTACGTCGGCGTCTTCTGCGACGAGTTCATGCTCTGCGCCGCCCGGGCCCAGGTCGGCCCGGTCGGGCAGACCTTCTGGGCGATCGTCGACCGCGAGAGCGGCGAGATGATCGAGCGCACGCGCAAGCACCCGCCGTTCGGGCGCGGCGACGTCTGGAGCCTGACCGCCGACAAGTCGGCCTGGCCGATCGGCTCCGACGAGGACGGCGTCGTCACCTGGATCGACGCCAAGGAGGCCCGCGCCAAGCTCGAGGTCGGCGACGGGCAGTGGGTCGAGTCGGTCAATCCGAACGGGGAGGGCGGCTGGGTCTGGACGCGCAAGCGGATCGCTCCGATCGTCTGCGACGTGCGCCTGCCCGGCGGACGCCGCTGGCAGACGACCGCTTTCGGGATCGAGGACGAGTCGGCCGGCTACCACCCGCGCCACACCGTCTGGCAGTGGTCGGCCGGGGTCGGCACCGCGGCCGACGGCCGCGCGCTCGGCTGGAACCTGGTCAGCGGCGTCAACGATCCCGAGATCGGGCAGCGAGCGCGCGATCTGGGTCGACGGCGAGCCGTTCGAGCCCGGCCCGGTCAGCTTCGATCCCGAGCTCGGCTCGATCGACTTCGCCGACGGCGGCCGGCTCGGGTTCGCGGCCGAGGCCGAGCGCCGCGCGACCGAGAACCTCGGGATCGTCCGCTTCGACTACCGCCAGCCGTTCGGGACCTTCAGCGGCTCACTCGGCGGGATCGAGCTCGCCTCCGGGGTCGGCGTGATGGAGCACCACGACGCGCTCTGGTAGCCGCCGAGCTGCGGCGGCCGCGGCGCGCCGGAGCGCTACTCGCGCATCTTCGCGGCCTCGACGGCCGCGCGCATCGCCTCGGTTGCTTCCTTGCTGCCGGTGCCGGCCTCGCGGACCGCTGCGGCGAGCTGGCGGACGCCGAGCTCGACGTCGCGGTCGCTGAGCGCGTCGAGCGGGATGCCGAGGCTCGCGTAGTGGTCGCGGATCCGCGCGATCAGCGCCTGCTTGTCGGTGATCTTCTCTGAATCCAACCTGACGCCTCCCTCCTCACGCGCGACCCGACCAGAGGTGTCCCGCGTGCCCGAACTTGCTGCGGGCACGACCCTATCGACGCGGGCCGCTTCGCGGCGGCTCGCGGTTCCCGTGCCTTCCGGCCCTAGGCGCCGCCGCCGAGCATCACGAACGCGAACAGCACGATCGCGACGATCAGGACCGCGAGCAGGATCTGGTTGCTGCGGACCGAGAGCCACGCGGAGACCGCGGAGCGGTCGCCGCTCGAGCCCGAGCGCCTTGGCCTTCGGGGCGGAGGTGGAGACGACGGCGGCCGGGGCGCTCGCCGGAGCGGGCTGCCGCGGCGCCGTTGCCGATCGGTCGTGGACGTGATCGGTCCAGGTGCTCCCGTCCCACCAGCGCAGCCGCGCGGCGTCGTGGGGGTCGGTGTACCAGCCCTGGGCCGGCTGGTTGGTTGTTGCTGTCTGGTTCACTCACCCCAGTCTCTTCGGCAGCCTCGGGCGAGGGGCTTAGCGCCGCCGCCCGGACTAGGCATCTCGTGCGATTTGACAAATATGCCGTTATAGGTATATGATTGCGCCGATGGCCAGGGCAGCAACGACAGCCGACGCTTTCAACGCCGTCGCCGAGCCACGGCGGCGGCAGATCCTCGACGCGCTCGCCGAGCGGCGAGCATCCGGTCAACGATCTCGTCGCGAGCACGCGCCTCTCGCAGCCGCAGGTGTCCAAGCACCTGAAGGTGCTGCGCGAGGTCGGCCTCGTCGATGTGCGGACGCAGGGGCGGCAACGCTTCTACAGCGTCCACGGCCCGGCCTTGAAGCCGATCGCACGACTGGATCAAGAACTACGAGAGGACGTGGAACGAGCGCTTCGACGCGCTCGACGACGTGCTCGAGGAGCTGAAGGAAAGAGAGCGAGGAGATGACTCAGATGGCAAGTAGCGGAACCGCGACGGTGACCCTCCAGGGCGACACCGAGATCCTGATCGAGCGCGAGTTCGACGCGCCGCCCAGACCTCCTGTACGAGGCCTGCACGACGCCGGACCTGATCCGGCGCTGGTGGGCCGGCAAGCGCGGCAAGGTGACCGACGTCCAGGTCGACCTGCGCGAGGGCGGCGACTGGCGCCAGGTGATGGAGGCCACCGGCGGCTTCGAGGTCGCCTTCCACGGCACCTACCGGGAGCTCGTCCCGAACGAGCGGATCGTCACCACCGAGGTGTTCGAGGGGATGCCCGACGCCTACGCGGTCAACACGATCACGTTCGAGCCGATCGACGGCGGCGAGCGCACGAAGCTGACCGTGCTCGTCGAGCACCAGGAGAAGTCCCACCGCGACGCCCACATCGACTCCGGCATGGAGGGCGGCATGCAGGAGTCCTACGACGCGCTCGAGCAGGTCGCGATCTCGCTCGCCGACTAGGCGCGGCAGCGGTCACCGGGACGGCTCGCCCCCCAGCGGGCCGTCCCGGCCGCTCGGCGAGGAGGTCAGGTGTGAGCCCGGGCTCACCCCCCAGCTATCGGCCGTGCCGGCGACGGATCTTGAGCGCCGCGCGGCCATTCATACCGGTCTCCTTCCTTCACAGCCCCCAGCGGCTCTCGACCTGGCCCCGCCACGGCGGCTCCTCGGCCGCCGGGAAGCGGGCCTCGTCGCGGCCGAGCGTCGTCTCCAGCGGGATCAGCTGCGGGTCGGCCGTCTCCGGCAGCGGCGTCGCCGCGAAGCGATCGAGCGTCGCGGCGTCGGCCTCCACCGTCACCCGCTCCCAGCCGATCGTCGGGCGGTAGATCCAGTAGTCGATCGCGACCGAGCCGTCGCCGCGCTCGGCGATCGAGGTGAAGGCAGCGGTGCGCCGGCCCGAGAGCGTCAGGTGCAGCGCCCTCGGCCCCGGGCCGCGGCGTCGCGCAGCGGACGCCCCGGCACTGCCGGTAGTCGACCCCGACGAGGCCGCCGACCGCCTCCGGCGCCGGCGCCAGGGCCCGGACCGCGCCGGCGATCCGGCGCCCGTAGGCCTCGGTCAGCGGGTCCTGCCAGCACGGGTCGGGATAGGCGACCGCGCAGCGCTGCTTGCGCAGCAGCGCCGAGGCGAGGTCGGGCGTCGGGTCGTCCTTCGCGACGAGCCGCGCGCCGGCGACCGCCGCGAACGCGACCACCGCCGCCAGCAGCACCAGCGCCGCGTGCTCGACGCTCGCCGCGCCCGACTCTCGCCGGTCCGCTCCACCGATCCGCGCTTCGAGAGCCGCCGTCCCTGCCCATCGCCGCCGAAGCTAGGCGCGGCCGGCGCACCGGTGGGCGACCGCTGAGTGCCGACTCCGGCTCAGATCGGGAACGACTCGATCACGCCGTAGATCGCCAGCGCCACGACCCAGGCCGCGAACAGCGGCCCCGACCAGCAGCGTCCCCTTCGCCGCCCAGACCAGGGCCCGCGGCGGCGGTGGCGGCGGGTCCGCGGGCCGTCGCCGGGCCGCGCGGCTGCACTGCCGCCGCCGGCGATCATCGGCCGGTCGGCGGACCGGCTGCGCAGCTTCAGCGCCAGCAGCAGCCCGGAGACGGCGAACATGACGCCGGTGATCAGCAGCCAGTTGCCGAGGTAGCGGTCGAGGTCGAGGCCCGTGGTCGCCATGTAGAGGGCTCGTCGATCACGAAGACGAGCGGGAAGCTGATCAGCAGCAGCGCCAGCGAGAAGGCGGCCGGGATGCGGATGTGGTTGAGGGTCAGCAGCGCCCGCCGCCGCGGCCGCACGGTCGCGTCGATGCCCTCCTCGGCGACCCGCATCAGCAGCGTGTAGAGCGGCCAGGCGATCAGGTCGTGGATCACGATCGCGGCGCCCATCCAGAGCAGGATCCCGCCGGTGCTGGGGATCTCGAAGATGCGGAGGATCGCGTAGAGCGCGATCGCGAGGCTCGCGAGGACCGCGATCAGGTGCAGCGGCCCGGCCCCGTACTCGTAGCGGAAGCGCTCGGCCTCGCGGTGCGTCTCTCGGTCGGCCTCGCGATCGGCTCGTCTCCTAGGCCTCGGTGAAGGTCATCCGCTTGACCCACTTCGTGTTGTGGACGCCGGGCAGCGCCGGCACGATCACCCGCGCCGGGTAGCCGTGGTCGGGGGAGAGGTCGACGCCGTTGACCTTCAGCGCCAGCAGCGAGCGCTCGTCGTCGACCTGACCGTCGTTGAGCGTCGTCTGCGCGAACGCCCCCGCCTCCTGCAGCGACTCGACGAAGACGGTCGCCCGCTCGAAGCCGGCCAGGGCGGCGAGCTCCCGCAGCGGCACCCCGGTCCAGGTCTGCCAGCGTGGTCCAGCCCTCGACGCAGGCGATCGGCAGGCGCTCGGTCCGCAGCTCCATCGCCGAGCAGCTCGTCCCGGCTCAGCTCGACGTCCTCGGCACCCGCCGCTCAGCAGCCAGCCTCCAGCTCGCCCCCGTCTGCGCGGGGTCGATCCCGGCGAGCTCGGCGGTCTTGTTGACCTGGAAGTCGGTCGGGCCGTCGCCGTAGCTCTGCCCGCGGGCCGAGAGCAGCGAGGTCTCGCGCAGCGGCGAGAGGATGTTGGTGCCGGCGTTGAGCGCGACGATCCCGACCGAGGCGCCGGCGACCGTCGCCGATCAGGCCGCGGCGGGAGATCGTCGGCGAGGCCGGGTTGGTCGCCGCCAGCGAGTCGCGGGCGGTCTCCGCGGCGTCGGCGGCGCGCATCATCTCGATCCCCTCGCCCAGCGGCCGGAAGACGCCGTCGCGGCGCGAAGGCGTCGCGGATCACCGGCAGCTTGACGAGCACGTGCAGGGCCAGCGCCGCGGTGAAGACGATCGCCGCGTAGTAGTGGGCGGGGGTGAACGGGAACGGGAACGGCAGCCAGTAGGTGATGTTGAGCGTGCCGGTCGCGAACAGGAACAGCGAGGAGCCGACCAGCGTCGCGACGCTGAGCCGCTCGAGCCCGATCGCGACCGAGCGTGACCGGCGGCCGCGAGAACAGCTTCGGGATCACCGACCAGAGCTTCGCGATCAGGATCGGGATCGCGCCGAGCCCGCAGAGGATGTGGAGGCCCTGGGTGACCGAGTAGAGCCAGGCCGGGTTGGTCGGCCAGTCGAAGAAGTAGAAGCCGTCGTCGAAGCCGCCGGTGATCCCGTTCGCGCCGAGGTCGGGGTCGTAGGCGGCGTGCGAGAGGAAGCCCGTGATCCCGGCGATCAGGACGAGCGGCAGCAGCATCGAGCCGAGGAACGAGGTCAGCCACTCGCCGCGCAGCGGGCTGCGCCAGAAGTCGCGGTCGAAGGGCCCGCGCTCGGGCGGCATCGGCGCCGGCGGCTGCTTCGCCTCGGCGCTGGTCCGCACGGAGTCGGCGAGCCTGCCGAGCGCCCCGGAGCTCCTCGGCCGCCCGCTCTCCCCCGGCGCGCTCATCAGGCGTCCCCGGGCTCCCTCGCGGGGTCGATCGCCTGCAGCTCGCCGTTGGCGCGGCCGGCGACGTAGACGACCCCGGTCGCGGGATCGACGGCGACGGTGTTCGGCTGCTCGACGGTCGCGTAGCTGACGACTCTTCTGGGGGCGAGATCGGTCAATTCGAAACCGACTACGCGATTGCGGGCCGTCTGGGTCACCCAGAGCATCTCGTTGCGCTCGTCGATCGCGATCCCGTAGGGGCTGCCGGGCAGGTTGGCGCGGTCGAGCAGGCGCGGTTCGGGCCCGGGCTCGAAGATCAGGATCGCGTCGCCCTGCGGTGTCGGCGACGTAGAAGCGGCCGTCGGGGCCGGCGACGATGTGGGTCGGGCCGACGCCGGCGTCGATCTGCCCGGTCGGCTCGAGCGTGTCGGCGTCGTAGGTGCCGAGCGCGCGCTCGGCGACCGCGATCACGCCGATGCTGTTGCCGGAGGCGGCGATCCCGCCCGGTTGCTCGGGCGCCGGCAGCGTCGTCTTCACGGCGCCGTCCTCGACGACCGAGATCGAGTCGCCGCCCTCGTCGGCGACGAAGATCCGGCCGTTGTCGGCCTGGGTCGCGTCGTGGGGGAAGTCGCCGACCTTCGTCGTCGTCACCTTGCCGTCCGGCAGCGAGACCTCGATCAGGTCGTCGGTGTACTCGGCCGTGGTCAGGATCGGGCCGCCGGGGGCGGCGAGCTGCATGTGCCGGGCCGACTCGGGCACCTTCACCTCCTGCCAGCACGGGCTCGCCAGGCCGGCGGACCTCGCCCTTCCGGGCTCGGGCGGGAGCGAGGTCCGAGACCAGCAGCAGCTTGTCGGGGTCGCGGACGCTGACGCCGACGATCCCGGTCTCGGGGTCGGCGACGATGCCCTCGGCCTCGCCCGGGAGGTCGACGACGGCGCCGGGCAGGTCCTTGACCGACTCCACCTTCGGCGAGGTCGCGGGCTCGGCCGGGGGCGGGAAGCCCTCCTCGGAGCCGCATCCGGCGATCACCAGGATCAGCAGCATCGCCGACCGCGAGCAGCGCCACCAGCCGCGGGACCGTCAGCGCCCTCATCGCGCCTCCTCCCGCAGCCGCGCCAGCGCCGCCGCGAAGCGCGTGTCCGGCGCCTCGGCAGCGACCCGCTCGGCGTCGCCGATCTCGTCGACGTCGGTCAGCACCGGCAGGTGCAGGGTCTCGAGCCCGGCCGCGCGCAGCGCCTCGAGCTGGCGGGCGCCGGTCTCGTCCTCGCTCATCGGCACCCCGGCGAACAGCGACGCGTCCGGCTCGCGCAGGCCGAGCGCCCAGTAGCCGCCGTCCTCGGCGAGCCCGATCACCGCGTCGCAGCCGGGGGCAGCAGAGCAGGGCGCAGGCCGAGCGCCAGCGTCTCGGGCCGGAGCTGCGGGGTGTCCATGCCGACCAGCAGCGCCGGGCCGGCGGCGTCGTCGAAGGCGGCCCCGAGCCGCTCGCCGAGCCCGGCGCCGCGCTGCGGCGTGATCCGGATCTCCGGCGGCGCCGGCGGCAGCCAGGGCCCGGGCTCGCCGTCGAGCGCGAGCAGGACGCGGTTGCCGCCGGACCTGCGCCGCCGCGGCGACCGCCTCGAGCGTGTCGGCCAGCGCCGCCTCGGCGAGCTCGGCGGCGCCGTCGTCGCCGAGCGCCGGGGCGAGGCGCGTCTTCGCGCGTCCGGGCACCGGCTCCTTGGCGATCACGATCAGGGTGATCGCCGCCGGGTCGAGCGCGCCGGACGCGGGGTGCGCGCCGCCGCTCATCGCATCGCCTTGCTCATGTCGCCGATCGTCCTCACGGTGCCGCGGAACGTGCCGGTCACCTTCGAGCGGCCCTCGCGCTCGCGGTAGGGGATGCCGACCTCGCCGATCCGCCAGCCGGACTCGTGCGCGCGCAGGACCATCTCCAGCGGCCAGCCGAAGCGGCGGTCGCGGATCCCGAGCTCGAGGAGCTTCGTGCGTGGCGCGCAGCGCATCGGTCCGATGTCGGTCAGTGCGAGCCCGGTCCGGCGCCGGATCATCGCCGCCAGGAAGCGGTTCGCGAAGCGCGCGTGGACCGGCCAGGCGCCGGGGTCGGCGAGCCGGGCGCCGAGCATCAGCTCGCGCTCGCCGGCGAGCACCGGGTCGGCGACCCGCGGCAGGTCGGCGGGGTCGAGCGAGCCGTCGCAGTCCATGAAGCAGACGACGTCCGAGCGCGCCGCCTCGAGCCCGGCGAAGCAGGCCGAGCCGAAGCCGGGCACCGGCTCGCTGACGACCTCGGCCCCGAGCCCGGCGGCGATCCCGGAGGAGCCGTCGGTCGAGCCGTTGTCGACGACGAGCGGCCGGTAGCCCGGCGGGCATCGCCCCGAGCACGCCGGGCAGCGCTCCCGCCTCGTTGAGGACGGGGAGGATCACGTCGACGGTCTGATCGGGGCCCGCGTCCGGGCCTGGCCCTGGCTCCATCCGGGGAGACGCTACCCGGACCTTCATTACGAACGCGGAAACTCGGCGCCGCGTGTGGTTGTCTCCGCTGCGTGAGCTCCGGGCCTTCCCGTCACTTCCTGCGCGAGCCCGGCACCGGGACCGCGCTCGCGCTCAGCGCCGTCGCCCTGGCGACCGTCGCCTGGGGCCTGATCGCGAGCGGCGCCGGCGCCGGGCTCGGGACCGCGAACCCGCCCTTCTTCGTCACCTGGGACCCGGTCTTCGGCGACGCCCAGGTCCTCTGGGCGCTGGTGCTCGTCGCCTGCGTCGCCGCCTCGATCCCGTTCGTGCGCGGGCTCGGCTCGCCGGCCGCCTTCCTGATCGCGATCACGCTGCTCGGCCTCGGGGCGCGGCTCGGCGCTCGCCGCCGTCCGCGACGGGGTCGACGCCTGGTACTCGGTCTTCGGCCTCGACCCGGAGGCGGCGAACGAGTACCTGCCGGCGCTCGGCGCCGTCGACAAGGTCGGCGTCCACTTCCTCCTCGACCGCTTCTCGGAGCTGGCGCCGTCGCTGCCGATCCACCCCTCGGCTCATCCTCCGGGCACGCTGCTGGTCGGCCACTGGCTCGGGATCGACGGGCCCGAGGCCTTCGCCGCGCTCGTGATCGTCGCCGGCATCCTCGCGGTGCCGCTGACCTGGTGGGCGGGACGGAGGCTCGACCTCGAGGAGGGCCAGGCGCGCGCCGCCGCCGCGATGCTCGCCTTCTCGCCCGCGGCGATGATCTACGGCGTCGCCTCGGCCGACGCTCTGTTCGCGACGCTCGGGCTCGTCTGCGTGCCGCTCTTCCTCGGCCGCGAGTGGGGCAGCCGCACGATCGGCGCCGTCGCGCTCGCGATCGCCTCCTTCTTCTCCTGGGCGCTGCTCGCGATCGGCGCCTTCGCCGCCCTGTTCGTGATGCTCCGCGACGGGATCAAGCAGGGGCTGATGCTCGGCCTGCTCGCCGGCTTCGTGCTCGGCTTCACCTACCTGAGCCTCTACGCGGCCTCCGGCTACGACCCGCTCGGCGTGCTCCACTCCGCGAACGAGGCCTACGAGCTCGGGATCTCGAACGCGCGCCCGTGGATCTTCTGGCTGTTCGGCTCGCCGGTCGCCTTCTTCGTCTTCACCGGGGCGCCCGGTCGCCTGGTACACGGCGCGGGCCCTGGGCACCGGCAACGCGATCGCCGTCTCGCTGTTCGCGGTGATCGTGATCGCGGCGCTGCTCGGCTTCAGCAAGGCGGAGACGGAGCGGATCTGGCTCTTCCTCGGGCCGCTCGCCTGTCTGGCCGCCGCCACGATCGTCCCGCGTGAGAAGGTTCCGCTCGTGATCGGACTCCTCGCAGGACAGGCGCTGCTGACCGAGCTCGCGGTGAACACGGTCTGGTGAGCGGCGGCGCGGGACAGAAGGCGCTCGTCACCGGCGGCGCCGGCTTCATCGGCTGCCACCTGGTCGAGGCGCTGCTCGCGGCCGGCGAGGAGGTGCGGATCCTCGACAACCTCGACCCGCTCGCCCACCCCTCGGGCGAGCCGCCCGAGCACCTGCCGGCCGATGCCGAGCTCGTCGTCGGGGACCTGCGCAGCGCCGACGACGTCGAGCGGGCGCTCGACGGGCTGCGACCGCGTCTTCCACCTCGGCGGCATCGTCGGCAACGGCGAGTCGATGGTCAACGTGCGCAAGGCGATCGACTCCAACAGCGGCGGCACCGCGACCCTGTTCGAGCAGGTGATCGCCCGCCGCGACGAGATCCGGCGCGTCGTCGTCGCCTCCTCGATGGTCGTCTACGGGGAGGGCTCCTACGAGCTGCCCCGAGCACGGCGAGGTGGCGCCGGGGCTGCGGCCGGTCGCGCAGCTGCGCGAGCGCGACTGGGAGCCGCGCTGCCCGCACTGCGAGCGCGAGCTGAGCCCGATCCCGGTCCGCGAGGACCGGCCGCTGCAGCCGGTCAGCGTCTACGGGATCTCCAAGCGCGACACCGAGGAGCTGGCGCTCGTGCTCGGCGAGGCCTACGGGATCGAGACGGTGGCGCTCCGCTACCTGAACACGTACGGGCCGCGGCAGGCGCTCGGCAACCCCTACACGGGCGTCGCCGCGATCTTCTCCAGCCGCCTGCTCTCGGGCAAGCGCCCGCTCGTCTTCGAGGACGGGCAGCAGATCCGCGACCCGATCCACGTCAGCGACGTGGTCCGCGCGACGCGCGCAGCGATGGAGGCGCCGGACGCGCCGGGCGGCGCCTTCAACGTCGCCACCGGCAACCGGATCCGGATCGTCGAGCTCGCCCAGACCCTCGCCGGCCTGATCGCCCCCGAGCTCGAGCCCGAGATCAGCGGCGAGTTCCGCGCCGGCGACATCCGCCACTGCTACGCCTCGACCGAGGCGGCCCGCGAGCTGCTCGGCTTCGAGGCCGAGGTCAGCCTCGACGACGGCCTCCCCGAGCTCGCCGCCTGGGTCGCGAGCCAGACGGTCACCGACAAGGCCGACGAGGCCCTGGCGGAGCTGCGGGCGCGGGGGCTGGTCGGCTGAGCTCGGCGTCGCGCAGGAGCCGACGAACGTCCCTCACCTGCCCCTATGGATACGGCTGAGGGACGTTCGTGGTGGTTGGCGCCCTCGGCGCCGCGTCAGAGGACGCCGTCTACTGAAGGCCCTGGCGGGCTTCGCTGACCAGCGTCACGGCCTCGGGGAAGATCAGGCGGATCGCGTCGCGGATCTCGTGCGCCTGCTTGTCGGCGGGGCCGTCGGTGTCGATCGTGCCGATCGCGGCGACGGTCATCTTCACGGCCAGCTCGATCGCGTTGTCGGCCCAGGCGACTCGCTGGGCACCCTGCATCTGCTCGGCCATGTTGCTGAGCTGCTCGCGCAGCTCGTCGGGGTCACCGAACATGCCGAATCCACCTGCTTCCATGAGCTCAGCATAGCTCCCGCACCGCGCCGGCTCCGGCCGGCATGGACGGGTGTCCGGGTCAGCCCGTGGCGGCGTCGCCGCCGGCCTCGTCGACGCGGCCCTCGAGCGCCGGCGCGGTGCGCAGGCGCATCAGGTTGCCGCGGCCGGCCAGCGACGCGATCAGCTCGACGATCAGCGCCACGACCGAGAGCGGGATCGCGACGAGCACGGTGACGATCCCGTCGAGCGCGAAGGCGAGGCGGTCGGTGGTCGACCGCGGCTCGAGCTTGCCGTGGCGCAGGTGCCGCCAGAAGTTGTTGCGCAGCGTGAAGGCGTTGACCATCGTCTGCAGCATCCCGGTGTAGGAGCGCCACGAGAACGGCGTCCGCACCGAGAGCACCTCGGTCCCCTGCTGGGCGAGCAGCGTCCGCGCCGCCTTCTCGGTCAGGTGCAGGCGGTGCTCGTCGGCGCCGAGGTCGGCCCAGCCGGCGGCGCCGAGCCAGGCCGCGAAGCTGCGGCGGTTGGGGACGACGAGCTCGTCGCCGTCGCGCTCGAGCGCGGCGAGCTCGGCCGCGACGTCGGGCGGGCCGGCCCGGCGCGTGACCGCCATCCCGCACTCCTCGCAGTGGTCGATCAGCGTCGGGTCCTCGCTGCGGTCCCAGTGCTTGGAGGCGGTCCAGCCGAACAGGGTCGCGCCCTCGACCGGGCACGGGTAGTGGGCGTTGGCGAGATCCTCGTTCGGATCGGGCGGGGCGACCTGCGCGGCATCCGCCTCGGCCCGCGCCTGCGCCTTGCGCTTCATCCGCTCCAGCCGCGATGCCATCAGTCGAGCTCCTGCACGTTCCAGTTGATCCCGTGCGGCGCCAGCGTCGCCAGGAAGTCGGCGGCGTCGTAGGCCTGGGCCGGCGCCAGCCCGCCCTTGCGGTCGTAGCCGGGGGCGGCCATCCGCAGCGCGCCCTCGACGGTCGTCACCGCGGTGATCCCGTAGACGTCGCTGCCGCGGATGACGCCGCGGCGGTGGCCGGCGGGACCGCTCGCCTCGCAGACGATCGTGTAGCTGACCGCCCTGCGCGCCTTCTCGTCGGGGCCCTCGGGCAGCCGCGCGATCGCCTTCGCGGCGAGGCCGCGGAGCGGCGTGTTCATCAGCGCGCCGGTCGCCGTCATCGCGGGGCCCGCGAGCGGACCGAGGATCGGCGGCGTCACCGAGGTCAGGTCGATCACCTGCCGGATCGTGCCGACGTCGACGTGCTGGGGCACCGTGATCTGCTCGCCGGCGGGGTAGCGGCCGACGCGCCGGTTGCCGATCGGCGAGGGGAAGTCGAAGTTGCCGGCGGCGACGTTGCGGGCGCCCTCCTGCCAGCGCCCGTCGACCCACTCGACGTCGCCCGAGCCCATCATCTCCAGCGCCGAGAGCGCGGTGCCGCGGGTCGCGCCGAAGCCGCGGATCGAGTAGGCGAGGGTGAGCAGGTCGACGCGGCCGAGGCCGTCGGCGGTGAGCGCGGCGATCAGGTCGCCGGGCAGGTAGTCGAAGCCCATGCCGCTGACCAGGGCGGCGTCGTTGCCGGCGGCGATCGGGCCCCACTTCTCGATCACCGTGCGGATGAAGGGCTGCTCGCCGGTCGTGTCGACGTAGTGGGTCCCGGTCTCGGCGGCGGCCGCGACGACGGGCTCGCCGTGCTCGGTGAACGGGCCCGCGGCGGCGATCACGGCGCCGGCGCCCTCGAGCAGCGAGCGCAGGCCGGCCGCGTCGTCGAGCGGGACCGCGGCGATCTCGGGCGTGGCGTCGAGCCCGGCGGCGACGGCCTCGAGCTTCTCGCGGCTGCGGCCGGCGATCTTGAAGTCGGCGCCACGGCGGGCGAGCTCGGCCGAGATCAGCTTGCCGGTGTAGCCGGAGGCGCCGTAGACGACGATCGGGCCGGTCTGGGAGGGGGACGGTGTCGCGGCGGAGGCGGCGGCGGGGGAGGGGTCGCTCATCGGCCGAAGGCTAGATCAAGCACGGCACCGGGCCCCGGCGCGCGTCGGGCCGGCTGGATTGCTCTACGGTGCCGCCGATGGCCGATCTGACCCCGGAGCAGGAGGGGACGCGCAACCGCGTCGAGGGTCTGATCGCACTCGCCGCGCCGTTCCTCGACGTGGTCCTCGGGATCGGCGAGCGGATCAGCAGGATCGCCGAGCCGACCGATCACGAGTACTACCCGATCAGGCCCGGGCCGGAGACCGCCGAGCTGCCCGGCCGCGAGGGCAGCGACGCCACCAACCCCGCGGCGACGCCCGGCCCGAGCGGCGCCGGCGCGGCCGCGGACGGGCCGGATCCGGAGGCCGAGAGCGAGCCCGTCGTCGACGCGACGGCCGAGGAGATTCCCGCCGAGGACGAGCGCGCCTAAGATACGCGTCCTGCCCGCGCCGGCCGCCCTCGGCTCCGCCCGCGCAGGCACCAGATCCATGGACAAGCAAGAGCTCATCGACCGCGAACAGCGCCTCGGCAGGATCGCGGGAATGGTCGGCATCCTCGGCGTCGTGATGACGCTGCTGCCGCCGATCCTCGGGCTCGGCAGCGACTTCAACCAGCTCGCCCAGGACGACTACGCCGAGCGCATGGAGGCCTTCGAGCTGGCCCGCGACGACATCCTGCTGAGCCAGATGATCCAGGCCGTCGGCCTGCTGCTGTTCGCGGCGCCGCTGACCTTCCTGTTCACCGCCGCCGTCCGCCCGCGTGCCGGAGATGCGGCGCTCGCTGATCGGCCTCTGCGTCGTCGGCCCCGTCTTCCTGGCGATCTCGCTGATGCTCTACTTCGCCGCCTACGACTCGGTCGCCTCCACCTTCCTCGACAACGCGCCGTCCGGGACCGACGCCAACGAGGCCGCGAAGACGCTGCTCACGGACGAGTCGACCTACTCGATCTTCGGCGGCCTCCAGATCGCCGGCCTGCTGGCGCTCGTCGTCGCCGTCATCTACACGTCGCTGCAGGCGATGCGCGCCGGCCTGATGACCCGCTTCCTCGGCACCCTCGGGATGGCGCTCGGCGCCGGGTTCGTGCTGATCGGCCCGCTCTCGCTCGCCGTCTGGGTCCTGGTCGTCAGCCCGCTGATCGCGGGCTGGTGGTACGGGAACCGCCCGCCCGCATGGGCCGCCGGCGAGGCCAGGCCGTGGCCGAAGCCGGGTGAGACGCCACCGCCGACCGAGGAGGAGCTCGCCGATCCGGACGAGTTCGCCGGCGACGGCGACGGACGACGTCGTCGAGGGCAAGGCGACCGACAGGTCCGACTCCGCCGACGAAGACGGCGTCGGCGACGGCACGGCGCCGTCCGGCGACTCGCCCCGCAAGCGCAAGCGCAAGCAACGCTGATGCGGGCCGGAGCCTTCGCTCCGGCACTGATCCTGGCTCTGCTGATGAGCCCGGCGGCTGCTGCGGGAGCGCCCGCGACGCTGCCCGATCCCGGCTGCGGCGCTGCGACCGGGCTGAACGCGCCGGCCAAGAAGGAGATCGCGCAGGAGCTCGTCTCCAGCGCCGAGAACTCGACCCTCGACTGGCGCGGCCAGTACGGCTACATCGAATACAACGTCGAGGGCAACCGGGCCGAGAACCGCGGCTACACCGGCGGCCTGATCGGCTTCACCTCGCGGACCGGCGACATGCTCGAGCTGGTCCGGCTCTACGAGCGCCTCGACCCGCCGAGCGACCGGCTGACGCGGTTCCTGCCGGCGCTGCGGCGCGTCAACGGCACGCCGAGCCGCAGGGGCCTCGGGCACCGCTTCGTCGCCGCCTGGAAGCACGCCGCCGACGGCCGCGCCTTCAAGCTCGCCCAGGACCACGAGCGCGACCGCGTCTACTTCTGCCCGGCGGTCCGGGCGGGCCGCAGCGACGGGCTCGGGACCCTGGGCCAGTTCATCTACTACGACGCGCTGGTCATGCACGGCCCCGGCTCGAACCGCGACAGCTTCGGCGGGATCAGGCGCGAGGCCCAGGAGCGGGCCGAGCCTCCGTCCCGGGGCGGCGACGAGACCGCCTACCTGAACGCCTTCCTCGACGTGCGCCGGGCGGCGATGAAGCGGGAGCAGGGTCACAGCGACACGAGCCGGATCGACACGGCTCAGCGCCGCTTCCTGCGCGAGGGCAACCTCGGCCTCGATCCACCGCTGATCTGGCACGTCTACGGGGATCGCTTCGAGATCCGCTGAGCGGCTGGGCGCCGGGCCGATCTGCCGCGACGGGTCGCGGCGGGTTGACTTTGGTAATCGCTCGGTTACAGTGGTAATCGAGCGTTATGACCACCGCCGACTTCACCTCGATCCCCGCCCGGCCGCAGTCCGCGCGGAGCCGTGCCGCCGCCGGGCTCGACGCCGACCACGCGCGAGCGCCTGATCGCCGCCGCGCTCGAGCTGTTCGCCGAGAACGGATACGAGGGCACCTCGGTCGGCGAGATCGAGGCGGCCGCCGGCCTCGTGCCCCGCAGCGGCGCCCTCTACAAGCACTTCCCCTCGAAGCGCGCGCTTGCTCGGCGCCGCCCTCGCCGAGCGCATGGACGCGATCGACCGGATCGACGTGCGCATCGACCTGCTCCCCGCGGGCGACCTCGACGAGGAGCTGCGGACGATCGGCAAGCTCGCGCTCGAGGAGCTCGAGAGCGAGCGGCAGCTGGCCCGGATCGTGATGAAGGAGGGGGATCGCTTTCCCGAGATCGCCGCCGACTTCCACGACGCGATCGTCGCCCGCGGCCGGCAGCTCGCGATCACCTGGTTCACCTCGCGGGCGGTCGCGCTGGGTGTCGTCCCCAAGGACCCCGAGGCGACCGCCGCGGTCATCGCCGAGGCGCTGATCGGCCGCGCCCTCCAGGGGATCATGTTCGGAGAGCGCATGCAGCGGGTCGACGAAGACCGCTTTCTCGACGCCTGGGTGGCGCTCTCGCGCTCGGCGCTGGAGTCGAAGGACTGAGCTTGGCCGACGCCGACGAGATCCCCGCCGGCCGGCAGCTGATCTTCCGCGCCGGGCTCGGGGGCCTCGCCCTGCTGCAGGGGATCGACGGGCTCTACGCGCTGTTCGCGCCCCGCTCCTTCTACGACGACTTCCCGCTCGGGCGCGGCTGGGTCGAGGCGCTGCCGTCCTACAGCGAGCACCTCGTCCGCGACGTCGGCGGCCTCTTCCTCGCGACCGCGATCTTCCTCGGCGCCGCCGCCTGCTTCCTCGGCCGCCGGCTCGTCGCGATCGCGCTGATCTCGTTCCTCGCCTTCAGCCTCCCGCACACGATCTACCACCTGTTCAACCTCGAGCCGTACGGGACCGCCGACGCGCTCGCCAACGCGTTCGGCCTCACGGCGACGGTGCTGCTGCCGCTCTTCCTGCTCTGGCTGCTGAGGCGCCCGGCGCCGGCGGGCACGCCCGCGCCGGCGGCGGATCCGGAGTCGGGGGCTGCTCGGTGAGGGCAACCAAGGTCGAGGCCTTCCGCGCCCTGCACGAGGGCGAGCCGTTCGTGATCCCGAACCCGTGGGACGCGGGCTCGGCCCGGGTCCTGGCGGGGCTCGGGTTCCCGGCACTGGCGACGACCAGCTCCGGCTTCGCCTTCACGCTCGGCCGCGCCGACGGCGCGGTCACCCTCGACGAGGTGATCGACCACGTCGCCGTGATCGACTCCGCGACCCCGCTTCCCGTCTCCGTCGACCTCGAGAACGGCTACGGCGAGGACCCCGCCGACGCGGCCCGGGCGATCGAAGCGGCGGCGGCCGCGGGCGCGGCGGGCGGATCGATCGAGGACTTCGCGCCGGCCGGGCCGCGTCGCCGGCATCTATCCGCTCGCGCTCGCCGTCGAGCGGATCGAGGCGGCGGTAGCTGCCGCGGCTGCCGTGCCCGGCGGCTTCGTGCTGACGGCGCGCGCCGAGAGCCAGTTGCGCGAGAGCGACGCTGATCTGGGCGCCACGATCGAGCGCCTGCAGGCTTTCGAGGCGGCCGGGGCCGACGTCCTCTACGCGCCCGGGCTGCGCACGATCGAGGAGATCCGCGAGGTCTGCGGCGCCGTCGGCGCACCGGTCAACGTGCTCGCCACCCCGAAGCTGACCGCGGCCGAGATCTTCGAGGCCGGCGCCCAGCGGATCAGCGTCGGCGGCGCGCTCGCCTTCACCGCGGTCGCCGCCTTCGCCGAGGCCGCGATCACGATCCGCGACGGCGGCAGCTTCGCCGGCTTCCTGCGCCCGCCGCGCGAGCTCGGCGACTGGCTCGGCTGACCCGAGCCGGGCGCCCTCAGCCCCGGGGTGCTCTAGCCCTTGTCGCGGACCCGGATCGAGCCGCGCATGAACGGGTGGATCCGGCAGAAGTAGGAGTAGGTCTTGCCGGCCTTGGTCAGCGGCGGCGTCGTGAACTCGTTCGAGCCGGTCGTCACCTCGCTGCTGAAGTTGCGGCCGTAGCCGAGCTGGCCGGAGTCGAAGCGGATCGGCCCCGCCGCGAGCGGGTAGCCGATGCCCGAGCCCTTGTTGCAGGGGGCCTTGCAGGAGGTGATGCTGTGCCAGACCTGCTCCTCGTTCGTCTCGGTCGGCAGCGCGTCGTTGTTGGTGAAGGTGACGGTCTCGCCGGGGTCGACGACGACCGGCTCCATCAGCTCCTGCGGGAAGGCGCGGACGGCGGAGAAGCCACCGGGCGAGTAGACGAAGCTGTCGATGTCGATGCCGCCGAGCGGCACCGGGCCCTGCGACGGAAGCTTGCGGGGATCCGGCAGGCCGAGGTCCTTGCGCGCCTCCGAGTCGGCGTTCTCGGGCAGGTGTCCGTGGGTGACGATGCCGCCCTCGTCGAACATCGCCTGCACCTCGTCGGAGTCGTCGAAGGGATCGCGGGCGAGCGGATCGCCGTGACCCGGATACCAGGACGTGGCCATGATCCCCATCGACTCGGGCCAGTCGCCACGCTTGACGTTGTAGGTGACGCTGATCGAGACGACGTCGCCCTCCTTGAGGCTGATCCGCCAGCTGTGCCGGGACACCTCCATGCTCACGTCCCAGCTGACGGCGCCGGCGGGCTCGTAGTAGCGGGCGTCGCTGCGGAAGAGCTGGCGGACCTCGCTCGGGTCGTCGCCGGCGACCGTGCCGGGGTCGTCGCCGTCGCGGGCGACCTGCATGTTCGTGCGCTTGCCGCCCGGGTGCATGTGGCCGCCGGTGGAGATCAGCGTGACGCCGCCGGCAGGGATCACCCAGCGGCGCTCCGGGCTGATGTTCTCGCGCTCCTCGTAGCCGGGCGCCGAGGGGTCCTTGGGGACCTCGTTCGGGAAGGTGTAGCGGCCGTCGCCGTTGGAGTCGAAGGCCTTCTCGGCGTCGAAGACGGGGTAGAAGTGGGGCGCGCCGGCGACGTCGAACCAGCGCAGCTGCAGCGGCTTCAGGTTGACCGACGCCGGCACCCAGTCGATCTCCCAGGTCAGCTCGACCTGGCGTCCCTCGGAGGCGTTGAGGCTGTGCAGCATCTGGTTGATGAACCAGTTGGCGCCGCCCGCGACCTTGGCGCCGTAGCCGCGCGGCATCTTCGAGATCGTCTTCTCCTCGCCGGCGCCGAAGGCGGGGTTGCCCTGCGAGTCGGCCCAGACGACGTGGTGCAGATGCAGGTCCCAGACCGGCGGCACCGTCTTCGAGCCGTCGGGATGGACCTCGACCATGCTCGGCTTGAACCGGGTGATGTAGCCCATCGTCGTCGAGTCGGAAGCGAAGACGTCGGTGCTGACCGGGCCGCCGTTGAGCTTGGTCGCGTTCGGGCAGGTCTCCGACATCCGGATGTCGTTCGTGTTCTGCCCCGGGTAGATCGTGATCGGGTCGGTGCGGCAGCTGAACGTGGTCAGCCCCGGGTAGTCCTTGATCGCCTTCAGCACCGGCTCGTCGGCGCCGGCGCCGCGGCGGCCGCGACGAGAAGGAACGCGGCGATCGCCGCAAGCACGGTTGCGACGAAACTCACTCCCTTTGGCAACCCCCAGCGGTGCACGTGCGGATTGTGACGTATCCGCGGGACGATCGCCGCCCGCCTCGCCCCTTCACCCCTTTCGGCTGATGGCGAGTGCCGCGACCGCCCGTACGATCGCGATCGTGGAACCCGATCTTCATGTCGAGCGCGGGACCGGCGCGCCTGCGTTCGTGCGCGATTCCCCCGACCTTTCGCGAGCGTTCGCCGTCGCCAGGCGGGCGCATTTGGGGCATACGCGCGGCGGCCATGGCCGGCCCGACCTCGAGCACCCGATCCAGGTCGCCGAGCTGCTCCGCGACGAGGGCTACGGCGAGCCGGTCTGCGCGGCGGGCCTGCTCCACGACGTCGTCGAGGACTCGGGTCTGACCGTCGCCGACGTGACCGAGAGCTTCGGTGCCGACGTCGGGTCGCTGGTCGCCGCGCTGACCGAGGACGCGACGATCCATGACTGGGAGCAGCGCAAGCAGGCCCTGCGCGAAGCCGTCGCCCGATCCGGTCCCGAGGCCGCGGCGATCTACGTCGCCGACAAGCTCGCCAACCTGCACGACTGGCGCGTCGTCTACGCCGAGATCGGCGAGGCCTCGGTCGAATTCTTCAAGGCCCCGACCCTCGATGCCCGCGTGCGCGCCTGGCACGCGGACCTGGCGACGGGCGAGCGGGTGGCTCCCGGGCTGGTCTTCAACGCCCGCTTCCGCCGCGAGCTCGAGGACTTCGAGAAGGAACGTAGTTCGCGGACGAGCGGGGGCGGCGGGCGTCGCCGCCTCGGAGGCCTCAGTTCTTCAGCTGCTCGGTCAGGTCGTCGACGACGCTCGGGTCGCGCAGGGTCGTCACGTCGCCGAGCTCGTTGCCGGCGGCGATGTCGCGGAGCAGGCGGCGCATGATCTTGCCGGAGCGGGTCTTCGGCAGATCGTCGGCGAACGACATCCGCTTCGGCCGCGCCAGCTTGCCGATCTTCGCGGCGACGTGCTCGCGCAGCTCCGCCTCCAGCTCGTCGTCACCCTTCTCGGTTCCCTCCGGGGTCACGAAGGCGACGATCGCCTGGCCGGTGTCCTCGTCGGGCACGCCGATCACCGCCGCCTCGGCGACGCGGGGGTGGGAGACGAGCGCCGACTCGACCTCCATCGTCGAGAGCCGGTGGCCGGAGACGTTGATCACGTCGTCGATCCGGCCGACGATCCAGAAGTAGCCGTCCTCGTCGCGGCGGGCCGCGTCGCCGACCAGGTAGGTGTCGCGGCCGTAGCGGTCCCAGTAGGTCTCGACGAAGCGCTCGGGCTCGTTGTAGAGCGTCCGCGCCATCGCCGGCCAGGGCCGGGTCAGCACCAGCGTGCCGCCGCCCTCTTCGATCTCCTCGCCGGCCTCGTCGAAGATCTTCGCCTCGATCCCGGGGAAGGGGACCGTCGCCGAGCCGGGCTTGGTCGTCGTCAGCCCCGGCAGCGGCGTGATCATGATCGCGCCGGTCTCGGTCTGCCACCAGGTGTCGACGATCGGGCAGCGCTCGCCGCCGATGTAGCTGTGGTACCAGAGCCAGGCCCGCGGGTTGATCGGCTCGCCGACCGATCCGAGCAGCCGCAGGCTCGTCAGGTCGTGCTTCTCCGGATGCTCGGCGCCCCACTTCATGCAGGCCCGGATCGCGGTCGGCGCCGTGTAGATGATCGTGACGCCGTAGCGCTCGACGATCTCCCACCAGCGGTCCTCGGCCGGGTAGTTCGGGCGCGCCCTCGTACATGACGCTGGTCGCGCCGTTGGCGAGCGGGCCGTAGACGATGTAGGAGTGGCCGGTGACCCAGCCGATGTCGGCCGCGCACCAGTAGACGTCGTCGTCCTTGAGATCGAAGACGAGCTTGTGGGTGGCGGTGACCTCGGTCAGGTAGCCGCCGGTGGTGTGCAGGATCCCCTTCGGCTTCGCGGTCGAGCCCGAGGTGTAGAGGATGAAGAGCGGGTCCTCGGCGTCCATCGCCTCCGGCGGGCAGTCCGGCGTCGGCGGCCTCGACGAGCTCGTGCCAGAAGTGGTCGCGGCCCTCGGTCATCGGCGGGTTGGTGCCGCAGCGGTCGACGACGACCACGTGCTCCATCTCCGGCAGGCCGTCGAGGATCTCGTCGACCGCCGACTTCATCGGCGTCGGCTGGCCGCGCCGCAGCGTCGCGTCGGCGGTGATCAGCGCCTTGGCGTCGGAGACCTCCATCCGCTCGGTGACCGAGTTGGCGCGAGAAGCCGCCGAAGACGACGTTGTGGATCGCGCCGATCCGGGTGCAGGCGAGCATCGCCACCGCCGCCTCGGGGACCATCGGCATGAAGATCCCGACGACGTCGCCCTTGCCGATCCCGAGCGACCTTGAGGACGTTGGCGATCCGCTGCGTCTCCTCCAGCAGCCAGGCGTAGGTGATCTCGCGCTTGGTCCCGTCCTCGCCCTCCCAGAGGTAGGCGACGCGCTCGCCGTTGCCGGCGTCGACGTGGCGGTCGAGGCAGTTGGCGGAGACGTTGAGCTTGCCGCCGACGAACCACTTCGCGAACGGCGGGTCGGACCAGTCGAGGACCTCGTCCCAGGGCTCGATCCACTCGAGCTTCTCGGCCCACGAGCCCCACCAGGCCTCGGGGTCCTCGGTCGGCGCGCTCGTAGATCTCGGGATCGGAGGCGTTCGCCTGCGCGGCGAAGTCCGGTGGCGGCGGGAAGGTCTGCTCGGTCTGGAGCAGTACGTCTAGGTCGCCGCTGCCGCCTTGGGTCTCGCTCATCACTCTCTCCTCCGGGATAGGACGCGTGCAACCTATCTACCC
>CAVURI010000021.1:0-41604 GCA_963743845.1 uncultured Solirubrobacterales bacterium
TCGGCTGCAGCACCGACGGCGAGCTCGACTTCAAGATCCGGCCGCGGGCGATCGAGCTGGTCGTCGGATGAGCCCGGCGGACCGGATCAGGGGCGCCGTCGGCGCCCTGCGCGGATCGCAGCCCGAGATCCCCCTCGCCCGCCGTCTCGCCTGGCCGGCCGGGATCGGCACGGCGCTGCTGCTCCGCTACGCGACCGAGTCGCTGCGCCACCGCCGCGACGGCCGCGTCGGCTACGCGGTCGAGTCGCCGGCGCCGCCGAGCTCCGACGACTTCCGCTGGGCGGCTGAGGCGCTGACCGGGCACGCGACGATCGGCGGCAACCACGTCGAGGTGCTCGTCAACGGCGACAACATCTTCCCGAGCGTGCTCGAGGCCGTTCGCGGGGCCAAGGAGACGCTCAACATCGAGACCTACGTCTACTGGCAGGGCGACATCGCCGTCGACCTCGCCGAGGCGGTCTGCGAGCGCGCCCGCGCCGGGGTCGAGTGCCGGGTCCTGCTCGACGCGGTCGGCTCGGCGAAGATGAGCCCGCAGGTCGATCCGCGAGATGCGTGACGCCGGCGCCAAGCGTCGTCCGCTTCCGGCCGCCGCTGCCGCACCTGATCCGCCGCGCCGACAATCGCAGCCACCGGCGCGTGATCGTCGTCGACGGCCGGATCGGCTTCACCGGCGGCGTCGGCATCGCCGCCGAGTGGGAGGGCAACGCCGGCGACCCCGACCACTGGCGCGACACGCACCTGCGGGTCGAGGGCCCGATCGTCCACTCGCTGCAGGGGGCGTTCGGCGAGCACTGGGTCGAGGCGACCGGCGAGGCGCTCGTCGGCAAGCACTTCCTGCCCGACATCGAGCCCTTCGACGACGGCGTCACGATGCAGCTCGTCCGCTCGGGCTCGCGGGTCGGCGACACCAACATCGAGATGCTCTACTTCCTCGCGATCGCCTCGGCCGAGAAGTCGATCGAGCTGACCGCCGCCTACTTCGCGCCGCGCCCGCCGTTCGTCGAGGCCCTCTGCGAGGCGGCCTCGCGCGGGGTCGAGGTGCGGCTGCTCGTCCCCGGCCCCCACATCGACAAGCAGTTCGTCCGCGTCGCGGGCCGGCAGATCTACCAGGAGCTGCTCGACTGCGGCGTCGAGGTCTACGAGTACCAGCCGACGATGCTGCACGCGAAGTCGCTCGTCGTCGACGGCTGCTGGGCCTCGGTCGGGACGGTCAACTTCGACAACCGCTCGTTCCAGCTCAACGACGAGCTCACCCTCTGCGTCTTCGACGGCGACGTCGCCGGCGAGATGAGCGAGGTCTTCGCCGCCGACCTCGAGCGCTCCGAGAAGATCGAGCCCGGGCGCTGGGAGCAGCGCGCCCGCCGCCACAAGGTCAAAGAGCACCTGACCGTGCCCTTCCGCCGCGAGCTCTAGGGCCCGCTCCGGCACCTCCGCGCGGCGGCGGCCGCCTATCCTCCGCCGCCGTGCGTATCCAGCGACCCAAGCCCTTGCGCCGCGACCGCCGCGGCATCGAGCGCGCCGTCTCGGCGCGCGGCGGCCTGCCGAAGCTGCTCGGGCGGCTCGACCAGAAGCTGCTGGTGACGATGCGGACCAAGGGCCACAACGAGGTCACCGAGCGGATCGCCGGCGGCCTCGGCACCTTCGGCGAGTGGGGGATCGGCTGGCTCGCCGTCGGCGCGGTCGGCGCCGCCGTCCGCGGCGGCCGGGCCGACTCGTGGCTCAGCGCCGGCGCCGTCGGGCCCGCCGCGGTCGCGATCAACTACGGCGTCAAGCTCGCGATCGGCCGCGAGCGGCCGCTGATCGAGGACCACCCGATGCTCGCCCGGGCGCCGAGCAAGCTCTCCTTCCCCTCGGCCCACTCCACTTCCGCGGTCGCCGCGGCGACGGCGCTCGGCCGCGTCGACCCGCCCTCGCGGCCGGCGCTGACGGCGCTGGCGCTGGCGGTCGCCGCCGGCCGCCCCTTCCTCGGCATGCACTACCCCTCCGACGTGATCGCCGGCGTCATCCTCGGCCGCGCGATCGGGCGCGCCTGGCCGCTGCCGGGCGTCGCGCCCTCCGGGGAGGTCTGGGCGAAGTGAAGGTCGGGATCGTCGGCATGCCGAACGCCGGCAAGTCGACGCTGTTCAACGCGCTGACCCAGGCCGGAGCCGAGTCGGCCGGCTACCCGTTCACGACGATCGAGCCGAACGTCGCGATCGCGCCGGTCCCCGACGAGCGCCTCGACGCGATCTGCGAGCTGCTCGGCGCGACGCCGATCGTGCACGAGTCGCTCGAGGTCCACGACATCGCGGGGCTGGTCAAGGGCGCCAGCGCCGGCGAGGGGCTCGGCAACCAGTTCCTCGCCTCGATCCGCGAGACCGACGCGATCTGCCACGTCGTCCGCGCCCACTCCGACGACGGGGTCCCCCACCCCGACGGCAGCGTCGACCCGGTCTCCGACGCGGAGATGGTCGAGGCCGAGCTGATGCTGGCCGACCTCGAGACCGCCCAGCGCCGGCTCGAGCGGGTCGCCAAGCAGGCGAAGGCGCTCGACAAGGAGGCGATCGCCGAGCGCGACTGGCTCGAGCTGGTCGTCGCCGCGCTCGAGCGCGGCGAGCCGGTGCGATCGGTGCCGGCGCCCGACGGCGCCCCCGACGCGGTCCGCAACCTGCAGGCGCTGACCTCGAAGCCGGTCCTCTACGTCGCCAACGTCGACGAGGGCGAGACGGAGCCGCCGGCCGCCCTGGTCGAGCACGCCCGCGCCGCCGGCGACGAGGCGATCGCGCTCAGCGCCAAGATCGAGTCCGAGCTTGCCGAGCTCGACGACGAGGACGCGGCGGCGATGCGCGAGGACCTCGGCCTCTCGGAGTCGGGCCTCGGCCGCATGGTCCGGGCCGCCTACGAGCTGCTCGAGCTGATCAGCTTCTTCACCGCGGGCGAGGCCGTCGAGGGCCGCGCCTGGAGCCTGCGCAAGGGGCTCACCGCCTGGCACGCCGCCGGCCGCATCCACAGCGACATCGCCGACGGCTTCGTCAAGGCCGAGGTGATCGGCTGGCAGGAGCTGATCGACGCCGGCGGCTACGGCGGCGCCCGCGAGCGCGGCACCCTCCGGATCGAGGGCCGCGACTACGTGATGCAGGACGGCGACGTGATCACCGTCAAACACACCTGAGCCGCCGGGCTAGCCGCGTCGAGCAGCGGCTTCGCCTGGCTCCGAGACGGTGACGTGGATCGCCCGCGGCTCGACCGCGTAGTCGATCACGCCGAGGGCGGAGAGGCGGTCGAGGACGAACTGGAAGGCCTCGGCCTGATCGCCGTTGCGGTACTCGCGCAGGATGTCGAACGAGTAGCCGGTGGTGTGCAGGGAGTAGGCGGCGGTCGCCTCCGGGTTCTCCGCGACGAGCGCGTCCTGGTACTCCTGGTCGCGGACCGCGCTGGTCACGATCAGGTTGTCCTTCGGCCCGGACTTGCCGGTGATCGCCTGCACGCGCGCCGTCATGTAGATCAGCGTCGCCAGCGCCTCCGGCGTCAGCGATTCGTAGAGCTTGCGGTCGACGCCGAGCTCCTTGCTCAGCTCGCCGAGCTGCGGGCCGACCTCGTAGCCGTACTCGCCTCCCGACGGGATCTCGACGAGATCGCCGGAGTCGATCGCGTCCTCGAGCTCGGCCGGGTCGGCGTAGACGTCGGTCTCCTCCTCGGGGTGGAAGACCTCCTCCGAGGTCGCCTTGTTCGAGTGCAGCTCCGCGAGCCGCTTGAGCTCGTCCGGATCGTCGTGGTAGAGCCGCATGATCTCCTCGGCCGCGAGCACCCGCCACAGGTAGGTGCCGCTGTCGTCCTCGAAGCCGGAGAGGACCTCGTAGGCCTTCTCGTTCTCGGTCGGCGAGGTGTCGAAGTAGAGCTGGGCGTAGGAGAGGTCGTCCTCGGCGACGACGTCGCCGATCGGCCGCCCGTCGACCGGATCGCCCGTCTCCTCGGCGTAGGCGCCGATCACGGTCTCGAGGTTGCCGATGCCCATGTGGTAGCTGGTCACGGCCAGGTCCTCGCGGCCGAAGCGGTCGGAGGCGATCTCGAGGTACTTGCCCATCCCGTCGAGCGCCGCCTCGGGATCGAAGCGCGGATCGACGCGGGGCCGCTCCCGCAGCGCCTGCTCGGCCCGGGCGTCGAGGCGATCGGCCTGCTCGGCGAGCTGCTTCGCCTTCTTGACCTGCTTCTCGTTGCCGGAGCCGAGCCGCGCCGCCTTGTCGCGCAGCTTCTCGGCCGTCGCATAGGAGGAGTTGATCGTGTCGGTGAGCTGCTGGCTGCGGGCGAGGTCGATCGGCATCCCGAGCAGGTCGATTCCGGTCGAGGCGACGATCTGGGCGAGACCGGCGGCGCCGGCGGCATCGGTGGCGCCGGCGATCACGTCGGGCCGGCCGGCGGACTCGAGGAAGACGATCGCCTCCATCAGCTCCGGGTCGATCCCGTGCGCGGCGGCCGCCTCGTCGATCTCGTCGTCGAAGGCGGCGGTGCGCTTGGCGCTGGCGACGACGCCCTCGGGGCTGAGCTCGTAGAGGACGTGGGAGAAGCCGGAGCTCGCGCGGCGCTCGAAGTCCTCGCGCCGGTCCGGGTCCCAGGCGAACGGGTCGGCGCCGGGATCGCCGGTCGCGTTGGCCGCCTCGAGCACCTTGTCGGCCTCGACCTCGGGCGAGTCGAGCACGCCGGTGACGCTGATCGCGACCCAGGCGATCGCCGCCGCGAGCGAGCACGAGCAGGAGCAGCGCCGCCGATCCCGCGCAGCGGCGCGGGCAGCGAATCGAGGCGACTCCGGGTCGGCGGCCCTGCTGACATGGCCGGGGAGCTAAGCAAATCAATCGATCGGCCTCATAAAGAACCGCCACCGGGCGTAGCGGTAGGGTGCGCGCGTGCGGACCGAGGCGCGCTTTCCCGCTCTCGACGAGGGCGCGGGGCACTACGAGAGCTTCTACATCAAGGCCGCCGACCCGGCCGGCGGCCGGGCGCTGTGGCTGCGCCACACGGTCCACAAGCGGCCCGGCGAGCGAGCCGACCGCCTCGATCTGGATGACGATCTTCGACGCCGAGGCGGGCGGGCCGCGGGCGACCAAGGCGACCTACGGCGCCGAGCAGCTCTCGGTCCCGGCCGGCGCCTACGTGCGGGTCGGCGAGGCCGAGATCGGGCCGGGCGCCGCGACGCGGCAGCCTCGAGACCGACGCCTTCGCGGCCGGCTGGGACCTGACCTTCAGCGATCGCCACGAGCCGCTCCAGGCACCTGCCGAGCGCTCGCCTGTACGAGACGAAGCTGCCGCGCACGAAGCTGCTCAGCCCCCACCCCGGCGCCACCTTCGCGGGCACCGTGACGATCGACGGCGAGCCGATCGAGCTCGCCGGCTGGCCCGGCATGGTCGGCCACAACTGGGGCGCCGAGCATGCCGAGCGCTGGATCTGGATCCACGGCGCCGGCTTCGACGGCCGCGACGGCTCCGACTACCTCGACATCGGCGCCGGCCGGATCAAGATCGGGCCGTGGCGCACGCCCGTGGATCGCCAACGGCGCCGTCGCGCTCGGCGACGAGGTCCTCAAGCTCGGCGGGCCTCGGCAGCATCTACGGGACCGACATCGCGCGAGACGCCGACCTCGTGCGAGTTCGTCGTCCCGGGCAAGAACGTGACCGTTCGCGGCAGGGTCGGCGGCGATCGCCGAGCGCTTCGTCGGCTGGATCTACGCCGACCCCGACGGCGGCGAGCACAACACGGTCAACTCCTCGATCGCCGACATCGAGCTCCGCGTCGAGCGGCCGGGCAAGCCCGCACGTCTACCTCGAGGGCGCCGGCGCGGGCGGCCTACGAGCTCGGGATGAAGGAGACCGACCACGGGATCCCGATCCAGCCCTACCCGGACGGCTGAGCCGGAGGACGGCCGGTCGGGGCGGCGGCGCAGCGTCAGCGCTGCTTGAACCGGACCCAGGTCGAGCGTCAGCCCGAGCCGGGCCTGCAGGTCGAAGCCGCTGACCGTGGTCTTGCCGCGGCGTGCCGACCACGCGGGCGCGGACGATCCGCGGCGAGTCGCCGGTCTGCGAGCACGTCGACTCCGCGCAGCCGCCCGTCGACCCAGTCGCCGAGCTCGACTCTGCAGCTCGGCGCGCGAGAAGCGTCTCGCGTCCAGTCGTGGTACGGGGAGATGTCGTCGAAGGGGTCGTCGACCGACTTCAGGTAGGGGCGCGACTCGCCGCCGCCGAAGCCGTACTGGCTGCTCTCGGTGCGGCCGCCGGAGGTCGAGTAGAAGAACGTCTGCGCGACCTTGCCCTTGTAGGTGACGACCTTCGCCTTCGTCTTCGCGACCGCCTTGGTCGTCGCGGCCTCCTCGGCGACGACGCCGCCGTAGACCTGGCTGCGGGTGTCGTCGTAGAGCGAGTAGCCGTCGCCCTCGATCCCGCTCGCGAGCGCGTAGCTGCGCGCGGCGACCGCCTGCGCGCGGAGCGCGTCGTCCGGCCAGGAGGCCGGCATCTCGTAGGGGACGACGCCGCGCAGGTAGTCCTCGAGGCCGACGCGGTTGATCACGTTGAGCGATCGCCGCCCGCCGGCCGGGCGACGAGGTTGCCGCGGTAGATGCCCTGGTTCTCGATCCGGACCGTGCCGGTCCCGCGGGCACCGAGCTTCTGGCCGCACGAGGCCATCTTCTTGCCCCAGCCGGTCTCGAGCCGGACCTTGCCGCCGCCGCTCAGCGCGGCGACGTACTTCTTCGATAGGCTTCAGGTCGCGGCCGCAGGCGCGCTTGGCGCCGCTGAAGAAGACCGAGTTCGGCTCGCTCCCGAGCAGCACGCCGACCGAGCGCGTCCGTCGTCGCGCCGATCTTCGTGTGCGGAGTAGTAGTGGCCGAGGATCTTCGCGGTAGCTGCGTCCCTGCTTGGCGAACCCGTAGGCGCCCCACTGGCTCATGCCGACGCCGTGCCCGTAGCCGTGGCCCTTGAGGACGAACTTCGAGCCGGCCTCGGAGGCGGCGGGGCGCAGCGGCGAGCGCCAGCGCCAGGCAGGCGAGCAGCGCAAGGACGAAGCGCGGCGCCGTCGGGCGCCGCAGGTCCGCGTCGTATGTCCGGTTCGTTCCTGCATCGATCGCGCGGCGTGAGGCCCGTCTCCCGCTGAGTTCGCCGTAACCCCCAACCCGCCCCCCGGCCGGTCGTTGCGGCAAGGCGGCTTGCATCGCGGCGGGTAATGTGGGCAGCTGCACAGCGCGAGAGAGAGGTGAGTGGATGAGCGTCAGCGAGCAGAGCCGTCGTCGAGCAGGTCAAGAAGCAGCTCCTGATCGGGGGCGAGTGGCGCGACTCCGGCAGCGGCGAGACGCTGCGCGGTCGAGGACCCGTCGACCGGCGAGACGCTCTGCGAGATCGCCGACGCGACCGCCGACGACTCCCGCGCCGCGCTCGACGCCGCCGTCGCCGCGCAGGCCGAGTGGGCCGCACCCGCCCCGAACGACCGCAGCGAGATCCTCCGCGCCGCCTACGAGGCGCTCAACGACCGCGCCGACGAGCTGGCGACGCTGATGACGCTCGAGATGGGCAAGTCGGTCGCCGAGTCGAAGGGCGAGATCGCCTACGCCGCCGACTTCTTCCGCTGGAACGCGGGCGAGGCGCTGCGCATCGACGGCTACTACAAGACCGCCGGCAACGGCGCCTTGCCGCGTGCTCGTCATGAAGCAGCCGATCGGCCCCTGCTTCTTCATCACCCCCTGGAACTTCCCGACCGCGATGGGCACCCGCAAGATCGGGCCGGCGATCGCCGCCGGCTGCACGATGGTCGTCAAGCCGGCGCAGCTGACGCCGCTGTCGATGCTGGCGCTGGCCGACATGCTCGGCGAGTGCGGCCTGCCGGACGGCGTCCTCAACGTGATCACCTCGAGCTCCTCGAGCGAGGTCTCGGCGCCGATCATCGCCGACCCGCGGCTGCGCAAGCTCTCGTTCACCGGCTCGACCGAGGTCGGGCGCAAGCTGATCGAGCAGGCGGCCGAGGGGGTCCTCAAGGTCTCGATGGAGCTCGGCGGCAACGCCCCGTTCGTCGTCTTCGAGGACGCCGACGTCGACGCCGCGGTCGAGGGCGCGATGATCGCGAAGATGCGCAACGTCGGCGAGGCCTGCACCGCGGCCAACCGCTTCCACGTGCACGAGTCGGTCGCCGAGGAGTTCACCGAGAAGCTCGCCGAGCGGATGGGCGCGCTGACGGTCGGCCGCGGCACCGAGGAGGGCACCGACGTCGGCCCGCTGATCGACGACGACCAGCGCGGCAAGGTCGCCGAGCTGGTCGACGACGCGGTCGGCAAGGGCGCCAAGGCGGTCTGCGGCGGCAGCGCCGTCGACGGCGCCGGCTACTTCTACGAGCCGACCGTGCTCGCCGGCGTCACCGAGCGACGCGCGCCTGCTCAAGCGAGGAGATCTTCGGCCCGGTCGCGCCGGTCATCACCTTCTCCACCGAGGAGGAGGCGATCGCCGCCGCCAACGACACCGAGTACGGCCTCGTCGCCTACCTCTACACCCAGGACCTGAGCCGCGCCCTGCGCGTCTGCGAGGCGCTCGAGACCGGCATGATCGGCCTCAACCAGGGCATCGTCTCCAACGCCGGCGCACCCTTCGGCGGCGTCAAGGCCTCCGGCGTCGGCCGCGAGGGCGGCAACGAGGGCATCGCCGAGTACCTCGAGACGAAGTACGTAGCGGTCAACCTCTGATCAGCGGGGCTGCCAGGTGGGGTTCGCGCCCTGCCAGCGGGCGGAGTTCCCGATCAACGTGATCCGGCCGTCCGATTCGCGCCATATGTAGACACCTTTCCGGGTCCGGCCCTCCCGGACCGAGAAGGCGATCTGATTGCCCGAGGGAGACCAGGCCGGCTGCTCGTGCCGCAGCCCGTCCGTCCTGGTCAAGCGGAACTCTTCGATCGGCGGCGCCGTGTAGCCCATGTACAACACGGACTCGCTCGGGTAAGGCGGGTAGCTTCCGTAGGCGAGCAGATAGTCAGTCGGGTGCCAGGAGGGGTCGAACCTCGGTACACAGCGACCGGGAGCGAACTCGGTCGACTTCTCGCCGGCGAAGTCGGGACCCAGCCTCGTGAACAGCGCCTGGTGCTCGGGACAGATCAAGCTGGTGCCGGCGTAGACGAGCTCCCCGTCGACGGCGACATCCGGCGACCACCCGGTGATCCCAAGCGGGCGGTCGACCCGCCCCCGGAAATGAAGGCTCCGGAGCGTCGGCGGCGGTCGGTTCGCGTTCGGGTCCGGCTTCGGGAAGGGGCCACGCGCATAGATCAGGCGGTTGCCCGGCGCCCACACCGGGTCCCATTCCTTCTCGTTCGGGGTCCGCAGAACGATCTCGCGATGGCTCCCATCAGGGTGCATCACAGCCAGGTCTTGCCCCGCACCGCTCGTATCGACGAACGCGATCAGGTTGCCGCTGCGGCTGAATGCTGGATTGATGGCGTTGGCGGCGATCGTCTGGGCACGCCCGGACGGCGAACGCACCCAGATACTCGGGACGCCGCGGCCGTTGACGCCTTCGTAGGCGATCAGGCCGTCACGTCCGGGGACCGTTGCGCCGGCGCCGGGCGCCCAGACGACGCCGAGCGCGATCAGCGCGCCGACGGCCGCCACCTCGACTGCGAAGCGCTTGGTGCCTTTCCCCCACACGTTCGCCCCCTCAGGCCGGATTCTTACCCGCTGGAAGAGCGTACTCGCGATGCTGTGAGATGCCAAACGACCGAGCGCCCTTCGGCGGCATCAAGGCCTCCGGAGTCGGCCGCGAGGGCCTCGAGACAAGTACGAAGCGGTCAGGCTCTAGGCCGGCGCGGCCGCGAGCGGTACCGGTTCCGCGGAACCGCCCCCAGGCCGGGACTTCGTTGCCGTCTGGGTGTCCCAGAGACCAGCAGAACGCATTGAAGGCCTGTGTCGCTCCGCGCGCGAAGCCGCAAGCCGGGTCAGGCCGCCACAGGCTCGTACCGCAGCGCCACCGCGCCTGAGCGGAACTCCAGGCGGTCCACGAGCTTCAGGTCGACGGCCTTCGAGAGGCCCGCGAAGAGGGTCGGGCCGTGGCCGGCGATCCTCGGGTTGACGATGAACTCGTACTCGTCGATCAGGCCCATCTCAGCCAGGGCGAGGGGGAGCTGCAGGCCTCCCACGTAGAGGCCGTTGCCCGGCTCGCTCTTGAGCTCGCGGACGGCCGTCTCCAGATCGCCACGCAGCAGCTCCGCGTTCCAGTCGACCTGCTCGAGGGTGCTCGAGACGACGTACTTCTTCGCGGCGTCGATCGTGCGGGCGAACGGCATCGTCCACTCGGGCATCGCGTCCAGCTGGCCCGGTGGCCGCCAGGCCGACTCCATCATCTCGTAGGTCACCCGGCCGAACAGCAGGGCGTCGGCCTGCTCGAGGGTCTCCGTCGCGTGACGATGCGTCTCCTCGTCCGGGGAACCCTCGCGGTGATCGCAGCAGCCGTCCAGGGTGACGTTGATCGAGTACCGGAGAGGGCGCATCGCCGCGATCCCGTCCGCGTCGCTCGGTCACTTCGCGACCCGGTAGCGGATGTGGGTGGCGAGCGGGGAGTGGAGCACCTCGACCGGCTCGAGCCCGAAGGGCTCGACTCCGTCGAAGAGCCGCTCGCCGGAGCCGAGCAGGACGGGGGCCACGTCGAGCGTGAGCTCGTCGATCACTCCCGGCGGCGAGCGCCTGGCGGACGGTCGAGGCGCCGCCGGCGATGTCGACGCCGTCCTCGCCGGCCGCCTCGCGCGCCTGCGCGTAGGCGGCGTCGAAGCCGTCGGTGACGAAGTGGAAGGTGGTGCCGCCCTCCATCTCGACCGGCTCGCGGGCGTGGTGGGTGAGCACGAAGACCGGAGCGTGGTACGGCGGCTCGGGGCCCCACCATCCGTTCCAGTCCTCGTCCCACTCGCCGCGGATCGGCCCGAACATGTTGCGGCCCATGACGTAGGCACCGCGCGGTCGCATCAGCCAGCCCTCGGCGGTCGCGTCGGCTTCGTTCTCGCGCTCGGGGCCGAGGTGCCAGGCGTGAACCTGCATGCCCCCCTTCCCGAGCGGATCGTCACGGCTCTGGTCCGGTCCGGCAACGAAGCCGTCGAGCGAGATCGACATGTGGCAGGTGGTGTTCGGCATCAGCGTCCTCCCGGTGACTCGGTGCCCTCGGCGGCGCGGCGCAGCGCCGCGACGTCGAGCTTGCGCATCTTGAACATCGCGTTCATCGCCCGCTCGGCCGCGGCGGGATCACGATCGGAGAAGATCTCCTGCACGTCCTCGGGGACGATCTGCCAGGAGAGGCCGTAGCGGTCCTTGAGCCAGCCGCACTCGCTCTCGGCGCCGCCCTCGGTCGAGCTTCTCCCAGAAGTAGTCGATCTCGTCCTGGTCGCTTGCAGTTGACCTGAAGCGAGATCGCCTCGTCGAACTTGAACTCAGGGCCGCCGTTGATGCCGACGAAGCGCTGGCCCTGGAGCTCGAACTCGACGGTCAGGACCATGCCCGCCTTGTCCGGGACCGCCTCGGTGTAGTGGCTCGTGGAGACGATCCGCCCGTCCTCGAACAGCGACGTGTAGAACTCGGCCGCCTCCTCCGCCTCGGTGTCGAACCACAGGTTGGTGACGATCTTCTGCATTGCTTCGCTCCTTCTGCCCTCTCGCGCCGCGACGGCCTCGCAGCTGATCTCCCTGCCTCTTGAGACAGGTCGCCGGGAGCGAAACTAATCGCGGCCGCCGGTGAGGCGGCCGGATTCGCGCGCCTAGCGGCCGAGCAGCATGTTCATCAGGCCGCCCTGGTCGCGGCGCTTCTCGAGGTAGCACTGGTGGTACTCCTCGGCCCGGTAGAAGCCGGTCGCCGGCTCGATCGAGGTCGCGATCGGCTTGCGGTGACGGCCCTGCTCGCGCTCGCGCGAGGCCTCGGCCGCGGCCTTCTGCTCGTCGCTGTTGGTGAAGATCACCGAGCGGTACTGGCTGCCGACGTCCGGGCCCTGGCGATCGACCTGGGTCGGGTCGTGGACCTTCCAGTAGACGTCGAGCAACTCGTCGAAGGAGACGCGGGCCGGGTCGTAGGTGACCTGGGTCACCTCGGCGTGGCCGGTTGCGCCCGTGCAGACCTGCTCGTAGGTCGGGTTCGGGAGGTGGCCGCCCTCGTAGCCGACCGCGGTGTCGACGACTCCGTCGAGGGCGCGGAACGTCTCCTCGACCTGCCAGAAGCAGCCGGCACCGAAGCTGACGGTGTCGGTCGTGGTCGCGGTGTCGGTCGAAGAAGTGTCGGGGCTGGCGCTGCGATCGATGTCGGTCATCTGATCCTCCGGTCTCGGGGCGGGGCTGGACGTGAATCGTCGCACGGGATCGTTACGGGCTCCTCAACATTTCGTGCGTGAGCCGTGCCTGGCCCGTGCCTGCTTGACGGCCGGGATAAGGTTCACGAGTCGCTCTTTCCAGAGCGTCAATTGAGGCACTCCACGGGGACAACCGTCTAACCCCGACTGGAGACACCATGTACATAATCGAGTTCGTCAACGCCGTGCGCCAGGCGCAGGGCTACGAGAGCATCGACCAGCTCCCCCGCGAGGGAGACTCCGGGCGTCAGCCCGCTCGAGCGGGCGATGGGCTGCAGGCTGGAACCCGGCCTGATGCGGCTCTCATCGCCGGCCGCCGCGCAGGACGTCGCGCGTCGCCACCGGGTCAGCCGCTCGGCTTCGACGGCTTCACGGTGGCGCTGCCCGGCGCCCTCAGCGGCCACGCCGGGGAGCTCGACAGACGCCGGGCCCGGCTCGAGCCGGGCACCTACGACGGCCACGGCGACGCGACGCGCGCCGCGCTGTAGACGCCTCCGGCCGCGGGGCCGGAGGCCCGCCGCTCAGTCGTGCGGGCGGGCCATCTTCGCGTGGTCGAGCGCCTCGTCGAGCGTCGCGTCGTCGACGCCGAGCTCGCGCGCGACCTCGCGCAGCGGCCGGCCGGAGTCGGCCGCGGTCTTGACGATCTCGGCCGCCTTGTCGTAGCCGATGTAGGGGTTGAGCGCGGTGGCGGTGGCGAGCGTCCCCTCGGCGGCAGCCTGGTTGGCCTCGTGGTTGGGCTCGACGTCGCGAATCACCTTCGTGTCGAGCAGGCGGCTGGCGGAGGCGAGCAGCTGGATCGACTCGAGCAGGTTCTTGGCGATCAGCGGCACGCGCACGTTGAGCTCGAACTGCCCCTGCGAGCCGGCGACGCTGATCGCGGCGTCGTTGCCGATCACCTGATCGCCGACCTGGATGCAGACCTCGGGGATCACCGGGTTGACCTTGCCGGGCATGATCGAGGAGCCCTTCTGGAGCTCGGGCAGGCGCAGCTCGGCGAAGCCGACGCGCGGGCCGGAGCCCATCAGCGCCAGGTCGTTGGCGATCTTGATCAGCGAGACGGCGACGACCTTGAGCGCGCCGGAGAGCTCGACCAGCGAGTCGCGGTTGGCCTGCGCCTCGAAGCGGTCGTGCGGCTCGGAGATGTCGAGGCCGGACTCGTCGCGGAGCTTGGCGCGGGCGCGGTCGGCGAACTCCTTGTGGGTGTTGAGCCCGGTGCCGGTCGCGGTGCCGCCGAGCGGGATCTGGCCGACCCGGGAGAGCGTGCCGCGGACGCGCTCGCCGCCGAGGCGGATCTGCGCGGCGTAGCCGCCGAACTCCTGGCCGAGCGTGACCGGGACGGCGTCCATCAGGTGGGTGCGGCCGGCCTTGACGATGTCGGCGAACTCCTCCTCCTTCTCCTCGAGCGAGGCGGCGAGGTCGTCCATCGCCGGCAGCAGGTCGTTGACGGTGCGGTCGAGGGCGGCGAGGTGGACGGCCGAGGGGAAGACGTCGTTCGACGACTGGCCCATGTTGACGTGGTCGTTCGGGTGCGCGCCGTCGCCGGCGAGGTTGGCGATCACCTCGTTCGCGTTCATGTTCGAGGAGGTGCCGGAGCCGGTCTGGAAGACGTCGATCGGGAACTGGTCGTCGTGATCGCCGCGACCGACGGCATCGCCGGCCTCGGCGATGCGGCCGGCGACGTCGGCGTCGAGCAGCCCGAGCTCGGCGTTGGTCCGCGCCGCGGCGGCCTTGATCTTGCCGAGCCAGTGGATGACGGAGGCCGGGACGCGCTGTCCCGAGACGGGGAAGTTGTCGATCGCCTTGTCGGTCTCCCCACCCCAAAGCTTGTTTCCGGTCACTGGCTGCTCGCTCAATTCGGTTCCTCCAGTCAGGTGCAAAGTCTGCGCCGGAGGCTAGTTGACCTGCGGCTGGAACGGGCTCGCGGGGAAGCCCCAGGCGGGCTGCGGGGAAGCCGTCAGCCGGCTTCGCGGGCGGCCGCGTAGCCCTCGCCGTAGGTGCGCTCGAACTCGGCCGGCAGGGTGCCGCCCTGCTCGCTGTAGCGGGCGGCGGCGTTGAGCCGGCGGACGAGGTCGGTGTGGACCCCGGCCGTGCCCGAGGCCCCCTCCTCGACCGCGCCGACCAGGTAGCCGAGCTGCAGGGCGGCCGCGCCGCCCGGATCCTGCTGCGCGTCGGCGTTGAGCCGCGTCGCCACCGTGATCACGGTGGCGCCGACGTCGCTGAGGTCGCCGACCTGCTGGTCGGGGACGATGCAGTCGCTGATCGGGGTCTCGCCCTCGAGCAGGACCTCGTCCGGGGCGCCCGCCAGCGCCTTCACGTAGGTCGCCTCGCCGGACTTGCAGACGATCGGCGTCGTCGCCGTCTCGTCCTCCGAGCCGCAGGCGGCGAGCAGCAGGGCGGCGGCGAGCAGGAGCGCGAGGGCGGCGAGGGGGCGTCTCATCGCACCCAAGGCTAGGGCCTCGGCCTCCTCGCCCCCGGGCCTGCCGGCTGCCCGCAACTAGAATCGGCCGCCGCCGTGGCCAGCTACGCAAGCGTCGATCCGAAGCAGTCGTTCCCCGCCCTCGAGGAGGAGGTCCTGCTGCGCTGGCGCGAGGGCAGGATCTTCGAGCGCCAGGTCGCCGAGCGCGAGGGCAACGAGCTCTGGAGCTTCTACGAGGGGCCGCCGACGGCGAACGGCAAGCCCGGCTCCCACCACGTCCTCTCGCGCGTCTTCAAGGACATCTACCCGCGCTACCGGGCGATGTGCGGCTACTACGTGCCGCGCAAGGGCGGCTGGGACTGCCACGGCCTGCCGGTCGAGCTCGAGGTCGAGAAGGAGCTCGGGATCTCCTCGAAGGAGCAGATCGAGGAGTTCGGGATCGCCGAGTTCAACGCCCGCTGCCGCGAGTCGGTGTTCCGCTACGTCGCCGACTGGAACCGGATGGTCGAGCGGATCGGCCACTGGATCGACCTCGAGGACCCGTACGTGACGATGGACGACTCCTACATCGAGTCGGTCTGGTGGTCGCTGCGCCGGCTCTGGGACGACGACCGCCTCTACGAGGGCCACAAGGTCGTCCCCTACTGCCCGCGCTGCGGCACCGCGCTGAGCTCGCACGAGGTCGCGCTCGGCTACAAGGACGTCGTCGATCCCTCGGTCTACGTGCGCCTGCCGGTCACCGAGGCCGCCCCGAGCTCGGGGCTCGAGCCCGGCGACAACCTGCTCGTCTGGACGACGACGCCCTGGACCCTGATCTCGCACGCGGCGGTCGCCGCCGGAGCGGAGATCGACTACGTCCGGGCGAGTCCCGGCGGGATCGGAGGAGGTGATCGTGGTCGCCGCGGCGCTCGCCGAGCGGGTGCTCGGCGAGGGCTACTAGACGCACTCGGCACGACGACCGGCGAGGCGCATGGAGGGCACCCGCTACGAAGCCCCCTTCGGCTACATCCCGGGCGAGGACTTCGGCCCGCACGGCCACACGGTGCTGATCGGCGACTTCGTCACGACCGAGGACGGCACCGGCCTCGTCCACACCGCGCTCGCCTTCGGCGAGGACGACTTCCGGCTCGGCGAGCAGTACGGGATGACGCTGCAGAACCCGGTCCGGCTCGACGGCACCTACGACGAGCGCGTGCCGGACTTCCAGGGCGAGATCGTCTACAAGCACAACCCCGAGATCGTCGAGGCGCTCGACGCCGCCGGCAAGCTCTTCCGCAAGGTCGACTACGAGCACGCCTACCCGCACTGCTGGCGCTGCGACACCGCCCTCCTCTACTACGCGAAGAGCACCTGGTACATCCGCACCTCCGAGGTCAAGGACCGGATGCTGGCCGAGAACGAGCGGATCGGCTGGCACCCCGAGCACATCAAGCACGGCCGCTTCGGCAAGTGGCTCGAGGGCAACGTCGACTGGGCGCTCTCGCGCGACCGCTACTGGGGCACGCCGCTGCCGATCTGGGAGTGCACCGGAGAGGACTGCGACGAGCGCTTCTGCGCCGGCTCGATCCAGGACCTGACGCGACCGCGGCGGCGACGTGCGCGAGGACCTGCACCGGCCCTACGTCGACGACATCGTGATCGCCTGCGAGAGCTGCGGCGGCGAGATGCGGCGGGTCGAGTCGGTGATCGACACCTGGTACGACAGCGGCGCGATGCCGTTCGCGCAGTTCCACTACCCGTTCGAGAACGAGGAGCTGTTCGAGCAGCGGTTCCCGGCCGACTTCATCTGCGAGGCGATCGACCAGACCCGCGGCTGGTTCTACTCGCAGCTGGCCGAGTCGGTGCTGCTGTTCGACCAGACCGACTATCTCAACTGCGTCTGCCTCGGCCTGATCCTCGATCCCGAGGGCCGCAAGATGAGCAAGCGGCTCGGCAACCTCGTCGACCCGCACGAGGTGATCGACGCGCACGGCGCCGACGCCTTCCGCTGGTACTACCTCGCCACCCAGCAGCCCTGGGCCGGCTACCGGTTCAGCTCCGAGACGGTCGGCGAGTCGGTGCGGCAGTTCCTGCTCACCCTCTGGAACACCTACTCCTTCTACGTCCTCTACGCGAACGCCGAGGGCATCGACCCGGCCGACCCGCCGGCCGCCGCCGGCTTCGACGGCTACGCGGCCCCGGGCGGCTCGGCCGAGGAGCTCGACCGCTGGGCGGTCTCGCGCCTGCAGCAGACGGTGGCGACGGCGCGCGCCGCGCTCGACGACTTCGACTCGACCACGGCGGGCAAGGCGATCGCCGCCTGGATCGACGAGCTCTCGAACTGGTACGTGCGCGTCGGCCGCCGCCGCTTCTGGGAGGGCGACCTCGCCGCTTTCGGCACGCTCAGCCACTGCCTGGCGGAGACGGCGAAGCTGCTGGCGCCGTTCGTCCCGTTCACGGCCGACGCGATCTGGTCGAACCTCGCCCACGGTGAGGATGCCGGCGCCGACGTCTCCGTCCACCTCGCCGACTACCCGGAGCCGGACGAGGCGCTCCGCGATCCCGGGCTCGAAGCCGGGATGGACGCCGCCAGGCGCGCGGTCGAGCTCGGTCGCGCCGCCCGCGCCCAGGCGAAGGTGAAGATGCGACAGCCGCTCGCCAAGGCCGTGATCGTCGCGACCGAGGCCGAGCGCGCCGTGATCGAGCGCTTCGCCGACGTCGTCCGCGCCGAGCTCAACGTGAAGGCGCTCGAGTTCGTCACCGAGGAGGGCGAGCTCGCCAGCTACACGGTGAAGCCGAACTACCGCAGCCTCGGCCCGCGCTTCGGCTCGGAGATGCCGCAGGTGGCGGCCGCGGTCGCGGCGCTCGACGCCGAGCACGCCCGCGCCGCGATCGCCGGCGAGCGGATGATCGGGATCACGATCGAGGGCACCGACCACACGCTCGAGCCCGAGGACATGACGCTCGTGATGGAGCCGCTCGAGGGCTACCAGGTCGAGTCCGAGGCGGGCCGGGCCGTCGCCCTGGCGCTCGAGCTCGACGACGTCGCTGGTCCGCGAGGGCCTCGCCCGCGAGATCGTCCGCGCCGTCCAGAACGCGCGCAAGGAGAGCGGCCTCGAGATCAGCGACCGGATCGAGCTCCAGCTCGGCGGCGACGAGGAGCTGCTCGCCGCCGCTCGCGCCCACGAGCAGTACGTCGGCGGCGAGGTACTGGCGGAGCGGATCACCTTCACCGAGGACGGCCTCGACGACGCCGGCTCGACGACGGTCGACGGTCGCGACCTGATCATCGTCCTCGAACGCGTCGCCGGCTGAGGAGGGCAGCGCGGTGGACGCTCAACTCGGATCCGACACGATCGCGGTGCTGGCGGCAGCCGGAATCATCTTCCTCTGGGCGCTGGCCCTCGGGGTCCAGAAGTACAGGCAGATCATGGCCTCGCCGGATGCCCACGCCCACCCGTACACGGACATCGCCCACCGCGCGGCGCTGCTCTACTCGTTCGCGACGCTGCTGATCGCCGTCTTCGTCGAGCTCTCGGCCTGGAGCACCGCGGTCAACCTGATCGCGGCCTTCGTACCGATCTTCTTCTTCGTCAGCCGCGATTGCGACTACCAGCTCCACGGCCTGCGCCGGGACACCGACAACCAGCTGCGGGATCCGGTGCGTGGCACGGGCGCCTACATGGCGGCCCTGATCGTCGGCGAGATCGGCGGCTTCGCCGTGCTGCTCGCCGGCTTCGCCGACGCGCAGATCTTCTGAGGCCGGGCCCCGCCCGGCCCGGCCCTAGGTGAGGGCCGGCTCGAGCTCGGCCTCGAGGCGCTTCTTCGGCATCGCGCCGACGATCCGCTTCGCCGGCTGGCCGCCCTTGAAGAGGATCATCGTCGGGATCGAGAGGACCTCGTACTGCTGGGCGGTGTTCTGGTTGTCGTCGACGTTGAGGCTGACGATCTTGACGTCGTCGCGCTCCTTGTCGATCTCCTCGAGGATCGGATGGACGACGCGGCAGGGGCCGCACCAGGGGGCCCAGAAGTCGACCAGCACCGGCCCCGCAGAATCGAGCACCTCCGCCTGGAAGTTGTCGTCCGTGACCTGGGTCAGGTTCGCCATCGTCGTCTCCTCTCTGAGTTGAAGTCGGTTGTCGTGGGGTCTTTACTATACAAAATGAAGTAAGGGCCGCAACCGGGTGGTCTGCCGTACCTAAGCGTGCCGGTCGGCGGCGCCGCGCTTCTTGGCGCGCAGCCTCATCGCCGGCACCCGCCAGGCGGCCTCGAAGACGATCGCCTTGCTCATCTTCGACTCGCCGACGCGGCGGTCGTGGAAGTAGATCGGCACCTCGATCACGCGGAAGCCCGCCCGCGAGGCGCGGTAGGTCATCTCGACCTGGAAGGCGTAGCCGAGCGCGCCGACCGTGTCGAGGTCGATCGCCTCGAGCACCTCGCGGCGGAAGCACTTGAAGCCGCCGGTCAGGTCCTGGATGTCGAGGCCGAGCCAGGTCCGCGCGTAGACGCTGCCCCAGCGCGAGATCGCCATCCGGCCCCGGCCCCACTCGCCGACGCGGCCGCCGGCGACGTAGCGGGAGCCGAGCACGAGATCGGCGTGCTCGCAGCCGGCGACGAGCTTCGGCGCCTCGGCCGGGTCGTGGGAGAAGTCCGCGTCCATCTGCAGGATCAGGCCGGCGTCGCCGTCGAGCGCATGCCGGAAGCCGGCCACGTAGGCGGGGCCGATCCCCTCCTTGCCGCGCCGGTGCAGGACGTCGACCCCCGGATGCAGGCCGGCGAGCCGGTCGGCGATCTCGCCGGTGCCGTCGGGCGAGGCGTCGTCGACGATCGTGATCCGCGTCGCCGCCGGCAGCGCGTCGAGCAGCGCGGCGACCAGCGGCTCGACGTTCGCGGCCTCGTTGTAGGTCGGGACGACCACGTGAATACCGGATTCGGCTGGGGTCATGCGAGGGCCGCCGATCCTAGTCATCTCGACAGGCCGCCGAGCGGGGCTATCGTGCCGCCCGTGCGCAACGCCGAGATCGCAGCCGCCTTCGAGGAGCTCGCGGATCCTCTACGAGCTCGACGGCGCCAACCGCTTCCGCGTCCTCGCCTACAAGGACGCCGCGCGGGTGATCCGCGACTGCCCGCACTCGGTCGGCGAGATGGCGCTCGAGGGACGGGCGACCGAGCTCGACGGCATCGGCGACACGATCCAGACGAAGATCGTCGCGCTGATCAACGAGGGCGAGATCCCGGCCGCGGTCAAGCTCAAGCAGAAGTTCCCGGCGCACGCTCGTCGAGGTGACGCGGATCCCCGGCCTCGGCGCGAAGACGGTGCGGAAGATGTACGACGAGCTCGGGATCTCCTCGCTCGCGGAGCTGCGAGAGGCGGCGGAGCAGCAGCAGCTGCGCGGCGTCAAGGGGCTCGGGGCCAAGGTCGAGGAGAACGTGCTCGAGAAGATCGACCGGATCGAGGCCGAGGGCCCCGGCGAGCGCCGCCTGCTCTCCGAGGTGCTCGAGGTCGGCGAGCGGCTGGTCGGCGACCTGCTCGCCCACCCGGCGAGCGACAAGGTCGTGCTCGCCGGCTCGGCGCGGCGCTGGGCCGACACCTGCAAGGACATCGACATCGTCGCCACTGCGAGCGAGCCCGAGCGAGCTCGTCTCGGCCCTGCTCGAGCACGAGCTCGCGGCCGAGTCGGGCGGCTCGGGCGACCGGCGGCGGGCGGATCCGGACCCACAACGGGATCGGCGTCGACCTGCGGATCGTCGCCGCCGGAGGAGTTCGGCAACCTGCTCCAGCACTTCACCGGCTCGAAGGAGCACAACGTCAAGCTGCGCGAGCGCGCCGTCGCGATGGGGCTCTCGGTCTCCGAGCACGGGATCAAGGACGTCGAGACCGAGCAGGTCGAGACCTTCGAGACCGAGGCCGAGGTCTACGAGCGGCTCGGCCTCTCCTACATCGAGCCGGAGCTGCGGCAGGGCTCGAACGAGCTGAAGCTGGCCGAGGAGGGGAAGCTGCCGGAGCTCGTCGAGCTCTCGGACATCCGCGGCGACCTGCACTGCCACACGACCCTCTCCGACGGCACCGCCGAGCTCGACCGACATGGTCGCCGCCGCGCTCTCGCGCAAGTACAAGTACCTCGCCGTCACCGACCACTCGGCCAGCCACGGCTTCGGCAACGACGTCCAGCCCGACGCCCTGCGGCGGCGGATCGAGGAGATCCACGAGCTCGACGCGGCACCGCAGACGAAGGGGATGAAGATCCTCGCGGGCTCCGAGGTCAACATCGGCACCGACGGCGGCCTCGACTACTCCGACGAGGTGCTCGCCGAGCTCGACTGGGTCGTCGCCAGCGTCCACACGTCGTTCCGGATGAGCGCCGAGAAGATGACGAAGCGGATCATCGCCGCGATCGAGCACCCGCTCGTCGACTGCATCGGCCACCTGACCGGGCGGCTGCTGCTGAAGCGCGATCCCTACGACGTCCTGATCGAGCCGATCATCGAGGCAGCGGCCGCGAACGGGACGATGATCGAGATCAACGCGAGCCCGCGCCGCCGCGACCTGAACGAGCACCACGCGCGCCTCGCGGCGGAGGCCGGGGTGATGATCGCGATCAACACCGACGCGCACCGGATCGACACCCTGCTGCAGAACATGCAGTACGGGGTCGCGACGGCGCGGCGGGCCGGGCTCAGCGCCGATCAGATCGCCAACACCCGCGCCTGGCGCTCGTTCGCGCCGCTGCGCAAGCGGACCAAGGCCTAGGGGCGCCGGAGGCTCGGGCGTCGCTCTAGGGCCGGAGCCCGGCGGCGTCGCCGCGCATCAGGCCGGGCGTGCGGACGAGCTTGACCGGCTCGAAGGCCGAGTTCTTCTCGACGTAGAAGAGGACGCCGTCCCGCTCCTCGATCGCGCTGACGGCCGCCTCGCGCCGCCGCCAGGCGAGCGCGAACAGCAACGCGAACCCGGTCGCGATCGCCGGCACCTGCGGGAACAGGGCGCCGAGCCCGCCGGCGACGGCCGCGAACACCGCCAGCGGCCACAGGCGCGCGATCGCGATCGAGGTCGGCGATTCCGAGGGCAGGCTGGTCGCGGTCTTCGCGGAGGCGAGCGGGTCGCGCAGGGCTTCCGCGGCGCGCTCCGTCGTTCCCTGCGAGAGGCCGAGGATCGCGGCGATCAGCCACCAGGCGAGCGAGATGATCGCGAGCCGGTCGTCGCCGGCGTTGTTGATCGCGATCGCCGAGATCGCTCCGAGCGCGGTCGCCTCGACGGCGACGAGCAGGACCGTGCCGCGGATCAGGTCCTTGAACTGCATCAGGCCAGGGCCTCGAGCACGGCGACGAATCCCGCGGGACCGGCAACCGCGAGGTCGGCCGCGAGCTTGACCTCGGCCGGGGCCTCGTCGGAGATCACCGCGACACAGAGGCTGTGGCGCAGCCGGCCGCCCTCGGTCATCCGCCGCAGGACCCGGAAGGCGTCGACGTCGGTGCGGTCGTCGCCCGCGTAGAGCGCGCGATGGATCGTGTGGACGGGCCCGAGCAGGCCTTCGATCGCCCGGCCCTTGTCGGTCCGCACCGGCGGTCGCAGCTCGATCACCTTGCGGCCGCTGTGGACGAGCAGCCCGGCCGCCTCGGCTTCGGCGGCGGCGAGCGCCGCCGCGGTCTCGGCGCTCTGCTCGTCGTCGGCGCCGCGCCAGTGCAGGGCGACGATCGCCGCCTTGTCCTCGATCCGCACCCCCGTGCGCTCGAGGCCGGCGACGCCGTAGGAGGCGAGGAACTCGGAGGCGTCGCGCTCGTGCCCGGCGAGGTTCGGGACCGGCTCGGCCGCCGCCGCGCCCGGGGGCAGCAGCTCGTAGCCGTGGTTGCCGATGTAGTTGATCGAGTCGAGCCCGAGGATCCTGCGGGCCTCCGCGGCGCGGCGGCCGCTGACGACGGCGGTGATCGCGAAGCGGTCGGCGACGCGGGCGACGAGCTCGCGGGTCGCGGCCGGCACGGCGCTGTCCTCGGGCCTGGGCACGATCGGCGCCAGGGTCCCGTCGAGGTCGAGCAGCACCGCGGTGTGGTCGGGCTCCGCGGTCATCGGGGCCACCGCCACGGCGATCTCGGCCGCTGCCGCCTCGGATGGCCCGTCGTCGCTCACGCGTTGATCGTATTGACTGCCCGCTTCCGCTCTACCATCGCCGCCGTGCCCCGCGACCGCCTGATCAAGCTCGGAGCAATCGGCGTCGCGGCCGGCGCCTTCAGCGCCCTGTTCGGGGTCGGGGGCGGGACCGTGATCGTGCCGCTGCTCGTCCTCTGGCTCGCCTACGGAGAGCGACAGGCGACGGCGACCTCGCTCTGCGCGATCGTGATCATCGGCGGCTTCGCGGCAGCCGGCCAGGCGATCTACGGCAACGTCGACCCGGGCCAGGCGCTGCTGCTCGCGGGCCCGGCGATCATCGGCGTCCTGCTCGGCGTCGCGCTGCAGCAGCGGATCTCCGAGCGCGTCGTCTCGCTTCTGTTCGCGCTGCTTCTGACCGGCGTCGCGATCGAGCTGATCGTCTAGGCAACGATGGCCGGCGTCCTCACAGCGTTCTTCGGAATGGTCGGCGGCGCCGTCGGCGGCCTGCTCGGCGTCGGCGGCGGCATCGTCTTCGTGCCGGCGCTCGTGATCCTGCTCGACCAGTCGCAGCTGCACGCCTCGGCCACCTCGCTGCTCGCGATCGTGCCGGTCGCGATCGTCGGCACCTGGCGCCAGCATCGCCACGGCAACGTCGTGATCAAGGACGGCGTCGCGATCGGCCTGCTCTCGATCCCGGGGGTCGCGATCGGCGTGCTCGTCGCCAACGCCGTCCCGCAGCGCGCGCTCGAGCTCGGCTTCGCCGGCCTGATCCTGTTCGTCGCCTTCCAGCTCTTCCGCCGCGCGCTCCGCCCCGAGCCGACCGCCGAGGGCCGAGACGCGCGGAGCCGCCCGGCGATGGCTGAGCGGATCGAGATCGCGCCCGGCAGTCAGCGCTCGACGAGTCCGAGATCGAGCTGCGGACGAGCCGCTCGTCCGGGCCCGGCGGCCAGCACGCGAACGTGACCGCCTCCCGGGTCGAGGCCCGGTTCGTGGTCGCCGAGTCGACCTCGCTCAGCGCCGAGCAGAAGCGGCTGATCGCGGCCCGGCTCGGACCGGTCGTCACCGCCGTCTCGCAGGAGAGCCGCAGCCAGTACCGGAACCGGAAGCTCGCCCTCGAGCGACTCGCCGGCCGGCTCGCGCACGGCGCTGCGCCCGCGGCGCCCGCGGCGCCCGACCGCGCCCTCGAAAGCGGCCAAGCGGCGCCGGGTCGAGGCCAAGCGCCGCACCTCCGAGCGCAAGGCCGCGAGCGCCGCAAGCCCGGGGCCGGCGACTGGGACTAGGGACGGATCGGCGCCCGCTCCCGGATCTTCAGCGGCGCGACCGCGACACCGTCGCTCCAGCGCCCGTTCGAGCGGTGCCTGCGGGTGTCGCCGAGCGCGTAGCCGCAGTCGGTGCCGCGATAGGCGCAGCTGCGCAGCGCGTCCCAGACCTTCCAGCAGAAGTTCCAGTCGTAGGCGTTCGCGGATCCCGGGAACGAGGCGCAGACGCCGTGCCCGGCCGAGAGCGCGGGCGTGCCGTGATCGTCGCGCCGGCTCAGGACCAGGTCCTTGTTGCGAGCGCGGGCACCGAGTCGAGCTTCGGGTAGAGCGCGTTGCAGCTCGAGCCCTTCTTGCCGGCCTCGCCGGTGACACCGTCGGCGCTCGAGTGGCACTGGACCAGGGTCGAGGACGGGATCCCGCCGAGGGAGTCGTCGAGCGCCGGCTCGCCGGGCGCCGTCGAGGCCGCCGTCGTGCGGGTCCTCGAGGAAGACCGCCCGCGGCTTCGGCAGATCGAGCGACTTCCAGCGGTTCGCCAGGTTCGCGGTGATGATCCCGCCGAAGGAGAAGCCGAGGTAGCTGGTCCGGCTCGAGGCGGGGCCGGGCGTGTCCCGACTCGCGGCGGAGATAGGCGAGCGCGCCCACGGATGCCGGCGACGGCCGAGTCGATACAGGGCTCGATGTTGAACGGGCCGGGGCAGGGCGCGGCGACGCCGGTCTGCCAGCGCGGGTAGATGACGATGCTGCCCTGACGCACCGTGTGCCGGATCAGCTCGTACATCGAGTCGTAGCCGGAGTACTCGTAGTAGCCGTGCATGATCACCGCGACCGGCGCCTTCTGCACCCGCGGCTTCGCCGGCTCGAAGACGTACCAGGCGTCGGCGCCCTCGCCGCCAGAGCTCACCCGCCAGTCGGCGTGCGCATAGTCGCTGCCGCCGGGCCCGGACGTCGGCTGCGGCGGCTGCGTGATCGGGGCGACGCCGGCCTGCGAGGCGCCTGACGAGAGCGCGAGCGTCAGGACGCCCAAGATCGTGGCGACTGCGAGGGACAGACGGAGTGGCATCGTTCTACGCGCCCGTTCCGAGCAGCGGCCGGAGCCCTAGACCGCGTTCGTCGAGATCAGCAGGGCGACGAGCGAGATCGGCACGCCGAGGTCGCTGATCAGAATCGCGGTGTTGCCGGGGGCATAGTTGTGGTCGGCCAAGATCTCGCGGACGTGGTTGACGCCGGCGAGCAGCAGGAAGGTGCCGCCGGCGATCGACGCGACCAGCCAGGCGTCGGGGGAGTCGGTGAACGAGGCGACGATCGCGGCGGCGCCGATCCCGAGGCTCGCGAAGCCGACCTCGTACTGGAACCCGTTCGTCTCCCAGCCGATCTGCTTGGCGACGGGGCGGGCCCAGATCGTATGCATGAAGAATCCGCCGAGCACGTTCCAGCCGAGCCCGAGGAACAGCATCCAGCCGAGGGCGTTCTCGTCCCAGGGGGTCGACGAGGAGGCACCGGGAGCCTCGACGCCGGCCAGGGCGAGGGCCCAGGCGACGACGAAAGAGAGCGGAGGAAGTAGAGCGAGCACCGCGGCGCGATTCTAGGTGGCAGCGGAGAGCCGGCGTAGGCCGGAGATCAGACGCCGTGCTCGAGCGCGCCCTTGACGGAGGCGTCGAGCGAGTTGAGCCGCGCCAGCGCCAGCGCCTCGGCGTTCGCGAACCCGGTGCCGCCGCGCGGCCCGGAGGGACGGGCGCGGCCGGCTGCCTCGGGGCCGTGGTGGGAGAGCACGCAGTGCAGCAGCGCCAGGCGACGCTCGGCCGGCAGCTGCGACGGCCGCCGGGCCGATGATCTCGGCGCCGAGCGCGAGGTGACCGAGCAGCTCCCCCTCCTCGCTGATCCCGAACTCGGCCCCGTAGGTGAACTCGCGCGTCTTGCCGACGTCGTGCAGCAGCGCCGCCGCCATCAGCAGGTCGGAGTCGAGCTTCGGGTGCAGGATGCAGACCTCGCCGACGAGGGTCGCGACCGCGACGGTGTGCTCGAGCAGCCCGCCGAGGTAGGCGTGATGGCCGAAGCGGGTGCAGGGCGCGCGCCGCATCTCGCTCGCGACGGGCTCGGTCTCGAGCACCGCCGCGACGACCCGCGCCAGGCCGGGGTCGTGGATCTCGCGGCAGAGGTGCTCGAAGAACCCCTCGAGCTCCTCGATCGAGCGGTAGGCCGCGGGCAGGAACTCGCCCGGGTCGTAGGAGCCGGGCTCGAGCTTGCGCAGCGCCGTGATCTCGGCCTGCAGCTCGCCGCGGAAGCGCTCGACCTTGCCGCGCACCTCGATCGCGTCGCCGCGCTCGAAGCGGGCGCCGAGCGCGTCGGCGTCGCGGAAGATGCGGGCCGGGATGCTGCCGGTCCGGTCGCGCAGCTCGACCGAGATGTAGGGGGTGCCCTTGCGCGACATCTGGCGGTCCTTGCGGGTGACCGCGTAGCGCCCGCTCAGCGGCCGGCCGGGCTGCAGGGTCGCCGCACCCTCGCGAGCCGCCGGAGGCGCTGGAGTCGGGCTTGCCGGGGGTGGCCGGGGGCTGTGTGGTCGCGGCTTCCACGACCTTCGATGATCGCGACCGGGCCGGACGATCCGGACCCGCCCGCGGGACCCTCGCGGTATGGTCGGAGCATGGATCCGATCGTCTGGGAGAACGAGACGCCGCAGCTGCGCAACCCGGTGCTGGTGGCGACGTTCTCCGGCTGGAACGACGCGGCCAGCGCCGCCAGCGCGGCCCTCACCGCCGTCGCCGACTCGGTCGAGACCGAGCTCGTCGCCCAGATCGATCCCGAGGAGTTCTTCGACTTCCAGGCGACGCGGCCGCAGATCGAGCTGACCGAGGGGCGGCTGCGCGGGATCGAGTGGCCCGAGAACCTGATCGTCGCCGGCCGCAGCCCGGGAGCCGAGCGCGACCTGCTGCTGATCAGCGGCACCGAGCCGAGCACCCGCTGGCGCACCTTCTGCAACACGCTGCTCGACGTCGCCGAGCGCTGCGGCGTCGAGTCGATGGTCACCTTCGGCGCCCTGATCGCCGACGTCGCCCACACCCGCCCGGTGCCGATCACCGGCCTGGCGACGACCGACGAGCTGATCGACCGGCTCGGCTTCGAGGAGGTCGCCTACGAGGGCCCGACGGGGATCGTCGGCATCCTCCACGGCATCGCCAAGGACCGCGGCTTCACCTCCGCCAGCCTCTGGGCCGCCGTCCCCCACTACGCCGCGGCGGTGCCGAACCCGAAGGCGGCGCTGGCACTGCTCCGCCGCCTCGAGGGCCTGACCGGGATCCCGCTCGACGCCGGCGACCTCGAGGACGCGAGCAAGAGCTTCGAGGCGCAGGTGAGCCAGGCCGTCGCCGCCAACCCGGAGATCAAGGAGATGGTCGAGCGGCTCGAGAGCCAGCAGGACGACCTCTCCGGCCTCAGCTCCGAGGACGTCCCGAGCGGCGACGCGATCGCGAGGGAGTTCCAGGACTTCCTGCGACGGCAGGCGGAGTAGGCGGGGAGTGGAGGCGCGCGTTCGGTCGAGGGCGCGTGTTGTTTCGGGACCGGGCTGCAGGGTTCAGACCGGCCCGAGATTGCAGTGAGGGAAGGGGTGCGGTCCGTGGTTGGTCACACGGGGCGCGTGTCTCGTTGCGGTTTCGGGTGGATTCCCGGTGAGGCCGCGGAAGCGATCGGCAGGATTGACGCCGCTATACGACGCCGATGTGGATCGTCGTCGCGCGAAGGCGCCCGAGGAAACAGCTACGAGACCGTGACGCCCACGCCGCCTCGCGTGACAAAGGACGGCCCGGCCCCGCCTCCGCGACGGCCGGCACCCTCTTCCACTTCACCCTCACTGCAAATACCCGGCCTGAGCCCGCGAAGCCCACCCTCGGACGGCCACGCATCACGCCGCGTCGCCCCACGCCCCTACGCCTCGCTCGCCGGGCAGATCAGCCTGAAGTCGCACCAGGAGCAGCTCTCGAAGCTCGGCTTCGGCTCGAAGTCCTGCTCCTCGATTCCCGCGGCGACCTCGAGCACGTCCGTTCGACCCGCTCGAGGTCGTCGGCCTCGCCGGCGACGGTGACCTTCTCGTCGTCGAGCACGTACCAGTAGGAGCCGTCCGCGGCCTCGACGTCCCAGGCCTCCTTGACCCCGATCCGGTAGAGCGCGATCTGGACGTCGTCGCCGAGGTCCTCGGCCTTCTTCGGGGCGCCGGTCTTGTAGTCGATCAGCTCGTAGTTGCCGTCGGGGTGACGGTCGACGCGGTCGATGCGGCCGCGGATCGAGTGCTCGCCGATCTTGAAGGAGAAGGATCGCTCGAGCCAGACCGGGCGGGCGGCGGCGGTCTCGTGGCGCTCGTAGTAGCGGGCCAGGGCGGCGACGGCGCGGTCGCGGTACTGGAGCTCGTCGTCGGTCGTGCCGAAGCCCTGACGGCGCCAGCCCGACTCGAACAGGCCGAGCAGCCGGTCGAGGCCGCCGATCCCGTCGCCCTCGGCGCCGCCGAAGCCGCGCATCTCCTCGCCGTGGTAGCGGTCGAGCACCTGGTGGACGAGGATCCCGAAGCGCTGGTTGATCGTCGGCTCCTGCGGGATCGCGAAGACGCGCGCGAACTTGTACTTGAGCGGGCAGGTCCGGTAGAGGTCGATGTCCGAGGCCGAGAGCCCGAGGCCGCCGTCCCGCCGCGGCAGGAACGCCTCCAGCCCCGGCTCCCCCTCGGCCGCCAGGTGCTCGCGCCGGCGGGCGCGGTCGCGCGACTCCTCGACGATGTAGGAGTCGAGCGCCGAGGCCTCGAGCTCGATCATCTGCTCCGGCGTCGCGACCCGCCCGAGCAGTTCGTTCAGGGCGGCGAGCGCCTCGCGCTCGGACTCGTCGCCGGGCCGCTGGATCAGGGCCGAGAGCTTGAGCAGCTCGAGGAAGCGGGCGACGGCGCGGTTGACGTCCTCGGCGGTGTCGAGGCGCATCTCGCTGAGCGCGGCGCCGGCTCGCCACGAGGACTCGAGCACCTCGTCGCGGATCATCCGGTAGGTCGAGTGCAGGCCCTCGGCGGGCCCGAACAGCTCCTCCTCGTGCCGGACCTCTTCGACGCCGAGGCCGCGCACCGCCTCGTAGATCGGCGACGGCCGGCCGGCTCCGTTGCGGGTCTCCTCGGGGAAGCAGAGGACGATCGACTTGCGCGCCCGCGAGAGCGCGACGTAGGCGCGCCGGGCCCTGAGCGCGTCCGCGAGCAAGTCGGCGCTGGGCGGCTTCGGCGGCGCCAGCAGGCTGTCGTCGACCCAGCGGCCGCGCTCGGCGCCGCCGCCGTAGGCGCCGCCCTCGAGGCCGAGCATGTAGACGCGTGAGAACTGCATCCCCTTGAGCTGGCCGGGCTCGGCCAGGAGCACGGCGCCGCGGGGCGGCGAGTCGATCGCCCGGCTGAACCGCTGGCCGGCCTCGGCGACCGCGCTCAGGTAGCGGATGAACTCCCGGGTCGACCCGTCCGGCCGCCGCCGCGTCCACGAGCCCGCGAGCTCGGCGAGGCGCCCGAGGTTGACGAGCCGCTCCGCGGTCTCGGGGCTGGCCGCGAAGAGCCCGTGACGGCGGAAGCCGACGCGCTCGATCAGGCGGCGCACGAAGAGGTCGGCGCTGAGCCGGTCGAGCGCCTTGGCCGCTGCCCGGTAGAGCTTGAGGAAGGCGCGAATCCGGTCGCGCGAGGGCGGCGGCAGCTGCGGGCTCTCGAGCGCGGCCTCGACCGCCGAGATCATGTCGAGCTTGCGGCGGCGCGCGATCGTCGTGCAGCGCGCGAGGTCGACGGAGCGGAGCTCGACCGGCGGACGGGTCAGCGCCCTGACGACGGCGGACGAGTCGCCCGGGTCCGCCAGCGCCCGCAGCCAGGCGATCACGTCGCGGACCTCGGGACGGTGGAAGAAGGCGGCGGAGCCGCTGCTGCGGAAGGGGACGTTGCGCTCCTCGAGCGCCGCGGCGATCAGTCGTCCCTCGCGCCCGGCCGGGCCGGTGACGACGCAGACGTCCTCGGGCTGCTCCTCGCCGGTCGCGAGCAGGTGCTCGATCTCGCGGGCGACGGCCTGCGCCTGCGCGCGCTCGTTCGCGCACCGCCAAAGCGTCACCCCTTCGGGGGCGCTTGCTCCCGTCGGCATCGGCCGCGACGTGCCGCCCGGGCCACCCTCGAGCGCAGGGGCCCGCGGCGGCTTGCCGTAGGGCTCGGGCGCGAGACCGGCGACGGCGTCCGCGGCCAGCGCGGGGCCGGCGGCGCCGCGCACCGGCGCCGCGAGCGTGAACTCGCCCGCGGCCGGATAGGCGGCGCGGAAGCGCTCCGCCGCCGCCTCGCCCCAGGCCCTGAACGCGAGCAGGCCCTGGGCCGGGTCGCAGGTCGCCAGCACCTGCTCGTGGGGAGCGATCAGCGGCAGCAGCGCCGAGCGCGCCGGGCCCGCGTCCTCGAGCTCGTCGACCATCAGCTCCCGGAACCGGTCGCCGACGACGAGCGAGATGTCGGGCCGGCGGTTGAGCAGCCGGCCGAGCTCGAGGATCAGCTCCCCCTCGTCGATCGCTCCGCGGCCGAGCAGGATCGCGTCGTGGCGCTCGAACAGGTCGGCGAACTCGAGCTCGCGCAGCGCCGCCTCGCGCTCGGCCCGGCCGCTCGACCCGCGCTCGACCGCGCGGGCGTGGTCGCGAAGCTCGGCCGGTCCGATCCCCTCCCCCTTGAGCACGTCGATGCGCTCGAGCAGGCGGGCGAGCAGGCCGGCCGGGTTGCCGCGGATCTCGTGGCGGCGCAGCGGCAGCTCCTCGACGCTGTCGAGCATCACGGCGAGCCGATCGGCGGGACCGACGATCTCGAAGAAGGGGTCGATGCCGGCTTCGAGCGCGTAGTCGCGCAGCAGCTTCTCGGCGAGCTCCTCCCAGGTGTGGACGCGGAGCTCCTCGTAGGGCCGGGCCAGGAGCGTCTCGATCCGGGTCCGCAGCCGGGTGCGGGTCGCAGGGTCCTGTGCGATCACGCCGATCCGCTCGCCGGGGGTGCCGTCGTCGACGAGGGCGACGAACCGGCGTGCGATCAGCTCGGTCCTGCCGGACCCGGCGGGGCCCAGGACCAGCGCGGCGCCACCCCTGTGGGCGACGGCGGCGTCGAAGTCTGGCTCGGGGGTCGTCACGGGTACCCCTCTGAAGGTATCGGGCGCGTCACTACGATGGATGGGATGGATTCCGTCGACTGGACAGCGATCTGCCGCCGCATCGTCGCGCGCCAGCGCGGCCTGTTCGCCGCGGAGGAGACGATCGAGGCGCGTACGCGCTACGAGGGCCGCGGCGAGGGCGGCGACATGACCCTCGAGCTCGACCGTCGCTGCGAGGACATCGTCTTCGAGGAGCTCGACGCCGGCCTCGCAGCCGGGCCGTCGGTGCTCGCGATCAGCGAGGAGCGCGGCGAGGTGGCGATCGGCGGCGGCGAGGCCTCGATCAAGGTCGTGATCGACCCGATCGACGGCTCGATGAACGTGCGCCGGATGATCCCCCAGCACTCGCTCTCGATCGCCGTCGCCGACGGCGACTCGATGGCCGACGTCTCCTTCGGCTTCGTCCACGACTTCGGGGCCGACCACGAGTTCGCCGCGAAGCGGGGGGTCGGAGCCACCGTCGGCGGCAGGCCGGTCGAGCCCGACCCGCCCGACCACGGGCTCGAGGTCGTCGGGCTGGAGTCGGCCGAGCCGAGCTGGGTCGGCCCTTCGATCGCCGCGCTCGAGGGCAAGGCCTACCGGCTGCGGGTCGTCGGCTCGATCGCGATCACGATGAGCTGGGTCGCCGCGGGCCGGATCGACGCGATGTTCTCCGCCCGCCCGTGTCGCTCCGTCGACGCCGCGGCCTCGCAGCTGATCGTCACCGAGGCCGGAGGCGCGATCGACTTCGGCGGCATCACCCCCGAGCAGGCGTCGCTCGATCTCGACGCGCGCTACACGGTCGCCGCGGTCCGCCGCCGGGAGCACCTCGAGACGATCCTCGAGGCGCAGGCTGCGGGACCTGCCGTGAACGGGCAACGGACTTGAGCAGCCTGATCGATTGGAGCGTCGCGGCACGCGTCGCGTCGGTCGCAGCGGGCGAGAGCCCGGCCGCGTCCAGCCGACGGCCCGCTGCGGGCGGCCGTCGAGCAGTCGCAGGCAGCGGTCGAGGGCTACACGGGCCTGCGCCCCGCCGAGCCGGTGCCTGAGCCCGAATGGGTCAGCCGCCGCGAGTGGGCGGCGCTGAACCTGCGCTCGATGGAGTCCTCGGTCGGCTCGCTCGAGGCAGCGACTCGGCGCCGCCGGCGTCCCCGGCCCGATCCGCGGCCCGCTCGGAGTCGTCGCCGGCGCTCAGATCGGCGCCCTCGTCGGTTACGCGTCGCGTCGCGTGCTCGGCCAGTACGAGTTCCCCGTGCTCGGCCCGGAGCGCGAGCCGCGCCTGCTCTTCGTCGCCCCCAACGTCGCCGAGGCCCAGCGCGATCTCGAGGGCGAGCCCCGGACCGTCCTCCGCTGGATCGCCCTGCACGAGGTCACGCACGCGATCCACTTCGGGGCCGCGCCCTGGATGCGCGAGCACCTGCGCGGCCTCGCCACGGAGCTGCTCGGCGCCAGCACCCTCGCGGTCGGGCCTTCCGAGATCCGCGACGCCGCCAAGCGGATCGCGACGACCGACCCGCGGCGGCTCGTCTCGGAGCTCTGGAGCAGCGATCCGCTGACGCTGCTGACGCCGCCTGCCTCGAAGCCGCTGCTCGAGTCGACGCAGGCGACGATGGCATCCGTCGAGGGCTACGCCGAGCACGTGATGGACGCGGCAGCGCCCGCCCTCGGCGAGGACGTGGACGCGCTCCGCTTCGGGATGGAGCGCCGCCGCGACGGCCGCCCGCCGCTCGCCCGCCTGCTCGGATGGCTGCTCGGGATGGAGATGAAGCTGCGTCAGTACCGGGACGGAAAGCGCTTCTGCGACGGCGTCGTCGAGCTCGACGGCATCGACGCCCTGAACCGCGCCTGGAGCGGCCCCGAGGCCCTCCCCACCCTCGGCGAGCTCGCCGATCCGGGCGCCTGGCTACGGCGCTCGGCAGCCGTTCCCGCCTGACCGCGGCCCCGTCCGCTCCCGGACCCCCGACCTGTGATGGACGTCACAGATGGCTCTGTAACGCCATCTGCGGCTTCGGGTAAGAACATTCGTTCGGTGCTACACTGAATATCATTACTTGTAAGCTCCATACGAGCAACGGGCTCACCCGAGAGGTTGAAGAAACAAATGGCTACCACCACCACAGCTAAGAAGAAGACCCCCGCAAAGGCCAAGACCACGGCTCAGAAGGCGCAGAGCAAGACCAGCTCCGCCGCCTCGACCGCCAAGGCCAGCGCCCCCGCGCCCCGAAGACGAGCATCGAGGTCGCTCGCGAGCGTGCCATCCAGGCCGCCGAGACCGCCGTCGACGTCCCCGTCGGCGCCGCGCTGACGCTCTACGAGCGTGCGAACGAGGCCGTCGAGCCGCTCGCCACGCCGACCAAGCGCGAGGCCGAGCTGAAGCGCGTCCGCACGCAGCTGCGTCGCGAGCTCAACAAGGTCGAGCGCCGAGGCGGCACCGCCCGTCGTCGCGCCCTCCAGCGTGCGAAGCGGACCCGCAACCGCCTCGAGCGTGAGGTCAAGCAGCAGCGCCGCAGCCTCGAGACGTCGGTTCGTCAGAACCGCAAGAAGGCCGAGTCGCAGCTGAAGAAGGCCGAGACGGAGCTCAAGACCAACCGTGACGAGGCTGAGAAGCGCGTCCGCGAGCTGGTCGAGCGCGTCCAGGGGGCTGCCGCCTAAGGCGCCCCAACCGCTTAGCCCGGCCGCCGGCCCGGCGCCCGATCCCACCGGCAGGGATCAGGCAACGGGTAAGGAGAAGGCGACGGCCGGAGAGATCTACTCGCCCCATACTCGCGAGTAGACATGGTCGAGAGCTTCGGCTCTTGGACCAACCTCTCCTCCCCGATTCGGCGGGCCTTCGGGCCCGTCGAATCATTTAACGGGGGCTCTCAGTGGTTGCGCAGGGAGAAGATCAGCTCGTCCTTGCCCATGTCCGAGCGGCCCTCGATCCCGACCTCGGTCGCCTTCTCGTGCAGCTCCTCGACGGTCCACTCCTCGTACGGGGCGCTGTGCCCGCCCTTCTTCGCCGTCTGCTTGCGGTCGGAGTTGGCGATCCGCGCGGCCTTCTCCTTGCTGGCGCCCTGGTCGCGGAGCGCCTCGTACTGCTCCTTGTCCTTGACGCTCGGTCCTGGGTCGCGCTGCGGCATGGCTGCCTCCATTTCGGGTGTTTCCGGACGCTGCCGGGGAGCCACTGATCCGGCTCCAGCACTGGCCTTACCCCGTGTTCGGCGCCCCACACCGCCGCTTGCCGACGATTGGCGGGCCTCCCACCGGGTACTCACAAGGTGAGCAACGCAAAGGAGGCTCAAGATGAGCGGGACACAATTGGAAGGCAAGCGAGTCGCTTTCCTCGTCGCCAACGAGGGGATCGAGCAGGTCGAGTTGACCGAGCCGTGGAAGGCGATCGAGTCGGCCGGGGGCACGCCCGAGCTGATCGCCCCCGAGGGTGGCAAGGCCCAGGCCTTCAACCACCTCGACAAGGGTGACGAGTTCGACGTCGACCGGACGGTCGGCGAGGCGGACGCCGGCGACTACGACGGGCTGGTCCTGCCCGGTGGCGTCGCCAACCCCGACAACCTCAGGACCGACGAGGACGCGGTCGGGTTCGTGCGCGACTTCTTCGAGGCCGGCAAGCCGGTCGCGGCGATCTGCCACGCGCCATGGACGCTGATCGAGGCGGACGCGGTCTCCGGCCGCAAGCTGACCTCGTGGCCGAGCCTGCAGACCGACCTCCGCAACGCCGGCGCCGAGTGGGTCGACGAGGAGGTCGTGGTCGACCAGGGCCTGGTCACCTCGCGCAACCCCGACGATCTACCCGCGTTCTGCTCGAAGGCGGTCGAGGAGATCGCCGAGGGCAAGCACGCCGGGCAGCGCGAGAAGACGCTCAGCAGCTGACCCGGCGCGCCCAGGCGCACCGACAGCCGAGCGATGGAGATGCTGATGGCAGGCGGCGACTCACCCCTTCGCGGGGGCGAGGCGGCAGCGGCGGGATCGCTGCCGCTGAGCCGCCGTCGCCGCGGCACTCAGCGGATCGCGATCGCTGGCCTGCTTCTCGCCGGCCTGACGATGCTGGCGGTTGCGCTGATCTCCCCCGGGGATCCGGCCAGCGCCGGCGTGACCGCGCTGGCGGGGACCGTCGCCCTCGGCCTCGGCGCCGTCGCCGTCGCCGAGGTCGCGTCGCTGCGGGCCGTCGGCCTCGCCGCGCTCGCGGTCGGCCTCGGCTGCGTGGCCAGCGCCCTGATCCCGGACCTGTTCGACGGAGCGGAGCTCGGCCGGCTGCTCGCCGGGGGCGCCCTGGTGCTGTCCGCGTGCGCGCTGATCCCGCGCGCACCGGCGATCGAGCCGGGCGTCCGGCTCTAGGCTCAGGCTCGCGGCGAGGCGCCGGCGCGCGTCTGGGAGAATGGGCCGATGACTTCCTCCCCCACCCCCACGACCGAGGAGCAGGTGACCGAGGCGCTGCGCGCCGTCATCGATCCGGAGTTGCGCCAGAACATCGTCGACCTCGGCATGGTCCGCTCGATCGAGATCGACGGAGGCCGCGTCGAGGTCGTCGTCTCGCTGACGACCGCCGGCTGCCCGATCCGCAACCACTTCGAGCAGGCCGTCGCCCAGAACGTGATGGCGCTGGACGGCGTCGACAGCGTCGGCGTCGGCTTCGACGTCCTCAACGACAGCGAGAAGGCGAACCTCCAGCAGAAGCTCGGCCGCCCCGGCGGGCTCCCCGAGGGGGCGCTGGCCAAGGTCAAGAACGTGATCTGCGTCGCCTCCGGCAAGGGCGGGGTCGGCAAGTCGACGATGACCGCGAACCTCGCCGCCGCGCTGCAGGCGGAGGGCAAGAAGGCGGGCGCGCTCGACGCCGACGTCTACGGCTACTCGATCCCGCGCATGCTCGGCGTCAACAGCCGTCCCGACGTCAACGCGGAGCGCAAGATCCTGCCGCTCGTCGCCCCGAGCGGGGTCAAGGTGATGTCGATCGGCTTCTTCGTCGAGGAGAACGCCGCCGTCGTCTGGCGCGGCCCGATGCTCCACAAGGCGATCCAGCAGTTCCTCGAGGACGTCGAGTGGGGCGAGCTCGACTACCTGCTGCTCGACCTGCCGCCCGGCACCGGCGACGTCTCGATGACGCTGGCGCAGCTGTTGCCGCAGGCGAAGTTCGCGATCGTCACCACCCCGCAGCCGGCGGCTCAGTCGGTTGCCCGGCGCGCCGCCGAGATGGCGGGCAAGGTCGACCTCGACGTGCTCGGCGTGATCGAGAACATGTCCGGCTTCACGACGCCCGACGGCGAGCGCTTCACGATCTTCGGCGAGGGCGGCGGCCAGGCGCTCGCCGACGAGCTCGACGTGCCGCTGCTCGGCAAGGTGCCGCTGCAGGAGGCGCTGCGCGAGCACGCCGACAACGGCACCCCGCTGGTCACCGCCGAGCCGCAGGCCGCGGCCTCGATCGCGATCCGCGAGGCGGCGCGCGGGATCATCGCGATGACTCCCGTCGAGCTGCCGGTGATGCAGGCGCCTGCCGCGCCGATGCCGGAGCCCGTCGCGGTCGGCGCGACCGGCTCGTCGACCGGCACCGAGCTGCCGGTGATCCAGGCCGGCGGCTGACCCCGGCCCCGGCCCGACCGCGGTCGGGTCAGATCTCGAGCACCGCCGAGCCCTCGACGCGGCCGGCCCGCAGGTCCTCGAGAGCGACCGCGGCCTCGGCGAGCGGGTAGGTGGTCACGGTCGGGCGCTAGCCCGAGCTCGGCGGCCAGCGGCAGCAGCTCCTCGCCGTCGCGGCGGGTCAGGTTGGCGACCGAGCGCAGCTGACGCTCCTCCCAGAGGATCTCGTAGGGGAAGGCGGGGATCTCCGACATGTGGATGCCGGCGCAGACGACGATGCCGCCGGGGCCGGTCGCCCGCAGCGCCGCCGGCACCAGCTCGCCGGCCGGAGCGAAGATGATCGCGGCGTCGAGCGGCTCCGGCGGCTGCTCGTCGGCGAAGCCGGCCCACTCGGCGCCGACCTCGAGCGCGAAGCGCTTGCCCTCCTCGTCGCCGGGGCGGGTGAAGGCGAACACGCGGCGGCCCTGGTCGGAGGCGATCTGGGCGACCAGGTGGGCGGAGGAGCCGAAGCCGTAGAGGCCGAGGCGCTCGCCGTCCCCGGTCATCCGCAGCGCGCGGTAGCCGATCAGCCCGGCGCAGAGCAGCGGCGCCGTCTCGACGTCGCCGAGCCCCTCCGGCAACGGGAAGCAGTAGCGGGCGTCGGCGGCAGCCAGCTCGGCGTAGCCGCCGTCACGGGTGTAGCCGGTGAACTCGGCCCGCTCGCAGAGGTTCTCGCGGCCGGCGCGGCACTGGACGCAGACGCCGCAGGTCCAGCCCAGCCAGGGGATGCCGACGCGCGTGCCGAGCTCCGGCGCCGACTCGCAGCCCGGCCCGACCGCCTCGACCCGGCCGACGATCTGGTGGCCGAGGATCAGCGGCAGCTTCGGCTCGCCGGGGAGCTCGCGCGTCGAGGACGTGGAGGTCGGTGCGACAGACGCCGCAGGCCGAGACGCGGACCAGGAGCTCGCCCTCGCCGGCGACGGGATCGGGCACCTCGCGCTCGGCGAGCGGCCCGTTCTGGTGCTCGAGGACGATCGCGCGCATCCCCGAGACCCGGATCTACTTGCTGGCGAAGTACTCCGCGTTGATCGCCGTGTACTTGGCCCACTCGTCGGGCAGCTGGTCCTCGGCGAAGCAGGCGTCCACGGGACAGGCCTCGACGCAGGCGTCGCAGTCGATGCACTCGTCCGGATCGATGAAGAGCTGCTTCTGGGCCTCGTAGTCGGGCTCGTCCGGGGTCGGGTGGATGCAGTCGACAGGGCAGACCTCGACGCAGGAGTTGTCCTTCTCTCCGATGCAGGGTTCTGCGATGACGTAAGCCAAGGGTGCGTGTCCTTCGTGTCGCTTTCCGACCGCGCGGCGGTCGCGGGAGCGGCAATTGTAGAGATCGCGGCGTTCGATGCTCCCCCCGGCGAGGGCGCGGGACGGGTAGGGTTCGCCGCCGTGATCCTGCTCACGGGCGCAACGGGAGTGGTGGGGTCGGCGCTCCTCCAGCAGCTGCTCGCCGACGGCGAGGACGTGCGCTGCCTCGTTCGCGATCCGAAGCAGCTCGGCCCCGACCGGGTCCGGGTCGGCCTCTCGCTCGCCGACCTCGGCGACCCACGCGGCCTGCGGCACGCCGTCCGCGGCGCCGACACCGTGATCCACCTCGCCGCCGCGGTCCGCGACCAGCCCGCCGAAGCGGCTCGAGGAGATCAACGCGCTCGGCACCTACCGGCTGCTGCGCGCGGCCGAGGGCGCCGGCGTACGCCGCTTCGTCTTCTTCAGCGCGATCGGCGCCAGCCTCCATCAGCGCACCCGCTTCTTCCGCTCGAAGGCGCTCGCCGAGGACATCGTCGCGGGCGCCGACGGGATCGAGACCACGATCCTCGCTCCCTCGATCGTCTACGCGCCCGACGACCCCTGGGTGACGATGATGCGGCGCCTGGCGCTGTTGCCGTTGATGCCGATCTCGGGCTCCGGCCGAGCCGCGTTCGAGCCGCTCTGCGCCGCCGACGCCGCCGCGGCGACGATCGCCTCGATCTCCGCCGAGCCCGGCCGCTACGAGCTCGCCGGCCCCCAGCGGCTCACCTACAACGAGATCGCGCGGGAGATCGGGCGCTCGACCGGGCGCGTCCGGCCCCAGGTCCACGTGCCGCTGCCGGTCGTCCGCCGCGGCCTGCTGGCGCTGCGGCGCGCTGGTCGGCGAGAAGGCGTTCGCGACCTGGGAGGAGGCGGAGCTGATGGAGGTCGGGATGCTCGCCGCGCACGGCACCGCCGACATCCGCCGCCTCGGAGTCGATCCGGCGCCGATGAGCGCCGTGCTCGGGGCGCCCTAGGCGGCCGGAGCCTCGGCCTCGGGCCGGGCCTCGGGAGCGGCGCCGCGGGCGGCGACGAGCTCCAGCACGGTGCCGACGAGCAGCAGCAGCGATGCGTAGGTGGCGAGCTGCAGGCCCCAGCCTGCCTCGACCAGGCCCGCCGAACGAGTTCGAATCGACGTCACCGAGATCGACGAAGCCGATCAGGGCGCTGAGCGCCGCCGCCCCGACCGAGAGGAGCAGCCACATCGGGCGCTTCAGGCCACGGCTCGCGGCGACCGCCGTCTGGATGCCGATCACGATCACGAGCCCGATCAGGATCGGGCCGTCCTTGTCGAGGCCGCCGACGCTGAGGTCGCCGCGTCGGACTTGACCCAGGTGCCGATCGAGCCGACCAGGACGAGCGCGCCGGCGAGAGCGGCGAGCAGGAGAGCGGCGGCGCCGAGGCCCGACCGCGGAATGCGAGTGAGTGAATCCATGGCCGCAGCTTGACGCCCGCCGCGGCCGACACCAGGAACGAGAAGAGCCCGGCCGACCGAGGTCGAACCGGGCTCTTCGAAGCCACTCTCGGGGCGGAAGGGTTGGAACCGCCCCCGGTGAGAGAGGATCCTTACATCATGCCGCCCATGTCCGGCATACCGCCGGGCATGCCGGCGCCGTCCGTCTTCGGCCGGCTCGGCGACGATCGCCTCGGTCGTGAGGATGTTCTTGGCGATCGAGGCGGCGTTCTGCAGCGCAGAGCGCGTGACCATGGTCGGGTCGATGACGCCGGCGTCGACCAGGTCGCCGTACTCGCCGGTGGCGGCGTTGAGGCCCTCGCCGGGCTTCAGGGTCGCGGACCTTGTCGACCACGACCGAGCCCTCGAAGCCGGCGTTCTCGGCGATCTGGCGCATCGGCTCCTCGAGCGCCTTGCGGATGATCTTCACACCGGTGCGCTCGTCGTCATCGTCGAGCCGTCGGCGTCGAGCGCGTCCTGAGCGTTGAGGAGCGCGACGCCACCGCCGGGGACGATGCCCTCTTCGACGGCCGCGCGGGTGGCCTGCAGGGCGTCCTCGACGCGGTGCTTCTTCTCCTTCATCTCGGTCTCGGTGGCAGCGCCGACCTTGATGACGGCGACGCCGCCGGCCAGCTTCGCCAGGCGCTCCTGGAGCTTCTCCCGGTCGAAGTCGGAGTCGGTGTTCTCGATCTCGGTCTTGATCTGGTTGATCGCGGCCCTTGATTGCGTCTTCGTCACCGGCAGCCGTCGATGATCGTCGTGTTGTCCTTGGTGACGTCGACGGTCTTGGCGCGACCGAGCTGGTCAGCGTCGCGTTCTCGAGCTTCAGGCCCAGCTCCTCGGTGATGACCTGGCCACCGGTGACGATCGCGATGTCCTCGAGCATGCGCTTGCGGCGATCGCCGAAGCCCGGCGCCTTGACCGCGACGCCGGTGAAGGTGCCGCGGAGCTTGTTGACGATGAGGGTGGCGAGCGCCTCGCCCTCGACGTCCTCGGCGATGATCAGGAGCTGCTTGCCGGCCTGCATGACCTTCTCGAGCACCGGCAGCAGGTCCGCGATGTTGCCGATCTTCTGGTTGGCGATCAGGATGTAGGGGTCCTCGAGCACGGCCTCCATGCGGTCCGGGTCGGTGACCATGTACGGCGAGATGTAGCCCTTGTCGAACTGCATGCCCTCGGTGGACTCGATGTCGATGCCGAACGTCTGGCACTCCTCGACGGTGATGACGCCGTCCTTGCCGACCTTCTCCATGGCGTCGGCGATCTTGTCGCCGATCTCGTCGTCGGCGGCCGAGATGGCACCGACGTGGGCGATCTCGTCCTTGCCGCCGATCTCCTTCGACTGCGTCTTGCGAGGTCTCTCGACGACCTCGTCGACGGCCTTCTCGATGCCGCGGCGGATGGCGAGCGGGTTGGCGCCGGCGGTCACGTTGCGCAGGCCCGGCGGACGATGACCTGGGCGAGCAGCGTCGCGGTGGTGGTGCCGTCACCGGCGACGTCGTTGGTCTTGACGGCGACTTCCTTGACGAGCTGGGCGCCCATGTTCTCGAAGGCGTCCTCGAGCTCGATCTCCTTGGCGATGGTGACGCCGTCGTTGGTGATCGTCGGCGCGCCGAACTTCTTCTCGAGCACGACGTAGCGGCCCTTCGGGCCGAGCGTGACCTTGACGGCGTCGGCGAGCTTGTTGACGCCGTCCGGCGAGCGCCGTGACGGGCCTCCTCGTCGAAACGGATCTCCTTAGCCATTCCAGTGAATTCCTTCCTGATGCTTCGGACGGATGCGTGGGGACGGCGGCGTTAGCCCTCGACGATCGCGTAGAGACGTCGGCTCGCGCAGGATGAGGAACTCCTCGCCCTCGACCTTGACCTCGGTCCCGCCGTACTTGCTGTAGATGACGGTGTCGCCCACCTTGACGTCGAGCGGGATGCGCTTCTCGCCGTTCTCGTCCCAGCTGCCGTCGCCGACTGCGACGACGTTGCCCTTCTGCGGCTTCTCCTTGGCGGTGTCCGCCAGGATGAGACCGCTGGCGGTCGTCTCGTCCTCCGAGGCCTTGACGATGACGCGATCGCCCAAGAGGCTTG
>CAVURI010000022.1:0-42267 GCA_963743845.1 uncultured Solirubrobacterales bacterium
GCGCCGCCGCCCTCGTCGAGGGCGACCGCCTGCAGCGGGACGACGAGCGCCAGGACGAGCAGCAGCCAGTGCCAGGGACGCATCGTCATCTCAGCCACCGTCCTCGAGGCCGGCGAGGGTCACGTCCGGTCGCAGCGAGGCGTGCAGGGTCTCGACGTCGCCGCCGGTCTCCGGGGCGCGCGCCGGGCTGGACCACGGTCGAGAGGTAGAGGCGGTAGTCGCCGGCGGCCCTGCAGCGTCACCCTGATCGGCGCCTCGACGCCGTCGGCGACGGGGGCGTCGGCGCGCAGCTCGGTGATCGTGCTCTCGATCGTCGGGCCCTGGACGCGGTCGACGATCCGCGGGTCGTCGCCGATCTCGCTCGAGCTGGGCGAGCGAGCGCTGCTCGAACTCGCGGAAGGAGAGCTCGGGGTCCTCCTCGATCCACAGGGTCGCGTCGGCGAGCCCGTCCTCGGAGCCGGCCGCGAAGGCGGCGCCATCGGGCGGGTCCGACTGCTCCCATCCGGCCGGGAGCGCCAGCGAGTAGCCGGGTCCCTCGATGAACTTGGCCTGCTCGCCGCGGGCACCCTTCGGGGCGGCGCTGATCGTGACCGAGGAGGAGGGGGAGGGGTGCCGTCGTCGCCCTGCAGCAGCGCCAGGCCGGCGACGACGCCGAGAGCGGCGATCGGGACCGAGGCCCAGGTCCAGAGGCGGGCTCGTGAGATCTTCGGCGCGATCGCCGCGCGCCGAGCCGCTCGCCGGCCGCGTCGCGCGCGTCGAGGATCCGGTCCCAGGCGGCGAGCAGGCCGTCCCGCAGCGGCTCCAGGGGCCGGGCGCCGCCGGCGGCGGGTGCCGGCGGGTCGAAGGTCTGGTGGCAGCCCGAGCAGACGACCCGGTGGATCGCGCCGACCGGCACCGAGGCGGGCAGGCGGACGCGCGTCTCGGCGCCGCAGGACGGGTGCCGGCAGACGACCGTGCGCACCGGCTCGCCCTCCGGCGGCTCGGGAAAGCCGCCGTTGTTTCCGCCACGAACCTGCGGCGCTTCTCTCCGCATCGTGGGGAGTTGCATGACAGGCATTGAATCGGAGTCGCGCCTTCTTTACTTGAGCGGCGGCCAGCGCTGCCCTCCCCGCTTGCAGATTGCGGTGCTTGGGGGACAATGGCCGGCATGCGCGGCAGCTTCCTCGAGTGGGCGTACCGGCGCCTCGGCCGCCGCTACCCGACGGTGTTCATCGCGGTCGAGCTGCCAGGCGGGGTTCCTGATCACCGCCGGCACCGTCCTGCTGCTCTCCTTCTACTACGACGGCAGCGCCGCCGAGTTCGGCGAGATCCTCGCGATCACCCTGACGCTGACCGGGCTGACCCTGCTCTGGGGCTTCCTCCAGATCCGCCCGAAGGTGACGCCGATCCAGTCGTGGATCGGCGGCGATCGCGGCCCCGACTCGACCGCGCGCGCCTGGGCGGCGGCGATCGGGCTGCCGCTCGACGTGGTCCGGGCCGAGATGCTGGTCCCGATCGCGGCGGTGATCGTCCCCGGCGTGGTCGCGAGCGTGATCATCCTCGACCTCGCGTGGGTCGCGATCTTCCCGATCGCGGGCGCCGGTCTGATCGCGGTCGGCTACGGCGCGATCCTCCACTACCTGACCGTCGAGGCCGGGATGCGCCCCGTGCTGGTCGAGATCAACCGCGCCGTCGCGCCCGCGGCTCGAGACGGCGCGGACGGCGCTGCCGCTGCGGATCCGGCTGCTGGCGGCGCTGCCGATGATCAACATCATCACCGGCCTCGTCGTCGCCGCGCTGACCGGAGACCGCGGCGAGAGCCTCGGGGTCGCCGTGCTGGTCGCGATCGGGGTCGCGACGACTCTCTCGCTCGAGCTCACGGTGCTGCTCTCGCGCTCGATCCTGAGCCCGCTCCGCGATCTCCAGCGCGCGACCGAGCGGGTCGCGGCCGGCGACTACTCCGCCGCCGTGCCGGTCACGACCGCCGACGAGATCGGCGAGCTCGCGTCGTCGTTCAATCAGATGGTCGCGGGGCTGCGCGAGCGCGAGCGCCTGCGCGAGGCGTTCGGCACCTACCTCGATCGCGAGGTCGCCGAGTACATCCTCTCCGAGGGCTTCGACGAGCACGGGGTCGAGGCCGAGGTGACGATCATGTTCTGCGACGTCCGTGACTTCACGAGCTTTGCCGCCGGCGCCGACGCGCGCGAGGTGGTCGCCCGGCTCAACTCGCTGTTCGAGGTCGTCGTGCCGCTGATCGGCGCCGAGGGCGGGCATGTCGACAAGTTCGAGGGCGACGGCCTGATGGCCGTCTTCGGCGCCCCGGAGCCCTACCCCGACCACGCCGAGCGCGCCGTCCGCGCAGCGCTCGAGATCGACGCCCGCGTCAACGTGGCCGGCGAGGGCGGCGGCTTCCGGCTCGGCGTCGGGCTCAACACGGGCCGGGTGATCGCGGGCTCGGTCGGCGGCGGCGGCCGGCTCAACTTCAGCGTCATCGGCGATGCCGTCAACGTCGCCTCGCGCGTGCAGGCGGAGACGAGGAACACCGACGCCGCGGTTCTGATGGCGGCCGCCACGGCGTCGGAGCTCGGACCCGGGTTCGTCGTCTCCTCGCACGGCATGCACGAGCTCAAGGGGCTCGACCGGCCGGTCGAGCTGCTGTCGCCGCAGTCGGGCCCGGTCTCGCCCGCGACCGGCGACGGTACGGTCGGCGCGCTCAACGCGTAGGCTCGGGTCATGGCTACCGAGGAGAAGCAGCAGTCCGGGGGAATCGGCAACGCGGGCGCATCGCACGGCGGCAGGCTCGCCGCCCGGGCGCTCGTCGACAGGGGCGTCTCGCACCTGTTCACGCTCTCGGGGGGCCACCTGTTCAGCCTCTACGACGGCTGCAAGGAGGAGGGGATCGAGGTCGTCGACGTTCGCCACGAACAGGCGGCGGCGTTCGCGGCCGAGGGCTGGGCGAAGGCGACGCGGACGCCAGGCGTCTGCGCGCTGACCGCGGGCCCCGGCGTCACCAACGGCGTCAGCGCGATGGCCGGCGCCAGCTTCAACGGCTCGCCGCTGGTCGTCCTCGCCGGCCGCGCTCCCGAGATGACCTGGGGCACCGGTCGCCTGCAGGAGATCGACCACCTGCCGATCGTCTCGTCGGTGACCAAGCACGCGGAGACGATCAAGGACGCCGGCGGCATTCCCGCCGCCACCGCTCGCGCCGTCGATCTCGCCGCCGGCGCGCCGACCGGCCCGACCTTCCTCGACTACCCGCTCGACGTCGTCTTCACCGAGGCCGACTACCAGGCGCCGCCCGCGCCCGACCCGATCGACCACGGTCCCGCCGCCGGGATCGAGGAGGCCGCGGCGCTGCTGGCTGCGGCCGAGCGCCCCGCGGTGATGGCCGGGACCGGCCTCTACTGGGGCCACGGCGAGCAGCAGCTCGTCGAGCTGGCCGAGTCGCTGGGGATCCCCGTGTACCTGAACGGCATGGGCCGCGGCTGCGTGCCGGCCGACCACCCGCTCTCCTTCAGCCGCACCCGCGGCGCCGGGCTCGGCGGCTGCGACGTCGCCGTCGTGATCGGCGTGCCGCTCGACTTCCGGCTCGGCTTCGGGGCGGCGATCTCGGCCGAGGCGAAGCTGATCCGCGTCGACGTCGAGCCGAACCGGCTCGAGGGCAACCGCGCCGCCGACGTCGATCTGGTCGGCGATGTCGCGGCGACGCTCGGCGCCCTCGGCGAGGCCGCCACCGACGCCGGCGGCAACCCGTCGCGGACCCGCGAGTGGGTCGACCTGCTGACCGCGCAGGAGCAGGAGAAGCGCGAGTCCGAGCAGGCCGACTTCGGCGACGACCGCGCGCCCCTGCATCCGATGCGGCTCTACGCCGGCCTCGCCGAGGTGCTCGACCGCGACGCGATCGTGATCGGCGACGGCGGCGACTTCGTCTCCTACGCGGGCCGCGTGATCGAGACCTACGAGCCCGGCTGCTGGATGGACCCCGGTCCCTTCGGATGTCTCGGCGGCGGCCCCGGCCAGGCGATCGGCGCCGCCTGCGCCAAGCCCGGCCGGCAGATCTGCGTGCTGCTCGGCGACGGCGCCTTCGGCTTCAGCGGCATGGAGTTCGACACGCTCGCCCGTCACGGCCTCCCGGTCGTCGGCGTGATCGGCAACAACGGGATCTGGGCGCTCGAGAAGCACCCGATGGAGTTCCTCTACGGCTACTCGCTCGCCGCCGAGCTGCGGCCCGAGACGCCGTACGAGGAGGTCGCCGGCGCGCTCGGCTGCCACAGCGAGATCGTCCGCACGCCGGCCGAGCTGAAGCCGGCGCTCGAGCGCGCCTTCTCCTGCGGCGGCCCGGCGCTCGTCAACGTGCTCACCGACCCCGAGGTCGTCTACCCGCGCAAGGCCGTCCTCGCCTGAGGCCGGCGCCCCGGCGGCCGGCGCTCGCGACTGTCTAGTCTCGGGCGCCGATGGGACTGCGCCTCGGCCGCCACAACTTCACCCGGGTCGTCTACGACGACTCCTCCGACATCCTCTACGCGACCCTGCCCGGGGCCGAGCCGGCCCGCCGCGAGGAGACTCCCGAGGAGGACGTCTGGCTGTTCGACGAGGCGGGCCGCTTCATCGGCGTCCGCGTCGTCGAGCCACGGGTGCGGTGGGAGCGCGACGGCGCCGTCTACGTCAGCCTGCCGAGCGGCGAGCGCGAGCGCGCGACCGGCCTCGAGGCGGCGCTGCGCGGTTCCACCTGACTATCGGCGCCCGGCGATCATCTAGATTCCCGCGCCAATGGCAGGACTGGATCTGAACGGACGCGTCGCCCTCGTCACCGGCGCGGCCCGCGGCATCGGGCTGGAGACGGCGAGGGCACTGCACGCCCGCGGCGCCCAGGTGGCGATTCTCGACCTCGAGGAGAAGGACGCCAAGGCCGCCGCCGCCTCGGTCGGCGAGCGGACGATGGCGCTGGCGGCCGACGTCACCGACGAGAGCGCCGTCGCGCTCGCGGTCGATGCGGTGACGACCGAGTTCGGCGGCATCGACGTCGTCGTCGCCAACGCGGGCATCGCGCAGACGATCCGCCCGGTCTCGAGCGTCGACCCCAAGGACTTCGACCGGGTCCTCGACGTCAACCTGCACGGCGTCGTCCACACGGTCCGTCAGGCGCTCCCGCACGTGATCGAGCGGCGCGGCCACGTGCTCGTGATCGCCTCCGTCTACGCCTTCGTCAACGGCACGCTGCAGTCGAGCTACGCGATGAGCAAGGCCGCCGTCGAGCAGTACGGCCGGGCGCTCCGCGTCGAGCTCGCCCCGCTCGGCGCCTCCGCCGGCGTCGGCTACTTCGGCTTCGTCGACACCGAGATGGTGCGCGGCGCCGAGCGCGACCCGGTCGCGCAGATGGTCGAGGATCGCGCCCCGAGGGTCCTGCGCAAGCGGATCCAGCCGGCCGAGGCGGGGGAGGCCCTGGTCCGCGGGATCGAGGCGCGCGCGGCCCGGACGATGCTGCCGCGCCGCTGGCGCCTGATGTTCCGCCTGCGCGGCTTCCTCGGCCCGGGGCTCGATGAGCTGATGAGGCGGGACGCGGTGCTCGGGGCTGCAATCACGGAGGGGGAGAGGAAGGGCATCGCCGAGCGGTGAACGACGAGGCGCCTCACGCTCCCGAGCCCGAGGTCGCGCTCGAGTCCGACGACGAGCTGCTCGCCCGCTTCGTCCGCACCCGCGATCCGGACCTGCGCGAGGAGCTCGCGATCCGCTACGCGCCGCTTGCCGAGGGACTCGCCCGCCGCTACGCCAACCGCGGCGAGCGGCTCGAGGACCTGCAGCAGGTCGCCTACCTCGGCCTGTTGAAGGCGCTCGACGGCTTCGACGACATCCGCGGCACCAGCTTCCGCGCCTACGCCGAGCCGACGATCCTCGGCGAGCTCCGGCGCCACTTCCGCGACAAGCGCTGGGCGATGCGGGTCCCGCGCGACCTCAAGGAGGCGCTGCCGAAGATCCGGGCGGCCGTCGACGAGCTCTCCAAGGACCTCGGCCGGGCGCCCGAGACGGCCGAGGTCGCCGAGGAGGCCGGGATGGAGGAGGAGGTCGTGATCGACGCGCTCGAGGCGGCCGAGGCCTCGCGGCCGGCCTCGCTCGACGCGCCGATCGCCGCGACCGAGCCCGATGCGGCGACGATCGCCGACCTCGTCGGCGAGGAGGACCAGAACCTCGAGCACGCCGAGTGGAACGTGCTGCTCGAGGAGCGTCTCGAGAAGCTCGACGAGCGCGAGCGCGAGGTGCTCTACCTGCGCTTCGCCGAGGACCTGACCCAGCGTGAGATCGGCGAGCAGATCGGCGTCTCGCAGATGCAGGTCTCGCGGATCCTCAGCGCCGCGCTCGACGAGCTGCGCGCGGCTTCCTGAGCCGTCTTCGCCGCTCGGCGGGCGCGGGTCGGCCCCGGGGTTTGACTCGCCCGGCCGCGGGTAGCTGAAACGGGGTGACGATCAGCGCCGAGCTTCAGGGTGGGACGGTCAGCCTCCTCGGGATCCCGGGGACGGTCAGCTCCCGCTCCCTCAACGTCGATCTGCTCGAGAACGCGGCGCGCGAGGCGCCGGGCGAGGTCGAGCTCACGATCTACCTCGAGCCGGGGCTCTGGGAGATGCCGCCGTTCGAGCCGGGCGCGGCGGGATCGGACGAGGTCAAGCGGCTGCGACGCGCGGTCGTCGCCTGCGACGGCATCGTGCTCGCCACCCCCGAGTACAACGGCTCGCTGCCGGGCGGGCTCAAGAACGCGATCGACTGGATCGCCGCCCCGAGCCCCGGAGCTCGCGGACGGCGGCGCCGCTGAGCGGCAAGCCGGCGATCGTGATCGGCGCCGACCGCGGCCGCTTCGGCTGCGACTGGGCTGTGGCCGACGCCCGCAAGGTGCTCGAGGTCGCCGGCGCCAGGGTGCTGCCGGAGACGCTCGCGATCCCCAGCGCCGATCGGGCCTTCGCCGCCGACGGGGTGCTGTGCGAGGAGGCCGACCGGGCGCAGCTCGGGGCGCTGATGGAGCTGCTCGCCTGGGAGGCCCGGGTGGGGCGCGCGGACTGAGCGGCCGGTCAGAGCCGGTTGACGCGGTCAGGCGAGCCGGAAGCAGCCGTTGCCGATGAACTCGGCCTCGGCGCCGAGGCAGTCGCGCTCGGCGACGGCGGCGAGGCTGGCGGGATCGTCGGCCTTGGCGACGGTTCGCGCGTCGCCGATCAGGAAGGTCGCGATCGCCACCTCGGGGTTGCCGTCGCGGTCGCAGATCGCCGTGTAGGCCTCGATCGTCCCCGGGCCCGAGGCCGGCGGCTCGACGACCTGCCGCCGCGGCCCGGCGTCGATCTCGTCCTGGGGGTTGAAGTGCCGCCAGCCTGCGCCGTCGCCGGTCTCGTCTCCGAGCTCGGAGAGCAGCACGACCCCGTGCTTGGTCAGGTACCAGCCGACGCCGGTCGCGAGCCCGCTGCCGCCCTCGGCCGAGATCCGCTCACAGAGCGCGGCGAGCGAGTGGGTGACGTAGTTGCTGCCGGGGCCGCCGGCGAACGAGAGGCCGCCGGTCACGGTCGGCGCCCGCTCGGGATCGAAGAGGTCGACTCCGAGCTCGCGCCCGGCGACGGCGACCGCCGACGGGAAGCAGGAGTAGATGTCGAGGTGCTCGACGCCGTCGATCGTCAGGCCCGCGTGATCGAGCACCGCGCCGGCGCAGGTGGCGAGCGCCGGCGAGCGGTCGAGGTCGAGCCGCTCCGAGGGGAAGGCGTGGTCGGAGCCGACGGCGGTGCCGAGCACGCGGATCTGCGAGCCGGGCTCGATCCCGATCGCGGCGGCGGCCGATGCCGAGCAGACGACCAGGGCCGCGGCCTGGTTCGTCTGGATGTTCGAGTTCATCAGCTTCGTGTACGGGATCGAGACCTGGCGGTTGTCGGGCGAGGGCGTCGCGATCTGCTCGGCTGAGGGCGCCTCGCGCGACCAGGCGTGCGGGTTGGCGGCGGCGACCTCGGCGAAGCGGGCCCACAGGCGCCCGAGGTAGCGCTGGTGCTCGGCCGGGTCACGACCGGCGCCGGCGCGCACCGCCTCCTCGAACAGCGGGTAGTAGGTGACCGGCGCGATCAGGTTGGCGGCGAGCTCGACCGGATGGCTGGTCTCGCCGAGCTTGCCGATCGTCCGATCGGGCTCGGTGCCCTCGGGCTGGGTCGGGAAGCCCGGATCGGAGCCGGCCTTCATCGCCCGCATCAGCACGTCGAAGCACTCGACTCCCGCGATCAGGACGACGTCGGCGTCGCCGTCGCGGATCCGCGCGCAGGCGTCGGCGAGCAGCTCGACCGGGGAGATCCCGCCGGTCAGCGTTCGCACCGTCTCGACGTCCTCCGCGCCCAGGGCGTCGGCCAGGATCCGCGCCGGGTCGGGGATCTGCCAGGAGACGGAGTCGACGAAGCCGATCGAGTCGAGCGCGGCGAGCAGCTCGTCCGCGCGGCCGCTGCGCTCGAGCGCTGCGCGCGCGACCTCGACGAGCATCCCCTCGGGCGAGGGGGCGTTGCCCTCCGCCTCGGTGCCGCGGTCGCTGAGCTGTGCCCAGCCTGCGATCACCGGCTGTCGTGGATCGGCGCTCATCTTCTCCTCCGTCTCCGGTCGGTTCGGCTCGTGCGGCCGGGCGCCGGCCCGGCCGGGCGATCAGCCTGCCTCGACGTGCTCCTTGAGGCCCTCGGCGGCGCCCTTGGTCAGGAACTCCTTGACCTTGCCCTCGGCCGGCCCGCGCAGCAGCATGCCGAGCATCCGGCCCGGGTCGGCGCGGAGCGAGTAGGTCGCGCGGGTCAGGGTCTGGCTGACGACCGTCAGCTGCCACTGGCCGGTCAGGGACTTGACGTCGCCCTTCTCCTGGTTCCAGGAGAGCCCCTCGGGCGGCGCGTACTCGTAGGCGAGGATCGAGGTCGCCTTCTTGACGACCGCGTCCGCCCTCAGCTCGACGAGCTTCGCGGTGCCGTCCGGGTGCGTCTCGAGGACCTCGACCGACTCGACCGACGGCTGCCAGTCGACGGAGCCGGGGATGTCGGAAGCGACCGCGTAGACGGCCTCGAGCGGCGCCGCGATCTCGACCGTGTGGCTTGCTTCGAGCAGTCCCATCGGCGGCAGACTATCGACAGAGTGTCAACCGGCGCGCTGATCGCGGCGAGCGGCCGCCGGCGCCGCAGGCGGCGGGTCTGGGAGGATCAGCCGGCATGCCGCGACGCCCCGACATCCCACCGCTCGGACGCGAGGACCTCGATCCGGACCCGTTCGTCCAGTTCGCGGTCTGGTTCGACCGCGCCGCCGAGGAGGCGCCGCTCGCGGAGGCGATGACGCTCGCCACCGTCGACGCCGACGGATCCCCGGACGCCCGCATGGTCCTGCTCAAGGGCGCCGACGCAGCGCGGCTTCCGCTTCTTCAGCAACCACTTCTCGGCCAAGGGCGCACAGCTCGCCGCCCGGCCCGAGGCGGCGCTGATCCTCTACTGGCGTGAGCTCGACCGCCAGGTCCGGGTCCGCGGCTCGGTCGAGCAGCTCCACGACGCCGAGTCCGACGAGTACTTCGCGACCCGGCCGCGGCAGTCGCAGCTCGGGGCCTGGGCGAGCCCGCAGAGCCGCCCGCTCGCCGACAGGGCCGAGCTCGACGCGCGGCTCGCCGACGTCGAGTCCCGCTTCGGGGAGGACGAGGTCGAGCGGCCCCCGCACTGGGGCGGCTACCTGGTCCGCCCGGCGACGATCGAGTTCTGGCAGGGCCAGGTCGGCCGGCTGCACGACCGCTTCGTCTACCGGCGCGAGGGCGACGGCTGGCGGATCGAGCGTCTCGCTCCCTGATCCGGCGCGGCCGGCCGGAGCCGCGGCCGCTCAGCCGGCCTCGAGCGCGGCGCCGAGCAGGATGTCGTTCTCGGAGGCCTCGACCGTCTCGATCCCGAAGGCGCGCATCGTGCTGATCAGGATCACGAGGCCGGCGACGATCGTCGGTGCCCGGTCGGGGTGCAGCCCGCGCACGTGGCGGCGCTCGGCCGCCGGCAGCGACGCGAGCTTGCCGAGCTGCTGTTGCAGGAACGGCAGCTTCAGCCGATGTCCCTCGACGCCCTCGGCGTCGTAGGGGTCGAGGGCGAGGTCGATCGCCGCCATCGAGGTCGGCGTCCCGGCGACGGCGATCGTGCGCTCGGGGGTCGGCCCGCCGTAGCGGCCGCGGGCGTTGACGAGCTCGCTGGTCACCGATCGCGCCAGCGCCTCGAGCTCGACCGAGTCCGGCGGGTCCTGGGTGAGGAAGCGCTCGCTGTGGCGGACGACCCCGATCTGCAGCGACTCGTGGAAGACGATCCGGTCCGGCCCCTCGCCGACGATCAGCTCGGTCGAGCCGCCGCCGATGTCGAAGACGAGCGTCGGGCCCGAGACCGGGCGGCGGCCCGCGACGGCGCCGGCGTAGGTGAGCCGGGCCTCGGTGCCGCCGTCGATCACCCGGGCCTCGATCGCGAAGCGCTCGCGCAGCTCGGCGATGAAGGCGGGCCCGTTGTCGGCGTCGCGCACGGCGGAGGTCGCGAGCGCGACCGTCGGCTCGGCGTCGAGCGAGCGGGCGATCTCGAGGTAGCCGCCGACGGTCTCGCAGACGTCGTCGATCGCCTCGGGCGCGAGCTGGCCGGAGGTGTCGACGCCGCGGCCGAGCCGGGTCACCGTCGAGCGTCGCTCGAGCTCGACCGGCCGCGCCGGGGTCGCGACGTCGGCGACGAGCAGCCGCGTCGAGTTGGTGCCCATGTCGATGACCGCCACGCTCACGGCGGGCGATGGTAGTCCCCTCGCGGCCCGCCTGTTTAGTCCTCGGAGGGCTCGGGTATCGATGGGGGGAGCGGGACGTTCCGGTTCGATCAGCAGGGACCGGACCTCAAGAGGTCCGTGAGCCGGAACCAAGGCTTGCCAGGGATACCCGATGCCCAGGCAGGGAACTGGACCCGTGCCCCTTCGGGGGCGCGGGTTTCAGTCTGCTGCGATCAGCCCGTCGCCGGGTCGGCCTGCTCGCGCGTGCGGTCGGCGCGCGCGATCGCCTCGGTCAGGCGCTCGAAGCGGGCGTCGCCGGCATCGACCAGCTTCGCGAGCTGCTCTCGCACGGCATCGACGTCGAGCGTGCCGGCGACCAGCATCGCCTCGATGTCGGCCCAGTCCCGGGTCCGGTCGAACATCAGCTTGAAGACGGCGAGCTCGACCGGGCCGAGCACCGGGATCTCGGCGCCGGCGAAGGGGACCATGCGGCGGTGCCGGGCCGCGTCGGCGTGGATCGGCACGTAGTCGAAGAAGAGGTCGACCGGCGTCTCGTCCCAGAACAGGCGGATCTGGCCGTCGCGGGCGATCGTCTCCGCCGTCCGCTCGTCGCGGGCGATCCCGGCGGGCAGCGCCCCGAGCGCGCTCGCCGCCTCCTCGGCCGGGACGAAGACGTTGACGTCGATGTCGCTGGTGCCGCGCGGGTCCGAGGTCCAGTAGGCGAGCGCGATCGCGCCGCCGAAGGCGTGGCCGATGCCGGCCGCCTCGAGGCCTTCGTGGATCGCGAGCAGGCGCTCGGCGAGCGTCACGCCGTGCCGCCCGGCGAGGACGGCAGGCGCGGGTAGCGGAGCGTGGGGGAGTGGCGCGTCGGCAGCTCGGCGGCGAGCTCGATCACCTCGCCGAGCGTGCGGGCGAGGCGCTCGAGGTTGCCCGGGCCCGGCGTTCGCACGGCGCGCGACGCGGGCTCGGTCGCAAGCCGGACGCCGGCGGCCCGCAGGATCCGGTCCAGCGTCTCGGCCGAGGGCTTCTTGCGGCCGTGCTCGTAGGCGGAGAGGGTTGCCTGCGAGGTGCCGGAGCGCTCGGCGAGCTCCGCCTGGGTCAGCCCCGCCTGACGGCGGGCGGTGAGGATCGTGGCACCCACGTCCATGGATCGAGACAGTATATCCGTTCGGATATGTCGTCCACGCCGGTGATCTCAGGGAGCGAGCGCCGCGATCCCGGTCCGCCAGGCCGCGTCGAGATCGGCGTCGCCGGGGAAGCGCCGGTCGAGCTCGAGGATCGTCATCCCGTGCGCGAACGCCCAGGCGGCGCGCGCCCGGTCGCGATCGCCGCCGAAGATCCCGATCAACGGCGCCGCGGCACGGTCCTCGACGCCGGGACGGAGCAGCTCGCGGCGCAGCTCCGCTGCCGGTCATCAGGCGGTAGCGATGCGGGCGCTCGCGGGCGAAGGACCGATAGACCGCCGCTACGGCCTCGAGCTCTCGACCGGGCTCGCGCCGCCGTCGACGGCCTGCTCGAACGCCTCCGCCTGCGCCTCGAAGCCGCGCGAGATCAGCTCCGCCTCGATCGCGTCCTTGCCGGCGAGGTGCTTGTAGAGCGAGGCCGCCTTGATCCCGAGCCGGTCGGCGAGCCGGCGCATCGTCAGCGCCTCGGGCCCCTCCTCGTCGAGCAGGGCCTCGGCGGCATCGACGATCTCTTCGGCCCGGGGGAAAGCATCTGGAGTTGCACAGGCTAACACTGTTTGCTAGATTGGCTAACAACGTTAGCCACAAGATAGATCAGACCAGACCACGGAGGACACCATGAAGACCGAGATCAGCACCAGCATCGAGATCGACGCACCGGCCGAGGCCGTCTGGGCCGTGCTCAGCGACACCGCCGCCTACCCGGACTGGAACCCGTTCATCCGCAGCTTCGAGGGCGAGCTCGTCGAGGGCGGCAAGGTCTCGGTCCGGATCGAGCCGCCCGGCGGTCGCGGCATGAGCTTCAAGCCGAAGCTGCTCGCGGTCGAGCCGGGGCGCGAGCTGCGCTGGATCGGGCACGTGCTGATCCCGGGCCTGTTCGACGGCGAGCACCGCTTCCTGATCGAGCCGCTGGGCGAGGGCCGCAGCCGGCTGACCCAGAGCGAGTCCTTCTCGGGCCTGCTCGTCCGCGCCCTGGCCGGCACCCTCGGTGCGGCCGAGCAGGGGCTTTCGCGACATGAACGAGGCGCTGAAGGCCAGAGTCACCGCTGTGTGACGGGTCTCACTCGGCTTGTGTGGGCGCAGACACATTCGCTTTGCTCACACTTTCCTAACGTTTGGAGTCTGCCGGCCCTCCGCCGGACCCTGCACCCACATCCGAACTCTCAAGGAGTCCACCATGGCTCATCCAGTACTCGCCAGCATGGCTTACAAGGCAATGGACGAGGCCGCGCGCACCAACGCCGACCGCGCCCGCCGCTCGACGCCGAAGCGTCGGCGCTCGTTCAAGCTCCGCAACCGCGCCTCCAACTAGCGCCTCGCGCAACCACAAGAGCCGGCTCGGCCGGCCTGTTACCGCCGCGTTGCTAACCTGCAAGGCACCGTCGCGGGGTGGAGCAGTCAGGTAGCTCGCCGGGCTCATAACCCGGAGGTCGCAGGTTCAAATCCTGCCCCCGCTATATTCGTCACTACCACGCTCGAGCCCTCCGCCAGGAGGGCTTTTGCGTTCTCGAGGGTCCCGGCCACTTTCTCTGAGCTTGTTCAGGCGGCCGAGGCTCTCCCGGGCGACCCACAGGAACGGGCCCCTACGAGCGGGGGTGTCGCCCTTTCCCTATAGGTCCGTTTCGGGCGGCGCAAAGATCACCAGGAGCTCGAGGTCCTCGGCGATGTCGACGAAACGGTGCTCGGCGAGCTTGGTTACGAAGGCGATCGACCCGGGCCCTACGGCCTGTCGCTTCCCCTCGACTTCGAGCTCAGCACGCCCCGCGAGCACGTAGTAGATCTCGTCCTCGGCGTGCGGCGTCTGATGATCGGTTTCCCCTGCGGAGAGGCGGTAGACGCCCGCGCTGAACATCCCCGCGCGCAGGAACTCCCGCCACTGATCGCCCGCGGCGCGTGCCGCCTCGAGGATCTGATCTAGCTCAACGGCCTCGTGATTCGGCTCGAGCATCGGCGCATGGAGGGCTCGCGATGATCTCGCTCGGCTAGAACGGTCCCTTTTGAACGTCGTAGTCGGGCCCGGCGCTGAACGACCCAATCGAGCTTCTTGCCGTTGTAGCGGAAGCACTCGAGGGTCCCGCCGGTTGAGATCACCGGCTCGGGGGCGCTCGATGCCCAACACTTCCAGCCCGGCGGTGTGTTCTTGGGGGAGGTGCGGTGGCTGTACTCCTTGGTCGCCGAACCTACGGCCTCACGTACGCCCCGCTTCGACCACTTGCGCGCGAACTTGCAGCTCGGCTGCAGCCCCTCGCCGGCCAGCACGAACCAGAAGTCACCTCTGTATTCGTCACTGCCTTCGGCCGTCTCGATGAAGTGCTGCCAGCTCTTCGACTGAACGTCGCCGCAGTCACGTACACCTTCGAGATCCGCACCCGCTGACGACGGAATCACGGCGCCGGCCATTACGAGCATCGTCGCGACGGTAGCAACGCCGAGGGCAATACGTGACATGTGTTTGCTCCTTTGAAATTCGGTAGTTGCGGGACGTTATCAAGAGCCCCGTGCCGCATGAGAACAACCCCAATGCGTTGAACTTTCAGTCGGTCTGCGCCTTAAGAGAAGCCCGCTCACCGAGCGGGCTTCTTGCGTTCGGGGGCTCTGGGTCAGTCGGGAGCCGGGGGCCTCACTGCACGAGCACGGGCTTGGAGGTCGCACCCTTGCAGGTCTGCTCGTTCTGTTTGTTGCCGATCTTGCTCTTCTTGACTTCGGCGTAGTAGGAGCCGTCTTTGGCCGGTGGCACGTGCACGAACCAGAAGCCCTCGTCGGTGCTCTTGGCCGAGCCGATCAGCGCGTCCTCACCTGACTTCTCCCGGTAGACCTTCACCTTTCGCTTGTCGACGCACTTCGTCTTCGACGAGGTGACCTGGCCTTCGAACGAGTCGAGCTCAGCCGTGATCTGGGGGACGTAGATCATCCAGATCTTTGACTTGTTGGTGGTGCCGCCGCCTGCAAGGGCGGCGGGAAGCGAGGCTGTGGCGAGCACCAGCGTGGGGACGAGGACGAGGGCAGCAAGGGTCTTTCGGCGGCGGTGCATCGTGACGAGGCTAGGCCGCACCCGGCCTCCATTTCCTCCGTAGGAGATACCGGTCAGCATCCGCTGCGGTCACTCATTGCAGGCAGGCCCCGGACGCCGGTGGCACCGTCCCCGCTCGCTGCGAATCGGTCCAACGGCTCGGCGCGGGAAACTCCGGAGGCCTGGCTCTGGCTCGCGGCCTAATCTCGGGTGGGTGACGACCACTCACCCGATGTCCCACGCGGACGCCGCTTGGTTCCACATGGATCAGCCGACGAACCTGATGGTGATCACGGGAGCCCTGTGGTTCGACGAGCCGGTCGACTGGAATCGCGCCCGCGAGGTACTGCGCTTGCGGCTCGTGGAGCCGTTCCCCCGGTTCAGCCAGCGCGTGGCCGAAGGCCCGGTGCCGCTCTCGGGCCCGCACTGGGAGGACGACGAGGACTTCGACATCGACCTCCACATCCACCGGATCGCTCTCCCTGCCCCCGGAGATCAGGCCGCGCTCGAGAGGCTGGTCGCCGATCTGATGGCCGAGCCGCTCGACCCCGCCAGGCCGCTTTGGCAGTTCCATTTCGTCGAGGGTTTCGGCGAGGGCTCGGCGGTCGTCACGAGGATGCACCACTGCATCGCCGACGGGATCGCGCTGGCCCGGGTCCTGCTCTCGCTCACCGACGAGCTGCCCGACGACGTCGGCGTAACCCCGGTCGCCGAGGAGGGCCACCGGAACGGTGGCCCGCTCGGCTCGTTGCTCTCGCCTGTGGGCAAGGGCCTCTCGATGGCGCGCGGTGCGGCCGGAGCCGTCGTCCACGAAGCGATCGAGATCGGCCGTCATCCCTCCGAGCTCGTGGACCTCGTTGCGACGGCCCGTGAGGATGCCGAGGTCCTCGCCAGGCAGCTGGTCGGCGCCCCGGATCCTGAGTCGCCCCTCAAGGGCAAGCTCGGAGTCGCGCAGCGGGCGACCTGGTCGCGGCCGATCCCGCTCGCGCCCGTCAAGGACGCCGGGCGCGCCGCCGGGGCGACCGTCAACGACGTCGTCGTTGCGGCGCTCAGCGGTGCGCTGCGCACCCACCTCGCCGAGCAGGGCGCGGTCCTCGACGAGATCACAGCTTTCGTGCCCTTCAACCTACGGCCGCTCGATCAGCCGCTTCCGGCGGAACTCGGCAACCGCTTCGGTCTCGTCTTCCTGCGACTGCCGATCGGAATCGAGGACGAGGGCGAACGCCTCGCGGAGGTCAGCAAGCGGATGCGTGCGATCAAGGATTCGCCGGAGGGGCCGATCTCGTACGGCCTGCTCGAGACGATCGGCCGCACACCGACTCCGGTCGAGCACCGGATCGTCGAGATGTTCACCGGCCGCGCGACCGCGGTCGTCACCAACGTTCCCGGTCCGCAGCGGACGGTCTATTTCGCCGGCTCACCGGTCCGGGGAGTGCTCGCCTGGGCGCCGCGGTCGGGGAGCGTCGGCATGAGCGTCTCGATCTTCAGCTACGCCGGCAACATCCTGGTCGGCCTGATGGTCGATGCGGGCCTGGTCCCCGACCCCGGCTCGATCATCGCTCACTTCGAGGAGGAGATGGAGGCGCTGGTGCCTCTTGGGTGAGGCGCCGATCGCCGCTCCAGGCAGCGCCGGCGGCGGGCCGAAGCGCCGGCTGGTAGGTCGAGGGAGGAGCTAGGGCTCGGACGACTCGCGCGGCATGTCCCACACCACGCGCTCGGAGCGGGGGCCCCGGAAGATCGCCACGACCTGTGAGCGCAGGGCGGCTGCGGCAGCAAGTCCCCAGTAGGCCGCGGGATACAGGGGGCCGAGCAGGAACGTCACCGACGCGCTGCGGTCGTAGCGCGCCGTCATCGACATCGCCACGGCGAGCTGCAGTGCGGCGATGACGGCGATCGCGATGCCCCAGGCGAGCGCGTGCTCCCAGACTCCGATCTCGAAGCTCGGGCTGAAGACGTCGATCAGCGTGAGGACCAGCCAGATCGCCATCAGCGTCAGCCAGAGCACCGAGGCGAGTGACTCGCCCGCGATCACCCAGAGTCTGTGATGGCGGGGCTTGAGGATCTCCCGGCCGTGGGCGTTGAGGACCTCACCCTGCCCCTGGGCCCAGCGCTTGCGCTGCATCCACAGCGCCCGCCAGCTCGTCGGCACCTCCATACCCACGAGCGCGCTCGGCTCGTAGTCGGTTTCCCAGCCGGCCAGCAGCAGGCGATAGGTGAGCTCGATGTCCTCGGTAGCCATGCGCCCGTCGTAGCCACCGACCTCGAGCACGGCCTGACGCCGGAACATGCCCACGATTCCTGCGACCACGCCGACCCGGCCTCCGAGCGCCTGGGTGCGGCGGATCAGGCCGATGATCGAGGCGAACTCGAGCACCTGGAGCGCCGCGAGCAGTGAGCCCCGGTTGGTGATCATCGGGGCGCCGGCGACGCCGGCGATCCGCGGCGAGCGCGAGATCCGGCGAACGAGCTTTCGCACGGCTTCGCCCTGGAGGGTGGCATCGGCGTCGATCACGAGGATCAGGCCATGACGGGCCTCGGCGAGACCGATATTGAGCCGCTCTGCCTTGCCCCCGGTTGACGGGGTCCGGGAGCACGCGAACGCGAGGGTCGTCGTCGGCCGCCTCCTCGGCGACGGCGGCCGTGCCGTCGCTGCTGCCGTCGTCGAGCACAAGGATCTCAAGCTCGGGATAGTCGACAGCGCGCGCGGCCCGTACCGAGCGGTGGATGACCTCAGCCTCGTTGTAGGCGGGGATGAGGACGCTGACGCCGGACCAGCCGCCCTCGGGCTCGCCGCGGACCGGGATTCGCTCCTCCAGCGACCGAAACAGCACGCCTCCCGCGATCCAGATCGAAGCCGTGACGATCGGGTAGAGCGCCACGTACGCGACCGCGATCTCACCAGCGGTCTCGAGCAAGCTCACTGCGTTCCACCGCGCAGGCGCCGCCGCCGCATGATCGCGCCCGGAAGCAGGATCAAGAGGGCCAGGATCAGGGATCCGATCGCGATCTCAAGCGCGTATCCGATCGCTTCGGTGCGCCTTGCGACCACCGCGACCACAATCAGCGCAGCCAGCCACGTCAGCGGCCCAAGAACCAACAGCAGGGTCCGCCGCCGGCGGTTCGGGAGCGTCCGCGGCTGGAATCGAACCGGTTTTCCGGAAGCCTCCACTTGGGCGCGGATCCTATGGATTCATCTGAGGACATCCGCCCCAGCCTTGGAAGACTTCGAGGACGGAGCTCCGGATCTCTTCCTTGATCCAGCAGCTGCCGTGAGGTTCGGGATCCTGACTCAGCCCGCACCTCGTCCGGCGTGGAGCGGTGGGCAACGCTCGGAAGGAGCTCGAGCTACGGGGCGGCGCGAGTCCCCGCGGCGCGTGGGCATACACTTGCCACGGACCAGCCGAATCACGTTGACGTGGGGAGCAACTATGGCGAAGATGAGCAACAAAGTGCGGACTCTGCTCGCGGTAGCTGTCGCACTCGCGGTCGCGGCCGGCGGGGCGGCTGCACAGGCCGGCGGTTCATCCTCGTCCGATCGGCTCCTGATCAAGCTGGACGATTTCAAGCTCCGCCCAGATGACGCGAGCGCGAGAGCCGGGGAAGATTCGGATCAAGGCCAAGAACGTCGGCACCGTCGAGCACGAGTTCGTGGTCGCGGCGACCGACCTCAGGCCGGGGAAGCTGCCCACGACCGGCAAAGGCGACGTCGACGAGGACGCGCTCGATGTAAAGGGGGAGGTTTCCGAAAAGCGACCGGGGAAGGCCGGGACCATCACTCTGAACCTAAGGCCCGGGAAATACGCGATGTTCTGCAACGTTCCCGGCCACTACGCCGCCGGCATGGACGGGCGGCTGACCGTCAAGTAGACGCCCGCCCTAGGCGTGGCGATGCATACCTCCAGGGCGTACCCGTCGGCGATCCCGCCTAGCTCTTCCTGCCTGGAAATGGCTTGTGCAGGCCGTACGCTGTTTGGTCTCCGGCACCGAGAAGCAGGGCCGCGATAGTCTCGGCCGATGGGCGAGGTCAGAGTCGAGGAATGCGGCGAGGGTGTCCTTCTGGGGACGATCGCAAATCCGCCTCATGGGCTCATGGACGACGACATCGTCGCCAGCCTCGATGCGCTGGTCGAGCGCGCCGAGACCGACGAGAGCGTGACCGGGGTGGTGCTGACCGGTGCTCATCCGGAGCGCTTCGTCGCCCACTACGACGTCGGGGAGTTGCTTGACGGCGCCCGGCGGTCGCCCGCGGTCGCGCCGGCGGTCGCCCGCGCCTCACTGAGCGCGGTCGGCGCACTTCGCCGCCTTCCCGGCGGCCGCGAGGCGCTCGACCGGTCGCCGGCGGCTGGGCTGTCCGCGGCAGAGCGATTCGGCGAGATCTTTCTGCGCTTCAACACCTGTGGAGCCGTCTTCGTGGCCGCGATCAACGGCTCGGCGATGGGAGGCGGCTGCGAGCTGGCACTCGCCTGCGACATGCGGCTGATGGCCGCGGGCCCCTACTCGATCGGCCAGCCCGAGATCCTGCTCGGCTTCCCGCCCGGCGGCGGCGGAACCCAGCGGTTGGCCCGCCTGCTCGGGTCGGGTCCCGCGCTCCGGCTCTGCCTGGAGGGAGACGGCCTCTCGCCCGGCGAGGCGGCGGAGCTCGGGCTGATCGACGAGGTCGTTGCGCCCGAAGGGCTCACCGAGCGCGCGCTCGAGCTGGCGACGAGGTTCGCGGGACGCCCGAAAGCAGCTATCGGCGGAGTCAAGCGAGCCGTCTACATCGGTGGTGCGCAAGCTCTACCGGCGGGGCTGCGACTGGAGCGGGCCGAGTTCATGTCGGCGCTCGTCACCGAGCCCGCCGAGCGGGCGATGGCGGCCTACCTGGAGCGCTTCGAGGCCACAGGTGAGCTGCCCGCATACGACGAGCAGGCTCGCACTGAGGCGCTCGAACGCGGCCGTTTCGGCTGAGGGGGCCGACTGAGCAGGACCCGGGGGTACTTCTGTGCTGCTGAGGCTCCGAGGTCCTCCCGCCTCCTGGGACTGGGCGCGACTCCGGTCGGGCGGGCCTGTACTTCGGCCGGCGGCCGTTTCCTCCGGGGGTCTCGCGAGAAGTACGGAGGCAGTAGACCGCTCGCGGTGGCAACGTGAACGCCACTCCTGGAAAGAAGGCGGAAACGTGTCCACACATACGTCTCACCGTGCTGCCGGGTCTGACTGCGCTGGTTCTGCTGGTGGCGGCGCTCACCTTGCTCGCGGCGCACGCCGAAGCCGATCCCCCGGCCTGGAGCGCTTCGACCTGGCCGCCGCGACCGGCAACGCGAAGGGCTCCAGTGGCATCCCGTTCGGTGGCATCTCCGTCGATGCCTACAGCGGCCCCGCAGGCGAGAACCCCGGGGGGAGCGTCTCCTTCATCACCGCTATCGAGATGAAGGGACAGCAGATTCCCATCGAGGTCGCCGGCCCCGTCACCTGCCTGAACGTCACCGGCAATACCGCCGTGATCAAGTTCGACGAGCGGGGGGGATTTCAATCTCGGGACGACCACAGTCACCCTGGTCGACAACGGCGGCGCCGGCTTGGACCGCTTCGACGCCGCCCGCTCCTCCGCTTCGGCCGATTGCTCGATCGGGTTCGCGCTCTCGGGCGGGGCGTTGGATGGTCGGGCTGTGGTTCTCGACGACACTGACTACACGTCCTTCGAGACGAGGATCGACAGCGGGCCGAGCGGTCCCACCAACGACAACACCCCGACCTTCACGTTCTCCTCGAGTCCGCGCGCCTCGGGCTTCGAATGCAAGCTCGACTCCGAGACCTTCCGGGCATGCCAGGGGCCGGGCAACGCGGATTCGCTGCCGATGCTCGCCGACGGCGCCCATACCTTCACGGTCCGGGCGCTCGACTCGGCCTCCAATGCCGACCCGACTCCGGCATCCCGGGCGTTCACGGTCGACACTGTCCCGCCCGGCACGACGATCGATTCCGGGCCCCCCGGCTTCACCAATGACGCCTCCGCGAGCTTCGGCTTCTCCTCGAACGAGCCGGGCCGTTTCCTATGCCGCTTCGACGCCGGGTACTGGAATCCGTGCGAATCACTCGCCGTCTGGACGGACTACTCGGAACTGCTCGACGGTCCTCACACGTTCGGCGTACAGGCCGTCGATGCGGCTTCCAACGCCGATCCGACGCCCGCGACCAGAAGCTTCACCTTCGACAGCGTGACCCCCGTCACGACGATCACCGAGCGCCCCCGGCGCCGGATCAGGACCAGGAGGAAGTCGGTGAAGCTCGGGGCCGCCTTCATCTCCGATGCCGGCGCGAGCTTCGAGTGCAGGCTCGACAGGTCGGCCTACAGGCCCTGCACCTCCCCCTACGGCGTCAGGGCGAAGTCCAGGCCCCGCCCGGGGAAGAAGCACACGATCTCGATCCGGGCAACCGATCGGGCCGGCAACGTCGGCGAGCCCGCCATCGTCGAGTCCACGGTGATCCGCTCGGGTCAGAGCCTCGGTAGACAGGCATCTAGATACAGCGCGGCCGCGGCGCCGACGCGGCGTCACGAGCCCGCGGCGCCCTCCGTCGGCGGGGAGGGCTCGGCCTGGATCGCGGCGATCGCGGAGTCGAGCGTCGGATAGAAGTGGTCGCGGTCGAGGGTCTCGAAGAGGCCGTAGCGCAGCGTCAGGTCCTGGAGGCGGTCGCGCATCTCGGCGAAGGCCATGTGGATCCCGATTGCGTTGAGCTCGATGTCGAGGGCTTTCAGCATCTCCGCCGCGGTGACGTCGACGTCGGTGATCGCCTCGCATTGGAGCACGACCCAGTCCGGGCTCTGGTCCCGGACCAGATGGCGGATCTGCTGGCGGAACTCGCCGGCGTTGGCGAAGAACAGCGGTGCCTCCCAGCGGTAGACGACGACTCCGGGGATCTGCTCGGCGTCCGGGTACTTGTCGATGCCGTGCCAGCCGTCGATTCCCTCGACGGTTCCGAGGACGACGCCGTGCGGCCACCAGTTGCGGCGGAAGAAGAGCAGGATCGCGAGGACGACGGCGACGATGATCCCCTCGAGGACACCGAACAGGATCACGCCGGTGGTGGCGACGAGCGAGATCGCCAGGGCGCTCTTGCGCATCTGCCGGTAGCGGCGCAGCTCCTCGATGTCCATCAGCGAGAACGCGGCGACGATCACCACGGCGGCAAGCGCCGTCTGCGGGAGGTCGGCCAGCAGTCCGGTCAGGAACAGGAGCAGCACCGCGACCAGGCCGGCGCCGACCAGGCCCGTGACCTGGCTCTTGGCGCCCGACTGCTCGGCCACAGCGGTTCGCGAGCCGCTCGTCGATACAGCGAACCCCTGGAACAGGCCGGCGGCGACGTTGGCGGCACCCATGCCGACCATCTCCTGATCGGGCTCGACCTCGTCGCCGCGACGGGCCGCGAAGCTCGTCGCCGTGGCGATCGTGTCGGCGAGGGAGACCAGCGTGATCCCCACGGCTGCGATCAGCAGGGGGATGACGTCGCTCACGTCCGTCCACGGGATCTGCGGAGTCGGCACCCCCTGAGGCAGCGCTCCAACCGTCTCGACGCCCTCGTCGGCAAGCCCGAACACCGCGGTGACGACCGTGGCTCCGACCACAGCGACCAGGATCGCCGGCAGCTTGCTCGAGAACCGCGGGAGGATGATCAGCACGGCGAGGACCAGGACGCCCATCAGCAGCGTCGTCGTGTCGGTCTGGTCGAGGTTCTGGAAGAACTGCCCGACGTCCTCGATGAAGTTGTCGGAGTCGGTCGAGAAGCCGAACAGCTTCGGCAGCTGGCTGACGATGATCGTGATCCCGAGCCCGTTCATGTAGCCCACCTGCACCTCCTTCGAGAGCAGGTCGGCGACGAAGCCGAGCTTGCCGAGCCCGAGCCCGATCTCGACCAGGCCGACGAAGACGGCGAGCATCCCGGCGAGCGCGATCGCAGAGCCTGGGTCGTCGGTGACCAGCAGCGGCGTGATCGCGGCCAGGATCAGCGGCGAGATCGACGAGTCGGGCCCGAGCACGAGCACCCGGGAGGGTCCGAACAGCGCGTAGCCGACCAGGCAGGCGATCGTCGTATAGAGGCCGGTCACCGCCGGCAGCCCGGCGAGCTCGGCATAGGCCATGCCCTGCGGCACGAGGATTGCCGCGAGCACGGTGCCGGCGATCAGGTCGGGCCGCAGCCACGTCCGCTCGTACGTCCGCAGGACGCGCACGCCCGGGACCCAGCGCTCGAGTCCGTTCATGCTCGGATGATCGCCGCAGGGCAGGACGCCTCGGGGGATAAGCTCGGCCGAGGAGCCCCTGATGCCCGCCGCAGCACCACGCCAATGATCGGACCGCTCGAGATCGCGATTATCGTTCTGATCCTGCTCGTCGTCTTCGGGGCCAGTTTCCTCCCCAAGCTCGCGCGCTCGGCCGGCAAGGGCGTGCGGATCGGAAAGACGAAGGGGGAGGAGATCGCCTCGGTCGCGAGCGAGAAGGCGCAGACGATCGACACGAAGGCGATCGCCCGCACCGCCGGCGAGCACGTCCGCGACGCGCGCGAGGTGCGCGATCTGGTCAAGGGCGAGGACGCCTCGACCGCGAAGGGGACCGACGACGCCTCGGCCGCCGAGAGGACCGACGGGGCAGACGACGCTCCGGACCCGCCGAAGACGGGCGACGGTTCAGGCGCTTCCGGCTAGCCGGCTGTCGGTGTGAGTCACGAGGCGCCTCCGAGCAGGAGCTCGCGGGTGGCGACGAGGCCGGCCATGTGGCCGCTGCCGAGCGCGACGGCGACCTGCTGCGGGGCGAAGGCGAGATCGCCGGCTGCGTAGACGCCGGGCACGCTCGTGCGCGCCTCGGAGTCGACCTGCACGAAGCCGTCCTCGGTGAGGGCGAGGCCGAGCTGCTCGGCGAGCTCGTCGCGACGCCGCAGCGGCGCGTGGACGAGCACCGCCTCGCAGCGGACCTCGGAGCCGTCGCGGAGCACGAGCGCTGCGAGTGTCCCGTCCTCGATCCGCGCGGCCTCGACCTCGTCGGGGTCGACGACGGTCACGTCGTCGGTCCAGCCGGCGAGCAGTCCGGCGAAGCGCTCCGCGATCGCGGGCGGCGCGTAGACGGCGAGCGGGCGGTCGCGCACGTCCCAGCCGTGGCAGAAGGGGCAGTGGAAGACGGAGCCGCCCCAGAGCTCGGCGAAGCCGGGCACGTCGGGGACCTCGTAGTCCATGCCGGTCGCGAGCACGAGGGCCGTGGAGCGGACCTCCTCGCCTCCGTCGAGCCGGACGAGGAACCCGCCCTGATCGGCCCGGGCGTCGGCGACCTGCGCGGTGCGGAACTCGACGGCCTCGTAGGCAGCCACCTGCCGGCGACCGAGCTCGTAGAGCTGGTCCGGCGGCGTGCCGTCGTGGCCGAGCAGGCCGCCGACGTGGGCGGCCGCCCGGTTGCTCTGGGCGCCGCCGTCGACGACCAGGGTGCGGCGCCGGGCCCGGCCCAGCACGAGCGCCGCGCTGAGCCCGGCGACGCCGCCGCCGACGACGACGCGTCGTAGCTGTCGTTCGCGGCGTTCATCGGGCCAGCCACGGGGCGAGCAGCCGCTGCAGCCGCGGCAGCAGGACGAAGACCATCAGCGGCACCGCGACCAGGGTCAGGGCGAGCGTCCGCAGCGGCAGCGGCCATTCGGCGATCGCCGAGCCGCCGAGCGCGAGCAGCAGCGTGATCGTCGGGTAGATCGCGAGCCAGACGATCACCGCCATCCGGTGCCGAGGGGGAGGGGCGCAGGGCGCCGCGGCGGGCGCCGCCTGTGAGGTGCCGGCGGCGGCTGTGGCCTGAGCCGGGCGCAGTCGGAGCTGGGACATGAGTGGATCCTTTCCTTGCTTTCCTTGGAGGGTCTGACACGAGACGTAACGTCTCGCTATCTTGACACAAGACGTCTCGTCTTGTCAAATGCAGCGCATGGCCACCGACTCCAAGCCCCCGAACCCGGCTCGCCGCAGCGAGCGCGCCTATCAGGCGATCCTCGACGCGACCGGGGATCTCGTCGCCGCCCAGGGCCTGGCGGCCACGTCGATCGACCAGATCGCCGCCCGCGCCGGGGTCGGCAAGCAGACGATCTATCGCTGGTGGCCGAACAAGGCCTCGCTCGTGCTCGACTACGCGCAGGAGCGTGCCCGGCCCGTGCCCGAGCCCGACACCGGCAGCCTGAGCGGCGACCTCGGCCGGCTCGCGCAGGACCTCGTCTCGACGCTGAGCGATTCACCGGCGGGGCGCGTCTGCGCCGAGCTGATCGGCAGCGCCGAGGCCGACCCGGACTTCGCCCGCAGCTTCCGCGAGACCTTCGTCTCCGGGCGCCGCGCAACCGTCCTCGCCGTGCTCGAGCGCTGGCAGGAGCGCGGCGAGGTGCGGGCCGACGTCGATCTCGAGGTCGCCACCGATCTCCTCTACGGGCCGATCTGGTACCGGCGCCTCGTCGGGCAGACGGCGCTGACGCCGGCCTTCGCCAAGCAGCTCGCCGGCGAGGTCGCGGCGGCGATCGCGCCGCGCTGAGCGCGAGTCAGGCCGAGCCGGCCGGAGCGGCCGGCCCGAACCAGGCCTCGAGCGCCTCGGCGGGGCTCGACCCGGGGCCGTCGGAGACCCAGGCGACGTAGCCGTCGGGTCGGATCAGGACCGCGGCGGGGGCTGTGACCTCACCGAGCACCGGCAGCTCCCAGGCTCCGTCGTAGCCCGCGTCGACGAGCCGGACCCGATCCGCCCACCCGGTGATCTCGAGAGCGCCGGGATCGCCGAGGTTGAGCAGCACGCCGCGGGCGTCGTGCAAGAGCTCGAACACCCGCACCGAACCGTCGGCGCCGGTCAGGTCGAGATCGGGCATGCGGCGCCCGAGCAGCGGATGACCCTCGCCGAGCTCGTAGTGGACGTCGAGGCCGGAGAGCATCCCGGCGAGGCGCTTACGGGCCTCGTCGATGTCGAACAGCTCGGAGACGATCTCGCGTGCGGCCTCGTTGCGCGGGTCGGGCCGCATCAGCGCCGTCTGCGCCATCGTGCTCTTCAGGGTCCGGGCGGCGACCGGGTGACGCTCGGCCTCGTAGCTGTCGAGCAGGGTCTCGGGCGCTCGGCCGTCGACGACCTGCGCGAGCTTCCAGCCCAGGTTGACCGCATCCTGCACGCCGATGTTGAGGCCCTGTCCGCCGACCGGGTAGTGGATGTGAGCGGCATCGCCGGCGAGCAGCACCCGCCCCTCCCGGTAGGAGGCCGCCTGGCGGGTCGCGTCGGTGAACCTCGAGATCCAGGTCGGGCTGTGGACTCCGAAGTCGGTGCCGTAGAGCTCGATCAGCCCCTCGCTCAGGTCGCTCGAGGGTCGGCTCGCCGGAGCCGATCCGCGCCTCGGTGATCATCACCCGCAGCGGCCCCTCGTCGGCGTAGACGACCTCACCGTCGCGGATCTCGTACTCGACCCTGCCGATGCCGTGGGTGCCGCGGGCGTCGCGGCGAACTCCCAGCTCCGGTTCCTCCATCTCGACCTCGGCGATCAGCGAGCTCGTCGATGCCTCCCAGCCCGGGAAGTCGATCCCGGCCGCCTTGCGGATCAGGCTTCGGCCGCCGTCGCAGCCGACCAGGTACTGCGCCCGCAGCGACCCGCCGTCCGCCAGCAGGACCTCGACTCCGGCATCGTCGGAGGCGAAGCCCGCGACCTCGCGTCCGCGCTGGATCGGAACCCCGAGCTCCTCGACCCAGGCGGCCATGATCCGCTCGATGTGGTTCTGCCAGAGCCCGAGCCCGTACGGGTGACGGGTCGGGAAGTCGCTGATGTCGAGGCGGCTGGCCCCGAAGGCGTGGACCTGTGCCACCTGTCCCTCGGCGAGGAACCGGTCGGCGATCCCGCGCTGGTCGAAGACCTCGATCGTGCGCGACCCGAGGCCGCCCGCCCGCGAGCCCGCCAGCTCCTGGTCCGGCCGTCGCTCGACGATCGTGACGTCGATCCCCGCCAGTGCCAGCTCGCCCGCCAGCATCAGGCCGGTCGGGCCGCCTCCGCCAACCACCACCGCGTGTTCCGACTCCGTCATCCGCCCCTCCTTCGCTCGTCCCTGCCCCGGTGAATCCGGGCTCACGGCGCGCGTTTATAGGGGTCGAGCGGGGCTTGATTCAAGCCCCGCGTGCGCCATAATGTGGAGGCAAGGGGGTTCCGCGGCTCGCCCGTTTCCGGCGCGCGCCGCGCTAGCGAGGCTCGAGCTTCAGCTTGAGCTTCTTCGTCTTCGTGCGCCCCTCGCCGCCGTCGGGCGTGTAGGTGACCTTTGCCTTGACGCGGGCCTTGCCCTCCTCGGCGAGCTTCTCGCGCGTCCGGTCGGTCGGCTTGACCTTCAGGCGAACGCTGCCCTTGTCGGCCGCGCGGCGGCCGGCCGGCTTCACCTTCCGGGTCTTCGCGAGCTCGAGGTCGCCCGGGCCGGGAACCTTGACCCGCAGCTTCGCGGTTCCCTTGCGCTTGTTCTTCTTGACCTTGCCGAAGCTGAACCGGTTCGAGGCTCGCTTGACCCTGATCGTGACGGCGCCGGCGCGGTCACCGAAGGCGACGGCGTCGAAGCTGCGAACCGTGAACGCGTCGGTGCCCTCGAACCCCGGGTTCGGCGTGTAGGTGACGTCGGCGGGCACGACCTGGGCGTCGTCGGGGGTGACGGTGCCGTTCGTCGGCCCCTCGGTCGCGATCGCGTTGACGGGGGTGCGCTCGTACTCCGGCCCGGTGTCCGCGCATTGCAGCGGGATCTGCACCGGGGTGCCGACGGTGGTGGTGATCGTCTGGTCCTCGCACTGCGGCCGCGCGTCCGGCGCCCAGTCGGGATTGCCGTCCCATCCGGCCGAAGTCTCGAGCTCGACCGGGACGGGGCCGGTGCTGCCGTCCGCCTTCTTCATCACCAGGTCCCCGGGGCCCGAGAAGCCCTCGACGTACGCCACCTGGGTGCCGTCCGGCGACCACGTGCAGTTGTAGTCCCCGGTGCCGCTCGCGGCGAGCACCGTGAAGTTGGCCGGTGCGCTGACCGGCGCGATCAGGATCGCAGCCGTCGGACTGGACCCCGCTGCCGTGCTCGTCGTGTAGCAGAGCCTGGAGCCGTCCGGTGAGATCGACGGCTGGAAGACGTGGGCGCCGCTGATGTGCAGGACCTGGGTCGGGGTGCCACTGTTGTCCGCCGGCTCCCTGTAGAGCTTGACGTCGTTGTTGTTGCCGTTCGGGGGCACGTTCCTGTTGCCCAGCCCGTAGTAGAGCGTTTGGGAATCGGGCGTCCACGCCGGTTTGCCCTCGTGCTTCGGATCCGTGGCGAGGCCGAGGTTCGCTCCCGACCCGAAGGGCTCCGCATCGACGAGGATGTCGACCTGGGCGCCGACCTCGCTCTCGAAGGCGATCCGGGTGCCGTCGGGCGACCACGCCGGCCGGTCCTCGGTGATGTTCGGCGTGTTCGTGATGTTGACCGGGTTCGCGTTCGGATCGGTCAGATCGAGGGTGAAGATGTCGCAGTTCGTGACGCAGCTGGCGTCGCCACGGGCGTAGGCGATATGGGTCCGATCCGGAGACCACGTCGGGTGCCGGTGCTGTCCGGCCGTCATGTCGAGCGGCTGCTCGGTGGTCGGAGGACCGCCGAACGTGCCGGAAGTCAGGCGGAGGTAGAGCTTCGCGCTGCCGTTGTCGGGCCCGATGCGACCGCTGACGAACAGGATCCTCCCATTGGCGCCCGAGAGCACGGCGCCGCGGACTGGGGGAGCGCCGCGGTGGCGGCGAGGGCCACGATCGCGGCAAGCACCAGCCGCCGCCGCTGGTCCGACTGCGACTTCCGGCATCGCGATCACGCTTCCATGCACCGATGCGGCCTCGACGTTCCATGTCGCCTCCCGAGGTTGAGTTCCGTCGAGGCAACCTATCCCTCGCCCCAGCCCCGGTCAATGAAGCTTCGGCCGGGTCAACGTTCGTACTAGGCCGCCTCGGCCCTCGCGGCGTCAGGGTGCGGGCGTGTACGGCGGGTCGGCCGTCGTCGATCGAGAGCCGATCGCCGCTGCGGGTGACGGTCACGATCTTCTTCGGCTCGCCGTTGTGGCTGATCGCGAAGCTGCTCGTCTCGCCGAGCGGCCCGATCGCGCTCGCCCGGACCTGCTTTCTGGGGTTGAGGGCGAACGTGGTCACGTTGTCGACGGCCGGCCCCGAGGTCGTGGTCGTCGCGGTCCAGCGCGGCTCGCGATCGCGGAAGTCCGTGTAGACGAAGCCCGCCAGCGGATCGGGCCGGCCCCGGACCACGTCGCGGCGCAGCCCGGGATCGCTGCTCTCGGTGTAGACGAAGACGCGATCGGTGCCGGCGTGAAGGCGCAGCCGGTCGTCGCTGCGCTGGAGGCCGAAGTCGGGGCCGAACTGGAAGTGGCTGCGGTAGCTGTGGCTGAGTCCGAGCGGAGCCGGTCGGCGACGATCAGCGCCCGGCCCGGCTTGTAGAGCAGCAGCCGGTTGTGGGCGACCCCCTGCTCGGCGACGAGCGGGTTCGTGGCCTCGACCGCGTACCAGCCGTGGCCCTAGCCGGAGGCGAGGATGCCGCTGCCGTAGGCGCTCGGGCGTCGCGCGGGAAGTCGGCGCCGTCGACCTCGACGATGCTGTGCGCGGGGTCCGAGACCGCGAACCGGTACGGCGTGCCGAAGTCCTTGTCCGGGATGCCCGTGTCCGAGACGATCCGGTGGCCGTCCTCGTAGAGGTCGAACGAGAGATCGTCGGAGTGCCTGTGGATGTCGCTGTGGTAGTTGGAGAGCAGCGACAGGTAGCTCTTCTTCTTCTTGACGAAGGCGATCCCGCTCTCCGGCAGCACGCGCATGCCGCGCTGCTCGCGGCCGAGCTGCTGGGCGAAGCGGGCGGCCTTGTCCTGGTAGGAGTCGCCGGCCTGCAGCCAGCGGCGATCCGGCATCGTCATCCAGGCCGCCGTCTCCTTCATCGTCTCCAGCAGCCGCTCGAGGCCGGGCCGGTTCCTGCTGTCGATCTCGAGGAAGCGCTCGATCGCGCTGACCGTGAGGAACTGGTAGGTGGTCGAGTGCTCGAGCCACATGCCCTCGCCCCAGATCACGTGGCGGTTGACGTTGCCGACGAAGCGCCGCTGCCCCTGCTTGCGCGCCTTGCCGGCGCCGGGCAGGAAGCGCATCTGGCGGCCGCTGAAGATCAGCCCGAGGTCCATGAACAGGCCGCGGTTGGTGGGGGAGTAGCGGCTCGGGTCGGCGAGGAAGCGGAGGTGCTGCTGGACCGAGCCGAGCAGCTTCCGGGCGAGCCCGTCGTTGTCGAGCAGGCCCTCGCACATCGCCGCCCGCGTCGCGTAGGCGATGTAGGGCGCGCGGTCGCCGGCCACCTTGTCGAACCAGGTGCGGTCGGTCGTCGGCGCGCGCAGCGGGTTGTTCTTGACCCAGTCGACGACGATCCGCTTCGCCCGCTTCAGGGCGCGAACGTCGCCGCGCTCCCGGTACGCGTAGAAGAGCGGGTCGAGCCAGCGCAGGTCGTGGAGCCGGGCGCGGAAGGAAGCCGAGCCGACCGGGTCGTGGGCCCAGTTCATCTTCGGCCCGATGTGGACGTTGCGGCCGGCGATGCTGAAGTCGCCGCTCTTGGCGGCCGCGATCTCCTCGCGGTCGGCCGGCCGGGACACGCGGACCGCGTACTTCGGCGGGCACGGGCTCTTCGCGAGCTTCTTCACCGCGCCCTTCGGGACCTTGGCGGTCGCCGCCGCCGGCGCCGGGCGACGGCGAGCACCGCGATCAGCGCGACGAGCCCGGCCGCCATCGCCGTGAGGCCACGAAACGCCCGCAGACGAACCCTTTTTGCTGCTCCCGCCACCCGGTCCATGTTAGGCGTGCGAGCTCCCGGCCGGGGGTGTTCCGATAGGTTGACGCCGATGGGGGCCCGCTTTCGTGGACGGGTATCGGGGCTCGCGATCGCGATGGCCCTCGTGCTTCTGCCTGCCGTCGCGCCCCCGGCCGATGCCGCCTCGAGTGACTCCGGCGCCGCCGCCCGGCAACTCGCGGCCAAGTACGTGCCGATCGCGATGGTGCGCGAGCAGCAGACCCCACCCTGCGACACCGAGGGCGAGCAGTACCAGCCGACCAGCGTCGAGACGGTGCTCGGCAATCCGGAGGTGACGCTGCTCAAGGAGGTGTCCGGCGAGGGCCTGGTCGAGGTGATGAAGGGCGCCGGAGGCCGACGACATCGCCGGCCTCGGCGGCAATCACTACCTCGATCTCCCGGGCGATCCGCTCGGCGATACCTGCGTCTACGCCAAGGACTTCGCCGAGAAGCTCGCCGCCGGCGAGGCGCCGGTCGTCGTCTACGCCCACATCGCGCGCGAAGAGGGCCATCCGGGCTTCGTCCTCCAGTACTGGTTCTACTGGTACTTCAACCAGTTCAACGATCTGCACGAGAGCGACTGGGAGGGGATGCAGCTCAGCTTCGACGCCGAGACTCCGGAGCAGGCGCTGAGCGAGGAGCCGGACGAGATCATCCTCTTCCAGCACTCCGGCGGCGAGCGCGCCGAATGGAACGACTCGAAGGTGCAGAAGGACGGCACCCACCCGATCGTCTACCCGGCCGCCGGCTCGCACGCGACCTTCTACGACTCGACCGTCTACGTCGAGAACGGTCAGCGCGGCTCCGGGGTCGGCTGCGACAACACGAGCGAGCCGCTGCGGCAACTGACCCCGGAGGCGATCCTGCTGCCGGAGCAGGCGTCCGAGAGCGGCCGGCTCAAGTGGCTCAGCTACGAGGGCCACTGGGGTCAGCTCGAGTCCGGCTTCAACAACGGCCCGACCGGGCCGGCGACGAAGACGGTCTGGCGCGAGCCGTTCACCTGGATGGCGGCGCAGCGGACGACGAGCCCGCGACTGCCCGGGCGGCTCGATCGTCGGCCCGCAGGTGACGGGCCTGTTCTGCGGCGCGGTCGCCAACGTCTCCGAGCTGATCAACCTCAACGCCACCTCTGCCGATCGCGCTGATCGCGATCCTGATCGTGGCGCTGATCGCGATCGGCGCTGTTCGTCGGATACACGAAGTGGGGGCCCGTGGATCTCGAGCGGCTGCGTGCGCAGCGCTCGTTCGGCCAGCTGCTGCGGACCGCGCGGCAGCTCTACGGCCGCCACTGGCGGCCGCTGGTCCTGATCGCGGCGGTCGCGATCGTGATCGTCGGCGGCACCAACCTGCTCGCGCGCCTGCTCGGCGGGCAGCACCGCCGTCAGGGATGCGTCCGGGCACTCGGGCCTCGGCCTGGCGCTCTCGGACCTGATCGTCACGCTCGGCCGCCCGGTCGCTTCGGCGATCGTCGCCGCGATGGTGATCGTCCTCGTCCGCGATCTCGTCCAGTCGCGGGAGCCGGGCTTCCGCTCGTCCGTCGGCGGCGTCCGGGCGCGGATCTGGCGCGTCGTCTTCGCGCAGCTGCTGGCGACGCGGCGGCGTCGTCCTGCTGGCGCTGACGCATCGTCGGGCTCCCGTGGGCGGTCTGGAAGCTGGTCGGCTGGGCCTTCGTCCAGCAGGAGGTCCTGTTCACCGACAAGTCGATCCGCGAGTCGCTGCGCGGCAGCTCCGAGCTGGTCCGCGGTCGCTGGTGGCACGCGCTCCGGCCGATCCTCTTCTTCGCGATCCTCTCGACGATCGCCGGGCCGATCCTGACCTTCGCGCTGATCTTCACGCCGCTCGACCTGATCTGGATCGACATCCTCGGCGTCGCTCGTCTTCGCGCTGCTGATCCCCTACGTGACGCTCGGCACGACGCTGCTGTACTTCGATCTCGAGGCCCGGGCCGAGACCGAGCCCGCCAAGCCGCACCGCTCCTGGCAGCCGTGGCGGCCGCGGCAGTTCGGGCGAAAGTTTGGGGGTGCCTATTAGGGGTGACCCCGATGACGGGGACGGCGAGATGTTCGAACCTGCGGTCACGAGCGATGTGCTCGGCCCGGCACGAACCCGATGGAGGCAGACCGAATGTTCCGAAAGACCGCCCTGACCACCCTTCCGCTGATCGCCCTCGCCGCGACGCTCGCTACAGCAGCAGCGACCCCGGCCCTCGCCGGCGCAGCGAGCGTCTACACCGGCGGCGCGCCGCTCGAGGCCGAGGTGAGGATGCGGTCGCTGATGGGAGTGCCGCCGGCGGGCTACTCGCTGACCTGCACCGGGCTGGCCGCGTGCAGCACCCAGGGCCAGCTCGACCTCGAGACGACGGCGACGGTGCCGGTCGCGTTCGACCGCCGGGCGCGGAAGACGCGGGGCGTCGGCGAGCTGCCGTTCTCCTCCACGGAGGGCTCGGTCAGCCGCGCCTTCAGCTGCGAGGGCGAGCCGGATCCGTTCGTCTCCGAGATCGCGGTCGACGGCACGAGGGCCGGTGAGCTCGAGATCTCCGAGCTGAACACCGTTCCCGGGACGAACGAGATGGCGGTCGCGCTCAACCACGGCGGCGACAGCGGCGACGAGTTCCCGGAGGAGATCACCGAGCGCAGCGACGGCGGCTGCGGCACGCCGGTTCAGGATCTGACCCAGCGGATGGGCACCTGGTACTACCACTTCTACTTCGCGCACCGGGACACGCAGCAGCAGATCGGCAACGACCTCGAGATCGACGGGCTCAGGTGGGACGGCGAGGCGTTCTCCCGCACCTTCGACCGGTTCGTCACCGTCGGCGTCGGCTCCAACACCTACCCCCTGTACGAGAGCACCCGGATCGAGGTCGAGCCGGACTACTGCGCCGGCAAGCAGAACCGGATCGTCTCGGCAACCGCCGACGGCCGCTCGCTCGGGCTCGACGGGATGCCCTTCTACCCGGGCCAGAAGATCAGCGCCCCGCCGAAGTCGAAGATCCGGCTCGGCGACGGCAGCGTGATCGAGCTCGAGGACGGCGGTGCCTTCCAGATCGACGAGTGCGACACGAACGAGACGCGGGTCTTCCTCGGTGAGAAGGTCGGCAGCTTCTGGGCCCACGTCAAGAAGGCGGTGGCTGGAAGCGACAAGAAGTTCGAGGTCGTCACCGAGCGCGCCGTCGCCGGCGTCCGCGGCACGATCTTCGAGGTCGCCTACGACAAGGCGAAGCAGCAGACCAAGGTCTCGGTCGAGGAGAGCTCCGTCTACCTCAAGGGCCGTAACGGCGCCAAGGGCAAGGTGATCGTCAAGGCAGGCCAGGTCGGCGTGCAGAAGGGCAAGAAGGCACCGCGGATCGTCAAGCGCTGAGGCCGGCGTGTCGATTTCGGGCAGGTTCGTTCGACGCACCTGTAGAACACCCGTAATCCACACGAAGAGGAGGCAGCAGATGCGTTTCATGGTCCTGGTACCCGGAGGCCCCGAGTCCGAGGCGGGGGAGATGCCCCCGACCGAGCTGCTCGAGCAGATGACGAGGTACAACGAGGAGCTGGTCAAGGCCGGCGTGATGCTGACCGGCGACGGGCTGCGCCCGACCTCGCACGGCGCCCGCGTCCGCTTCGAGGGCGGCGAGCGAACCGTGATCGACGGGCCCTTCACCGAGTCGAAGGAGATCGTCGCCGGCTACTGGATCTGGGAGTGCTCCTCCCGAGAGGAGGCGCTCGAGTGGCTGAAGCGGGCCCCGTTCGACGGCGGCACCGAGATCGAGCTGCGCGAGATCGCGGAGATGGAGGACTTCGACGAGCAGATGACGCCGGAGTTGCGTGAGGCGAACGAGCGCCTCGCCGAGCAGGAGCGCGGCATCGCCTGAGCGGCGTGGCGGCGCCGCCCACCAACCGCGCGATCGACGCCGTCTGGCGGATCGAGTCGGCCCGGCTGATCGCCGGGCTGGCTCGGGTCGTCGGCGACGTCGGCGTCGCCGAGGACCTCGCCCAGGACGCCCTCGTCGCGGCGCTCGAGCAGTGGCCCCGGGATGGGGTCCCCGACAACCCGGCGGCCTGGCTGATGACCACCGCAAAGCGGCGCGGCATCGACGCGCCTGCGCCGGCGCGCCACCTTCGAGCGCAAGACGGAGCTGATCGGGCGCGAGCTCGAGATCGCCGAGCGGCTCGGGCAGCCCGACCTCGCCGCGCAGGCCGAGGACGTCTCCGACGACGTGCTGCGGCTGATCTTCATGACCTGTCACCCGGTGCTCTCCCGCGAGGCGCGGGTGGCGCTGACGCTGCGGCTCGTCGGGGCGTTGACCACCGACCGAGATCGCCAGCGCCTTCCTGATCTCGGAGGCGACGGTGGCGCAGCGGATCGTCCGCGCGAAACGGACGCTCGCCGAGGCCCGGGTGCCGGTCGAGATGCCGGGGAGTGCCGAGCGCGCCGAGCGTCTCGACGCCGTGCTCGAGGTCGTCTACCTGACCTTCAACGAGGGCTACTCGGCGAGCGCCGGCGAGCGCTGGACGCGGCCGCTGCTCTGCGACGACGCGCTGCGGCTCGGGCGGATGCTGGCGGCGCTGATGCCGCGCGAGCCGGAGGTGCTCGGGCTGCTGGCGCTGATCGAGCTGCAGGCCTCGCGGCTCCGCGCCAGGGTCGGCCCGGACGGCGAGCCGGTGCTGCTCGCCGATCAGGATCGCTCACGCTGGGATCGGCTGCTCGTGCAGCGCGGTCTCGCCGGCGCTCGAGCGGGTCGAGGAGCTCGGTGGCGCGCTCGGTCCCTACGCGCTGCAGGCCGCGATCGCCGGCTGCCACGCCCGCGCGGCGAGCTTCGCCGAGACCGACTGGCCGCGGATCGTCGCGCTCTACGACGCGCTCGCCGCGCTGACCGGCTCGCCCGTCGTCGAGCTCAATCGCGCCGTCGCGGTGACGATGGCGTTCGGCCCGGAGCCCGGCCTCGAGCTCGTCGACTCGCTCGCCTCCGAGCGGGCGCTCCGCGAGTACCACCTGCTGCCGAGCGTCCGCGGCGACATCCTGATGCGGCTGGAGCGGCCCGCCGAGGCGCGCGGCGAGTTCCTCCGGGCCGCCGAGCTGTGCGACAACGCGAGCGAGCGCCGGCTGCTGCTCGCCCGCGCCGCCGAGTGCGCGGCTGGATAGCCCGGCCCCGGGCGCCGGGGGCACTCCGTCGCCCGGCGATGCCGCCGATAAGGTTGGCCGGCCCCCGGCGAAAGGAACAGCGATGGAGCACGAGCACACCGAGCATGTCGTAGCGAGCCCCGATCGGGTCTATGCGGCGATCTCGGACCCGGCCAACCTGACGCGCTTCGTGCCACAGCTGACGTCGATCCGCGACACCGGTGACGAGCGGGTCGAGGTCGACGCCCGCTACGAAGGCCGTGAGCAGCATGGCGACGCTTCGTTCCGCACCGACGACGATGCGCGGCGGATCGAGTGGGGAACCGACAGCGGCTACCGCGGCTGGCTGCAGGTCGATGCCGACGGCGACGGCTCGAAGCTGACCCTGTTCCTCAACACGACCCACGGCTCCGAGCACGAGCACGACGTCTCGGCGACGCTCGACGCGATCCGGATGCTCGTCGAAGCCGAGGTCTGAGCATCGCCTCGCTCCGCTCCCGGCTGGCGCTGGCGATCGTCAAGCGCCAGCTGCCGAAGCTCGTCGCGGCCGACCCGGTCGCCGACCTCGGCGACGGCCTCCACGTCGCGATCGTCGGCTCGGGCTCGCCGCTGCCCGACGCCGAAGCGCGGCAACCCCTGCGCGGCGGTGATCGCCGGCGGCACGCGTCTACGTGGTCGACGCCGGCGAGCGCGCCTCCGAGACGCTGAACCGGATGGGGATCGCGCCGAACCGGATCGAGGCGGTCCTGCTGACCCACTTCCACTCCGACCACATCGGCGGCCTCGGCACGCGTGAACCTCCAGCGCTGGGTCGCCGACGCCGACGCCGACGCCGATGCGCGTGATCGGCCCGCCCGGCGTCGAGCGGGTCGTCGCCGGGTTCAACGAGGCCTACGCGCTCGACAGCGGCTACCGGATCGCCCACCACGGGAGCCGACGTCGCTCCGCCCACCGGCGCGCCGATGGTCGCCGAGCCTTACGAGATCGCCGGCCGGGCGAGGACTCGATGGTCGTGCTCGAGGAGGACGGCCTCAAGGTCACCGCCTTCGTCGTCGACCACTCCCCGGTCGAGCCGGCGGTCGGCTACCGCTTCGACTACAAGGGCCGCAGCGCCGTGATCAGCGGCGACACCGATCTACTGCCCAGGCGCTGGTCGCGGCCTCCAAGGGCGCCGACCTGCTGCTCCACGACGCGCTCTCGCCGGAGCTGCTGAAGCTGGTCGCCGAGGCCGCCGGCGAGGCCGGGCTCGCGAACCGCGCGCCAGATCCTCGCCGACGTCCCCGACTACCACGCGACCGCGCCCGCAGGCCGCCGACGCGGCCCGCGAGGCCGGGGTCGGGGCGCTGGCGATCACCCACATCGTGCCGCCGCTGCCGCTCAAGGGACTCGGAGCCGATCTTCCTCGCCGACGCGCGCGAGCGGTTCACGGGACCGCTGTGGCTGGCCGAGGACGGCGACCTCTACAGCCTGCCCGCCGGCAGCGACCGGCGTCGAGCGCTCGCGCATGTTCGGCCGCTTCACGTAGGCCTCGCGCGAGTGCCAATCCACACAAGTGGCTGAAACCTGATTGGATGGCCCCATGGGGATTCGTCGTCTGGGTATCGCGCTGTTCGTCCTTGCCGCCTTTGCGGCCCTACTGCTCGCGCCGGGTGCATCGGCCAAGGCGAAAGGCTTCAAGTACGGCGTCGCCACGGGTGACGTGGGCGCCAAGGGGGCGATCCTCTGGGCCCGTGCGACCAAGGAGGGCAAGACCCAGATCCAGATCAGCAAGGGCGGCGGCTTCGGCAAGTGCGACCCGAAGAAGGCGAAGAGCAAGTACGTCGTCAAGGCGAAGAAGTCGAACGACCTGACGGTCCAGAAGCGGATCGGCAAGCTCAAGCCGGACACCGCCTACAAGTACCGCTTCTGCATGAAGGGCGGCAAGAAGAGCGAGACCGGCCACTTCAAGACCGCGCCGAAGGCGAACAAGGCGAAGACGATCCACTTCGCGCTCGCCGGCGACCAGGACGCGCGGCCGCTGCCGGGCAAGTCGAAGCCCTACTGGAACAACTTCGAGGTCTGGAAGCGGATCATCGCCCAGGACAACGACTTCAACATCCTCATGGGCGACACGATCTACTCCGACACCGAGGTTCCGGGCTACGGGATCGACGACGTCGCCGTCTCGGTCGACGAGAAGCGCGCCGCCTACAAGCTGAACCTCGGCATGAAGCCGTGGCAGCAGGCCCGCGGCAGCGCCGCCTACTACGCCCACTGGGACGACCACGAGTTCATCAACGACTTCGCCAAGGGGGAGAGCGAGTTCCCCTACAGCAACGACGGCGAGTTCCAGGGCGTGACCAAGATCAAGGGCAAGAAGCTCTACGAGAACGGCGTCAAGGCGTTCACGGAGTACAACCCGGTCAGCTACAGCGACAAGTCGGGCATCTACCGGACCGAGCGCTGGGGCAAGAACCTCGAGCTCTTCTTCCTCGACGAGCGCTCGTTCCGCTCGAACGCCGCCGACTACAGCGGCGTCTGCGACAACCCGCAGGGCAGCGGCGATCCCGACCTGGCGCCGACCGCGCCGCAGAGCACGCGCAACGTCTTCTCGGCGCTCGTCCCGGCGCTCGCCAACCCGGTGCCGCCCGGCTGTGTCGAGGCGATCAACGATCCCGACCGGACGATGCTCGGCGCGGACCAGCTGAAGACCTTCAAGAACGCGATCAAGAAGTCGGACGCCACCTTCAAGGTGATCCTCAACGAGGTCCCGATCCAGCAGTTCTACGCGCTGCCCTACGACCGCTGGGAGGGCTACGCCGCCGAGCGCGAGGATCTCCTCAACTTCCTCAAGGACAAGGTCGACAACGCCGTCTTCCTGACGACCGACGTGCACGCCAACCTCGTCAACGACGCGCGCTTCAGCACGCTCGGCCCCGACGGCGTCCAGGACTCCGGGATCCTCGACGTCACGACCGGCCCCGTCGCGACCGAGAACTACTCCGGCGAGATCAGCAGCGCGACCGGCAACCCGGCCTCGGGCGCGCTGATCACGAGCGCCTTCCTGCAGCCGCAGCCGCCCGCCGGCGTCGGCATGCAGTGCGCCTCGACCGATCAGTTCAGCTACGCCCAGGTCGAGGTGACCAAGTCGCAGCTGAAGATCGACCTGCTCGACGACCAGGACGAGCCCGTGCTCAACACCGGCGACGTCGAGGCAGAGCCGCCCGCCGCCGCCCTGCTCCCGGGTCGTGATCCCGGCCGAGTAGCCGGGCGCCCGGTCAGCCCGGGTCCGGCTCGGGCAGCGGCTCGCTCCACGTCGCCGGGAAACATCGCGGGTGCCAGGCCCGCAGACCGTTCTGCCTCTGCTCCGGTCGCAACCGCAGCCACGAGGTCGGTCTGCTCTCGTCCGGCACCACGATCGGCTCGTAGACGCCGAGGCGCTCGCCGCAGCCTTCGCAGTCAGGCGGCAGTCGCGGTTCCGGATGTGGGTGCAGTTCGCCGATCGCAGCAGCACACCGCATAACGCCAGCGGCTGAATCCGTAGAGACTGCCGCCGGGCCTCCGCACTGACCCGCAATCCGCCCGACGCTCGGGTTATCCCCTAAACCAGCAGCGCCCCCATTTGGAGGCGCGGCTTGCTCTCGGTCTCCGCCGGCCGGCGGAGCTGGACGCCGGTCCTCAGCGCACGCGAACTGCGATGCGGTCGGCGTTGTTGCCGTGACCGATCACCATCACGTACTTGCCCCGCTCGAGGTCGCGGGTGACCGTCAGCTTCCGTGGCGGTGCCGGAGGCGTAGGTCCTGCCGTCACGGACGAGCCGGGCGTCCCGGTTGCGGCCCTTCTCGAACTTGACGATGCACTTGATCTTCTTGTTGCCCTTGACCTTGCAGACGACGACAGCGTCCTTGCCGTCCTTGCCGTCTTCACCGTCCTGGCCACCCGGGCCCTGGGGTCCCTGCGGGCCCAGGTCCATCGGGCCTTCGGGGCCGGTCGGGCCTTCAGGTCCAGCCGGGCCTTCGGGGCCGGTCGGACCCGTCGGACCCGTGGGGCCGGTCGGACCGGTCGGGCCGTCGGACCTGGTCGGGGCCAGTCGGGCCGGTCGGACCCTGCGGACCGGTCGGGCCTTCGGGGCCGGTCGGGCCGTAGACGAGGTCCCAGTCGGTCACCTCGAGCGCGAGCAGCTGGCCCATTTGGATGAGCTCGGTCGCGTTCAGACCCGTGGCGGCCTTGTGGACCTGGGCGTCGAACAGGAACGAGCCGTCACCGATCGTCTCGCTGCCGTCGATGATGCCGCTTGACTCCTCGTCGGTCGTCAGGACCGCGTCGGTGCCACCCGGGGTCGCCGGGGCGAACAGGGCGGGGTCGAACTGCGCAAGCACGGCGCGGCGGCCGGTCTCGATGTCGTAGGCGACGATCCGCGCCAGGTGCGGGTTGGTGCCCGGGTCCTCCTGGATCAGGAGGTTGCCGTGGCGGTCGATGTCCATGTTGTCCGGCTTGTTCAGGTACGGCGCCTCGCTGCCGTCGTGCTCGGCCTGCTCGGCGCCGGCAGCAACGAGGGCCTGATCGGCGTGACCTATGAAGTCGTCGGCACGCCGGGCCAGCCCGTGCTGCGCGTCAATCCGATCTCGGCCATGTTTCCCGGCGTGACGCGCAAGATCATGGAATTCAACACCGGCAAGCAGAACAACGGCGCGGTGGAACTTCCGCGGAACAATTAGGCGGCTCCTCGCAGTCGCACCTAGCGAGAGAATCGCCGACACCGCCCGCGCAACCGAAGCCAGCGTCGCGTTTTGCTGCGCGGCGGAAACGGTGGCGCCGGTCAGGTACGCTGTGATGACCAAGGGTGCCGTGTTGGGTGGCCAGACCACGCCGACATCGTTGCTGGTACCATTCGACCCGGTGCCGGTCTTGTCGCCGATGCGCCAGTGCTTTGCCAAACCGGCGCGCAGCCGCGTGTCGCCTGTCTTGTTGCCGATCAACCACGCCGTCATTTGCGCGCGCGACGGGGCCGATAGTGCCTTGGTCCCGAGAATGAGGGCTTGCAAGGTCGAAGCCATCGCATTCGGCGTCGTGGTATCGCGGGGATCGTCTGCCAAGGCCTCGTTCAGCGCGGGCTCGTTCCGGTCGAGCCGCGTAAACTGGTCGTCCAGGCTTCGTGCGAAACTCGTCAATCCCTTCGGCCCGCCGATAGAAGCGAGCAGCAAATTGGCGGCGGTGTTATCGCTCAGCGTTACCGCGGCGTCGCAGAGTTCGGCCAAATTCATGCCGTCGCTGACATGTTTCTCGGTCACGGGCGAGTAGGTGATGAGCGCCGAGGCGTCGTAGTTTATTCGCCGCGATAGCTGTTCCTTGCCGGCATCCACTTGCGCCAGAACGGCTGCCGCCGCGAGCGCCTTGAACGTGCTGCACATCGGAAAACGTTCATCGCCACGGTGGGCATGGCGGGTGCCCGTTGCGGTTTCGACGACGCAGACGCCGAGCCGGCCACCGCTCTCGCGCTCGAGGCGCTTGATCTCGTCGAGCCATTGCTGATCTGCGACCGAGGCGCGCATCGCTCTCGGCCGTATCGTCAAGGCCGCCGCACCCAACGCGGTGCCCAATCCCAGTTGGAACTTTCTTCTCGTGATCATTGCGAATCCCTCGTGCTGCGGCGGCAAAGTGCCGACAGGCCATAGTCTTGACAAACGATCAGTTCTGCGGGCAGGCATAAGAAAAACTAGGGTCAAAAAATGCGCCGCCGGACGAGCTTTTGCACCTTCCGCTCAATGCCTTGCGGGCGTTTGAAGCAACGGCCCGGCACCTCAGCTTTACGCGCGCCGGCCTGGAGCTTCGGCGTCACACAGGCCGCCGTCAGTCAGCACGTCAAAGGCCTGGAAGATCGGCTCGGCGTACAATTGTTTCGCCGTCTGCCCCGTGGCGTCGCGCTCACGGACGAAGGGCAATTGCTGCTGCCCAGCATCGTCGAGGCGTTCGGACGGTTGAGCGAAACGCTCAACCGCTTCGAAGGCGGCCGCTATCAGGACGTCATCTCGGTCGGTGTGGTCGGCACTTTCGCGTCAGGATGGCTGCTGCCGCGGCTCGACTCATTCCGGAAGGCGTATCCACAAATCGACCTGCGCCTGTTCACTAACAACAACCGCATCGATATCGCGGGCGAAGGCCTCGATTACGCCATCAGGTTCGGCGATGGGCTCTGGCACGGCACCGAGGCAACGCATTTGATGGGCGCGCCGTTTGCCCCGTTCTGTGCGCCATCGATAGCGCGCCGGTTGAGCCGGCCGGCCGATCTCAAGCGCGAGGTGCTGCTGCGTTCCTATCGTCAGGACGAATGGGAGCGGTGGTTTGCGGCGGCGGGTCTGCAGAGTCCGGCGCTGAAGGGAATGGTTTTCGATTTATCGGTGACGATCGCAAGCGTGGCCGCGCGCGGTTTTGGCGTGGCGTTGTTGCCGGCGGCATTGT
>CAVURI010000023.1:0-129890 GCA_963743845.1 uncultured Solirubrobacterales bacterium
ATGGGAGCCGATCCCGCACGAGACCCGGCAATCGCCGGCTGGGCGCAGCTGACCGACCGCGGCACCGCGGCCAGGGCGATTCGCCTCGCCCCCGAAGCAGTGCTGGAAGCGGTGGCCCGAGCGGCGCTGGAGCGCAGCGGCCGGCCGGCCGAGCTGCTCGCAGCGCTCGACTCGATCGGCTTCGTCGACTCCGTCTCCTGGCAGATCCCCGACCCGGCGCGGATCCTTGCCGACGCCCTGGGTGCGGAGGACGTCGAGACGGTGCGAACGCTGACCGGCGGGATCTCCCCGGTCGAGCTGCTCGCCGACGCCTGCGCGCGGATCCGCGCCGGCGAGGCGGACGTCGTCCTGATCACGGGGGTCGAGTGCTTCGACGTGCTTTTGCGGGCGATGAAGGCCGGCGAGGACCCGGGCTTCCCGACCCAGCCCGAGGGCACCGAGCCGGATCGCACGATCGGCAAGCTCGGGGAGACCAGCCATCCGGTCGAGCTCGCCGCCAACCTGATCGCGCCGGTCGCCTACTACCCGCTGTTCGAGGAGGCGGTCCGCGCCGGCGCCGGCCGCGACCCCGCCGAACACCAGCGCTACCTCGGGCGCTTGTGGGCCCGCTTCGCCGAGGTCGCCGCGACCAACCCGCACGCCTGGTCGCGCGAGGCCCGCGGCCGAGCAGATCGCGAGCGCCTCGCCAGACAACCGCCAGGTCTCGATTCCGTACACGAAGCTTATGAACTCGAACATCCAGACCAACCAGGCCGCTGCCCTGATCGTCTGCTCGGAGTCGGCGGCGGCCGCGGCGGGCGTCGAGCCCGGCTCCCAGGTCCGCGTGGTCGGCACGGCCGTCGGCTCCGACCACGCCTTCCCCTCCGAGCGGTTGGACCTCGATCGCTCGCCTGCGCTCGCCACCTGCGCCGGCGCCGTGCTCGACCACGCGGGGCTGACGATCGACGGCGTCGAGCACCTCGACATCTACTCCTGCTTCCCCTCCGCCGTCGCCGTCGCCGGGCGCGAGCTCGGGGTCGACCTCTTCGATCCGGAGCGGGCGCCGACCGTGACCGGGGGCCTCTCGTTCGCGGGCGGCCCCGGCAGCAACTACGTCACTCACTCGCTCGCCGCCCTCTGTGAGCGGATCGTGGCCGAGGGCGGAAGCGGGCTGGCGACCGGGGTCCGCGGTACCTGACCAAGCACGGGGTCGTCCTGCTCTCCGAGAGCCGGGCGGGGCGGGCCGGCGATAGGCCCGGCTGGCAGCACTTCAACCCCCAGGACGCGATCGACACCGGACCGCGACGCCAGGTGGTCGAGCCGCCGGACTCCGGCGCAGGGAAGATCGAGGCCTACACGGCGATCTGCGACCGCGACGGCAACCCCGAGGTGGCGATCGCGACCTTCCTGATCGGCGAGGCGCGGACCGTGGCCAAGGCCGACGACCCCGCCAGCCTCGCCGCCGTCGCCGAGCGAGACTGCCTCGGTACAGAGGCCGAGTTCATCGGCAACGGCTGCTTCCGGCTCGTCTGACCGGGCCCGACGGCAGCCGGCCAGGCGCCGACGGCCGCTCAGTCGTCCCGGCCGGCCCCGGCCTCCCAGGCGAGCAGCTCCATCAGCGCTCCGAGCTGCGCCCGGTGCCCGCCTCCTCGCAGAGCATCCCGTCGGCCGCGAAGGCCCGATCGGCACTCGGGATCGCCAGCGACTCCGGCAGCACCCTCGCCCCGGCGACCTCGAGCACCTTGCGCGCGTCGGCCACCGCCGTCGCAGCCGAAGCGACCGCGGTCGGCGCCGATCACGATCGCCGGCTTGCCGCAGAGCGACCCACCGTCGGGGGGGCCGGGAGCCGCGATCCAGTCGATCGCGTTCTTGAGCCCGCCCGGCAGCGAGCCTGGGTATTCGGGGTCGCAAGGACGACGCCGTCGGCGGTGGCGACCGCATGCCGCAACCGCTTCACCTCGGCCGATCCAGCCGCCCCGGGCTCGAACGGCGGCAGGCCCCAGAGGCCCGGCTCGAGGTAGATCGACATCTCGACCTCGCCCGGCGCCTCGCGAGCCGCGTTCTCGAGCAGATCGACGATCAGCGATCGGGAGCCAACGGTCCCCGGAATCCCGAGAAGGCTGACCGTCCCATCCTGAAGCTCGGCGCTGATCGTCACGCGGTTCAGCTACCCGCGGCCGGGCGTGTCAAACCCGGCCGGCAAGCGGAGCGCGGGGCCGGGCGAGAGGCGACTCAGGGCGCCGCGCGGAGCTCGTCGAGCGCGGCGCTGAGGATCCGCGAGACCTGCATCTGCGAGACGCCGATCTGTTCACCGATCTCGCGCTGCGTAAGGTCCTCGGCGAAACGCAGGTAGAGCACCTCGCGCTCGCGTTCGTCGAGCTTCTCGAGGCGCTCCTCGAGCAGCACGTTCCACTCCGCGTGGTCGAGGTTCTGGTCCTCCTCGCCGACGAGGTCGGCAATCGTCGCGGCGTCCGGCTCGGTCGCGGCGATCGGCGCGTCGAGCGAGGCCGGCCGCGAGGCCTCGGCCGCCTCGAGCGCGTCGATTACGACCTCCTCCTCCATCCCGGCCTCCTCGGCGACCTCGGCCGTTTCGGGAGCCCGGCCAAGGTCCTTGGAGAGCTCATCGACGGCGTTGCGGATCTTCGGCAGCGCCTCCTTGAGGTCACGCGGGACCCGCATCGCCCAGCGCTTGTCGCGGAAGTGGCGCCGCAGCTCGCCGAGGATCGTCGGCTCGGCGTAGGCGCGGAAGCTGGCTTCCCCTGATGTCGTCGAAGCCGTCGAGCGCCTTCAGCAGGCCGAGATAGGCGACCTGTTGCAGGTCCTCGAGCCGCTCACCGCGGTTCGCGTAGCGGCGGGCGAGGCCCTCGGCCAGGGGCGCGTAGCGGATCGCGAGTTCCTCGCGCAGGTCCGGGTCGCGGGTGCGGACGAAGCGGGCAAGCAGCTCGTCGTCGGACTCGAGCGCGACCCCGGGCTCGGGCGCGTGCGGCGTCTCGCCGTTCACCGCTCGGCGGCGCCCTTCCTCTCCCCCTCCGCGATTGCAGCCCCCAACACGGAATCCCGCCGCATCAGCTCATCGAGGCCCGGGCCGAGAAATCCGCGAAACCGGAACATCGGGCGCCAGCGGCGCGGCAACATCGTCCGCGCCGCGCGCGCCTCGATCCCGCGGACCAGCGCCTCGCCCGCCTCGGCGGGCTGGATCCGCTTGCGCAGCAACCTCGGGGCGCGGTCCTCGACCATCTGCGCGACCGGGTCGCGCTCGGCGCCGCGCACCATCTCGGTGTCGACGAAACCGAAGTAGCCGACGCCGGCGGAGGCGCCGAGCGGGGCGAGCTCGACGCGGAGCGCCCGGCCGTACTGCTCGACGGCGGCCTTGCTCATCGCGTAGCTCGACTGCAGCGTGCCGTTGACGAAGGCGTAGACGGAGGCGATCACGAGCACATGGCCGCGACGCTCGATCACGTGCGGGAGCGCCTGACGGACCGTGTGGACGACGCCGTGCAGGTTGACGTCGAGGACCCGGTCGAAGTCCTTGGGGTCGACGCTCGAGACCGGGCGGATCGTCTGCGCGATGCCCGCGTTGGCGACGACGACGTCGATGCCGCCGAACTCGGTCGTCACCGCATCGACCGCGAGCGCGACGGCGCTCTCGTCGGTGACGTCGGCCGCCAGCGCCATCGTCCGCTCGCCGACCGAGGCGGCTGCGGCCTTGGCGTCCTTCTCCTCGAGGTCGAGAATCGCCACGTGGGCGCCGCGGGCGTGCAGTGCCCTCGCCGTCTCCAGCCCGATGCCGCGGGCCGCGCCGGTGACGAGGGCGACGCGTCCGTTCAGATCCAGTCCTGCCATTGGCGCGGGAATCTAGATGATCGCCGGGCGCCGATAGTCAGGTGGAACCGCGCAGCGCCGCCTCGAGGCCGGTCGCGCGCTCGCGCTCGCCGCTCGGCAGGCTGACGTAGACGGCGCCGTCGCGCTCCCACCGCACCCGTGGCTCGACGACGCGGACGCCGATGAAGCGGCCCGCCTCGTCGAACAGCCAGACGTCCTCCTCGGGAGTCTCCTCGCGGCGGGCCGGCTCGGCCCCGGGCAGGGTCGCGTAGAGGATGTCGGAGGAGTCGTCGTAGACGACCCGGGTGAAGTTGTGGCGGCCGAGGCGCAGTCCCATCGGCGCCCGAGACTAGACAGTCGCGAGCGCCGGCCGCCGGAGCGCCCGTCTCAGGCGAGGACGGCCTTGCGCGGGTAGACGACCTCGGGGTCGGTGAGCACGTTGACGAGCGCCGGGCCGCCGCAGGAGAAGGCGCGCTCGAGCGCCGGCTTCAGCTCGGCCGGCGTGCGGACGATCTCGCTGTGGCAGCCGAGCGCGCCGGCGACCTCCTCGTACGGCGTCTCGGGCCGCAGCTCGGCGGCGAGCGAGTAGCCGTAGAGGAACTCCATCGGGTGCTTCTCGAGCGCCCAGATCCCGTTGTTGCCGATCACGCCGACGACCGGGAGGCCGTGGCGGGCGAGCGTGTCGAACTCCATGCCGCTGAAGCCGAAGGCGCCGTCGCCGAGCAGCACGCAGATCTGGCGGCCGGGCTTCGCGCAGGCGGCGCCGATCGCCTGGCCGGGGCCGCCGCCGAGACAGCCGAAGGGACCGGGGTCCATCCAGCAGCCGGGCTCGTAGGTCTCGATCACGCGGCCCGCGTAGGAGACGAAGTCGCCGCCGTCGCCGATCACGATCGCGTCGCGGTCGAGCACCTCGGCGAGGCCGGCGTAGAGCCGCATCGGGTGCAGGGGCGCGCGATCGTCGCCGAAGTCGGCCTGCTCGGCCTCGCGCTTCTCCTGCTCCTGGGCGGTCAGCAGGTCGACCCACTCGCGGGTCCGCGACGGGTTGCCGCCGGCGTCGCGTGGCGGCCTCGCCGAGGGCGCCGAGCGTCGCCGCGACGTCGCCGACCAGATCGACGTCGGCGGCGCGGTTGCCCTCGAGCCGGTTCGGCTCGACGTCGACGCGAATCAGCTTCGCCTCGGCCGAGATCGCCGCGCCGAAGCCGAGCCGGAAGTCGAGCGGCACGCCGATCACGACGGCGACGTCGCAGCCGCCGAGCCCGGCGCCGCGGGTGCGGCTGAAGGAAGAGCGGGTGGTCGGCCGGCACGCAGCCGCGACCCATGCCGTTCAGGTAGACCGGAATCCCCAGCGACTCGGCCAGCTCGACGAGCTGCTGCTCGCCGTGGCCCCAGTAGAGGCCGGTCCCGGCCATCACCGCAGGGCGCTCGGCCGCAGCCAGCAGCGCCGCGGCCTCCTCGATCCCGGCGGCGGGACCGTGGTCGATCGGGTCGGGCGCGGGCGGCGCCTGGTAGTCGGCCTCGGTGAAGACGACGTCGAGCGGGTAGTCGAGGAAGGTCGGGCCGGTCGGCGCGCCGGCGGCGAGGTCGACCGCGCGGGCGGTGGCAGCGGGGATGCCGCCGGCGTCCTTGATCGTCTCCGCGTGCTTGGTCACCGACGAGACGATCGGCAGGTGGTCGATCTCCTGCAGGCGACCCGGTGCCCCAGGTCATCTCGGGAGCGCGGCCGGCGAGGACGACCAGCGGCGAGCCGTTGAAGCTGGCGCCGGCCATCGCGCTGACGCCGTTGGTGACGCCGGGGCCGGCGGTCAGCGCGCAGACGCCTGGCGTCCGCGTCGCCTTCGCCCAGCCCTCGGCCGCGAACGCCGCCGCCTGCTCGTGGCGGACGTCGATGACCTCGATGCCCTCCTCCTTGCAGCCGTCGTAGAGGCTGAACAGGTGACCGCCCGAGAGCGTGAACAGGTGCGAGACGCCCCTCTCGACGAGCGCCCTGGCGGCGAGCCTGCCGCCGTGCGATGCCCCCGCGTTGCCGATTCCTCCGGACTGCTGCTTCTCCTCGGTAGCCATGACCCGAGCCTACGCGTTGAGCGCGCCGAGCCGTACCGTCGCCGCTCGCCGGCGAGACCGGGGCCGACTGCGGCGCCAGCAGCTCGACCGGGCGATCGAGCCCCTTGAGCTCGTGCATGCCGTGCGAGGAGACGACGAACCCGGGGCCGAGCTCCGCCGCGGTGGCGGCCGCCATCAGGACCGCGGCACCGGTGTTCCTGGTCTCCGCCTGCACGCGCGAGGCGACGTTGACGGCGTCGCCGATGACGCTGAAGTTGAGCCGGCCGCCGCCGCCGACCGAGCCCGCGATCACGCGCCCCGTGTTGAGCCCGACGCCGAGCCGGAAGCCACCGCCCTCGCCGGCCACGTTGACGCGGGCGTCGATCTCGAGCGCTGCACGGACGGCGCGCTCGGCGTGATCGGGGTAGGGCTCGGGGGCGCCGAAGACGGCCATCAGGCCGTCGCCTTCGAACTTGTCGACGTGCCCGCCCTCGGCGCCGATCAGCGGCACGACGACCTCGAACAGGGCGTTGAGCCGAGCGACCACCTCGCGCGCCTCGGCGCCGGCGGCAAAGCTCGTGAAGTCACGGACGTCGCAGAACATGATCGTCACCTCGGCCTCGACGCCGTGCTCGTCGAAGCCCTCGGAGAGGATGTACTCGGCGACCTCGCGATCGAGGTAGGTGCCGAACGCCTCGCGCAGGCGCTCGCGCTCGCGCAGCCCCGTGACCATCTGGTTGAACGACGACGCGAGCTCGCCGATCTCGTCGGCGGTGGTGACCGGCACGGCGGCCGAGTAGTCGCCCGCCGCGACCCGCTCGGTCGCGAGCTGGAGATCGCGGAGCGGGCTCAGGATCGAGCGCGAGAGCAGCACCGTGAGCTCGAGCGAGAGAGTCGTCGCGACCCCGATCGCAACGAGCACGGCGACCCCGAGGCTCTCGCCGCGGTCTCCGGTCAGCGCGGCGACGACGAGGCCGGTGATGATGTTGATCATCGGCAGCGCCGCCAGCAGACGGATCCGGAGCGGCAGCGCCGTGCGCGCCGTCTCGAGCCGCGGGGCGACGGCGCGGTTGATCTCGACGAGGACGGGGCGCATGCCCGGCCTCGACGGTCAGGTAGTGGAGGATCGCGCCGTAGCCCGACCGCGATCAGGCCGGCGCCCGCGATCGGGAAGATCGCGACCCAGGCGAGGTCGAGGATGACCACGCTCGCGACCACGCCCGGGACGATCACGGCCGCGATCGGCACCAGCATCTCGGCCCGGACGACGTCGAGCGGCAGCCCGATCGCCGCCGCCCAGGCGCGCGCGGTCGAGTCGGGATCGCGGTGGCCGCCGATCCACGACTGGACGCGGCGTGATCTTCGGGCGGATCTGGAGGAAGCCCCAGAGCAGGGTCAGCCCGGTCAGCGTCAGGGTGATCGCGAGGATCTCGCCGAACTCGGCGGCGCTGCCGTCGTAGTAGAAGGAGAGCAGCAGGACGGTGCCGGCAGTGATCAGGAACCCGGCCTGGAGCTCGACCGCGATGAAGACCGTCGGATAGCGGCGGCCGAGGCGCCGGTACGCCCACTCGAGGAAGCTGCCGCGCATGCCGGCCATTGTCCCCCAAGCACCGCGATCTGCAAGCGGGGAGAGGCAGCGCTGGCCGCCGCTCAAGTAAAGAAGGCCCGACTCCGATTCAATGCCTGTCATGCAACTCCCCACGATGCGGAGAGAAGCGCCGCAGATTCGTGGCGGAAACAACGGCGGCTTTCCCGAGCCGCCGGAGGGCGAGCCGGTGCGCACGGTCGTCTGCCGGCACCCGGCCTGCGGCGCCGAGACGCGCGTCCGGCTGCCCGCCTCGGTGCCGGTCGGCGCGATCCACCGGGTCGTCTGCTCGGGCTGCCACGAGACCTTCGACCCGCCGCCCCCGCAACCGCCGGACGCGCGGCCCGCTGGAGCCGCTGCGGGACGGCCTGCTCGCCGCCTGGGACCGGATCCTCGACGCCCGCGACGCGGCCGGCGAGCGGCTCGGCGCCGGCGATCGCCCGAAGATCTCACGAGCCCGCCTCTGGACCTGGGCCTCGGTCCCGATCGCCGCTCTCGGCGTCGTCGCCGGGCTGGCGCTGCTGCAGGGCGACGACGGCCCCCCTCGGCCCCTCCTCCGTCGGTCACGATCAGCGCCGCCCCGAAGGGCGCCCGCGGCGAGCAGGCCAAGTTCATCGAGGGGCCCGGCTACTCGCTGGCGCTCCCGGCCGGCTGGGAGCAGTCGGACCCGCCCGACGGCGCCGCCTTCGCGGCCCGGCTCCGAGGACGGGCTCGCCGACGCGACCCTGTGGATCGAGGAGGACCCCGAGCTCTCCTTCCGCGAGTTCGAGCAGCGCTCGCTCGCCCAGCTCGACGAGATCGGCGACGACCCGCGGATCGTCGACCGCGTCCAGGGCCCGACGATCGAGAGCACGATCACCGAGCTGCGCGCCGACGCGCCCGTCGCCGACGGCGTCGAGGCGCCGATCAGGGTGACGCTGCGGGCCGCCGGCGACTACCGCCTCTACCTCTCGACCGTGGTCCAGCCCGGCGCCGCCCCGGAGACCGGCGGCGACGTCGAGACCCTGCACGCCTCGCTGCGACCGGACGTGACCGTCGCCGGCGCCGAGGACGGTGGCTGAGATGACGATGCGCCCCTGGCACTGGCTGCTGCTCGTCGCGGCGCTCGTCGTCCCGCTGCAGGCGGTCGCCCTCGACGAGGGCGGCGGCGCCGGCCTCAGCGCCTCGGCCTCGCTCGGCGTCTGCGGCGTCGCCGAGACCGGGATCACCTGCCGGATCGACGTCAGCTGGAGCGGCGTCGAGGGAGCCGAGCGCTACACCGCCTCGGCGACGCTCGCCGACGGCTCGGTCCGCGACCTCGGCACGGTCGGGATCGGCTCCGGCGGCGGCTCGACCTCGGTCTGGGTCCCCTACGTCGGCGACGGCACCTACAGCGTCACGATCACCGCCTGGGGCACCGAGGACGGCAAGGAGAAGAAGCTCGAGGACGGCAAGGCCAAGGTCGAGGCCGACAAGCCCGACAAGCCCGACAAGCCGGAGAAGTCGGCCGAGCCGAAGCCGCCCGCCGACGACGGCGAAGGCGACGGCGACGGCCCCGAGCAGCCCGCGCCGCGACGAGCAGCCTCGCCCCCCGCCCGGAGCCCGAGCCGGAGCCGGACGCCGAGCCGACCCCGGAGCCCGAGCCGGTCCCGGCGCCCGAGCCTGCCTGAGCCCGCCCCCGAGCCCGCCCCGGCGCCGACGCCGGAAGAGGGCCGAGGACGCCGCGACCGGCACCAGCGCGGCGCCCGCGGCGCCCTGAATCCCGCTCGGCGACGCGCGGTCCGCCGCGGACGAACGCCGGCCGGCGCCCATCGCTAGCCTGCGCCGCTGATGGCAGGCGGGTACGCAATCGAGACGAGCGGGCTCGGCAAGAGCTTCGGCGACGTCGAGGCGCTGACGAGCGTCGACCTCCGGGTCGAGGCCGGCACGGTGCTCGGCCTGCTCGGCCCCAACGGCGCCGGCAAGACGACCGCCGTCCGGATCCTGACGACGCTGCTTCCGCCCGACGCCGGCACCGCCCGCGTCGCCGGCCTCGACGTGGTCGCCGACGCGACGAAGCTGCGCGCGAAGATCGGGCTCGCCGGCCAGTACGCGGCGATCGACGAGAACCTGACCGGGTTCGAGAACCTGGAGATGGTCGGCCGCCTCTACCACCTCGGCCGCAAGGCCGCGGGCGAGCGCGCCCGCGAGCTGCTCGAGCAGTTCGACCTCACCGACGCCGGCGACCGGCCCGCGAACACCTACTCGGGCGGCATGGAGCGGCGGCTCGACCTCGCCGCGGCGCTGGTCGCCTCGCCGCCGGTGATCTTCCTCGACGAGCCGACGACCGGCCTCGACCCGCGCAGCCGCCAGGGCCTCTGGGAGACGATCGAGCAGAAGGTCGCCGAGGGAACGACGGTGCTGCTCACGACCCAGTACCTGGACGAGGCCGACCGGCTCGCCGACTCGATCGCGGTGATCGACCACGGCACCGTGATCGCCGAGGGCACCTCGGACGAGCTCAAGGCGCGGGTCGGCGGCGAGCGGCTCGAGATCCGGCTCGAGGACGCGGGCCAGTGCGAGCGCGCCTCGGCGCTGCTCGAGCCGCTGGTCAGCGAGCGGCCGACGGTCGAGGAGGGCGCCCTGCACGCCCCGATCCGCGAGCGCCGCGGCGCGATCGCCGAGGCGGTCGGCATCCTCAACGCCGAGGGGATCGGGATCGAGGACATCGCCGTCGGCCGGCCGACGCTCGACGACGTCTTCATCGCGCTCACCGGCCACGGCGCCGAGCCCGCCGCCGAGGACGCCGATGCCGGCGACGAGCACCGAGGACGCCCGATGAGGCACGGGCTCGTCGACACGCTGCTGCTCGGCAAGCGCAACCTGCTGCGGTTCCGCCGCTCGCCCGAGCTCGTGGTCGGCTTCCTCGTGCAGCCGATCATGTTCATCCTGCTGTTCGTCTACGTGCTCGGCGGCGCGATCGCGACGCCCGGCTACAGCTACGTCGACTTCCTGATGCCGGGGATCATCGTCCAGACGATCGCCTTCGGCGGCTTCGTCACCGCGATCGCGCTCGCCGAGGACCTGAAGAAGGGGCTGATCGACCGCTTCCGGTCGCTGCCGATCGCGCGCTCGGCGGTGCTCTCGGGCCGCACGATCTCCGACATCGTCACCAACGCCGTCTCGCTCGCGGTGATGCTGATCGTCGGCTTCATCCTCGGCTTCAGCTTCGACGCGAACCCGGCCGAGATCGTCGGCGGGATCCTGCTGGTGCTGCTGATGGGCTACGCGTTCAGCTGGATCTTCGCGCTGATGGGGCTCTCGTCCTCGAGCCCCGAGGCCGCCCAGCAGATCGGCTTCATCATCATCTTCCCGCTCACCTTCGCCTCCTCGGCCTTCGTCCCGATCGACACGATGCCGAGCGGGCTCGAGGCGTTCGCGACCGTGAACCCGTTCACGGTGATCATCGACGCGATGCGGGCGCTGTGGCTCGGCGCTCCCGCCGGCAACAGCATCTGGGGCGCGGTCGCCTGGTGCGTCGGCCTGATCGTCGTCTTCGCCCCGCTCGCGACCTGGCGCTACAAGCGCACGGTCTCGAGCTAGCTCAGACGGTCGAGACTGCCTTCTCGTCCCTGATCACGTGCGTCACCGCGTTGATCAGGGCGAGGTGCGTGAAGGCCTGCGGGTAGTTGCCGAGGTGGCGGCCCGAGTTGGGGTCGAGCTCCTCGGCGTAGAGCCCGAGTGAGCTGGCGTCCTTGAGCAGCCGCTCGCAGAGCTCGCGGCCGCGCTGGCGCTCGCCGATCTCGAGCAGCGCCGAGACGAGCCAGAACGAGCAGATCAGGAAGGTGCCCTCCTCGCCCTCGAGGCCGTCGTCGGTCTCGTCGGTCCGGTAGCGGAGCACGAGCCCGTTCTCGGTCAGCTCGTCGGCGATCGCGAGCACGGTCGCCCGGGTCCGCTCGTCGCCCTGGGGCAGGAAGCGGACGAGCGGGATCGAGCAGGTTCGAGGCGTCGAGCGCCTCGGTCCCGTAGTGCTGGGTGAAGACGCCGCGCGAGTCGAGCCCGTTGGCGAGCACGTCGGCGTGGATCTCGTTCGCGACCACGCGCCACTCGTCGGCGAGGTCGTCGTAGCCGCGGCGGGCGGCGAGCCGGGCGGCGCGGTCGAGCGCGACCCAGCACATCACCTTCGAGGAGACGTAGTGCTTCGACTCGCCGCGGGTCTCCCACAGGCCCTGGTCGGGCTGGCGCCAGACGGCGGCCGCGCAGCGTGCCTGGTCCTCGATCACCGGCCACAGCCGCGGCGAGTTGTGGCCGTACTCCTTCTGGTGCAGGTAGATCGAGTCGAGCACCGCGCCGAAGACGTCGTTCTGACGCTGCTCGTAGGCGTCGTTGCCGTGCCGGACCGGGCCGCGCGCCCTCGTAGCCGGTCAGGTGGTCGAGCTGCTCCTCGGGCAGCTCCTTCTCGCCGCCGATCCCGTACATGATCTGGAGGCCGCCGTCGTCGTTGCGCTGGACGTCGCCGACGAACTGGATGAAGTCGTCCGCCTCCCACTCGAGGCCCAGCGAGTGCAGCGCCTGCAGGGTGAAGGTCGCGTCGCGCATCCACGTGTAGCGGTAGTCCCAGTTGCGCTCGCCCTGCGGCGTCTCCGGCAGCGAGGTCGTCAGCGCCGCGACCATCGCGCCGGTCGGCAGGTAGGTGAGGCCCTTGAGGACGAGCGCCGAGCGCTGCAGGTGCTCGCGCCAGCGATGGTCGGGGAAGCTGCCCGATGCGAGCCAGGTGCGCCAGAACTGCGACGTCGTGTCGAGCGCCTCCTCCGCCTCGGAGAAGCTCGAGGGACCGTCGAGGCGCGAGGACCAGGAGAGCGCGAAGAAGCAGCCTTCGCCGGCCTCGAGCCGGCGGCGGGCCCGGGCGAGGCCGCCCTCGATGCCCATGTTCACGTCGCGAGTGCAGGCGCAGCTTGACGTCGCCGTCGGAGGCGTCGGCGACCCCGTGCGAGGGCTGAGGCCGCGACCAGCTCGCCGGTCGGCGGCCGTAGTCGAAGACCGGCTCGCAGAGCATCTCGAGCTGAACGGTGCCGTGGACGCAGCGGGCGGTGCGGACGAGCACGTGGTGGGAGTCGTAGTCGGACGGCGGCCGAGTGTGCGCGGTCGCCTTGGTCGCGTCACGGGCGCGCCAGCGACCGACGACGAGCGCGTCGCGGACGATCATCCAGCCGGTCGGCGTCATCCAGGTCGTCTCGACGATGTTGGTGCCCGGCTCGTAGCGGCGGCCGACGGGCTCGCCCATGTTCGAGGGCCCGATCCGCCAGCCGCCGGCGGAGCGGTCGAGCAGGGCCGCGAAGACGCTCGGCGAGTCGAAGCGGGGCGGGCAGAGCCACTCGATCGTGCCGTCGGGCGAGACGAGGGCGCCGGTGTGGCAGTCGGAGAGGAAGGCGTAGTCGGCGATCCCGGGGAACGGCGAGCGCGGCTGGCGGCGCTCGAGGAACGGGGTCGTGGTCGGCCGGTGGACCGGGTCCATGCCGCCGGCGCGGCGCGGTCCCTCGTGGTCCGGCGAGCTCGTCGCGTAGTCCTCGGCGGCCCGTCCGGCCTCGCGCTCGTCGACCTCGTTCTGGCCTCGGGTCGGCTCCATCGGGGCAAGGTACCCACGATCGCCGGGACGTGCGGGGGTCGGATCGGGCCACGCAAGCCGCTACCCGGCCCGAGCCGACCTCAGAAGCGGACGACGCAGGTCCAGTTGTAGCCGAGCTGCGATCCGCGACTGCAGACCGACGGATCGAGCCGGACGGGGCCGGACGCTCAGCAGCGGTCGAGCACGCGGCCGATCAGCGCGACGATGTCGTCGTGATCGAGCGCGGCGCCGTCGCCGTGCAGGTCGGCGATCACGATCCCGTCGAGCGCCGCGAGCAGCTGCGCGGTGTGACGCTCGGGATCGCCACACCCCATCGCGACCAGGACCCGGCCCGCCGTCGCGGCGAAGCGCGCACGGGCGGCGGCGATCGGGCCGCGCAGCTCGCTCCGGCGGGTCGACTCGAGCAGCAGCTCGAAGCGGGCGACGTTCAGCTCCCGGCGCTCGAGCACCGGCTCGACCGCGGCGGCGATCAGCGCGACCGCCTGCTCGCGGCTCATCGGCGGCAGCGCAGGCCCCTCCGCCGGCGCGGGACCGACCGCCTGCGAGGTCGAGCTCGGCGTGTCGCTCGAGCGCTCCCTCGAGCAGCGCCGCCCGCGAGCGGAAGACGTTCGAGGTCGAGCCCTGCGGCAGGCCGGCCGCCTCGATCGACGGCGCGGTGGGTCAGCCCGCGGGCACCCTGCTCGGCGAGCACGGTAAGCGCCGCGTCGGCGACCAGCCGGCGGCGCGCGACGCCGTCGCGACGCCGGCGGTCTGTCTCGCTCGGATTTCTCGTGCATGGTCACTACATTTGTAGTATAAGTCGCTCCGGCACGGAAATCGCCCTTCAGGGACGGAATCGACCCGCCGTCTCCCGAAATCTCTGCTCGGGCCCCTGCCGCCTCCGCAAAATGCCCGGGGTGGGACTCGAACCCACAACGCCCCTAGGGACAGCGGCTTTTAAGGCCGCGGGCTTTACCAGTTTGCCTACCCGGGCCCGGCCATCGTATGGGGGCCGACGCACGGCTACGCGACCTCACGCGTCCAGCTGCGGGCGCGCGGCTTCTTTATGGGATCGGCGAGCTGATCTTTAGGGAACGCAACAAATCGGCCGATACGGTGTTGCATACCGGCGCAGTCTCGCCTCGTCCCATGGAAGCTTCCGCACTCTCACACGCATCCCGCCGCGGCCTACTCGCCCGCCGCTCGCCCGTCCTCAAGCTCGAGGGCGACGAGCGCCTCGTGGCGCTGATCCGCAGCGGCAACGACCGCGCCTTCGAGGTCCTCTTCGACCGCTACCAGTCGCGGCTGCTCGCCTTCTGCAGCTCGATGCTGAAGAGCCGCCAGGACGCCGAGGACGTGCTCCAGGAGGTCTTCGCCAACGCCCACGCGGCGATGCTCGCCGACGACCGCAAGATCAACGTGCGGCCGTGGCTCTACCGGATCGCCCGCAACCGCTGCCTCAACCACCTTCGCCGCCCGGTCCACGAGGGCCAGGACTCGATGGACATCCATCCCGCACATGCACGGCACGACGACCGCCGAGCGGGTCCAGAACCGCGAGGAGCTGCGCGAGGTCCTCAACGACGTCGGCACGCTGCCGGAGACGCAGCGCACCGCCCTGCTCCTGCGCGAGATCGACCAGATGTCCTACGAGGAGATCGCGGTCGCCATGGACACGACGATCCCGGCCGTCAAGTCGCTGCTCGTCCGAGCCCGGATCACGCTGGCCGAGTCGAGCGAGTCCCGCACGCTGAGCTGCGAGGAGGTCCGCGTCACCCTGGCCGAGGCCGCCGAGGGTCTGACCAAGGCGACCGGCCCGGTCCGCCTCCACGTCCGCAACTGCGAAGGCTGCGCGGGCTTCCGCAAGCAGCTGCGCAGCGACCGCAAGGCACTCGCCGCGATCCTCCCGATCGGCCCGCTGGCCCTGCTCAAGACCTCCTTCATCGGCAAGATCTTCGGCGGCGGCAGCGCCGCGACCGGGGCGGCTGCCGCGACCGGTGGCGCCGTCGGCGCCACCGCGGCCGGCGGCTCGGCGGCCGGCGGCATCGGCGGCGGGCTCGGCGCGATCGGCGGCGCTGATCGGCACCAAGGCCGTCGCCGGCGTCGCCACCGCCGCACTGCTCACCGCCGGCGCGGTCGAGGTCTCCCACGTCGGCCGCGGCGACCGCTCCGGCTCCGACGGCCAGGCCGCGGCCGACGCCGCTTCAGACCGGCCCCCGAGGCGCCCCCGCCTCGAGCGCGGCGACGACGGCGAGCTCGCCGAGCACCTGCTCGTCGCAGCAGCCGGTGCCGGCGCCGTCGACGCGCCGATCGGCGCGGGCGACGTCGACCAGGACCGCGCCGACGAGGCGCCGAGGCAGCAGGCCCGCAGGACACCGAGGAGCCCGTGACCGGCTCGGAGGAGCCCGCTACCGGCCCGAGAGCCCGTGCCTGACCTGACCCGACGACCGTAACTCCCGGTCGAGGAGACGCCCGCCGTCGTCGTCGAGGACGGCGGTTCGACCGGCACCGGCGGCCGCCCCGCTTCCGACGGCGGCACCGACACCGGCGACCCGGGCACGACGCCGACCCCGACCCGACGCCGGTCGAGCCGACTCCTCCCCCGCCCTACGTTCCGCCGACGCGAGCCCGGCCGACCCTCCGCCCGCGGAGCCGCCGGCGGAGACCCCGACGACTCGGTCCGCGCCTACTCCGGCCAGGGCTGACCCAGCGCGGCTCCTTCACGTCGCCTCAGATCGAGTGGGTCTCCCCCGGCTTGAGCAGGACCGCCCTGTGAGTCGGTCTTCTCCTCCAGCTCCTGCTTGAACGCCTCGAGGTCGGTCTCGATCGGCGGGAAGGTCGAGTGGTGGATGGGGATCACGGTCGGCGCGCCGATCAACTCCGCCGCGACGACGGCGTCGTGGCGATCCATCGTGTAGTGGCCGCCGACCGGGATCAGGGCGACGTCGACCGGCGTGCGCCTCGCGATCAGCGCGAGGTCGCCGAACAGGGCGGTGTCGCCGAGGTGGTAGACGGTCTTGCCGCCGATGTTCACGACCCAGCCGCGGCGCTGCCGATCACGGTTCCCGGGGTCGGGCTGTAAGGCGCGTCGGCGCACCCGGGGGCCGTGCTGGTGTGGAACGCCTGGACCAGCTTCGCCCAGCCCCATGGGAAGTCGACTGTGCCGCCGAGGTTCGGGTCGACCGTGTCCTCGACGCCCTGCTCGCCGAGCCAGTTGGCGAGCTCGACGATCGCCGCGACCGTGGCGCCGGTCCGCTGGGCGATGCCGACGCAGTCCGCGAGATGGTCGACGTGCGCATGGGTGACGAGGATCGTCGTCGGGTCGACCTCGTCGGCGGTCATCGTCGCCTCGGGGTTGTTCGGCGCCAGGAAGGGGTCGATCGAGGACGCGCGCGTCGCCGTCGCTGAGCTCGACGCAGGAGTGGCCAAGGAAGCGGATGTCGGTCATGGGGGTCGTTCTCCTCGTTGTCGTTCGCGTGGCTTCCCGGGGTCCGAAAGCTCGTCCGCCAGCGTCCAGCCGACCGCGACGCCGATCATCATCGCGATCCGGCTCTCCTCGGCGATCAGGGTGCGGATCAGGGCGATCCGCTCGCTCTCGTCTGCCCGCCCGGCGGCGTCGTCGATCGCACGCTGGTGCGAATCCTCGAACCAGCCTCCGGCAGCAAGCGCCTCGGCGAGCACCTTCTGCAGCCCGGGCGCCGCCGAGCCGACGATCCGCTCGGCCTCGTGGAAGCGCTCGGCGTCGGTGAGCGCCTCGACCGCTGCGTGCAGCTCTGCCTCGGAGTAGCTGGGCGCCGGCATCCCGCTCAAGATATCTGTCCGTCCGGCGCCGGCGGGTAGGGGCGCGCGCCTCAGCCGGGCTCAGGCGGCCGCTCGCGCCCCGAAACTCGATCCCACCCAGATCGCGATAGCCGAGCCGGCGGTAGATCGGCGCCCGGCGGGGCTCGCCTGCAAGGTCGACGTGCGGCAACCACGCTCGCGGGCGTCGAGCAGCGCCCGTTCCATGAGCCCGGCGCAGAGGCCGTTACCGCGCGCCTCCGGCAGCGTCGCCACAAGGTAGAAGCCGCAGTCCCCGTCGTTGTCGAGGGTGGCGAGCACGGCGGCGTCGAAGCCGCGCCAGCGCGCCGCGTAGGTGCGCAGTCGCGGCACCGGCCGGGCCCATGCCGCCGCGGCGTCCCCTCCGCATAGCCGTAGGCGGCGTCGTTGATCTGGCAGACCGCGTCCGAGTCGAAGCCCTCCTCGACGTCGAGGGCGGGCTCGCCCTCGGCGACCTCGTCGAGATCGATCGACATCATCCGCGGCAGCCCGTCGAGCGCGTGGCCGCGGGCCCCCAGAGCGTCCGTGGTGCGGTCCGTCTCCGGTGTCCAGACACACCAGGCGCGGACCCGGCCGCGTAGGCGTCGCTGATCTCCTCGTAGTGGTCCTCGAGCGCACGAGGATGCTCGTAGAGGACCGAGTTGAACAGGGACCGCTCCGGGCTTCCCGACGCGACCGTCGCGACGACACCGGGACGCTCGATCAGCGCGTGGCGGTCGGAGCCGCCGCCGAGCTCCCCAAGGAAACGCCCGAAATTCGCATAGCCGAGCGAGTCCCAGCCCGACGGGGTGGTCGCGTATTCGGGACCGTTGTCGGGCGTCCCCACCACGTCAATCCGCGGCGCGGTCGCCCCGTCTCGACGCGAGCCTGCCCGAGCAGCACGCCGACGAGCCCGCCGACGACACCGGCGACCGGGTCGGCGGTCGTCTCGACCAGCGGCAGGAGCAGGAGCACCGCCGCAACGACGCCGACGGCGATCGTGTCGAGCGGCTCCGCGAACGGTTCGTCCGCCTCGGCCCGCTTCAGCATCGTCCACGCTCCGAGCAGGCCGAGGGCGACGCCGTTGCCGCCAGCGGCGACCAGGAAGTCGACCAACCCGGCCGAGGCGACCGCGTCAGCGGCGAGCATCCCGAGGGTTCCGCAGGCGAGCACCAGGGTCGCGGTCATCAGCGAGCCGATCCGCCGCTCGACCGCGGTCCCGAAGATCGCGATCGCGGCGCCCGTGACGATCAGAGCGCCCATGTCGACGTAGACGAAGGGAGCGGTCACGTAGCGCCACGCCTCCGAGCCGACCGGGCCGATGATCGCGCCAACCTCGGCCGGCGTCCAGGGGACGGCCCGCTGCAGCACGAGCAGCACGGCCGAGATCGCGAGCACCGCGATCGTCGCGACCGGGCGCTCTCCGATGCTCGCCGCCGCGAGCCGGGAGATGCGCGGGCTCCCGCGCAGCTCGGAGCCGGCGCGGCGTTCGTCGCGCTTCAGCTGCTTGGCCCGGCGGCGCTTGTCGCGGCGGCTCTCCCGGACCTTGATCTCGTCGCCCTCGCGCTCGAGCTCGGGCGCCCGCTTGCGCAAGCGCTGCCCGCAGTACGGGCACTCCGTCACGTACGGGCTCACCTCCGACCCGCAGTTCTTGCAGACCACGCTCAGTTCAGGCGCTGACACGAGACAACGAGGATAGCCGCGGACACCGGGGGGCTCCCTGCCTGGGCCGGAGCCCCGGGGACGGCCGCGGGCTTAGCCGTCGATCACGACCGCCTCGTTCGGACGACCGCGCGCAGGTCACCGTCGTTCGCGTCGGCGATCGCGAGCTGGCGGATCGAGCCCGTCCCCTCGGCGACGATCGCCTCGACCCGCTCGAGCTGCTCGGAGCAGCCGAGCTCGGCGGCGCCCGGGCGGAGCTCATCGAGCAGGCGCCGGGCGAGCTCGCTCGCCGGCACGTGCGCGCGCTCGCTCAGGTCGAGCAGGTGCCCGTCCATGCCGCGCAGCGCCGCCCGCACCTTGTTGTCGTCGACGAGCTCCCAGGGAACCTCGAAGAGCGGCTCGCCGGCCTCGTAGGCGGCGACGAAGCGGTGCGCGAGCGACTGGGTCAGCGCCGCGAAGGCGACAGTGTCCTCGATCAGGTTGGCCTGGTCGAAGATCCGTGTCTCGACCGTCCCCAGGCGTGGGTGCGGGCGCACGTCCCACCACAGGTACGTGTAGTCGTCGATCGCCCCCGAGCGGATCATCTGGCCGACCCGGCCGCTGAAGATCTCCCAGCTGCCGTAGTGCGGTGGCACGCCGGAGCGCGGGAAGGCGCGGAAGACCGGCGTGCGGGACGACTGCATGCCGGTGCGGCGGCCCTCCCAGAAGGGCGAGTTGGCCGACAGCGCGAGCAGCAGCGGCAGGTAGCGGCGGATCCCGTCGGCAACGTAGATCGCCTCGTCGGGGCTCGAGATCCCGACGTGGACGTGGGTGCCGAAGATCAGCTCGCGGTCGGCGATGAAGCTGAGCTCCTTGGCGAGGTCGATGTAGCGCTGGCGCTGGACGATGCGCTGGTCGTCGCAGAGGGCGAACGGGTGGGTCGCGGCGGCGCCGAGCCGCATCCCGTGATCGGCGGCGATCCCGGCGACCATCGAGCGCAGGTCGGCCAGCTCCCGCGCCGCCTCGTCGATGTCCGCACACGGTGTCGTCGCGATCTCGAGCACCGACTGGAACAGCTCCGGCTTTACGCAGGCCTCGTATTCGGGCGGCACGGCGGCGAGGATCTCCTCGATCCCGTGCGCGAGATCGAGGGTCTCGGCGTCGAGCAGCATCAACTCCTCCTCGATGCCGAGGGTGAAGGGCGTTCCCGTGAAGCTGTGATCGAGCACGAATTGGACCTCGCGGGCGTCAGGAAGCCCTTCTCCGGCTCCGATCCTAGCCCTCCCCCCGCTATACACTGGGCCGCCCGCGCTCAAACACGGGGGCTGCCGCGAGTCCACGCGGCCACAACTACCTGCCGTAAGGAGGCACACCTCAAATGGAGGTCAAGAGCATCACCGAACAGAAGTCCCTTCTCGCCACGCTGCCGCCCGGCAAGCGCGCCCGCCTCCACCGCCTCCTGTTCGAGTTCGGGCCGGGCAACGGAACCCTGATGCTGCTGCCGATCGACCAGGGCATCGAGCACGGTCCGCGCGACTTCTTCCCGAACCCCGCCTCGAAGGATCCCGAGTACCAGTTCAAGCTCGCCGCCGAAGCCGGCTACTCCGCCCTCGCCTGCCAGATCGGCATGGCCGAGAAGTACTACCCGGACTACGCCGGTGCCGTGCCGCTGATCCTCAAGGTCAACGGCAAGACCGACATCCCGTCGTCGGACAAGGCCTTCTCGTCCTGCAACGCCACGGTCGAGGACGCCGTCCGCCTCGGCGCCGACGCCATCGGCTACACGCTGTACGTCGGCTCGCCCCGCCAGGACGAGGACCTCGCCCAGCTGCGCGCAGGTCCGCCAGGACTGCGACCGCTTCGGCATGCCGCTGGTCGTCTGGTCCTACCCCCGCGGTGAGGCGATCGACAAGAAGGGCGGCGCCGGTCTCCTTCTACGCGATCGACTACGCCGCCCGCATGGCCATGGAGATGGGCGCCGACGTCGTCAAGCTCAACATGCCGGAGATCAACCCGGACAAGGACAAGGACGCCCAGGCCCCGTACAACGAGATGGACGTCACGCAGGACGAGGCGATCAGCGCAGTGCGTCGAATCGGCCGGCCGTTCGCTGGTCGTGCTCTCGGGCGGCTCGAAGATCGACGACGAGACCGTCACTCGGCCACGTCAAGTCGGTCATGGCAGGCCGGCGGTTCCGGCGTCATCTTCGGCCGCAACGTCTGGCAGCGCGAATGGAACGAGGCCCTCGAGATCATCGCCCAGATCAAGGAGATCCTGCTCTCGAGCGTCTCCCGCGTTCCCGGAGGCCCGCGGGCCCGGCCGGACGGCCTCCGCCGGCCGGAGAACGAATGATGTCTGCAAGGGGCGGTGGCGGTGCCATCGCCCTTTTGCTTGTCGCGATCGTCCTGCTGCTCGCCGACCTCGGCGGTGGCGAGAGGGGCGACGGCGCGATCCGGAGCGTGGCGGAGACGGGACCCGCGGAGGGGCCCGCGCCGAGCTCGAGCGGGTCATCGACGGCGACACGATCGAGGTCTCGTCGCCGGGGTGACCGAGGACGTCCGCTACATCGGCGTCGACACGCCGGAGACCGTCAAGCCCGGCACGCCGGTCCAGTGCTTCGGCCCGAGGCGTCCGAGCGCAACCACGAGCTCGTCGAGGACCGGACGGTGAGCTCCGCTTCGACGCCGAGCGCCGTGACGCCTACGGGCGACTGCTCGCCTACGTGTTCGTCGGACCGCGCTTCGTCAACGCCGAGCTGGTCCGCGGCGGCTACGCGCGGACGCTCGAGATCGAGCCGAACACGTCCGAGGCCGATCGTCTCGCGCGGCTCGAGCAGGCGGCGAGCAGCGCCGGCCGGGGTCTCTGGGACGCCTGCTGAAAAGCCCTTGTTTGAGGGAGGCGTGACGGATCTGTGAGCAGGGAGTAAACTGCCCGCCGCTATGGCAACCGAGCTTCGCAGCGCCCTCGACCGGCGCCACCTCAGCTACGAGCAGTTCGAAGAGGCCTTCGAGCAGGAGGCCCTGCTCGAGGAGCGTCGTCGCGCCGAGCTCCGGCGCCGGGCGGCGAACCGGTCGCGCGCCCGCCGCATCGAGAAGGTCGAGCGCAGCGGCAAGGTCCGCTTCAGCGTGCTCGCCGTCGCGCTGACGCTGACCACCGTGGTGGTCGTCATCGTGATGTTTGAGATGCTCGCCTGGATCGTCGGCGGTTAGCGCGGACTGGGACGCCGCTGCTCGGCGTCCTCCGCGGCTCACGTGCTGGCGCACGCATCGCCTTGTGCGTCCTTGATCAGCGACCTCCCAGCCTCGCGCTGGGTGGAGCTGGGGTACTGACCTACTCGCCCGGGGCGGGCTGGGCGTTGTTCGTGCTGGGGGAGTTGCCGTCGAGGGTGGCGTAGACCTCTTTGCGGAACACGCCGACTTCGCGCGGGGCGGCGATGCCGATCCGCACCTTGTCGCCGGAGACGGAGAGGATCGAAACCTCGACATCGTCCCCGATCATGATGCTCTGATTCGTCTTCCTGGTCAGTACCAACACGGTTGAGCCATCCTTGCCCCCGAGCCTTCACCGGCCGGGCCAGTCTCGTGTGAATCCCCCGGAGTCACTCAGATCGACCCCGTACCGGCCCGAGACTACCGCAACCATGGCGCTGCTCAAGGCATTACTCCGGCACGCACGCGGCACGCCTGCCGCAGCCGGCGGGGGCAACGGTGCCCGGAGCCGGCCTAGGGGCGGGGGCCGCTGGGGCGTGCGCTGCTAGTCTGCCGCCGGCTATGGCAGGTAGATCACTACGTGCACAACTGAATCAGATCCGCGCCTGGGTCCGCGAGGGCCGCACGGACGCGTGGATCGCTCATCAGCTCGAGGTCCCAGCCTCAGAGCTCCGCGACTTCCGACGCCGCCACGGCCTCTCCCCCGACTCCGAGCCCGACACGGCCGCCGATCTCCGCGATGAGATCGAGGCCGAGGTCGAGGCGGCGACGCTCGCCGCCGGCGACGAGGAAGAGGACGAGGACGCGGACGACGACGCCGGCGAGGACGAGGACCGTGACGACGCCGAGGACACCGATGGTGACGGCGAGCCCCGCAGGCGGCGCCGCCGTCGTGGCGGCCGCGGTCGTCGCCGGGGTGGCCGCAAGCTCGAAGCGAGCTTCGACCACGGCGAGGACGACGGCTACGGGCTCTGGCTCGACGCCTCCGTCAAGGACAACCCCGTCTACGCGGAGCACTGGGCCGGACATCGCGAGGTCGAAGTCAGCATCGAGCCGGATCAGATCGTGATCCGGCGCGCCGGCGACTCCGACGAGCCGCGACGACGACTCGGACTGAGCGACTGAGCTGAACGGAACCGGGGCCGGCGCCTGAGCGCTAGTCCGATGGCTCCGCCTGCCCAGGCCGGGCCCGGGAGCGCCTCGAGCCCGTCGATGCACGCGTCTCGAGCGTGTGCAGGTCGAGAGCGTCGGTCTTGCCGTCGCTGATCACGCGCTTGCCGAGCTGGTCGCGCTCGGCGATCGTGCCGCGGGCGAAGAGGAAGCTCGCCGACCTCGGCTGTCGCGGCCCGGCCGCACGCGCTTCGCGTAGTTCGGCGGCAGCCCGCGGATGCCGCCGCCGACGGCGACCCGGCGCAGCAGGTGCGACGAGGATCGCCTCAGGCTCCGCGTCGGGCTGGTTGATCGGGTCGTCGCCCATGATCCGGATCGCCTTCTCGGGCGGCATCCCGCGCTTGATCGCCCGCCGCAGCGCCCGCCGCTCGACCGGGCTCAGCGCCTCCAGACCGGCCTCGGGCTCGAAGGCGCGGCCCTCGCGCCGCAGCCCCTTGAACATCATCCACAGCGGCGCCCGGTGCTCGCGCGGGATGCCGCCGAGCAGGACGACGAGCGCGACCCAGGCGGCCATCGCCACGATCCCGATCAGGGTCTGCACGAACGAGCCCGTCGTCGGTGACGAGCATGTGCAGCGCCGCGATCGCGAGGGCGCTGCCGAGCGAGACGAGGATCATCCGCCACGGCATCCGGATCGGGCTGCGGCCGCGCTGCGAGCGGTAGAAGATGTAGACCGCGGGCGGCAGGAAGGCGCGCGATCATCGCCAGCGGCGTCCCGATCACCCCGAGTCGGCGGCACGAGCAGCGAACGAGAGGCCGACGAACAGGACGGCCGCGCAGACCGCGCCGATGATGAACGGGACCCGCTTGTCGCCGTACTTGACCGACTTGTTGATCATCCGGTAGACGGTCGGCGCGACGAGGCCGGCCGCGATCAGCGGGATCAGCGGCGCCGAGTCGGCGTAGGACTCCGGCGCGACCCGGAGCAGGATGTGGGCGCCGAGCGTGGTCAGCGAGCAGCGTCCCGATCAGCATCACCCAGAAGTAGCCGAACTGGATCCCGCGGGCGGTGCCGACGCCGTACTCGTCCTCGACCGCCTTGAACATCGGCGTCTTCTGCAGCGGCCGCAGCGCCTTGCGGTAGCCGCCGGGAAGCACCGCGACGAGGAACGCCGCCCGCGAGGCGAGGTGGTAGGTGCCGAGGTCGGCGTGCGGAGACGAAGCGGGAGAGGATGAAGATGTCGGCGTAGCCGACGACCCACATCGAGAGCACGAGCGGCACACGGATCGCGCCCTTGCGGTAGATCTGCGCCGCCTCGCGAGAAGTCGAGCGCGGGCTCCCAGCTCGAGCGCAGCAGCGACCAGCGAGAGGATCGTCGCCAGCGCCATCCCGATCGCCTGGCCGAGGATCGCCCCCTCGATGCCCACGCCCCGGCGATCAGCAGCGGCACGACGGCCGCGAGCGTGAGCACCGGCCGCGCCATCTCGACGGTGATGTAGGCGTAGGGGCGGCGCTCGATCCAGATCGCGATCGAGGTGAGCCGGAAGACGGCGCCGGCGCCGCCGAGCAGCGCCGCGTAGACGATCAGGCGTCGGGTCGTCGCCCTGGCCGAGCAGCAGCTCGGCGATCGGCTGGCGGAAGACGAGCGCCAGCGCGCGTGCCGGCGATCGAGACGATCGTCATCGTGATCAGGCCGGTGCCGAAGCTGCGCTTCGGGCTCAGCGAGAGCTCCTCGTCGTCCTCGTCGTCATCGTCGTCATCGTCGTCGCCGCCGCCGAAGGTCCGCTTCAGCGTCCCCTGCTTGAGCGCCGAGCGTGAACAGCAGCGTCAGCAGGCCGGCGAAGAACTGCAGCAGCCCGAGCTGGCCGAACTCGGCCGGGCTCGAGAAGTTGGCGATCACGATCGCGGCGACGAACGTGAGCACGTTCGAGCCGATCATGCCGATCCCGTGGATCCCCGAGAGGCGGATCACCTGGGTGCCGAAGTGAGCGCCGGTGCCCTGCCGCGTCGGCGGGCCCCGAGCCGTTGCCCCCGCCTCCGCCGCCCCCCGGCCGGGGGCTCAAACCGTCCAGCCGGCCAGCTTGCGCCCGGTGAAGGCGCGCAGCCGCTCGGCGTCCTCGTGCAGGACCTCGAGCACCTCGTCCCCGAGCGCCGCCTTGAGCTCCTCGATCGGCGGCTTCGAGATCGGCTTCGAGAGCGGCAGCGCGACGTCGAGGGCGAGCCAGGCGCGGCGCGGGAGCCGGCGGCCCCAGCGCGTCTTGCTCATCTTCTGGACCCGCATGCCGAGACGGGTCGCGCGCTTCTTGCGCGAGGTCGAGTGACGCACCTGGTCGAACTTCGGGTGCTCGAAGGCGGGATCGACGCCGGCGAACTCGAAGACCTTGCGCAGCGTCTCGGCGCGGTCCTCGCGCAGGTCGTTGTTCTCGATCACGAGGATCTGCTCGCGGTCGTAGTGGTCGAGGAAGCGCTGCAGCTGCGTGAAGTACTGGCTGCGGGCGACGTAGGAGGTGTTCGGGTGCAGCAGCGTCGCGCGCAGGTCGCCCTTCTCGCGCCGCTTGGCGAAGTTGTGGACGTAGTGGGCGGCGATCCGCTCGAGCGGGTCGCGGACGATGTAGATCAGCCGCACGTCCGGGAGCACCGCCGACATCCGCTCCGGCACGTCCATGTGCTGCGGGAAGGCGGTGTAGTTCGGCGAGGACTCGCCGCGGCAGCGGGCGGCGGGATCGAAGTGGCGCGAGTACCACTCGGGCCCGCGGCCCCAGTTGCGCTCGGCGATGAAGTAGTTGAGCTCCTTCGGCGTCGACATCGACACCTCCGGATGCAGGCCCAGGTAGTAGTGGAGGCCGCTCGTCCCGCACTTCTGCGCCCCGATGATGATCAGGTTCGGCATCGTCAGATCGCGCGAGCCATCGCCTCGCGCACGTGTGAGCTCCGTCGCACCGGCGGCTCCCCGCTTGCCGGCAGACGACTCAGTCGGAACCGGCGCCTCCATAGGTGCCGTGGAGGGTAGCGGAGCCTCGCGGCGGTTCACGCCTCACCGTCCCGTCCCGCCCGCCTGCCGGAGCTCGGCGGCGCTCGCTGCCGGCTCGCTGCGACGCCTCCTCGCGGAGGATCGCGTTGCCGGTCCCGATCCGCCGCATCGGCCACTTGCCGTGCCACGGCGACATCGCCTCGTCGAAGCGCTCGTCGAGCAGCCGGCGGTAGGCGGGGTCGTCGAAGCTCGAGGCCGAGCTCGGGCGCGGCCGGGACCCGCTGGAAGGCGACGCCGAGGCGCCGCAGGACCGCGAAGTCGAGCGAGTCGGTGATCACCATCACCCGGCCGCGCGGGCACGTCGAGCGAGTCGACCGCCTCGGTCAGCTCGGCCTCGAAGTCCTCCTCCGGCTGCCCGAGGGCGTAGACGATCGCCCTTCGGCCGCCGGCGCTCGGGGTGGCCGCCGAGGTCGCGGGCGGTGAGCGCCGAGCGCCAGCGGCAGGCTCGGGCCGACGCGGGTGGCTCGAGTAGCGCCACCAGCGGTTGAAGCCGCCGCGGCGGCGCACTGCGCGCGCTCCGCTCGGCTTGCGCTCGCCGCGCGGCCAGCCCGGCGACGAGCTCGGCGGCGGCGAAGGCGCCGTTCTCGCCCCAGACGCGCTCGCACCCCTCGCGCATCCTCGTCGCGCGCGTCCTCGTCGAGGAGCGGCTCGAGCTCGTCTGAGAGCGCTCGTCCTCGGGGCCGGCGACGGCGCGGGCGATGCCCTGCTGCGGCCGCCCAGCGGGCCCTGGCGGCCTGATCGTCGGTGTTGCGGGGCATCGGCACGAACAGCGTCGGGACGCCGAAGGCGATCAGCTCGTGGAAGGCGTTGTAGCCGGAGGCGGCGACGGCGAGGTCGAAGGCGTGGAAGTAGCGGCTCATCGGGAAGGTCGCGTCGAGGCGGACGACGCCCGTCGGGGACCTCGAGCCCGCTGCCGATGCTCGACTGCAGCGCCGCGATCTGCAGGTCGGGCTCCTCGCGCGAGGCGCGCGAGCACCCGGCCGACGGCGCGGTCGGTCGCGCCGCCCTGGCCGAGGTTGACGAGCGCGGTCGTCCGGGCCGGGTCGAGGCCGAGCTCGCGCGCCGCCTGCCGCCGGCTGAGCAGCTCGTCGGGGTCGAGGTAGACGATCGGAGCGACGCGCTCGGCCTCGTCGCGCCGCTCGACGGTCGGGCCCTCGTCGGCCTCGGCCGCGAGCTCGCCGGGCTCGAGGACGGCGTCGAAGGCGCCGGTGCGCGTCAGGGGCGCGGCGGGCGTCTCGCGGGTTCCACATCGGTCGCCGGCACCAGACCGAGCGCGGCGCGCCGGAGGCCGAGAGCACGTGCGTCAGGGCCCGGTAGGGGTGGACCCCGTCGAAGACGACGAGGTCTGGGCGCTCGTCGGCGAGCAGGCGCTCGAGCCGGCGGCGCAGGCGCAGGTTCCACTGCCAGTCCGAGCCGGAGGCCGGCCGGCGGTAGGAGGGGAAGTACTCGACCCGGAAGCCGGCCTCGACGACCGCCGGGACGGCCTGCGAGAGCGTGAACAGGACCGGCTCGATCCCGTCCGGCAGCCGGCGGGCGATCGACATCGCGCGGTTCAGGTGGCCGAGCCCGGTCCCGTTGCTGGTCGCGAACAGGACCTTGCGGCCGGCCTTGCGCCTGCTCACGCCGGCACCGCCTCGCGGTCGAGGGCCGCCCGCAGCACCGGCGCCGCGTGGTTGCCCTGCTGCTCGAGCTCGGCGACGGCGCGGCGGTAGCGGCGGGCGACGCGGGCGCGGCCGACGGGGCCGATCTCGTCGCGCCAGCGACCCGCGTGGGCGGCCTCGGCGGTGACCGAGCTCTCGAAGAACGAGTGGATCCCGTCCTCGTCGGAGAGATCGAGGAAGGCGAGCAGCTCGGCGTAGACGCGGTCGCGATCGGGGCCGACGAGGTCGTCGAGCAGGACGACGCGGAAGCTCTCCGGCGGGATCCGGTAGGGCGCGCCGTCCTCCTCCCAGCGGACGCCGCGCTCGATGTCGCGCAGGCGCGCCGCCCACCAGTCGATGCCGCGGACGACGCTGTCGGGGCCCCAGGTCTTGCCGGTGACCGAGGTCGCGGAGTCGCGGCCGTCGCGCGAGCGCGTGGATCACGCGCGCCCGCGGGAACAGCCGCAGCAGCGTCTGCGCCTCCTTGACGTTGTGCGACGACATCTCGACCAGGCCGGGCTTGCCGGCGCGTTCGGCGACCGGCCCGAGCAGGTCGAGCACGAGCCGGCGCGAGGCGCCGATCGGGTCGTCGGGGTAGGCCGCCTCGAAGCGCTCGCAGGCGGCGTCGAAGTCGGCCCGGCGGTGCAGGTTGTAGAGGCCGCGCGGGCGGCCGTCGACGCGGACCCGGTGCCACCAGAACCCGCGCAGCTTCGCCATGAACCCGGCGAGCGTCACGCGGCCTTCGATCAGGTCGGGCAGGCCGCGCTTGTTGCAGTGGAAGCGCGCCTCGATCGGCACGTCGGCGAGCTGGGAGTGGCGGCCGAGCAGACGCGCGAGGGCGTGCGTCCCGGAGCGGCCCGTACCGCCGATGAAGATCGGCTCCGGCGCATCGGACGAGCCGATCGTGCCGGTGTCGCCGCTCACGCCGGCTGGCGCTCGTACGCCGCCCGCAGGACGCCGGCGCAGTGGAAGTTCTCGCGCTCGAGCCGGTCGAGCGTCTTCTCGTACTCGCGCACGAGGTCGGCCTGCTGCTGGGCGGTCAGGCCCTCGCGCCAGCGCTCCTTGTGGGCCGCGCCGGCGCTCATCTCGCCGTCGAAGAACTCGCGCATGCCCGGCTCCTCCTCGAGCCCGGTGAACTCGAGGATCTCGCCGGTAGACGCCCTCGCGGTCGCCGGCGACGAGGTCGTCGAGCGAGACGCAGAGCAGCTTCGAGCGATCGGCGAGCCCGTTGACGCCGCGCTCGATGTTGCGCAGCCGACCCTCCCACCAGCGCAGGCCCTCGAAGCCGTCGCGCGGGTGCGAGCGCTTCTGCCGCTTGGAGACCTTCGAGGAGCCGGCGTCGCGCCCGTCGCGGACGGTGTGGATCAGCTTCGACTCGGGGAACAGGCGCTGCAGGGTCGGGCTCTCGGCGATCGTGAAGCAGCTCATCTCGGTCAGGCCGGGCTTGCCCTGCTCGGCGGTCAGCGGCCAGAGCAGGTCGAGGAAGAGGTTGCGGCAGGCGTCCTCGAGGTCGAGCGGGTAGGTCGACTCGAACTCGGCGACGGCGGCGTCGAAGCGCTCCTGCGGGAACGATCTTGTGCAGGCCGCGGACCTTGCGGCCGAAGGCGAGGCGCTTGGCGACGACCGGCGCGACCTCGCCGGCGCGGATCCGCCGCCACCAGAACTTCTTCAGCTTCTTGAGGAAGGTCTCGGCGTCGACGCGGCCGCTGAGCAGGTCCGGGAAGCCCTGCGGGTTGCAGTGGAAGCGGCACTCGATCGGCACCCGCGCGTACTGCGAGTGGCTGCCGAGCAGGTGCGAGAGCACGTGCGTGCCCGAGCGGCCGGTGCCGCCGATGAAGATCAGGTCCGGGTTCTCCGGGCGCGGCGGCAGGATCTCGTTCGGAGCGGCCATCAGGCGCTCGCCTCCTTGCGCTCCTCGTAGACCCGCAGCAGCAGGTCGGCGCAGTGGACGCCGTCGAGCTGCATCCGGCCGAGGATCTCGCGGTAGCGCTCGTCGATCTCGGCCTGACGGCGCTCCGGCACGCTCGCGCGCCAGCGCTCCATGTGGGCGTTGCGGTCCTTGACCCGGCCCTGGAAGTAGTCGAGCATCGCGTCCTCGTTGCGGAGGCCGGCGAAGCGGCGCATCAGCCGGTAGGTGCGGCGGCGATCGCCGCCGACGAGCTCGTCGAGGCTGACGGCGTAGACGCGGCCCGGCCTCGATCCCGCGGACGCCGTCGTCGATCCGGCGGATCCGCGCGTCCCACCACTCGAGGCCCTGAGCCATCGAGCGCGGGTAGGCGAGGAAGCGGGCCTGGCCGACGCGCGAGGCGGCGGCGTCGCGGCCGTCGCGGACGACGTGGATGAACTTGGCCTCGGGAAAGAGGCGGCCGAGCGTCGGGGCCTCGGCGACGACGTCGCAGCTCTGCTCGATCAGCCCCGCCTTCGCCTCCTCGGCCGCGAGCGGCCAGAGCAGGTCGAAGAAGAGCTGCCGGCAGGCGGCCTCGGGCTCGTCCCCGAAGCGGCGCAGGAATGCCTCCGAGGCCGCGTCGAGGCGCCGCCGCGGCACGTAGCGGTGGATGCCGCGGAACGAGAGCCGGGCGGGCTCGAAGTTCCGGTACCAGTGGTGTCGCAGGCGCCAGACGAAGAGCTCGGGGCTGGTGCGGCCGGCGAGCACGTCGGGAATGCCGCCCGGGTCGGTGTGGAAGCGGGCCTCGTTCGGGACCTTGCGGAAGTGGCTGTGGTTGTTGAGGATCTTGGCGACGACGTGCGTGCCGGAACGACCGGTGCCGCCGACGAACAGGAGCGGCGGCGGGTTGAAGACGTCAGCGTCGTCGGCGCGGTCGAGTGCCGCCTCGATGTCGAGTGCAGTTTCCATAGTCACCAGGGTTGCAGGAGCGCGAGCAAAGCCCGGAGGCGTCGTCTGACCAAGCCAGACGCCGCACGCAACGGGCCGCGGTGTGGCGGAGCCACATGAGCCCGAGCGGGTGCGCGTCTGGCGCCGCGTCAGACGGCGCCGACCGCCGAAAGGTTACTTGAGGCCGGTGATTTTGTAGGCCTGCTCGCCCGGGCGCGACCATGCCGAGCTTGCGCGCCTCGCGCATCGCGGCGGCGGGCGTGTTCAGCATCTTCGCCCGCTTCTCGAGCTGCGCGTTCTCGGCCTGCAGCTCCTGCAGGCGCTGCGTGGCCGTCTTCGACTCCTGCCAGGTGCCGACGAGGTTGATCACCGGCTTCACGTAGGAGAGCAGCACCGCGAACAGCACCAGCACGAGCGCGATCCGGGCGACCCGATCCCACTGGATCCGGCTCGCGGTCGTCCGCCCTGCACCGCTTCGAGGTGCGACGCGCGCCTTGTAGCGGCGGCGGGAACGGACGGTCGTGGCGCTCACATCCCGGAACTTCGACGCCGTCGCCCTCTTGCCTTCCGCTCCCTCCCCCTGAAAAACGGCTTGCACAAAGGCGAACGGGTGTTCTGGGCGGCCGCCCGGGGTGCGGCCGACCGATGGCCCTACCGGCCCGTGAAGGCGCTCAGGCCCGGGAAGGTGGCGCTCGCGCCGAGCTCCTCCTCGATCCGCAGCAGCTGGTTGTACTTGGCGACGCGATCGGAGCGGCTCGGGGCGCCGGTCTTGATCTGGCCGCAGCCGGTGCCGACGGCGAGGTCGGCGATCGTCGTGTCCTCGGTCTCGCCGGAGCGGTGCGACATGACGGCGCTGTAGCCGGCGGCGCGGGCCATCCGGATCGCCTCGAGGGTCTCGGTCAGGGTGCCGATCTGGTTGACCTTGACGAGGATCGAGTTGGCGACGCCGGTCTCGATGCCGCGCCCGAGGCGCTCGGGGTTGGTGACGAAGAGGTCGTCGCCGACGAGCTGGCAGCGATCGCCGATCGCGTCGGTGAGGGGCTTCCAGCCGTCCCAGTCCTCCTCGTCCATGCCGTCCTCGATCGAGACGATCGGGTAGCGGTCGACCTTGTCGGCCCAGTAGTCGGCCAGCTCGGCGCCGGCTGAGGCTGCGGTTCTCGTGCTCGAGCACGTAGCTGCCGCCCTCGAAGATCTCGCTCGTCGCCGGGTCGAGCGCGATGAAGACGTCCTTGCCGGGCTCGTAGCCGGCGGCCTCGATGCCGGCGACCAGCACCTCGAGCGCGGCCTCGTTCGAGGGCAGGTCGGGGGCGAAGCCGCCCTCGTCGCCGACGGCGGTCGCGAGCCCGTGCTCGTGCAGGTGCTTCTTCAGCGCGTGGAAGACCTCGGTGCCGACCCGCAGGCACTCGCCGAAGCTGGAGGCGCCCGCCGGCACGACCATGAACTCCTGGAAGTCGACCGAGTTGTCGGCGTGCGAGCCGCCGTTGAGGACGTTCATCATCGGCACCGGCAGGACGCGTCGGCTCGGCCTCCTGGTCGCCGGTAGAGGTGGGCGACGTGGCGGTAGAGCGGCACGCCGGTCGACTCGCGCGGCGGCGCGGGCGACGGCGAGCGAGACGCCGAGGATCGCGTTGGCGCCGAGCCGCGACTTGTTCGGGGTGCCGTCGAGCTCGATCAGCATCCGGTCGATCGCCTCCTGATCGGTGGCGATCGCGCCGCAGATCGCGTCGACGATCTCGCCGTTGACGTTGGCGACGGCGCCGGTGACGCCCTTGCCGCCCCAGGCCTCGCCGCCGTCGCGCAGCTCGATCGCCTCGAACTCGCCGGTCGAGGCGCCGGAGGGGACGGCGGCGCGGCCGCGGACGCCGCTCTCGAGGTCTGACCTCGACCTCGACCGTGGGGTTGCCCCGGGAGTCGAGGATCTGGCGGGCGTGGATGTTGCTGATGGCTGGCATGGGACGCGGCAGTTTGTCACGACTGGCCGGACGACTCCTCCGCGGAATCCCGAAACCGGGCCGAGGCAGAACGCAGCGCCAGCTCCGGGTCGCTCCGCAGGCGCCGCGAGAGGTCGACGACCGCGAACAGGAGCTCCCCGAGCGCCCGGTCGACGGCGTCCCGGTCGGCCGGAGCGGCCCCGGGCGAGCCGTCGGCGCCGCGCCCGGCGAGCTCGCGGAGCTCCGCGAGCAGCGGCTCGAGCGCGTCGATGGTCGCGCCGGCGTCGGGCCCGGAGACGACGCCGAGCTCGGCCCGCTCGGGCGCTCTGTTGGCGGCGCGGCGCTGGAGCTTGCGGGCGTGCAGGAGCGCCGGCAGGTTCTCGGGCACGTCGGCGAACAGGCCCTCCCGGCCCTCCTTCTCGCGCTTGATCCGGTCCCAGTTGCTGAGCACCTCGCCGGCGCCCTCGACCTCGGCCTCGCCGAACACGTGCGGATGCCGGCGGACGAGCTTCTCGGTCATCTGCGTGGCGACGTCGCCCATGTCGCCGGCGCCCCGCTCCTCGAGCAGGAGGCTGAGGAAGTGGACCTGGAAGAGCACGTCGCCGAGCTCGTCGAGGAGCTTGGCGTCGTCGCCGGAGGCGGCGGCGTCGGCGAGCTCGTAGGCCTCCTCGACCGTGTGCGGGACGATCGAGCGCTCGTCCTGCTCGCGGTCCCAGGGACACTCGCGGCGCAAGAGGCGGGTGATCTCGTCGAGGCGTCCGACCGCGGCGGCGGAGCGCGCGGCGGCCTCGACCTCCCCGGCGCTCGGCTCGGCGGGGTCTGAGCTCACGGGACCGACGGACCGGTCAGGGGGTGACGGGCGCGCCGTCGGGGCCGACCGGAATCGCGCCCTCGGGCAGGGCGCCGGCGGCTGCCGCTGCCTCGGTCGACGGGCAGCTGCGGGCCCTGCGGAGCGCCGGTCACCGTGGTGCCGTCGATCGAGAGCGTCGCGGTCCCGGGCTCGATCGGGCTGTTCGGGTTGACGGGGGCGGGCTCGGCGGCCGGCGGCTGGCCGGGCACGGTCTCCGCCTCGGGCGGGACGAAGCCGTCGCAGAACTGCATCATCACCTCGTCGATGCACTGCGTGCGCGCCTTCCACTTCTCGATGAAGTCGTTCTGGACGTCGGTCTGCTGCGCCTGCTGGCGGGCGGAGACGAGCTGCTGCTCGATCGCCGCGGAGGCCTCGTCGAGCGGCTGCACCGTCTCCGGCGTCTCCTTCGTGACCTGGACCAGGTAGATGCCGCGGTCGGTCTCGAACGGCCCGACGAGCTGGCCGACCTCGGCGTTGAAGACCTGCTGGTCGAGCTGCGGATCGCCCTGGCCCTCGACGAGGCCCTCGAGCAGGCCGCCGCGGTCCTTGGAGGCCGCGTCCTGCGAGTACTTCCTCGCGGCCGACTTCCACGCCTTGTCGAAGTCGGGATCGTCGGGCGCGAGGCCCTCGAGCTCGGCCTGGGCCGCCTCGATCTGCTTCTCGTCCTCGTTCAGGATCACCCGCGCGTCGCGCGTGGCCGGGGTCTTGAAGCTCTCGATGTTGGCGTCGTAGAAGTCCTCGATCTCGTCGTCGGTGACGGTCGGCTCGGCGGCGAAGGCAGCGGAGAGCTCGCGCTGCAGGGCGAGCAGGCGCGCCTGGTTGATCACGTCCTCGCACTGCTCGGGCGGAGTGTCGTTGGCGATCTCCTCCTCGGTGCAGAACTTCGACTGCTCGACGACCTTGGCGAACTCCGCCTCGTCCTTGAAGCTCTTCTGGATGTCGGCGAGCTCGGCCTGCACGTCGGTCGTCGGTGACCTCGATGCCGCGGTCCGCCGCCTCGCCCTCGGCCCAGATCGCGAGCAGGAGGCCCTGCATGGTCTCGTCGTTGAGCTGCGCGAACTGCGGGTCGCTCGGCGGCGGCACCTCCTTGAGGCCGAGCCGGGCCGCCGACTGCTCGAGACCGCGGTCGTAGTCGTCGCGGGTGACGGTGCCGTCGTCGATGTCGTCGACGATCGCGACGCGTCGCTGGGGACGCCGGGGCGGGCGAGTCCCGCTCGTCGCAGCGACGAGCCCGATCGCGATGACCAGGGCTAGCGCGAGGACGACTGCGACGACCCGCTTCTTCGACCGTGTGAGTGCGTTCACGGGCCGGGACAATAGCGGGAGCGGATCACGAGCCCGACGCCTGCGGCGGCGCCGGGACGGCCGGCGGGCGGCTGCGCTCAGACGGGCTCGGCGACCGCGGTCTCGCGCGAGGCCGAGATCGCCTCGGTGAGCGCCTCGAGCGCCGCGATCCGCGGCTCCTCGGCCTCGGCCCCGTCGGGGACCCGGAGGCTCAGCGTCCCTTCGCGCGAGGAGTAGATCGCCTCCTCGATCCGGCTCCGGATCCCGCCGACGCGCTCGGAGTCGAGGTCGAGGCCGGAGGCGATGATCCGGCCGCCGCGGATGCTGAGCGAGGTCGCGGACTCGCGGGCGAGCTCGATCCGGGCGCGCTGGACGGCGAACAGCGCCTCGACCGACGCCGGCAGCGGCCCGAAGCGGTCCCGCAGCTCGTCGCCGAGGGCGCGCAGCTCGCCGGGGCGGCGGGCGCCCGCGATCCGCCGGTGGACGTCGATCTTGGCGGCCTCGTAGGGGATGTAGTCGGAGGGGACGTAGGCGGAGACGTCGGCGTCGACGCGGACCTCCGACTCGCTGCGCTCGGCCCCGTCGGCGGACCGCAGCGCCTCGACCGCCTCGTCGAGCATCTCGACGTAGAGCTCGAAGCCGACCGCGGCGACGTGGCCCGACTGCTCCGAGCCGAGCAGGTCGCCGGCGCCGCGCAGCTCGAGGTCGCGCATCGCGATCCGGAAGCCGGAGCCGAGCTCGGTGTGGTCGGAGAGGGTCGCCAGGCGCGCCGCGGCCTCCCTGGTCACCCCCTCCTCGGAGGGGTAGAGCATGTAGGCGTGGGCGCGCTCGCGAGAGCGGCCGACCCGGCCGCGGATCTGGTACGCCTGGGCGAGGCCGAGGTGGTCGGCGCGCTCGACGATCAGCGTGTTCGCGGCCGGCACGTCGAGGCCCGACTCGATGATCGTCGTCGCGACGAGCACGTCCGCCTCGCCGCGCAGGAAGCCGATCATCGTCTTCTCGAGCTCGCCCTCGTCGAGCTGGCCGTGCGCCTCGAGGAAGCGGGCGCCCGGGACCAGGGCCCGCAGGCGCTCGGCGGTCTCGTGCAGGGTCTCGACCCGGTTGTGGAGGAAGAAGGCCTGCCCGTCGCGGTCGAGCTCGCGCTCGATCGCCGTCTTGACCAGGTCCTCGTCGTAGGGGCCGACGTAGGTGCGGACCGGCCGGCGGCCCTCCGGCGGCGTCTCGATCACGGAGATGTCGCGGATCCCGGCGAGGCTCATCTGCATCGTCCGCGGGATCGGCGTCGCCGACATCGAGAGCACGTCGACCTTGAGCTTGAACTGGCGCAGCAGCTCCTTCTGCTTGACCCCGAAGCGCTGCTCCTCGTCGATCACGAGCAGGCCGAGGTCCTTGGCGCGGACGTCGCGTGAGAGCAGGCGGTGGGTGCCGATCAGGATGTCGAGCTCGCCCGAGGCGAAGCGCGCGAGGGCGTCCTTGACCTCGGCCGGCTTGCGCAGCCGCGAGACCATCTCGATCTCGTAGGGGAAGTCGCGCATGCGCTCGCGGAAGGTGCCGAGGTGCTGGGTCGCGAGGATCGTCGTCGGCACCAGCACCATCACCTGCTTGGAGTCGGAGAGCGCCTTCTGGGCGGCGCGGATCGCGACCTCGGTCTTGCCGTAGCCGACGTCGCCGCAGATCAGCCGGTCCATCGGCCGCTCGGACTCCATGTCCGCCTTGACGGCCTCGATCGCCTCGAGCTGGTCGGCCGTCTCCCGGTAGGGGAACGACTCCTCGAGCCGCAGCTGCCACTCGCCGTCGGGGCTGAACATGTGGCCGCGGCGGGCCTGCCGCTCGGCGTAGAGGTTGAGCAGCTCGCCGGCCATCTCGCGCGCGGCCCGGCGGGCCCGCGTCTTCAGGTTGCTCCAGCGCTTGCCGCCGAGCTTCGAGAGCTCGGGCGCGTCGCCGCCGCCGACGTAGCGCGTGATCTTCGCGAGCTGCTCGGCCGGGACGAGGACCTTGTCGCCGCCGCGGTACTCGAGGTCGAGGTAGTCGCGGGTGATGCCGGCGACCGTGCGGGTGTCGAAGCCGGTGAAGCGGGCGACGCCGTGGTCCTCGTGGACGACGTGCTCGCCGACGCTGAGGTCGCCGATGCTGGCGAGCCGGCCGCGGGTCGGCGCCGGGGCCTCGGCGCGCCGGCGATGGACGAGGCGCCGCTGCGGGATCACGGCGAGCTTCAGGGCCGGGGAGACGAACCCCTCCTGGATCGAGGCCTCGGCGAAGTGGACGGCGGGGTCGGCGGAGAGCTTGCGGCCGGCGTCGCTGAGCATCGCCGGCGTGATCCGGTCGAGCGAGTAGCGGGCGCGCTCGGCCTCGCCGATCCGCTCGAAGGCGACGACGGTCACGTAGCCGGAGCGGATCTGCTTCTCGAGCTCGCCCTCGGCCTCGCCGAGGCTGCGGGCGGCGCTGACCGGGGTCGAGGCCCGGAACGAGTGCTCGCGCTCGGCCTCGAGCGAGCTCACGGTGAGCACCGCGCGCTCGCGCAGGGGCTCGGATACCTCGACGTACAGCGCGGCGACGTCGTCGTCGTGGATCGCCGCGCGGACATCGGTGAGGTGGTCGTCGAGGGCGCCCTCGAGGTCCTCCTCGGTCGCGATCACGACCCTGACGTCGTCGGCGATCAGCTCCAGGAAGGGCGAGAACTGCTCGGTCGGCAGCAGCTCGGCCAGCGGCTGCTGCGCCTCGCCGTCCTCGCCGGCGGACTCCAGCGCGGCCTCGGCGAGCAGCCGGTGGTCGGGGTCGATCTCGGCGGCGGGGTCGAGCTCGACCCGCTCGGCGTCGCCGAGCGAGCGCTGGGTGAAGGTCGAGAACCAGCGGATCGACTCGATCTCGTCCCCGAACAGCTCGAGCCGGGCGGCCGCGTCCTCGGTCGCGCCGAAGACGTCGAGGATGCCGCCGCGAACCGCGAACTGGCCGCGGTCCTCGACCTGCTCGACGCGCTCGTAGCCGGCGCCCGCGAGCAGCTCGGCGACGTCGTCGAGGTCGACCTCCTCGCCCTTGTGGAGCACGAAGCCGGCCGGTCGCAGCGAGGCGTCGGGGACGGCCTCGGCGAGCGCGACGGCGCTGGCGACCACCACCGGGGCGCCGGCCTCGTCCTCCTCCCCGTCCCCCGCGAGCGCGTCGAGCGCCGCGATCCGCAGGCCGACCAGGTGCGGCGGCGGCGCCAGGTGCGACTCGTAGCCGGTGCCGCGGGACGGGTAGTAGCGGACCCGGCGCGGGGCGAGGTAGGCGCCGAGCTCGCGCGCCATGTCGCGGGCCGAGCGGTCGTCCGCGGTCACGAACAGGACCGGCCGCTCGCCGAGCGCCGTCCGGATCCTCGGCCAGCGCCGCAAGCAGCAGCGGCCGCACCCCCGCCGACATGTGGGCGGCAGGCTGCTCGCCGGCCGCCACCGCAGCGCCGAGCGCGAGCAGAGGCTTCTGCTCGGCAACCAGCGAAATCAGCGGTCGAAGGCTCATACGGAAAGCGCAACCTCGGGGCAGGACAGGACAGGTGACGGGACCGGGTCCCGCCCCACCGATCTTAGGAAACGGATCAAGCCACCCAATCCACCCAACCGCGGCTTACGGCGAGGCTGGGAGCGTCGAGGCAAGGAGCCGCGAGCGATAGTGGCGGAGCCACGTGAGCGAGCGGGGACGCCGCAATCGGCGTTCCCAGTCCGCCGTCAGTCGCGGTCGCGGTAGCCGAGGCCTTCGCCTTCGGTCTGCCACTGAATCTGGCCCTCGCCCTCGACCTTCGAGCGGCCGACGACGTCGTCCCACTCGTGCAGCATGAACTTGATCGTCTGCAGGGACTCCGGCGGCATCGTCGCCATGTGCGAGGCGAGGGTCAGCGCCGCCTCCTCGGTCGCCGCCGCGGGCGCGACCTTGTGGACGAGGCCCCAGCGCAGGGCCATCTCGGCGTCGATCTCCTTCGAGGTCAGCAGGCAGTACTTGGCGACCGAGAGCCCGCAGAGGGTGACGAGGCGAGCCGGCCCGACCGGGACGCCGAGCGCCGCGCCCGGGAAGCGGAGCCGCATGTTCGAGCCGCCGACGCGGAGGTCGCAGGCGACGGCGATCTCGGCGCCGCCGCCGACGCAGGCGCCGTGGCAGGCGGCGATCGTCGGCCGCGGGAAGGCGACGACCTCGTCATACAGGCGCGCGAACAGCTCCATCTTGCGGACGGCGCCGGCCTTGTCGAGGTCCTCCTTGACGTCGGCGCCGGCCGAGAGGCCCATGTGGTCGGTGGAGGAGATCACGAGCACGCGCACGTTCTCGTCGTTGCGCGCCGTCGCCAGGTGTCCGAGCAGCTCCTCGAGCATCGGCGTGTTGATCGCGTTGCGGCTCTGCGGCCGGTCGAGCTGCAGCAGCGCGACGCCGTGGGGGTCGACCAGGTAGCGGGTCAGTTCACTCATCGTCTTCTCCTTGCGGGCCCTCGGGGCCGTTGAGCTCTTGGGGGGCGGTGATGCGCTCGATCAGGCGCTCGGTCTCGTCGGCGGCGGCTTCGAACAGGGCGCGGACGTCGTCACGGCTCTCGCTGAAGCGGCCCAGGACCCAGCGCGAGACGATCTCGGGATCGGTCGACTCGGGCCGGCCGACGCCGATCCTGACCCGCCAGAAGTCGCGCGAGCCGAGGCCGCGGTCGAGGCTCTTGAGGCCGTTGTGGCCGGCGACGCCGCCGCCGAGCTTCGTCCGCACCTCGCCGAACGGGATGTCGATCTCGTCGTGCAGGGCGATCACGCGGTCGAGGCCGAGGCCGAAGGAGCCGCGTGCCGGCCCGGCGGCGCTGCCGGACTCGTTCATGAAGGTCTGGGGGAGCAGGATCGCGACGCGCGGGCCGCCCGGGCCGGTGCGCCCGTCGGTGATCAGGCCGCCGAACTTCTTCTTCGCCTGCGGCAGCGACCAGCGCTCGGAGAGCAGGGCCGCGACGTCGAAGCCGGCGTTGTGACGGGTCCCGGCGTACTTGGCGCCGGGGTTGCCGAGGCCGACGATCAGCGCGTCCATCGCAGGATCCGGCTCGGCGCCCGCCTCCTCGCCCGCGCTGCGCCGGCGGCGGAGGCGCACAGGCCGGGCCTAGCCCTCGTCGCTGCTCTCGTCGCCGGAGTCGTCGCCACCCTCGGAGGCGTCGCCGCCTTCGTCGGAGGCGCCCTCGGTGGCCTCGCCGATGACCTCGGTCTCTTCCTCGACCTCGGTCTCTTCCTCGACGATCCGCGGCGGGTTCAGCGTTGCGACGGTGATCTCGTCCGGGTTGTCGGCGACGAGCGTGACGCCGTCGGGCAGCTCGACCGACGAAAGCTGGATCGTGTCGCCGATCACCATCGCCGAGACGTCGTGGGTGAGCACGTCCGGGATCGCGGTCGGCAGCGCCTCGACGGTGATGTCGCGGGTGACGTGCTCGAGGATGCCGCCCTCCTTGACTCCGGGGGCGTCGTCGGTGCCGACGAGCTCGAGGCTGACGTCGGCCTGGATCGCGATGTCGAGGTCCACCTGCTGGCAGTCGAGGTGCACGAGCTCACCGCGGACGGGGTGCTTCTGCTGCTCCTTGACGACGACCGGGACGGCGCCCTCGCCGTCGATCTCGAGGTCGAAGAGCGCGTGCCCCTCGGCCAGGAAGAGGGTGATCGTGTGGGCGTCGGCCTGGAACGGCCGCGCCTCCTCGCCGGAGGTGTAGACGACGCCGGGGACCTGCCCCTCTCGGCGCAGTCTGCGGGCGGTGCGCGAACCGAAGTCGGTGCGCTTCGAAACTTTGAATGTGGGTCTACCTGAAGCCATTGGGCACGGCAGGATAGCCGTCCTGCGGCCGCGCGGCGAGTAGACGCGGATCGTTGCTGCAGATCCCGTTGACGCCGATCTCCCGGAGCTGCGCGATCCGGGCCGGATCGTCGACCGTCCAGGCGATCAGCTCGACGCCCAGCTCACGCGTGCGGCGGGCAAGCGCAGGCGTGATCAGCGGGTGGAAGACCCAGATCGCGGCCGCGTCGACGGCGGCCACGCCGCGGTGGACGACGCGGGGGAAGCGCAGCCGCATCAGCGCCAGCGCCGCCAGCACCGCCGGCTTCGCCATCGGCTTGCGGTCCCAGGGGCGCGTCACCTTCGGATAGGTCCAGCCGCGCCGCAGGGCGGGCTCGAGACCGCGGATCGCGACGAGGCTCTCGACGTACATGGTCGAGACCATCGCCCGCTCGACGAGCCCGTGCTTGCGGAGGGCTGCGACGAGCTCGTCCTCGCGGCCGGGGAGCTTCAGGTCGCAGTCGATCTCGACCCGGTCCAGCGGCGGCCGGGTGAATGCCTCGAGCGCTTCGTCGAGGGTGTGCGGGCTGCGGCTCGCCGCGTCGTGCCAGTCGTGGGCGATCACCAGCGGCGCCCGCTCGGCCTCGGGGATCGACGGATCGCCCTGCGGCGTGCGGAGGACGTCGAACTCGATCATCTCGACGCCGATCTCGACGGCGTGCTCGAAGCTCGCGATCGTGTTCCCGGGAACGATCGCGTCGGAGCCCTTGTGACCGACGCGCCGCAACCCGTCGCGGCCGGAGGCGATCACGGCAGCGTGCCCCCGGCGGGCGGCTCCTCCTCGGCGACCGGAGGCAGTGCGGCCTTGCGGTCGGCGACCATCATCGAGACGATCGCGCCGAGGCCGCTGAGGACGCCGGCGGCGGCGATGCCGCCGCCGATCGAGACGATCGCGAAGATCCCGCGGCCCTGACGCTGGACGTCCTCGGCGAACGGGATCGAGGAGGAGTCCGACGCGGCGACGGCGACGGCCCCGATCAGCGAGAGCAGGAGCACGATCGCGGCCGCCCACAGCAGGGCGCGGCCGAGCAGGTCGAACCACTCGAGCGTCCGGCGTTCCATCCGTCCACCCTATTCGGTGGGCGCGGCGGCGCCGTCACGGCCGACGTAGCGGACCGCGACCAGCAGTCCCGCGAAGGCGAAGGCGGCGACGACCTTGAGGCTGGTGTCGATCCCGGCGACGAACGAGTCGCGAACGATCTGAGTGATCTCCGACTGTGCGGCGGTGCTGAGCGAGGCGAGCGCGTCGAGGGCGGCGTCGTTGCCGGCGAGGACCCCGTGCAGGACCGAGGTCTGCTGATCGGTGAGCTGCGTCCCGGCGGCCGCGGCCTCGGAGGCCAGCTTCGTCTCCGAGACCCGGGTGAACAGGGTCGTGATCGCGGCGAGCCCGATCGCGCCGCCGGCGATCTGGAACATGTAGACGATGCCGCCGGCGAGGCTCGACTGCGACTCCGGCAGGGCGGTGACGGCGGCCGTCGTGATCGACGAGTAGAAGAGGCCGACGCCGATGCCGACGATGAAGAGGCCGGCGACGAGCGACGAGTAGCCCGAGGACTCCGACAGGAACGAGAGCAGCAGGGTGCCGACCACCAGCAGCACGCGAGCCCGCGGTGATCACCTTGCGCGGCCCGAAGCGCTCGTACAAGCGTCGCCGAGTAGAACGAGGTGAGCGCGAACATCGACCATCATCGGCAGCAGGCCGAGCCCCGCCTCCAGCGCCGAGAAGTCGAGGATCTTGATCAGGAACTGCGGCACGTAGACGACGATCACGAAGAAGACCGCCGACATCAGCAGGGTCGAGACGCAGGCGGCGACGAAGGGGCCGTTGCGCATCACCGAGCCGGGCACGAGCGCCCGCTCGCCGAGACGCGGCTCGATCCAGGCGAAGGTCGCGATCAGCGCGACCGAGGCCGCGAACATGGCGACGATGCGCGGGTCGCCGAAGCCCCAGTCGGTCGCCTGATCGAGCGCGACGAGCAGCAGCAGCAGGCCGGCCGAGAGGGTCGCCATGCCGGCGTAGTCGATGCGCTGGTCCTGCAGGTCCTCGTCCTGGTGGATCTTCGCGGCGGTGACGAGCACCGCGATCAGGGCGACCGGGACGTTGAGGAAGAAGATCGCGCGCCAGCTGATCAGCTCGGTCAGGGCGCCGCCGAGCAGCGGCCCGACGGCGTTGCCGATCCCGGCGACGCCGAGGATCAGGCCGCCGGCGAGCGCCGCCCTGCTCGCGGGCAGCTCCGCGTAGGTCATGCCGAGCACCGCGGGCCAGATCAGGGCGCCGCCGATGCCCATGCCGACCCGGGCGCCGACGAGGACCTCGACCGACGGCGCCAGCGCGCCGAGCAGCGAGAAGCCGGCGAAGAAGGCGGAGCCGATGAAGAAGACCTTCTTGCGGCCGTACATGTCGGCGAGCCGGCCGCCGGTGACGATCGCGAGCCCGAAGATCAGCGCGTAGGCGTTGACGACCCACTGCGCGGTGCCGACGTCGACGTTGAAGTCCTTCTCGATCGCCGGCAGGGCGACGTCGAGCGCCGTGAAGTCGTTGGCGATCACGAAGACGCCGAGGCCCATCGCGAGCAGGGCCATCTTCGTGCCGGATGAGAGCGCCTCGCTCTCCTCCGCCACCTGCCCCTGCTCCCCGGCCGCCTCCGCCACTAGGTCAGAAGAGCTGGTTCTCGCCGGCGAAGATCTCGGACACGGAGTCGTCGGTGAAGATGCGGCGGATCGAGTCGGCGAGGGTCTGCGCCGTCGAGAGCACCGTGATGTTGTCGGGCGCGCCGTCGGCCAGCGGGATCGTGTCGGTGACGACGATCCGCTCGATCTTCGAGTTCTCGTAGGGGAGCCGCTCGAAGGCGGGACCGCTGAAGACGCCGTGGGTCGCGCAGGCGATCACCCGCGCCGCGCCGGCCTCGAGCACGGTCTCGGCGGCCGCGCAGAGGGTCCCGGCCGTGTCGATCATGTCGTCGACGAGGACGGCGGTCTTGCCCTCGACGTCGCCGACCACGTAGCCCATCTTCGCGACCTGCTGCTTGGGCCGGTCCTTCTCCATCACCGCCCAGTGACAGCCGACCTTGCGGGCGAAGTTGCGCGCGACCTTGACGCGGCCGGCGTCGGGGCTGACGATCACGAGGTCCTCGTCGAACTGCTGGTCGATGAACCACTGGGTCAGCATCGGCATCGCCGTCATGTGGTCGACGGGCACCTGGAAGAAGCCCTGGACCTGGCCGGCGTGCAGGTCCATGGTCAGGACCCGGTCGACGCCGATCGCCTCGAGGATGTTGGCGACGACGCGGGCCGAGATCGGCTCGCGCGGCTGCGACTTCTTGTCCTGGCGGGCGTAGCCGTACCAGGGCATCACGGCGATGATCCGGTGGGCGGAGGCGCCCTGGGCCGCGTCGATCATGCAGAGCAGCTCCATCAGCGCGTCGTTCGGCGTCATCCCGGCCTTGTCGTTGGCCGCGGTCGACTGGACGATGAAGACGTCGGCGCCGCGGATCGACTCGCTGTAGCGGCAGTAGACCTCGCCGTTGGAGAAGGTGCGGAGGTCGACCTGGCCGAGGTCGACGTCGAGTCGCTGGGCGATCCGCGCCGCGAGCTCGCCGGAAGCGCGGCCCCCGAAGACCATGAGGCGCTTCGTGTAGTCCTGCGGGATCGAGCTGTCGACCCCGGGACGGTCCTCGAGCGTGCTCAACTTTCGCTGGTCTCCTTGTCGGCGTGCTTCGCGGCCTTGCGCTCTGCGTAGCCCTCGATGTTGCTCTGCTGGGACCTGGCGATTCCGAGCGCGCCCGCGGGCACGTCGTCTGTGATCACCGAGCCGGCGCCAGTGTATGCGTCGTCGCCGACCTCGACCGGGGCGACGAGCGTCGTGTCGACGCTAGTCCGCACGTTGCGGCCTATCTTCGTCCGGTTCTTGACGTAGCCGTCGTAGTTGGCGGTGATCGTCGCGGCGCCGAGGTTGGTGCCCTCCCCCACGTCGGCATCGCCGATGTAGGACAGATGCGGGACCTTCGTGCCGGCGCCGATCACCGAGTTCTTGATCTCGACGAAGGTGCCGGCCTTGGCGCCGTCCTCGAGCCGCGCCTTCGGGCGCAGGTAGGCGAACGGGCCGACCAGGCAGCGATCGGCGACCGAGCACTCGACGAGATACGAGTGCGGCGCCGAGCAGTCGTCGCCGAGCTCGGCGTCGATCATCGTCGTGTGCGGCCCGACGACGGTGCCGGAGCCGATCCGGCTGGCGCCGAGCAGGTTGCAGCCGGGCTCGAGGCGGACGTCGGAGCCGATCTCGACGTCGACGTCGACCCAGGTGGAGCCGGGGTCGACGACGGTGACGCCGGCGAGCATGTGCCGCTCGAGGATCTGACGCCGGGCCTCGGCCTCGACGGTCGCCAGGTCGACGCGCGAGTTGACGCCGAGGATCACGTTCGGGTCGTCGGAGACGAACGGCAGCACCTTGCCGCCGTCGGCGAGGATCGGGTCGAGCACGTCGGGCAGGTAGTACTCGCCCTGGGCGTTGTCGTTGGAGATCCGCTCCAGCGCCGAGGCGAGCGCCGGCCCGTCGAAGACGTAGATGCCGGCGTTGATCTCCTTGATCTCGAGCTCGGCGTCGGTGGCGTCGCCGGCGGCCTTGGTCTCGACGATCTTGACGACGCCTGCCGTCGTCGTCGCGGACGACGCGGCCGTAGGAGCCGGGCTCGTCGAGGATCGCGCTGACGAGGGTCGCCGCGGCGCCGGTCTCGGCGTGCTGGGCGAGCAGCGCCTCGATCATCTCCGGCCGAGACGAGCGGCACGTCGCCGCTGAGCACGAGCACGGTCTCCGACTCCTCGACCACGGCCCTGGCGGCGCGGACGGCGCCGCCGGTGCCGTCGGCGACCTCCTGCGGGACGAACTCGATGTCGGTGGGCAGCGCGCCCGAGATGTCGCGGTCGGGCGAGACGATCACCGCGATCCGCCCGGCCCCCGCCTCCTTCGCCGCGGCGATCGGCCAGACGACCATCGCCCTCCCGCAGACGGGGTGCAGGACCTTGGGCACGGCGGACTTCATCCGCGTGCCCTGACCCGCGGCCATGATCAAGACCGTTGGCGCGCTCACGCGCGCGCATCGTAGTCAGGGTTGCGCGCGACCCGCCGACCGGCCCCTGACTCTCGAGGCCAGAGAGCCGCGCGCAGGCGGCGCAGCCCGGCCTCGAGCGCGTCCATCTCCTCTTCTCCGATCAGCTCGGCCCAGGCGTCACGGAGGTCTGCGATCGCCTCGCGCGCGACGCGCTCGGCCTCGAGCGCGCGCGGCGTCGCCACGACGAGCTTGGCGCGCCGGTCGGTGGGGTCCGGCTCGCGCGTGACGTAGCCGAGCCGCTCGAGCTCGTCGACGGCGTGGACGACGGTCGCCTTCGTCAGCCAGGCGCGCTCGGCCAGCTCGGTGACGCGGGTCCCCTCGGGGCCGACGTGCTGGCCGACGGCGAGCGAGCGCCGGGCGCAGATCGGCGAAGCCGCGCCGCGCGAGCTCCTCCGCGATCAGCTGCTGCGCCGCCAGGGTCGGGTCGCGGAAGAGGTTGCCGAAGTTGTCGGTGCCGCTGGGCCGGCGGCGAGGCAGGAAGCGCTCGGCTGGAGAGGACTTGACCTTCTCCGTCGTTTTTGTTAGAAGTTCGAACCATAATGGTTAGACAGTCTAACGATAGCTCGCGGACGAAAGCAGGTGCCCGATGACGCAGGCCACGACCAACCCCACCCCGGCGACCCTTGCCGAGCCCGTCGCGGGCATCTGGCTCCACAACCCGGCGACCGGCGAGATCGGTCATATCGTCGCCGCCGACGCGGACGGCCGGCGTCTCGAGGTCGACCTCTGGCTCCAGCCCGGGGCCGCGCTCGCAAGGGCACACATCCACGACAACTTCGACGAGCGCTTCGAGCTGCGCCAGGGCAAGCTCGGGCTCCTGCTCGAGGGCGAGGAGCGGGTGCTGACTCCCGGCGACGGAGTCGTCGAGGTCCCCGCCGGCACCGAGCACGACTGGTGGAACGCCGGCGACGGGCCGGCCCTCGTCCGCGGCGAGGTCGAGGCGACGCCGCAGGCCCCCGGCCGGCCCGCCGCCCGCTTCCTCGTCGATGATCGAGGCGCTGTGGTCGCTCGGAGCGCTCGGTCACGTCGACGCGCAGGGCGTTCCCGGACCCGCTCTGGCTCGCCGCGGTCGCGCGCGAGTACCGCGACGCGATCCGCTTCACCAAGCCTCCCGCCGCCGTCCAGGCCGCGCTGTTCGGCCCGCTCGCCGCGATCGCCCGCCGACTCGGCCGCGACCCGCTGGCAGCCGAGCTGCACGGCCCGGCGGGTGCCTGCGCGATCCCCGATCCCGGCGAGGACGGCCTCGCCCGCCTGCTCGCCCAGCCGGTCGGCAAGTAGCGACGGCGGGAAGACGGGGCGGCCGGACGGGCGATCATCAGGCCGCCTCCTCGCCCTCCTCTGCCGCCCGTTCCCGCTCGAGCTCGTACCAGCGAACCCACTTGCGGACCGCGTTGTCCGAGACCCCGTACTTGCGGCCGACGGCGAGCTAGCTGGTCGCCTCGATCTCGCGCGAGCAGCTGCTCGTAGGGCGGGCGCTCGACCTTGCGCAGATGCGGCGCTCGGGCGCTCCCGCGCTTGCGCTTTCGCCGAGCCCGTTGCCGCACAGCCCGGGAGCAGAAGCGTTCGACGGTAGTAACCGGGAAGAAGATGGCTGAACAGTGATCGCAGGGCCGCGGATCAGCGGTGCGCTTCAGACTACGGCCGCAGTGCGTGGGCAGCGTCGCAGCGCAGTTCGGGCAGACGATCCGGAGATTCTCGAGGCGGTTGTCGTCCCGGACGCCGTTGACGTGGTCGAGGATCAGCGACATCCGGGCGCCGTGCCAGTTCTCGTCCTGTCCGCACATCTCGCAGATCCGCTGCTTGATCCCCTCCGCGTAAGAGCCGCCGCTTGAGGTGAGCCGCGTGCGTAGTACGGATCGTTCGGTGAGGATCTCCTCGATCGGCCTGTTCGAGTTGTTTTCCCGAAGCGCTCGGTCGCGCGGCGGCATCAGGATCGAAGTGCGAGGTGTCGATTCCCCAGATCGCGACGTACTTCTTGATCGTCCGCGGGTTGCCGCCCGTCGGGCAGTAGCCGAGGTTCCTAAGCGTCTCGGCCCAGCTGAGCGACCTGCGGCACAGCCTCTCGGAGCTGCTCCTCCGAGAACTCGATCAGCCGCCTCCGCGGCACGAACATATGTTCGCAGCCGGCCCGGACGGAAACGGGCGGCCGGACGGCGACCTAGACTCGACTTTTCACACGGTCCGGGGTGGGGTAGCTAGGCAGCCCGTCAGGCTTTTGGTGCCTGAAGGCGGAGGTTCAATTCCTCGCCTCCGGAATCCGGAAGCTCGGCGGCCCTACTCCTCGCCCGCGCTCCGCTTGCGCCGCTGCTCCATCGCCGGGCCCTGGGGGGCGGCGATGCCGAGGACCCGCATCGCCTTGAGGCCGAGGCCGAGCTTCTCGCGGCCCTCGGTCGAGCTCAGGTCGTGGCCGCAGAGCTCGCGGACGCGCTCGAGCCGGTAGCGGATCGTGTGGCGGTGGGTGAAGAGCGTCTCGGCGGTCGGGGTGACGTTGCCGTCGTTCTCGAGGTAGGCCTCGACGGTCGCGACGAGCTCGGTCTCGTACTGCTCGTCGTAGGCGGACGAGCGGCGCGACCGTCTCGCCGTAGAAGCGCTCGAGCTCGCCCGGGTCCTCGCTCATCGCCGGCAGCAGCAGCCGGTAGGAGCCGGTGTCCTCGAAGGCGAGCGGCGAGCGGCCCTCGGCCTCGCCGACGTTGACGGCGAGCAGCGCCTCCTTGCCGGCGCGGTAGAGGTCGACGGGTCCGGCGGCGTGGCGGCTGAAGCCGATCGTCAGCTGGAAGCCCGGCCAGCGCCTCGGCGAGCTCGCTCTGCACCTCCTCGGCGGCGCGGGCGAGCCGCTCGTCGCCGGCGGTCGGCACGATCGCGGCGACCTCGCCGGCCTCGCCGGGCTCGTCGTCGGCGAGCGTAGGCGACGGCGCCGGTGCCGCCCGCGCGCACGGCCCGCAGCGTCAGCATCAGGACGCGCTCGCGCCAGGTCGCCGATCTGGGCCGCGCTGCGGGTGGGCGCGCAGGATAGACGACGCCCGGCCCCGCGCTCGAGGTCGGCGCCGAGCTCGGCGGCGCGCGCGGCGATGTCGCCGGGATCGGTGAGTCGCGCGCCGAGCACGGCCTGCGACGAAGTCGCCGGCCGCCTCGTCGCTCGCCCACTCGGGCGACTCGCGCCCGCTCCAGCTCGAGGCCGAGCAGCGTCGCCACCATCCGCACCGTCGCCGGCGGCAGGCCGTCCTTGCCGCGGGGCCGGATGCGCAGCTCGCCGACGACCGCGTCGGCGACCCGCAGCTCGGCGGTCTCGACGCCGCTCTCGGCCGGCGAGCAGCTTCTCCTCCTCGGCGGTGGAGCCGGCGGCGACCGCGAGCACCGTGCTCGAGCGGTCGATCAGGGCGATGCTGGCGTCGAGCGCCGAGGCGGCGGCGCGCGCGACGGCGGGCAGCCCGGCGCCGGACTCGATCGCCTCGGACAGGGCTTCGAGGCCGCCTCGCTTCGCGGGGCCGCTACCTGACGGCGCAGGGCCGCTCTTGTCGACAGGCACGTCTGCCCCGCGTTTGGCTGCCACCGGGGGAATAGTACGGCCGGGGCCGGGAATCGAAAACCCGGGCGGCGCCGGCGCGCGGTGCCGGCGCCTAACCGCCGAACGTGCGCGAGATGTCGTCCCAGTAGTAGATCAGACGCGAAGCCCGATCGCGATGCCGATCACGATCAGGGTGACGAGGACGAACAGCGACAGCACGCCGGCCGTCGCCTTCTCCCAGCCGCGCCCGAACGAGCCGAGCGCGGGCACGAGGATCAGGGTCGTGAAGGCGATCAGGCTGATCAGCCCGGCGCCGCCGAACACGAGTACCTCAGGCGGACATCGGCGACGATTCTGCCGGATATGGCCGACGATCACGAGACCAGCACGGTCATGAGCGCGAAGGCGGAGACCCCGAGGCCCCAGCCGCCGGTCACGTCGCTCAGGTAGTGGACGCCGAGGTAGACGCGGCTGAGACCGATCAGCGCCGTCAGCGCGACGCCGCCGATCAGCAGCGCCGTGCCGCCGCTCCAGCTCGGCCGCAGCCGCAGCGTCGACCGTCGACCGCGAGCCAGACGTAGACGACCGAGTAGGCGGCGTGGCCGCTCGGGTAGGAGGAGCCCGCCGCGTCGACCAGCCCGTCCGGCGGGCCGCGGCCGATCGATCACGTCCTTGATCTCGTGCACGCCGATCAGCAGGAAGATCGCCGAGGCGACGAGGATCGCCGCCTCCGAGCTAGTGGCGCCGCAGCGAGAACGCGATCCCGCCGACGAGCGCGACGACCGACGAGCACGACGCCGGCGCCGAGCACGGTGACGCACCTTCGCGACCGACGTCGAGCCAGCCGACGCCGGATCGAGTCGACGATGTCGATCGCGGTCGTGTCGGCGCCGGTCGGGCCGGGATCGTCGTTGAAGATGATCGTGTAGGAGATGAAGACGAAGCTGCCGACGGCGAGCGCCGCCAGCGGCGCGGTCAACTCGAGGCCGAGGTTGCCGGGCGTGACCCGGTTCCAGAGGAACCGGGCCTGCGGGCGCGAGCCGGCGCCCGAGCACCACCGCCCAGCGCGGTCCAGCTGCGCGACTCCAGCTCGCGCACGGCGCGGCGGCGGTTGACCGGCTGCCGCAGCCAGCGGTAGGCGACGATCAGCGCGACGACGAGCGCGACCAGCGAGCGCGAAGTAGAAGAAGCCGCGCTCGACGGCGTGGAAGACGGCGTCGAGGTTCTGCGCGGCGAAGTAGCCGAGCAGCGTGAAGCAGCGTCGCCCAGAGCCCGGTGCCGAGCACGCTGTAGGGAGCCATCGCCCCGTACCGCATCCCCGAGCTGCCGGCGATGAACGGGGCGAGGGCGCGGACGAGGCCGATGAAGCGGCCGATCAGGATCGTCTTGCCGCCGTGCCGGTCGAAGTAGTCCTCGACCTGCTCGAAGCGCTCGTGCGTGATCCGGAGCCGCGGCCCGTGCTCGAGGACCCAGCCGCGCCCGAGCTTGCGGCCGAGCATGAAGCTCGCCGTGTCGCCGAGGAAGGCCGAGGCCCAGACGATCGCGATCGTCAGCAGCACGTTCGATCTCGCCCTGGCCGGCGACCGCGCCGCGCGATCACGACCGCGATCTCGCCGGGAGCGACGAGGCCGACGAACGCCCCGGTCTCGAGGAAGGCGAGGGCGCCGACCAGCAGGTAGGTCCACTGGCCCGAGCGCGCTCGAGACGTCGTCGAGGATCGCCTGCGGCTCGAGCTCGGGAAGTAGTTGCTTGTAGAGGAAGTAGGCGACGACGACCGCGACGATCAGCCCAGCAGCTTCGCCCGGCCCTTGTTGTCCCGCGGCAGGTGCATCAGCGCCCCGTCCGGCCTCCCGGCTCGGGCGCCGTGACCAGCGCGTTCGCGTAGCGGGCGGGCAGCCGCGAGGCGCCGGCGTCGGCCTTGGCGAGGTCGCGCGAAGAGCCCGACCGCGGTCGGCCCGGAGCCGGTCACCATCGCGTGCTCGGCGCCGGCCGTCGCGCAGCGCCTCGAGCGCCTCGGCGATCGCGGGCCGCAGCGAGATCGCCGCCTCGCTCGAGGTCGTTGACGAGCAGCTCCCGGTAGTCGAGCGGCGAGGCCCCGGCACGCGGTCGCCGCCAGCAGCCGGTCGCGGGCGACGGCGAGCTCGCCGGCGTCGCGCGGCAGCCCGAGCCGGTCGGCCTCGGCGATAGACGTCGGCGGTCGAGAGGCCCTCGGGGTCGGGGATCAGCACGGCGGCCCACTCGCCGGCGGTCGGGCAGCGGCTCGACCCGCTCGCCGGCGCCCTCGACGAGCGCGAAGGCCGGCTCGAGCTGCGAGGGGACGTCGGCGCCGATCCGCCGCCGCGATCGCGTCCAGGTCCGGCGACCTCGCCGGCGCGCGAGGCGCAGCACCGCGGCGGCGTCGGCGCTGCCGCCGCCGAGCCCGGCCGCGACCGGGATCCGCTTCTCGATCTCGATCCGCAGCGGCGGGCTCCGCCAGCCCGCCTCGCGCAGCGCCGCGAGCGCCGTCGCGGCCAGGTTCGGCGCCCTCGACCCCGGGGCAGATCGACGTCGTCGCCTCGGCGTCCGGCGCCTCGCTCACCTCGATCAGGTCGGCGAGCAGCAGCGGCGCGAAGAGCGAGCAGAGCTCGTGCAGCCCGTCGTCGCGGACCGGGCCGAGGTAGAGGCAGAGGTTGAGCTTGGCGGGCGCGTTCACTGCAGCAGCCGGGCGAGCTGGAGGTGGACCTGTGGAGGCAGCATCTCGGCCCGTGCATCTTCCGGCATGCCGAGGCGTCTCAGCCCCTCGCGGGCAGCGTGGCGGAGCTCGGCCGGCCGCGGCCGCGGCACCGGCTCGCCGGCGTCGAGCGCCTCCTGCTCGCGGCGGCGGGCCGCCAGCTCGAGCGAGCTTCGGGATCGTCTTGCGGCGGTGGGCGAAGCAGTCGCGGATCAGCTCGCGCGTCGCGGCGGCGTGACCACGTCGCTCCCGCGCCGGGTCAGCGCCAGCAGGGCGCTGTCGACCCGCGGCCGCGGCGTGAACACGGCCGGGTCGACCGTGCGCAGCATCCGCACGTCGCAGGCGAGCTGGACGACGACGCTCGGCGAGCCGTAGGTGCGGGTGCCGGGCGCGCCCGCAGCCGCTCGGCGATCTCGCGCTGGACCATCACCGTCCAGCGCCGCAGCGAGGGCAGCTCCGCGATCGTCCGCAGCAGCAGCGGCGTCGCGATCGAGTAGGGCAGGTTCGCGACCATCACGGTCGGCGCCGGCTCGAGCGCGGTCAGGTCGACCCGCATCGCGTCGCCCCAGACGATCTCGAGCCCGGCCTCGCGCTCGGCGATCGGCTCGAGGTGCTCGCGCAGCCGCTGGTCGAGCTCGATCAGGTGGACGTGGCGGGCCGCCGCGGCCAGGCGCTCGGTCAGCACCCCCTCCCCTCCCCCGACCTCGAGCACGACGTCGTCGGCGTCGAGCGCCGCGTCGCGGACGATCGCGTCGAGCAGGTTGCGGTCGGCGAGGAAGTTCTGGCCCAGGCGGACCATCACCAGCCGAACAGCCTCGCCGCGTTCGCCTCGATCGCCGCCTCCTGCTCGGCCGGGTCGGCGCCGCGGGCCTCGGCGACGACGGCCGCCGTCGAGCACGACGTTGGCGGGCGAGTTCGGCTTGCCGCGCACCGGCTGCGGCGCGAGGTACGGGGCTGTCGGTCTCGACCAGGAGCCGGTCGTCGGGCACCAGCGCCGCCGCCTCGCGCAGGGTCTCCGCCGACGGGTAGGTGACGTTGCCGGCGAAGGAGCACGTACCAGCCGCGCTCGACCGCCTCGGCGGCCCGCTCCGGGCCGGCGCTGAAGCAGTGCAGGATCACGTCGACGCCCTCGGCCTCGGCGGCGAGCAGCTCGAAGCAGTCGCTGACCGCCTGGCCCGAGCCCGGGCCGGCGGCGTCGCGCACGTGGATCACGAGCGGCAGCGCCGGCGCCGCGGGCGATCGCGATCTGCGCCTCGAAGGCGCGCAGCTGGTCGCCGCGCGGCGCGTTGTCGCGGTAGTAGTCGAGACCGGTCTCGCCGACGGCGCGGACGAGCGGGTCGGCGGCGAGCTCGCGCAGGTCGGCGGCGGCGTCGTCGTCGAAGCCGGTGGCGGCGTTCGGGTGGCGGCCGACGGCGGCGAAGACGCCGTCGAAGGCCCGCGCCGCGGCGATCGCCTCGCGGTTGCTGCGCTCGTCCATGCCGATCGTGAGGATCCGCTTGACGCCGGCCTCCGCGGCCGCCGCGACCAGCTCGTCGTCGGGCGGCTTGCAGGAGCCGAGATGTGCATGGCTGTCGATCATCGCTGGACCACGCGGCCAGTGTATGTAGGCGCGTGCCCGTTGCCTCCGGGATCGCGGCGGTTATGCTCGTGCGATGAGCGACTCAGGGGCCGCCGCCGGCAACGTCGACCGCCATCGCGAGCACTGGCACGAGATGCCGGTGCCGCGCATCCCCCCGGCACGCAAGGACGAGACCAACGTCTTCCTGAGGCCGCTGCTGGCGCTCGCCGGCCGCAGCTTCGGCGGCACGCCGCCGAACATCTTCACGACCCTCGCCCGGCACGGAAAGCTGTTCGTCCCCTGGCTCCTGTTCGCCGGCCGGCTGATGCCGGGCGGCACCCTGCCGCGGATCGACACCGAGCTCGTGATCCTGCGCGTCGCCTACCTCAACCACTGCCGCTACGAGTGGGACCACCACGTCCGCATCGGCGCCAAGGCGGGGCTGACCGAGGCCGAGATCGACCGCGTCGGCGACGGCCCGGACGCGGCGGCTGGAGCGGCCGCCAGGCGGCGCTGCTGCAGGCGACCGACGAGCTCCACAACGAGCGCATGATCAGCGATCAGACCTGGGCCCGGCTGACCGAGTACCTCTCCCACACCGACCTGATCGAGCTCTGCATGCTCGCCGGCCACTACGAGATGCTCGCCGGCACGATCCAGAGCGCCGGCATCCAGCCCGAGCGCCCGCTCGACTGAGGCCGGCGCGGCCGTCACGCAGGCTCAGGCCCCGGAGCTCTCGACGGCTTCGAGCTTCGGGAACAGCGGCGGCACCCGCTCGACCTTCTGCCCGCCGCCGCGCGATCCGAAGGCGGCAAGCCCGCGGCCGTCCTCGGCGAGCGCGTCGAGCAGCCGGTCGGTGGTCTCGGGCATGTAGGCGTGGAGGAGCAGGGTCACGGTCCGCAGCCCCTCGGCGAGGTTGTAGAGGACGCGGTCGAGCGCGGCCCGGGCGTCGTCTCCCTCACCCTTGGCCAGCTCCCAGGGCTTGTTCTCCTCGACGTAGCGGTTCAGGCGCCTGACCCGGACCCAGATCGCCTCGAGCGCCTGGGTCAGCTCGGAGCGGTCGAGCAGCTCGCGAACCTGCGCCTCGACCCCGGCGAGCCCGCCCTCGCCTTCGGCAAGGGCCGGGTCGGTGCCGGCCTCGGGCACGACGCCGTCGCGGTAGCGATCGATCATCGCCAGCGTCCGCGAGGCGAGGTTGCCGTAGTCGTTGGCGAGCTCGGTCTCGTAGCGCGACTCGAAGCCGGCCGGGCTGATCGACCCGTCCTGGCCGAACGAGACCTCGCGGAAGCAGTAGAAGCGCAGCGCGTCGGCGCCGAAGCGCTCGATCACCTCGAACGGGTCGAGCACGTTGCCGAGCGACTTCGACATCTTCTTCTCGCCCATCAACAGGTATCCGTGCACGTACAGGTGCTCGGGCAGCGGCAGATCGGCGGCCATCAGCAGGGCCGGCCAGTAGACGGCGTGGAACTTGATGATGTCCTTCGCCATCACGTGCAGGTTGGCCGGCCAGTAACGCTCGGTCAGGTCCTCGCCCTCGCGGGCGTAGGAGAGGGCGGTGTAGTAGTTGAGCAGCGCGTCCCACCAGACGTAGACGACCTGTTCGGGGTCCCAGGGGACCGGCACCCCCCAGCGCAGCCGCGCCCGCGAGAGCGAGACGTCGTTGAGGCCGCCCTTGATGAACGAGAGCGCCTCGTTGCGGCGGAAGTCGGGCTCGACGAAGTCGGGCCGATCGGCGTAGAGCTGCTCGAGCCGCTCCTGGAAGGCGGAGAGCTTGAAGAACCAGTTCTCCTCGGTCTCCCAGACGAGCTCGATCTCGTGGATCGGGCAGCTGTGGTTCGGGCCCATCTCCTGCTCGGACTTGAAGTCGGCGCAGCGCGGGCAGTAGTAGCCCTCGTAGGTGCCCTTCTCGACCCAGCCGTTGTCGTGGACCCGCTGCACGACCTCCTGGACGACCGCGACGTGCTCGGGGTCGGAGGTGCGGATGAAGAAGTCGTTGGAGGCGTTGATCTTCGGCATCAGGTCGCGGAAGCGCTGCGAGTTGCGGTCGGCGAGCTCGCGCGGCTCGAGGCCGAGCTTCTCGGCCGCCTGGGCGACCGGCTCGCCGTGCTCGTCGGTCCCGGTCAGGAAGAACACGTCCTCGCCGCGCTGGCGCATGTGGCGGGCGAGGATGTCGGCGCCGATCGTCGTGTACGCATGCCCGAGGTGGGGCTCGGCGTTGACGTAGTAGATCGGCGTCGTGATGTAGAAGGACACATCTCAAGGTTATGCGGGCGGGTCGGCTCGTAAGCTCGTCGCCGTGGAGAGCCTCGTCCAGATCGCCGGCGCCATCCTGATCCTGATCGGGTTCATCGCCGCCCAGCGCGGCCTGATGTCGCCGCAGTCGGCGCTCTATCTGACCCTGAACCTGATCGGCTCGGCGATCCTCGCGGTGCTCGCCGCGCTCCACTCCGACTGGGGCTTCCTGCTGCTCGAAGGCGTCTGGGCCCTGGTCTCCGGCTGGGCGCTGATCGAGCTTGCGCGCGGCCGCACGATCGGAGGAGACTCGGGCGGGATGAGCGCTCTGCCCCTGCTCGAGGAGCATCCGCCCGCCCTCCGGTTCGTGCTGGCGGGTGTGGTGCCGGTCCTCTTCGGGGCGCTGACCGGGTACTTCCTCGGCGTCTCCGAGGGCGCCTACCTGCTGCTCTCGGTGCTTTCGATCGTCGGCGGCGTCGGCGCCGGCTTCGACCACGTCGGCCCCGGCCCCGGCGCCCGCCGCGGCCTGCTCGGCGGCACCCTGTTCAGCAGCTCGATCCTGATCGCGCACGAGATCCACGGCGCCGCGGCCGAGGCCGACCTGCCCGATCCGGCGATCCTGATCGTGCCCCTGTTCGCCCTGCTCGGCGCCGGCTTCGGCGCGTTCGGCGGCTGGCTGCGGGCGCGGGCGATCGGTCGCGCCGGCGCGGTCTGAGCGAAGCTCAGCCGCGAACCGCGTCGAGCACCGCGAGGATCTCGTCGCCGTAGCGCTCGAGCCGCGAGGGGCCGATCCCGTCGCAGGCGAGCAGCTCGCGGGCATCGGCCGGCATCGCCGCCGCCACCCCCTCGAGCTGGCGGTTCGAGAGCACGACGTAGGCCGGGACGCGGTCCGCGTTCGAGCGCTCCGTGCGCCAGGCGCGCAGGGCCTCGGCGGCGGCGGGCGAGTTCGGGTCGAGGGTGAGGTCGGGGGCGGGGCGCGCGTCGGCCGAGCGCGAGCGGGCGGCCGCGCCCTTGACGCCCGGCGGCAGGACGACGCTCGCCGGCGCCACCGCCGCCTCCTTCGCCTCGCCGGTGAGCTCGTCGAGGAACGGCGAGCGCCGCTCGGCGTCGCCGAGCACGACGCAGCGGTCGATCGCGCGGGTGATCGCCACGTGCAGGACGCGGCGCTCCGCCTCCCAGTCCTCGGAGAGGCGATGCGGCACGAGCCCGTCGGTGACGCCGAAGACGACGACGCGATCCCACTCGCGGCCCTTGACGCGGTGCACGGTCGAGAGCGTGACGCCCTCGCTGCCGGACGACTCCTCGAGCGAGGCGCGCAGCCAGGGCTCGAACGTGTCGGGGTCGGGATGCAGGTCGGAGACCTGGATCAGCGCCTCGAGATCGTCGAGGTGGGAGGCGGTCGCCTGCGTCCCCTTCGAGCCGTCGAGCATCTCCATCGCGCCGCCGAGCCCGATCCGGTCGCGGACGAACTCGAGCAAGACACGTGCGTCGGCGCCGGCCTCGGCCTGAGCCGCGAGCAGCGCGATGTCGTCTGCCATCTCGCCGACCCGGGTCGAGACGCGGGCGTCGTCGATCCGCTTGCCGACCCGCCGCAGATCCTCGAGCGAGCGGCAGTTCGCGAACCACTTGCTGATCCACATCGGGAAGCCGCGGCTGGGCCGGCGGCGGATCAGGTCGAGGTCGGAGCCGATCAGGTTGGCCGGATCGACGGCGACCCGGATCCAGGCCAGCGCCGCGGCGACGCCGGTCCGCTCGAGCACGTCGGGGCGGACCGAGGTGCGCATCGGCACCCCGGCCGACCAGAGCGCGATCTGCGGCGCCAGCAGCAGCGAGTTGACCCGGGCCAGGACCGCGATCCGCTCGGCGTCGACGTGCTCCTCCCGGCGCCAGGCGCCGACGATCTCGACCAGGCTGCGCGCCGCGTCGGCGGGCCCGTGGGTCTCGATCCGCAGGGCGTCGGGGCTCTTGTCGGCTCCCTCGCGGGCGTGGATCTCCTTCTCGACCCGGACCCGGTTGTAGCCGAGCAGGGTGCGGGCGGCGTCGACGATCGGCTCCGCGCAGCGGTAGTTGACCTCGAGCGCGGTCGCGCCGGCGCCGGGGAAGAAGTCCGGGTAGTCGACGAGGAAGCGCGGGTCGGCGCCGGCGTGGTCGTAGATCGTCTGGTCGTCGTCGCCGACGCCGAAGACGTCGAGCGCCGGCATCGCCAGCAGGCGGATCAGCAGCACGTGGGCGGGCGTCAGGTCCTGGAACTCGTCGACGAGCAGGTGGCGGTGCTCGACCTGCATGCGGCGGCGGAAGTGGCCGTCGCGCAGGAGCGCCTCGAGCGCGCCGTAGATCTGCTCGTCGAAGTCGACGGCGCCACGGGCGGCGAGCGTGCGCCGGTAGCCCTCGAAGCCGTCGGCGAAGCCCGGCACGTCGTCGCGCGAGGCCTCGACCTCGGCCGGGTCGCGGAGGCCGAGCCGGGTCAGGGTGAGCGCGTCGAGGTAGGGCCCGACCGGGTCGGTGTTGGCACGCCGCTGCCGCGGGATCGGGAAGACGTCGCCGATCACGCGCCGCACCTCCATCTCCTCGAGCAACGGCGGGCGTCCCTCGCGGTGGGAGGCGACGATCCGGTAGCCGAGCGAGTTCAGGGTCCGGGTCCGCGGCTGCAGCCGGAACAGGCGCGCCTCGAGCTCGCGCTGGGCCTCCTTGTTGTAGGCGACGGCGAGCAGGCCCTCGCGGTCGTAGCCGCGCTCGCCGAGCAGCAGCCGGATCCGCTCGGTCAGCACCCGCGTCTTGCCCGAGCCGGCCGGCGCGATCACGCGGACGGGGCCGCCGCGGTGCAGGACCGCCGCGGCCTGGTCGGGGGCGAGGTCGATCGCCTGCCCGTCGCCCGGCGCCGCGTCCGAGGTCAGGACCGGGGCGAGGCGGCCGTCCTCGACCGTCTCGGCGTGAACGACGGCGGCCTCGAGCTCGGGGCAGCTGTGGCGCGGGCCGCCGTCGATCCAGGCGGGGGTGCCGTCGCCGAGGGTCACCTCGCCGTCCGCGCGCTCGCCGGCCGGGCGCTCGCTCGGCGCCGATCCGCGCCGCCTTCGCCGACCACCACCAGATCGGCTCGGCGCCGGCGTCGCGGGCGTCGTAGTTGTTCGCCCAGACGAGGTGGTGGAGGCGCTCGAGCGGCAGGTCGAGGGCCGGGCTCAGGGTGAAGGGCGGATCGGCGACGACGGGCGGCTCCCGGAACGAGGCGGGATCGACTTCGAGCTCGACGACGACGGGCTCCCGGGCCAGCCACAGGCGGCGCAGCTCGGCGACGACGCCGGCCGCCGCCTCGTCGGCCAGGTGCTCGGGGCCGATCCGGACGCGCGGGGCCGACGCCCAGGGCTCGGGCGCCGCCGCGCCCGCGGAGACGATGACGCCGCGGCCGAGCTCGGCCGGGAACTCGGGCGTCCCGCTCAACGGCGGGGCTCGCGGCCCGTCAGCTCGCGGTAGAGGTCGTTCGGCGCGGTCCCGGTCAGGGCCGCGACGACGCCCGCCGCGGCGCGCGGCCGGGCCCCCGACTGCACGAGCCGGCGCAGCGCGTCGACGGCGAAGGCGATGTCCGGCGAGGAGGCGCGCTTGCTGGAGGGCGCGATGACGACGACGATCTCGCCCTTGACGTCGCCGCGGAACCGGCGCGAGAGCTCGTCGAGGTTGCCGCGGACGACCTCCTCGTGCAGCTTCGTCAGCTCGCGGCAGACCGCCGCCGGGCGGTCGGGCGCGAGCGAGGCGAGCGCGCGCAGCGAGTCGGGGAGGCGGCGCGGGGACTCGAAGGCGACGACGGTGTCCGTCGACTGCAGGACGCGCTCGAGCTCGCCCGGCGCGCCGCGGCAGAAAGCCCTCGAAGCGCCAGCGGCCGGGCGGCAGCCCGCTGGCGACGAGCGCCGTCGTGATCGCGGTCGGGCCGGGCAGCACCTCGATGTCGATCTTGCGGTCGATGCAGGCGCGCATCAGCCGGTAGCCGGGGTCGGAGAGCAGCGGCGTGCCGGCGTCGCTGATCAGCGCCACCTTGGCGCCGCGCTCGATCGCCTGGGCGATCTGCTCGGCGCGATCCTCCTCGTTGCCCTCGTGGTTGGAGATCAGCCGCGGCGTCTCGAGCTCGAGCAGCTCGTAGAGGCGGCCGGCCCGGCGCGTGTCCTCGCAGGCGACGACGTCGGCGTCGGCGAGCGCCTGGCGGACGCGGGGCGTGACGTCGCCCATGTTCCCGATCGGCGTCGGGCAGACGGTGAGGCGGCCGGCCATCAGACCGGAGCCCCGCTGCCGGCGAACTCCTCGAGCGCGAGGGTCGCGGCGCCGATCATGCCCGCGTCCGGGCCGAGCGCGGCGGCGACGAGGGGGACCTCGTTCTGCGGCGGCAGCGCCCGGCGTCTCAGCTCCTCCCGCGCGGGTCCGAGCAGCAGCTCGCCCGCCGCCATCACCCCGCCCCCGATCACGATCACGTCGGGGTCGAAGGCGTTGGCGAGCCCCGAAAGTGCGACGCCCAGGTGCCTGCCCACGTTGTCGAGGATTGCGATCGCGGCGGCGTCACCGGCGCGCGCCGCGGCAGTCACCGCCCGGCCGTCCAGCATCGAGCCGCCCTCGAGCGCGTGGGCGAGCGTCGAGTCGCGGGTCCGCCTCGGCCGCCGCGCAGGGCCTCGCGCGCGATCGCGGTGCCGGAGGCGTAGGCCTCGATGCAGCCGCGGTTCGGGCAGCCGCCGTGGCAGCGGGGCCCGTCCTCGTTGACGACCATGTGCCCGAGCTCCGCGCCGGCTCCGGTCGAGCCCCGGAACGGCTGCCCGTTGATGATCAGGCCGCCGCCGATCCCGGTCCCGAGCGTCAGCAGGACCACGTTCGTGGCGCCGCGCGCGGCGCCGTGCCGGTGCTCGGCGAGGGCGTGCAGGTTGGCGTCGTTGTCGAGCGAGACCGGCAGCCCGAGCCGCTCCTCGATCAGGTCGCGGATCGGGACCTCGGCGAGCGGCAGGTGGACGGAGTTGACGCAGACGCCGCGGCTGCGGTCGATCGTGCAGGGAACGCCGAGCCCGATCGCGGAGACCGCCCGGACGGGCCGAGATCGCCGCCCGGAGCTCGCGCTCGAGCAGGTCGATCACCCCCTCGCGGGTCCTCCCGTGCGAGGCGGCGACGTTGCGGTGCAGGATCTCCATGCCCTCCCCGACCACCCCGACGAGCATCTTCGTGCCCCCGAGGTCGACGCCGATCGCCTCCTGCGCGCTCAACGCGAAACCGCGCCCGCGCGAGTGTGGAGGCGGGGAATCCGGGAGGCCATACGGCAGTATTACCGTCAATGGCACCCGGCGACGACGAGCGTCCGGACCGGCCCGAGTACAACGTCTACCGCGCCGGCCGAGGCCGTGGCCGCGGGCGTCGTGAGAGCTCGCCGGCCCGGGAGGTGAAGGGATCCGAGCGCGGCTCGGAGGCCCCGCCACGCGCTGCCCCGCAGGGCGACGACCCCGGTTATCGCGTCTACCGCTCGAAGCGCAACCCGCTCGCGAAGCTGCGCGGCGCCGAGCTCGGCTCGGTCCGCGAGAAGCTTCGTCGCGGCGACGGCTCCGGCGGACCGGACCGTGAGCCCGGCGAGAAGCCGACCTGGCGCAAGGTCGCCCGCTGGGTGCTGATCGCCGCCGGCGCCTGGTTCCTGCTCAGCGTCGTCCTCTTCGCGGTCAGCGCCGAGATCCAGAAGAGCAAGCTCAACGGCGACGCCGAGGACCTGCTCGGCGGCAACCCGTTCCTGGCGGCCTCGCCGCAGACGATCCTCGTGATGGGGACCGACGTGCGACCCGACGGGGCTCCGGACGAGGCCGGCAACCCGACTCAGGAGAAGTGCGTGGAGGCGGCGCAGGGAGGGCGACCCGGCGCCGTCGAGGTGCATCGGGACGCGCGCCGACACGCTGATGCTCGTCCGGGCCGGCGGCGGCAAGTTCGAGAAGCTCTCGATCCCACGCGACACCTACGCCGCGATCCCGGGGCAGAGCTCGACCAGAAGATCAACGGCGCCTACGCGTTCGGCGGCGCGGCGCTGCAGATCGAGACGGTCGAGAACTTCCTCGGGATCGAGATCGATCACGTCGTGATCGTCGACTTCGACGGGTTCCCGACCTGATCGACTCGATCGGCGGCATCACGGTCAACCTGCCGAGCCGGGTCAAGTCGGTGATCTCGGGTGGCGCCGGCAACGGCGGCACGACGATCAAGCTCGAGGCGGGCGAGAACCACCTCGACGGCGACCAGGCGCTGGCGCTGGCGCGGACCCGCAAGAACGAGTACGACCCCGAGCGAGGACGACACCGACCGCGCCCGCCGCCAGCAGCTGATCCTGAACGGGATCAAGGACCAGCTGACGAGCCCGACGAACATCCCGATGAACTTCATCCGCGGCCCCTGGATCGGCTGGAACGCGCCGAAGGCGATGGTCACCGACATGGGCGCGCTGACCCTGCCCCAGCTCGGGATCGCCGCCGCGATCGGCGGCAACTCGGCGACCAAGATCCTGAAGCCGACCGGGCCCGGGCCCGACGGCTCGCTGCTCGTCCCGCTCGAGAACTGCGAGAAGGCGGTCAAGAACCTGCTCGGCGAGGCCGGGCCGAAGACGCCCGAGTGCTCGCCGGCGGGCTAGGAGCCCGAGGACCCGAGCCGAGCCCGGAGCTGACGAGCCGGAGCCCGAGGAGCTCGAGGCCTTGTCCTTGGAGCCGCCGCCGGAGTCGGACGACTTCGAGTCCGACGAGCCCGAGCCCGAGCCGGAGTCGCCCGAGCCGGAGTCGGAGACCGGCTTCTTGGCGCCCTTGCGGGCGTAGTCGGTCGTGTAGAAGCCGGAGCCCTTGTAGTGGATCGCCGGCGCGCTGAGGATTCGCTGCGCCGGGGCGCCGCAGACCTCGCAGGTGTCGAGCGCGTCCTCGCTCATCGACTGCAGGACCTCGAAGGTGTGGCCGTTCTCGCAGCGGTATTCGTAGGTCGGCATAAGGCGGGCGATTATGCCAGCGGGATGAGGCCGGTAGCCCGTTCCGTCTCCCCGTACACTCACCGGCCCGATCCAGATGAGTGAAGAAGCGCCCGCCAACAAGCCCGACGTGAGCCTCGACGAGGTCGTCGCGCTGTGCAAGCGGCGCGGCTTCATCTTCCCCTCGTCGGAGATCTACGGCGGCGTCGGCTCGACCTACGACTACGGCCACTACGGCGTCCTGCTGCGCAACAACGTCAAGAACGAGTGGTGGCGGTCGATGCTGACCGACCGCGACGACATCGTCGCGCTCGACTCGGCGATCATCCAGCACCCGCGGGTCTGGGAGGCGTCGGGCCACCTCGAGGGCTTCAGCGACCCGCTCGTGCAGTGCCTCGGCAAGTGCAAGCGCCGCTTCCGCGAGGACCATCTGCGCGAGGAGCACGTGCTCGAACGGCGGCAGCCCCGACGACGTCCTCGTCTGCCCCGTCTGCGGCGGCGAGCTCTCCGAGCCGCGCGAGTTCAACCTGATGTTCAAGACCCACGTCGGCCCGGTCGCCGAGTCGGGCACCGAGGTCTACCTGCGGCCGGAGACGGCGCAGGGCATCTTCATCAACTTCAAGAACGTGCTCTCGTTCTCCCGCAAGAAGCCGCCGTTCGGGATCGCCCAGATCGGCAAGAGCTTCCGCAACGAGATCACGACCGGCAACTTCATCTTCCGGACGCGCGAGTTCGAGCAGATGGAGATGGAGTTCTTCTGCCCGCCCGACGAGGCGACGCAAGTGGCACGAGCACTGGATGGCGGAGCGGATGCGCTGGTACACCGAGCTCGGCATCCGGCCCGAGAACCTGATCCTGCGCCCGCACGACGCCGACGAGCTCAGCCACTACTCGTCCGCCACCTCCGACATCGAGTACCTGTTCCCGATGGGCTACTCGGAGCTCGAGGGGATCGCCAACCGCGGCGACTTCGACCTCACCCAGCACGCCAAGTTCTCCGGCGAGAAGCTCGAGTACTTCGACCAGCAGACGGGCGAGCGCTACGTCCCCCACGTGATCGAGCCCGCCGCCGGCGTCGACCGCGCCACCCTCGCCTTCATCGTCGACGCCTACTGGACCGAGGAGGTCGAGGGCCGCACCCGCAACGTGCTCAGCCTCCACCCCCGCCTGGCCCCGGTCAAGGTCGCGGTCCTGCCGCTCGTCCGCAAGGAGGGCATGGACGACAAGGCGCGCGAGATCTTCGAGACGATCCGCCACAAGATCGGCTCCGAGTACGACGAGAAGGGCGCGATCGGCAAGCGCTACCGCCGCCAGGACGAGATCGGCACCCCCTGGTGCATCACGGTCGACGGCGAGACCGCCGACGACGGCACCGTCACCCTGCGCGAGCGCGACTCGCTCGAGCAGTCCAGGGTCCCGGTCGAGGGCCTGCTCGAGATGCTGACCGAGCGCCTCGAGGCGCCCTGGACGAGCCCGCGGCCGAGCAGTAGGGCGGCGGACAGGGTTCCGGCCGCTGCGGCCGTCCGAGAAGGCGGCCGAGTTTGCAGTGAGGGCGTAGAAGCCGTTGCGGATTCGTGCGGCCTCGACACACTGCGTGAGCGGCCCGAAGCCAAGTGGCGCATCGTGTACGCCGGCGTGACGAGGAGGCATTCCTGACCGGTGTCCATGGCGTCCAAGCCACGACTGACTCCAGGTGACTCCGACCGCGCCCGCCGCCCTGCAGCCCGGCCGAGCCCCTCTCCACCTCCACCCTCAGCTGCAACCTCACCCCGCCCCGCCCCACGCGGCCGCCGGTCGCCAGGACGCGCCGCGACCTCGCGTGCCCCGCGGTCGATAGGTTCCCCCCATGCCCGAGGAACCAGCAGCGGATCGGCCGCGAGGACTATCGCCACTTCCTCGCGATCCCGACCCGCTGGAACGACAACGACGTCTACGGGCACGTCAACAACGTCGAGTACTACGCGTTCTTCGACACGGTCATCAACCACTGGCTGATCAACGAGGGCGGGCTCGACATCCACGCGAGCGATCCCGGCGACGCGATCGGCGTCTGCGCCGAGTCCCACTGCTCCTACCGCGCTCCGGTCGCCTTCCCGGACGTGATCGAGGCCGGGCTCCGGGTCGGCCACCTCGGCCGCTCCAGCGTCCGCTACGAGATCGGGATCTTCGGCCCGGGCGAGCAGCGCGCCTCCGCCGACGGCTGGTTCGTGCACGTCTTCGTCGACGCCGCCGCGCGCGAGTCGGTGCCGATCCCCGAGTCGATCCGGGCCGCGCTCGAGCGGCTGCGGCTGGAGCCCGCGTGAAGACCCGGGCCGCGGTCCTGCGCGAGATGGGCGCGCCCGCGCCCCTACGCCGACTCGCGCCCGCTCGAGGTGATCGAGCTCGAGCTCGACTCCGAGCCCGGCCGCGGCGAGATCCTGATCAAGGTCGGCGCCGCCGGCCTCTGCCACTCCGACCTCTCGGTGATCGACGGCTCGCGCCCGCGGGTGATGCCGATGGCGCTCGGCCACGAGGCCGCCGGCGAGGTCGTCGCGGTCGGAGCCGGCGTCACCGACCTCGCGCCGGGCGACCACGTCGTGCTCGCCTTCGTCCCCGCCTGCGGCTCCTGCGATCCCTGCCGCTCCGGACGCGCGGCGCTCTGCATGCCGGGAGCGCTGGCGAACGCCGCCGGCACCCTGCTCTCGGGCGAGATCCGCCTCCACGACGCCGCCGGCGAGCCGATCCACCACCACCTCGGCGTCTCCGCCTTCAGCGAGCACATCGTCGTCTCCGAGCGCTCGGCCGTGAAGGTCGATCCGAGGCTGCCCTGGGACATCGCGGCCCTGTTCGGGTGCGCGGTCCTGACCGGCGTCGGCGCCGCGGTCAAGAGCGCCGGCATCCGGCCCGGCGACAGCGTCGCCGTCTTCGGGCTCGGCGGCGTCGGGCTGGCGGCGCTGATCGGCGCCGTGCTCGCCGGCGCCGGCACGATCGTCGGCATCGACACGATCCCCGAGAAGCTCGAGCTCGCCCGCTCGCTCGGAGCGACCGAGACGCTCGAGGCCGGCCCCGACGTGGTCGAGCAGATCCGCGAGATCGACCGCGCGGCGGCGCCGACAAGACGATCGAGACGGTCGGCAACGCGGCCGTGCTCGGCCAGGCCTACGCGGCCACCGGCCGCGGCGGCACGACCGTGACGGTCGGCCTCCCCGACCCGAAGCAGGAGCTGCGGATCCCGGCGGTCAGCCTCGTCGCCGACGAGCGCACGCTGAAGGGCTCCTACCTCGGCTCCTGCGTCCCCGCCCTCGACATCCCCGACTTCGTCTCCCTGTACCTGGGCGACCGGCTGCCGGTCGACCGGCTGCTGACCGGCACCCTGACCCTGGACGAGGTCAACGAGGGCTTCGACCGCCTCGCCTCCGGCGAGGCGGCGCGCCAGGCGATCGTCTTCGCCTGAGCTTTTCGTCCATTCCGGCCGCGGCCGCGTTTAGGCGGACCCCCTCCGGCGGTAGGCCCAGAGAATGGCCGAGCTCGTCCTGGGACCGATCCTGCGTCACGTCGACGCCGACGCGGCGACGATCTGGGTCGAGACCGACCGGCCCTGCGAGGTGACGATCCTCGGCACCAGCGAGCCGACCTTCGAGGTCGAGGGCCATCACTTCGCGCTCGTCGCGGCGAAGCACCTCGATCCCGGCGAGTCGACCGGGTACGAGGTCGAGCTCGACGGCGAGACCGTCTGGCCCGAGCCGGACGACCCCTACCCCGCTCCCTGCATCAAGCCGGTCGCCAAGGGCGAGGGCGTCCGCTTCATCTTCGGCTCCTGCCGCGTCTCCTACCCGCACGAGGAGCCCTGGGTCCTGCATCACACGAAACACCCCGAGGGCCAGGGCATCGACGCGCTGCGGGCGCTGGCGCTGCGCCTGATCCGCGACGAGGAGCGGCCTCCCGACTGCCTGCTGATGCTCGGCGATCAGATCTACGCCGACGACCTCTCCCCCGCGATGCGGAAGATGACCGAGCAGCGCACGCGAGCCGTCGGCGGCGCCGCCCGACCAGCTCGCCGACTTCGGCGAGTACGCGCGCGCCTACCACGAGGCCTGGAGCGAGCCGCTGATCCGCTGGCTGCTCTCGACGGTGCCGGTGGCGATGATCTTCGACGACCACGAGATCCACGCGCAGTGGAAGATCTCCGAGGACTGGCAGGCGATGCTGACCGCCCAGGACTGGTACGAGCTGCGCGTCGACAGCGGCCTGATGGCCTACTGGGTCTACCAGCACCTCGGCAACCTCTCCTGCGACGAGCTCGGCCGCTCGGAGCTGTATGAGCGCGTCAGAGCCGCCGACGGCGACGCCGGCCCTCTGCTCCGCGAGGAGATGCGCAACGCCGACGAGCAGGCCGCACACAGCCGCTGGAGCTACTACCGCGACCTCGGCGACACGCGCCTGCTGGTGATCGACTCCCGCGCCGGGCGCGTGCTCGAGCCGCCCGAGCGCCAGATGATCCACGAGGACGAGTGGCGCTGGATCGTCGAGCACGCGGCCGGCGACTTCGATCACCTCCTGCTCGGCAGCTCGCTGCCGATGTTCCTGACCCCGGGCCTGCACTACATCGAGGCCTGGGACGCGCAGCTCGCCGACCGCGGCCGGACGAAGCTGACCGCGCGGCTCGGCGAGAAGATCCGCCAGACCACGGTGATGGACCACTGGGCCTCGTTCCAGTCCTCCTTCCTCGAGCTCTGCGAGCTGCTGACCGAGATCGGCGAGGGCGGCCACGGCGAGGGCTCGGCGCCGGAGACGATCGTGATGCTCTCCGGCGACGTCCACCACTGCTACCTGGCCGAGGTCGACCTCCCGGAGGGCCGGCCGGCGCGGGCCGGAGCCCCGCAGCCGCGTCTGGCAGGCGGTCTGCTCCGGCTACCGCAAGGACCTGGCGATGCGCGAGAAGCGGGCGATGCTGCTCGGCAACTCGCGCTTCGGCGAGATCGCGGCGCGCGGCCTCGCGCGGATGGCCGGCGTCAAGCGCTCGCCGCTCGACTGGCGCATCGTCCACGAGCCGACCTACGACAACCAGGTCGCGAGCCTCGAGCTGCGGCCCGACGTCGCCGAGATCAAGGTCGAGACCACGGTCGGCTCCGACTGGCGCGATCCCGACCTGCACACGGTCTTCGAGCAGGATCTGCTCGGCCGGGCTGGCTGAGCAGCCAGGACTGCAATATGGTCAGTGCGTGGCGCCGCGGGCCGCGCCGGAACCAAGGAGGGACCCCCATGTCAGTAGCCGAGAAGAACCTGACCGACCGCATCACCTACGACGACCTCTACCGCCGCTGGGAGCAGAGCAACTGGTCGGCGACGGCGATCGACTTCAGCGCCGACCGCGAGGGCTGGGCGGGGCTGACCGAGATGCAGCGGCGCTCGGCCGTGTGGATCTACTCGATGTTCTTCTTCGGCGAGGACTCGGTCGCCGACAACCTCTCCCCCTACATCGACGCCGCGCCCGAAGGAGGAGCAGAAGTACTTCCTCGCGACCCAGCAGGTCGACGAGGCCCGCCACGCGGTCTTCTTCCACCGCTTCTTCAAGGAGGTGATCGAGGCCGGCGACACGCTCGGCGCCACCCTCGCCTTCACCGAGCAGCACCTCGGCTGGGGCTACCGCCAGGTCTTCGACCGGCTCGAGATCATGAGCGAGGAGCTGCGCCGCGACCGCTCGCTGCCGAAGTTCGCGCAGGCGATCACGCTCTACCACCTGATCGTCGAGGGCACGATGGCCCAGCCCGGTCAGCACTTCATCGAGGACTTCTTCGTCAAGGACGGCTCGATGCCCGGCTTCAGCGAGGGCATGGAGAACGTCTCCCGCGACGAGCAGCGCCACATCGGCTTCGGCGTCAAGGTGCTGAGCGAGCTGCTGCGCGAGTCGGACGAGTGCAAGGCCGCGATCGACGAGCTGCTCGCCGAGGTGATGCCGTGGATGTCCTCGGTCTTCATCCCGCCGGGCTGGGACCTCGAGTACACGCGCTGCTACGGCTTCGAGCTCGAGGACATCGGCGAGTGGGGAATGCGCTCGGTCGAGCAGAAGTGGCGCGCGATCGGCTACCCGATGGAGGAGATGCCGCCCGGCGTCTTCCCGCTCGACCTCGCGCTGCCGCCGCGCGAGCGCGCCGCGCCAGATCGATCCGCCTGACCAAGGCCGGCGTCGTCGGCGAGCCGCTGCCGCCCTCCGCGGTCGAGTCCTCGCCCGAGGTCCAGGAGCTCTTCTTCGGCCTCGTCGCGCGCTCGGTCGACACCGACCGGCTCGGACGGGACCCCGTTCACGGTCCAGTGGAAGTTCGAGGACGCCGAGCCCTGGCACGTCGTCGTCGACAACGGCTCGACCCGCGCCGAGCGCGGCGTCGACCCCGCCGCCGACGTCACCCTCGAGACGAGCTGGCACGACTTCATCGACATCGGCAAGGGAGCGATCACTCCCCCACGGGCGCTGGTGCAGCGCCGCCTCAAGGTTCACGGCGGCCCTCGCAACCTGCTCCGGTTCCGCAAGTTGTTCGGCTGAGGAGGCCAACGCATGACAGCTGACACCGAGATCTTCCGGACCCCGGAGGAGGAGTTCGAGGGCCTGCCCGACTTCCCCTGGGAGCCGAAGTACTCCGACTGGGACGGGATCCGGCTCGCCCGGATCGACGAGGGCGAGGGCTCGCCGGTCGTCCTCTTCCACGGCGAGCCGACCTGGTCGTACCTGTACCGGAAGATGATCCCGCCGCTGCTCGACGCCGGCCACCGCTGCATCGCCCCCGACTACCCCGGCTTCGGCCGCTCCGACAAGCCGCTCGACTTCGGCTGGTACAGCTACGACCGCCACACGACGGCGATGGCGGACCTGCTGACCGAGCTCGAGATCCGCGACGCGACCTTCGTCGTCCAGGACTGGGGCGGCCCGATCGGCATGCGCGTCGCCGCCGAGCACCCCGAGATGTGCGCCCGTCTCGTCGTCATGGACACGGGCTTCTTCACCGGCCGCCAGCCGATGACCGACGCCTGGAAGAAGTTCCGCGACTTCGTCGAGCGGACCGAGGACCTGCCGGTCGAGATGCTGGTCGGCGGCGCCTGCTACTCGAAGCCGTCGGAGGAGGTGCTGCGCGGCTACGGCGCCCCCTACCCGAACCCGGCCTCGAAGGCCGGCGCCCGCGCCTTCCCGCTGATGCTGCCGACGACGCCCGACGCCCCGGGCGCCGAGGCCGGCCAGCGGACGCTGGAGGCGATCTCCGCCTCGAACCGCCCGGTGCTGGTGCTCTGGGCCGAGCACGATCCGATCATCCCGATCTCGACCGGCCACAAGCTCGCCGAGCGGATCGGCTGGCCCGACCCGGAGGTGATCGCCGAGGCCTCGCACTTCCTCCAGGAGGACCAGGGCGAGCTGCTCGGGATCCGGATCGCCGACTGGCTCGCCGGCTGAGCCGCCCGAGCGCCGGATCACGCGCCCACGAAAAAGGGGCGGCCCGAAGGCCGCCCCTTTTCCTGCATCTGTCGGGCGTGAGCCCTCGGAGTGTGACGACTACTTGCACCTTGCACTTCACGTGCGCGTGTCCGACGTCTGCGGCGTGCCGTCGCCGAAAGTCGTCGTCGCCTGGAGCGTTGACCTTCTTCGGCTTGCACTTCGCCTGGATGTACTCGCTCTTCGGGATCGTGACCTGAAGAACGAGATCGCCACCGGCGGAAAGCGGCGGGATCGTGACGTCGAGCGCCTTCCCGTAGGCGCTGCCGGCCTTCGAGTCCTTCAGCTTGCCGACGAGGATGCTCGCGGGATGCCGGAGAACGCGCCGGTCGGCTTGCTGTAGAAGCAGCAGCTCGTTGCCCTTCTCGTTGAACGCGTCGACGTCGATGTCGATCGTGAGCACGCCAGCCGGGAGCCGACACGCACCTGGCGGAGCTGCCGGACGTCGATCGGAGACGACCGACTTCTTGCCACAGGCCGTCTTCGCGTCCTCGACCGTCGTGGCTGGTCTCGAGGCCGGCCTCGTCGGTCTTGCAGGTAGGCCAGCTTCTTGTTGTTGAACTTGAACTGCTTGCGGCCAGTCGACGACCGTCCGCGTCGCCGTTCGGCGGCTGGTGCTGCCCGGCGCGTTCGACGTCGTGATCGTGTTGACGAACTTGACGTTCTTGAACTTCTTCTTCGAGAGCTTCGTCGGGAGATCGTGAAGTCCTCCTTCTGCGTCTCCTCGCCGGCGCTGGCCATGCTGACCACGCCGAACGCGAGACGCTCCCGTGAGCACGAGAGCCAGAATCTTCCGCATCACTCCTCCTAGAGAGATTTCGTTTCTTGGACTTGATCAACCAGGGAAGGAGATCGCCATACGGCCGAAGCCGCAGCAGAGTGCCTCCACCCCCGTGGATACCAGTGAATCTATCGGTAGAACCCCGGTGGCGCTTGAAGGTTGCGGTGCCGCGGGCGGCGGATTCTCCACCGGGACGCCGCGCCGCGACGCGTGCCGCTACGGCTGACCCTTGTTGCACGTGCGGGTAGATCGTGCTCTGTTCGGCGGGCCGCCGATCGACTTGCTCGGCCCTGGAGGTTGCAGCCGGGCGCCGGGATGTTGTCGCAGTCCGTGTTGCCCTCGCCGCCGTAGGCGTAGATCTGCATCGACTCGAGGAAGTTCGTGGTGGCGCGTTCGGCGGGATCCGGCGCATCGTCGGCGGGAGGTCCGCCGTCGGCGCCGTTCGAGCGGATGTCCGAGAGCCCGGACGTGCAGTGCTCGACGATGAACGAGTCGAGGCCCTGAGCGAGCTTCGTGTACTGGCCCGCCTTGACGTAGGCGTTGGTGCGGTCGCCGGTCCAGCGCTGCGGCAGCGAGGCGAGCGCCTGGATGTTGAACGGCGAGGTCGTCCGCAGGTACTTCCGCAGCTCGCCGCTCGCGTCGACGTTGGCGGCGTTGGTGGCCGAGGCCGCGTTGCCGAGGAACGCGGTCGTCTCCTGCTGTAGCGGTTCAGCGCCGCGACGATCGGGGTCAGCTCGGTCCGTGTAGGAGCTGAGCCGGGCCAGCGGCGGCGGCAGCTGATCGTCGAGCACGGTCCGCAGCGAGCTCAGGCCGGACTTCGCCTTCTCGTTGACGGGAACGAGGCCGTTGAAGAAGCGGGTCAGGTACGGCGACGTCTTCGCGGTCTCCTGGAGGACGCCGCTGAGCTCGCGGGCGGAGGGCCGCAGCTGCGTGATCAGGTCGTTGGTGTCGAGCGCGAACGTGTCGAGCCGGTCCAGGGTCAGCTTCGACTCGTCGAGGAAGGTCGGCAGCACCTGGAAGGTCTCGATGATCTGCTGGTCGCGGTCGGCGAGCGTCTGGAAGACGCTCTCGGTGTTCTCGATCAGGCCCTGGAGCTGGTCGGGGCGGGCGCTGAGCGCCTGCGAAGGTCTCACCGCCGTCGCGGACGAGCCCGGTGACGGCCTGGTCCTGGGAGTCGAGGATCTGCATCAGCTGATCGGCCTTGTCCGCGAACGGGCTGAGGTTGCCGATCGCCGCGTTGAGGTCGGCGCCGCGACCCTTGAACGCCTGCGACGCGTCCGCCATCCAGGTCCGGAACGCCTCCCTGGTCGGCTCGTCGAAGGCCCTGAAGATCTCGTCGAGCTGGACCGCCTGTGAGACCTGGGCCTGAGGCAGGCGTGCCGCCCTCGGGCACCATCCCCGTCTCCGGGTCCCCGGGCGTGAGCTCGACGTAGGTCTCGCCGAGCAGCGTCTTCTGGCGCAGCATCGCCTTCGTGTTGGCGGGGATCGGCGCGTACTTGGCGTCCATCTCGATCGTCGCGTCGGCGAAGCTGCCGGCCTCGGAGAGCTCGATCGCCTTGACCTTGCCGACCGAGACGCCCGAGATCCGCACGTCGGACTCGACCGCGAGCTGGGTCGCCTCCTCGAACGGGATCGTCACCCGGTAGCTCTCCGGCTTGAGCGGCACCGGGCCGCCGAAGGCGAGCCAGAGGAACAGCAGCAGGCCGAAGCACGAGAGCGCGAAGCCGACCGCGACGAGGATCTTTCCGGTTGTCGGTGGGCGGGTTTCCATCTAGGAGCTCGTTCCGTCGCAGATATCGGCGGTGTCGGGGAGGCGGAGTCATCAGGCGGGCCGTGCGCAGGCCGGGGCGGGATCGAGGACGGCGTTGTCGGCGAGGTCGAGAGGTTGCAGCTGTACATGAGCACGCTGCGCGCCATCGGGCCCTCGGCGTCCTCGAGCAGCAGGGCGCTGTTGCCGTTGTGGTTCAGCCAGGAGAGGTAGAAGAGGTAGCCCTCGTCGGGGCCGGGCGGGTTGTAGGCGAGGCCGTCGAGCAGGCTGCTGAGCTCGGTGAAGGTCCCCTCCAGGCCCTTCGAGCTGCTCGCCAGCGGCGGCGCCGCCTTCTTCAGCTCCTTGACGACGGGCGCGACCTCCTTCGTGAACGGCCTGATCTGGTTCCTGACCGAGGGCTCGGTCGTGCGGAAGAACGGCTGCAGCTCCTCGAGCGCCGGCTTCAGCGCCTGCGCGGCCGGGATCAGCTCCTCGAGCGCCGGCTTCAGCTCGCCGGAGAGCTTGTCGCCGGCGTCGAGGGCGAGGCGGGTCTCCTCGAGGGCGCCCGGGAACCCGCGCAGCGTCGCCCGCAGGTTCGCCTCCTGGTTGGCGAAGGCGCCGAAGACCTCGTTCTGGGAGGAGACGAAGTCGGCGAGCGGCACGTCGTTGGCGGCGAGCCGCTTGGCGATCAGGCCGAAGTTGGTGATCACGGCGGCGCAGGTTCTTGCGCCGCTCGGCGAGGGCGCCGTTGATCTTGGCGATGTCGCGCACGGTCGGCTCGAGCCGGCGCAGGACCATCGAGAACTCGCGATCGCGGCCGTCGGCCGAGCGCCTCGGCGCCGCCGGCGAGCAGCAGCTTCAGGTAGGCCTGGGTGTCGCCGTCGAGCGAGGCGAGGATCTGATCGACGTTGACGTTCGGCTTCGTCGCGGCCGACGCTGATCGTCGCGTTCTCCTCGATCGGGTCGGTGTTCTCGGTGCCCGGGTCGACCTCGACGGTCATGTCCTGCAGGCCGGTCCGCGGCCGCAGCAGCGCCGAGGCGTCCTCGTGGATCAGCTCCGCGTACTCGGGCTCGACGTCGAGCGAGACGACCGCGAGGCCGTCCTCGAGCTCGACGCCGCTGACGTCGCCGATCTTGACGCCGGCCATGTTGACGCTCTGGCCCTGGCCCGGCGTGACCGCCTGGGCGGTCTCGAACTCGGCCTTGAGCTGGAAGCTGTCCTCGCCGAGGATCGGGAACCAGCTCGGCAGCGCCGACGCCTGCTGGGAGAGGATCACGAACAGGGTCGCGAGCCCGATCAGCGCCAGGACGATGATCGCCACGAAGTCCCGCGAGTATCTCTTGATCGCGTGTCTCACGGGTTCGCCGCCGGCATCGGGGCCCCGGGCGTCGCCGCCGGAGCCGTTCAGGTCGGGAGCGTCGTTCTTGGCGCAGTTGACGTCGTAGCGGATCGGCGGGTCGCGAGTCCGGGCGGACCGGCTGCGTGCCCTGTCGGGGCCTGGATCGTGTAGCCCCAGACCGGCGAGTTGACGGTCGTCGGTCACGCCCGCGACCGGGAGCCGCGACGCGGACCGGCCCGCCGCCCGGCTGGGTCCGCAGCATCTGGCCGTTGCCGTCGAAGTTGGCGCCGACGCCGGACTGCGAGGCGGCCGCGTAGAGCAGGTCGCGGTAGTTCGGCGCGCCGGTGCTGAAGTCGGATCGTTGATCGACGACCTCCGCGGTCGGGTCGAGCACCCGCGTCGACGCAGCGGCTCGACGACTGCAGCTGCGGCAGCAGCGCTTCAGGTTCGCCGTGCCGGCCGAGAGGCTCGGCTGGGTCTTCGCGAGGTCGGAGGCGATCCCGCCGAGCTCGCTCGGCTGCAGCAGGCGGATCGTCTGGCTCAGCCAGGGGTTGCCGGCCTCGATCGTGTCGGGAAGCTCCTTGACGCCCGGCGTCAGCTCGCGGGCGAAGGCGCGCAGCGGCGGCAGCACCTCGTTGAACTTGGCCAGCGACGGCTCGGCCTGCTCGAGCGTCGGCGCGAGCTCGGCGAGCGTCGCCTGCAGCGAGCTCGACTCGGCGGCGAGCGCGCCGGCGGTGATCGAGAAGTTCGTGATCAGCGAGCTCAGCTCCTCCTCGCGCGAGCTCGAGCTTCGCGAACACGATCCCGGTGTCGTCGATCAGCTGCGTTGAGGTCGTCGGGCTGCTCGCCGAGGATCGCCTCGCGACGACCTGGGAGCTGGACTTGCCGGCCTCGGCGCCGTAGTCGAAGGACTCGTTCAGCGCCTCGGCCGCGGACTTGCCCGGACGTCGGGGTCCATGCCGATGTCCTCCTCGGCCGTCGGCGGGTCCGAGAGCGCCGATGCCGTAGCCCTTGAGCAGGTTGCTGAGGTTGCGGCGATCGGGCTGCTGCAGGGTCGTCAGCACCTCGTCGAGCTGGACCGCGGTCTGCGTCTGCGTCGACCGGGATCGTGCCGTCGTCGTCGATCACCGGCGCGTTCGGGCTGCCCGGCTGCAGGTCGAGGAAGAAGTTGCCCTCGAGGAAGAGCCGCGGGCGGATCGTCACCTCGGAGTCGGTGTGCAGCGGCAGCCCGTCGTCGCTCGACCGTGAAGGTGACGTCGGCGACGTCGCCGTCGAGGTTGATCTCCGGTGACCTCGCCGACGTTGACGCCGGCGATCCGGACCGGCGAGGTCGGGCGCAGAGTCGCCGCGTTCTGCGAAGGTCGCCGTGACCTCGTAGCCGGAGCCGAACGGGAGCTCCTTGACGAAGGCGAAGTAGGAGAGGATCAGCGAGGATGATCGCGGTCAGGACGCCGACCGCGAAGAAGCTCGGCCCCGTCGGCGGACGGTGGTAGATGCCCTCGTTGAAGTCCTTGTGGACCTTCTGTCTTGGGATCGCGCGGCATCAGCCCCCCTGTCCCTTGACCTGGTCCTCGGTGACAGTGCCCTGGTTGCCGGGCGGGTTCCCGATCACCTGCTGGCCGACCGCGTAGGGCTCGTTGCCGGCCTCGCACTCGAAGGTCTGGCCCGGCGAGGCGGTGTTCGGGTACGGGTTCGAGTGCAGGTAGTTGCGCGCGTCGCTGCTGCCGCCGTTCGCCGGCGCCGAGGAGGGGCTGCCCTCGTTGTTGGGGCCGGTCGGCGTCTCGAGCGGGATCACGCGGGCCCAGCTGCCGAGGCTGTTGCCCTCGCCGGTGCAGGCTGGTCAGGTTGCGGAACAGCAGCGTCGCGTAGTTGCAGACGCTCTGCGCCGGCCCGATGTAGCGCAGCGGCCGGGGTCAGCACGTTGCCGAGGTCGGTCGAGGTCGTCGATGCCCTCGCGTGCAGCCGCGTCGTCGGCGAGCCCGCGCAGCGAGGCGGCCGTCGGCGGCCAGCTGCGTCGTTGAGCAGGTAGCGAGGTCCGCAGCGCCGGGATGCCGGCCCGCAGCGCCTGCCTCGATGTCGGGGCCGTAGAGGCTGAGCGCCTTGGCGCCCGGGCGCGAGGTCGTTGATGAACTTCGTGTTGTTCTCGAGGAACGGCCGGATCGTCGGCAGCGTCTCGCTCGTCGTCGCCAGCGTCGTCGGCGTCCTCGAGATCGTCTCCTGCAGGTAGGGGCGGGCGATCGTCGGCGAACGCGGCCAGCGTCACGTCGAGGTTGACGAACATCTGCGCCTGGGTCTCGGCGACCGGCGCGACCGCGGCCGCGGACTGCTCGAGCGCGTTGAAGAAGCGGCCGAGCTGGGTCTCGTTGCTGGCCAGGTTGCGGGTCACCGCGCTCGAGCCGGGGCAGCAGCGGCTCGAGCCGGCCGATCGCCTCGTTCAGGTCGGGGCCGCGGCCGGCGAGGGCGCTGCCGAACTCGCCGAGGTTGGCGCGGATCGCCTCGCGCGTGTCGGTGTCGAACGTGTTGAGGAACTCGTCGAACTCGACCGGCGTCGGCTGTCGCCTGCGCGACCGGGATCGTGCCGCCCTCCGGGAAGCCCTCGGAGCTGTCGCCGCGATCGATCTCGAGGTACTTGAGGCCGAGCGCCGAGCGGGCGCGGATCACGACCGTCGAGTCGACCGGCAGCGGGTCGACGGTCTTGTCGAGCTTCATCACGAGGCCGGCGCTGACGCTGCCGTTGTCGTCCTGGATCGGGACGACGTCCTCGACGATGCCGACGCGGACGCCGCCGACGCGGACCTCGTTGCCGGGCACGAGGCTGGCGGCGTTCGGGCACCTCGGCGGTGAGGCGGTAGGTCGGGACGAACGGCAGGCCGCTGTTCGCGTTGTAGGCGAGGAACACGGCGAGGATCACGATCAGCACGGTGATCGCGCCGACCAGGGTCGGGTTGCGGAGCACCGACTGCAGCGGGGTGAGGCCGTCGGTCCTCATCGCGAGTCCTCCGTGAGGAAGCCGAGCAGGTCCTGGGCGGCCTGGCTCTGGCGCCGGCCGAGCAGGCCCTCGGCCGCGTCGCGCTGGCGCTGCCGAGCTTGCCGGCGTTGCTCCTCCTCGGCCTCGCGCGTCGGCCGGCGGCCTGGAGCTCGCTCGGAGATCGGCGAGGGGATGATCTGCTCGGGCGTCGGGTTGGCGTTGATCGCCGCCTCGCCGGTCAGCGTCTGCGCCGTCGAGGAGGTCGCCCCGGTCCACTTCGACACCGCAGCCGGTGACCGGAAGTCGGCGGCCATGTCGGCGCAGTTGTTGATCTGGATCACGGCGCGGAGGAAGTGGCCGTAGCCGTCGTAGCCGTTGAGCGCGTTGCTGAGACGCCGAGGATCGCCTTGAAGAGCTGGTCGCGCCCGCCCGAGCGGCGCAGCGTCGAGAGCAGCTTGTTGAGCGCCTTGGCGCCGCCCTCGTTCGCCTCGCCGAGCTTGCCGAGGTCCTTGATCAGGCCCTCGGAGGCGACGAGGTCGGGGCCGCTCGCCTCGGCCGCGTCGCCGAGGCGTGCGTCAGCGCCGAGGTGCCGGCGTTCGCGAACGGCCCGAGCGCCTCGGTCATCCCGGTCGAGGCTCGGGGCGCCGACCCGCAGGTCGGCCGCGACCGGCGTCGCCGCCTCCGAGAACTTGCCGCAGCTGGACCATCGTCAGCTCGAGCTCGCGCAGCGCGTTCGGGAACTCGACGAAGCCCTGCTCGATGTCGGCCTGGCGCTCGGCGAGGCCTCGCCGGCGATCGTCGCGTTCTTGATGAAGCCGGCGATCCGCTCCCGCTCGCGCGCCAGCGGCGCCAGGACGGCGTCGGAGTCGACCTGCGAGCTGGGCCAGCTGCTGGTTCTGCTCGGCGAGGATCGCCAGCACCTTGTCGGTCTGCTGCAGCGCCGGGTTGGCGCGCTCGATCACTTCGCCGAGCGTGTCGCCGCGGGCCGCGAGGCCGGCGCCGAGGTCGTTGAGGATGAGCCGGAACTTGTCGACCTCGGGCTCGCGGTAGATGTTGTTGACGAGGTCGATGTCGACGGCCTTGCCGTTGTTCTCGAGCGGCAGGCAGGTGCTGGCCCTCGCCGGCCTCGCCGTCGGCGATCACCGCAGAGCTCGGCGGCGGCTCGGTCAGCGACGAGCGCGCCAGGGTCGGCTTGCAGTCGACGAACTTCTCGCCGAGCAGCGACTGCGGGCGGATGATGCAGGTCGCGTCGGTGCGGAAGTCCTGGAAGCCGGGGTCGGTGATGTTGAGCACGGCGACCGCCTTGCCGGGATCGTCGTCGCCCGTTCTCGGTGACCGGCTCGCCGGGCATCGTCACGTCGACCGACTCGACCGTGCCGACGGTGGCGCCGGCGATCCGCACCTCCTCGTCCTTGACGAGGAAGCCGGCGTTGTCGAAGAAGGCACGGATCTGGTAGTCGTCGGTCGGGCCGCCGTCGCCCTCCGGCGGTCGAGGCGATCACGACGACGCCGAGCGCCACGACCGCGACGCCGATCACAGCGAGCCGTCTCACGGTCCACCCGGCGGCAGCTGGGAGGCGTCGCAGTCGCTGAGCCCGAAGCGTGCCGTCGTCGAGGAACGGGTTGGAGCCGTCGGGAGCGACCTGGGTGCCGCCACCCGGGCAGCGGCGGAAGACGTCGAAGTCGAGCGCGTCGAACTGCTGGTCGCGGCCGGCGGGCGGGAGGACGGCGTGTACGGGTAGGCGCCGTAGATCGGGTCGAGCCGGGCGGGCCGGTCGGGTCCGTGGTGCTGCTCGGGCCGTGGTACTCGAAGATGTTCGAGGCGGCGGCGGCGACGCGCGCGTAGTGGCCGTTGCGCGTCGTAGCCGGCGGTCGTCTCGCCGAGCTTGGCCAGGAAGCCGAAGAAGTCGGGCGTGTAGGGCCGGAAGAAGGCGAAGTTGTCCTGCGAGGCGTCCATCGCGTCGATCGAGGCGCGGCGAAGGCGGTCGACGCCGTTGTCGGCGACGACCGGCAGGTCGTGCAGCGGCGTCGTTGAGGTCGTTCGACTTGCCGGGCAGGCGGACGACGTCGCCGAGGTCCTTGAAGACCGGGACGGCCGTCGATCGAGACCGTCTTGAAGCGGCGCAGGAACGGGCGCCAGGTTCTTGGTCGCCGGGTAGGAGGCGTCGACGAGCGGGTCGAGGTCGTCGAGGGTGGCGCGCAGGTTGACGAAGGTCGTGTTCGCCTGCCGCAGCGCCGGCGGCGCCGCGATCAGCGCGCGGCTCAGCGCGTCGTTCTCGTTGTCGATCGCCCCCAGGGCCTCGTTGCCGTTGGCGACCAGCGAGGTGAGGTCGTCGCTGCGGTCGGCGATCGCGCCGAACGTCTTCGAGCCGGCGACGAGGAAGCGGGAGAGCGAGACCGAGTCCTTCGAGAGCTCGTCGAAGAGCTTCGTCGAGGTGCTCAGCGACGGGTTCAGGAACTTGTAGGCGGCGTTGGCGAGCTTGCCCTTGCCGGTGTAGACGGTGGCGTTGCCGTGAGATGAACTTCTGCAGGCGCCTTGCGCTCGGGCTCGCGGAAGACGTTGAAGAGCTGGTCGAGGTCGACGGCGCGTGGTCGTGTCGGTGCCGCCGATCGTCGTCCCCTGCTCGATCTCGGTCGGCGTTGTCGGGGCCCATCGAGAGCGAGATGTAGCGGTTGGCGACGCCGGAGAGCGAGGTCGTGCGGATCACGGCGGTGGTGCCCTCGGTCAGCGGGCGGTCGAGCGTCACGTCGACCTCGGCCTGGCTGTCGTCGGTGAGGTCGATCGAGTCGATCGTGCCGATCGGCTGGCCGGCGATCAGGACCTGGTTGCCGGGCACGAGCTGGCCGCCGGTCTCGAACAGGAAGCTTGTACTTGTGGCCCTCGTCCGAGCCGCCGAACAGGAGCACCGCGGCGAGCACGAACGCGCACAGCAGAGCAAGCCCGGCGATGATCCGCGCAGGCGTCGACGCTCCGGCCTCGGCAGGCCCGCTATCTGCGTCCACAGACCCGTCCTCGCGCTGCGGCGCTATGAACGTCTCTCAGAACCACTAGCCCCTTGTTCTTCCTCTCCTGAATTCCCCCACCCCGGCAGCCTATAGGGGTCGCCAGTCCGACCGAAGCCCGGCGCACCCAGACGTCCTTCGGCATGCAACGCCCGACGGCTTTAGCGTCGATGGAACGCGGTTGCGCGGCAGCGCTGTCGGGCTTAGGGAGCGAGCAGGGCGGAGCGCCGCCGCGCGACCCGCCTCGATCACGTCGTTGTGGTCGTGATCGGGGTCGGAGAGCACCTGCAGGGCGATCCCGTCGGCGATCGCGATCAGGTAGGAGACCGTAGGCCCGGAGCCGAATCTGAGGTTGACGGCGCCCTCCTTCTGCTTCTCCTCGAGGACCGTGGCGATGTTGTCGCGCGTGCGCCGGAAGAGGTCGGCGACCTCGCGCCCGATCTCCTCGTTGCGGCGGCCGGCGGAGAAGACCTCGAAGAGCGAGCACGAAGACGCCGGGCTCGTTCTCGATCGTGTCGAGCAGGTTGCTGACGAGCACGTCGAGGACGTCGTCGGCGGTGCTCGCCGCCGCCAGCGGCTCGTCGAGGCGGGCGAGGCGCAGCTCGGTGTCGCTGCGGACGACCTCGACCAGGAGCCGCTCCTTGGTCCCGAAGTAGTAGTGGAGCAGCCCCCGGCTGACGCCGGCCTCGCCGGCGACGTGCTCGAAGGTCGAGCCGGCGATGCCGCGCGCGGCGACGCTGGCGCGCATCGCATCGACGATGCGCTGCGCCTTGTCGCCGCTGAGCTCTCGCTTGCCCGTGGTCGCCGCCTCCATCAGAGGCGGCAGTCTGACGATCCCGGGGCGAGACCGGGCGGATGGCGCGCTAGCGTCGTCGGCGGCGGGCTGCGGCAGGCGAGTCGCCGGAGGCGTCGTCGTCGAGGTGTACTCGAACTCCTCCTCGGCGCCGAACAGCCGGTCGAGGAGCGCCTTGCGGACGTCCTCGGAGAGCACGACGGCAGCCGCGGCGGCGACGATCGCGACGAGCAGCACCTTGGCGAAGCCGTGGCTCTTCTCCTTCTTCTCCGGCTCGCGCAGCGACTCGGCCGCCGAGCGCAGCGACTCGGCCGCGGTCTTCAGGTCGGACTGGAGCTTCTTGTCCTCGAGCACCTTGGCCGGGCCCTTGCCGTCGACCGCGCGGTCGTAGGCGTCACGGGCCGAGTCGTAGGCCTCGCGGAGGTTGGCGCGGAGATCGTCGTCCTCGACGAGCCGCTGCACGTAGGGCTTGGCGGCCTCGACAGCCTCGACGGCCTTGGTCTGGGCCACGGCCTTCTTGGCAGCTTTCTTGGCCGTCTTGCGCTTTGTCGCCATCGGGGTCCTCCTGTAGCTCCGCTCGGGCTGGCCTGAGCGTGGTGGGTTCAGTTTCTCTGGGTCAGGGTGCCTTACCCGGAGCATACCCCGCGTATTCGCGGGCGCTGCGCGGCTTTCGCGCGGGCTTCGCGGCAGCCTCAGCGGAGGCGGCCGCCGAACGCGGCCTCGATCGCCTCGCCGATCTCCTCGACGTAGACGAACTCGAGCTCGGCCCGCTCGTGCTCGGGGATCTCGAGCGATCGTCGCCCTCGTTGCGGGCGGGCAGCGATCACGCGCTTGATCCCGGCCCGCTGCGCGGCCAGCGACTTCTCCTTGAGGCCGCCGATCGGCAGCACCTGGCCGGTCAGCGTGATCTCGCCGGTCATCGCCACGTCGTTCGAGACCGGCCGGCCGGAGACGAGCGAGAGCAGCGCGATCGTCATCGCGACGCCGGCCGAGGGCCCGTCCTTGGGCACGGCGCCGGCCGGCACGTGGATGTGGATGTCGTGCTCGGCGAACCAGTCCTCGTCGAGGCCCGGCGCGATCAGCGCTCGGCGTGGCCGCGCACGTAGGAGAGCGCCGCCTGGGCCGACTCGCGCATCACGTCGCCGAGCTGGCCGGTGATCGTCAGCTTGCCCGCTGCCGGGCATCGCGGTCGCCTCGATGAAGAGGACGTCGCCGCCGACCGGGGTCCAGGCGAGGCCGGTGGCGACGCCGGGGCTCTTGGTGCGGCGGCGCGCCTCGCGCGAAGACGCGGCGGCGGCCGAGCAGCTCGCGCGCCCGCTTCGCCGAGACCGTCGACCTTGCGCGTCTCGCCGTGCCCTCGGCGACCGCTCGCGGGCGACCTTGCGGCAGACGGTGCCGATCTGGCGCTCGAGGTTGCGGACGCCCGGCCTCGCGCGTGTACTCCTCGATGATCGCCCGCAGCGCCGGGTCGGCGAACGCGATCTGCGACGGCTTCAGCCCGTTCTGCCTCGATCTGGCGCGGGACCAGGTAGCGGCGCGCGATGTGGAGCTTCTCGTCGACCGTGTAGCCGGCGAGCTGGATCACCTCCATCCGGTCGCGCAGCGGCCCGGGAATCGTGTCGAGCATGTTCGCGGTGGCGATGAACATCACCTCGGAGAGGTCGAAGGCGAGGTCGAGGTAGTGGTCGCGGAAGGAGTCGTTCTGCGCCGGGTCGAGCACCTCGAGCATCGCCGCTGGCCGGGTCGCCGCGGAAGTCGGCGCCCATCTTGTCGATCTCGTCGATCATGAAGACGGGGTTGCGCGAGCCGGCGTCGCGCAGCGCGCGGATGATCGTCCCCGGCATCGCGCCGATGTAGGTGCGGCGGTGGCCGCGGATCTCGGCCTCGTCGCGGACGCCGCCGACCGAGATCCGCTCGAACTCGCGGCCCGAGCGCCCGGGCGATCGACCGGCCGAGGCTGGTCTTGCCGACGCCGGGCGGGCCGACGAAGCAGAGGATCGGGCCGCGCGAGTCCGGGCTTCAGCTTGCGGACGGCGAGGTACTCGAGGATCCGGTCCTTGACCTTCTCGAGGTCGTAGTGGTCGTCGTCGAGGACCTCGCGGGCGTGGGCGATGTCGAGGTTGTCCTCGGTCCGCTCGCTCCAGGGCAGCTCGACCAGCCACTCGAGGTAGGTGCGGATCACGCCGTACTCGGCCGCCGCCGGCGGCAGCCGCTCGAGCCGGGTCAGCTCGCGCTCGGCCGCCGTCGCGGCCTGCTCGGGCAGCCCGGCCGCCTCGATCCGCTCGCGCAGCTCGTTGATCTCGGCCTGCTGCTCGTCGCCCTCGCCGAGCTCCTCCTGGATCGCCTTCAGCTGCTGGCGCAGGAAGTACTCGCGCTGGCCCTTGTCGATCTCCGACTGGACCTGCGACTGGATCTTGGTCCCGAGCGAGATCACCTCGAGCTCGCGGGCGAGGATCTCCGAGAGCCGCCGCAGCCGCGCGGCGACGTCGACCTCCTCGAGCAGCTCCTGCTTCTCCTCGGTCGGGATCCGCAGCGCGCCGGCGATCAGGTGGGCGAGCGCCGAGGGGTCGTCGAGGTTGGTGACCGCGAGCTGCAGCTCCTCGGGCAGGTAGGGGATCTGCTCGATGATCTCGCTGAAGGTGCGCTGCACGTTGCGGGTCAGCGCCTCGAGCTCGGGGGCCTCCTCGACCACGTCGGGCAGCTCGCTGATCCGGGCGACGAGGTAGGGCTCGTCGGCGACGTAGTCGCCGATCTCGACCCGCTGCGCGCCCTGGACCAGGATCGCGGATCGTCCCGTCGGGGACCTTGAGCATCCGCGCGACGACGCCGGCGACGCCGACCCGTGCAGCTGCTCGGGCGCCGGGCTCGTCCTCGTCCGGGTCCTTCGAGGCGACCATCGCCAGCATCCGGTCGCCGCCGAGCACGTCGTCGATCAGCTGGATCGAGCGCTCCTGGCCGACCGCGAGCGGGGTCAGCGTGTCCGGGTAGGCGACCGTGTCGCGCAGCGGCAGGACCGGCATCGCCTCGGGCAGCGGCGCCCCGGCCGTCGAGCGGATCGCGTCCTCGAGGTCGTCGCCGCTGACGATCTCGATCGAGGGGCCCGAGAGCAGCTCGCCGTCGCCCTCGAGCGCCGGCTCACCCGGCGACATCACTCCGCGGCCCGCTCGACCGGGACCCGGCGCGAGCGCTTCGGCGGCGATCTTGACCGGGAGCTCGACCCGCAGCACCCCGTCCTCGAAGGTCGCGCGGGCCTGCTCGGCCTCGACCTCGACGCCGAGCTCGATCACGCGGCGGAACGGGCCCGGTCGGGATCTCGACCTGCTGGTAGGCGCGGCCGTCGATCTCGCGCACCGGCCGCGCGCCCGAGATCACGAGCTCGCGGCCGCTGACCTCGAGGTTGACCGCGTCCGGGTCGACGCCGGCGAGGTCGACCTTGACGACCGCGAGCGGGCGCTCGTCGGCGTCCTTGCAGTAGTAGACGTCGACCCGAGGGGTGAAGCCGCTGCCGCGGCCGCCGCCGGTCCGCGTCCGGCTCCAGTCGTCGCCGAAGAACTCGTCCATCTCGCGCCGCATGCGCTCGATGTTGACCAGCAGGTCTCGCTGTCGGGCCATCGGCCGTCAGATTAGTCAGTCGTCGCGTGCCCGCACGTCGCGGGCGGCCGGAGCGGCGCTACAGCTCCCAGGAGGAGCCCTCGGCCGCGATCTCGATCGGGCCCGAGAACCGCTCCTCGGCGTCGGCGAGCGCGGAGTCGGGGTCGATCTGGTCGGTGATGTGGGTGAGCACGAGCCGGCCGACTCCGGCCCGGAAGGCGATCTCGGCGGCCTCGCCGGCGCTCATGTGGCCGCGGCGGGAGAGCGGCACCGTGTCGGGGTCCGGGTCCCGCAGGGTCGCCTCGGCGATCAGGATGTCGGCGCCCCTCGCCGCCTCCTCGAGCTCCTCCGAGGAGCGGCAGTCGGCGCCGAAGACGAGCCGGCCGCCGGCGGGCGAGGTCAGCCCGATCGCGTGGGTGAGGGTGTAGTGCGGCACCGGGTGCAGCGTCGCCGGGAGCGGCCCCAGCTCGAGCGTCCCCGCGGTCTCGTACTCGGCCACCTCGAAGGCGCTGTCGATCAGGCCGCCGCTGCCCCAGATCGAGACCAGGCTGCGGATCTGCTCGGCGCCGCCGGGCGGCAGCCACAGTCGCGGCCGATCGAGCTCGGTGCCGGGCGGGAGACCGAAGGTCAGCGCGTAGGAGAACGGGACCAGGTCGAGCACGTGGTCGGCGTGGAAGTGGCTGATCAGGACCTCGTCGACCTCCGTGTAGGGGAGCCGCTCGCGCAGCTTCGCGAAGGAGCCGTTGCCGCAGTCGATCAGCAGCCGGTAGTCGCCCTCCTCGACGAGGTAGGAGCTGCAGGCGCCGCCCGCGTCCTCCCAGGCGGGCGACTTACCGAGGACAGTGAACCGCACGGGACGACTCTATTGACTGGCCGGAGCGCACCGGGGCCGCGGCTCGGGCGCGCGTCCGAGGTGCCGCGCAGCGGCTCAGGCCGCGGTCAGCTCGGCGACCGGGCAGGCCGGCCGGGTCGCTGCGGATCAGCAGCGTCGGCTGGGTCGGCGGGATCAGCCCCTCGGGCAGGTCGGGCCGGAAGGTGGTGCAGGGCTCCTCGCGCTCGAGAGCGCACAGCATCCGCTTGCCGAAGTAGCACTCTGCGCAGCTCGGCTTGGTCTTCCGGCGTCCGCGCCGGGTCGGCGCGGCGGGGGTCTCGAGCTGCGTTGCGGTCACCTGATTTGGTCCTTTCGGGGGGTACGTCGGCTTCGCGATCGAGGTTGGCACGGTCGGACGGAACCCGCGCGCGGCCAGACCGCAAATACCGGCTTGACCGGCGCCCCGGGCTTTGCCGCAAAACCCGCCTTCGCGATCGACTTCCCCGCTCTTTGGGGAGACGGCGAAAGCAGGATCCGGAGTCTCTACGGCGACGAGCGCGGCGTAACCACGACGGCGCCCGCGGTTAGAATGTGGCCCGATGGCGCAAGAGCGAACAGCCCGCCTCGCGGCCTCACCGCCGCTCTTCGAGAACCGCTTTCTCGACTTCTTCTCGCGCGTCCACCCGAGCATCCCCGCGATCATCTTCGTGCCGGTGATCGCGATCGGCATCTGGGCGGGCTTCGACAACGGCCTCAACGTGCTCGAGTCGATCGGCCTGTTCGCCGCCGGCCTCTTCATCTGGACGCTGACCGAGTACTGGCTGCACCGGCTCGTCTTCCACTGGCAGCCCTCGTTCCCGGGCGGCGACAAGCTCCACTTCATCATCCACGGGGTCCACCACGACCACCCCAACGACCCGCTGCGCCTGGTCATGCCCCCCGCGGTCAGCCTGCCGCTCGCCGCGCTCTTCTTCTGGCTCTACACGCTGATCTTCGGGACGCCCGCCGCCTACCCGATGTTCGCCGGCTTCATCCTCGGCTACCTGATCTACGACTACACGCACTTCTGGCTGCACCACGCCGTGCCGAAGTCGAAGATGGGCAAGCGCCTGCGCGAGGGCCACATGCGCCATCACTTCCAGGATCACCGCTACGGCTTCGGCGTCTCGAGCCCGCTCTGGGACGCGATCTTCCGGACGATGCCGCGCCGCCGCAGCGCCCGCTGACCGCCGCGCGGGCACCCTCTCCCCCGCCGCGCGACTCCACTCACTCACACAGTCGAAGTGTGGAAATCCACAGTAGGTATGCTGGCTTTCACCTGAAGGCCGCCACCCACGCGCCTTCGCATCAACGGGAAGGCAGTCATGGCACCCACCACCGCGGTCGACAAGGCGCGCGCTCTGCTCGAGGCACGCCGCGAGGAGCTGACCTCCGAGCTCGACCAGATCGAGCGAGCCCTCGCCGGGCTCGGCGGCAAGCGCCGCGGACCCGGGCGGCCGCGCGGCAGCGGCGCCAAGGCCTCCTCCTCCGGCCGGTCCGGCAAGCGCCGGCGTCGTCGCGGCGGCACCCGCGCCGACCACGCGCTCAAGCACGTCAGCGAGAACCCCGGCGCCAGCGCCTCGGAGATCGCCTCGGCGATGGGGATCAAGCCGAACTACGTCTACCGGGTGATGGCCGAGCTCGAGAAGGACGGCCGCGTCCGCAAGGACGGCAAGGGCTACTTCGCGGTCGGCGCCGGCGATGCGGGTGAGGCGGGCGAGCAGCAGGCCGAGGCCGCCGCGAGCTGAGCATGGGCCGAGCCGTCGGCGAGATCCTCGCCTTCGGCATCGGCGTCTCGCTGAGCCCGATCGCGATCGTGGCGACCGTCCTGATGGTCGTCGCCCCCGGCGGGCGCCGCGGTGCCGTCGCCTTCATCTCCGCCTGGCTGCTCAGCCTCGGCATTCGTCGGCGCGCTCGCCCTGCTGCGTCGCAGACGGCGCCGATGCGAGTGAGGGCGGCGCGCCCGCGGACTGGGCGAGCGCGCTGCAGCTGGGGCTCGCCGCGCTGCTGGTGGCCGTCGCGGTCCGCCAGTGGCGAGGCCGGCCCGCCGGCGACGCGGAGGCGGAGCTGCCGCGCTGGATCGAGAAGGTGGACGGCCTGACGCCGGCTCGCGCCGTGACGCTGGCCGTTGTCCTGGCGGCGGTCAAGCCGAAGAACCTGCTGCTGACGATCGGCGCCGCCCTCGCGATCGCGGAGACGGGCGTCGAAGCGGGAGAGCAGGCCGGCGCGCTCGCGATCTTCGTGCTCCTGGGAACGCTGGGGCCCGGGCTGCCGCTCGCGATCTCGCTGCTCGATGGGCGAGCGCGCCGTCGCGATCCTCGACCGGACGCGCGAGTGGATGATCCGCGAGAACGCGACGATCGTCGCGGTCCTCTGCCTCGTCTTCGCCGCGAAGCTCGCCGGCGACGCAGTCTCTGCGCTCGCCGGCTGAGCCGCGGCAGTCCTAGATCAGGCCGAGGTCGGCGACGGTGTCGCGCTCGCCCTTGAGCTCGTCGATGCTGGCGTCGATCCGGCCCTGCGAGAACTCGCTGATCTCGAGGCCCTGGACGATCTCCCAGGAGCCGTTCGAGGTCGTGCACGGGAAGCCGGCGATGATGCCTTCCTCGACGCCGTAGCTGCCGTCGCTGGGGACGCCCATCGTCACCCAGTCGCCCTCGGGCGTGCCGTGGACCCAGTCGTGGACGTGGTCGATCGCCGCGTTCGCCGCCGAGGCAGCCGAGGAGGCGCCGCGGGCGTCGATGATCGCCGCCCCGCGCTTCGCCACGGTCGGGATGAACGTGTCCTCGAGCCAGCTCTGATCGCCGACCTTCTCGGCGGCGTTCTCGCCGCCGACCTTGGCGTTGAACAGGTCCGGGTACTGGGTCGCCGAGTGGTTGCCCCAGACGGTCATGTTGGTGACGTCGGAGACCGAGGCGCCGGTCTTCGCCGCGAGCTGGCTCTTGGCGCGGTTGTGATCGAGGCGCATCATCGCCGTGAACCGCTCGCGCGGGACGCCGTCGGCGTTGTTCATCGCGATCAGGGCGTTGGTGTTCGCCGGGTTGCCGACGACGAGGATCTTCACGTCGGAGTCGGCTCCGGCCGCGATCGCCTCGCCCTGCGGCTTGAAGATGCCGCCGTTGGCCTCGAGCAGGTCGCCGCGCTCCATGCCGGGACCGCGCGGGCGGGCGCCGACGAGCAGGCCGACGCCGGTGCCGTCGAAGGCGGGCTTCGGGTCGTCGTAGATGTCGATGCCGGCGAGCAGCGGGAAGGCGCAGTCGTCGAGCTCCATCGCGGTGCCCTCGGCGGCCTTGACGGCCTGCGGGATCTCGAGCAGGTTGAGGTGGACGGGCGTGTCGGGGCCGAGCATCTGGCCGGAGGCGACGCGGAAGAGGATCGCGTAGCCGATCTGCCCGGCGGCGCCGGTTACGGTGACTTTGACGGGTGAGGTGCTCATGAAAGGACTCCTGGTGGGGATTCGGGGATGCGGATGTCGGGTCCGCCGCGCGGTGCGTCCCGCGGGATGCGGACGCTAGTTGAATTACCCGGAGCTGCGCCCCCTCACTCCCGCGCCCGTCGGCGCTTGACCTCTGCCCCCGCGAGGAGTTGGATGATCGGGTGACGATCGCCCACCCCGGCGGTCGCGCCGATCGAGGAGGAGAGATGAACACCTACGTGATTCGCAGACGCGAGGCGTGGTCGACACCGGACGAGCTACAGGCGGCCGCCGAGCGCTCGACGGCGGTGGCCGAGGAGGAGTTCCCGGGCCGCGATCAGCTGGATCCGCTCATACGTCGTCGAAGAGGCGGACGGCGGCCTCGGGACGATCTGCATCTACCAGGCGGCCGACGTCGAGTCCGTCCGCGATCACGCCGGCAGGGTCGGCATGCCCGCCGACGAGGTGCTGACCGTGGCGGACACGGTCATCGTCCGCCCCGACCCGGAGCCGGCCGCCGCCTGACTCCCAGCATGGCCTGGGGCGCGAGCCTCAGGCCAATGCCGACCCGGGCAGCCGAGCTCGCGCTATAGGCTCGGACCTCCCTTCCCAACCGAGTCCGCGAGGAACGATGCCCACGAAGATCATCTACACGTACACCGACGAGGCGCCGGCGCTTGCGACGCACTCGCTGCTGCCGATCATCGAGGCATTCGCCGCCTCGGCCGGGGTCGAAGGTCGAGACCCGCGACATCTCGCTCACCCATCGCATCCTCGCCGCCTGGAGCGACGTGCTCCCCTCCGATCAGCGCGTCGACGACGCCCTGGCCGAGCTCGGCGAGCTGGCGAAGACGCCCGAGGCGAACATCATCAAGCTGCCGAACATCTCCGCCTCCCTTTCACAGTTGAAGGCGGCGATCAAGGAGCTTCAGGACGACGGCTACGAGCTGCCCGACTACCCCGAGGAGCCTTCGAACGACACCGAGCGGGACGCGGTCGAGCGCTACGACACCGCCAGGGGCAGCAACGTCAACCCGGTGCTGCGCGAGGGCAACTCCGACCGGCGCGCCCCGAGGCCGGTCAAGGAAGCGGCTCAGCGGAGCCCGCACTCGATGGGCGCCTGGTCCCCGGACTCCCGCACCCGGGTGGCGACGATGACGTCGGGCGACTTCCGCTCGAACGAGCAGTCGGCGACGATCGCCGCCGACGACTCGCTGAAGATCGTCCACACCGCCGCCGACGGCTCCGAGACCGTGCTCAAGGACGGCCTCGACGTGCTCGCGGGCGAGGTCGTCGACGTCACCTACATGAGCGTCGAGGCCCTGCGCGCCTTCCTCGACGAGCAGCTCAGGGTCGCCGAGGAGAACGGCATCCTCTTCTCCGTCCACCTGAAGGCGACGATGATGAAGGTCTCGGACCCGATCATCTTCGGCCACGCCGTCCGCGCCTACTTCGCCGATGTCTTCGACCGCTACGGGGATCAGCTGCGCGCGGCCGGCGCCGATCCCGACGGCGGCCTCGGCTCGATCCTCTCGGCGCTCGACGACGGCGAGATCAAGCAGGCGATCACCGAGCGGATCGAGAGCGGTCCCGACCTCGCCTACGTCAACTCCGACAAGGGCATCACCGGCCTCCACGTCCCCTCGGACACGATCATCGACGCGTCGATGCCGGCGATGATCCGCAGCTCGGGCCAGATGTGGAACCAGGACGGCGAGACCCAGGACTGCCTCGCCGTGATCCCCGACTCCAGCTACGCGGCGGTCTACGAGCGGACGATCGAGTTCTGCAAGGAGCACGGCCAGTTCGATCCGGCGACGATGGGAACGGTCCAGAACGTCGGCCTGATGGCGCAGAAGGCCGAGGAGTACGGCAGCCACGACAAGACCTTCGAGATCGAGGCCGACGGCCGCGTCGACGTGATCGACTCGAGCGGTGAGGTCCTCTTCTCCGACGACGTCTCCGCGGGCGACATCTGGCGCATGTGCCAGGCCAAGGACGAGCCGATCCGCGACTGGGTCAAGCTCGCCGCCGGCCGCGCGAAGGAGACCGGCTGGCCGACGATCTTCTGGCTCGATGCCGACCGGCCCCATGACGCGCAGCTGATCGAGAAGGTCAATGCCTACCTCGCCGATCACGACACCGACGGGCTCGACATCCGGATCATGTCGCCCGCCGACGCGACCGTCTTCTCGCTCGAACGGATCTCCAAGGGCGAGAACACGATCTCGGTCACCGGCAACGTCCTCCGCGACTACCTGACCGACCTGTTCCCGATCCTCGAGCTCGGGACGAGCGCGAAGATGCTCTCGATCGTCCCCCTGATGCAGGGCGGCGGCCTGTTCGAGACCGGCGCCGGCGGCTCGGCCCCCAAGCACGTGCAGCAGCTGGTCGAGGAGAACCACCTGCGCTGGGACAGCCTCGGCGAGTTCCTCGCCCTGGCGATGTCGCTGCGCAAGTACGCCGAACAGGCCGATGCGCCGAAGGCGACCGTTCTCGGCGAGGCGCTCGACGACGCTACGGGCGCGGTGCTCGAGCAGGGACGCTCCCCCTCCCGCAAGGTGGGCGAGCTCGACAACCGCGGCAGCCACTTCTACCTGGCGCTCTACTGGGCCCAGGCGCTGGCCGAGAGCGACGACGCCGAGCTGGCCGAGACGTTCGCACCCGTAGCCGAGGCGCTGCGCGAAGCCGAGGACGAGATCGTCGCCGAGCTCAACGGCGTGCAGGGATCTCCCGTCGACCTCGGCGGCTACTACCTCGTCGACCGTGACCGGACCGACGAGGTGATGCGGCCGAGCAGGACGCTGAACGGGATCATCGACCCGCTCCGCTGACTCGGGCCCCGGGCGGCGTGCGATCATCCGCCCATGGCAGCAACGGAATCGCCGGGTGCCGTCACGCACTCCACCCATGAGGTCCTGAACCAGTCGGTCCCGCTCGAGGACTACAACGTCTTCACCAGCGACCGGGTGCTCCGCGAGGCGGTCTCGCGCGAGGGCGGCGACTTCGCGCTCGAGACGATCACCGAGGTCGGCGCGCGCGGCCGGCACCGCGCGGGCGATCGAGGCCGGGTTCCTCGCCGACAAGCACAAGCCCGAGCTGAAGATCTTCGACCGCTTCGGCCACCGGATCGACGAGGTCACCTTCCATCCCGCCTGGCACGAGCTGATGGAGATGCACGTCTCCCACGGCACCCACGCGCTGCCCTGGCGCGAGCCGCAGCCGGGCGCCCACGTCGCCCGCGCCGCCGCCTTCATGTGCATGAGCCAGACCGACGCCGGCCCCGGCTGCCCGATCTCGATGACCTACTCGGTGATCCCGGCGCTGCGCAAGCAGCCGGAGCTGGCCGAGGTCTGGGAGCCGCGCTTCACCTCGCTCTCCTACGACCCGCGGATGATCCCGGCCGAGCAGAAGGCCGGAGCGCTGTGCGGGATGGCGATGACCGAGAAGCAGGGCGGCTCGGACGTGCGCGCGAACACGACCGCGGCCGTGCCCCTGAACGGCGGCGGCCCCGGCGCCGAGTACGAGATCACCGGCCACAAGTGGTTCTGCTCGGCGCCGATGTGCGACGCCTTCCTCGTGCTCGCGCAGACCGAGAGCGGCGTCTCCTGCTTCCTGATGCCGCGCTTCCTCCCCGACGGCGAGCGCAACCGCTTCCACGTCCAGCGCCTCAAGGACAAGCTCGGCAACCGCTCGAACGCCTCCAGCGAGGTCGAGTTCCGCGGCGCCTGGGCGCAGATGGTCGGCGAGGAGGGCCGCGGCGTGCCGACGATCATCGAGATGGTCAACCACACCCGGCTCGACTGCACGCTCGGCACGACGGCCGGCATGCGGCTCGGGCTCGCCCACGCGATCTGGCACACCCAGCACCGCTCCGCGTTCGGCAAGCGGCTGGTCGATCAGCCGCTGATGCGCAACGTGCTCGCCGACCTCGCGGTCGAGTCGGAGGCGGCGACGGTCTCGGCGATCTGGCTGGCGCGGATGTTCGACGAGGCGAACGGCGGCAACGAGGCCTCGGCCCACGTCCGGCGCCTCGCCACCCCGGTGCTCAAGTACTTCGTCTGCAAGCGCGGCCCGACCCACGTCGTCGAGGCGCTCGAGTGCCTCGGCGGCAACGGCTACGTCGAGGAGTCCGGGATGCCGCGCCTGTACCGCGAGAGCCCGCTGCTCTCGATCTGGGAGGGCTCGGGCAACGTGCAGGCGCTCGACGTCCTGCGGGCGATGGTCAAGAGCCCGGAGTCGGTCGAGGCCTTCTTCGCCGAGGTCGGCGCCGCCGCCGGCACCGACGCCCGCCTCGACGCCTTCGCCGCCACGACCCGGGACGAGCTCGCCGACCTCGAGGGCATCGAGACCCGGGCGCGCCGGATCGTCGGCCGCATGGCCCGCGCCCTGCAGGGGTCCCTGCTGATCCGCTACGGAGACGAGGCGACGGCCGACGCCTTCTGCGCGACGAGGCTCGACGGCGACTGGGGCGAGGCCTTCGGCACGCTCCCGCTCGGCACCGACTTCGACCGGATCCTCGAGCGCCACACACCCGAGGTCTGAGGGCCGGGCCGGGGCTCGGGGTGCGGCCGTCCGAGGGGCGGCGACCAGGGTCCGGGCCGCGGATTTGCAGTGAGGGAGGGAGATGCGGCCGGGCCGAGGGCGCGGCGGCGGTTCGACCTCTGGCGTGGCCGGTGACCCCATATCTGGTGTCTCGGCGTCCGATCGGGCTCCAGTCGTCGCGAAGTCGGCCGTTTCAGACGTCGAAAAACGACCGTCTAGAGGGCCCACTTCGCGGATCCGCCCCGAACCCTCGGCCGCCACCCGCTTCCACACCCCCTCACTGCAACGCCCGCCTGCAGCCCGGCCCGAGCCCTCCCGAGCCCTCGGTCCGCGCCCGGCACCACACCCGCCTCCCCCCGCGGAATACGATCAGCGCATGGAATCCGCAACCACCGACCGGGCCGCTGCGGTTGCCGCGCGTGTCTCGGTCTCCGTCGACGATCACGTCGCCGACGTCCGACTGACCCGGGCCGACAAGCACAACGGCCTCGACCTGCGCGATGTTCGAGGCGATCAACGCCGCGATCGACACCGTCGCAGCCGACCGGAGCGTGCGCGCCGCCGTGCTCTCCGGAGACGGCAAGAGCTTCTGCGCCGGCCTCGACTTCGTCAGCGTGATGGCCGAGGGCGGCAGCATCGAGGACAACTTCGTGCGCCGCGCGGGCGAGCTCGCCAACGACTTCCAGCGCGTCTCCTATGGCTGGCAGACGTTGCGCGTGCCGGTGATCGCGGCGCTGCAGGGCAACGTGCTCGGCGGCGGCTGTCAGATCGCGCTCGGCGCCGACATCCGGATCGCGGGGCCGGACCTGAAGATGTCGGTGCTCGAGATCAAGTGGGGGCTGATCCCCGACATGGGCCTGACCCAGAGCCTGCCGCGGCTCGTCGGGCTCGACGTCGCCAAGGAGCTGACCTTCACGGGCCGGATCGTCGGCGCCGAGGAGGCGCTCGAGCTCGGCCTCGTCACCCGCCTCGCCGACGATCCGCTGGCGGCGGCCCGCGAGCTCGCGGCCGAGATCGCCTCGAAGTCGCCGGACGCGATCCAGCGCGGCAAGCACCTGCTCGAGCAGACCTACGGGGCGCCCGCGGCCGAGGCGCTCGCGCTCGAGGAGAAGCTGCAGCGGGAGCTGCTCGGCACGCCGAACCAGATCGCGGCGGTCACCGCCGGGATGAGCGGCGAGCCGGCGAGCTTCGAGGACCCCGCCTAGAACCTCTCCCCACAGGCCCCGCTGCTCGAGCGGGGTCCGACCACCGGGCCAGCGGCTAGGCTCGTCCGATGGCACGTGAGGGAGGCGGCGGGGGGCTGATCGCGCAGTTGCGCAGGATCGCCGACGCGGTCGAGGTCCTGCCCGAGGTCCGCGATCACCTCGACAAGCTCGACGTCCACGTCAGCGAGATGAGCGCCGAGGTGACGCGGATGCGCGAGGGCGTCGACTCGCTGATCGGCAAGGTCGACCACCTGAACGAGAACGTCGACGGGCTCCACGACCACTTCGACGGCATGCGCGGCGAGATCCGCGGGCTCGACGGCCATCTCGGCGAGGTCCGCAAGCTGCTGCACCCGCTCCAGGCCCTCGGCGGCCTCGGCCGGATCGGCGAGCGGATCCGCGGCGGCTGACGCCGCCCCTGCCCCGCGCCGGCGCCCGCCTAGAATCGATCCATGACCGGCCGCGGGGACTACACGCTGTTCCGCTTCAGGGGCATCCCGATCGGGGTGGACTGGAGCTGGTTCCTCGTCCTCTTCCTGATCATCTGGCTGCTCTCGGGCCGCTACCGGGACCTGCTCGGCGACCCGCAGGACTCGTTCGAGCCCTACGTCCTCGCCGTGATCAGCTCGCTGCTCTTCTTCGCGTCGATCCTGCTGCACGAGATGGGGCACGCCGTGATCGCGCTCCGCAACAAGATCGGGATCAGCCACATCACGCTGTGGATGTTCGGCGGCATCGCCGGGCTCGAGCGCGACTCGCGCTCGGCCGGCGAGGAGTTCCGGATCGCCGCCGGCGGGACCGGCGGTGACGCTGCTGATCGCGCTCGTCTGCCTCGGCCTCGGCTACGGGCTCGAGGGCGACTCGTTCAACGACGCGCTCGCGTTCGAGGCGGGGGTCGGCGTCCCGGGCTGGGCCGCGGTGGTCGCCTTCCTCGCCTACATCAACGTCGTCCTCTTCGTCTTCAACCTGATTCCCGCCTTCCCGCTCGACGGCGGCCGGATCGCGAGGGCGATCGCCTGGCGGCTGACCGGGGACCGCGAGCGGGCGACCAGCTTCGCGGCGCGGATGGGCCAGGGCTTCTCGATCGTGTTCATCGCGCTCGGGATCTTCATCGTCCTGCAGGGCGACATCATCGGCGGCGTCTGGCTCGGCTTCATCGGCTGGATGCTGTACCAGGCGGCCCGGGCCACGGCCGTGCGATCCGAGCTCAACCGCCGCCTCGGCGACGTCTCGGTCGCCGACGTGATGGACAGCGAGCCGGTCGCGATCGCCGGCGACACCAGCGTCGAGAAGGCGCTCGACGAGTACTTCTTCCGCTACCAGTGGCCCTGGTTCCCGGTCGTCGATCCGGCGAGCCGCTTCCTCGGCCTGCTCAAGCGCGGCGTCGCCGACGGGGTCCCGGAGATCAGCCGGCATGACTGCAAGGTCTCGGAGCTGCTCGACGCCGGCGGCGCCGAGACCCAGCGGGTCCGCGACGACGAGCCGATCGAGAGCCTGCTCGAGAACACCGAGCTGCGCCGGCTCGGGGCACTCGCGGCGATCGATGCCGAGGGCCGTCTCTCCGGCGTGATCACGCTCGACGCCGTCGCCCGCGCGCTGCGCGATGCGGTCGAGAGCCGCGCCGGCGAGCCGCGGACCTGACCCGGGCCCGCTTCCCATTCGACCGGATGGCCGCGGTTCATCCGATCGGTCCATAAAGGGCGGCCTCCGGACGGCCGATAAGGCGGGTGGGATGAAACAGCTTCTGCGCGGGCCTGGCGCCCGCCCGACTCCATGGAGGGAGCGGACCCTCGGGATCCTGATGGTCGCCGGCTCCGGGCTCGCCTTCGTGACGGTTGCCCTGCCTCCCGCGGCCGAGCGCTCGGAGACCGCCGTCGTCGCCTGCGGCGCAGTCGCGCTGGCTCGTCGGCATCGCCTTCATCCTCGCCGCCCAGCGCGGGAGGTCGCTGCCGGAATGGATGCTCGGCCTCGCCGCCGCGCTCGGCACGGCGCTGGTCGCGATCGCGACCTGGGTCGGCGGCTTCGACGCGACCGGGACCGAGGACAACGAGGTCCTCTTCTTCTGGGTCGCGCTCTACTCGTTCTACTTCTTCCGCACCTGGCACGCGCTGCTGCAGATCGCGGTCATCGCCGTCGCCTACGGGCTCCTGCTCGGCGCCAACGCGACGCCGGAGGAGGCGCCGACCCGGTTCATCATCGTGATCGGCACCCTGCTCGTCGCCGGCCTGCTCGTCGCGCGGCTGCGGACGGCGATGGAGAGCCTGATCGACGGGCTCGAGCGCCAGGCGCGCCGCGACGAGCTCACCGGCGCCCTCAATCGCCGCGGCCTCGACGAGCGCGCCGCCGAGCTCTTCCCCGGGGCCGACGCCACACAGACGAGGGCGACGGACACCGCGGTCGGCTTCCTGCTGATCGACCTCGACGAGTTCACGATGTACAACGACCTCCAGGGCCAGCAGGCGGGCGACGCGCTGCTGCGGCACGTCGCCTCGGCGATCCGCTCCTCGGTCCGCTCCGAAGACGTCGTCGCCCGCCTCGGCGGCGACGAGTTCGGCGTGCTGCTGGCGGCGGTCGACCCCGACGAGCGTCGAGGGGGTCAGCGCCGACGTGCTCACCGGCCTGCGCGAGAGCTGGCCGACGGTGCCTCTGACGACGGTCTCGATCGGGGCGAGTTGCGGCAACGCCGGCGATCACTCGCTCGCCGACCTGTGGCGCTCCGCCGACCGCGCCCTCGAGGTCGCCCGGCGCACGGGCGGCAACCAGGCGCGCTTCGCTCGCGATCCGCTCCCCACCGTCGCCGGCTGAGCGCCCCGGGGCGTCTGCGATCATCGCCGGGTGGCCGAGCGGGACCAGAGCGCGGTGGCTGCGGGCGCTGATCGCGGCCGCCGCTCGCCGCCTGCCTCGCGATCGGGATCGCGGCGGCACCGGCGGCCGCGACTGCCGACGCCGACGCCGACCGCCAAGGGCGTATCGCTGCTCAGCGGCCCGGCCGCCGGCCGGCCCAGCGGCGCCGGGATCGCGAAGCCGAAGACGAAGTGGGACCCGATCTCCTACGGCGGCGACCGCAAGCGGCAGATGGCGAACTACTCGAAGCGGCACTACGGCCAGCGCGAGTGGCGCCTGCGCAAGCCGCGGGCGCTCGTCCTCCACTACACGGCCGGATCGAGCTACGCCTCCGCCTGGAACACCTTCGACGCCAACACCCCCTCGCTCGGCGAGAGCCCCGGCGTCTGCGCGCAGTTCGTCGTCGACCGAGAACGGCACGACCTACCAGCTGACCCGGCTCGCGGTGCGGTGCCGCCACACGATCGGCCTCAACCATCTCTCGCTCGGGATCGAGATGGTCCAGCCCGACCTCGGCAACCCGCACCGGACGGCGCAGGCGATCCTCGATCGCAACAAGCAGGCCCGCGCCGCCGTCCACCTCGCCGCCTGGCTCAAGAGCCGCTACGGGATCAAGATGTCGAACGTGATCGGCCACGGGATGGCCAACGAGAGCCCGCTGTTCGAGGACAGGCAGGGCTGGCGCAACGACCACAGCGACTGGCTCGCGCCCGAGGTTCGCACGTTCCGCAAGCGGATCAGCAAGGCGCTGCACGACCGCTGACCGCCGCGCTCCGGGTTTCCCCGCAGCGATTCGGCGCACAGGCACCGGGCACCCCGGGCGGGCGCGTGAATAGAATCGCCTGACCGGTCAAGTGGCCGGAGAACGGAGTCAGATTTGCCTCAGCACGACGTACTTGTAATCGGAGCGGGCCTCGCTGGTCAGCGGGCCGCTCTCGCAGCAGCGGAGGCCGGCGTCTCCGTCGGCCTGATCTCGAAGGTCCACCCCGTCCGATCCCACTCGAACGCCGCCCAGGGCGGCATCAACGCGGCGCTCCACGAGGACGACAGCTGGGAGTCCCACGCCTTCGACACGGTCAAGGGCTCCGACTACCTCGGCGACCAGGACGCGATCGAGGTCATGTGCCGCGAGGCCCCGGAGGAGCTCCTCCACCTCGAGCACATCGGCGTCACCTTCCACCGGGCGCCCGACGGCAAGCTCGGCACCCGCGCCTTCGGCGGCGCCTCCAAGGCCCGCACGTACTACGTGGCCGACATCACCGGCCAGGCGATCATGCACACGCTCTACGAGCAGCTGATGAAGTACTCGGACCTGATCGACCGCTACGAGGAGTGGTTCACGACCGAGCTCGCCCTCGACGACGACGGCAACTGCGTCGGCGCGATCACCCGCAACATCCGCGACGGCTCGATGGAGATGTTCGAGGCGAAGGGCGTGATCCTCTGCTCCGGCGGCAACGGCCAGGTCTGGCAGCCGACCACGAACGCGCTGATCTGCACCGGCGACGGCATCGCCCAGGCCTACCGGGTCGGCGCCGAGCTGATGGACATGGAGATGATCCAGTACCACCCGACCACGCTGGCGGGCAAGGGCTTCCTGATCACCGAGGGCGCCCGCGGCGAGGGCGCGCACCTGCTCAACGCCAAGGGCGAGCGGTTCATGGAGAAGTACGCGCCGAACAAGATGGAGCTCGCCTCCCGCGACGTCGTCTCCCGCGCCGAGCAGACCGAGATCAACGAGGGCCGCGGCTTCCCCGACGGGACCGTCGCGCTCGACGTGACCGTGGTCCCGCGCAAGCGGATCCACGAGGCGCTGCGCGAGATCGTCCTCGTCGGTCGCGACTTCGCCGGCGTCGACATCACCCGCGAGCCGATCCACATCAAGCCCGGCAACCACTACACGATGGGTGGCGTCAAGACCGACATCTGGGGCCGGACCAACGTCCCCGGCCTGTACGCCGCGGGCGAGGTCGCCTGCGTCTCGGTCCACGGCGGCAACCGGCTCGGCGCCAACAGCCTGCTCGACACGCTGATCTTCGGCCGTCGCTCCGGCGAGGACGCGGCCGAGCGCGCCAAGGGCCGCGGCCACTCGCGCGTCTCGCACAGCGCCCTGACCGCGGAGGAGAGCCGGGTCGAGGCGATCATCGGTCGCGAGCACGGCAGCCGCCGCGTCTCCGAGATCAAGGCCGAGCTCGGCGAGACGATGGACAAGTACGTCGCCGTCTTCCGCGACGAGGAGGGCATCCAGAAGGCGCTCGAGATCGTCCAGCGGCTCAAGGAGGAGGCCAAGGACGCCTACATCGACGACCGCGGCACGATCTTCAACCAGGACGTGCTCGGAGCGCTCGAGCTCGAGAACATGCTCGACTGCGCCGAGTCCACGTGTCTTGCGGCGGCCGAGCGCAAGGAGAGCCGGGGCGCCCAGTTCCGGACCGACTTCCCCGAGCGCAACGACGAGGAGTGGCTCAAGCACATCACCGTCCACATGAACGGCGACGGGCCCGAGCTCGGCGAATCGCCCGTGACGATCACCCAGTGGCAACCGCAGGAAAGGACCTACTAACCCGATGCCTGAGTACACGCTCAAGGTCCGTCGCTATCAGCCCGAGTCCGACGAGGGCAGCGCGAAGGGCGCCTACTGGGAGGAGTTCGACGTCGAGCTCGACTCGACCCTCTCCGTCCTCGACGGCATCCTCCAGGCCAAGAACGGCCAGGACGGCACGCTCGCCGTGCGCTGCTCCTGTCGCGCCGCGATCTGCGGCTCCTGCGGAGTCAAGGTCAACGGCCAGTCGACGCTCGCCTGCAAGACCCAGCTCGGCGAGGCCGCCGAGGACGCCGCCCGGATGAGCGAGGCCTCGGCTTCCGCCTCCCAGCTCGGCGGCCCCGAGGGCGCGATCGGCAAGACCGACGACCACGGCAACGGAAGCAAGCCCGTGATCACGGTCGAGCCGATGGGGAACATGCCGGTGATCAAGGACCTCGTCACCGACATGGAGTCGACGCACTGGGAGAAGTTCCGCCGCGTCTCGCCGTGGCTGATGCCGACCGGACCCGAGCCCGAGCGCGAGAACATCGTGCCGCCCGAGTCGATGGTCGACGTGACCCAGTCGGTCGCCTGCATCCAGTGCGGCGCCTGCGTCTCGTCCTGTCTGTCGATGGAGGCCGACCCCGACTTCATCGGCCCGGCCGCGCTGGCGAAGGCGTACCGCTTCGTCGGCGACCCGCGCGACGGCCAGCACGAGGAGCGTCTCTTCGACCTCGCCAACGACCCGCACGGGATCTACGACTGCACCCACTGCTTCTCCTGCATCGACGCCTGCCCGAAGGGCGTCGCGCCGATGAACCAGATCATGCGCCTGCGCAGGATCGCCGGCGAGGAGCACGGGATCGTCGACGTCAACAACGGCCACCGGCACGAGATGGCGTTCGTCAAGAACATCGAGAAGAAGGGCACGCTGGACGAGTCGCTGCTGCTGCAGGAGTCGTTCGCGGCCGGCATCAAGGGCAAGCTGATGCCGAGCCTGGCGTCGATCAAGGCCCTGATGCAGTCGATGCCGACCGCGATCCGCGGCATCCGCACCGGCAAGATGCGCTCGATCCCGAAGCTGATCCCCGGCGTCCACCACAAGCTCCCGGGCGACGCCCAGGGCCACGTGAAGCGGATCTACGAGACCGCGGAGGAGAGCCGCGAGGAGCTGAACCTGTACATCATCGGAGAGGGCGGCGAGGAAGAGCAGGTACCCGAGACCGAGGTGCCGGCGGGGGACGTTGAACCTGAGCCCGACGAGACGGAGGACCTTTCGTGAGCCCGAACATCAAGGTTGCCTACTGGCCCGGCTGCGTATCGCGCGGGTTCACGCCCGAGCTGCACGGCTCGATGGCGCTGACCGCGGACGCCCTCGGCATCGAGATGGTCACGCTCGACCGCGCCTCCTGCTGCGGCGCCGGCGTCATCGCCGAGCACAACCAGGAGCTCGCCGACTCGCTCAACGCCCGCACCTTCGCGCTCTCCCAGCAGACCGACCTGCCGATGATGAACATCTGCTCGACCTGCCAGGGCGCTCAGAGCGAGTGCCAGGAGCGGCTCGACGCGAGCAGCTCCTACCGCGATCACATCAACGAGACGCTGAAGGCGGAGGGCATCCAGTACGTCAAGGACAAGGACGGCTGGAGCAACAAGAACTTCCTCTGGCTGCTGGTCGAGGACTACGGGCTCGAGAACCTCGCGGCCAAGGTCAAGCGCCCGCTCAGCGGACTGCGCGTCGGCCCCTTCTACGGCTGCTACGTGCTGCGTCCCAAGGCCCGGCTCGGCTACAACGAGAACCCCGACCGCGATCTCTACCTCGAGCGCGTGATCCGCACGCTCGGCGGCGAGGTCGTCGACTACGACGGGGCCCGGCGCTGCTGCGGCTTCCCGATCGTGACGATGAACCGGGAGACGTCACTGCGGCAGGCCGGCACCCACATCGGCGACGCGCTCGACGCCGGCGCCGACTGCCTGGTCACGCCCTGCCCGCTCTGCCACCTGAACCTGGACATGCAGCAGCCGGAGGCGGCCAAGGTCGTCGGTCGCGACCTCGGCCTCGCCGTCCTGCATCTGCCGCAGCTCGTCGGGCTGGCGCTCGGCTTCGAGCCGAAGCAGCTCGGGATGCCGCTCCACATCGCCTCGACGCTCGGCGTCCAGGACACGCTGGCGACACCCGCCTGAGCGAGCTACTTGGTCGACTGCTGAGGCGGGACGACCGCGTCGAAGCCGCCCTCGTCGTCGGTGATCGTCACGTTGACGGTCACCTCGTCGCCGTTCGGGGCGGTCAGGGTGCAGTCGAACTCGTTGCCCTTCTCCGACTCCTCGTCGTCGGGACAGGCGACCGAGACGTTCGCGGGGTCGACGCCGGCGTCGGCGGAGAGCTTCTCGCGAAGCTGATCCTCGAGGTCGGCGCTGTCGATCGTGTTGCCGCAGCCGCTCAGGGCCAGGAGGGCGGCGACGGGCACCGCGAGCAGGATCGATCGGTTGGCTCTCATTGGTACTCCCTTGTCTTGGTGTGGTGGTTGTGGTCAGCGCTTCGCGCCAGGCGGCCCCGACCCGTCTCCCCAGACGGGGACGAGGGGTCGGCCTGCCCGCACGTCCTCGGGCGTGCCCTCGAAGTAGAGCTCCGAGTAGCGCGGGTAGGCAGCGCGGTAGCCGCGGCGGCGGGCGATCGGCCCGAGCAGCCCGAAGACGACCTTCTGGACAGCCGCCGGCGGCTTTCGTGGCACGAAGATGTCGCTGAACTCCTGTGAGACGACGGTGAGCTGGAGCAGCCCCGGAGCCCCCTTGGCGTCCGTCCGCCCGTCGACCCCGAGACCCCACAGGACCGCGATCAGGTCGACGAAGCGATCGCCCGGCGTGACCGTGACGCGACAGACCGTCCGCTCGTTCGCCGACGTGCCACCAGTCGTGCCAGCTGCCGGCCGGGATCTCGACGACGTCGCCGGGCCCCGCCTCCCCCGTCTTCCCGTCGAGCTGCCACCCGAGCCTGCCCTCGATCACCTCGAAGGTCTCGTCGATGGCCGGGTGCATGTGCTCGATCAGCACGCCCGCTCCAGGCTCGAGGTGGAGCTCGCTGGTCAGCCGCCGCTCGGGGTTCTCCGACGGCGCCTCGATCACGATCGACCTCTCCCTCGTCACCGGGTTCTCGGCGACCTGGCCCGAGCGGAGCGTGACCCCGGTGAAGCCGGTGCTCTGCGTCTCTGCGGTCATCGCGCTCTCCCTGCCCGCTCGCGGCCCTAGCCGCCGATCGGGTGGTTGGCGCGGAACATGCCGCCGGCGTACTGCTCGCGGATCGAGCGCAGCCGCGCCAGCTCCTCGGGCTTGAACAGCGACTCCGGCGCCGTCGTCGACTCGGCGAAGTTGAGGTAGGCGCTGCCGCTGTCGAGCGGCTCCAGCGCCGCCCGGATCGCGGCCAGCTTGCCGCGCACGGCGTGCTCGAGCTCGGGCACCGGCAGCATGCAGACCGAGAACACGGCGTAGGCGTCGTCGAGCGACCCGAGCGCGCCCGCGCCCTCGGCCCGGCGGGCCAGGGCGCCGCCGAGCGTGCGGATCTCGAACATCGCCAGCGGCGCGTCCTCGGCGTGGTCGACGACCGGGACGACGCGGTCGATCGCGGCGTCGTCGAAGCCGGACAGCATCAGGTGGTCGCCGATCCCCGGCACCGGCTCGGGCGGATCCATGTGGACCTGCTGCAGTCCGACGGCGTCGGTCATCGCGACGTTGTCCATCGCCGGCCCGAGCGCGCGCAGCGGCTCCAGCAGGCGCTCACCCTCGTCCTGATCGCCGCACCAGTAGGCCTCGACGACGACGAACGACTGCCCGCGAACCGGCTCGGGCACCTCCTCGAACGGCGGGAAGTGCCGGAGGGTGACGCACGAGGTCAGCTCCTCGGGCAGATCCTCGGCCCAGTCGCGCCACGCGCGCAGCACCTCGGCCGACCGCTCGGGCGGGAAGAAGAGAGCGCCGGCCAGGATCTCGGCGATCGGCAGGAGCTCGAACTCGAGCGCCGTGACGACGCCGAAGCCGCCGCCACCGCCGCGCAAGGCCCAGAACAGGTCGGGGTCGTTCTCGCGGTCGACGCGGCGCAGCTCGCCGTCGCCGGTGACGATCTCGACCGCCTGCAGGAGCTCGCAGCTGAGCCCGTGCTTGCGGGCGAGGAAGGACATGCCGCCGCCGAGCGTGTAGCCGGCGATGCCGACGTCGTGCGAGGAGCCCTGCAGCGGCATCAGCCCGTGCTCGGCCGCGGCCGGCGCGAGATCGCCCCAGACCGTGCCGCCGCCGACGCGCGCGATCCGGGTCTCCGGGTCGAGCTCGACGTCGCGCAGGCGGGAGGTGCGGAGCAGCATCGTGCCGGCGAGGTCGCCGAGCGGGGCCGCGTTGTGGCCGGTGCTCTGCGGCGCGATCTCGATGCCGGCCTCGCGGGCCGCGTTGACGAGCACGACGACGTCGTTCGCGTCGTTCGGCAGGGCGACCAGCGCCGGCCGCTGGTCGACGGCGAGGTTCCAGGCGGCGCGCTCGGCGTCCCAGGTCTCGTCGGAGGGCGTGAAGAGATCGCCGCCGATCGCCGCGCGAACGGCCTCGACGTCGATCTGGCGTCGGTGTTGGTCGTCGAATCGGTCATGGGTATCCCCCTCATGAGTCGTCTTTCTGGTTTCCGTCAGCCTGCCACGTTCGGGGCAGGATCGCCAAATACGAGATCGGTGAAGTTGCTGCCGGAGGCGGCCGGGCGCATCCGCCAGACGAACCGCGCCGCGGGACGTCCGGACTCGACCCAGATCCGGTGCGGGGTGCCGGGGGCGATCGTCATCGCGGCGCCGGCGCGGAGCTCACGCGGCTCGCCGTCGACGCCGACCGTGAGCCGGCCCTCGAGCACCTCGAAGCGGACCTCGTGCTCGTCGAAGCTGCGCTCCTCGACGCCGGGGGCGCCGGGGCCGCAGACGGCCTCGAGCTCGGTCATCCGGCCGTCGCTCTGCTCGCGGGTCGCGAGCACGATCAGGTAGCCGACCCCGGAGGGGGCATCGAGCCTGGTCCCGACCTCCGGATCGGTCGCTGCGCGGCTCGAGGGGATGGCTGTGGTGCTCTCGGCGTCTGGGCTCATGGCAGCAATATCGGCCCCGAGCGGCGATCCCGCATCGAGGCCGACCCCAGTCCGCTACCCCAATGTTTGGGGTCGTGCGGCCGGAGCGAACGGAGCCGCATCGGTAAATACAATCCGACCCGGCAGTGACGTCCTTTTCCGACTACCCCCTCCTGGAACGCGAGAGGGAGCTCAGCGACATCGAGCGGGCCCTCGAGCACGGCGTCGACGGCGACGGCCTCTGCCTGATGATCGAAGGCCCGCCGGGCGTCGGCAAGACGCGCCTGCTGGAGAGCGCCCGCGCCCTCGCTCAGGACCAGGGATGCCGGGTCCTCTCGGCCCGATCGGGAGAGCGCGAGCGGGAGTACTCGTGGGGAGTCGTCCGCAACCTGTTCGAGCCGATCGTGATCGCCGCCGACCCGGACGAGCTCGACGAGCTGTTCGCCGGTCCCGCGATCGCCTGCCGGGGCCTGATCGAGGGCACCGCGCTGGTCACGGAGGGCACCCCGGACAGCTCGTTCGCGATCTTCAACGGCCTCTACGCGCTGACCCGCCGGCTCTCCGAGCGCGAGCCGCTGCTGATCGCGATCGACGACCTGCACTGGGTCGACGGCTCCTCGCTCGGCTTCCTCGAGTTCCTCAGCCGCCGGCTCGCGGAGATGCCGGTGGTCCTTGCGGCGACCCTGCGGCCGAACGAGCCCGGCACCGACGTCGCCCTGATCGCGTCGCTGACGGCTGAGCCGCACGCGGTCGTGCTGCGCCCGCAGCCGCTCTCGAAGGAGGGCTCCGCGAGCGCCCTGCGGGCGCGGCTCGGCGAGGAGACCGCGGCCGGCGTCGTCCGCGAGGGCCACGACGTCACCGGCGGCAACCCGCTGCTGCTGAGCGAGCTGGCGCGCACGCTCGAGCTCGAGGGCCGCGGCGGCAGGACGACCCAGCTCGCCGGCAACCTCGCCGCGCTCGGCTCGCGCGCCGTCGCGCGCACGGTCGAGGTCCGCGTCGCACGCTCGGGCGAGGCCGGGCGCAGGCTCGCCGAGGCCGCCGCCGTCGCCGGCGAGGAGGCGCAGCTCGGGCGCGCGATCGAGCTCGCCGGCCTCGAGCAGGAGGAGGCCGACCGGGCCGCGCTCGACCTCGTCCGGCTCGAGATCCTCAAGCCCGGGACGCGGGTGCAGTTCGTCCACCCGGTCGTCCGCGCCGCGATCTACGACGGGCTGGCGGCGCCGGAGCGGATGCGGCTGCACCGCAAGGCGATCGAGATCATGCAGCGCGTCTCGGCGCCGCCGACGCTGATCGCCAGCCACCTGCTCCGCGTCGACCCCGAGGGCCGCGAGGAGACGGTCGGCATCCTCCGCGAGGCCGCGGTGATGGCCGCCGCCGGCGGCGACGCGCGCTCCGCGAGCGTGCTGATGCGGCGGGCGCTCGAGGAGCCGCCGCCGCCGGAGCAGCTGACCGGGGTGCTCGCGCAGCTCGGCGCGGCCGAGATCCTGATCGACGGGCCGAGCGCGATCGAGCACCTCGGCACCGCGATCGAGCTCGTCCACGAGCCGCCCTTCAAGGCGGCGCTGGCCGAGCTGCTGGCGCGCTCGCTGATCCTCCAGGAGCGGATCCCCGAGGCCGTCGCGGTGACCGAGGCGACGCTCGCGGAGATCCCCGATGACGCGACCGACCTGCGCAAGCGCGTCGAGGCGACCCTGGTCGAGGCGACGCTGGTGCACCCGTGGGAGCTGAGCGCCGAGCAGGTGTCCAGGGCCGAGGGCCTGATGGCCGCCGCGACGACCGAGGGCGAGGACTACGGCTCGCGGGCGATGCTCTCGCTCGCGACGGTCTCGGCCTCGCGCGACCTCTCGGCGGACGCGGAGACGACGGTCGCTCGCGCCCGGATCGCGGCCCAGGGTGGCGTCCTGATCCGCGAGGGCGTCAACAGCATCACCCAGCTCGGCCCGGCCCAGGTGCTGGCGCTCGCCGGCCACAGCCGCGAGGCGATCACGCTGCTGAACGAGTCGCTGCGCTGGGACGAGCGCTTCGGCTCGATGGCCGGGCCACCTCGCGAACCTGATCTTCCGCGGCTGGGCGCACCTGTTCGCCGGCGAGCTCGAGGACGCCGCCGAGGACGCCGGCGAGGCGCTGCGGATGAGCCGCGTCTACCGGATGGCCCCGGGCGTCGCCTGGGCGACCTGGATCCGCGCCCACAGCCTGCTGCTGATGGGCCGCCTCGAGGAGGCACGGGGGCTGATCACCGCCGACTACCCGCTCGACGGCGACTCGCCCGAGGGCTGGCACTGGACCGGCTTCACGCTGACCCGGGCTCGGGTGATGCTGGCCGACGGCGACCCGGAGCGGGCCCTGGCCGAGGCGCGGCGTGCCGCCGCGATGTACGAGAAGTCCGGCGGCGTCGGCTCGACCTGGCTGACCTGGCGCCCCTTCGCCTGCGAGTGCCTGCTGGCGCTCGGGCGCGGTGAGGAGGCGCTGGAGCTGGCCGAGCAGGAGCTCGAGGTCTGCGAGCGCTGGGGCGCGCCGCGGCAGATCGGCGGCGCGCTGCGAGCGCTGGCCGCCGCCGACGAGGCGCGCCGGCAGGAGCTGCTCGAGCGGGCGGTCGAGGTGCTCGAGGGCTCGGAGGCGCGGCTCGAGCTGGCAGGTGCGCTCGTCGACCTCGGAGCCGAGCTGCGCCGGCGCAACTTCAAGAGCCGCGCCCGCGACCCGCTCCGGCTCGGCATGGACCTCGCCCACGACTGCGGCGCCGAGCCGCTCGCCGAGCGCGCCCGGACCGAGCTGCGGGCGTCGGGGATCCGCGCCCGCCGCACGGCGCTGTCGGGCCCGGAGGCGCTGACCGACAGCGAGCGCCGCGTCGTCGACCTCGCCGTCGAGGGCAAGACGAACCGCGAGATCGCCTCGGAGCTGTTCGTGACCGTGAAGACGGTCGAGGTCCACCTCTCGAACGCGTACCGCAAGCTTGGGATCCAGGGCCGGCGTCAGCTCGGCCAGGCGATCGGCGTCGGTTGATCGACCTCGCCCTTCCCTTCGCGGCGGGTAGCCCCGTCGCCGGTGTCGTCACCGATCTCGCGGTGATCCTGATCGCGGCCAAGATCGGCGACGAGATCTTCAAGCGGATCCACCAGCCGGCGCTGATCGGCGAGATCCTCGCCGGCCTCGTGATCGGGCCCTCGGTCCTCGGCTTCGTCGAGCCCGGCGAGACGACGCGAGGTCTTCGCCGAGCTCGGCGTCGTCTTCCTGCTCTTCTGGGTCGGCCTCGAGACGAAGCTCTCGGAGATGCGTGAGGTCGGCGGTACCGCGGCACGGGTCGGCGTGATCGGCGTGATCGTCCCGTTCGCCGCCGGGACCGCGGCCGGGCTCGTGTTCGGGGAGAGCACGGAGACGAGCCTGTTCATCGGCTCGGCCCTGGCGGCGACGAGCGTCGGCATCACCTCGGCCGTCTTCGCCGAGCTGAAGATGCTGACCACGCAGGGCGGCGCGGACGGTGCTCGGGGCGGCGGTCGATCGACGACATCCTCGCGCTGCTGCTCGTCGCGGTCGCAGTCGGGATCGCCGAGGAGGGCGGCATCGACTTCGGCTCGATCCTGCGTCACCGCCGGCCTTGCCGCCGGCTTCCTCGCGGTCTTCGCGCTCGGCGGGACGACGCGTGATGCGGAAGTGGCCGCAGCTGCTCCAGGCCCCGCGGTTCGCCGACTCGCCGCTGCTGCCCGCGGTGATCCTCTGCCTCGGGATCGCGGCGATCGCAGCCGAGATCGGGCTCGCCGCGGTGATCGGCGCCTTCCTCGCCGGGATGATCGTCGCCGAGACCAAGGAGCAGCATCCGATCGAGGACGAGATCGCGCCGCTGTACGCCTTCTTCCCGCCGTTCTTCTTCGCCTCGATCGGCCTCGCGCTCGATCTCGACGTGATGCTCGAGCCCGAGACCCTGCTCGTGATCGCCGGCCTGACCGTGCTCGCCGCGGCATCGAAGCTCGCCGGCGCCTGGCCGGCGGCGCGCAACCTCGGCCCCTCGGACGCCCGCATCGTCGCGCTCGGCATGGTCCCTCGCGGCGAGGTCGGGATCATCGTCGCCAGCATCGGCGCCGCCACGGGCGTCGTCGACGAGGAGCTGTTCGCGGCGATCGTCGGCATGTCGATCCTGACCACGTTGCTCGTCCCGCCGCTGCTCAGGCGAGCTCGCCCGGGCGCGCCGGAATCCCCCTAGACTGGCCTCACGGCCGGGGCTTTCGCCCCGGCTCGTTTCATTCATGGCCGTAGCTGTAGTCGCATTCCTGGTCGTCCTCGCCGTGATCGCGAGCGAGCGAGTCCACCGCACCAAGGTGGCGCTGCTCGGTGCCGCGATCGTCGTCCTCTTCGTCGGCAACGAGTACGACCAGGAGCTGGCGATCGAGTCGATCGACTTCAACACGATCGGGCTGCTCGCGGGGATGATGATCCTCGTCCACCTGACGCAGGAGACCGGCGTCTACGACTACATCGCGATCAAGGCCGGGCAGTTCTCGAAGGGCCGCCCGGTCGCGGTCGTGATGGCACTGGCCGGAACGACCGCGCTGCTCTCGGCCTTCCTCGACAACCTGACCACGATCCTGCTGATCGTCCCGGTCACCTTCCTGCTCGCCGACGCGCTCGACCTCGACCCGATCCCGCTGATCGTGATCGAGGTGATCGCCTCCAACATCGGCGGCACCGCGACGCTGATCGGCGACCCGCCGAACATCATCATCGCCGGCGCCACCGACCTCAGCTTCAACGACTTCATCGTCAACCTCGCCCCGGCCGTGGTGATCACCTTCGCGGTCGTCATCCCGCTGCTCTATCTCGCCTTCAGGCGCAGGCTCCAGATCCCGGAGGAGAACAGGCGCTTCGTGATGGAGCTCGACGCGGCCTCCTCGATCCGCGACATGCCCGAGCTGAAGCGGACCGGCACCGTGCTCGCGGTCACGATCCTCTTCTTCTTCGCCCACCAGGCGCTCCACATCGAGCCGGCGACGGTGGCGCTGACCGGCGCCGCGGTCGGGCTGCTGGTCACGCGCCAGGACCTCGAGGAGTCGCTGGCGAAGATCGAGTGGGCGACGCTGTTCTTCTTCATCGCGCTGTTCGTGATGGTCGGAGCGCTGGAGGCGACGGGCGCGATCGAGAAGGTCGCCGAGGGGATCCAGGACGTGACCGCCGGCGACCGCACCGCCGAGCTGCTCGGGATCACCTGGATCGCCGGGATCGGATCCGGGGTGGTCGACAACATCCCCTTCACGACGGCGATGATCCCGGTCGTCGACTCGCTCAATACCGAAGACGACGATGCCTACTGGTGGGCGCTGTCGCTGGGCGCCTGCTTCGGCGGCAACATGACCGTGATCGCCGCCGCCGCCAACGTCGCCGCCTCGGGCCTCGCCGAGCGGGCGGGCAAGCCGATCGGCTTCATCGACTTCCTCAAGGTCGGCCTGCCGGTGACCTTGATCAGCCTGCTGATCGCGACCGCCTACATCTCGGTCCGCTACATCGCGCTGTGAGACGGCGCCGGCGCTAGATTGGAGGACGGATGAAGGCACTGATCGAAGAGACGGTCGTCGAAGTCAAGCCGCTGCCGGTCGACGAGCCGATCGGCAGCGCGACGCGCAAGGTCCTCGCCTCCGGGCTGCCGGCCCTGCCGGCCGTCGACCCCGACGGCAAGTTCGCGGGGATCTTCGGCGAGCGCGAGTTCATGACCGCCTTCTTCCCGGGCTACATGAACACCCTCCACTCGGCGGCGATGGTCCGCCGCACGATCGACGAGACGATCGAGAAGCGGATGGGCTGCGCCGAGGAGCCGATCCGCGACTACCTGACCCGCGACCACGTCGTCGTCGAGGACGATCACTCCGACACCCAGCTGGCCGAGCTCTTCCTCCACCACCGCGTGCTCGTGATCCCGATCGCGACCAAGGGCAAGGTCCACGCCGTCGTCACCCGCGCCGACTTCTTCCGAGCACTCGCCTCGCGAGTCCTCGACACCTACGACGACTACGGCGACTGAGCCCGGCGCCGCGAGGCGGCGCTGAGGACAGGGTTCAGGCCGGGCTGCAGGGACGATTTGCAGTGAGGGTGAGGTGGATTGGCGGGTCGGTCCGCGCTGCGGGGCCCGAAGTTGGTCGCGGACCAGGGTGAGGGGCTCGATCCGGGACGAGATGCCGAAAGCGACGAACTATTCGTCGCAATCGTCCCTCGCCGGCGAGATGCGAAAGGCAGGAATAGTCCGGCCAATCCTCCCGTCCGACGAGACGTCGAAAGACCGCGATATATGTGGTCAATCCACCTCTCGCCCCAGCCTCACCGAGAATCCACACCGATCCCGCACGCACTCCCACGCCGGAGTGACCAACCCCACCCCGAACACCCTCCCTCACTGCAAACGGACCCGCTCACGTCCCTGCAGCGCCCGGCCGCGCTGACAACCCAACCACCCCAGGCCCGCGCCGCCCCCAGCCCGCCCGGACCTTCGTCCGCCCCGGCCCCCTACTCCGCCCGCGCCACCTCTGCCGCGGCCCGCTCGCCGGAGCGGATCGCGCCGTCCATGTAGCCGTTCCAGACGGCGCTCGTCTCGGCTCCGGCCCAGTGGACGAGGCCCTCGGGCTCGCGCAGCAGCGAGCCGTACTGGGTCCAGACGCCGGGCCCGAGGTGGGCGCCGTAGCCGCCGCGGATCCACTCCTCGCCGGCCCAGTCCTGCTCGACGTACTCGAGCACGCCGGAGCGCGCCTGCTCTCCGAAGTAGGTCGCGAAGCCGTCGAGGACCTGGGCGCGCCGGTCCTCCGGCCGCATCGCGGCGGCCCGGCGCCCGTGGGCGCCCTCGAGGAAGCCGAGCAGCACGCCGCAGGAGCCGTCGGCGGGAGAGTTGTCGAAGGTGACTGCGAGCGGGTGCTCGCGGGATCCGGCCTGGCCGCTGAGACCGTCGGCTCGCCAGAAGGGCGTCTCGTAGCGAGCCATGCACTTGATCACGTAGCCGGGCGGCATCTTCGAATAGAGGTGGAAGCGCCGGCCGCTGAGCGGCGGGTCGAAGTCGATCCTCGAGATCACCGCCGGTGCGACGGCGACGATCGCGCGGCGAGCCTCGACCGAGCCTCCGTCCGCCTCGACCACGAGCCCGTCGCCGCGGCGGGCGATCGACCGCACCGGCGCCGAGAGCCGGACCACGTCGCCGAGCTCGGCCGCCATCCGCAGCGAGACCTCCTGGGAGCCGCCGACGAAGCGCGACTCCTGGGCGCCGCCGCCGGTCGCGGTCAGCAGGTCGAGGTCGCCGCCCGAGTGCAGGTAGAAGAGGAAGTGGAGCATCGAGATGTCCTCGGGCTCGGCCGAGAACACCGCCTCGACGATCACCCGCAGGAAGTCGCGCCCGAGCTGCGTGCGGACGTTGCGCCGGATCCAGGAGGCGACGGTCTCGGAGTCGAGCCGCTTCGCCTTGCGGGCCGACCACGGCGCCTCGAGCGGCACCGACTTCGCCAGCCGGTCGATCCGCAGCTGCGCGACGGCGAGGTCCGGGATCACGTGCTTGGGCAGCCCGAACGTCCAGCCCTGCCATCGGCTCAGCTCGGTGCCGCCGGTGTGGAGGATGTTGTCGCCCTCGTCGTAGGTCGGGTAGTGCTCGACGCCGAGCTCGGCCGCGAGCGCGTAGAGCCGGTCCTGCGTGGGGCCGACCCACTGGCCGCCGATCTCGACGACGGTGCCGTCCTCGAAGGTGTGGTTGAGCGTCCGGCCGCCGACCCGGTCCTGGGCCTCGAGCACGACGACCGAGGTTCCCTGCTTGCGCAGCTCCCGGGCCGCCGTCAGCCCGGCAAGCCCCGCCCCCACGATCGCGACATCAACGTCCACGGACGCGATTCTGCCTAGTCGGGCTCTGCTGCCCTTGCGAGCTCCGTCGCCGGCCGTCGTCGCGTCGACCTGCCATCCCTCCCCCGGGAACGGGACGAGATCACGGTGAACTCGCGCCGGGCCGGGCTCGACCCGCCGTCGACCCCTGCCGGATCGGCCGAGCTCGGCGTCGGGAGCGCGCGAGGATCTCCTCGCCGTGGCGCGAAGAAGATGTTCGGCATCGCCGCTCTCGACCGCCTCGGCACGGTCGGGCGTGGCGGTGAGCTCGGTGACCATCCCCGGCCGACCGCTCGCAGACGGCCGGATCGCGGCCGGCGATTCCTCGACGGCCCGCCGCGCCGCAGGCGGCGAGGAGCCTCGACGCCGCGAGGGCCGGCAGCGCGGCCGCCCCTCACAGCCCGAGGCCCCGGACCCCGGCCTCGTTCCAGCCGAGGTGGTGGGCGACCTCGTGACGGACGGTGCGCTCGACCTGGGCGCGGAGCAGCTGCGGGTCGTGGCCGAAGTCCCGTTCGAGCGTGTCCTGGTAGATGACGATGTGGTCGGGATAGCCCTCGCGAGCGACGGTGTCGCCGATGTAGTGGCCGTAGGCACGGTGCTCGTAGCCACGGTCGGAGACGACGACCGGCACCGACTCCAGCACCTCGAGGAACTCGGCCGGCAGGCCGTCGAGGGCCTCGATCACGAGCTCGTCGAACTCCGAGGGCGGCGAGACGGGAGGCGGCAGCGAGGCGAGCGCCTCGCTGCGGTCGACGAGCCGGCGAAACTCGGGCTCGGGCATCTCATCGCCGGCCAGGCGCACGATCACCCAGGCGGCGATCACCGAGATCGCGGCCGCCCCGGCCACCCAGCGCAGCAGACCGCCGAGGCCCGCCAGGTCCGGGGGCTGCAGCACGACGAGCGCCAGCCCGACCAGGAAGAGCCCGACCGCCGCCGTCTTCAGAGGTTGCCCGACCGCTTCCCACATGGCCGTGAGGTTAGAGAGCGGGCGCGCGCCTGCTCCGGGCAGCGGACCGGACCGACGATTGAGGAATAGGGTGATCGCATGCGCGTCATCCTCAACATCATCTGGCTCGTCCTCTGCGGCTTCTGGATGGCGATCGCCTACCTCGTCGCTGCGCTCGTGATGTTCATCCTGATCATCACGATCCCGTTCGGGTTGCAGGCGCTGAAGATGGCTTCGTTCGCGCTCTGGCCCTTCGGCCGCACTCTCGTCAAGCGGGATGACGCCGGGGTCGGCTCGGCGATCGGCAACGTGATCTGGCTGATCCTCGCCGGCTGGTGGCTGGCCCTCGGGCACCTCGTCACCGGCGTCGCCCTCTGCATCACGATCATCGGGATCCCGCTGGGCGTCGCCAACTTCAAGCTGATCCCGGTCTCGCTGTGGCCGATGGGCCGCGAGATCGTGCCGCTCGACGACCCCGCCGCCCGCAGCCGCGTCAGCGTCGGCTGAACCGGCCGCTCCACACCGCGAACGTCCCTGAGACCTATCTATAGGGGCAGCTGAGGGACGTTCGTCGCCTCCGTCGGCCCGCGTCCGCGCTACTTGGCGCGGTACCAGTCGACGTACTGGTCGCAGGCCTGGCGGCGCTGGATCCGGCTGATGACGCCGAGCGGGGTCGCGGAGACGGAGCGCAGGTGGGCCTCGTTCGGGGCCTTCAGCAGCGCGGCCGAGCAGGCCCGGCTCCTCGACCTCGACCGTGATCTCGGCCTCGGTCGGCTCGTCGACCTCGACCTCGCCCACCGGGAAGAACGGCGAGGGACCGCGGAAGTCGAGGTTGGCCGGGATCGTCTCGTCGAGGCCGAGCTCCTCCGAGGTCACGTGCAGCGGCCGGCGGCTGTCGTACTCGAGCGAGATCGCCCAGGTCCCGGCCTTGCTCAGCTCGAGCGTCTGCGAGGCAGGCTCGGTGTCGGTCACCGTGTCGGAGGGCTGCCACTGCTCGGGCGAGCCGATCACCGGCTCGACCGACCAGACCTGGGCGGTGCCCTGGCCGGAGGCGACGGCCTTGCCGGCCTTGGTCTCGCAGTCGAGCACGGCGCCGGGGTAGATGCCCTCCTCGAGCGTCTTGCGGCGGCCGATCGAACCCGTGCGCTCGTACAGCGTGTAGTTGTCGGTGACGACGACCGGCTCGAAGCGCGGCGGCGGGCTCGAGCTCGGCCCCCCGTTGGCGGCGACGATCCAGTCGAACGAGTTCAGCGTCTGCGGGAAGAGCGCGTCGATGTCGAACTTCTCGCCCCCGCCCTCGCCGCTCTGGAAGCGCGAGCGGGCGTCGTTGACCGAGTAGTAGTTGGCGACGATCCCGGTGATCTCGCCCGAGCCGGCGAGCTCGTAGGCGATGAAGTCGTCGCGACCGAGGAAGAGGACGGGCTCGTCCTCGACGAACGAACGGAACTCGGCGAGCTCGTTGGCGTGGTCGTCGGGGCCGACCGCCGCCTGACGGAGCGCCAGGAAGCTGGAGAGCGAGGCGGCGGCGAGGAAGACGACGGCGAGCGCCGTCACCGCGCGGCCGCGGGTCGCGAGCACCCCGCGCACGGCGATCAGCATCACCAGCGGCGCCGCGATCGCGAGCGCCTTGGCGGCGATGTACGGGGTGCTGAACAGCGCCGTCAGCGCCCAGACGCCGGCGATCGCGAGCAGCGCCGCGGGCAGCGCGTAGAGCGAGCGCTTGCGGGCGTCGGCGAGCCCGACGCCGAGCGCGACGAGCCCGAGCAGCGCCAGCGCGTAGAAGGCGACGGTCGGGCCGCCCGCCTCCGAAGCGGCGGTGCGGTAGTCGCCCGTCGGCCAGATCCCGAGCGCTTCGAGCGGCGAGATCGCGCCCTTGAGGTTGCCGAGGTCGGAGCCGAACCGCTCCGGGTTGAGCGCCTCGAGCCGGGCGAAGTCGGCGATCCGGCTCCACTCCTGCACGGTCGCGAGGACGACGACGAGCAACATCCCGACCGCGTAGGGCGCGAAGCGGCTCTTCCAGTCGGGCGGCAGCTTCGGTCGCGGCTTCACGACCCAGACCCGGGCCGCGATCACCAGCGCCGAGACGGCGCCGATCCAGAGGATGCCGGGCAGGCTGTAGTTGAAGACGGAGGCAGCGGCGAGCACGGCGAGCGGCAGCACCCGCAGGATCGGCCGCACCCGGCGGGTGTCGCGGCGCTCGGGATCGGCCGCGGTCGGCATTCCGATCACCTGCGCGAGCAGGACCGCGAAGGCGATCAGGATCAGCGCCTGCAGCGGCTCCTTGAAGGCGCCCGAGGCGAGGTAGGAGGCGCCGAGGTAGGAGAGCGCGACGACGCTGGCCCCGATGATCCGGCGGATCCGGGAGAGGTCGTTGCCGAGCAGGCCGATCGCGAGCAGGCCGGTCAGCGGCGCCAGCACCAGCGTCAGCCCAGCGAAGCCCTCGACGAGGCCGGTGCCGAGGCCCTCGGAGAGGGCGACGACGACGGCGTGCGGCCCCGACGGGTAGCCGCCGCGGACGAAGGTCGGCACGTAGCCGGAGGGATCGCGGACGTAGTCGGCGATCAGCAGGTGCGAGGCCATGTCGTCGTTGATCAGCCCGGCGCCGAGGATGCCGACGTCTCCGGCCACGGCGAACGGGATCGAGGCCGCGAGCAGTGTGATCGCGACGACCGGGGCGGCCAGGATCAGGGCCTCGCCGAGCCGCTCGAGGCGACCGCGCAGCCACCAGAGCGAGACCGCGAAGGCGATCACGAGGACGACGGCGGCGGTGACGCCGTGCCCGGGCAGACGGGCGCTGACGCCGGCGAGGATCAGCATCGCGGCCAGGCCGACGGCCGGAGAGAGCCACGAGAAGCCGAGCGGCTCGCCGCGGCGGACGCCGAGCGAGATCGAGATCAGGGCCTGGCCGATCGCCGCGGCGAACAGGAGCAGGATCAGGACCGAGGCGTAGGCGCCGATCATCGGTTCCGCATCCTCATCGGCCTGGCCCCCGAGTCACCGACGCTGCGAGCCGGATCAGCCCGCGGCCAGCGACGTCTCGGGGACGCGAACCAGATCGCGCTCGACGAGCAGCTCGGCGACCTGGACGGCGTTGGTCGCGGCGCCCTTGCGCAGGTTGTCGCCGACGATCCAGAGGTTGAGGCAGCGCTCGTGCGAGGGGTCGCGGCGGATCCGGCCGACGAGCACCTCGTCCCTGCCGGCCGCGTCGGTCGCCAGCGGGTAGAGGCCGTTGCCGGGGTCGTCGACGACGATCAGCCCCGGGGCGCGAGGCGAGCAGGTGCGCGGCACTCGTCGGGGCTGAGCGGCTCGCGCGTCTGCACGTTGACCGACTCGGAGTGGCCATTGAAGACCGGGACGCGGGCGCAGGTCGCGGAGATCCCGAGCGCCTCCTCCGAGGCGCCGAGGATCTTGCGCGTCTCGGCCATCATCTTGCGCTCCTCGGTCGTGTAGTCGTCGCCGTCCTTGAAGGTCTCGACCTGGGGCAGCACGTTGAAGGCGATCTGGTGCGGGTAGACCTCGGCCGGCGCGGTCTCGCCCGTCGAGCGCGGCCCGGCTCTGGGCCTTGCAGCTCCTCGATCGCCGCGCTGGCCGGTGCCGGAGACCGACTGGTAGGTGGAGATGACGAGGCGCTCGATCCCGGCGGCGTCGAGGATCGGCTTCAGGGCGACCACCATCTGCATCGTCGAGCAGTTCGGGTTGGCGATCAGTGCCCTTGTGGCGCGGCGACCGCGTCGGGGTTGACCTCGGCGACGACCAGCGGCACGTCGTCGTGCATGCGCCAGTAGCTGGTGTTGTCGACGACGACCGCGCCGGCCTCGACCAGCTTCGGCGCCCACTCGGCGCTGATCGCTGCCGCCGGCCGAGGAGATGACGATGTCGATGCCCTGGATCGACTCGTCGCTGAGCGTCACGCAGGCGACCTCGGCATCGCCGAAGCGGACCGGCTTGCCGGCCGAGCGCTCGGAGGCGAACGGGACCAGCTCGGAGACCGGGAAGTTGCGCTCGGCGAGGATCTCGAGGATCGTCGAGCCGACGGCGCCGGTGGCGCCGAGGACGCCCGACTCGGAAGCTCACGGCGTCACCTTGGGACGGTGGTGGATGCCGGTCGGCTGCTCCTCGTGCACGGCGTCGTCACCGAGGTCGAAGGCCTTGTGCAGCTCGCGGACGGCGGGCTCGACGTCGTCGGCCGCGATCACGCAGGAGATCTTGATCGGCGAGGTGGAGATCATCTCGATGTTGATGCCGGCCTCGCCGAGCACCTGGAAGACCTTGGCCGCGACGCCCGGGTGGCTGCGCATGCCGGCGCCGACGATCGAGACCTTGCCGATCTGCTCGTCGGTCCGCACCTCGCCGCCCTTGATCCCCGATCGCGTCGATCGCGTCGACCGCGGTCTGCAGGTCGTCGCGCTCGACCGTGAAGGAGAGGTCGGCGCCGTGCTCGGTGGAGACCGGCTCGTTCTGGATGATCACGTCGACGTTGACGTTCGCCTCGGCGAGGGCGGTGAAGATGCGGCCGGCGATGCCGGGCTCGTTGCGGATCGCCGGCGAGCGTCACGCGCGCCTCGTCGGTCGAGTGGGTTACGGCTGTTACCAGCGGTCGTTCCATGGTTTCGTCCTCGGAGAGTCACGAGGGTACCGGGGCCCTCCTCGAAAGAGGATGCGGCAGTGGATCGGGACGTCGTGGTTGCGGGCGTACTCGACCCAGCGGAGCTGCAGGACCTTCGCTCCCGACGCCGACATCTCGAGCATCTCCTCGAAGGAGACGACGGGCAGCTTGCGCGCGTCGGGGACGATCCGCGGGTCGGCGCTGAAGACGCCGGCGACGTCGGTGTAGATCTCGCAGACCTCGGCGCCGAGCGCGGCCGCGAGCGCGACGGCGGTCGTGTCGGAGCCGCCGCGGCCGAGCGTGGTCACGTCCTGGGTGTCGGTCGAGACACCCTGGAAGCCGGCGACGAGGACGATCTTGTCCTCGTCGAGGGCGTCGCGGATGCGGTCGGCGCGGACGTCGATGATCCGCGCCTTGGTGTGCGAGGAGTCGGTGACGATCCCGGCCTGCGAGCCGGTCAGCGAGATCGCCTGGTGGCCGAGGTCCCTGATCGCCATCGCGCCAGAGCGCACAGGAGATCCGCTCGCCCGGTCGAGAGCAGCATGTCCATCTCGCGCGGCGACGGCCGCTCGGAGATCTCGCCGGCCATCCGCGACCAGCTCGTCGGTCGTCTTGCCGCGGGCGGAGAGCACGGCGACGACGCGACTTGCCGGCCTCGCGGGCGGCGACGATCCGGCGCGCGGCGCGCTTCAGGTCCTCGGGCCCGGCGACGGAGGTGCCGCCGAACTTCATCACCACTACCTGTCTGTCGGAGAGCGGGCTCATCGGAACGCATCAGGATAGAGCCGCCGCGGGCAGCGATCCCCAAAGGCCGCGAAGACGGCGCCGTGCGCGCCCGCGGTCTGCTTTGATCGCGGCGCTTTGGACCGGCGAACGATCCTCAGGCGCCGAATCGTCGCGATCGCGGTCGCGATCGGCGCCACCGCGCTGATCTGGTACCTGCTCTTCGGGGGCTCAGGCGACGAGTCCGAGTCCGGGCCGGAGCTGACGATCGCCAGTCTCAGCCCCGACACGCGGGCGCGGCTCGCCGGCCTCGACGCCGCCGGCAAGGTCGATCAGCTGCTGCTCGCAGCCGACCCGGGCGAGGAGGCGGGCACGCTCGGCGGCGTCCTCGTCACCGCCGGCTCGTGGAGCGGCGCCGGCTCCGGCAAGGAGCTCACCTCCGATCTGCGCGCGGACGCGGACGGTGAGATCCCGGCGATGATCGGGACCGCGCAGGAGGGCGGCGACTATCGCGAGCTCGCCGACCTGCCGCCGTCGGCACGGGCGATCGAGATCGGCGACGGCGGCGACCCGAAGGCGGCCGAGGCCTGGGCCGAGGAGATGTCGTCGGCGCTCGCCGACGAGGGCTTCGACTTCAACATCGGCCCGCTCGCCGACATCGCCACGCTCGACAGCGCGATCGCCGACCGGGCCTTCTCCGACGATCCGGCGACCGTCGCGGCGATGACCCGGGCCGCCTTCGACGGCTGCCGCAAGGAGGACTTCGCCTGTATCCCCGGGCACTTCCCGGGCGAGGGCAGCACCACCCAGGACACCGCCCTCGGGCCGGCCAGCGTCAGCGTCGATGCCGGCACGCTGAGCTCCCGGGACATCCCGCCGTTCGAGGCCGCGATCGCCGCCGGAGCGCCTGCGGTGGTCGTCTCGAACGCCTTCTTCTCGGCCTACGACCCGGTGACGCCGGCATCGCTCTCCGATCAGGTCATGGACGGCCTGCTGCGGCGCGAGCTCGGCTTCGAGGGGGTCGCGATCACCGACGAGCTCGAGGCCGGGGCGATCCGCTCCGGCTACAAGACCTCCGAGGCCGCGGTCGCCGCGATCGCCAACGGCGCCGACATGGTCCAGCTCTCCGACCCCGGGTCGATCGACTCGGTGCGGGCGGCGCTGATCGATGCCGTCGAATCCGGCGCGATCAGCACCGACCGGCTCGACAGCGCCGCCGGGCGCGTGATCGAGATGAAGCAGAAGCTGGGCCTGCTGGGCTGACGGCGCAGCGCCGGGCGCGCCGATAGGGTGCCCGCATGATCGGTGGAGGCATCTTCCTGATCGCGGTCGGCGCGATCATCCGCTTCGCGCTCAACGTGACCTCGTCGGCATCGACCTCGACGTCGTCGGCCTGATCCTGATGATCGCCGGCATCGCGATGCTCGTGATCGGCCTGGCGATGATGATCTTCGCTCCGAGGACCGCACGCGGCGCTCCCCCCCCCGCGCTGAGCGCCGGAGCGGGCAGGGCCGCCGGCCCGACAGGGCGCGGCCGAGGGTGACCTCGTCGGCGTGCTCGAGGTCGGCGCCGACCGGGAGCCCGCTGGCCAGCCTGGTCAGCGTCACCTCCCCGCGCAGGCGCTCGGCGATGTGGTGGGCGGTCGCCTCTCCGGTCGTCGTCGGATTCGTCGCGATCACGACCTCGGTGACTTCGGGCGCCGAGGCACGGGTGACGAGCTCCTCGATCTTCAGGTCCTCGGGGTCGATGCCGTCGATCGGCGACAGGGCACCGCCGAGCACGTGGTAGCGGCCGCGGAACTCGCCGGTGCGCTCGAGCCCGATCACGTCCTGGGGCTCCTCGACCACGCAGATCACCGCGTCGCTGCGGCGCTCGTCGGCGCAGATCGCGCAGAGCTTGCCGGTCTCGGCGAGGTTGAAGCAGCGCGGGCAGAGACCGATCGAGCGCTTCACCTCGGTGATCGAGTCGGCCAGCGCGAAGGCCTCCTCGTCGCTCGAGCGGAGGATGTGGAACGCGAGCCGCTGCGCGGTGCGCCGGCCGACGCCGGGCAGCCGGGCGAGCTCGCCGATCAGCCTCTCGACCGGAGCCGGATGCAAGCCTTAAGGGGCCTCCGGGCCCACTGGTGACGGGGCCACTACATCCCCGGCAGGCCGAGCCCGCCGCCGGGGCCACCGAGCCCGCCGGTGACGCCGCCCATCTTGTTGTTGGCGGCCTCCTGAGCGGCGCGCAGCGCCTCGTTGATCGCGGCCATGACCATGTCCTGAAGCATCTCGACGTCCTCGGGGTCGACGGCGTCGGGATCGATCTCGACGCTGCGCAGCTCGAGGTCGCCGCTCATCGTCACCTTGATCATGCCGCCGCCGGCCGAGGCCTCGACGATCTCGTCCTTGAGCTCCTCCTGGGCCTTGAGCATGTCCGCCTGCATCTGCTGGACCTGCTTCATCATCGCGCCCATGTCCATGCCCCCTGGGCCGCCGCCCCCGGGCATTCCTCCACGTCCTCTGGCCATCAGCCTTCACCCTCCTCGGGGTCGTCGATCAGTTCCTCGGCGTCGAATTCGGCCTTGAACCGTTCCACAAGCTCGCGGTCGTCGACGCCCTCGCCCTCGGCCTCGGCGGATCCGGGCTCGTCCTCCGGCTCCTCGTCGAGCATCACGTAGGTGGCGCTGAGCCGCGAGCCGACGATCGTGCGGAGCGCGTCGGAGAGCCGGTCGCGGTTCTCCTTCGCCTCGGCCTTGCGCTTGTTGAAGGCGGCGCTCGGCGGGAAGCCGATCTCGACGGTGGAGCGCTGGGCGTCGACCGAGACCGGGCGGGCGACCGCGAAGGTCGCGGAGAGGAACTCCGAGCCGGACGTGCGCACCTGATCGACGACGGCGGGCCAGAGCCCGGCGAGGCGCTCGAGATCGAGCACCTCGGTCGCCGAGTGGGCGGTCGCCCCGACCCGGCGGTCGACCTCGGCGCGGACCTCCTCGACCCGCGTCTCGACCCCGGTGCGGACCTCCTCGACCCGCGTCTCGACCCCGGTGCGAACGTCGTCGACGCGGGTGCCGATGTCGGTCACGACCTGCTCCGCGGTGGCGACGGCGCCGTGGGCGATCGCCTCGACGGGGTTCGACGGGCCGCGCTCCGGCTCCGGCTCCGGCTCCGGCTCGGGCTCGGGACCGGGGTCGGCCGAGGCCTCGGGGCCGGGGTCGGCGTCGAGATCCGCGTCGGGAGGCGTCGGCGGCAGGTCCTGCGGCGGGGTCGGCTCGGCCTCGGCCTGGCGGGCTCGGCGGCGACGGCCGCTGCCTGCGCCGGCACCGCCGCTGCGGGCGCGGGCGCCGGAGCGCCGCCCGCCTCGATCGAGCGCTCGAGCCGCTCGAGCCGGTGGGCGAGGGCGCGGGCCGAGGGGTCGATCTCCGGCCGCGCGGCGCGCAGCATCGCCAGCTCGATCGTCATCCGGGCGTCGTCGCCCTCGCGGACGGCCGCGATCGCCGCCGAGAGCTCGTCGATCGCGCGGACGAGCTCGACCTCGCCGAGCGCGCCGGCCTGGGCGCTGAGCCGCTCGGCCTGCTCGGGGGCGAGGAAGAAGTGGGTCGGGACCTCGCCGAGCGTGCCGACGACGAGCAGCCGACGCAGGTGGGCGACGAGGTCGCCGGCGAAGCGGGAGGGATCGCGGCCCGTGGTCGCAAGCTCGGCGGCGAGCTCGAGCACGGCGCGGCCGTCGCCGGCGGCGATCGCGTCGGTGGCGCGGAACAGCAGGTCGGAGTCGGTGACGCCGAGCACCTGCAGCACGTCGTCGGTCGCGATCTCGTTGCCGCTGTAGGCGACGAGCTGGTCGAGCGTCCCGAGCCCGTCGCGGAAGCTGCCGTTGGCGGCGCGGGCGACGGCGCCGAGCGCGTCGTCGGCGATCGTGATCCCCTCGGCGGCGCTGGCGCGGCGCAGCACCTCGGCGATGTTCTCCGGCGTCGGCCGGGCGAAGTCGAAGCGCTGGCAGCGGTCGACGATCGTCGGCATCACCTTGTGCGCCTCGGTCGTGGCGAGCACGAAGACCGTGTTCGGGGGCGGCTCCTCGAGCGTCTTCAGGAAGGCGTTCCAGGCCTCGCGGGTGAGCATGTGGGCCTCGTCGAGGATGTAGACCTTCCAGCCGCCGGCGGCGGGCGCGTAGGAGACGCGGTCGCGGAGCTCGCGGATGTCGTCGACGGAGCGGTTCGAGGCCGCGTCCATCTCGATCACGTCCATCGAGGTGCCGGCGGCGATCGAGACGCAGGACTCGCAGACCCCGCACGGGGTCAGGGTCGGGCCGTTGACGCAGTTGAGCGAGCGGGCGAGGATCTTCGCCATCGAGGTCTTGCCGGTTCCGCGCGAGCCGACGAACAGGTAGGCGTGGTGGACGCGATCGCGTTCGATCGCGTTCGAGAGCGTGCGGACCACGTGCTCCTGCCCGACGACCTCGGCGAACGACTGCGGGCGGTGACGGCGATAGAGGGACTGCTCGGTCACGGACGGCTGAGTCTAGACGCGAGCCGGACGGCCTCCCGCGTAGGATCGGCGGGTGTCCGACCCGTCCTCCGCAGCGTCCGGGGAAATGCCCGCAATCGAAGGATTTGCGATCGATCTCGACGGCGTCGTCTGGCTCAGCCACGAGCCGATCGCGGGCTCGATCGAGGCGCTCGGGCGGCTCCGGGAGGGGGGCCGGCCACTCGTCTTCGTGACCAACGACCCGCGCTCGACCCGGGCCGAGCTCGCCGCCCGGCTGACCGAGCTCGGCGCCCCGACCGAGCCCGCCGCGATCGTCACCTCGGCGGTTGCGGCCGCCGCTGCCGTCGCCGCCCGCCAGCCCGGCGCGCGGGCGCTGGCGATCGGCACGCCGTCGCTCGCCCGCGAGCTCGCCGAGCACGGGATCGACGTGATCGGCCAGGAGCAGATCCGCGACGGCGCCGTCGCCGAGTCGGTGCTCGCCGGCGTCGAGGCCGTCGTCGTCGGCGGCGGCGCCGGCTTCGACTACGAGCTGCTGCGCGACGCCTCGACGGTCGTCCGCGAGGGCGCCGAGCTCTGGGCGACGAACAAGGACCCGACCTACCCGACCGCGCACGGCCTCGTCCCCGGAACCGGGGCGATCGTCGCCGCGATCGAGAGCGCCTCGGGGCGGGTCGCCCACAACGTCGGCAAGCCCGAGCCCGGCCTGTTCGCCGAAGCGCTGGCCGAGCTCGGGGTCGAACGGGCGCTGATGGCCGGCGACAGCCTCCACTCCGACATCGCCGGAGCTGCCTCGGCCGGCCTGACGACCGCCTTCGTGCTCAGCGGCCGCGACGGCCGCGACGACATCGCCGCCGCGCCCGTCGCGCCCGACTTCGTCTTCGACGATCTCGCCGCGGTGGCGGAGGCGTTCGCGGCCCGCGGCTGAAGCCCCGTGGGGGCCCGGGCGCTGTAAGGTGCCGGGCGGACCGTGCTGAGCGGGGTAGTAGCGGCACCTTGAACCCGCAATCCGCTTCAGCGGGGCTGAACGCCCTCCCGAGGAACCGGCCGTCGGGGCCAGTACGCCGCGGGCAGCGTTGAAGGTCAGGTCCCGCGCGACGTAGGCCCGTGAATCAGGTCAGGTCCGGAAGGAAGCAGCCTTAAGCGACCGTCGACGAGCGCCGCGGAACAGCCTGACCCGAGCACGCCACGGCGGGCACGCCCGGTGACTCTCTTTCGAAGGAGGGCTGCACGGTCCTGTCCGCAAACGGTCCGGCGCGCGATCCGCAGCTGGAGGCCGGTCATGGGCGACCCGTTGCACGCAAGCGACCGCCCACATCGAGGGGGGCGGCTCAAGGATGATCGGTGACCCGCCGACTCTCGGTGTGACCCCAGCCGATGGCATTCCCACGCAAAATCGTCCTCGCCGTCGCCGCTCTCGCGTGCGTGGCGCTCGCCTTCGCGGTCCCGGCCGGCGCCGGCAAGGGCATGCGCAGCACCGAGCTCGGCAACAAGCTCTGCAAGACCTCCGGAGGCGGCCGCTTCGTCGGCATCCCCGGCTTCCCGGGCGAGCGGCTCGATCGCCGCCTGCTCTCCGACATCCGCTGGATGGAGCGGCGCTGGGACATCTACGTCACCGACGGCTACTCCGACGATCGCGTCCACGCCGCCAACGGCGAGCACCCGCTCGGCCTCGCCGTCGACATCGTTCCGAACAAGGCGGCCGGCGGCACCTGGAAGAAGATCGACCGCCTCGCGGCCTGGGCCGAGCCCGCGCAGGACCAGCCCCGCGCCCCGTTCCGCTGGGTCGGCTACGACGGCGACGCCGGCCACGGCCGCGGCCACCACCTCCACCTCTCCTGGTCCCACTCCGACGGCACGCCGTTCAAGCCGGTCCGGACCGTCTACTCGGTCAACTGCCCGCGCACCGATGCCGGCGGCGGCGGCAGCAGCGGTGGCGGTGGCGACGGCGACGGCGGCAAGGGCGACGGCGGCGGTGGCGGTGGCGTCGGTGCCGGCAACGGCGGCGGCAGGCGGCAAGGCGGCGGCAAGGGCAAGGGCGACGGCAAGGGCGGCAAGGGCAACGGCGACGGCGGCGTCAATCCCGGGCTCCGGCGGCGGCAGCGGCGGCATCGGCGCCCGCGCCGTCGAGCGGCGCGATCGCCCACCAGCAGGCGTCCGGCTCGAGCGTCGAGAGCGGCGGCGTCAGCCTTCCCTGAGTACCCGAGCCACTGAGCGCCCGGCTCAGCCCCGGCGCCAGGAGGACCGGAAGCGGCGCAGGCGCAGCGCGTTGGCGACGACCGAGACGCTCGAGAGCGCCATCGCCGCGCCGGCGATCAGCGGGTTGAGCAGGCCGGCGGCGGCCAGCGGCAGCGCCGCGACGTTGTAGCCGAACGCCCAGCCGAGGTTCTGCTTGATCGTCCGCAGCGTCGAGCGCGAGAGCCGGATCGCGTCGGCGGCCGCGCGCAGGTCGCCGCTGACGAGCGTCAGGTCGGAGGCCTCGATCGCGACGTCGGTCCCGGTGCCGATCGCGAGGCCGAGGTCGGCCTGGGCGAGCGCGGGCGCGTCGTTGACGCCGTCGCCGACCATCGCCACGACGCGGCCCTCGGCCTGCAGGCGCGCGACGACCTCGGCCTTCTCGGCCGGCAGCACCTCGGCGATGACCTCGTCGATCCCGACCTCGGCGGCGACGGCACGGGCGGTCTCGGTCGTTGTCGCCGGTCAGCAGGACCGGCCGCAGGCCGAGCTCGCGGAGCGCGGCGATCGCCTCGGCCGAGGTCGGCTTGACCGTGTCGGCGACGGCGAGCAGGCCGCGGACGGCTCCCGTCCCAGGCGACGAGCACGCAGCTGGCGCCTCCGACCCTGGCAGCTCGAGCCGGGTGCGGTCGAGCTCGGTCGGGCACGTCGAGGCTCCACTCGGCCATCAGCGCCGGGCGGCCGATCGGACGCCGTGCCCGTCGACGACGCCCTCGACGCCGAGGCCCTCGCGGTTGGCGAAGCCCTCGACGGCCGGCAGCTCGCCGAGCTCGCTCGCGGGCGGCGGCGGCGATCGCCCGGGCGATCGGGTGCTCGGAGGCGTCCTCGAGCGCGCCGGCGAGCCGCAGCAGCTCGTCGCGGTCGGTGCCGCGGCGCGGCGACGACCTCGGCCAGCGCCATCTTGCCGGTCGTCACGGTGCCGGTCTTGTCGAGCACGATCGTGTCGACGCGGCGGGTGGACTCGAGCACCTCCGGGCCCTTGATCAGCAGGCCGAGCTGGGCGCCGCGGCCGGTGCCGACCAGCAGCGCCGTCGGCGTCGCCAGGCCGAGCGCGCAGGGGCAGGCGATGATCAGCACGGCGACCGCGGCGCTGAAGGCGAACGACCGCGCCCTCGCCGGCGCCGAGCCAGAAGCCGAGCGTCGCGACCGCGAGGCCGATCACGATCGGCACGAAGACGCCCGAGATCCGGTCGGCGAGCCGCTGCACGGGCGCCTTGCCGGTCTGGGCGTCGGTGACGAGCCGGGCGATCTGCGCGAGCGCGGTGTCGACGCCGACCTTGGTGGCGCGGACGACCAGCCGGCCGCCGGCGTTGATCGTCGCGCCCGGCGACGTCGTCGCCCGGGCCCCTTCTCGACCGGCACCGACTCGCCGGTGAGCAGCGACTGGTCGACGGCCGAGCTGCCCTCCTCGACGATCGCCGTCGGTCGCGACCTTCTCGCCCGGGCGGACGACGAAGCGGTCGCCGACCTGCAGCTGCTCGATCGGGATCCGGCGCTCGGTGCCGTCGGCGTCGAGCAGCGCGACGTCCTTGGCGCCGAGCTCGAGCAGGGCCTGCAGGGCGGCGCCGGCGCGGCGCTTGGCGCGCGCCTCGAAGTAGCGGCCGGCGAGGATGAACGTGGTCACCACGGCGGCGATCTCGAGGTAGATGTGCTCGGCGCCCGAGGTCGCCTCGGGGAAGAGGTCGAACGTCATCCTCATCCCGGTCATGCCGGCGTCGCCGAGGAACAGCGCGTACAGCGACCAGGTCCAGGCGGCGAGCACGCCGAGCGAGATCAGCGTGTCCATCGTCGCGGTCGCGTGCTTGAGGTTGGCCCAGGCGGCGCGGTGGAACGGCCAGGCGCCCCAGATCACGACCGGGGTCGCGAGCTGCAGCGCCATCCACTGCCAGTAGTCGAACTGCAGCGCCGGGATCATCGAGATCAGCAGCACCGGGACCGTCAGCGCGGCGCTGATCAGCAGGCGGATCCGCAGGCTCTCGGTCTCGTCGTCGGCCTCGGAGGAGGCCTCGCCTCGGCGCCGGCGGCGTCGCCGGCTCGCGTGCGGCGCCGGCAGCTTCGCCTTGTAGCCGGCCGCCTCGACCGCCTCGAGCAGCTGCTCGGGCTCGACGACGGACGGCGTCGAAGTCGACCGTCGCCTTCTCGGTCGCGTAGTTGACCGTCGCGGTGACGCCGTCGAGCTTGTTGAGCTTGCGCTCGATCCGGTTCGCGCACGACGCGCAGGTCATGCCGGTGATCGGCAGCTCGACGTGCTCGCCGTCCTGCGGCTTCGTGGTCTCGGTCTGGGCCATCACTCGACCTCCTGGGTGAAGGCGACGGTCTCGACCTCGCCGTCGACCTGGAACTGGAGGAAGAGCCGGTAGCTGCCTGCGGTCGGGAACGTCGCCTCGAAGGCGATCTCGCCGGGCGCGGACGCCTCGTCGGTGATCGGGTGCACGTGCAGGAAGGCGAGATCGCCCTCGCGCAGCGCGACGAGGTGGCCGTCGGCGCCGAGGTAGGGCTCGACCTCGACCGGCTCGCCGTCGCTTCGTGACCTCGAACTCGAGGTGGGCCGGCTCGCCCGCGGCGGCGGCGCCCTCGGTGAGGCCGACGTCGTAGCCGCCGTCGCTGACGGCGGTCGGCTCGGGCGCGGGCAGCGGCGTCGCGGCGGCGTCGCCGGCGACCTCGCAGGTCGCCGGCCAGCGTCGTCACCTCGCCGTCGCTCGAGAAGTCGGCGAAGACGCGGTACGCGCCGGGCTCGGTCAGCCGCAGCGGCACCTCCCAGGTGCCGTCGCGCGGCCATCCGCGGGTGCAGGTGCTGGAAGCCGGTCAGGTCGCGGCGGACGACGATCAGGTGCATGCGCTTGGTGTGCTCGACGTCGAAGTCGCGGACCGGGGCGCCGTCGCCGTCGACGATCCGGAAGCGCAGCGGCTCCGTCTGCTTCAGCGCGCGCTCGGGATCGGCGATCTCGAGCGTGAAGCCGTTCTCGGTCGCGGCGAGGCCGCGGACCGGGTCGATCTCCTCGCCGTGCTCGCCTTCCTCGCCCTCCATCGCCGCCATCTCGCCGCCGTCGGCGTCGGTCCGGCCTCGGCGCCGTGGGCGCTCTCGGCGGTCGCCTCGCCGCCGGGGCTGTCGGGGTCGAGCAGGCTGCCGGCCGCGGTGCCGGCCCCGAACAGGGCCGCCAGCGCCAGCGCGAACAGCGCCAGTCGCAGGACGACGCTCACGCGACCACCTCGTAGCCGGCCTCGGCGACCGCCGCGCGGACCGCGTCGTCGCTGAGCGCCGCCCCGCCGACCTCGAGCCGGCCCGAGTCGAGGTCGACCGTCACCGACGCGACGCCGGCGACCTCGGAGACCTCCTCCTCGACCGACAGCACGCAGTGGCCGCAGGTCATGCCGGAGACGGTGTAGGTCCGGTGATCGGTTGCTTCTGCCTGGTCGCTCATGGGGTTCTCCTGTGGTCTTCGCAGGTGCTGCTCTTCTACGTCGTCGCGAACTGTACCATATACCCCCCCGGGGTATCAGCGCGACCTGGAAACCGCCCGCCAGCCGCTAGGATCCCCGCCTCCCAGGGCGCGTAGCTCAGTGGGAGAGCGCTCGCTTCACACGCGAGAGGTCGCAGGTTCGAAACCCGCCGCGCCCATGACCTGGAACCGCTTGGACAAGCGGTTTCGGGGGCCGTCGGCGTGACGGCGTCCGGTGCCGGCGCGGGCGAGAGTGGCGACGAGTGCCCACGGTCCTTGGACTGGCGAGGGCGCTATGAGGGGCAGTTGTCGTTTCTGGTACTTCCGTCGGGCATGACCGTGCGACAGAGGATCGCGGCGGAGAGGTCGACGGCGCGGAGGTCGGCGCCGGTGAGGTTGGCGCCGGTGAGGTTGGTGGCAGCGAGGGTGGCAGCGAGGAGGTTGGCGCCGGTGAGGTCGGCGCCGGTGAGGTTGGCGCCGGTGAGGTTGGCGCTGGCTCGAAGTCGGCGCCGTTGAGGTTGGCGCGGGTGAGGATGGCCTGGAGGACGTCGGCGCCCGTGAGGTTGGCCTTGGTGAGGCTGGCGTCGGGGAGGTCGGCGCCGTAGAGGTCGGCGCCGGTGAGGTTGGCGTTGGTGAGGTCGGCGCGCTGGAGGAAGGCGGCGTAGAGGTCGGCACCGCAGAGGTCGGCACCGCTGAGGTTGGCGTCATTGCACTGGGTGTACGAGGCGATCACGTAGCCGTTGATGACCTTCCCGCTCGCGTCGTCGATGAACAGCGAGGGGGACCGGAAGTGGCGGGGAACGCGGTGGTCGCGCTGGGATTCGAGGTGGGAGAGGTTGCCGGTCGCCTCATCGAGCATCCGCGCCGAGTAGCGGATCGTGCGCTTGTTCTCGCTCAGGCGGGGCGGGCCGAGCTCATCACCACCGTGTCGCCACGGTCGTCGGCGTGGAGCAGGGTCAGCGCGGCGTTGGGCGGGTCCTCGACGAAGCCGAAGCCCTCCCACGAGCGCGCGAAGCCGCCGACCGGGATGTGGCCGGACTGCCGTGCGGGGCGATCACTGAACCAGACGACCTGGGGGTTGACCTTGCGGAGCGTCAGCTTGAAGCGGGGCTTGCCCTCGACCGGCTTCATCGTGCCCTCCTTGGCGGTCTGCGCGAACAGCAGGCCGATCTCCTGCGGCTGGGGCTCCGGGCCCTGTGCGGGGGCGGCGGTGCAAGCGGAGGGTGACGGTCAGCGAAAGGGCGGCGACGACGGCTCTGCGACACATGTTGTTACTCCCCAGATCGAATGACAGGCGCGGCGACGGCGCGATCGTATTCGATCTCGTCCGGTCGTC
>CAVURI010000024.1:0-103499 GCA_963743845.1 uncultured Solirubrobacterales bacterium
GCCTCGGACGCTAGCCGGGGGCAGCTCGAAGAGGCTGACGCTGAAGCTTTCACGCAAGGGTCGCAAGCTGCTCGAGCGCAAGCCGAAGCTCAACCTCAGGCTCGAGATCATGGCGGCCGAGCTAGACGAGCCCGTCCAGACGAAGGCGAGCGGACGCGCGGCTGGCTAGGTGAGCGCCGCCGCGGAAGCCCCACCTAGTTGTGGTTCCGAAGACTCCGCGGCCACTCGGTCCGCAAAGCAGGAAGGTATGGCCCGATGCCTGTCGTGATCGGTTAGCTTAGGCCGGTCCCCGACCCCCCGATCACGGACGAGAGGCAGGAACCAATGACCAGGAAAGGTGCGATCGCCATTGGAGCCGTTGCGGCGTTGATGCTCGCGACTGGAGTTGCCGCATGCGGGGACGACGAGGAGACGACGGGCGGTGAGGAAACGGCTTCGGCGCAGGAGGTGACGGTCACGACCGGCGACATCGCGGACGGGTTCTCCTGGGAGGTTGAGCCGACCCCGACCGCGGAGGCCGAGACGATCACCTACGTCAACGAGAGTGAGCAGGCGCATGCCCTCATCTTCGCCCGCATCAACGAGGGCTTCACCTTCGAGGAGGCCTACGACCTGCAGGGCAAGAAGGGCTCGGCCACGACGGTCGCCGAGAGCGATCAGAAGACCTCGCCCGCACCGGGGGAGACGGTGACAATCGACGTCACCGAGCCCGTCGAGGCGGGCAACTACGCGATGTTCTGCCCGATCCCTGGCCACTACCAGCAGGGCCAGTTGGAGGAGTTCGAGGTCGAGTAAGGCCGGGGCCACGGCCCGTTGCGTGCGCCCGATGCACGCCCGCTGCCGATGCGGCGCTCCGGGCATCACCGGGATCCGGGCCCTGGGGCTATACGGCGGCGCCGACGATCAGGCCGATCCCCGACGTGACCGCCATCGCCACCGCGCCCCAGATCACGACCCGCGCGGTCGCCACTCGTCTGGAGCCGCCGCCGAGGCGCGCTCCCGCGTAGCCGAGCGCGGCCAGCGCCAGCAGGGTGACTAGAACGCAGACGGCGATCCGGGCGCCGGCCGGCACGATCGCGACTGCAAGGACCGGCAGGATCGCGCCGGCGGAGAAGGAAACCGCGGACGACCAGGCCGCCTGGAACGGGCGCGCCTCCCGGCCTCCGTGCAGTCCGAGCTCCTCGATGGCGTGCGCCTCCAGCGCGTCCCTCTCGGTCAGGGCCTCGGCGACGTGCAGGGCCAGGTCAGGTGGCAACCCGCGCTGCTCGTAGATGCCCTCGAGCTCGAGCAGCTCGCCCTCCGGATCCTGTGCGAGCTCGCGTCGCTCGATCTCGAGATCGGCGAGCTCGGAGTCCCGCTGAGAGCTGACGGACACGTACTCGCCGGCGGCCATCGAGAGAGCGCCGGCGGTGAGACCGGCGATGCCCGCTGTCAGGATCGCCGTGCTCGAGGCGCCCGACGCCGCGACACCGAGGACGAGGCTCGCGGTCGAGACGATGCCGTCATTGGCGCCGAGGACGGCAGCCCGCAACCAGCCGGAGCGATAGGAGCGGTGGGTCTCGGCCGGGCCGGCGGGGGTTGCGGCGATGGCAGCGACCCTAGAGCGGATCTGGCGTCGCCGTCCCGAGGCCGGCGCAGGGAGTGGATAGCCTCGGTCGATGGACCCGGCCGGCCGCAGCTTCCTGATCACCGGATCGACGGACGGTCACGGGCTCGCGCTGGCCCGCCGGCTCGCAGCCGACGGCGCCGTCGTCCTCGTCCACGGCCGTGACGCCGGCAAGGTCGAGCGGGTCGTTGCGGAGATCGCGGCCGCCGCGACGAACAGGCCCTCCGGGTACACCGCCGATCTGGGATCGCTGCAGCAGGTTCGAAGCCTTGCCGCCGAGATCGCCGCCGACGCACGACCGCATCGACGTGCTCGTCAACAACGCGGGCGTCGCGACGATGGAGCGACGGCTCAGCAGCGACGGATACGAGCTCGACTTCGCCGTCAACTACCTCTCGCACTATCTGCTGACGCTCGAGCTGCTGCCGCTGGTCGAGGCGGGGCGGGAGCCGCGGATCGTCAACGTCGCCTCGATCGGGCAGGCGCCGATCGACTTCGACGACGTGATGCTCGAGCGCGGCTTCGACCCGGGCCAGGCGTACTGTCAGTCGAAGCTGGCGCAGGTCATGTTCACGATCGACCTCGCCGCCCGGCTCGGGCCTTCGCCGACGGTCAACGCCCTGCACCCGGCGACGTTCATGGACACGAAGCTGGTCCGCGGGATCCGCCAGGAGGCGCGCAACACCGTCGAGTACGGGATGGAGGCGACGCTGCGGCTCGCCGTCGGCGACGACGTCGCGACGACGACCGGCGCCTTCTTCGACGTGCTCGAGCGGGCCGAGCCGGAGCCCCAGGCGGCCTACGACGAGGATGCCCGCAGGCGCCTGCGGGAGCTCAGCGCGCAGCTCACGGGCGTCGAGATGCCGGGCTGAGCCCGCAGGCGGCCTCCGGCCGCGCCGTCGCCCGGCGCTCGCGTAGTCTGGGTGACCGGCCGGGCGCCATGGGGACGCCGGGTCACGACGGAGGAGAGAGATGGGGAAGACGAGGTTTGCCGGCGCGCTGGTCCTGATCGCGCTCGGTCTCGGTGTCGCGACGCCGGCGACGAGCACCGCCGGTCCGGCCGACGCCACGCAGGCGGGGAAGAAGCCGAAGGCGAAGATCCTCGGAGCTCGGCAGGACTCGATTCTCGCCAAGGGAGTCAAGGTCGAGCTCACCGCACCTCCGGCGGCAAGCCCCGGAGGTCAGGGTCAGGCTCGCCTCGTCGAGCTTCGACACGGAGGCCTTCGTGCCGATCGCCAAGCCGGAGCGCGTCCGCCTCGAGGCGGGCGAGAAGCGCACCGTGCGGATCCCGCTCGACGACGCCGGCGAGCGAGAAGCTCGCGGGCTGCGAGGCGCGCACCCTGCGGGCCAAGGTCCGGGGCCGCAAGGCGACCGCGAGCCTGGTGCGGACCGGCGAGTGCGCGCCGCAGCCGATCGACCTGACGCGCGCCGACGACTGCGACTTCATCGGCCAGCAGGACGGCTCGCTCTGCATGCTGCCCTTCCCGAGCGACTACTACACGGTCGCCGACCCCTCGTCGGCGACGGGTCGCCGGGTCGACTTCCACGCCGCCGCGATGCCCGACAACGCCGTCCGGCAAGCCGATCGACCCGGCGCCGTACGCGCTCAACGACGGCTTCAGCCCCGGCGAGACGATCCTCGTCCGCGTGCCCGGGCTCGACAACCCGGCCGCGCTGGCGCAGACCGACCCGGCGCCGATCGACCACATCGGCCGCTACGCGGAGAGCGGCACGCCGGTCGTCGTGATCGACGCCGAGACGGGCGAGCGGGTTCCGATCTGGGTCGAGATCGACTCGAACGCCTCCGGTCCCGACTCGACGCTGCTCGAGATCCACCCGGCCCGCAACTACGAGTCCGGGCATCGCTACATCGTCGCGATGCGGAAGCTGCGCGCGGCCGACGGCAGCACGATCCCGGCGCCCGAGGGCTTCCGCTACTACCGCGACGAGCTGCCCTCCGACGAGGCGGCGATCGACGACCGGCGCGAGCACTTCGAGGGCATCTTCGAGACGCTCCGCGACGCCGGGATCCGGCGCGCGCCGCTCTACCTGGCCTGGGACTTCACCGTCGCCAGCGACGAGAACATCGCCGGCCGCGCCCTGCACATGCGCAACGACGCCTTCGCCTCGCTCGGCGACACCGAGATGGCCGACGGCGTCGTCACCGGCGACTCGCCGCAGTTCACCGTGACCGGGACCAGCGTGCCGGCGGATCCGCAGATCGCCCGCCGGGTCACCGGCACCTTCACGGTGCCCTGCTACCTCGAGCCGAACTGCGACCCGGGCGGCAAGTTCGACCTCGACGCGAACGGCCTGCCGGTCCGCAACGGCGACTACACGGCGAACTTCATCTGCATCGTTCCCCGGCGCGCCGTCGGCGCGCCCGGGCCCGGAGCTGGTCCGGCCCGCGATCTACGGCCACGGCCTGTTCGGCGGCGCCGGCGAGGTCTACGGCAGCTCGACCAACCGGGACCTGGCCGAGCAGTACGGCTTCACGATGTGCGCGACCGACGAGATCGGGATGTCGGGCGGCGACATCCCGAACACGGTCGCCAACATCCTCAGCGACCTCTCCAACTTCGACCAGCTCGCCGACCGGCTCCAGCAGGGCCTGCTCGAACGAGCTCTTCCTGAGCCGGCTGATGATCCACCCGGACGGGCTTCGGCTCGGATCCGGCCTTCCGCCGGGACGGAACGCTCGGCACGCCGTCGGTGATCGACACGAGCCAGAACTACTACGTCGGCGCCAGCCAGGGCGGGATCATGGGCGGCGCGCTGACGGCGCTGGCGCCCGACTTCACCCGCTCGGTCCTCAACGTGCCGGCGATGAACTACTCGGTGCTGCTGCCGCGCTCGGTCGACTACGACGAGTTCGCGATCTTCATCAACGCCCAGTACTCGGAGATGGAGCGGCCGCTGGCGCTCGACCTGATCCAGATGCTCTGGGACCGCGGCGAGCCGAACGGCTACGCGCACCGGATGACGACGGACCCGCTGCCCGAGACGCCGGCCCACACGGTGCTGATGAACGTCGCCTTCGGCGATCACCAGGTGAGCAACTTCCAGGCCGACGTGCAGGCGCGAACGATCGGCGCCTACGCCCGCCGCCCGGTTCTCTACCCGGGCCGCTGGCCCGGGGTCGCGGTGCTCTGGGACGTGCCGACGATCCCCGCTTATCCGTTCGACGGCTCGGCCATCGTCTACGGCGACATCGGACCGGTCCGCCCCGACCCGGGCAACCCGGGCGAGACGATCGGAGTGCCGCCGCCGCCGCTGACCAACCAGCCGAACCGCGAGGGCGAGGATCCCCACGGCGCCCCCCGTGGGGCGCCGCAGGCGGTGCAGCTGATGTCGGACTTCCTCAAGCCGGACGGGCAGGTCACCAACGTCTGCGGAGCGACGGCCTGCTTCGCCGGCGGCTTCACCGGTCCCTGACCTCCGACCCCTGGGTCGGGGGTCAGGGCTGGAACAGGTAGACCTTCTCCTCGAGCTCGTTCATCAGCAGCCAGCTCGCCGCTGCCGACGTCGGCCAGGTCCGGTACTGACCCCAGTCCGAGTCGCTGTCGCGGTCGGCGCCGATCGGCCCGACGGTGTCGGGCTCCATCGTCTCCTTGAGCGACTCGACCGAGGCCTTCAGGAACGTCTCCGGAGAGCCGAGGCGGGTCATCGCCATCTGCGACTCGATCGTGCCCTCGGACCAGATCAGGTTGGGCGAGCCGGCGTCGAGGAACGGCTTCATGCCGCTGACCTTGTTCGGGGCTGCGGTGGTCGTGCGCGGCGCGATGTAGAAGCCGGGCTGCTGGGTGATGTACCTGCCGACCTTGGTCGCCACGGGAGTCCTTGTGGCTGTCGAAGTACATGCCGCCGAGTGCCTGGACGTCGATCGGGATCCGGTTGTCGTCCTGGCCCTCGCGGAAATGCCCCATCGTCGCGCTGTCGGTCACGTAGAGGTTCTTCTCGATCGCGGCCTCGAGACTCTTGCGGGCTGCGGCAAGCGTCGCGGCCGTGTAGGAGCCGAACTTGTGCGAACCCTTGCTGAGCGCCTCTGCCTCGCGCAGGAGCTCGGCCGTGAGCAGGTTGTGCTGGGTCGAGGCCCAGTTGACATCCGAGCCTCCCGTGATCAGGCCGGCCGCGTTGCGCTGGCCGAGCAGGTAGTCGATCGTGCCGCCGACCATCGCGTCGTAGCTGTCGTCGCCGTACTTGTCGGCGAACGCCGTGCCGGCGAGCCCGACCCAGGCGACGGCGCCGGAGCGCACGACCTCCGAGCTGGCGCCGGTGGCGACGTCGAAGGCGAAGTTGAAGGAGCCGTTCGGGTTCTGCAACAGGGCCAGCTGGTCGAGCAGCTGGCGCGCCTGGCTGCGGTCCTTGTCGGCGACGAAGCCGATCGTCGCCAAAGCGTTGTCGTAGGTCCACGAGTAGTTGGTCAGGTCCGCGTAGAGCGGGTCCTTCGGGGGAATGTTGAAGGAGCGGACGAGCCACAGCTTGTTGCCGCTGCCGTCGGTGGTGCCGACTACTCCGGGAGAGGTTCCGGTCGCCCGCAGGGCCGGCGCCTCGCGCAGGCTGATCCCGGGGGAGCTGTTGTGGTGCTTCTTCAGCTTGACCGGACCGACCTGCTTGGCGAGCCGCCGGGCGAGCTTGCTGTGCGGCTTCTTGCCGTTCTTCTTGTGCGGCCAGGCCTTGTGGACCTTGCCCTTCTTGCCCTTCTTCGCGGCGACGGCCTCGGCGTCGCGCTGCCGGTCTGGCCCGCCGGGGCGGAGGCCGCCCCGGTGGCGATCAGGGCGCCGGTCGCCAGCGCGGCGACGGCGACTTTGAAGTTGCGGTTGAAGCTCATTCCATGCTCCTGTTTCACGTCCGTGTGTGGCCGGCAGATCGTCATGATCGCCTGTTAGCGGTAACCAGGGTATCCGGCTCAGGGTGCGCTTCCACCGAAGTTCAGCCGTCGGGCCCGCGGGCAACTACTGACGGGTCCGCAATAGGATCACGCGCCGATGCCCGATCCGGCGCTTGCCTTCATCGCGGTCGATCCGTTCGGCGAATCCTCCGAGCCGGGCAGCGGCGCGGCCTTCCTGGTCCTGCTCGCGTTCATGATCTCGTTCCTGTTCATCCGCACGAGCGCGCGGATGATCCGGGCCCAGGTCTCGTGGTGGCCCGGCAACGTCGAGACGAGCTCGGGCCTGCACCTGCACCACCTCGTCTGGGGCATCTCGCTGATGCTGCTGAGCGGGTTCGTCGCCTTCGCCCTGGAGACGCCGGCCGACCCCTGGTACCAGCTGACCGCGCTCGGGTTCGGATTCGGGGCCGGGCTGACGTTCGACGAGTTCGCCCTCTGGGTCAACCTCGAGGACGTCTACTGGGCCCAGCAGGGGCGCGTCTCGCTCGACGCGGTCGTGCTCGTCACCGTCTTCATGGGCCTGGTCGTGATCGGGACCGAGCCGTTCGGGCTCGAAGGCGGTGAGGCGCCGGTGCTCGCGGCGCTCACGGTCGCGCAGGCGTTCGTGCTCTCGATCATCTCGTTCATGAAGGGCCGGATCGGGCTCGGCACCCTCGCGATCTTCATCCCCTTCCTCGGCCTCTGGGGAGCGCTGCGCCTCGGCAAGCCGACCTCACCGTGGGGCCGGCGGCGCTACACGGGCAAGAAGCTCGCGCGCGCCGAGGCCCGCTTCCCGCCGGACTCGCTCGGCCACCGCATGCGCGACGGCTTCCTCAACGCGATCGGCGGCCGGCCGAGCCTGCCGGACCCGACCAGCCAGACGGCGCCCGAGCCCGGGGACGAGCGGGCCGCAGCGACCCCGGAAGGCCCGGGCGGGGCGGGCGCATCGTGATCGAGCTGCGGGGAAAGACGGTGCTCGTCACCGGCGCCTCACAGGGCCTCGGGGCGGCGATCGCCCGGGCGATGGCGCAGCGCGGCGCCGAGGTGCTGCTGCTGGCCCGCGGCGAGGAGAAGCTGCGCGAGGTGGCGGCCGGGATCGAGGCCTCCGGCGGTCGTGCCCGCGTCTACCCGGTCGACCTCTCCGACCTCGAGGCCGTGGTCGCGACGACCGACGCGATCAAGGCCGAGGGCACGATCCCGGACGTGATCGTCAACAACGCCGGGATCGGTCGCTGGCTCTTCATCGAGGAGACGAGCCTCGAGGAGATGACCGCCGACATGGCGGTCCCGTACTTCGCGGCGTTCGCGGTGACGAAGGCGTTCGTCGCCGAGATGGCCGATCGCGGCAGCGGCAACATCTGCAACGTCAACGGCCCGGGAGCCTGGTTCCCGTGGCCGAGCTCGGTCGCCTACGCGTCCGCCCGCTGGGCGCTGCGCGGCTTCTCGATGGCGCTGCGGGTCGACCTCCGCGACACCGGCGTCTCGGTCACCGACGTCGTCATGTCGAAGATCAGCAGCAACTACTGGGAGAACAACCCCGGCACCGAGGATCGGATCCCGTGGGTCGACCACCTGCTGCCGACGATGTCGCCGGAGCAGGCGGCCGAGGCGGTGACCCGGGCCGTCGAGCGCGAGCGACGCGAGGCGACGGCGCCGTTCCTTTACACCGTCTTCCACCACGTCGGCCGCGTCTTTCCGCGCTTCGTGCACTGGTTCATCTACAAGGGCGGCGCGAAGCGGCCTCGCGGCCTCGGCTGAGCCCGGCGTCCGGGCGCAGCCCGCGCTCACCCCATCGGGGTGATGGCGCTCGCGGCTCGCGGCGGGATGCTCCTTGCAGCAGTCAGACGAGCCGAAGGAGAAAGCGATGAGCGGACGTGACAGACGACAGCGGCGCCGGCGTGCGGCCGTGGTCGGAGGGGCCGCCGTGGCGGCCAAGCACCATCACGACAAGAAGGTCGAGGGGCAGGAGGAGGAGGCCGCTGCCGCAGCGGCTCCGCCGGCGGCTGCGCCCGCTGAGGCGCCGCACCCGACTCGATGGAGCAGCTCAAGAAGCTCGGCGAGTTGCACGAGCAGGGCGTGCTCACCGATGCTGAGTTCCAGGCGGAGAAGGCGAAGATTCTCGGAGGCTGAGCGGTTCAGGCGCGGTCGGGCCGGCGACGGCGCGGCCGCGCGCGCCTCAGCTCTGCTTGACGACCGCGTACATGACGCGCTCGGCGATCTCGACGATCACGCTCGCCGATCCGCGAGCAGCGCCGGTAGAGCTCGCGGCGGGCGATCCGGTCGCCGCGGTCCTCGACCTCGAGCAGCCCGGCCATGCCGCGGTAGTAGGCGTCCTCGAGCCGCTTGACGACCGCGATCGCCGCCTCGGCCTCGCGCGGTCGCCGCATCGCCGTCCGTGCCGAGCTCGCGCGATCGCGTCGTCGATCCGGCGCATCGCCTCGCCCATCCGATCGGCCATCTCCGCGATCCCCGCGTCGGGGGCGCGCGCCAGCACCTGCGACTCGGCGATCAGGTCGACGGCGTCGTCGAGGACCCGGTCGATCCCGCGCGAGAGCGTGAACACGTCCTCGGGCTCGAGCGGGACGACGAAGGCGGCGCGCAGCGTCTCCATCAGCTCGCCGCTTCTGCTCGTCTCCGCGCGGCTCGGCCTCGCGCACGATCCGCGACCGCGTCCTCGTCGCCGCGCGCCCACTCGGCGAAGCGCGTCGAGGCCCTCGAGAGTGATCTCGATCTGCGCGCGCAGCAGCCCGACGACGTCGGGCTCCTCGGGCAGGAACCAGCTTCCGGACCTTCATGCGATCGCCTCCCAGACGCCGAATATCGCGACGGCGAGCAGCGCCGCCGCGGGGATCGTGATCAGCCAGGCGATCGCCGATCTGCCTGACGACCTGCCAGCGGACGTGGTGGATCCGGCGCCGGCCGGCGCCGATGCCGACGATCGAGGAGGCGACGACCTGGGTCGTCGCCGTCGGCCCGCCGATCAGCGAGGCGCCGAAGATGATCGCCGACGAGGCGGTCTGGCTGGCCAGTCCCTCGACCGGCTGGATGCGGTAGATGCGACGCCCCACGGTGCGAATGATCCGCCATCCGCCCAGCGTCGTCCCGAGCGTCAGGGCCATCGCCGAGAGGGCGACCGCCCAGGTCGGCGCCGAGAGCGTGTCGATGCTGCCCTCGGCGAGCAGCAGCGCCGCGATCACGCCGACCGTCTTCTGGGCGTCGTTGGCGCCGTGGCTGAAGGCGAGCGCGGCCGACATCGCCCACTCGCCGCCGTGGACGGGCCCGCGCCAGCGTCGCGTGCCGCGCCGGCCCGCGAGCCGCGAGCCCGCGGATCACGAGCAGGCCCCCGAGCAGCGCCGAGCGGCGGCGTGATCGCGAGGGCGATCAGGGCGCCGAAGACGCCGACGGGGTGGACGCCCGTCCATGCCGCCCCAGAGCACGGCGTCGGTCCCGCCCTCCGCGAGAGCCGCTCCGACGAGGCCGCCGACGAGCGCGTGTCCGGAGCTCGAGGGGAGCCCGAGCCGCCAGGTGACCATGTTCCAGGTGACGGCGCCGGCGAGCCCGGAGCCGATCACGGCGGCGGCCTCCGACGGGCTGACGGTGACGATGCCGCCGATCGTGTCGGCGACGGCGGCGCCGAGCAGCAGCGGCCCGAGCAGGTTGAAGACCGTCGCGAGCACGATCGCCTGAGCCGGGCGTCGCGGCCCGCGTCGCGACCAGCGTCGCGATCGCGTTCGAGGCGTCGTGGAGCCCGTTCGTGGCCGCGAACGCGAACGCGAGCAGGATCGCGATGACGAAGCCGGCGTCCATGCGACGACTCTATGCCCGGAGCTGCGGACCGGGCGGACGGCGATCGGGATCCGCTCAGACCACGGTCAGCTGCAGGAGCCCGCCGATCAGCCCGCAGCCGAGCACGACCCAGAGCACGGTCAGCTTGCCGTGCCAGCGGTTGAGGCAGAGGAAGGCGCCGACCGCCAGGAGCGCGGTGCAGACGTCGACCACGCTGGTGTCGAGGATCTCGACGGTGACGGCCGCGATCAGGCCGATCACGCCGGCGGCGACGCCGAGCAGGAAGGGGTGGATGCGCGGGTTCTCGGCGATCGCGACGAGGCCGGCGGTGGAAGAAGATCGGGAGCACGAAGGCGGGCAGGAAGATCCCGAAGGTCATCACCAGGGCGCCGGCCATGCCCCCGGCGACGTAGCCGACGAAGGTCGAGAAGATGATCAGGGGGGCGGGGAGGACGCCGCCGATCGCGAGCCCGTCGACGAACTGCTCGTCGGTGAGCCAGCCCTGCGTCTCGACGGCGCTCTGCTGCAGGAACGGGATCACCGTGAAGGCGCCGCCGAAGGTCAGCAGGCCGGCCTTCAGCCCCTCCCAGAAGATCGTCGCCGTCAGCGAGAGCGTGATCGCTCCGAGCGCGAGCCCGACCAGCGCGCCGGGCGCCAACGAGACCGACTTGACGCTCGCCCGACCAGCGCCCGGCTGCGCGCCAGAGCTCGTAGGCGAGCCCGCCGCCGAGCAGCACGATCACGAAGCTGGCGTCGGCGAACAGCGGTCAGCGCGAAGCCGGCGACGGCGATCACGGCGAGCGGCACGTCGGTGATGAAGTTGCCGCTGAGCCGGACCAGGGCCCGGGCGACGATCGCCCCGACCGCGGCGGTGAGCCCGTAGAAGATCTCGTCGAGAGCGCCCTCGAGGTCGGCCTCGACGTAGAGGACCGAGAGCGCCAGCATCAGGAGGAAGCCGGGCAGCATGAACCCGAGCCCGGCCATGAAGCCGCCGAGCCTGCCGCCGCGGATGCGGCCGAAGTAGACGCAGAGCTCGTGCGCCTCGGGCCCCGGCAGCACCTGGTAGACGGCGAGCGTCTTCTTGAACGTCTCCTCGGAGACCCACCCCTCCTCGTCGACGCACTCGTGCTTGATCATCGCGATCTGGGCGGCCGGGCCGCCCCAGGCGAGCGGGCCGAACTTGAGGAAGCGGAGGAAGATCGATCCGGGGCTGTCCGGATCGGCGGGTGGCGGCGGGATCGGAACGGCGTCGTCCATCGGCGTCGCGCAGTCTGGCGGTCGCGGGGCGGCACCGCGCTGCGCCCCGGCAGGTCCGTAGAAGACCCGGAGCGGCTTCGCCAAAACCCCGTTCCGGCGCGTCGCCGCAGTCGCGACCATCTCCGTGCGCACCCCGGTGCGTCTCTCGCTGCCCACGACTGAGGAGATCGATGAGCCACAAGCCACGCGTCCTCGTTCTCGGCGGCGGCTTCGCCGCCCTCGAGAGCGCCTTCCTGCTGCGGATGCGCCTCCGCGATCAGGTCGACCTGACGCTCGTCTCCGACAACGCGTCGTTCGTCTTCCGGCCGAACTCGATCTACGTGCCGTTCGGGGCAGACCCGGACTCGCTGCTCGTCGATCTCGCGAAGCCGACTGCGCCGCCGCGCAGATCCCCTTCCACCACTCGCGGGTCGCCGGCGTCGACGCCGGCCAGCGCCGGGTCGAGCTCGCTGACGGCGGCAAGCTCGACTACGACAAGCTGATCATCGCCACCGGCGCCGACACGGCGATCGACGAGGTGCCCGGCCTCGCCGAGCACGCCGCCACGATCTGGACCCGCGAGGGGATGCTCGAGGTCCGCAGCCGCTTCGAGCGGGTCCGCGACAAGGCCCGCGCCGGGCAGAGAGCTCGCGGGTGCTGTTCCTCGTGCCGCCGAACAACAAGTGCGCCGGCCCGCTGTACGAGGTCGTGATGATGTTCGAGACCTGGCTGCGGCGCGAGGACGCGCGCGACACGGTCGAGATCGGCTGGTCGACGTTCGAGGGCTCGTTCATCCAGGCGTTCGGCCCGCGCCTGCACGAGCTCGTCGTCGAGGAGTTCTCGCGAGCGCGGAATCGAGGGGCACACCGACCAGCGCGGTCAGCGCGGTCGAGCCCGACCGCGTCGCTCTACGAGGACGGGACCGCGCGCCACTACGACGAGCTGATCGCCTTCCCGCCCTACGTCGCGGCGCTCGACTACGACGGCCTGCCGTCGGACGAGCGCGGCTTCATCGAGCCGCGTGCCCGAGACCCGTCAGGTCGTCGGCCACCCCGAGATCTACGCGCCGGGCGACGCCGGCGACTTCCCGGTCAAGCAGGCCTTCCTCGCCTTCCTGCAGGCGGACACGGTCGCCGAGCACATCGGCGCCCAGGTCCACCGGGACGAGTTCGAGCAGCCCGTTCGACCCGGTCTCGATGTGCGTGATGGAGATGTTCGACAAGGCCACCTACGCGCAGGTGCCGCTCGAGCTCACCGGCGACCCGGCCCAGCCCGTGCGGGTGCGGCCCGACGCCGGCGACGACTACAAGGTCGGCACCTCGACGGCCTGGCGGCTCGGCAAGAAGGTGCTCGGCTTCTCGGTCCCGATGCGGTTCGGCGCCGGCGAGCCGTTCCACGCCGGCGCCGGCTGGAAGATGATGGACGTCGGCCTCAAGGGCATGTCCGGCATGCTCGCGCACTGACGAGCCGAGGCTGGCGTTGGCCCGATCAGCCCTGCCGAGCTCCCGGCGCAGCCCGGCCGCGGCGTTGTCGCCGAGGTGCTGGAACAGCAGGCGCAGGACCGGGTCGGCGATCTTGAGCGCGCCCTTGAGCTGCAGGTTGGCGTCGTAGGTGACGATCGAGGCGTCGCCGGCGGCGGCGAAGGTGATCGTGTCCTCGGAGCTGAAGGTCGAGGTCTCGGCGACGAGCACGACGCGGTCGGGGCGCGCGAACTCGGTCGTGCGGTAGGTGAGCTCGGTCTCGCGGCCGGCGAACTTGACGACGACGAGGAACGCGGGCTCCGAGGCCGGGAGCCTCGGAGAGGCAGCTCGGCGCGGACGCAGCTCGGGTCCCATTCGCGGACGGAGCTGAAGTCGGCGAGGTAGTCGAACGCCTCCTCGCGGGTCACTCGTGCTGTTGACGGATGGTCACGTAGCGGGCCACGGCTCAGCCGGCCTCCTTCGCTTCGCTGCGGTAGCCCCCTCAGGTTCTTCGGGCTCGGGCCCGAGCCCGGCCAGCGAGCGGCACTGCTGCCAGAGCTGCTCACGGTCGGCGTCGCCGTCTCGCGGGTGCGCGGCAGCCGGTGGGTCGGCCGCGCGACGCGGTCGTGCCAGAACGCGGCCGGTCTCGCGGCCGGGCTCGTCGGCGCCGGCGAGCCAGACGATCGGTGTCGGCGCCCTCGGCCGGCGTTGCGGAGCACGGGCCGGAGGACGCGGCGAAAGGTCGGCAGCGAGGTCTCGACGCCGGGCGTGTCGGCCCAGCCCGGGTGCATCGAGTGGAAGCTGACGCCGCTGCCGGCGAGGCGCTCGTCCCAGAGCTCGGTCAGGATGCACCTCGCAGCGCTTGCTGTGCGCGTAGAAGGCGGGCGGGTCGTACTCGCGTCGCTCGAGCTGCGAGGTCGGCGGCGTCGAGGCGCTCGGTGTACATGCCGCCGGAGGAGACGTTGATCACCCGGGAGGGCGCGCCGGCGCGGAGCAGCGGGAGCAGCAGCTCGGTGAGCAGGTACGGGCCCGAGCACGTTGGTCGCAAAGGTCAGCTCGAAGCCCTCGTCGGTGTGGGTGCGCTCCTGCGGCATCACGCCGGCGTTGTTGACGAGCACGTGCAGCGTCGGGCTCGCGTTCGGCGAACTCCGCCGCGAACGCCCGGACCGACGCGAGGCTGGAGAGGTCGCAGACCTCGAGCGTGGAGGCGGTCGCTGCCGGTCGAGGCGGCGATCGGCCTCGAGCACGCCCTCGCCCTTCGCGCGGTCGCGGACGAGCATGTGCACCTCGGCGCCGCCGCGGGCGAAGAGCTCGGCGGCGGCGGCGCCGATCCCGGAGCTGGCTCCGGTGACGAGGACCCGCCGGCCCTCGCAGGCCCGCCTCCGCGGGCTCGTTCCAGAACGCCGCGCCGGACCGCGATGCCCGATCCGGCTGTAGCCGGGCAGCACGGTCACGTCCATCGCCTTGTCGAGGAGGTCTCGAGATCATGGCGGGGTAGGTCGGCGCAAGGTCCGGACAGCCTAGAGAGGGCGCCGCGCCGGCCCGGCCGGCCGCCGCCCGGCGGGCGATAGAACTGACCGATGCTGGAGCTTAGTGCTGTTCGCCTCCGCTCACGACTCTGGCCACCGGGCTCGGAGCGATTCCGGTCTTCATGCTCGGGCCGCGGGCAGCGGCGCTGCGGCCGGGCCTGCTCGGCCTCGCTGCCGGCGTGATGGGCGTCGCCGCGTTCGCGGGCCTGCTGTCTGCCGGCGCTCGACGACGGCGGCACCTTCGAGGTCGCGGCCGGGCTCGCCGCCGGCGTCGCGTTCCTGCTCGTCGCCCGGCACATGCTCGAGTCGCCCACCGCGGACCTCTCGCGCGCTCGCGGCAGTCGCACGACCGTCCTCGTCTTCCTCGTCCTCTTCGTGCACAGCCTGCCCGAGGGCTTCGCGATCGGTTCCGCCTACGCCTCCTCGGTCGAGGGCCTGGCGCTGTTCATCATCATCGCGATCGGGGTCCAGAACATCCCCGAGGGGACCAGCGTCGCGATCCCGATGCAGGCGGCCGGGTTCTCGCCCGCGCAGCAGTTCTGGGCCGCGGTCGGAACCAGCGTCCCGCAGCCGATCGGCGCGGTGATCGCCTACCTGCTCGTCGAGACGATCGAGTCGCTGCTTCCGGTCTCCTTCGCCTTTGCGGCCGGGGCGATGCTGGCGCTGATCGTCGTCGAGCTGCTGCCCGAGTCCCTGAGGGAGGGAACGACACCCAGGCTTTCTCGGGGATCGCGGTCGGCGCCGCCGGGATGCTTGCGCTCAGCCTGCTTCTCGGGATCGACTGAGCCGTCCGGCCCCGGGCCAGCCTAGGCGGTCGCTCGGCCACCTCCGGTTCCGCGTCGATGCCGACGAGGATCGCGCCCTCGCCGGTGATGTACGCCTCCTCGCCGTGTTCGACGATGTCCATGCCGACCGACTCGTCGCGAGCGCGTGGCCGCGCAGCGGCGTCAGCGCGCCGATCAGCTTGAGCAGCACGACCGTGCCCACGAACGCGTAGGCGGGTGTCGACGAGCGCCGCCACGGCCTGGTCGGCGAGCTGGGCCCCGTTCCCGTAGATCAGCCCGTCCGAGATCCCGTTCCAGGCCTCCTGGGCGAAGAACCCGATGAAGAGGATCCCGGTCATGCCCGCGATGCCGTGCGCGGCGAGCACGTCGAGGGTCTCGTCGACGCGCGTGCGCGTGCGGTAGGCGATCATCGCGTAGCTCGGTAGCGCCGCGAGCGCACCGAGCGCCATCGCCCAGCCGGGGCTGATGAAGCCGCCCGCCGGCGTGATCCCGACGCAGCCGACGACGATCGCGGTGGCGGCGCCGATCGCGGTCACGTGGCGGCCGCGGATCAGGTCGAGGATGAACCAGACGAACAGGGTGCAGGCCGGGCAGAGCAGCGTGTTGACGAACGCCAGCGTGCTGATCTCGGTCGCGCCGAGACCGCTGCCGCCGTTGAACCCGAACCAGCCGAACCAGAGCAGCCCCGCTCCGAGCAGCACGTAGACGGCGTTGTGCGGGAGCAGCGCCTGGCGGCCGTAGTCGCGCCGGGCGCCGACGACCAGCGCGGCCGCGAGCGCCGAGAAGCCGGAGCCCATCTCGACCGGGACGCCGCCGGCGAAGTCGAGCGTCCCGTTCGTCTGCAGCCAGCCGCCGCCGAACACCCAGTGCGCGAGCACCGGGTAGATCGTGACGCTCCAGATCGCGATGAAGATCAGGAACGGGCCGAAGCGCATGCGCTCGACGACGGCGCCGGAGACCAGCGCCGCGGTGATGATGCAGAACGTCCCCTGGAAGGCGAAGAACAGCAGGTGCGGGATCGTCTGCCCCTCGAGCGGCTCGAAGCCCGACCCCGCTCAGGAACGCGTAGTCGAGGCCGCCGATGAAGCCGTTGCCCTCCGAGAACGCGAGCGAGTAGCCGATCGCCGCCCAGCTGATCGTCGCGACGGCGAGCGCGGCGACGCACATCATGAACGTGTTCAGAGTGTTCTTCGAGCGGACGAGGCCGGCGTAGAAGAGGCCGAGCGCCGGCGTCATCATCAGGACGAGCGCCGTCGCGGCGAGCATCCAGGCGGTGTCGCCGGCGTCGATCTCACTGGCCAGGAGACTGAGCGGGCTCAGGGCAACGGAGGCATCCATCAGCCACCCACCGGCGTCACGGCCGCGTCGTCGGTGTCGCCGGTGCGGATCCGGACGACCTTGTCGAGGTCGAGCACGAAGATCTTGCCGTCGCCGACCTCGCCGGTGCGGCCGCCCTCGCAGAGCGCCTCGATCGTCGGCTCGACGAACTCCTCCGAGACCGCGATCTCGAAGCGGACCTTGTCGGCCAGCTCCATCTTCACGCGGGTCCCGCGGTAGGTCTCGACCCGGTCGAGCTCGCCGCCGTGGCCCTGAACGCGGCTGATCGAGACGCCGCGGACGTTGGCCCGGTACAGCGCCTCGAGAACGTCGTTCGCCCGCTCGGGCCGAACGATCCCGATCACCAGCTTCATCTCCGTAGATCCCTTCTCGGTGCCCGGCCGGCACCGACGGACTCGGGCCGCTCCGGCGTCCGCGGCGCTTGCGGACGCCGCGAACGGCGCCAGCCTAACCGGACCGGGGATGGTGCCCTGGTTACTCGGCGGGGTCAGCGGCTGCGGCGTGTTCGGGCAGCGGCTGCTGGCGCTCGGCGACGGCCTGCTCGAGCTTCTGCTTCATCCGCTTGTACTGGCTCTTCTGATTGCGGTCGGGTTCGCCGAGGGGTCGGCGAGGTTGTCTGCTCGAGCGGGTCCTTGCGAAGGTCGTAGAACTCCCACTCGTTGGCGGCCTCGACCCCCTCGATGTCGAAGTACTTGACGATCTTCCAGTGCCGCTCGCGCATGCCGACGACGTGGTTCGGCGGCGAGGGGTAGGGGCCGTCCGGCCTGGCCCGACTGGTAGTCGTCGAAGTTGAACAGCAGGTAGTCCTGCGGCGGCTTCGAGCCCTCGGGGTCGAGGATCGGACTTCGTGTAGTCGACGCCCTGCCAGTCGGTCGCGGGCCGAGCTCGGCGCCCCGAACAGCGACGCGAGCGTCGGCAGGAAGTCGACGTGCGAGACGAGGTGGTTGCAGCGCAGCGACTTCTCCCAGATCCGGGGGTTGGAGAAGATCAGCGGCACCTTCGTCGCCTCCTCGTACATGTTGAAGTTCTTCTGCCGCAGGCCGCCGTGGGCGAGGCCCATCTCGCCGTGGTCGGCGGTCCTGATCACGATCGTGTCCCTCATCAGGCCGTTGCCCTGGAGGGCGTCGAGGACCTGGGTCAGGTAGGCGTCCGAGGACTTGATCAGGTTCGCGTAGAAGTTCAGGTAGCGCCGCTTCTTGCGGTCGGTGAGCAGGGCGCCGCTGCCGGCCGCGAACAGGCGCACGAACTGCTTCTGCACGGCCGGCTTCGTCGAGAGGTCCTCGGCGACGCGTCGGCGGCAGGCCGATCTCGCCCGTGAGCCAGTCCTTCGTGTAGCCGGCCTGATCCCAGGTGCGGGGCCAGAGCAGCACGTCGTGCGGGTTGACGAGCGAGACGATCAGGCAGAACGGCTCCTGCGCTCGGGCGACGCTCGTTGATGTACTGGAGCGTGCCCTCGTTGCCGGTCGTGTAGCTCGCCGCCTGGGCGTTGATGTAGCGGCCGTCGTTGTCGACCGAGCCGCCGCCCGCCTCGGAGACGTCCTGGTTGGCGCCGGCGTCGGGCGGATCCCAGCGGTCGAAGCCGTACTTGGCGGCGTCGGCGGGCACGAACGGCTGGTTCGGCGGCCGGCTTGCTCAGGTGCCACTTGCCCTTGTAGACGACGTTGTAGCCGGCCGCCGACATCACCGAGGCGATGTTCTTGAAGTCGACCGGCAGCTCGACCTGCGGGAACTGGTCGTCGGGCATGTCCGTCTCGAGCGTGTACTTGCAGCCGTGCTGGGCGGTGAAGTAGCCGGTCATCAGGGTCGAGCGCGCCGGCGTGCACATGCAGGCGTTCGTGTAGGCGTGGGTGAAGTTGACGCCGTGCTTGAGCAGTCGCCGGCGACCCGGCAGGTTGCGGCGCGCCCAGCCCTGCGGGAAGTGCTGGATCGCGCGCTCCTGGTCGGTGAGGAAGATGACGACGTTCTTGCCGCTCGAAGTCGCTCTTGCTGAGACCGGCGCCGGCGCCGCCGGCCGCGGTGCGGGCGCCGGCGGCCTGCGCCAGCGGCAGGCCCGCGACGACCGGGGCCGTCGCGGCAGCGGTGCCGAGCAGCTTGCGGCGCGTCGTCCGCGGACCCTGCTCGTCCCGCTCGGCGCCGTCGTCGTCCCTCGCCCGGCTGTCCTGGTTCCTCCGACAACTCCCCACTCCTTCGTCTCGCCTGCGCCCCGGCGACCGGGGCCGCTGTTCGCCTTGCCTTCCTATCAAACCACCCGCAGCGGTCCGCGTTGCGATCGCGCCGGAATCCGGTCAGCTCAGCGCGTCCGCGAGTCGCTCGGCCAGCCACAGGTCGCAGAGCCAGCTCGAGCTCTCTCCGAGCGGCTTGCGCCGGACCCGGATCCCCTTGCCGTTCGAGGACAGCTTCAGGTTCTTCCACGCCGCCGAGCGCGGGATCGCCTCGAGCGCGGCGGCCACCTCGGGTGGCAGATCGGCCTGCTTGGAGCGCACCCGCCGATCGGCGCTGCGCGCCTCGAACTCCGCCGCAGCCGCGGCGACGTAGACGTCGCAGGCGCCGTCCTCCCAGCGCACCTCGACGTAGCGCCCATGGCGCTTGCCCGAGTACTCGAGGCGCCCCGAGATCTCGGTCTTCATGCCGGGGGCGGGGCCCCAGCGCGGTCCGGCGCCGACCTGCGGCCGCTCGATCAGCTCGAGACCGAGCGGCGCGATCGCGCGGGCCGACGCCTCGTAGGCCCGATCGAGGTCGCCGCCGCCTCGCAACAGCGCGATCGACTTCGCGCCGATGAAGATGACGATCACCGGCACGCCGATCAGCAGCGGGATGAAGCTCTCGAGGATGTAGGTGAGCGGGACGGCGACGAAGATCATCGCCGTGACGATCTTGCCCGTCGACAGGGAGCGCTCGGCGATCTCCCAGCCCTGTGTCTGCGCGGCCGCAGCGTCGGCGTCGATCGGCGCGATCGCCATCGCCGCCCAGAGCTCGCCGGGGCTGAGCGCGGCGGGATCGGAGATCGGCCCCCCGATCGCGTCGGCCGGAACCGCGGAGGCGCGCTTCGCCGCTGCCAGGTCCCGGGTCTGCACGAAGAACAGGCCGACCATGAAGCCGCCGACCACCGCGAAGATCGGGATCAGCGTGCCCTTCGGGTTCGGGTCGGTCGGGTCCGCCGCGAGCGCGATCAGGATCACGGCGACGACGACGAGCGGCAGTCCGACCAGAGCGTAGATTCGCGAACGCCGGTACATCCCGGCGTCAGTCTATGAGCCGCCCGGGCGGGGTCGGCGACGCCGTTCAGTAGGTGATCTCGAGCCGGCGCGCGACGGCGGAGGCGATCGTCGAGGCGATCGGGCCGGCCGGGTAGCCCGCGATCGTGGCGCCGCCGGAGGCGACCGCGAGGCGCCCCTCCTCGCTGATCAGCTCGGCCTCGAGCGAGACCGGGATCGGGCGCTCGACCAGCGGCGCCCGGCCCGCCACCGCGCCGAGGGCGGGCAGCGGGCCGCCGAGCCGGCGACCGCCGAACGCGGCCAGGGCCGCGCCGCTGGTGGTCGCGTGCGAGACCATCAGATACGGCCCGGCGCCGGCGCGGCGCAGCTCGAAGTGCGAGATCTCGAAGGGCCCGGTGCGGAACTCGTTGAGGACGATGTCGATCTCGCGGAAGCGGTCGAGCGAGGCGAGGCCGCTGCCCTCTCGCGACATCCCGATCTCGAGCCGCCGGCCCCTGACCATCAGCTTGTCGCCCGAGCGGCTGAGCAGGCGCAGAGCCGGCATCGCCTCGACGACCACGAACGCCTCGCCGCCGCCCTCTGCGAGCCGCCGCTCGATGCCGCGCTCGGCGATCCGCGGCACGACGACCTGGACGACCGTCGCAACGATCGCGAGCAGGATGACGGCGGTCAGCAGGGTGGCCATCCCGGTAGCTTGCCAACGACGTGAGCGAGACCATCGGAGTCGACGTCGGAGGAACGAAGGTGTCGGTCGCCGCGCTTCGCGACGGCGTCCTCTCCGAGCCGACCGTGCGCCCGACGATGCAAGGGCGGCGCCGACGAGCTGATCGAGGAGATCGTCTCCGGGGTCGAGGCGATCCGCACCGCCGCCACCTCGGCGGTCGGCCTCGGGGTCCCGTCGGTGGTCGACTTCGCGACCGGGCGGCTGCGGACCAGCGTCAACGTCCCGTTCGCCGACCTGCCGCTGCGCGAGCTCCTGACCGAGCGCCTCGGGCTGCCGGTCTTCGTCGACAACGACGCCACCGTGGCGGCGCTCGCGGAGGCCTCCGAGGGCGAGCGGATCGCGATCCGGAACCTGGTCATGTTCACGGTCGGCACCGGCGTCGGCGGCGGCCTCGTCCTCGACGGCCGCATCTTCAGGGGCAGCACCGGGGCGGCGGCGGAGATCGGGCCACACGCTGATCGGCCTCGATCTCTCCGCCGGCGCCCCGCCGCCCTCGGGGTTCCCGCAGCCGGGCTCGCTCGAGTCGCTCGCCGCCGGCACCCGGCTCGACGCGCTCGCCCGCCGGGCGGCGGCCGATCACCCGGACTCCGCGCTCGGCCGCCCGCCTCGCGGCCGGCGACGAGATCACGGCCACGACGCCGTCGAGTGCGGGCTCGCCGGGGACGCGGCCGCGATCGCCGCGATCACGACCCTCGGCGAGTGTCTCGGGATCGGGATCGCCAACGCGATCAACCTGCTCGACCCCGACGTGGTCGCGATCGGGGGTGGCGCCAGCGCCGCCGGCGATCTGCTGCTCGAGCCGGCGCGGCGGACGGCGCTCGGCTACGTGCTGCCCGGCGTCGGCACGGCGACCGAGATCCGCCTCGCCCGGCGCGGCCCCGAGGCCGGAGTGCTCGGCGCGGCGCTGCTCGCCGCGACCGAGGGCCTGACAAGGCGTTCTCTGACCAAGCATGAGCGTGCCGGCGACGGGCGCGGTGTGGCGGAGCCACATAAGCCCCGAGCCGGTGCGCTCAGGCGCAGTGTCAGAGGACGCCGCCCCGCTACCCTGCCCGGCGATGTCACGAAAGCGCCTTGCGATCGGCGGGGCGGTCGTCGCGCTGGCGCTGGCGGGTCTCGCGCTCGCCTACCTGCTCACGCGCGACGAGCCGCTCACGGACGTCGATGTCACCGATGCGGACATCGCGGCGCTCGACGCTGCCCGCTGCCCGCCCGCCTACGAGGTGCTGAGGGCCGGCAAGCACGGCCGGGCGCAGATCGACGCCGCCGCGGGCGGCGAGTTCACGATCAACGGCGAGCAGGTCGAGCTGGCCCCGCCGGTCGACTGGACGATGAACCCGCAGGACGCGCGCTCGTTCGCGCACAATCTCTGGAAGTTCCAGTGGATCGATCCGCTGCTCTTCGACTACCGGGAGAACGGCAACGTCGAGGCGCTCGCAGCAGGCGCGTCGACCTGACCGTCGACTTCGCCGAGGCGAACCCGCCCGACGGCGACCCGGTCGACCCCGACGTCTGGGACGACAAGCGGACCGGCGACCGCGGCCCCTATCTCGCCTACGTCCTCCGGGCGGCCCAGTGCGAGGGCCTGCTCGACGACTCCGAGCAGGAGCTGCTGCTGGCGCTGATGGAGCGGCACGCCAACGTCCTCACCGACCCCGAGATCTACAAGCCGACCAACCACGGCCTGTTCGTCGACCTCGGCCTGACCCTGCTCGCCCGCCAGCTCGACTCCCAGCCGGACGCCGAGGCCTGGGGCGACCTCGGGCGGCAGCGCTTCGCGGAGACCCTGAAGGCGACGATCGTCCCCGACGAGGGCTTCTGGCTCGAGCACTCGGCCGGCTACCAGATCCTGCTCGCGCGGACCGTCCAGCGCTTCCTCGAGATCCCCGGCAACGACTCGCCCGAGCTCGAGGCGATCCTCGCGAAGATGGAGGACGTGACCGGCTGGCTGCGCGAGCCGGACGGGATGATCCCCCAGTTCGGGGACTCCGACCTGAAGACGGTGCCCGGCTTCGGCGTGCGGCGCGCGGAGAACGACAACGGCGTGCTCGAGCTCGACGAGTCCGGCCTCGCCGTCGTCAAGAACCCGGGCGCCTATCTGGCGGTGATGGCGAGCTACTTCTCCGACAAGCACAAGCACGCCGACGCGCTCACCTTCGATCTCTTCGACCGCGGCCGCCGGCTGATCACCGACACCGGCCTGTACGCCAAGGACAAGGACGACAACTTCGCCTTCGCCCATGCGACCCGCGCCCATTCGGTGCTGACGGTCGACGGCGAGGAGTTCCCGCGCGACGGCAGCGGCACCTACGGCAGCGGCATCGAGCAGACCGGCAAGGGCCACGGCATCTACGCGGTGCTCGGCACGAACCCCGCGGTCGCCGAGCAGGGCGTCGATCATCAGCGCCTGTTCGTCTACGAGCCGCACCGCTACCTGGTGATCGTCGATCGCCTCGAGGCCGACGACGAGCATCGCTACGCGCGCTTCCTGCAGTTCGCGCCGGGTGTCGACGTGAAGCCGGCGCAGGGGGGAGGGCTCGAGCTCTCGGCCCCCGGCTTCGAGGGAGCGGTGACGACCAACGGCGTCGGCGGCGAGCGGATCGAGCTCGCGAAGGGGGAGATGGACCCGCTGCGGGGGCTGACCTCGCCCTCGTTCCGGCGCTGGGTGCCGCGGACGACCGCGCGGCTGCGCTCGAAGGGCGCGGACCTCGACCAGATCACGACGATCACGCTCGCCGGCAAGCCGATCGAGACGAAGCTGGTCTCCTGGGACGAGCGCGGGATCCGCCTCGACCTGTCGCGCGACGGCGAGGACTACCGGCGTCTGTTCATCCACGAGGAGGGCGAGGACTTCGCGGTCGATCTGCTCCGGGGCGGGGCCGGCGGGGGACGAGTAGTACCCCTTGAACAGGTAGGTATATTCCCGAACGCAGTTTGCGGTCGACGCGGAGTAGCGTGGACCGAAGATGGGGGCGTCTACAACATTCTGGGAGCAGGTTCGTTGGGGAATCCGCTTCGGCTGCTCGCACTCGCCGGCGCAGCACTCCTTGCTCTGCTTGCCGCGGCCGACACCGCGTCCGCATCGCAGAACAACCTCCAGGTGACGATCGCCGCGCGGGTCTGCCCGGAGTACACGTCGATCACCGCGAACCGGGCCCGCAACGACATCCAGGAGAGCCTCCGCGACCTCGGCGCCGACACTCCCTACAAGTCGGGCCAGGCGATCGACGCGAAGGTCGAGGCCGACAACCAGCCCGACTGCCAGCCGATCACCGACTGGCGCTTCTCGCTCGGCACCGGCTACAAGACCCGTGCCGTGGCCGGGCCCGTGGGGATCGCTCTCGATCGTCACCAACCCGCTGCGGACGAACATCGCGACGAAGGCCTCGGTTCCGGAGCTCAACAACCAGGGGAACGCGACCGGCAAGGACGTCGAGGGCGCGGTCACGATCGAGCTCACCGATCAGGAGGCGAACCTGGCGAGCCAGAAGAACCGGCTCTGGATCCAGGGCGGCACGCCGACCGATCCGATCCTCAACGCCGACTACCCGGGCGCCTACGGGTTCGGCGCCCTGCGCTGTGCGATCGACAACCTCAACGGCGACAACGTCGAGTGGATCGGCTACCCCTCGAACACCAAGCACGTCTTCTGTTACGCCTACTACGTCTCGCCGCCGCCGACCAGCGGCACGATCACGATCCGCAAGGCGGTCGAGGACGCGCCCGGCGCGAACGAGGACTTCCTCTTCGGCGGCAACCTCTCGTTCTCGCCGACCGGCGAGTTCACCCTCGGCGTCAAGAACGGCGCCGCCGGCCCAGCAGGACTTCATCCGCGCCGAGACGAAGCCAGGTCGAGCACGCCCTGGATCGTCAACGAGCAGGTGCCGCCGGGCTGGGAGCTGAGCGACATCAACTGCGACTCGCCGGGCGGGTCGATCGTCGGCATCAACTTCACGCAGGCCAGGGTCGCGATCAGCCTCGCGACCGGGCGACAACGTGATCTGCACGTACGTCGAACAAGCTCGAGCCGAAGCCCGGGGCGCTGACCCTGCGGAAGGTCAGCGACGGCGGGCTCGGGACGCTTCGACTTCACGGTCGAGCCCGATGGGGCGGCAACGGCCGAGAAGCTCGACGCGCGACGACGACCGAGAGGGCGTGGCCGCGCTCGCGGAGCCGGGACCGCTGGAGCTCGAGGCCGGCAGCTACAGGGTCTCCGAGCAGCTGCCGGACTCGGCCAGGCAGGGTCGCTGGAAGCTCAAGGACGATCGAGTGCGACGGCGAGGAGCTTCGGCGCCAAGGACGAGGATCGACGGTGCGGATCCAGGAGGGCGAGGGCACGATCTGCACCTACTACGACGACTTCACGCCGAAGGGCGAGCTCAAGATCCGCAAGGAGACCCGGGGCGGCGTCGGCACGGCGGGCTTCCTGATCTCGTCGGTCGACGACCCCGCGCTCGAGCTGTACCAGACCGCGACCACGACCAAGCAGAACGATCCGGTCCCGGCCAGGGCGACTCCAGCGACGACCTCGAGCTCGGCAAGTACGTGATCCAGGAGACCGCGATCACCACCGGCGGCGGAACCTGGGAGCTGACAGGGCTCGAGTGCAACGGCAAGAAGGTCGACTTCTCCGCCGACCGGCAAGGCGACGGTCGAGCTGACCCGCAACGAGCCGAAGCTGACCTGCGACTTCGTCAACACGTTCACGAAGGCGCTCGAGGTGACGCTCGCCGCCCGCGTCTGCCCCGACTACACCTCGATCACCGCGAACCGGGCCCGCAACGACATCCAGGAGAGCCTCCGCGACCTCGGCGCCGACAGCCCCTACAAGGCGGGCGAGGCGATCGACGCCAAGGTCGAGGCCGACAACCAGCCCGACTGCCAGCCGATCACCGACTGGCGCTTCTCGCTCGGCGACGGCTACAAGAGCCGCGCCGTCAGCGGCCCGTGGGGATCGCTCTCGATCGTCAAGAACCCGATCCGCACCAACATCACGACCAAGGCCTCGACGGCGCTGCTCGACGATCAGGGGGTCGCGACCGGCCGCCAGCTCGAGGGCGCCGTCACGATCGACCTGACCGAGCAGGAGGCGGCGCTCGCGGCCAAGCGCGGCCTCTGGGTCCAGGGCGGCACGCCGACCGATCCGATTCTCGACGCCGACTTCCCGGGCGCCTACGGGTTCGGCGCCCTGCGCTGCGCGATCGACAACCTCAACGGCGACAACGTCGAGTGGATCGGCTTCCCCGCCGGCGCCCGGCACGTCTTCTGTTACGCCTACTACGTCTCGCCGCCGCCGACCAGCGGCACGATCACGATCCGCAAGGAGGTCGAGAACGCGCCCGGGGCGACCGAGAACTTCCCCTTCACCGGCAACCTCTCCTACTCGCCCGGCGGCGACTTCCTGCTCGGCGTCAAGGACGGGGCGCCGGCCGAGGAGGAGTTCATCCGCGCCGAGACGACGCCGGGCAGCGACCCCTGGGTGGCTCGCGAGGAGCTGCCCCCGGGATGGGAGCTGGCCGACCTCAGCTGCAGCTCGCCGGGCGCCTCGACCACCGACGTCGACGAGGCCACGGGCCGCGCCGAGATCTCACTCGCGGCCGGCGACCACGTCACCTGCACCTACGTCAACAGCCTCACCCCCGAGCCCGGCGCCCTGACCCTGCGCAAGGTCAGCGAGGGCGCGCTCGGCACATTCGACTTCAAGGTCGACCCGGCGGGCAGCCGCAAGACCGAGCGCCTCACCGCGACGACCACCGAGGAGGGCGTCGCCGCGCTCGCCGAGCCCGGCCCGCTCGAGCTCCGCCCCGGCACCTACAAGATCTCCGAGCAGCTGCCCGAGTCCGAGGCGGGACGCTGGAAGCTGAAGAACGTCGAGTGCGACGGCGAGGACTTCGGCGACAAGGACGAGGTGACGGTCGAGATCCGCGCCGAACGAGGGCACGATCTGCACCTACTACGACGACTTCAAGCCGAAGGGCGAGCTGAAGATCCGCAAGGAGACGCGCGGCGGCGTCGGCACCGCCGGGTTCGCGATCTCGTCCGTCGACGATCCGGCTCTGGAGCTGTTCCAGACCGCGACCACGACCGAGCGGAACCAGCCGGTTGCGGCCGAGGGCGACTCCTCCGACGACCTCGAGCTCGGCAAGTACGTGATCCAGGAGACCCAGATCAGCGGCGACGAGGGGACCTGGGAGCTGACCGCGCTGGAGTGCAACGACAAGCCGGTCACCTTCTCCGGGGGCCAGGCGACGGTCGAGCTGAGCCGCAACGACCCGAAGCAGACCTGCACCTTCGTCAACTCCCGCTCCGACGAGCCGCAGCCGCGGCCGACGAACAAGAAGGCCGACCTGAAGCTGACCAAGCGCGTCCGCCCCGCGATCGCGGAGCCGGGCCAGACCCTCCACTACACGATCGTCGTCGAGAACCTCGGGCCCGATCGGGCCGACGACGTCTACGTCCAGGACCTCCCCGGTGGCTCGGCGCGGATCGTCTCGATCGACAGCCGCTGCAGCAAGCAGAAGCCGATCATCTGCAGCCTCGGCTCGATCAAGCCCGGCCATTCGAAGGAGCTCAAGGTCAGCCTCGTGCCGAAGCGCAAGGGCAAGTTCGTCAACCGCGCCTCGGTCAGCTCCTCGACGACGGATCCGCGGCCGGGCAACAACGACAGCCAGGTCGTCACCGACGTCGAGAAGCAGAAGCCCCCGGACCCCTGCCTGCGCCCCGCCGCGGGGCCTCTTCCCGCGCTGCTGATCGCCGCAATACACTTCGCTCGATGGGGAAGCGAGTGGGAGCACGCTGGGGTCGTCCCGTGGGGACCGCGCGCAGACCGCTGACGGTCGCCGCCGTCGCGCTCGGCGCCTTGCTCGGCTTCGGCACGGCCACCGCCGAGGCGGGCCTGCCGTACATCCACGCGCATCGGGGCGGCACGCTGGAGACGCAGGGGTCGGCGCAGGTCCCGACCCGGACCGAGGAGACCCTGAAGACGTACCGGCATGCAGCCAGGGACGGGCTTCGTGCTCGAGCTCGACGTGAAGCTGACCGCCGACGACGTCCCCGTCGTGATCCACGACGCCGAGCTCGAGCGGACGACGAACTGCACCGGCACCGTCGCCGAGCTGACCGCCCGGCAGCTGCGCAAGCAGTGCGTCGTCGATCTGCTCGGCACCGCCGAGAACACGGAGCCGCTGGGCCGGGACGACCCGCGCCGCGAGCCGGTGCCGACGCTTGCCGAGGTGCTCGACCTGGCCTTCGACCACGGCGCCAAGGTCAACCTCGAGATCAAGAACGTGCCCGGCGACCCCGACTTCGAGTCCGGCGCGATGCCCGCCTACGCGAAGAAGGTCGCGGCGGCGATCGAGCGCTCGGGCTACCCGCCGTCGTGGCTGATCGTCCAGAGCTTCTGGCCCCCGAACCTCGACGTGATCGAGTCCGACCCCTACTTCGAGCGGACGCCGACCTCGTTCCTCTCGCTCGCCGCCTCGAACGCGGCGGCTCCGGGGGTGGCGGACGAGCGCGGCTACGAGTACGTCTCCCCGCAGTGGCCGGTGACGCCCTCCTACATCCAGGAGGCGCACGCGCTCGGCCTCCAGGTCGCGCCGTTCACGATCGACTCGGCCGACGATCTGCGCGACGCGGCCGAGGCCGGCGTCGACGCGGTGATCACCGACGATCCGCTGCTCGCCCGCGAAGATCGGCAACCGGGCCGAGCCCGCGGCGCCGAAGCCGCCGCCGCCGCCGGAGCCCGCCGACTGCCGCGCGGCGCTCGGGCCCGAGCAGCGCTCGCCGATCGAGAGCTACCACCCCTCCGACAGCGGCCCGCGCGTGTTCGCGCTGCAGTTCCTGCAGGAGATCCGCAGCGTCGAGACCTACCGCTCCTTCCGGACCAAGATCGAGTGCATGATCCTCGAGTACGTGAAGCCGCGGCTGGCGCGCGACCGGCCCAACGTCGTCGCCCTGACCGAGGACGTCGGGCTGATGACGCTGGCGACCGGCAGCAGGGGCGAGGCGGCGCGGGCCCTGGCATCGGACCCCGACGCGCCCTCCTGCGAGTTCGAGCCGGTGCCCTGCGGGATCGCCGGGGTGATCGTCGCGATCCAGACCGGCTACGACGACGTGATCACCGAGTACAGGTCGCGATTCCCGGACATGCCCGCGGTCGGCGCCACCTTCGTCGCCGGCACCGACACCTTCGGGCGCGGCTGGATGCAGACCTTCAGCGACATGGCGAAGCGCTACGACGTCTACATCCTCGGCTCCAACAACCAGGCGCCGTTCCGTGAGTCGGTCGACCCTGCCGAGGTGGCCAAGTTCGCCGATCCGGACGTGCCGAAGGCGAAGACCGCCTTCGTCGCGACCGACGACGCCGCCTACAACGAGGTCTTCATGTGGGCGCCCGAGCAGGTCACCGACGAGGGCCCGCGGCCGCTCCGCAACGTCGTCGCCCAGAACAAGAAGGTGCCGCTGACCGAGATCGAGAAGGTGATGCAGCTCGAGCCCGGGCCGGCGACCGGCCCCGACGCCGTCGAGAACGTGCGCCCGTACGAGCTGCCCGGCTCGAAGGCGAGGATCTCGTTCGCGACGAGCCTGCCCGCCTTCGTCTACGACGGCGGGCCGGTGACCCCGTTCGCCGAGGCGCCGCCGGCCGGCATCGACCCCTGCTCCGACACCTCGAAGTACTACATGTACTGCCTCGACGAGCTCGGCACCAACCTCGTCATGCAGGACGAGGCCAACCCGGGCCGCTGGGCGACCAGGGCCGGCGGCGAGTGGCAGCCGCTCGAATGGATGAGCTCGACCTGGCGCGCCGCCGCCGACCCGACCGTCTCCTTCGACTACAACGTGACGCCGCACATGGTCGGCAACCTCGCCGACCTTCCCTTCGACGGCCAGACGGCGATCACCCAGCGCGGGCTCGGCGCCGACGCGCCCTCCGGAGCAGGGCTGCAACTACGTCGGCGACTCGAAGTTCCTCGAGCGAGGACCCCGAGAAGTACCGCGTCTACTCCGGTCCGAAGACCGAGTTCCTCGGCCTCGCGCCGTGGGTCCGCGCCGATGCCTCGCGCGAGAAGCTGCGCGCCGCCGGTGAGGCGCTGGCGCCCTCGTCGGGCAAGCCGCGCGAGAACCGCTATGTCGAGACGGCCGTCGTCGCCGATCTGCCGTTCCCGCCCGACCCGGACCGGCCCGTTCTGCAACGGCGGCAGCGTCCCGGTCGCGGGCTCCTGCGCGAACCTGAAGGTCGGCACCAGCTTCGCCGACAGCCTCAACGGGCTGCGCGAGGGCGACCGGATCAAGGCGCTGCGCGGCGCCGACGCGATCCGCGGTCGTGCCGGCGAGGACTGCCTCGGCGGCGGTGGCGGCGACGACCGGGTCGAGGGCGGCGGCCGCCGTGACCGGATCGACGGCGGCCACGGCGAGGACCTGCTGCTCGGCGACGCCGGCGGCGACCGGATCACGGCGGCCGGCGACGGCAGCCGCGACGTGGTCCGCTGCGGCGCCGGCAAGGACACCGCGATCGTCGATCGCGGCGATCGAGTCTCTGGATGCGAACGAGTGAGGAGAAGCTGATGACGGTTGTGGATGGGCGCCGAGCGCGCTTCGGGACGTGGATCGCGGCGACGGCCGCAGCAGTGGCGCTGCTGGCGGCGCTGGGCGCCTCGCGGGCCGAGGCGGCCGGCCCGTCGTTCGTGCAGGCTCATCGCGGCGGCCCTCTGGAGACGATCGGCGGCGTCCAGAAGCCGGTCCGGCCCGAGGAGACGCTGGCGACCTTCCGCAACGCGGCCAAGGCCGGCTACGTCGTCGAGCTCGACGTCAAGCTGACCGCCGACCGCGTTCCCGTCGTCCTCCACGACGCCTCGCTCGAGCGGACCACGAACTGCGACGGCGACGTCGGCGAGATCACGGCCGCCGAGCTGCGCGCGCAGTGCGAGGTCGACCTGCTCGGGACCGACGGCAACGACAGGCCGATGAAGGCCGACGATCCGCTGCGCGCCCCGGTGCCGCAGCTCGGGCAGGTGCTGCGGATGGCCAAGCACAACAAGGCCTGGGTCAACCTCGAGATCAAGAACCAGCCGGGCGAGCCCGACTTCGACGCCGACCCCGAGCCCGCCTACGCGAAGAAGATCGCGCGCCAAGATCGAGCGCTCCGGCTTCCCGCCGCGGAAGCTGATCGTGCAGAGCTTCTGGCCCGCGAACCTGAGCGTGATCGAGGCCGACCCGTACTTCGACGAGACGGCGACCTCGTTCCTGTCGCTGGCGGCCGGCAACAGCGGCGCGCCGGCGATCGCCGAGTCGGTCGGGGCCGAGTACGTCTCGCCGGGCTGGCCGGTGACGCCGAAGTACGTCGACGACGCCCACGCGATCGGGCTGAAGGTGCTCCCGTACACGATCGATGCCGCCGCGGACCTGCGGGCGGCCGAGCAGGCCGGCGTCGACGGCGTGATCACCAACGACCCGCGGCTGGCGACGCAGATCCACAAGGGCGGCTGAGGCGGCCCGGGGGCCGGGCGCCGCGCCCTCTACCCTGAACGGGTGCCCGCGGCAGAGTCCGAGCCCCTCGTCGACGCCCACGGCCGCCTGATCGGCGACCTGCGCGTCTCCGTCACCGACCGCTGCAACTTCCGCTGCCAGTACTGCATGCCGGCCGACGGCCTGCCCTGGCTCGAGCGCGACGAGATCCTCACCTTCGAGGAGATCGAGCGGCTCGTGCGGCTGTTCGCGGGCCTCGGCGTCGGCGACGTGCGGCTGACCGGCGGCGAGCCGCTCGTGCGCCGCGACTTCCCGCGGCTGGTCTCGATGCTGTCCGCGATCGAGGGCGTCGACGATCTCTCGCTGACCACGAACGCCTACCTGCTCGAGCGCGACGCGGCGGCGCTCGTCGACGCCGGCATCGACCGGGTCAACGTCTCGATCGACTCGCTCGCCCGCGACCGCTTCTTCCAGATCACCCGGCGTGACGCGCTGCCGCAGGTGCTGCGCGGCCTCGAGGCGATCGCCGCCTACCCGGAGGTCCGGCCGGTCAAGGTCAACGCGGTCGCGATCCGCGACTTCACCGAGGACGAGGTGCTCTCGTTCGCCGAGCTCGCCCGGACCACCGACTACCAGGTGCGCTTCATCGAGTTCATGCCGCTCGACGCCGACCGCGCCTGGGAGCCCGACTCGGTCCTGACCGGCGCCGAGATCCGGGCGCTGATCGAGGCCCGCTACCCGATGGTCGAGCGCGAGCGCGAGCCCTCGGCGACCGCGCGCGTCTTCGGCTTCGCCGACGGGGTGGGGGAGATCGGCTTCATCAACCCGGTCTCGGAGCCGTTCTGCGCCGACTGCAACCGGGTCCGGCTGACCGCCGAGGGCAAGCTGCGCACCTGCCTGTTCTCGATCCACGAGACCGACCTGCGCGAGCCGATGCGAGCCGGGGCCGACGACGACGAGCTCGAGCGGATCGTCCGCGACGCGGTCTGGCGCAAGGAGCTCAAGCACCACGTCGGCGAGCCGGGCTTCAGGCCGCCGCCCCGGTCGATGTCGCGATCGGCGGCTGACGGCGTCCTCTGACGCGGCGCCTGCGCACCCACCGGGCTCATGTGGCTCCGCCACACGCGCCCTGCGTGCGCTCTGCTTGGTCAGAGAACGCCTTGCTCGGCTGCCTATGCAATGCTTAGGCAATCGCGAGGACTGACGACAACGATCTGAGCCTCGGGGAGGCGGCCAAGCAGCTCGGCGTCAGCGTCGACACGCTGCGGCGCTGGGACACGGCGGGGAAGGTGAAGACGACGCGGGACGCCTCCAACCGGCGCCGGGTGCCGGTCGCCGAGGTCGAGCGGCTGCGGCCCTCGCCCGAGCGGCACGTGACCGGCACCAGCGCCTCGCCGCGCAACCGCTTCTCGGGGACCGTCACCTCGGTCGAGGTCGACGGCGTCATGGCGCTGGTCGAGATCGAGGCCGGGCCGCACCGGATCACGGCCGCGATCACCCGCGACTCGGTCGAGGAGCTCGGCCTCACCGAGGGCGTCAAGGCGACCGCGTTCGTCAAGGCGACCTCGGTGATGGTGGAGCGGGCGTGAGCCGCGCGCGGCCTCGCAGCCGCTGCTCACTCGTCGCCGCGCCTCGCTCCTCGCCTCCTGCGGCGACGACGAGTCGGCCTCGACGGCCGCCGGCTCGGCGGGCAAGCCCGAGATCGTCGTCTTCGCCGCCTCCTCGCTGCAGCCCGCCTTCGAGGCCTACGCAGAGCAGTTCCCCGAGGCGGACGATCGCCTACTCGTTCGCGGGCTCGGACACGCTCGCGGCGCAGATCCGCCAGGGCGTCGAGCCCGACGTCTACGCGGCCGCCAACACGACCTACCCGGAGCGAGCTCCACGACGAGGGCCTGCTCGAGCAAGCCGGTCGTCTTCGCGACGAACGAGCTCGTGCTCGCGGTGCCCGCCGACTCGGAGATCGACTCGGTCGCCGACGTCGCCGAGCCCGGCGTCGAGCGTCGCGATCGGCGCCGAGGGCGTCCCGGTCGGCGACTACACGCGCGAGGTGCTCGGCGTCGCTGCCCGACGGCGAGGGCGACGCGATCCTCGCCAACGTCGCCTCCGAGGAGCCCGACGTGGCCGGGATCGTCGGCAAGCTCACCCAGGGCGCCGTCGACGCCGGCTTCGTCTACCGCAGCGACGTCGCGGCCGCCGGCGGCGAGCTCGTGGCGATCGCGCTGCCGAGGAGCGTCTCGCCCGACGTCGCCTACGGCGTCGCCGTCGGCAGCGGCTCGGCCGAGCCCGAGCTCGCGCAGCAGTTCGTCGACGGGCTGCTCGACGGCGCCGGCGCGGAGGCGCTCGCCGCCGAGGACTTCGGCCCGCCGCCGCCGACGGAGCGGGCTGAGTCGTGTCGGCGATCCCGGCGGCCGGCCGTGCGATCGGCGGCCGGCGGCCGACGCCCCTCCGTCTTCCGCCTCGCGAGCGCCGTCGCGCTCGCGCTCGTCCTCGTCTTCCTCGCCGTCCCGCTCGTCTCGATCTTCGTCGAGGCCGGGCCCGGCGAGCTCTGGGAGGCGCTCGGCTCCGACGCCGCGCTCGACGCGCTCCGGCTCAGCCTCGAGACGACGCTGATCGCGCTCGTCGTGATCCTCGTCGTCGGCACGCCCGCCGCCTATCTGATCGCCCGCAACCGGCTTCCGCGGCCGGTCGGTCGCGATCACCCTGATCGAGCTGCCGCTGGTGCTGCCGCCGGCCGCCGCCGGGATCGCGCTGCTCGCGGCGTTCGGGCCGAGCGGGCTGCTCGGCGGCGCGATCGACGACGCCGGGATCGAGCTCGTGCTGCAGACGGCGGGCGTCGTCGTCGCGCTCGTCTTCGTCGCGGCGCCGTTCTTCCTGCGCCAGGCGATCGCCGCCTTCGAGTCGGTCGACGACGACCTGATCGACGCCTCGCGCACGCTCGGCGCGGGCGAGGCGCGCACCTTCGCGCGCGTCTCGATCCCGGCCGCCGGCGCCGGCCTCGTCTCCGGCGCGGCGCTCGCCTGGGGCCGGGCGCTGGGCGAGTTCGGGGCGACGCTGATGTTCGCCGGCTCGCTCGCAGGGCCGCACGCAGACGGCGCCGCTGGCGATCTACGGCCTGCTCGGGCGCGACTTCACGGCCTCGCTGGCGCTGTCGGCGGTGCTCGTCGCGCTCTCGGCGGCGATCCTGCTCTCGGTCAAGCTGATCGGCCCGGCCCGGTCCGCGCCGGGACCGGGCGGCGGCAGGGAGGCCCGATGCTGTCGTTTGAGCTCGCCAACGCGGGCCCGCGGCTGCGAGCTCGGCGCAGAGCCTCGAGCGGAGCGGGCACGCTGGCGGTCATGGGCCCGTCGGGCGCCGGCAAGAGCTCGCTGCTGCGGGCGCTTGCCGGGCTGCTGCGGCCCGAGCGCGGGGCGAATCGCGCTCGACGGCGAGACCTGGCTCGACACCGACCGCCGGAACCGACCTCGCGCCCGAGCGCCGCGGCGTCGGCTTCGTCTTCCAGGGCTACGCGCTGTTCCCGCAGATGAGCGCCGTCGACAACGTCGCCTACGGGATCGGCGGCGGCGGTCGCAAGCGCGAGCGGCGCGGCCGCGGCGACGGAGCTGCTCGAGCGCCTCGGCGCTCGGCGACCGGGCCGGCGGCGCGGCCGGCGCAGCTCTCCGGCGGCGAGCGCCAGCGCGTCGCCCTCGCCCGGGCGCTGGCGCGCGAGCCGCGGCTGCTGCTGCTCGACGAGCCGCTCTCGGCGCTCGACCCGCGGACGCGCGCGTCGGCCGCCGGGGAGCTCGCGCGCGGTCCTGGCCGAGACCCCGGTGCCGGCCGTGATCGTCACCCACTCGTTCGCGGAGGCGGCGATCCTCGGCGACGAGATCGCGGTGCTCGACGAGGGCCGGATCGTCCAGCGCGGCACCGCGGCCGAGCTCGCGGCGCGGCCGGCCAGCGGCCTCGTCGGCGATCTCGCCGGGGCGACCGTGCTCGAGGGCCGGGTCGCCGGCGTGCGCGACGGGCTGACCGTGATCGACGTCGGCGGCACCGCGTCGCTGCTGGCCACCGATGAGGGCGAGGGCCCGGTCTCGGTCAGCGTCTTCCCCTGGGAGATCACGCTCGCCCGCGAGGCGCCCGGGCGGCGAGTCGGCGATGAACCATCTCGGCGGCGAGATCGTCTCCGTGACCGAGTTCGGCAACCGCGCCCGGGTGCTGCTGACGACGCCGCAGCCGCTCGTCGCCGAGGTCACGGCGGCCTCGGTCGAGCGCCTCGGCCTGCGCCCGGGCGGCCGCGCGACGGCGACCTGGAAGGCGACCGCGACCCGTGTCTCCCCGCGGCCGGGCTGACGCGTCCGCACGTTTCGGGGAACAGTTCCAGGGAATGTGCGGAGCGTTTCCGGCTGAGCGTCCCGGGGCCGGGATAGGGTCCGGCGCATGGAACCCGAGAAGTGGATCGCGGCCTTCGCGGCCGAGGCCGGAGCGGAGACGCCGACGCCGGAGCAGATCGACAAGATGCTGAAGCTCGCCTCGATCGCGGCGCACAGCTCCGAGCGGATCGCGGCGCCGGTCGCCTGCTGGATCGCCGGCAGCGCCGGCCTCGACCTCGACGAGGCACGGGAGCTCGCCGAGCGGATCGGCGAGTAGGGCCGGGCGGCGCGCGCGAACGGTGACGACCTCGCCGAAGCTCGCGCCGATCGAGGTCCGGATCCTCGTCCTGCTCACCTTCACCGCCGGGATCTACGACGCGACGACGTTCCTGGCGCTCGACCGCGTCTTCGTCGCGATCGTGACCGGCAACATCATCCTGATCGGCGTCTCGCTCGCCTCCTCGGAGATGACGCTGGCGGGCCCGATCGTCGCCCTGATCGCGTTCGTCGTCGGCGCCGGGATCACGGGGCGGCTCGACTCGGCCGGGGCCGACCGCTGGCTGCTGCTGCGGCGCACGGTGGTCGTCGAGTCGGCGCTGCTCGTGCCGGCGATCGCGCTGGCGATCTCCTACGACGGCCAGGAGATCCGGCGCCTGCTGATCCTCGCCCTGCTCGCCGGCGCGATGGGCTGCCGCAACGCGACGATCCGCGCAGGTCGGGGTGCCGGAGCTGCAGACGACCGTGCAGACGATGACGCTCGCGACCCTCGCCTCCGAGGAGGCGCGGGGCGCCGGGATGCGGGTCGAGGACAAGTGGCGGCTGGCCGGGCATCGCGGCGCTCGTCGCCGGGGCGATCACCGGCGGCTTCCTCGCCGTCGAGACATCGCTCGCTTTCGTGCTCGCGCTGCTGTTCGCGATCCACCTCGGCGCCGCCCTGGTGCTCGCCCGCCGGCGCCCCGCAGCCGCGGCGGTTTGACGGCGCGTCGAGCGATCGGGCAGAATCGGCGTCCGGGGAAGGGTTCGAACCGAACACGAGGCGCGCCGCGCGGAGGAGGGCCGGAATGGCCACCGAGGAGAGAGTCACCTACTGCCGGATCTGCGAACCGCTCTGCGGGATGGTGGCGACGGTCACCGACGGCGAGGTGACGAAGCTCCGGCCCGACCCCGACCATCCGCTCTCGAAGGGCTTCGCCTGCCCGAAGGGGATCGCGATGACCGAGATCCAGAACGACCCCGACCGGGTCACCCATCCGCTGCGGCGCAAGCCCGACGGCAGCTTCGAGCGGGTCAGCTGGAAGCTCGCCCTGGACGAGATCGGCGAGCGCCTGGGCCGGATCAAGGACGCCCACGGCGGCGGCTCGATCGGCTGGTACATGGGCAACCCCGGCGCCTTCAGCTACTCGCACCCGCTCTGGGTCAAGGGCTTCATCGACGGCCTCGGCTCCCAGCACTACTACACGGCCTCCAGCCAGGACGTCTCCAACCGCTTCGCCGCCTCCTCGCTGCTGTACGGCTCCCCGTTCGTGCTGCCGATCCCGGACCTGGCCCGCTGCGAGATGCTGTTCATGCTCGGCGCCAACCCGCTCGTCAGCCACGGCAGCGTGATGAGCGCGCCGCGCGTCAAGGACCAGCTGCACGCGATCACCAAGCGCGGCGGCCGCGTGATCGTCGTCGACCCGCGCCGGACCGAGACCGCGCGCGAGTTCGAGCACGTCGCCGTCAACCCCGACTCGGACGCGTGGCTGCTGCTGTCGCTGCTCAACGTGATCTTCGAGGAGTCGCTGCAGGACACGGGCACGCTGCCCTTCGAGACGCGTGGCATCGAGCGCCTGCGAGGAGATGGCCGCGGCCTTCCCGCCCGAGGAGACCGAGGCCCGGACCGGCGTCCCCGCCGCCGATGTCCGCGCGATCGCCCGCGACATCGCCGCCAGCGACGCCTGCGCGATCTACGGCCGCACCGGCTCCTGTCTCGGCCGCAGCGGCACGCTCGTCTCGTTCCTGCTCGACGCGCTGGCGCTCGTCACCGGCAACCTCGACAGCGAGGGCGGCTCGCTGTTCGGCGATCCGGCGATCCCGTTCGACCGCGTCGCCGAGCTGATCGGCGCCGGCAGCTACGGCAAGGTGCGCTCGCGCGTCGGCGGCTTCCCCGAGGTGCTCGGGGCGCTGCCCGCCTCGCTGATGGCGAAGGAGATCACCTCGCCCGGGCGAGGGCCAGATGAAGGCGCTGTTCGTCTCCTCCGGCAACCCCGTGCTCAGCGTCCCGAACGGGCCCGAGCTCGAGGAGGCGATGGAGGAGCTCGAGCTCTGCGTCGCGATCGACCTCTACGTGACCGAGACGACCAAGCACGCCGACTTCGTGCTGCCGGCGACGACCTTCCTCGAGCGCGAGGACTACCCGCTGCCGTTCCTGTCGCTGTTCACGACGCCGTTCATCCAGATGACCGAGGCCGTCGTCGAGCCCCGCGGCGAGGCCCGCCAGGAGTGGGAGATCATCGAGGACATCGCGAGCCGCGTCGGCGTCGTCCCGTCCTCGGTCCTCGGCCTGCGGATCCTCGGCAAGACCGGGATCAAGATCTCGCCGCGCCGGCTGATCGAGACCGGCCTGCGACTCAGCCCGGTCGGCGACAAGTTCGGGCTCAAGCGCGACGGGCTCAACCCCGACGAAGCTGCGCGAGGCCGAGCACGGCGTCGTCCTCGCCGACCACTGGAAGACCGGGACGCTGAAGGGCAAGATCCGCAACGACGGCGACCTCGTCCACCTCGACCCGCCCGAGATCGTCGCCGAGGTCGACCGGCTCGCCTCGATCGACGGCCCCACCGACGAGTACCCGCTGCTGCTGATCGGGATGCGCGAGCTGCGCTCCCACAACTCCTGGATGCACAACTCCGAGAAGCTGATGCGCGGCGACCGCGTGCACCGGGCCCGGGTCCATCCCGGCGACGCCGAGGCGGCCGGGATCGCCGAGGGCGACGGCGTCCGCATCGCCTCCCCGCACGGCGAGGTCGAGCTCGTCGCGACCCTGACCGACGAGGTCAAGCGCGGCACGATCGCCGCTCCCCACGGCTGGGGCCACGCGGGCGGCTGGCAGGTCGCGAACGCGGCCGGCGGCGTCAACATCAACGTGCTCGCCTCCTCGGACCCCGCCGACCTCGAGCCGCTCGCCGGCATGGCCCACCTGAACGGGATCCCGGTCCGGATCGAGCCGGTCGGCGCCGCCGCCGAGCCGAGCGGCGACGAGGCGGTCGCGGCCGGCGCCTGAGCGCCCGGCCGCCCGTCGCGACAGAAGCCCCCGGTGCTCGACCTCGACGTCCAGCTCGCGACCCTGGCGGCCGGCGCCGCCGTGATGGTCGTCGCCTGGCTGATCAGCCTGCCGATGCGCGACGCCTCGGTCGCCGACATCGCCTGGGGGCTGGTCTTCGCCGCGATCGCCTGGGCGGCGCTCGCCGTCGGCGACGGCTACGAGCAGCGGATGCTGCTGATCGCGGTGCTGGTCACGATCTGGGCGCTGCGGCTCTCGCTCTACATCGCCTGGCGCCACGACGGCGAGGACAAGCGCTACGTGGCGATGCGCAAGCGCCAGGGCTCGAGCTTCGCGATCCGCAGCCTGCTCACCGTCTTCCTGCTGCAGAGCGCGATCGCCTGGGTCGTCTCGGCGCCGGTCCAGGGCGCCGCCGCCGACCCGACCCCGGACGCGATCGGCGTGCTCGGCGTGATCGGCGCCCTCGTCACCCTGTTCGGGATCGCCTTCGAGGGGATCGCCGACCTGCAGCTCTCGCGCTTCCTCGCCCGCAAGGCGGAGGGAACCGAGAGCGGCGTCATGGACCGCGGCCTGTGGCGCTACTCGCGCCACCCGAACTACTTCGGCAACGCGACGCTCTGGTTCGGGATCTGGCTGATCGCGCTCGAGACCGGCTCGGCCTGGTGGACGGTGATCGGGCCGATCGTGATGACCTTCTTCCTGCTCAAGGTCTCGGGCGTCGCCCTGACCGAGAAGACGATCGGCAAGCGCCGCCCCGGCTACGCCGAGTACGTGGAGCGGACCAGCGCCTTCATCCCGCTGCCGCCGCGCGATCGAAATCGCGATTGATTTCTCGTTCGTTCGCGTTAGGCTCGCCCGGTAATCGCGGAGGAGGGTGAGATGGACGAATCGACTGCGACCGAGCTCAAGGCGAAGGCGCACAAGACGTGGGCGGCCGGCAACTTCGACGACGTCGCGAAGAAGATCTGGAGCGTCGGCGGCGGCCTCGTCGACCGGATCGGGCTCGGCGCCGGGCAGGAGGTGCTCGACATCGCCGCCGGCACCGGCAACGCGGCGATCGCGGCCGCCGAGACCGGCGCCGCGGTCACCGCCTCCGACCTCACGCCCGAGCTGTTCGAGGCCGGGCGCGCGAACGCCGCGGCCGCGGGAGTCGAGCTGGAGTGGGTCGAGGCCGACGCCGAGGCGCTGCCGTTCGACGACGAGAGCTTCGACATCGTCCTCTCGACCTTCGGGATCATGTTCGCCCCCCGGCACGAGGTCGCCGCCGCCGAGGCGGTCCGCGTGCTGCGCCCGGGCGGTCGCTTCGGGTTCGCCTGCTGGCGCCCCGACGGCGGCATCGGCGACTTCTTCCGGACGACGGCCGGGCACATGCCGCCGCAGCCGGAGGGGTTCGTGCCGCCCCCGGCCTGGGGCAATCGCGAGCACGTCGAGAGCCTCTTCGAGGGGACCGGCGTCCGGCTCGAGTTCGAGGACGACTCCGTCGACTTCGTCTTCGATTCCGGCGAGGACGCGGCCGACTTCTACGCCGAGTTCTTCGGCCCGGTCGTGATGGCGAAGCGCCTGCTCGAGCCGGAGGGCAAGTGGGAGGCGTTGCGCTCGGACCTGATCGAGCTGTTCTCGAGCCGCTCCGTGCCGACCGATGACGGGCGCATCGCCTACACCGGCGAGTACCTGACGATCATCGGCTCCAAGCCCGGCTGAGCGCCCTCGCCCGGGCCTCGCGCGAGGTCGCGTAACGGCGCGATAACCGCAGGCGCGCTGCCTGTGAAAAGCTGACCGGACAGGAGGGGCGAGCACTCGCTCCGTCCAATCGTTCGAGAGGAGAAGCGCGGATGCAGATCGGGATGATCGGCCTCGGCCGGATGGGGGCGAACATGGTTCGCCGACTGATGCGTGACGGACACGACTGCGTCGTCTTCGACGTCAGCGCCGACGCCGTCTCCGAGCTCGCCGGCGAGGGCGCGACCGGCGCCGACTCGCTCTCCGACTTCGTCGCCAAGCTCGACGCTCCCCGGCACGCGTGGATCATGGTCCCGGCCGGCTACGTCCAGGACACGGTCGACCAGCTCTCCGGGCTGATGGAGGCCGGCGACGCGATCATCGACGGCGGCAACTCCTACTACCGCGACGACGTCGACCGGGCCAAGGCGCTCGAGCCGAGCGGCATCCACTACGTCGACGTCGGCACCTCCGGCGGCGTCTGGGGCCTCGAGCGCGGCTACTGCCTGATGATCGGCGGCCCCGACGAGGCGGTCGAGCGTCTCGACCCCGTCTTCAAGACGATCGCGCCCGGGATCGACGGCGCCCCCGAGCGCACGCCCGGCCGCTCCGGCGATCCGACCGCCTCCGAGAACGGCTACCTGCACTGCGGCCCCTCGGGCGCCGGCCACTTCGTGAAGATGGTCCACAACGGCATCGAGTACGGCGTCATGGCCGCCTACGCCGAGGGCCTCAACATCATCAAGAACGCCAACGCCGGCAAGCGGGCGGGCGAGGTCGACGCGGAGACGACGCCGCTGCGCGACCCGCAGTACTACCAGTACGACATCGACCTGACCGAGGTCGCCGAGGTCTGGCGCCGCGGCTCGGTGATCGGTTCGTGGCTGCTCGACCTGACCGCGGCGGCGCTGCTCGAATCGCCGCAGCTGGACGAGTTCGGGGGCCGCGTCTCCGACTCCGGCGAGGGTCGCTGGACCCAGCACGCGGCGATCGACGAGGGCGTGCCCTCGCCGGTCCTCTCGAGCGCGCTGTTCGAGCGCTTCTCCTCGCGCAACGAGGACGAGTTCGCGAACAAGCTGCTGTCGGCGATGCGCAAGCAGTTCGGCGGCCACGACGAGAAGCCGGCGGGCGGGAGCGGCTCTTGAGCGCCGCCGGCGAGACGACGCTCCCCGGCGCTGCCGACGGCGCCGGCACCGGCGCCCGCAAGCCCGACCCGCATGTGATCGTCCTGTTCGGAGCGGGCGGCGACCTCGCCGCTCGCAAGCTGATCCCCGGCTTCTTCCACCTGCAGGCCGCGGGGCTGCTGCCGGACGAGTGGCGGATCGTCGGCAACGCCGACCAGGAGTACGACGACGACGGGTTCCGCGAGCACGCGCGCGAGTCGATCGAGAAGTTCGGCCGGCGCGGGGTCGAGGAGAGCGACTTCGAGGGTTTCCAGCGGCGGCTCTCCTACGTGCCGATCTCGGCCGGCGTCGACGCCCTCGGCGAGAAGATCGCCGACGCGCGCAAGCAGATCGACGGCGATTGCCGCCTGCTCCACTACCTGGCGGTGCCGCCGCCTGCCTTCGGTGCGATCACCGAGGAGCTCGCATCGCTGAAGCTGACCGGGCCCGAGGCCCGGGTGATCATGGAGAAGCCGTTCGGCCACGACTACGAGTCGGCGGTCGCGCTCAACGACGCTCCTGCACAGCGTCTTCGACGAGAGCCAGATCTTCCGGATCGACCACTTCCTCGGCAAGGAGGCGGTCCAGAACGTGCTCGCGCTGCGCTTCGCGAACGGCCTCTTCGAGCCGGTCTGGAACCGCAACAACGTCGAGTTCGTGCAGATCGACGTGCCCGAGACGCTCTCGATCGGCACCCGGGCCGGCTTCTACGAGGGCACCGGCGCCTACCGGGACATGATCGTCACCCACCTGCTGCAGCTGCTCAGCTTCGTCGCGATGGAGCCGCCGTCGAGCCTCAGCGCCAGGGACCTCAAGGTCGAGAAGCAGAAGGTCTTCGACCAGATCAAGCCGATCGAGCCCGACGACGTGATCCGCGGCCAGTACGAGGGCTACCGGGACACCGACGGCGTCGCGCCCGACTCCGACACCGAGACCTTCGCCGCGGTCAAGGTCGAGATCGACAACTGGCGCTGGGCGGGCGTGCCGTTCTACCTGCGGACCGGCAAGTGCATGCCCGAGTCCCGGCACACCGTCTCGCTCGACTTCCACGAGCCGCCGATGAGCATGTTCCCGGGCGAGGTCCAGCACCAGGGCGCCAACCAGCTCGTCTTCGAGTTCTCCGAGCCCGGCGAGATCACGGCCGACTTCCAGGCGAAGGTGCCGGGGCCGACGATGGAGCTGGGCCCGGCGCGGATGACGTTCCGCTACGAGGACAGCTTCGCCGCCGACAACCAGCTCGAGGCCTACGAGCGCCTGATCCACGACGCGATGATCGGCGACGGGACCCTGTTCACCCAGGCGAGCGGCATCGAGCGGCTCTGGGAAGTGAGCATGCCGGCGCTCGAGAACCCGAACCCGGTGATCCCCTACGCCCAGGGCACGTGGGGGCCGGAGGAGGCGACGGAGCTCGTCGCTCCGTTCGGCTGGCGCCTGCCCGATACGGGTCCGGCCCGACCGACAAAATCGGTCTAGCGGACCAGCGCACAATCAGAGACGAAAGCGAGCGGAAGAGAGAAATGGCAGCGACGAAGGAGCTCCACGACGCAGGCCAGAGCCTGTGGCTGGACAACATCACCCGCGATGCCGTCAACGACGGCACGATCAAGCGCTACATCGACGAGCTCTCGCTCACCGGCCTGACCTCGAACCCGACGATCTTCGACAAGGCGCTCGGCGAGGGCGACGCCTACGACGAGCAGACCTCGGAGCTGCTCGCGGCCGGCAAGAGCGGCGAGGAGCTGTTCTTCGAGCTCGCGCTGACCGACATCCGCGGCGCCTGCGACCTGTTCGCCGACGTCGCACCGGCGCACGGACGGGGTCGACGGCTACGCCTCGCTCGAGGTCTCGCCGCTGCTCGCGCGTGACACGGACGCGACCGCGGCCGAGGCGGCGCGCCTGTACGCCGAGGCCGACCGCGACAACCTCTTCATCAAGATCCCGGGCACGCCCGAGGGCCTGGCGGCGATCGAGGACACGATCGCGGCCGGCACCTCGGTCAACGTGACGCTGCTCTTCGACGCCGCCCAGTACGTCGCCCAGGCGGAGGCCTACATGCGCGGGATCGAGCGTCGCGTCGAGCAGGGTCTCGACCCGAACGTCGCCTCGGTCGCCTCGCTGTTCGTCAGCCGCTGGGACGTCGCCGTCTCCGGCAAGGTTCCCGGCGAGCTCGAGAACCGGCTCGGCAGCGCCGCCGCGATCCGCGGCTACGTCGCCTACCGCGAGCTGCTCGAGAGCGATCGCTGGCTGCGGCTCGCCAACGAAGGCGCCCGCCCGCAGCGCTTCCTCTTCGCCTCGACCGGGACCAAGGACCCGGCGCTCGAGAAGACCAAGTACGTGGACGAGCTGGCGGCGCCGCTGAGCGTCAACACGATGCCCGAGGAGACGCTGCTCGCCCTGGCCGAGAAGGACTCGATCGGCCCGCTGCTCGCCGGCGACGGCGGCGACAACGAGCAGCTGCTGGCCGAGTTCGAGGCGGCAGGGGTCGACCTCGACGCGCTCGCCAAGCAGCTCCAGGACGAGGGCGCCGACAAGTTCGTCAAGAGCTGGAACGAGCTCCTCGCCCGGATCGAGGAGAAGAGCCAAGCCGTGGCGGCAGGCTGAGGCGCCGGGGAGGGAGCGGCCGATGTCCGACCTGGGCCAGCCCGGATACCAGCAGCTGACGGCCTTCGGGCACCTCGCCGACCTGCACGAGGAGGCGGCGAGCAGGCATCTGCGGCACCTGTTCGCGGCCGATCCCGAGCGCGGGACGAGGCTGGTCGCCGAGGCCGCCGGTCTGCGTCTCGACTACTCCAAGCACCTCGTCGACGACGAGATCCTCTCGCGCCTGTTCGAGCTCGCCCGCGAGGCCGGGGTCGAGGCGCGCCGCGACGCGATGTTCGCCGGCGAGCACATCAACGTGACCGAGGACCGGGCGGTGCTCCACGTCGCCCTGCGGATGCCGCGCGAGCGCTCGCTGTTCGTGGACGGGGTCGACGTCGTCAAGGAGGTGCACGAGACGCTCGACCGGATGGCGGCGTTCGCGAACCAGGTCCGGTCGCGGGAGTGGCTCGGCCACACCGGCAAGCCGATCACCGCCATCGTCAACATCGGCATCGGCGGCTCCGACCTCGGCCCGGTGATGGCCGACCGGGCTCTGCGCCACTACGCCGACCGCGGCCTCGATGATGCGCTTCGTCTCCAACGTCGACGGCACCGACTTCGCCGAGAAGACCCAGGACCTCGATCCGGAGACGACTCTGTTCGTCGTCGCCTCGAAGACCTTCACGACGCTGGAGACGATGACCAACGCGCACACGGCGCGGGACTGGTCGCTGGCCGGGCTCGGCGGCGACGAGGCTGCGGTCGCCCGGCACTTCGTCGCGCTCTCGACCAACGCCGAGCAGGTCTCGGCGTTCGGGATCGACACCGCCAACATGTTCGGCTTCTGGGACTGGGTCGGCGGCCGCTACTCGATGGACTCGGCGATCGGCCTGACGACGATGATCGCGATCGGGCCCGAGGCGTTCGCCGAGATGCTGGCCGGCTTCCACGAGATCGACGAGCACTTCCGGACGACGCCGCTGGAGCGCAACCTGCCCGCGATCCTCGGCCTCCTGAGCTTCTGGTACGCCGAGTTCTTCGAGGCCGAGACCGTCGCGGTACTGCCCTACGACCAGTACCTGGAGCGCTTCCCCGCCTACCTGCAGCAGCTGACGATGGAGTCGAACGGCAAGCACGTGCGGCTCGACGGCACCCGGGTCGTCGGCCCGACCGGCCCGATCTTCTGGGGCGAGCCCGGCACCAACGGCCAGCACAGCTTCTACCAGCTGATCCACCAGGGGACGCACCTGATCCCGTGCGACTTCATCGCCTTCGCCCACAGCCTCAACCCGGATCTGCCGGGGGAGCATCAGGACAAGCTCGTCTCCAACGTCTTCGCCCAGGCCGAGGCGCTCGCCTTCGGCAAGACCGAGGACGAGGTCCGGGCCGAGGGCGTGCCGGAGGAGCTCGTCCCGCACAAGGAGTTCGACGGCAACCGGCCCTCGAACGTGATCTGCGCGGAGCGGCTCGACCCGAGGACGCTGGGCAGGCTCGTCGCCCTCTACGAGCACTCCGTCTTCACCCAGGGCGCGATCTGGGGGATCAACTCCTTCGACCAGTGGGGCGTCGAGCTCGGCAAGGTGCTGGCGAAGAAGATCATCCCGGAGCTGCAGAGCGATTCCGAGCTGGCCCACGACAGCTCGACCAACGCGCTGATCGAGTGGTACCGCTCGCACCGCGACCGGTGATCACCCTCCACCGCGGCGACATCACCACCGACGCCGAGGCCGACGCGATCGCCGTCCCTCACACTCGCGAACGTCCCTCAGGTGCCCCTATAGGTAGGTCTCAGGGACGTTCGCCGTGCTCTAACCCGCTTCCGCTTCGAGCAGGTCCGCGATCTCGGCGGCGTCGCGGATCAGTTGCTCGATCCGTTCGCCCGGGGTCGTCTCGTTCGTCGTCTCCAGGTAGACGCAGACTCCGCCGGCGCTCGTCGAGAGCCCGTAGCCGCCGGCGGCGGCGCGCTCCAGCGCCGGGACGGCCAGGCCTTCGCTGAACGCCTGCACGCCGACGTCGCTCTCGTCGACCCAGCGCTCGGGGAGGCGGCCCGCGCTCCGGGCCGGCAGCACGACGGCGACGTAGGCGTGCTCCATGTCGACGAGGCTGGTGAACTCGAGCCAGGCGACGGAGCCCTCGCGCTCGACGCCGGGAAGCCGGCCGCGGGCCGCGCTGACGGCGGCGCCGGGCATCGCCAGGCCGATGTAGCGGGCATGGAACTGCGCCGGCGATTCGAGCTCGCAGACCGTGCCCCTCGGCCCACTTCTGAGCCGACTTGTCGGGGCCGAGGTCGGCGCCGAGCAGGCTCGCGACGCCGAGGATCGAGCCGACGATCCTGCCGTGCTTCTTCGCGTTCGCCCACTCGGCGTAGGCCGCGGCCGAGTCGACCTCGGAGATGCCACGGCTGCCGGCCTCCTCGAGGATCTCGTCGCGGATCCGGCCGGCGACCGTGCCGCCGATCTGCGCGAGCCGGTCCAGGTAGTCGGGCCGGACCTGGCGCTCGGTGCTGCCCTCCTGCCCGCGCCACTCGGGCAGCTCGCAGGTGAAGACGCCGAGGTCGAGCTTGAAGCCGAAGTCCTGCGGCGTCTCGTGCGCGAGCCAGTCGATGAACTTCGGCGTGAACAGCTGGTAGAGCCACTGCTGCGACTGACCGGGCGCGAGCTCGACCTCGTAGCGGCGGTCGAGCTCGACCGACTCGAAGACCTTCGACTGGCGCTTGCGCTGATCGCCGCCCCAGTAGTACATGCCGCTGCCGAGCTCCTTCGGCCGGCAGCAGAGCATCGGCACGTAGCCGACGCTCTCGGGGATCCGGCAGACCATCAGCGTGTGCTGCAGGCCGACGTCGACGAACTGCTTTCCGAACGTCGCCTGGTGGCGGAGCCGGCCGACGGCGCCGCCGGGGAAGCGCCCGGCGAGCGCCCACATCGCGTGCTTGATCGGGCCCGGCTGCTCGGCGGGAGGCAGCGCCCCCGGCCACGGGTACTCGGGCCGCAGCTGCAGGCCGCGCTCGTCGGCGTACTCCTGCAGCCGCCGCTCGGTCTCGGCGAGCTCGGCGAGCGCGCCGGAGCCGTCCATGTCGATCCCGAACGGGCTCAAAGGTCGCGGAGGACGACGCGCGTCGGCGCCCCGTCCGAGCCGTCGGCGAGGCGCAGGGGCAGGCAGAGCAGCTCGTACGGCCCGGGCTCGATCTCGCGCAGGTCGAGGCCCTCGAGCGCGACGACGCGCGCCTCGAGCAGCGCGAGGTGGGCGTCGCCGTCGCCGATCGAGAGGTAGTCGATGCCGATCAGGCGGATGCCGCGTTCGAGCACGAACGCCGCCCCGGACTTGTCGAGGCGGATGAAGTCGTGGGTGAACTCGGCCTGCTCCCAGAGCTTCGAGTTCGTCGTCTTCAACAGGACGCGCTCGCTGCCTTCGGGGATCGCCGCGGCCTCGAGCGCGGCGCCGTCGATCGGGTCGAGCCCGCGGTCGGGGATCTCGACGACGACGCACGGCCCCAGCATCGCCTCGATGTCGAGCACCTCGGTGCCGGGGCCGCCGTCGTAGAAGTGGGAGGGGCCGTCGACGTGGGTGCCGGTGTGGGCTCCCATGTCGAGGCGGGAGACGTTCGCGGTCGCGCCCTCGGCGATCGCCTGGTGCAGGCTGCGCGAGTAGCCGGGGTTGCCGCGGTAGATCGGCATCCCCTCGTGGATCGGGACGGAGACGTCGTGGATCGCCATCGCGGCGAGCCTATTCGACCCGCGGCCTGCTGCCTAGACCTGGATCTACTTGCGGGCGAGCAGTGCGGCGCCGATCGCGCCGCCGAGGTCGCCGAGCGCGGCGACGTGGAAGGCGGGCGGGTCGCCGTGGTCGAAGAGGCTCTCCTGCATGCGGGCCTCGATCCGCGGCCCGAGCTGCTCGCCGAAGCGGACGCCGAGGCCGCCGCCGAGGATCACCGCCTCGACGTCGAGCAGGTTGACGGCCGAGGCGATCCCGGCGCCGAGCGCGTCGATCGCGCGGTCGATCAGGTCGATGGTGAGCTCGTCGTCGTCCTCGAGCGCCTTCTCCCAGACCGCCGACGTGAGCCGGTCCCGGTTCTTGTGCTTCATGATCTTGAAGAGGTCGGTCTTCTCGCCCTTGCGGTGGCGCTTGCGCGCCTCGGCCTCCATCGCCGCGCGGCCCGCGTAGGCCTCCATGCAGCCGTGGTTGCCGCACGGGCACTTGGCGCCGCCCTTGCGGACGACCATGTGGCCGATCTCGCCGGCCGCGCCGCGGCCGAGCCAGTCCTTGCCGTCGAGGACGATGCCGCCGCCGACGCCGGTCCCCCAGAAGACGCCGAGCACGTCCTTGTAGGGCTTGGCGGCGCCGAGCTCGAACTCGCCCGTGGTCGCGACCTGGACGTCGTTGCCGATCTTGACCGGCGCTCCGAGCGCCTCCTGCAGCGTCGCCGCGAGCGGGAAGGGCTCGATCCACCGGCTCAGGTTGCGGGCGCTCGCCACGGTTCCCTTCGCCGCGTCGACCTCGCCGGGGGAGCCGACGCCGACCCCGATCAGGCCCGAGGTCTCGTAGCCCGCCGACTGCGCCGCGTCGGTCAGGCAGTCGGCCATCGCCTCGGCGATCGCCTCCGGCCCGCCCTCGTGCGGGGTCGGCGTCCGGGCCTCGCCGAGCACCTGGTTGCGGGCGCCGACGATGACGGTCTGGATCTTCGTTCCCCCGAGGTCGATTCCGCCTCTGGCCTTCGCGCGCGGACTCATCGCCGCGAGCCTATCGCCTAGGGGCGAGCAGAGCCCGCTCGGCCGTGTGCCATAGAGTCCGCGCGGTCGTCCCGGAAGGAGCTCAAATGGCAGAGGACAAGCTCGATGCACTCGCGGTCAACACGATCCGCACCCTTTCGATGGACGCAGTCCAGAAGGCGAACTCCGGACACCCCGGGACACCGATGGCGCTGGCGCCGCTCGGCTACGTCCTCTACTCGCGGATCATGCGGCACAACCCCGCCAACCCGCACTGGCTCAACCGCGACCGCTTCGTGCTCAGCGCCGGCCACGCCTGCATGCTCCAGTACTCGTGCCTGCACCTCGTCGGGCTACGACGTCACCCTCGACGACATCGAGACCTTCAGGCAGATGGGCAGCCGCTGCCCCGGCCATCCCGAGTACGGGGTCACCGCCGGGATCGAGATCTCGACCGGGCCGCTCGGCCAGGGCTTCGCCAACGGCGTCGGCTTCGCGCTCTCGGAGGCGATCCGCGCCGAGCGCTACAACCGCGAGGGCGCCCCCGTCATCGACCACCACACCTTCGTGATCTGCAGCGACGGCGACATGGAGGAGGGGATCTCCTCCGAGGCCGCCTCGCTGGCCGGCAACCTCGGCCTCGGCAAGCTGATCGCGATCTACGACGACAACGAGATCTCGATCGAGGGCTCGACCCACCTCGCCTTCCGGGAGAAGGTCGCGGGCCGGTTCGCCGCCTACGGGTGGTCGGTCCACGAGCTGCCGCGCGGCGCCACGCTCGAGGAGATCGAGCTGGCGCTGAACGAGGCCAAGGCGGTCACCGATCGCCCCTCGCTGATCGTGATGCCGACCGAGATCGGGATCGGCTCGCCGCACAAGGCGGGCACCGCCGCGGCGCACGGCTCGCCGCTCGGCGTCGAGGAGGTGAAGCTGACCAAGGAGAACCTGGGCTGGCCCTACGAGGAGCCGTTCACCGTGCCCGACGAGGTCCGCGAGCTGTTCGAGGGGGTCAAGCGCCGCGGCGCCGAGGAGGAGAAGGCCTGGTCGGAGCTGTTCGAGAGCTACGCCGCCGACCATCCCGAGGCCGCCGACGAGCTGCTCAGGGTCGCCGGCCGGCACACGCCGAGGCTTCCCGCGATCTCGGAGATGCCGGTCTTCTCGCCCGACGACGACCCGATCGCGACCCGCGCCTCGTCCGGCAAGGCGCTCAACTGGCTCGCCCCGCGCGTGCCGGAGCTGATCGGCGGCGCCGCCGACCTGGCGCCCTCGACCGCGACCAACCTCGACGACTACGCGAGCGTCACCCACCACCACTACGACGGCCGCAACCTCCACTTCGGGATCCGCGAGCACGCGATGGGGGCCGTCGTCAACGCGATGACCGTCGAGGGATGGCGCGCCTACGGCGCCACGTTCTTCGTCTTCAGCGACTACATGCGCGGCGCGATCCGGATGTCGGCGCTGATGGAGATCCCCTCGATCTTCGTCTTCACGCACGACTCGTTCTGGGTCGGCGAGGACGGCCCGACGCACGAGCCGATCGAGCACCTGGCCTCGCTGCGGGCGATGCCGAACCTCGAGGTGGTGCGCCCCGCCGACGCCAACGAGACCCACCTCGCCTGGCACTTCCTGCTCGGCGCCAGCTCGGCCCCGACGGCGCTGATCCTGACCCGCCAGAAGCTGCCGAACCTCGATCGCTCGCGGATCCCCGACGACGCGATCGACCGCGGCGCCTACGTCTACTCCGACCCCGACGAGGGCGAGCCGGAGCTGATCCTGATCGGGACCGGCTCCGAGGTCTCGCTCTGCGTCGACGCGGCCGCGGCGCTGAGCGCCGAGGGGACGGCGGTCCGCGTCGTCTCGATGCCCTCGACCTCGCGCTTCGCGATCCAGGACGCGGCCTACAAGGACGAGGTGCTGCCGCCCTCGGTTCCGGCGCGCCTCTCGGTCGAGGCCGGGGCGACGATGGGCTGGAACCGCTGGGTCGGCGATCGCGGCGCCAGCCTCGGCGTCAACCACTTCGGCACCTCGGCGCCGGGACCGGAGATCGCCGAGAAGTTCGGCTTCACCGCCGAGAACGTCGCCGCCAAGGCCCGCGAAGTGCTGGCCGGCTGAGCGGGGGCCCGCGGCGATGTTCGGCAACACGAACTTCCCGGCGATCGGGGACTACGCGTTCCTCTCCGACTGCCACACCGGCGCCCTGGTCGCGCCCGACGGCGGCGTCGAGTGGCTCTGCCTGCCGCGCTTCGACTCGCCGAGCATCTTCGGCGCCCTGCTCGACCGCGACGCCGGCCGCTTCCGGATCGGGCCCTCGAGCTCGGTCCCGATCAGCCGTCGCTACCTGCCGGGCACCAACGTCGTCGAGACCGACTGGGCGACCGACGCCGGCTGGCTCGTCGTCCGCGACGCGCTCGCGATCGGCCCCTGGCGCGAGGACACGATCGACCACCACGACCGCCCGCCCTCCGACATGGACGCGCGCCACATGCTCGTCCGCCACGTCAAGTGCCTGAACGGCGAGGTCGAGGTCGAGCTGGTCTGCAACGTCCGCGACGACTACGGCCGCAACCGCCCGACCTGGGACGTCAAGGGCGACCGGCTCTCGGCCGACACGGTCCTCCACAACGGGCTCAGGCTGAGGCTGATGAGCGACATGCGGCTCGGCTCCGATCAGGGTGTCGTCGCCGGCCGCCACTGGCTCAAGGAGGGCGAGAGCTGCTTCGCGGCGCTGAGCTGGGACGAGCCGCTCGAGGACCCCGAGACCGCCGAGCAGGCGCGCGAGGAGATCAGGATCACCGAGCGCTTCTGGCGCCGCTGGCTCTCGCGCGGGGAGTTCCCCGACCATCCCTGGCGCGTGCACCTGCAGCGCGCGGCGCTGGCGCTCAAGGGCCTCACCTACCTGCCGACCGGCGCCACGGTCGCGGCGCTGACGACGTCGCTGCCGGAGACCCCGGGCGGCGAGCGCAACTGGGACTACCGCTACACCTGGATCCGCGACGCCACCTTCACGCTCTGGAGCCTGCACATCCTCGGCTTCGACGCCGAGGCGCGCGACTTCATCATGTTCATCGGCGACATCTGCCGGAAGGAGGGCACCGACCTGCAGATCATGTACGGGATCGACGGCCGCTCCGACCTGACCGAGTCGACGCTCGACCACCTCTCCGGCTACCTCGACTCGAAGCCGGTGCGGATCGGCAACGGCGCCTACGACCAGCACCAGAACGACGTCTTCGGGGCGCTGCTCGACTCGGTCTACATCCACACCAAGGCCAAGGAGCACGTGCCGACCGAGCTCTGGGAGGTCGTCGAGGACCAGGTCGACGGTGCGATCGCCGTCTGGGACAAGCCCGACCAGGGAATCTGGGAGGCGCGCGGCGAGCCCAAGCACTACGTCAGCTCGAAGCTGATGTGCTGGGTCGCGCTCGATCGCGGCGCCCGCCTCGCCGCGACCAGGGGCGAGGAGGACCTCGTCGCCAAGTGGGCCCCGATCGCCGACGAGATCAAGGAGGACATCCTCGCCAACGGGGTCAGCGACGAGGGCGTCTTCCGCCAGCACTACGAGACCGACGCGCTCGACGCCTCGACGCTGCTGATCCCGCTCGTCCGCTTCCTGCCGCCCGACGACGAGCGCGTCGTCAAGACCGTGCTCGCGATCGCCGAGGACCTGACCAGCAACGGGCTCGTGCTCCGCTACGTCGTCGAGGAGACCGACGACGGCCTGCACGGCGAGGAGGGGACGTTCTCGATCTGCTCGTTCTGGCTCGCCTCGGCGCTGTCGGAGATCGGCGAGTCGAAGCGGGCGCGGGCGCTGACCGACCGGCTGCTGCGGATGGGCGGCGAGCTCGGCCTCTACGCGGAGGAGATCGAGCCGCTCAGCGGCCAGCAGCTCGGCAACTTCCCGCAGGCCTTCACGCACCTGGCCCTGATCAACGCCGTCAACCACGTGATCGCCGACGAGCTGCGCGCCGACGGCGAGGACGGCCAGACCGCCGTGTTCACGCAGATGCGGCGCAAGCGGTAGGAGGGAGGCGCCGATGAGGATCGCCTGCGGATTCGACCACGGCGGCTTCTCGCTGCGGGAGACGATCTTCGAGACGCTGCGCGACGGACGGCCACGAGATCGTCGACCTCGGCGCGACCACCTACGAGGACGGCGACGACTACCCGGACTTCGCGCTCGCGGTCTGCCGCGAGGTCGTCGGCGGCGGCGCCGAGCGCGGCGTGCTCGTCTGCGGCTCCGGCGCCGGCGTCGCCGTCGCCGCCAACAAGATCGACGGGATCCGCGCGGCGATGGCCCACGACACCTACACGGCGGCCCAGTGCGTCGAGCACGACGCCTGCAACGTGCTGGCGCTCGGGCGCCAGGGTGATCGGCCCGGTGATCGCCGCCGAGCTCGTCTCCGCCTTCGCCGGCGCCGCCTTCACCGGCGAGGAGCGCCACGCGCGGCGGCTCGCGAAGGTGAACGAGATCGAGCGCGCCGGCCTCGACGCCGAGCTCTGAACCGGGCGAGAGCGCGCCGTTCAACTAACCTTACGGTGAACCTGAAGGTTGGGATGGAGCGAACCGTAGGAATCGAGGAGGCACGGGGGCGGCTCGGCGAGCTCGCCGACGAGGTCGCGGGCGGCTCCGACCCGGTCGTCCTCTCGCGCCGCGGCATCGCCCGCGCGATGTTGATCGATCGCGACGAGTACCTGCGCTTCAAGGTCCATCAGAGCCGCGAGGACCGGGCCGAGCTCGAGCGCCTGCTGGCGCGGGTCGAAACGCAGATGGAGCACGTCGGCCTCGACCGCAGCTCGGTTCGCGAGGCGCTCGAGATCGTGCGGCGGCTCGATTGATCCAGGCCGTGCTCGACACGGACGTCTGGCTGACCGGCCTCGGCTGGCAGCAGGCGCCGTCCAGACGCCTTGTCCATGCGGTCCTCGGGGGCCGCGTGGTCCCGGTCAGCAGCCCCGAGCTGCTCGACGAGATCGACGAGGTCGTCCGCGGTCCGACCCTGCGCCGCGGCTTTCGCGACCCCGGGGGGTTGCTCGGTCTGATTCGCTCGGTCTCGCTCGTCGTCGAGCCGAACGAGCGGGTCGGCCTCGCGGTCCGGCCGGGCGCCCGCCGGTTGCTCGAGGTGGCGCGGACGGCGGGCGCCGACTACGTAGTTACTTCGGAGATCGAGCTGCTGCGGCTCGGGGCCTTTGCCGGCGCGAAGATCGTCCGCCCGCACCCGGGCTGACTTCTCCGGATCTTCACCGAAACGGCCTTGACAAGAGGGCGCTCGAGGAATAGAACCCGCGTGCTGCTTGGGTGGCAGCACCGTCCGGGGGGACCTCCGGGGGGACCGTGTCAATTGGAGGAGGAATACGTATGGCGCTCGACGCGCGGGAACGCGAGGGCTTCGTCCGGTCGTGGGGGAACGTCCTGATGAAGAGTTGGGAGGACGACGATTTCAAGGCGCGCTTCCGGAGTGATCCGGCTGCCGTCCTGAACGAGAACGGCGTCGAGATCCAGGAGGGCGCGAGCGTCGAGCTCGTCGAGCCCCCCGCGGATGCCGGCCCCGATCTCGACAAGCAGATCGACGCATACGAAGCAGGGCCGCGAGAGCGGCTCGTACACCTTCTACGTCCAGGAGACGAACCAGCTCCAGACGCAGGAGGTCTCCGAGCAGGAGCTCGAGGGAGTCTCGGCGGGCGCGTGTTGCTCATCGATCCTCTCCTGCTGCTGCTGCTGAGCGAGACAGACCGAACACGAACAGAGGAGAAGAGATGACGCTGGACACAAGAGAGCGCGAGGAATTCGTTCGCGCCTGGGGCACGATCCTGATGCGGTCGTGGGAGGACGAGGACTTCAAGGCCCGTCTGCACAGCGACCCGAAGGCCGTGATGAACGAGAACGGCCTCGCGATCCAGGAGGACGCGGTCGTCAACCTCGAGTCGCCGCCCGCCGACGCGGGCCCCGATCTCGACAAGCAGATCGACCTCTACGGCGAGGGCCAGGAGACCGGCACCTACACGTTCTACGTGCAGGAGTCGAACCAGCTCCAGACGCAGGAGGTCTCCGAGCAGGAGCTCGAGGGCGTCGCGGCGGGGGCATGCTCCTCGTCGATCATCTCCTGCTGCTGCTGCTGCTAGGAGAAGACGACCGGTTTGCGGCCGCCCGGGCTCGCCCGGGTGGCCGCGACTGTTCCTGGGCATGATCGAACGACCGCGTCTGAAGGCGCATCTCAGTGCACACGCCGTCCAGCCGGACGAGCTCTTCCTGCTCGGCGACGACCGCCAGCACCTGATCGAGAGCCGCGCCGCGGTCCTGATCGCGCCGATGCTCGACGGCGAGCACAGCGTTCCCGAGATCGCGATGAGCCTTTCCTCGCAGGTGCCGTTCGGCGAAGTGATGGGAGCGATCGCCGCACTCGAGCGCGGCGGCCATCTCGCCGAGGGCGACGGACCCGGCGCACCGGGCCTCGCCTGGTGGGAGGCCGACGAGCGCGACCCCGAGACGATCGCGCGGGCACTGGCGGGGGCGCCGGTGCGGATCGGCGTCGCCGGCGACGTCCCGGGCGCGACGGAGTTCGCCGACGCCCTCCAGGCGGCCGGCTTCGAGCTCGACGGCAGCCCGCGCCCGCTCGCTGACGGCGACGGTGCAATTGCCCCCGCGGAGCTGCTCGCCGACGGCGCGACTTCGGTCGTGCTCGCCGAGGACTATCTCTCCGACGGGCTCGCCGAGCTCAACGAGGCCTCGGTCGAGCTCGGAGCGCCCTGGCTGCTCGCCCGCCCGCAGGGCGAGACGATCTGGCTCGGACCCCACTTCCGCCCCGGCGAGACCGGCTGCTGGCGCTGCCTCTCCTTCCGGCTCGAGCGCAACCGCCACGTCGAGAGCTACATCCATCGCCGCACCGGCGAGCGCCCCTGGCGCCCCGGCGCGACTCCGCCCGGCGCCGCGCAGGCCGCGGCCGGGCTGCTCGCCCGCGAGATCGCCGAGATCGCGGCAACCGGATCGAGCCCGACGCTGGCCGGAACGATCGTCACCCTGCGCCGCGATCTCGGCACGCTCGAGCACGAGCTGATCAAGCGGCCGCAGTGCAGGGTCTGCGGCGCCGGCGCCGATGCTTACGGCGGCCCCGAGGTCGTCCTGCATCCGGCGCCGAAGGGGATCACGGCCGGCGGCGCCTACCGCTCGATGAGCGCCGAGCAGACGCTCGAGCGGCTCGAGAAGCACGTCAGCCCGATCACCGGCGCCGTCGCCTGGGTCGCCGACCTGACCGAGCCCGAGGACTCAGGCCACACCTTCTGGGCCGGCCACTGGTTCCCGATCCTCGGCTCCGAGCGCGGCGCCGCGGTGCTGCGCCAGAACGTCCGCGGCCGCAGCGGCGGCAAGGGGCCGACCGCGGCGCAGGCGCGCGCCTCGGCGATCTGCGAGTCGCTCGAGCGCTACAGCGGCTGCTGGTTCGGCGACGAGGCGGTCGAGCACTCGAGCCTCGCGGAGCTGGGCGATCGCGCCGTCGAGTTCGCCGAGCTGCCGCTCTACTCGGAGGAGCAGTACGACCACCGGCACGAGTGGAACGCCTCGATCGACAGCGAGCTGCAGCTGGTGCCGGCCCGGCTCGAGGCCGATCGCGAGATCGACTTCTCCACCGCATGGTCGCTGTCGCGCGAGGAGCCGCGCCTGGTCCCGACCGCCTACTGCTACTACGGGCACCCCGACATCGCCGACTTCGAGACCTTCTTCTGCACCGGCGACTCGAACGGGCAGGGCGCCGGCAACACGCTCGAGGAGGCGATCACGCAGGGGACGATGGAGCTCGTCGAGCGCGACGGGGTCGCGATCTGGTGGTACAACCGGCTGCGGCTGCCGGAGGTCGACCTCGGCTCCTTCGAGGATCCCTGGATCGACCGCGTCCGGGCCGAGTACGACGCGCTCGGCCGCGAGATCTGGGCGATCGACCTGACCACCGACATCGGCATCCCGGTCTTCGTCGCCGCCTCGAAGCGCCGCGACTCGCCCGACGAGGACCTGATCTTCGGTTTCGGCGCCCACATCGAGCCGCGGCTGGCGATGACGCGGGCCTTCTCGGAGCTGAACCAGTTCCTGCCCGCCGTCCGCCGCGACGAGAACGGCGAGTTCCAGCTCGACGACGCGGTCGCGATCGACTGGTGGGACAACTCCTCGCTCGCCGCCGATCCGTACCTGGCGCCCGACCCGACGTCCCGGTCCGGCGCCTCTCCGACTTCCCGGTGCTCGCCGGCGACGATCTCTCGACCGACATCGAGACCTGCGTGCGGCTGTTCGGCGAGGCCGGCCTGGAGACGATCGTGATCGACCAGAGCCGCCCCGACATCGAGCTGCGGACCGCGAAGGTGATGGTCCCGGGCCTGAGGCATTTCTGGCGCCGCCTGCGCCCCGGCCGCCTCTACGACGTGCCGGTGGCGATGGGCCGGCTCGAGCGGCCGACGCCGGAGTCCGAGATGAACCCGAAGAACATCTGGTTCTAGGTGGGGGCCGGCTTGGAAACGGCAGCCGAGCTCCGTCACGTGCTGCGGCTGCGGCCGGGCGCCGAGCTCGACGGCGACGGTCCGGCGCTGACCGCGGGCCTGGCGCGGCTGCCGTTCCGCGAGCCCTCCGAGGCGACGCTCGGGGCCCTCGACGCGCTCGTCTCGCGAGGCGGGCCTCGACGCCGCCTCGCTCGTCTTCGACCAGAACCTGGCGATGCTGGTGCACCGGCTCGAGGCCGGCGGTTGGCTCGCCCGCACCGTCCGCGAGGGCGAGCGCGACCTGGTCACGCTGGAGCCGCTGGCGTTCGTCGACGTGCTCTCCAAGCGCGGCTTCGACCCGGCGGTGCCGGTCAAGCTCTCGCGTTTCGCGGCGCTCCGGCCCGAGGCCGGCAGGATGCTGGTCGAGTCGGGGCTCGCGCGGGCCCGCGCCGTCGCTGCACGTCCCCGCGCTCTCGGCGCTGCTGGCCGAGCTCGCCGAGCCACACACGGCCGAGAGCCTCGACCCGGCCGACTTCGGGATCGGGCGCCCGGCGCTCGAGGCGGTGCTGCGGATCCTGCAGCAGGGCCGGCTCGCGATCCGCCTCGACGAGACCGAGGGCGCCGGCGATCCCGAGCTCGACGCCCAGGATCTCGCCCAGTGGCACCCGGTCGACATGAGCTTCCACGCCCGCAGCAGGCTCGGCCGCACCGCCGGGCCGTACGGCGGCGTCTACCCGTTCAAGGGCGTCTTCCCGGAGCCGCCCTCGGTGCGGCCCGAGCAGGGGCCCGCGCAGGAGCTGCCGCGCCCCGACCTGGAGGCGCTGGCGGCGACCGACATGACCGCTGACCGAGGCGATGGAGACGCGGCGCTCGATCCGCCGTCACGACGACGACTCGCCGATCGACGTCGCCCAGCTCGGCGAGCTGCTGTTCCGGACCTCGCGCCTGAAGGGCAAGGTGCCGACGCCGAACGAGCCCTTCGCGTTGCGTCCGTACCCGAACGGCGGCGCCCTCTACGAGCTCGACGTCTACCCGCTCGTCCGGCTCTGCAGCGGCGTCGAGCCCGGTCTCTACCGCTACGACCCGGAGGCGCACGCGCTGCGCCGGCTCGCCGACGCCGGCGCCCCGACCGACGGGCTGATCGAGCACGCGAAGGTCGCGGCGCTGATGCAGCAGCGTCCGCAGGTGCTGCTGATCGATCGCCGCGCGCTTCGGCCGCACGACCTGGAAGTACGAGGCGGTGCCCTACGCCCTGACGCTCAAGCACGTCGGCGTCCTCTACCAGACGCTCTACCTCGCGGCGACCGCGATGGGGCTCGCGCCCTGCGGGCTCGGCGGCGGCGACTCCGAGCTGTTCTCGCGCGCGGCCGGGCTCGAGCTATCGAGGCCGAGACCAGCGTCGGCGAGTTCATCGTCGGCTCTGCCGGCCGGCGACCCGGGCCCGCGTCGTCGGCTGAGCGTGTTCGGCGGCGGACTCTTCGGCTCAGGCCAGCTGCCGCTCGGCCAGCCGCTTGAAGATGCCGCCGAGCTCCATCAGCTGCTCGTAGGTGCCGGACTCGGCGATCCGACCCGCCTCCATGACGATGATCCGGTCGGCGTCGCGGATCGTGCGTCAGCCGGTGGGCGACGACGACGCGGGTCGCGTTGAGCTTGCGCATCGATTCGATCACCTGCTGCTGGGTGACGTTGTCGAGCGCGCTGGTCGCCTCGTCGAGGAAGATGATCCGCGGCCGCGAGACCAGCGCGCGGGCGATCGCGATCCGCTGTCGCTGGCCGCCGGAGAGCGTGCCGGCGCCCTCGCTCAGCACGGTGAACATGCCCATCGGCATCTCCGCGATGTCGGCGTCCATGCCGACCATCTCGATCGCCTCCCAGGCGTCGTCGGCGGTGTAGAGGCCGGAGCCGACGACGTTCGAGAGGATGTCGCCGGCGAACAGGGCCGAGTCCTGCATGACGACGCCGCACTGTCTGCGGACGGCGGCGACGTCGAGGTCGGCGAGGTCCTGGCCGTCGAAGAGGACGGCGCCGCTGCCGGGCGACTCGAACCCGAGCAGCAGCCGCATCATCGTCGACTTGCCGGAGCCGGACGGCCCGACGATCGCGACGAACTCGCCCGGCTCGGACGGTGAAGGAGACGTCGTCGAGGACCTCGGGGCCGCCGGCCTCGTAGGCGAAGTGGACGCCCGAGACGGTGATCTCGCCGGAGAGCTCGCCCGGGTCGGCGAGTGCCTCGCCGACCTCGGGCACGGCGCGGATGATCGGGCTCATGCCCTCGAGCAGCGGCACGACCGGCAGCGAGTTCATCGCCGTCACGGCGACGACGAGAGCGCCGGCGAGCGCCTGCCCGTAGGCAAGCGTGAAGACGAAGAAGGTCTGCTGGCTGACCTCGAAGAGCTCGCCGACGGCAAAGAACACGACCGCGAAGGAGAGCGAGCGCGAAGGCGGCGGCGAAGGCCGGCGAAGCGGTTCTGGATCCGCCTGGCGGCGAACATCGCATCGCGGTTGCGCGCGAAGGAGTCGGCCCAGAAGGCGAACGCACGCTCCTCGGCGGCTGCCGCGCGCAGCTTGCCGACGTGCCCGATCAGCTGGAAGGCCCGCGAGTTGACCTCGCGCTGGTGGTCGAACGAGCGCCGCTGCAGGGCCAGCGAGCGCCTGCCCGAGCAGGACGGCGACGATCGCGAGCACCGCGAGCAACCCAGGGTCAGGAGCCCGAGCCGGGTGTCGTAGACGATGATCAGCAGGGTGTTGGCGATCGCGGCGACGAGCGCCACGGCCATCTTGATCCCGAGGTTGCCGAGCAGCTCCTGTACCTGGGTCAGCGCCAGCGTCCTCGTCGCGAGATCGCCGGTCGAGAAGCGCCGGAAGAAGCTCGGCGAGAGGCGCATGATCCGGCCCCAGATCCCGGCCTGGATCTGCGCCTGCATCTTGCCCTCGACCCGCAGCGCCGCGAGGTTCTGCACGGCCGCGAGCAGCATCACGACGGCGGCGACGCCGAGCAGGCCGAGGCAGATGCTGGGTGATCAGGCGTGCTCTGACCGGCCGGCACGAGGCTGCTGAGGATCTCGCCGCTGGCGATCGGCACGAGCAGGCTGAGGCCGGCGACCCAGAAGGCCGCGAGCAGGAAGGTGACGAGGTCGCGACGGGAGCCGCGGAGGCCGAAGCGGACCAGCTCGACGCCGCTGACCGGCTTGTCGGGCAGCTGGCGGTAGAGGCTGTGTCCGTGCTCGCGGAGCTGGGCCGAGAGCTCGGCGTCGATCCGCCGGCGCTCGCCCGAGACGGGCTCGAACATCTCGTAGCCGAACGGCCGCCGCACGAGCGCGACCGGCAGCGCCTCCGGGGTCGTCTCGGCCCGGAGCCGTTGCCGTCGCCATCGCTCCCGCCGTCGCCGGCCGTGGGTGCCGCTTCGACCGGTTTCTCCCAGAAGGCGACGATCGGCCCCGCGTCCTCCTTCCACCAGCGCTTCGCGCGCAGCGAGACCTGACGCGAGTAGAGGCCGGAGGCGCGGACGATCTCGGCGAGCTCGTCGACGCGGGGGGCGAGGCGGGCGGAGGGGGGAGGGCGGCGCGCTTCGACTCCGAGCTCGTCGGTCACGACCCTGATCGCGGCCAGGAGCGGGTCGCGGCCGGCCCTGGTCAGGCGCCGGCTTCCCGCCTGCTCCATCAGCGCCGCGAACTCGCCCGCGGTCTCGGCCCGCAGCTCCGCGTCGCGGTCGCTGCGCCGGCCGAGCCGGGCGAGGTCGGCCTCCTCGTCGCGGGCGAGGCTCAGCGCCAGCGCCCGCGAGGCGTTGGCGAGGACGGGCTCGAGCGCGTCCCAGAGCCGGCCGTCGGCGAGCAGCGTCGAGCTCGAATGGGCGACGATCGTCGTCTCCTCCTCGGCGTCGAGCCAGTTGTCCTCGTTCAACGGCGCCAGCTCGCCCGGCTTCAGGACCCGGCTGCCGGCGCGGCCGCGGAGCCGGCAGCCCGGCGCCTCGAGCCACAGCGTCCGCCCGACCGGGCGGACGACGTCGCGCGCCGCGAGCTCGAGCGTCTCGGCGTCGTCGATCGGGCGGAACTCGCGCGGCGGCAGATCTCCGTCGGAGAGCACCTCGAGCAGCAGGTCGAGCCACGTCTCGAACGCCTGCGAGGCCGCGCCGGCCTGGGCGCGGGAGATCTCGCGCAGCTCGGCGTCGGTCGATCAGCTCGATCTTCGAGCCGGGCGAGCGGCGCCCGATCACGCGGAAGCCGCGACCGGGGATCGACGGGATCAGCGTCTGCGCCCCGGCCGACAGCAGCGGATGCCAGCGGCTCTCGCCGTCCGCGGCCGGCTTGCCGACGAGGAACAGGTCGAGCTTGCCCTCGACGACGTGGACGAAGACCTCGGGATCGTCGAGCGCGAAGCTGACGTCGTCGATCGGCCGTGCCGCTGAGCCGAGCTCGAGCGGGGGCGCTGCGCCGGCGGCCGCCGTCGCTGCCGCTCCATTGCCTGTGGCCGGGGCGCTCATGTGCTCTGGATCAGCTCCGTGTAGGCGCCGCCGGCGGCGAGCAGCTCCTCGTGGCCGCCGCGCTCGACGACCGAGCCGCGGTCGAGGACGATGATCTCGTCGGCGTCGCGAATCGCCGAGAGCCGGTGGGCGACGATCACGCACGAGCAGCCGTGGCGGCGCAGCGCCTCGTCGACGCGCTGCTCGGAGACCGGCGTCGAGCGCGCTGGTCGCCTCGTCGAGGATCAGGATCGAGGGGTCGGCGGCGAGCGCGCGGGCGATCTCGATCCGCTGGCGCTGGCCGCCGGAGAGGTCGCGGCCGCCCTCGCCGACGGCGCCGCCGAGCTTGCCGGGGCGGCCGAGGATCTCGGCGTCGATCGCGGCGTCGCGCAGGGCCGCGACGAGGACCTCGTCGGGCACCGTCTCGTCCCAGAGCGTCAGGTTCTCGCGGACGCTGCCCTCGAACAGGAACGGCTCCTGCTCGACGACGCCGATCGAGGCGGCGAGGATGTCGCGCGAGAGCTCGCTGCGCTGCAGGTCGTCGAACAGGATCCGGCCCGACCAGGGCTCGTGCAGGCCGGCGATCAGACGCGCGATCGTCGACTTGCCGCTGCCCGAGGACCCGACCAGCGCGATCCGCTCGCCCGGGGCCAGCTCGAGCGAGAAGTCCTCGATCAGCGGCGCCGTCAGCGGGTTGTAGCCGAAGGTCACGTTCTCGAGACGCAGGTGGCCGGAGAGGCGCCGGCGGCGGCCGCGAACGCCGGCCCTCGGCGGCACGGGCTCGGCCGGCGGGTAGCGCTCGACGTCGTCGAGGCGGCCGATGTCGGCGGCCGCCTCCTGCGCCCGGGCGCCGACGTCGGCGAGATCGACGATCGGCTTGTTGAAGTTGGTGATCAGCGTCTGCACGGCGACGAGCAGGCCGACCGTGATCACGCCATCGATCGCCTGGTTGGCGCCGACAAGCAGGATCAGGGCGCCGGAGACGATCGTCAGCACCGGCGGCACGACGCCGAGCAGCTGCGTCGGCACGCCGAGCCGCTGGACGCCGGAGACCATGTTCGCCTGCATCCCGGCCCAGCGCGCGAAGTAGTCCGACTCGCGACCGGAGGACTTCAGCGTCTCCATCAGGGCGATTCCGTTGTACGTGGTCGAGATCACCTTCGAGCGATCCTGCTCGAGCCTGGCGGTCGCGTCGCGGCGGATCCTGGCGACGACGCGGAGCGCAAGCAGGTTGAGCAGGGCCGTGACGATCCCGATCAGCGCCAGCTTGACGTCGGTGAGCAGCAGGACGATCGCGAAGAAGACCGCCATCACGCGTGCTGACGACCGCGGTCGCGAGGTCGCGCGAGAGGATCTGGGCGACGCGGTCGTTGGCCATCATCCGCGCGGCGATGTCGGCGGGCTGGCGCTGCGTGAAGAACTCGATCGGCAGCTTGAAGACGTGGCGCAGGAAGCGGGCCGAGGTCGAGATCGCCATTCGCGACTCGAGCCTGAGCAGGTAGTGCTGCTGGAGGACGGTGAGCGCGAACATCAGCAGGCGCCGCGGCCGCCGCTCCGAGCGCCAGCGGCAGCGCCCAGGACTCCCGGCCGGTGACGAGCACCTGATCGACGAAGACGCGCTGCAGGCCCGGCAGCGCCAGGCCGGGGACGACGATCAGGAAGCTGAGCAGGAGGATCAGCAGCAGGCCGGAGCGGCCCTGGTCCATCCGCTCCCAGAGGCGGGCGAGCGTCCCCGGCGGGCGCTTCGTGCGCTCGACCTCGTCGCCGTCTTCGAAGACGAGCGCGATGCCCGTGAAGGAGCCGTCGAACTCGTCCCAGCTGACCGAGCGCGGGCCGGTGGCGGGGTCGTTGAGGTAGACGGTGTCGCCCTTCATCCCCTCGACGACGACGAAGTGGTCGAAGTTCCAGAAGGCGATCAGCGGCAGCGGCGCGTCGCGGAGGACTTCGGCCTCGAGCTGGAAGCCGCGGGTCTGCAGCCCGTGCGAGCGCGCGGCGCGGAGCAGGTTGCCGGCGTTGGTGCCGTCGCGGGAGACGCCGCACTCGATCCGCAGCTGCTCGAGCGGCACATGACGGCCGCGGTGCGAGAGCACGATCGAGAGGCAGGCGGCGCCGCACTCGACCGCCTCCATCTGCAGCACCGTCGGCGTCCGGACGCGTCGCCCGTCGCCGCCGTTGCCGGTCAGCAGCGGATGCGGAGCGGGGGCGGAATCGCCCGACTCCTTCTCGGGAGCCTCGGTGCTCACCGGTCCCCGAGGACGACGTCGAGCACCGACTGCTCGCCCTGCTGGACGTCACCTTCGACCGGCGTCCCCGGTCGCAGCGCGTACTCGGGCCCGCTGCCGCCGGTCCACTCGACGCCGGTCGGCGTCTCGGCTGGGTTCAGCCGGACCGTGGCCAGCACCGGGGCCCCCTCGGCCGTGAACTGCTGCACGAGCTCGTCGTTGGAGACGAGCACGTCGATCTGCTGCGGGGAGATCGGGGCGCCGCTTACCGACTCGACGGTGCCGCGGATCGTCCCGTAGGCCTCCTGCGGCGCCGAGGAGACGTTGATGTCGGCCTCCATCCCGGGCGCGACCCCGGCGGCGACATCCTGGGATAGGAAGAGATAGGCGCGATCCGGTTCCTCGCCGGGCTCGCCGGCGAGGGTGACGACGTCGCTGCCGGGGCTGAGCACGCGGCCCGGGGCGGTCCGTATCTCGAGCACCCGTCCCTCGAATCCGGCCGGGATCCGGGTCGTGCCCCCGTCGGCTGCGTCGACCTCGACGAGCGGGGTGTCGGCCTGGACGTTCTCGCCGCGGGTGACGAGCACCCGCTCGACCTCGCCCGAGACGCCGCTCTGGACCTCGATCAGCCCGCCCTTGGAGCCGAGCACGCCTTCAGCGGTGACCCGGCGCGGTATCTCGCCGGCGAGGGCGTAGCCGACGACGCCGAAGACGACGACCGCGAGGGCCAGGGCGGCGAGCCAGCCACGGGGCTTGGCGACCTCGGGCAGGCTGTCGAGTTGATCAGCCTGCCGCCGCTTCGACAGCGCCCTGGTCCTGAAGCGCAATGCGAGTCCCTTCCCCGTTCGAATCCCCGATGAGGGTCCGAGGATATGCGAGAGCGGCGGCGGAGGGGAAGGCGCGCGGGCACGGCGGCCGCGAGCCGATACCCTCCCGCTGGAATCGACGGAGGATGGGGATGGCAGAAGAGCAGCAGGACGGTTCCGCGGGCGGGGCCGAGGCCGGAGGGGTGGAGCGCTCGATCCACGAGGCGCTCGAGATCGCCCGTGAGGCACTTGGGATGGACGCCGGGTACGTCGCCCAGTTCAGCGAGGGCGAGCAGGTCTACCGCGAGGTTGCCGGCGACGCCGACTCATTCGACATCCGCCTCGACGAGGGCGTCCCCCTCGACGGCACCTACTGCAAGCGGATGGTCGCCGGCGACATCCCCAACGTCGTCGCCGACTCGGCCGCCGAGGAGCAGGTGCGCGATCTGGCGCTGACGAAGATCGGCGAGATCGGCGCCTATATCGGCGTCCCGATCACCTTCTCCGACGGCCGCATCTACGGCACGGTCTGCGCCGTCAGCCACACCGATCGCAGCGATCTCAGCGAGCGCGACGTGCTCGTGCTGAAGGCGATCGCGAAGCTGATGGGCTCGGAGCTCGAGCGTGACGCGATCGGCACCGAGAACCGCAAGCTGAGCGCCCGGGTGGCCGAGCTCGAGACCGAGGTCGGCGAGCTTCAGGAGGCCGTACAGGCGGCCGAGGCGACCGGGGCCGGCGAGTTCGTCGACGTCCGCGGCTGGCGCCCGAGCTGAGCGCTCGCCGCTGACGCGCGCGCGCGTCAGCCGGAGACCGCGTCGCGCAGCTCGCGAAGCCCGGCGGCGGTCGGGCTCGGCAGCGGCGTCGGCCGGACGAGGGCGAGCAGCCCGCTGCCGCGGATCTCCTCGGCGGGAGCGCCCGCGGGCGTCCGCAACGCTGCGCCACCGTCCTCGACGAGCACCCCCTCGAAGCCGCTGCGGCCGGGCGTGTGGCTGGGGTCGTGGATCAGCATCAGCCGGAACGTCCGCCCGTCGGGGCTCGTGCCGCGCCACAGCCGCCGGACCGGGCCCGGCAGCGCGAGGTCGGGCCAGCGCTCGTGGACGGCGCCTGGATCCTCGAGCTCCAGCCCCTCCGCGCGGGCGAACTCAGTCGCGAAGGCAAGCTTGCCCCACTCGGCGGCCAGCTTCGCGCGCGGGTTGCGGAGCGCGATCGGGAAGATCAGGAAGAAGACGCCGAAGGCCGCTGCCACCAGCCCGATCGAGGAGAACGGATCGCCGAACACGAGCAGGTCGGCGATCGCGAGCAGGAGCAGGATCCCGGCGATCCCGCCCGCCAGCAGCAGCGCTCTGGCCAGCACGCCGAACCGGAACCCGACCTTGCCCGTGTAGGCGTCGGCCGCTTCCTTGACCGACTGCGGCGGCAGCTCCCAGCTGATCCGGGCGACACCCTCGGCGGTCGCCTCGTCGGGGGGTGGCGGCGCGCGGAACGGGGCCGCGAACGGGCTCCGGTCCTGCCGGCGCCCCTCGGCGCACTCGTCGCGGAGCCTCGAGGCGATCCGGCCCGCCGACTTCCACAGCGTCTTCAGGTCGTCGCCTTCGCCGAGGATCACCGCCAGCCGGCCGTTGACCAGCTCGAAGAAGAGCTCCGGGGGCGCATGCTCGCCGAGCCAGTCGAGGAAGGTGGGGATGAACAGCCTGCGCAGGAACACCTCGTCGATCGACGGCTGGATGCTCGACCGCGAAGCGCCGCTCGACGGCGACGCTCTCGAACACGGTCTCGTGATCGAGGCGCTCGAATCCGGAGGCGGTCAGCTCGTACTCGCGGGTCACCCGCCAGGCGGCGTCGCGGCACAGCAGCTCGGGAATCCTGGCGATCGTCGCGGGCAGGTGGACGAGGACGACCGGCCTCGCGGTCGCGCCGCCCTCGGACGTCTCGACGGTCGGCACGGCGATCGTGCCCTCGATCCCATCGGCGAGCGCGCCTGTGGCCGCCGGCGCCGTCGGTCCGCCACAGCGACGGGGTGTACGGGTGGACGACGTACTCCTGTTCGAGCCTCAGCCCTTCGCTCTCGGCGAGCGCCTCGAGCTTCGACGGCGCCGCCGTCACCGGACCCGCTCCTCGCCCGCGTAGACGTTCAGCGTCCCGCCCCGCGCGAAGCCGCAGAGGGTCATGCCGAGCTCCTCGGCGAGCGAGATCGCGAGCGAGCTCGGGGCGCCGACGCCGACGAGGATCGGGGCGCCGGCGACGCCGGCCTTCTGGACGAGCTCGAAGGAGAGCCGGCCGCTGACGCAGAGCAGCCGGTCGTGCAGGGGCAGGCCGCCGTCGCGGAGGGTGGCGCCGATCACCTTGTCCATCGCGTTGTGCCGGCCGACGTCCTCGCGGGCGCAGAGCAGCTCGCCGCCGCTGTCGAAGAGCCCGGTCGCGTGCATGCCGCCGGTCAGCTCGAAGGCCGGCTGCCGCAGGCGCTCGGGCAGCGCCGCCAGCAGCGCCCGCGGAACCTCGGGGCCGGGCGGCGCGGGGTGGGCGTCGACGCGGACCTGCTCGATCGCTCCCTTGCCGCAGACGCCACAGGAGGAGGTCGCGTAGAACGAGCGCTCGCCGGGGTCGGCGAGCAGCGGCCCGCTCACCTCGACGACGTTGCCCTCGAGCTCCGGGCCGGGCCCGACCTCGCGGGGTGCGTCGATCAGCGCCTCCCCGTGGAGGAAGCCGAGCGCCAGCTCCTCGTCGTGGCCGGGCGTCCGCATCGTCACGGCGAGCGGGCGGCCGTCGACCCGGATCTCGAGCGGCTCCTCGACGGCGACCTCGTCCTCGCGGCCGTCGTGGCGCACGCGCTTGTGCATCCGCGGATCCACCGCGCCAAGATATCCGCGATGGGCGAAGCGATCTTCTTCGGCGACGCGGCCGAGTTCCGCGCATGGCTGTCCGAGCACGGCGAGACGGCGGACGAGGTCTTCGTCGGCTTCTACAAGAAGAGCAGCGCGAAGACGGGGATCAGCTATCCCGAGGCCCGTGACCTGGCGCTCTGCTTCGGCTGGATCGACGGGCGCCTGAACCGGATCGACGACGAGCGCCACCAGCTCCGGTTCACGCCGAGGCGGCCGAACAGCGTCTGGAGCAACGTCAACGTCGAGCGCTACGCGGCGCTCGAGGCGGACGGGGAGCATGACCGACGCCGGCCGCGCCGCCTGGGAGCGCCGTCGCGAGGACAAGACCGGGATCTACTCGTTCGAGCAGGACGGCGAGCCGGCGCTGCCGCCCGAGCTACGACGAGCGTCTGCGCGCGAACCCGGGGGCGGCGGAGTTCTTCGACGCCCAGCCGCCCGGATACCGGCGCAACTCGATCCACTTCGTCGTCTCCGCCAAGCGCGAGGAGACGCGGGAGCGCCGGCTCGCGCGGCTGATCTCCGACTCGGCCTCGGGCGTCCGGATCAAGGAGTTCCGCTAGCCGGGAACCGGGATCGGCGGCGCGGGGCGCCCGGCCGCTGTTAGGCTCGCCGCGATGCGGGGAGGGTGTCGAAGAGGCGTCTGCGCGGTGGCGGCGATCGCGGCCGCCTGCCTGCTGGTGACACCCGGGGTCGCGGGGGCCGCGGCAGCGACGCCCATACGACGACTGGAACCCGGATCTCGCCGGCTTCCCCTCGAACACGCCCGAGAGCCCGCGCGCCAACTGCGCCGGCGGCGCCGACGAGTGCATCGACCGGACGATCGGCGAGATGTGGCGCCGCTTCCACACCGTGGTTCCCGACTGCGACAACAACAACGTCTTCTCGCTCACCTACCTGCGCGTCACCGAGGACATCCGCGAGGGGGTCGACGCCGGCTTCTGGCCCGACCTGCACTGGATCAACAAGCAGGATGCGATGTTCGCGCGGCTCTACTTCCTCGCCTACGACAACTACCTGGCCGGGCGCACCGAGCTCGTTCCCGAGTCCTGGCGAGTGGCCTTCGGGGCGAGCGACAGGGGCGAGGTCCAGGGCCTCGGCAACCTGCTGCTCTCGATGAACGCCCACATCAACCGCGACTTCCCGTTCATCCTCTACCGCGTCGGCCTCCGCTATCCGGACGGGACCACGCGCAAGCCCGACCACGACGCCTACGGCACGCGCGCTGCGCGCGCTCTACAAGCCGATGCTGAAGGAGCTCGCGGCCCGCTTCGATCCGACGATCGACGACTACGACGTGCCCGGCACGATCGCCGACGACGACGCCCTCTTCGAGCTGCTGGTCCAGTGGCGCGAGAGCGCCTGGCAGAACGCGAAGAAGCTCGCCGAGGCGGAGAACGACGCCGAGCGCCGCGAGGTCGCCGCCGGATCGAGGCGTACGCGAACTTCTGGGCCGAGCTGATCTATTCGGGCTCGCGGTACCTGCCGGGCCAGGGCCCGAGGCGCGGGACGCGTTCTGCGCCGAGCACGGCGGTCAGCTCGGCAGCGCGTTACCGGCGTGGGGCCGACGTGGCGCGGCCGGCGCCGCGCCCAGTCTCGCTGCGGAGCGCGGCGGACGGGCGCTCGGGCTTCGGCTCCGCTGCCCGGACGGGCCCGGTCCCTGTGCGGGGCGGGTCGTGATCCATGCCCGAGCGGGTCGAGACCCGCTCGGTCGCAGCAGTTCGATATCGCCGGCGGCGAGCAACGCCGGATCCGGGTCCCGATCGACGGCGACCCGGGACCGGGGCCGGTCCGGTCACGGCCCTCTCGCTGCTCGAGCCCGGCGTCACGGTCAAGCGACGTGCGGACTCGCCCTGACCCGCTGAACCGCTCCAGCCGCGGATGCCGGGGATGCGGCCGAGCAGGGAGTCGGCGAGACTGACACGGATGGCACTGAGGAAACCGACGAAGCTGCCGACGCCCTCGAACTGGGCGAGCCCGAAGCCGTTCGGCCTGGGGGAGCAGCGGCCGAACAACTACCGCGAGGTCTTCCGCGCCGTGCGGGAGAACTCCGACAACGCGGGCTACGCGATGCGGATCCTGCGCGAGGGCGTCTGCGACGGCTGCGCGCTCGGCACGAAGGGGCTCTCGGACTGGACGCTGCCCGGGCGTCCACCTCTGCAACGTGCGCCTGCGGCTGCTGCGCCTGAACACGATGGGGCCGCTCGCCGACGGCGCCCTCGACGACGCCGAGGCGCTCGCCGGGCTGCGCGGCGACGAGTTGCGGCGCCTCGGCCGGCTCCCGTATCCGATGATCCGCGAGCACGGCGAGGGCGGTCCCGACGGGGCTTCCGGCGGATCGGCTGGAGCCGGGCGCTCGACATCGCCGCCGCGCGGATCCGGCAGTCGGGCCCCGAGCGGGCGGGCTTCTTCCTGACCAGCCGCGGGATGGCGAACGAGAGCTACTACGCCGCGCAGAAGGCGGCGCGGGCGATCGGCACCAACTCGATCGACAACGCCGCCCGGATCTGCCACTCGCCCAGCACCTTCGCGCTCAAGGGCGCGCTCGGCGTCGCCGCCACGACCTGCTCCTACAGCGACTGGATCGGCACCGACCTGATCGTCTTCATCGGCTCCAACGTCGCCAACAACCAGCCGGTCGCGACCAAGTACCTGCACGTCGCCAAGAAGGCGGGCACGAAGATCGCGACGGTCGGCCCCTACCGCGAGCCGGGCATGGAGCGCTACTGGATCCCCTCGAAGGCGGAGAGCGCCGTCTTCGGGACGAAGCTCAGCGATCGCTTCTTCCAGATCACGACCGGCGGCGACATCGGCTTCCTGACCGGCGTGCTCAAGCACCTCTGCGAGCAGGGCTGGCTCGACGAGAGCTTCGTCGCCGACCGCACGGCGGGCTTCGACGAGCTGCGGGCGACGGTCGAGGCGGCGCCGTGGGAGGAGCTCGAGCGGCTCGCCGGCACGAGCCGCGACGAGATGCTCGGGCTGGCACGGATGCTGGGCGAGGCCCGGCGCGGCGTGCTCGTCTGGAGCATGGGCGTGACCCAGCACGGCCGCGGCGAGGACGGCGTCCGCGCGATCGTCAACCTCGGGCTCGCCCGCGGCTGGATCGGCCGCGAGGGCTGCGGGCTGATGCCGATCCGCGGTCACTCCGGCGTCCAGGGCGGCGCCGAGATGGGCTGTTACTCGACCGCGTTCCCGGGCGGCCGCGAGATCGACGCCGGCTCGGCTCGCGAGCTCGGCGAGCTCTGGGGCTTCGAGGTCCCGGCCGAGCCGGGCCGGACGGCGCCGGAGATGATCGACGCCGCCCGCGACGGCGAGCTCGATCTGCTGTTCGCGGCCGGCGGCAACTTCGTCGACGTGCTCCCGGACCCCGGCGAGGTCGCCGCGACCCTGGGCCGGATCCCGACCCGCGTCCACATGGACATCACCGTCTCCTCGCAGATGCTGGTGCCGCCGCCGCCCGGCGGCGAGGTGCTGCTGCTGCCGGCGACGACCCGCTACGAGGTCCCCGGCGGGCTGACCGAGACCTCGACCGAGCGCCGCGTCGTCCTCAGCCCCGAGGTCGAGGGGCCGCGGATCGAGGAGGCGCGGCCGGAGTGGAAGGCGTTCGGCGATCTCGCCGCGCGCGTCCGCCCCGAGCTCGCCGACGCCGTCCGCTTCGCCGGCACGCCGGAGATCCGGGCCGAGATCGCCCGCGTCGTCCCCGCCTACGCCGAGATCGCCGGGCTCGTCGAGGGTGGCGACTCGTTCCAGTACGGCGGCCCGCGGCTCTGCGAGGGCGAGCGCTTCCCGACCGCCGACGGCAAGGCCCACTTCGCGACGATCGAGCTGCCCGAGCCGCCGCCCGACGACGGCCTCTTCGCGCTCTCGACGCGGCGCGGCAAGCAGTTCAACTCGATGGTCCAGGAGCGGAGCGACGCGATCACCGGCGCCGGCCGCGAATCGGTCCTGATCGCCGCCGCCGACGCCGAGCGGCTCGGGCTCGGGGAGGGCAGCCCGGTGCTGCTGCGGAGCCGCTTCGGCGAGCTCGAGGCGGAGCTTCTGATCGCACCGATCGCGCCCGGCAACCTGCAGGTCCACTGGCCCGAGGGCAACGTCCTGATCGGCCCGGAGCGCTCGGCCGAGTCCGGGATCCCCGACTACAACGCGCGGGTCAGCGTCGAGCCGCTGTGATCGGCATCAGCGCGGCGGCACGCTGAGCTCGCGGCCGATCTCGAGCAGCTCGTCCTGGGTGTTGACGTTGCGCAGGAAGGCGGCGGGGTCGCCGAACGCCGCCAGCGCCTCGCCCGCGATCCGCTCGGCGCCGGACTCGGTCACCAGCGCCCGCGCCGACGTCGCCGGACGCGACCGCCTCGTGCAGCAGCGGCAGCATCTCCGGCTCGTAGCGGCCGAGCAACGGCTCGAGCCCGGCCGGGCCCTCGACGACGGTCGGCTCGTCGGCGTGGGCGAGCGCCCGCAGCAGCGGCCCGGGGACGAGCGGCATGTCGCAGGGGGCGACGACGAGCGGCTCGCCGGTGAGCTCGAGCGCGGCGATCACGCCGTTCAGCGGATGGCGGTCGGGGTGCCGCTCGATCTCGACCTCGGCCTCGCCGACCAGCGAGCCGAGCGGCGTGCCGCTCTTGGCGACGAGCAGCGGCTCGAGGTGGGCCTTGCGGCCGGCGTTCAGCACCCACCAGGCGAGCGGCCGCCCGGCGAGCTCGCGCAGGTGCTTGTCGCCGCCGATGCGCTCGCCGGCGCCTCCGATCAGGATCGTGCAGCGGCTCGCGGGCTCCCCGGAAGTCACGGCCCGAGTCTGGCAGGGATGATTGGCGGGCGATGGCCGAGCTGACACCGATAGCCGAGGCGCGGCGGCTGATCCTCGCCGCCTGCGCGCCGCTCGAGGGTGAGCCGGTGCCGCTCGCGGACGCCCTCGGGCGCAGCCTCGCGGCCGCCGTGACCGCGGCCGAGCGCGTGCCGGCTTCGACAACTCGGCGATGGACGGATACGCGTTCCGCAGCGCGACCTCGACGGGCCCGGGCCGCTGCGGGTCGCGGGCGAGTCCAGCGCCGGGCATCCCTACCCGGACGTGGTCGGTGCGGGCGAGGCGGTGACGATCTCGACCGGGGCCGTGCTCCCCGAGGGCGCCGACACGGTCGTCCGCGTCGAGGACACGAGCGAGCCCGAGCCGGGCCGCGGTCGCCGTCGAGGTCGTTCCCGCCGAGGGTGCCAACGTGCGCCGCGCAGGCGACGACATCGAGCCCGGGAACGGAGCTGATCGGCGCCGGCGCGAGGCTCGACGCCGCCGGCCTCGGCGTGCTCGCCTCGGTCGGCGTCGGCGCGCCGGAGTGCGTGCGGCGGCCGCGCGTGGCGCTGCTCAGCACCGGCGACGAGCTCGTCGGCGTCGGGGACGAGCTGCCGCGCGGAGGCGTCCGCAACTCGAACGCCTACGCGCTGCCGGGCCTGGTCGCGGCGGCCGGGGGAGAGGTGGCGCTGAACGGGCGCCTGCCCGACGACCGCGATGCGACCAACGACGGCGTCGCCCGGGCGCTCGAGAGCGCCGACGTGGTCGTCGCCTGCGGCGGCGTCTCGGTCGGTCCCCACGACCACGTCAAGGCCGCCTTCGCCGCCGCCGGCGCCGAGCAGGTCTTCTGGCGCGTCTCGCTCAAGCCCGGCAAGCCGGCCTGGTTCGGGACCGCCGGGGAGCGGCTGCTGTTCGGGCTGCCGGGCAACCCCGTCTCCGCCTTCGTCACCTTCCTGCTCTTCGTGCGGCCGGCGCTGCTGGCGCTGCAGGGCATCGATCCGGCCGGGGCGCGGATCCGGGCCGAGCTGACGACTGCGTACGAGAAGGAGGCCGACCGGGCCCACGCGATCCGGGTCGGGCTCGAGTCCGGCCCGCGGGGCTGGCTGGCGACGCCGGCGCCGCGCCAGGGCTCGCACGTGATGACGAGCCTGCTCGGCGCCGACGGGCTCGGCCTGATCGCCGAGGAGACGACCAGCCTGGCCGCGGGCGAGCGGATCGACGTCGAGCTGATTCCGGGGCGCGGGCCCGGCGACTGGGGCCGGGCGTGAGGGCGGGGCTAGGATCAGCTCCGATGGCGGCGACGATGACGCTCGAGGTGAAGCTGTTCGCGATGCTGCGCGAGCGCGCCGGCAGCGGCTCGATCGAGGTCGAGGTGCCCGAGGGCGCGACGGTCGGCGAGCTGATCGGCGAGCTCTCCGAGCTGATCGGCGCGATGCCGGTCCGCGCCGCCGTCAACCGCGAGTACTCGAGCGAGTCGGCCGTCCTGCATCCCGGCGACGAGATCGCGCTGATCCCGCCCGTCTCCGGTGGCTCCGACCTGCACGCCGCGGTCAGCTCCGAGCCGCTCTCGCTCGACCGGCTCGTGCGCATGGTCGGCCGCGACGGCGCCGGCGCGCTGGTCACCTTCAGCGGCGTCACCCGCGACGTCGAGCGGCTCGACTACGAGGCCTACGGCGAGATGGCCGAGGCGAAGATCGCCGAGATCCTCGCCGGGTGCCTGGAGGAGGGGGGAGCGCTGGCCGTCGCCGCCGAGCACCGGGTCGGCCCGGTGCCGCTCGGCGAGCCGAGCGTGATCGTCGCCGCCTCCGCCGCCCACCGCGAGGAGGCGTTCGTCACCGCGCGGCTGGCGATCGACAGGATCAAGGCCGAGGCGCCGATCTGGAAGCGCGAGATCGAGGGGGGTGAGGCGCGATGGGTGGAGGGCACGACTCCGGCCTGACCCACCTCGACTCCGAGGGCGAGGCGCGGATGGTCGACGTCGGCGCCAAGCCCGAGAGCGAGCGCCGCGCCGTCGCCGAGGCACGGCTGCGGATGACGCCGGCGACGGCCCGGGCGATCGCCGACGGCAACGGCCCCAAGGGCGACGTGCTCGGGCCGGCGCGGCTCGCCGGGATCGCCGCCGCGAAGCGGACCGGCGATCTGATCCCGCTCGCGCACCCGCTGCCGCTCAGCTTCGCCGACGTGCGCGGCGAGGTCGACCCCGAGGCCGGCACCGTCACCCTGACCGCCGAGGCCCGCTGCGTCGGCCGCACCGGCGTCGAGATGGAGGCGATGTGCGCGGCCTCGGTCGCGGCGCTGACCGTCTACGACATGGCGAAGGCGATCGAGCGCGGGATCGAGATCGAGCGCGTCGTGCTGCTGCACAAGAGCGGCGGCAAGAGCGGCGAGTGGAACCGTGAGGCGGACGCCCCGATCGTCCGGCGGGCAGATGGCCGATGCCTGACGCCCGGCGCCGCGCCCGCGTTCCGGGCGGCGGTGCTCACCGTTTCCTCCTCGCGTGCCGAGGGCTCCGGCGAGCCGGACGAGGGCGGCCCGGCGCTGGCGCAGTGGGCGCGCTCGATCGGCGCCGAGCCCGAGATCGCCGAGCTCGTCGCCGACGACCGCGAGCTGATCGCCGAGCGCCTCCGCTACCTGTCCGACGAGGCCGGCGTCGACCTGATCCTGACCACCGGCGGCACCGGCTTCGCGCCCAGCGACCTGACCCCCGAGGCGACCCGCGACGCGATCGACCGCGAGGCCCCCGGGATCGCCGAGGCGATGCGCGCCGTCTCCCGCGAGCACACGCCGAAGTGGATGCTGTCCCGCGGCGTCGCCGGCACCCGCGGCCGCACCCTGATCGTCAACTTTCCCGGCAGCCCGAAGTCGATCGCCGAGTGCGGCGAGGCGATCGCCGCCGCCCTTCCGCACGCGTTGCGGCTGCTCGCCGGCGCCGACGACCGCCACTGACTCCGGCGCCCAGGCGCCCGGCGCCCGGAGGCGTACTCCGTAGCCGCCACCGTCCTCCAAGACGCCGAACGTCCCTCACCTGCCCCTATAGGTAGGTGTGAGGGACGTTCGCGGTGCTCAGTCCGACGCTGAGGCGAAGGGGCTCCGACTGAAGACCGTCCAGTTTTCGGGTCTCTGGACCCGAGAAGTGGACGGTCGTCGAATTGGACGCTTCGGGCACACGGCGCCACTGGCGCTACCGGCGCCGCGGAGCAACACCTCCTCCAAAGCCTCGAACGTCCCTCGAGTCGTCGCTATAGGCAGGTGTGAGGGACGTTCGCGGTGCTGATTCAGGCCCGCGGCTCGAGCAGGTAGTGGCTGATGAGCCACTCGCTTCCCCGCCGGTGGCCCCAGATCTCGGTGGACGCGATCAGGAAGAGGCGCCAGTTGGCGAGCGCGATCCGGGCCCGGCGGTCATCGCGATAGACGTCGGCGAGGACCTCGAGCGCGGCGTCGCGGTTGCCGTCGAGGCGCTCGAGCCAGGCGGCCAGCGTGCGGGAGTAGTGCGTGCCGTCGACGATCCAGCGCTCGCGCACGGCGAGGTCGTCCTGGAAGTGGAGCAGGAGGTCGTGCGACGGCATTACGCCGGCGGTGAAGAAGCGTTCGGCGGCCCAGCTGCCCTCGTATAGGTAGGCGACGGTGCGGTGGCTGAAGACGTGGACGAAGACCCGTCCCTCGGGGCGGACCCAGGTCGAGACGCGTCGCAGCATCTGCCTCCAGTTGTTCAGGTGCTCGAACATCTCGACCGAGACGATGCGATCGAAGCTCGCCGGCTCGAGCTCGAGGTCGTTGACATCGGCGGTGATGATCCGGACCCGGTCCGCGACCCCGCGGCGCTCGGCCTCGGCCTCGATCCAGAGTCGCTGCGGGGCTGAGTTGGAGACCCCGGTGACGCGGCTGCCCGGGTACCTCTCGGCGATCCAGAGGCTGAGCGCGCCCCAGCCGCAGCCGAGGTCGAGTACGTCGTGGCCGTCCTCGATTCCGGCGCGCTCGCAGCTCAGCTCGAGCATCGCCTCCTCGGCCTCGTCCAGGGTCGAGTCGGGCCGCCGGCCACAGGCAGCCACTGTACTTGCGCCGCGAGCCGAGGAAGAGGCCGAAGAACTCGGGCGGCAGCGCGTAGTGCTGCTCGTTCGCGGTCTCGGTCGCGACCGCGATCGGCCCGCTGCTCTTGCGGGCGATCAGCTCCGTCAGCCGCTCCTGGGCCGCGGCGACGCCACCGGCCCGCTCGCGGCGCTCGACCCGGGCGATGCCCGCACGCGAGCCCACGCGCAGGGGCCAGTCGGGAACGACGCCGGCTCCGAGCAGGCGGTCGAGCAGCTGATACCTGAGCAGCGTGTCGGCCATCTACGGGGTCTACGCAGGGGTGGGCGGGTCTGGATCAGCCGACCCGTCCGGGTCCTGCGTCTGCGCCGAGGGAGACGAAAGCGCCGATCGCGCGCTCGAGCAGCCCCGGCAGGACCGTCTCGAAGGTGAGGATGCGGTCGCTGTCCGGGCCGGGCAGCCCGATCTCGACCCCGATCGCCACGGCGGCGCCGCCGCGCTCGGTGGTCAGCCCGCCGAGCTCCCCGGCGAGCGCGCCGGGAAGCGTCTCGAGCACGGTCCCGTCGGCGAGCACGAGCGCCGCGTCCTCGCCCTCGATCCTCAGCTCGAGGCCCCGGGCCTGCGGTGGCCCGCCGACGCCGGTCGCGAACAGGTCGGAGTCGAGCAGCTCGCGGGCGCTCTCGAACCCGAGTGACCCGAGCATTTCGAGCAGAGCCGGCCGCTCCTCGTCGGTCCAGACGTCGGCGCGTGCCTGCAGGACGAGCAGCGGCACCCGGGGGAGCACGAACGCGGCCCAGCGCTCGGCCAGCCGCGCCTCCGCCGAGCCGGTCCCCGGGCCGGGCCCGGGCAGCTCGGCATCGAAGACCCGCGATTCGCCGCAGCCGCCGTGGGCGAGCCGCACCGCGGCCCGGCGGCGGCGCGGGTCGACGAGCATCACCACGGCGATCGCGGAGAGCTCGGGGTCGATCGTCTCGCCGCAGTGGATGCAGGGCGCCGCGCCCGATCCGGCCTGGAGCTCGACGGAGGCGATCTGCTCGTCGCTGAGCAGCTCGCGGACCGGAGCTGAGATCTCGACCTCCACCGCGCTCAGGCGATTGCGGCGGGGCGGGTGTTGAGCCGCCGAAACCCCGCGATCGTCAGCGAGACGGCGGCGATCAGCGGCGCCACGAGCAGCAGCCAGGAGAGCGGGTTCGCGTCGAAGTCCCAGTAGGGATCGCTGAGCGCGGTCCAGTCCGGCAGCAGGTGGACGACGAGGATCCCGAACACCGTCGCGGCGCCGGCGAACACGGCCGCCTCGGGGGCGTAGGGGCTGCGGCGCAGGGCGAGGGTCGTCGCCGCTGCGACGATCGCGAAGCCGAGCAGCCCGATCACGCCGCCGAGCGCCGGGACGTCGCGGGCCGGTTGGTTGATCGCGTGATCGAGCGCGTGCAGCGCCAGCAGCGCGAACAGGATCAGGCCGTTGCGGGCGAGCGAGTCCACCCGGCGATTGTCTCAGGCGCCGGGCGCCGGCTCGGCCAGGTCCGCGTGGCTGACGTCGGCGAGGACCTCGATCGGCTCCGGATCGCCGCTCTCGCCGACGACGATCACGCGGCCGGGCCAGAACGGGCTCTCGGCCGACGTCCTGCCCAGCATCGCCGAGACGTAGAGCCAGCAGCCGGTGTTGTGGAGTGTCGTCCCGCGCACCTCCCAGAGCGGGTCGGTCGCGGCGCGCCCGTCCTCCCCGGCGAGCGGCCCGCGGCGGTGGATGTGGCCGAAGAGGACGTGGTCGGCGTCGATTCCCAGGCGGTCGACGACCGTGTGCATGCCCTCGACCCCCGCGCGGCCGATCTCGGCGAGCGAGAAGTCGCGCCCGAAGCGGCCGACCCCGGCCCGTTCGAGGCCGCTCAGCGTCGCCGGCACGACGGCCGATTGGAGTAGCCGCCCGCGCCAGTTCCGGGCCCGGCCGGAAGCGCCGCCGAGCATCTCCCAGACCCGCATCGAGGCGCCCGAGCCCCTCCTTCTGGGCGGTTGGGTTGCGAGCCCCCTGGGCGAGGTTGAAGAGCAGGTCGTAGACGGGGGCGTGGACCTTCTCGTAGTCCTGCGGGGTCCGGCGCAGGCCGGTCGGCTTGCCGCCGATCCTGTCGATCGTCGCGATCGAGAGGCGCTCGATCGTCGGCAGCGTGATGTGGCTGTCGAGGTAGTGACCGTGGGTCGCAAACACGTCCTCGCGGACCCAGAAGCCGGGGTAGCGGACCTCGAGCCGGGTCTCGCCGAGCCATGCGTCGATCTCGCTCACGTAGAAGTGCGGCGACTCGACGAGCTCGGCCAGACCGGAGCCGCGGTCGCCCTCCTTGATCCGCTCGAGCCACTGACCCAGCAGGCGGTGGTCGTGGTTGCCGGGGACGAGCACGACCTCCTCGTAGGCGCCGGCGATCTCCTCGAAGAACGAGCGCGCCTCCGCCATCGCCGGTTCGATCGGCCCGTCGCGGAGCTCGATCGTGTCGCCGAGCAGGACGAGCCGGTCGCAGTCCGCCGTCGCCTCGGTCAGACGGGCGACGAACTCGGGCCGGCGCAGCAGGTCCGAGCGTGCACCGGAGCCGAGATGCAGGTCTGAGATCACCGCGGTCTTCATCGATCGCGCATCCTCGCAGGACCGCTGAACGGACCCGGCAGGCGCGCCTCTGCGTGGCGGCGCTTGTGCCGATAGACTCGATCGCCGGATGGAGAGTGCGACCGCAGCGGAACGGGGCTCGGGGCAGGCGGGCAACGGCGACGACGTTTCCGGCAGCGATGCCGCCGGCATCGAGGTCGAGAACCCGGCGAGCGGCGAGACGATCGCGACCGTCCCCGACCTCGGCGCGGCCGAGGTCGCCGCGATGGCGGCGAAGGCGCGCGCGGCGCAGCCCGCCTGGGCGGCGCTGAGCTTCGCCGAGCGCGGCGCGATCCTGATGGCCGCCCGCGCCTGGCTGGTCACGAACGGCGAGCGCGTGCTCGAGACGATCTGCGGCGAGACCGGCCGCCCGGCCGACGAGGTCCAGTTCACCGACCTCGCCTACGGCATCTCGGCGCTCGAGTTCTGGGCTGCGAACGCGGAGCGGTTCCTCGCCGACGAGCAGGTCGAGACCGCGGCGCCGTCGGTGCGCGGCGGCCGCAAGCTCAAGGTCCGCTACGAGCCGGTCGGGCTGGTCGGCGTGATCGGCCCCTGGAACTTCCCGCTGACGAACAGCTTCGGCGACTGCATCCCGGCGCTCGCCGCCGGCAACGCCGTGATCCTGAAGCCGTCCGAGGTGACGCCGCTGACCTCGCTCGTGATGGCGGAGATGCTGCGCCGCCGCGGGCCTGCCCGAAGGCGTCTTCGGCGTCGCCACCGGTCGCGGCCCGGCCGGAGCGGCGCTGGTCGACGAGGCGGACTTCGTGATGTTCACCGGCTCGCCGCAACCGGCAAGAAGGTGATGGCGCAGGCGGCCGAGACGCTGACCCCGGTCAGCCTCGAGCTCGGCGGCAAGGACCCGATGATCGTGCTCGCCGACGCCGACATCGAGCGCGCCGCCAACGCCGCCGCCACCTTCGGCCTGCTCAACTCGGGCCAGGTCTGCATCTCGGTCGAGCGCATCTACGTCGAGGATTCGGTCCACGACGAGTTCGTCGAGCGGCTGACCGAGAAGGTCGACGGCGCTGCGCCAGGGCCCGCCCGGGCCGCTCGGCTCGGTCGACGTCGGCGCGATCATCTTCCCGCCGCAGGCCGAGCTGATCGAGGCGCACGTCGCCGACGCGGTCGAGCACGGCGCCACGCGTCGTCACCGGTGGCAAGCGCGCCGAGGGCGCCGGGCCGCTTCTACGAGCCGACGATCCTGACCGGCGTCGACCACTCGATGCGCTGCATGCAGGAGGAGACCTTCGGCCCGACGCTGCCGGTGATGCGGGTCTCCGGCGCCGAGGAGGCGATCGAGCTCGCCAACGACGGCAGCTACGGACTGCAGGCATCGGTCTGGACGACCGACATGGAGCGCGGCGAGGAGATCGCCCGGCGGATGCAGGCCGGCGTCGCCTCCGTCAACGACACAGCCGTCAACTACGGGGCGCTCGAGCTGCCGATGGGCGGCTGGAAGGAGTCCGGCCTCGGCTCCCGGCACGGCGCCGACGGGATCCGCAAGTACACGAAGCGGCAGTCGGTGCTTGCTGACCCCTGCCTGGGCCCCCTCGCGCGAGCTGCACATGCTGCCCTACTCGGGCGAGGTCTCGACCACCGTCGGCGAGATGATGGCGGCGCTGGCGCTGAGCGAGGTCTTCAGCCCCGAGCAGCGCCGCACGCTCGCAGTCTTCTGCGACACGCTGATCCCCTCGCTGGCGCCGCCGGCCGGCGCGGGCGCCGACGGCGGCGCCGCGGGCTCCGACCCGACCGGCTTCTGGGCGCGCCGCGCCTCCGACATGGCGATCGCCGAGGCGATCGAGATCGGCGTTCTGCAGGCCGACCTGCCGGCCGAGCAGCTCGACGGCCTGCGCGGCCTGCTCGACTCGTTCGCCGCCGAGGGGCTCGTCGCCGAGACGCCTCAGGAGGCGCGCGAGGCGCTGATCCACGGCTTCAGCGACTCCTCGCCCGGAGGCGCTGGCGGGCGTGCACACGCTGCGCGGCCTCGCGCTCAGCCTCTTCTACGCGCTGCCCGACGCGGGCACCGGCATCAACCCGAACTGGCCCGCGATGGGCTACCCGGGCCCGCAGGCGCTGCCGAAGCCGCCGGGTGAGCGGCCGATCAAGCCGCTCGACCCGCCCGCGGCCGACGCGCCGGTCAGCCTCGAGGCCGACGTCGTGATCGTCGGCTCGGGCGCCGGCGGCGGCGTCATCGCCGGCGAGCTGGCGGCGGCGGGCAAGAAGGTCTGCGTGGTCGAGATGGGCGGCTACTACGACGAGTCCGACTTCCTCGGCCTCGAGCTTCCCGCCTACCAGCAGCTCTACCTGAACGGCGGTCCGTTCCCGACCGCCGACGGCCAGATCGGCCTGCAGGCCGGCAGCTCGCTCGGCGGCGGCACCGTCCTCAACTGGACCAACTGCCTGCGCACCCATCCCTGGGTCCGCGAGCAGTGGGCGAACGAGCACGGCCTCGAGGGCCTCGACGGGCCCGACTACGACGCCCACCTCGACGCGGTCAGCGCGCGGATCAGCGCCAACGACGGCTGCTCGGACCTGAACGGGCCGCACCAGCGGCTCAAGGAGGGCTGCGAGGCGCTCGGGCTCGACTTCAAGCTCACCGTCCGCAACACCGATCCCGAGACCTACGACCCGGTCACCGCCGGCTACATGGGCTTCGGCGAGCAGTCGGGCTCGAAGCAGTCGACCCAGAAGACCTACCTCGCCGACGCCGCCGCCAACGGCGCCGAGATCCTCGTCAACTGCCGGGTCGAGCGGGTCCTCGTCGAGAACGGCCGCGCGGCCGGAGTCGAGGGCGTCTGGACGCGCGAGGACGGCACGCACCGTCGACGGTCGTCGTCCGCGCGCCGCAGGTCGTCGTCGCCTGCGGCTCGATCGAGTCGCCCGCGCTGCTGCTGCGCTCGGGGATCGGCGGCCCCGCGGCCGGCGACTACCTGCGCCTGCATCCCGCCGCCGCGATCTTCGGCGTCTACGCGGAGAACCAGGATCCCTGGTGGGGCCCGCCGCAGGCCGGGCTCTCGCACAGCTTCGAGAACCTCGAGGACGGCTACGGCTACCTGCTCGAGTGCGCGCAGCACACGACCGGCCTGTACGGCGCCGCGGTGCCCTGGCACTCCGGCGCCCAGCACAAGGCGGAGATGCTCAAGTTCCGCCGCGGCAGCTCGATCATCACGCGTGACCCGCGACCGCGGTCACGGCCGCGTCACGATCGACGACCGCGGCCGGGCCGTGCCGACCTACCCGCTCGACCGACGAGCTCGACGTCCGCCACCTCCGCGACGCCTTCGAGCAGATGGCGCGGCTGCACGAGGCGGCCGGCGCGCGAGGAGCTCGTGGCGCTCGGGCGCAAGACCCCGACCTGGCGCCGCGGCGACGACCTCGAGGCCTTCATCGCGGCGGTCCGCGAGGCGTCGCTGGCGCCGCGCGAGATGGCGCTGTTCAGCGCCCACCAGATGGGCAGCTGCCGGATGGGCAACCGACCCGGCGACGCAGCGTCGCCGGCCCCTGGGGCGAGCTGCACGACACCCCCGGGGTCTGGATCGGCGACGCGAGCGCGTTCCCGACCGCGTCGGGCACGAACCCGATGCTGACGATCATGGCCCTCGCACGGCGGACGGCGCACGCGATCGGGGCGGCGGGCTAGGGGTGCCCGGATGAGGCGGGGGCCGGGGGACCTCCCGGGGAGGGCACGCGGAATGACGGGACCGCTCTACCGCTTCTCGCAGTGGACCGTGCCCACGCCAAGTGGGTGGTGGCGGTCTGGGCGGTGGCCGCCGTGGCGATCGTGATGTTCGCCAACTCGATCGGGCGGATCACCAACGACGACCTCTCGATCCCCGGCTCCGACTCGACCCAGGCGACGGACACCCTCGACCGCTACCTGCCGAATCAGGCGAACGGCTCGAACCCGGTCGTGCTCGAGACGACCGACGGCAGCCGCCTCGACGACGCGCAAGAACGAGCAGGCGGTCAAGGCGACGACGAAGTCGCTGGCCGGCCAACCAGTACGTCCACGACGCCGTCAGCCCGCTCAGCGAGGCGGGCGCCGACAACCTCTCCGACGACGGCAAGATCGGGTTCATCGCGGTGACGCTGACGCTGGCTCCCGACCAGCTCGACGAGTCGGAGGCCGACGAGGTGATCGCCGCCGCCGATCCGGCCCGGCGCGCCGGCCTGCGGGTCAGCGTCGGCGGCTATCTCGGCCAGGAGGTCTCGAGCCCGCGACCGAGTCGAGCGAGGCGATCGGGCTCGCTGGTCGCGGTGATCGTCCTGCTGTTCGCGTTCGGGACGGCGGTGGCGATGTCGCTGCCGATCATCACGGCGCTGTTCGGGCTCGGCACCGGCCTCGCGCTGATCGGGATCGCCGGGCACGTGATCTCGGTCCCGAGCATCGCGCCGACGCTGGCGACGATGCTCGGCCTCGGCGTCGGCATCGACTACTCGCTGTTCATCGTCACCCGGCACCTCGGCTTCATCAAGGAAGGGCACCCGCCGCACGAGGCGGCGGCGCGCGCGCCGCGGCCACGGCCGGAGGCGCGGTGCTGTTCGCCGGCAGCACCGTCGTCGTCGCGCTGCTGGCCCTCTACTTCGGCGGCATCCCGATCGTCAGGGCGCTCGGCTACTCGGCGGCGATCGTCGTCGCCGTCGCGATCGTCGCGGCGCTGACGCTGCTGCCGGCGCTGCTCGGCCTCGTCGGCGAGCGGATCAGGAAGGGCCACGTCTCGTTCGCCAAGGGGGCCCACTCCGACGAGCATCCGCGCGGCTGGAACCGCTGGGCCGCACTTCGTCGGCCGCCACCCCTGGCCGGCGGCCACCGCCGGGGTCGTGATCCTCCTCGCGCTGGCGCTGCCGCTGCTCGAGATCACGCTCGGCCAGCCGGACAACTCGCAGATGCCGACCGACACGCAGACGCGCAAGTCCTACGACGCGCTGACCGACGGGCTTCAGCCCCGGCGCCAACGGCCCGCTGCTGATCGCGGTCCACTTCGAGGACCCGGCGCAGCCGGACACGAAGAAGCTGAACAAGCTCAGCAGCAGCAGAAGCAGCAGGAGCAGCAGGCCCAGCGAGCAGTACACCCAGCAGGCCCAGGAGGCGGCGGCAGCGGGCGAGCCGCCGCCGCCGGAGCCGGCCGGCCCGACGCAAGAAGCAGCAGCAGAAGACCGACGCAGCAGGAGGCGTTCCTGAAGTCGAACGCGAGCGACCCGCGGCTGGTCAAGCTTCAGAACGAGATCTCGAAGACCGACGACGTCTACTCGGTCTCGCCGGCCAAGGTCGACGACAGCGGCAAGGCCGCCGTCTTCACGGCGACTGCCGGACTCCTCGCCGTCCTCGCAGCGGACCCGCGATCTCGTCACGACCTGCGCGACGACGGTCGTGCCCGAGGCGGAGGGCGAGGGGATGACGACTTACGTCGACGGCTCGACCGCCGCGCTACATCGACCTCGCCGACCGGATCGGCGAGAAGCTGCCGCTCGTGATCGCGATCGTCGTCGGGCTCTCCTTCCTCCTGCTGATGCTCGCTTTCCGCTCGCTCGTCGTGCCGCTCACGGCCGGGCTGATGAACCTGCTCAGCGTCGGCGCCGCCTACGGCGTGCTCGTCGCCGTCTTCGAGAAGGGCTGGGGCGCTGAGCCTGATCGGCCTCGACCACACGGCGCCGATCGTCAGCTTCGTGCCGCTGTTGATGTTCGCGATCCTGTTCGGCCTCTCGATGGACTACCAGGTGTTCCTGCTGACCCGGATCCAGGAGCACTGGCGGGCCGAGCACGACAACCACGACGCGGTCGTCGAGGGGCTCGCGGGGACCGCCCGGGTGATCACCTCGGCGGCGCTGATCATGGTCGCGCGTGTTCACCAGCTTCGTGCTCAACGGCGATCCGACCGTGAAGCAGTTCGGCGTCGGCCTCGCGGTGGCGATCGCGATCGATGCGACCGTCGTCCGGACGCTGCTGGTGCCCGGCCGTGATGATCATCTTCGGCAAGTCGAACTGGTGGCTGCCCGGGCCGCTCGAACGGCACATGCCGAACATCGGCATCGAGGGCGACGAGTACTTCGAGCTGGTCGACAAGCAGCGGGCCGGCGAGGCTGCGCCGCCGAAGCCCGAGGAGTAGTTTCAAGCCGCAGGCGCACGCGAGACAGGAGGAGAGGCCGATGGCCGGTTTGAAGGTTGCAGTCACAGGACCGACCGGGGACATCGGGCTCGCCACCCTGAAGGCGCTCGACGCCTCCGAAGCGGTCGGCTCGGTGGTCGGCATGGCCCGGCGCCCGTTCGACCCCGCCGAGCACGGCCTCAGCCCGAAGATCAGCTACGTCCGGGGCGACGTGCTCGACCGCGACGCCGTCGACGCCGCCGTCAAGGGCGCCGACGTCGTCATCCATCTCGCGTTCATCATCTTCGGCGACCCCGAGAAGGCGCAGCCGATCAACGTCGAGGGCTCCCGCAACGTCTTCGAGGCCGCCGTCGCGGCCCGTGTCAAGCGCCTCGTCTACACGTCGTCGGTCGCCGCCTACGGCTTCCACGAGGACAACCCGCAGCCGCTGACCGAGGACGTGGCGCCGCGCGCCACCGAGGGCTTCTACTACTCGGCTCACAAAGCCGAGCTGGAGGATCTGCTGCAGGAGATCATCGCCTCGGCGAACGGGAAGGCGCCGGAGACCTACGTCTTCCGCCCGTGCATCGTCGCCGGCCCCGACGCGATCACCTTCGTCGAGACGATGGTCGCGATGCTGCCGGTCTACGGGCAGCTGCCGCTCGTCCGCCGGATCTTCGGCGAGGTGCCGTTCCTGGCACCGGTGCTGCCCGATCCGGGGGTCGAGTTCCAGCTCGTCCACCAGGACGACGTCGCCGCCGCGCTCGTCGCCGCGACAGAGGGCAAGGGCGAGCCCGGCTCCTACAACCTCGCCGCTCCCGACACCCTCAACGTCGGCCACGTCGCACACGCGCTGGGCTGGTGGACGATCCCGCTGCCGGGCGGGCTGATCGGCCCGTTCGACGAGCTCGCGCACCGCGTCCCGGGCCTGCCGCACGAGTTCGCGTGGCTGACCGCGTTCCGGGTCCCGGTCGTCATGGACTGCGAGCGGGCGAAGCAGAAGCTGGGCTGGGAGCCGCGTTACGACTCGGCCGATACGCTCGCAGCGATGGTTCGCGGAGCCCGCGAGCAGGACGTCGTCTAGGCCCGCGGGCCGGAGCTGGAGGAGTGTCGGATGAGCGAAGCGACCGAGCAGAGCGGAAACGGGAGCACCAGCGGCGACGCCGTGCCCGGGCGCGAGGACGTCAGCTTCGACTCAGGTGGTGAGCGCTGCGCCGCTTGGCTCTACCGGCCCGACGCAAGCCGCTGGGGGAGGGGCCCGCACCCGATCGTGATCCTCGCCCACGGCTTCGCCGGCACGCGGTCGGCGCGCCTGTGGGCCTACGCGGAGCGGTTCCGCGACGCCGGGCATCGCCGCGCTCGTCTTCGACTACCGCTACTTCGGCGACTCGACCGGCGAGCCGCGCCAGCTGCTCTCGGTCGGCCGCCAGCACGAGGACTGGCGCGCCGCGATCGCCTTCGCCCGCACCCTCGACGGCATCGATCCCTCCCGGGTCGCGCTCTGGGGCTCGAGCTTCTCCGGCGGCCACGTCGTCGCGATCGCCGCCGAGGACGTCCGGATCAAGGCCGTGATCTCGCAGACGCCGTACGCCGACGGGCCCAGCACGCTCCAGCAGGCTGGCGTCGCCAACATCGCGAAGCTGACCACGGCCGGGCTCAAGGACGTCGCTCGCGCCGCGACCGGCCGCGAGCCGTACCGGATCCCCGCCGTCGGCAGGCCCGGCGAGACCGCCGCGATGACCCAGCCCGACTCCTACGACGGCTACCACGCCCTGTTCGAGCCCGGCGAGGAGTTCCGCAACGAGTTCTGCGGCCGCGCCGCGCTGACGATCGGCTCCTACCGGCCCGGGGCCAAGGCCCCGCAGGTGCTCTGCCCGCTGCTGGTGATCACCTGCGCCGGCGATCAGGTGACGCCGCCGGTTCCGGCCCGGAAGATGGCCGAGCGGGCGCCGCAGGGCCGCTCGATCGAGTACGGGGCCGAGTGGGGCGGCCACTTCAACATCTACGTCGGCGAGCTGTTCGAGAAGACGATCGCCGACCAGATCGCCTTCCTGCAGGAGACCCTCGCGGTCGGCGACGGCGACGCGGGCGAGCGGGCCGGTGACGCGACGCCGGAGAGCGCCGCCGCGGCAGCCGCCAATGCCGGCGGCTCGGTCAGCCCCGGGGCTTAGGCGGGATCCCCGCCCTTGACCGCGACGATCAGGTCCTGACCCGGGCGCTCGTCGCTGCGCTCGCGGCCGCACCAGTGGCCGTGCCGGATCTCGGTGATCTCGAGGCCGGCGCCCGAGTAGAAGCCGCGGACGTCATCCTCGCCGACGGCGATCCGCTGCTCGGGTATCCGCGGGTGCGATGTGCGGAAGCGCCAGCCGTCGGCGTCGGTCATCTCGTGCTCGAGCCGGATCTCGCCGCCGCCCTCGAGCGCCGAGTAGCGGGCGGCACCGGCGGCGAGCATCGCCTCGGACTCGGGGTTGAGCAGGAACCAGGTCGAGGCGATCCGGCCGCCGGGCTCGAGCGTCCGCGCTGTCTCGCGCAGGTAGTGGAGCGGACTCGCGCGGCTTCAGGTGGGTGAAGACCGAGCCCGCGAAGGCGAGGGTGAAGCTCTCGTCGGGGTACGGGAAGCGGAACGAGGTCGCATCTGACGCCGCCCGGGTTGTAGAGGTCGTTGCCGACGTCGGCAAGCTTGAAGCGGAGCCGGGAGTCGGTCGGCTCGATCCGCCTGCGGCACCAGGCGATCGCCCGCTCGTCGATGTCGAAGCCCTCGTAGCGGCCGTCGACGCCGAGGTGGGGCGCGACGCGGATCGCGATCTGTCCCGGGCCGCAGCCGATGTCGAGCATCCGGTCGCCCTCGCCGAGGCCGCCGGCGCCGACGATCGCCAGCGATACGGTCCGGTCGAGCACCCCGGGCATGAACGACGGCAGTCCGTAGCGGCGCGGCGGCACCCGCGGATCGGCCTTGCCGGAGAGCCGCTCGCGAGCGTCGGCGGCGGCGCGGACGCTCCACAGGCGCGCATTGGCGAGCTGCCGCCGCGCGCGGCGTCCTTCACGTTCGAGGCGAGCCCGCGCGCTCAAGGTCTAGATCGGCTCGGCCGGGATCCGGGCGATGCGGTCGCCGAGCTCCTCGAGCCCGGGCCACTCGGAGATCGGGCAGGTCGGGCCGGCGGACGAAGATCTCCTCGCCGGCGGGAAGGTCGGCGAGCAGCGTCCGGCGCTCTCACCGAGCGACGAGCTGTTCGGCGACCGTCTCGCGGGCGACCTCGATCACCTCGTTGCGGTTCCGGTTGCTCATCAGGTTCACGCCCATCGCGTCGAGGTCGCGACCGGTCGGCTGGACCAGCAGCGACCTCGGTCCCCTCGTCGCGGAGCCGGCGCGCTTCGCGCCCGAGCCGCCGGCCGGCCTCGGTGTGCGTGAAGCAGGCGGAGGGCGTCGGCGGGGTTGAAGGCGCGGATCGGGTGCAGGGTGGATGTCGGATTGAGGCAGATCACCAGATCGAGGCCGAGCCCGCGGACGATGTCGAGGTTCGAGGTGGACCAGATGCCGCCGTCGACGTAGTGGCGGTCGCCGATCCGGACCGGGCGGTAGAAGCCGGGGATCGCGCAGGAGGCGGCGACCGCGTCGTCGAGCTCGGCCTCGGGAGCGTCGCTGCGCCCGAACGCGACCCGGCGGCCGTTCGAGTAGTCGCAGGCGACGACCCAGTGGTTCGGGTGCTCGGTCCACGGCCCCGGCACGGTCCTGCGGACGATGTCGCGGAGCGGGTCGCTCGAGATCACGCCGCGGGGCAGCCAGCCCGAGAGCACGCCGGCCGGCGTGTGCCGGCGCGGGCGGATCAGGCTGCGGACGACGAGCGGCAGCGAGCCCGGGAAGAGGGGGAAGGCGCCGCGGTCGTAGTGGAAGACGGCGCCGGCGCTGCGGTCGGCGTAGGCGGCGGGCTCGCCGCGGGCGTCGAGGATCGGGAACTCCTCGCCGCGGCTGTGGGCGACCATGAACCAGGGCGGCAGGCCGGCGGCCAGCAGCGAGGCGATCATCGACCCGGCCGATGTGCCGACGATCACGTCGGCGGTCGCCGGGTCCCAGCCGGTCTCCTCGGCGATCGCATCGAGCCCGCCCGTCAGCCAGGCTCCACCCTGGACGCCTCCGGCGCCCAGCACCAGTCCGACCTTCATCGCCCCGGCGCTCCCCTCAGACCCCGACGGACCCGGGTTCTCGGCCGCAGACGGGGCAGCCCTCACCGCTCGGCAGCTCGCGCTTGCTGCAGTAGGGGCAGGTCTCGATCCGCTCGAGCGCGCCGAGCAGCTCGCCGACGCGCAGCACCAGCAGCCGCTCCTCGTCGACCTCGACCCAGGATCCGGCGGAGGAGGGGAAGACGACGTGGTCGCCGGGCTCGATCGGCATCCGCACGCCGGCCTGGTCCCACCAGTCGAGGCCGGGGCCGACCGCGAGCACGATCCCGTGCTGGGGCGGGTCCTCGCGCGTTCCGGGCGGGACGACGAGCCCGGACTGCCGCACCCGGTCGGGCTCGAGCTCCTTGATGATCACCCTGTCGAAGAGCGGCCGCAGCAGATGGCGCATGGGGGGATGGTATGCGAGGGGGAGGCCGCGAACTCTGGGCAGCCGCGGGCGATGACCGCGCGCGCACCGGCTCGACCGGCGTCCACCGTTCCGTAGACTCCCGCGAGTTGGTGGGGTGGGCCTATGGCCTGGCAGGGTTTGAAGCACCGTCCCGAGAGAGCCGAGCCGGGGAGTGCGGGCGGGATATGAGCATGGGAATTGGCGGGGGACGGCTTGCGCGTGGCGTGGCCTGCATCGCGATGGCGTTGACGTTCGTCGTCGCCTCGGGGACGGCGCGGCCGAGCGAGGCGGAAGCGGCCAACGGCCTCTTCCCGATCCTCGACTGCGTCACCTACCACGAGGTCACTGACACCGTCACCGCGCGGTTCGGCTTTTCGAACACGACCGGGGTGGCGCAGCAGGCACCGATCGAGCGAGAACTACTTCGATCCGCCGCCCGAGTACCGCGACCAGCCCGAGACCTTCCAGCCCGGCACGTACCACGAGGTCTTCGACGCCACCTTCCCGGCGGGCTTCGACGGCAACGGCTACCTGACCTGGAACCTGCGCGGCAGCTCGGTCACCGCGAGGAACGACCCGAACAACTACTGCGAGGGGGCCGACACGACCGCGCCCGACACCGCGATCATCGACGGGCCCCGCGGCACCGTCAAGGAGACGACCGCGACCTTCGATCTCTTCTCGGAGGGCGGCGCGACCTTCGAGTACAGCCTCGACGGCGGGGGCTTCGGCCCCGCCGGCGACCCGCTCGTGATCTCCGGTCTGAGCGACGGCGCCCACACGATCCAGGTCCGGACGCTGGACGCTGCGGGCAACATCGACCCGACGCCGGCATCACGCAGCTGGACCGTCGACGCCACCGCGCCGGCGGCACCGGTGACCGGCTCCCCAGCGAGCGGTTCCATCGACCGCGACGGCAACTTCGCCGTCCGCGGCACCGCCGAGCCCGGCAGCACCGTGCGCCTCTACGAGGACGGGGCCCGGACCGGCACCTCCGAGACCGATGCGATCAATGGGTCCTGGACGATCGCCGTGGTCGGTGCCGCCGACGGCACCCACACCTACCGCGCCCGCGCCACCGACGCGGCCGGCAACACCTCGGGCGACTCGGCCCCGCTCACGGTCGAGGTCGACACGACCGCGCAGGTCGACCCGCCGCCGCCCGCCGACACGACCGCGCCGGCCGCGCCGGTCACGACCACGCCCCGGCAACGGCTCCACCGACCGCGACGGCTCCTTCAACGTCCGCGGCACAGCCGAGCCCGGCAGCACCGTCCGCCTCTACGAGGACGGGTCACTCGCCGGCACCGGAGCGACCGACCCCGAGACCGGCGCCTGGACGATCGCACTGGTCGGCGTCGCCGACGGGGTCCACACCTACAGGGCCCGGGCCCGGGACGCAGCCGGCAACAACTCCGGCCTCTCGGCCGCGGTCACGATCGTGGTCGACGGGATCGCACCCGAGGTCGAGGCGGTCAGGCCGGCGCCAGGCAGCGTGGCCGGCCGCGAGGCACTCGTCACCGCCCGCTTCTCCGAGCCCCTCGACCCCGCGCTTGCCGAGTCTCAGGGCGCCTTCACGCTGACCAGGCGCGGTGCGCCGAACCCGGTCCGGGCAACCGTCATCTACGACGCCGCCACGAACACGCTCACCCTCGACCCCGAGCGCAAGCTGCGCCGCCGCACCGCCTACCGCGCCGAGCTCACCACCGACATCCGTGACCGGGCCAAGAACGAGCTCCCGGCCGCTCGCGACGGAGCTTCGGGTCAAGCGCTGAGCGTTCGAGCGCTTCGGACCGATGAACGTGTCGAGGGTTGCCACGTCGGCTTTGCGCGAGACGTAGAGGACGTGCTTCGCTCGAGTGAAGCGGACGCCGACCGCTTCGCACGCCTTCTCGAAGATCCTGCGGATGTCGGCGGACTGGTTGGAGAAGCTGTAGCGCGGATGACGCCAGTTCGTGCCGGTGTTCATCGCGCGGCACCCATCCGAATGGATCAAGCCACGCAGCGAAACCCCGCGGGTTCGCATCGACCAGGCGCTGTTGCCAGTCGGCGAGCTCAATCGGGCGCTCGTGCTTCTTGCCCGGCCCATGCTGGGGAAAGAGCGCCGGCCAGCGCTTCGAGTACGAGTAGACCGTCACCGTCGTGAGGTCCGAGGAGTCCGTGTAGCTGCTGCGCCGCCGGATCTCCGAGACCCTGTTGTGGGGCACGCACGCCTGAATCGCTGCCGTCGCCTCGGCGATGATCTGCGGGTACTTCGCATCCAGGAACAGACGCAACCTGTAAACGGCTCGCGGACCCGGACTGATGTGCCCATCGCCGAAGATACATACCGAGGAGGTACGGGTAGTCGTCTGGCAGTAAGTCCGGGTCGATCTCCCGAGGTCGGGCCGCGGCTGAGGTAGGCGTCCCGAGACCCACGTCCGCACCGTTGAACGCGGAATGCCCGTCTGCCTGGCGACCGCCGAGGCGCCGAGGCCAGCCTCCGAGAGGCGTAGGACCTGGGCGATCTCATCCCGATGTCGCACGAACATACGTTCGCATAGCGCGTCGGTCGGCAATTCGGTGCCGGCGGCTTGCGGGAAGACTCCGGCACACGGCTCGGACCCGCTAACTTTGTCCTCCACCTGCGGCTGTGGCGAAATTGGCATACGCGATGCGTTCAGGTCGCATTGGGGGAAACCCCGTGGAGGTTCGACTCCTCTCCAGCCGCACTCGAAAAGGGCCCGCTTCAGGGCCCTTTTCAGCGGGCGATCCGCTGCTAAGATCGCCGACCCCGCGCCGCTATCGTCTAGGGGACTAGGACGCCGCCCTCTCACGGCGGAAACCGGGGTTCGAATCCCCGTAGCGGTACTGCGGCCTTGGTCCGAGCATTACACGCCGTTCCCGCATGGCGACTGGGATCGCGGCACTCGCCGTTTCGCTCAGGACCGCTCAGGTCCGCTGTCTTCAGGGTCGCGACTTCCCCACGACTTCCCCACGGACGCGGCCCAGGTAGGCGTCGAGCAGGCCCGTCGCCTCGGCCTCGTTGCCGGGCATGAGGTGGCCGTAGCGGTCGAAGGTGATCGCGATGGTGCGTGGCCCATGTAGGTCGAGAGCGCCTTCGCGTTGACGCCGGCGGCGATGCAGGTCGAGGCGAAGGTGTGGCGGCACTCGTGCAGCGTGATCGGGGCGAGGTCGGCGGCCTTCCACGACGGCCTTCGCGCGGTTGCCGATCGTCGAGGGGTGAAGGCGTGTCGTCGTCGCGACCGAACACGAGGGCGTCCGCCGGCCGCTCGCCCGCCTCATCCGATGCTCGACCAGGGGTCGCGGAGCGGGGCCGGTGATCGGGACCGTCCGGCGCGCTGCGCGGTCTTGCCGTCGATCGCGCCCTCGCGTCAGGTCCCAACCTCGCCGGACACGGATCACGCCGGTTGCGAGGTCGAGGTCGCTCCAGCGCAGCCCGCGAAGCTCGCCACGCCGTAGCCCGGCGTACATCGCGGTCGCCCAGAGCGCCCGGTCCTCGGCGGAGGGCGGCGATCAGCTTGGCCGCCTCGCCGGGGAGGCGATCCGGTCGCGCTTGCCGTTCGTCCGGCGGGCACTTCGAGGTGCATCGTCGGGTTGTCGGTGACGACCTCGCGCACGATCGCTCGGCGGAAGATCACCCGGAGCGGGTCGAGCGTGTTTCGGATCGTCGAGGCTCCTAGGCCCTCGGCGGCCGACGCCGTCCACGAACGCTTGAACTTCACGGCGGCGTAGATCAGTCAGCTTGCGAGGACCGAACGCCGGGCGTAGGCGGTTCTCGATGGCCCGCTCGTAGCTGCGTATCACTGACGGCTTGTACCGCTTCGCCGCGTCCGCTGATCACTCCCGACTTCATCCCTGTCAGCAGGTCGTCAGCGGCCTCTTCGAACGTCAAGGGCGACGCAGGGGCCAGGGTGTCCGCCCTGATCGCGGCTTCCGTATCTGTCTGCCACCGCTTCGCTGCGGTGATCGTCGGGAACGTCTTGCCGGGGTTCTTGCCGGTCCGTGGATCGAAGACCCTCGCCCGGTAGCTGACTTGGCCGGACTGACTTCGTCGCACTTCGATATTGGGCGCTTACGCTTGGTCTGCATGGGAGCTAGTGCCTCCTGTGCCGTGCCCCCGGCTGTTTCAGCAGCGCGGGGGCGTTTTCACATTTGGGGTCGATCCTGCGCACCGCCGACCGATCCAGCCACGCGGCGAGGTCGCTCACTCGGTAGAGGGTGACCTTGCCGACATAGACGCACGGCGCGGGGCCGGACGTGCCGGTCAAAGTGGTCGCCACTGATGCCAAGGGCCGCAGCCGCTTCCTTGCGTTGGAGGCTGAGACTCGGGGGCGCTCATGACACCACCCGACGGGGCGCGTGAGGTAGGTGGGGGTCATCGTCAGGGCTGCCTCGGCTTGCTCCGCGGTGGGCGGCGCGACGGGCGCGAGAGCGCCCCGCTCGATGTTCGCGACGGCGGGGCTGGGGAGGCCGTTGACATGGACGGCGACCCTCCTCCGGGAGGCTCGCGAGGATTCGGGAGGTCCGGGTCAGCGCCCGCAGGTGAGGCGAACCCAGCGCCCGGCTCAGCATCGCACTCAATTCAGTACCCCGGGAAAGCTCGGATCGGTCCGCGGCTTGCGACGGCTGATCGAAAATGCCTCTAGCTGGGCGAGGTCGGCTTCCGTCTGACGGCGGAACGCCTTTAGATCGAAGTCCGGTTCTCTTGGCCTCGATCTCGCGGACGAACTCAGGATCGTCCAGGGCGGCGAGCATGGAGCGGGTGACGTGGACCTCAACGGCCACCTCGATCTCGCGATTCTTCGAGCGGTCATGCCAACCGGCGACCTCATCCAGCGTCGCCATGAGCGCCGGGGAAGTTCGGAACATGGCCTGCGCGACGGGCGGTTTTGGGGTGCGCTTGGTGCGCTTCGCTTTCGGCATACCACTATGGTACACGCTGGTACGAGCAGACCCCCTAAGAGGCTATCTCGACTCTGCCCATCGGCTCCAGCGTTGCGAATGTTTCAGCCGCCGCGGTCAACTCACCCCGGTAGGCTGCCTCGAACGCGATGCGCTCCCCATTGAGGACTTCCCGCCACGGCCGCGCGTCCCACGGCAAGCGCACCTCGTCCATCGCGCTATTCCACGCCAGCTCGAAGCTGAACCCCCGCTCTCGGTACATCGCGAGTATCGCGACTAGTTGCGTAGGCGGCGGCGACTCATTCCCGAGGCCGTAGCTAGGCATCGACCTCGACCGGCAGCGTGCCGCTGTAGAGGATCAGCCCGGCCCCGGCCAGCTCTTCGATCACCTTCGGGCCGATCCGGGCGAGGCCGACCCGGGTGAAGCTGACTACCCTTCGACTGACGCGATCCCGTCATCGACACCGATCAGCTCGCCCTCGCCAGCCACCAGCCGGTACTCGGCAGCGGCGCAGGTTGCGCGCTTCAGTGCGTCCCGTTGCGGGGCGGTCAGGATCGGGTCGAACTTCGACCCCGAGGAGTAGACCGGCCACCTTCCCGCGATGCGGTCCACGTCGCGCTCGGCGCGCTCGATACACGCTCCAGGGCGTCGCCTCGTCGGGCAGCGTCAGCGCCTCGGAGGAGAGGCCGCGAGGTAGGGGGTAGCGCGGTCTGCGTCAGCGTAGGTCGCTCACCAGTCACTTCAGGCCGTTTCGGGAGACGCCGGTAGCGGAGACGCGGGCCACCCTTCGTGCGGTGCGCCGTGGATGCGCCCAGGGCTGCTTCGTGGCGAAGGCGCAACGCCAGCTCCGCTGCGACCGGAATCCGCCGCGGGGAGCGTCGCCTCGATGGGTCGGCCGCGCCGCGTGACCGTCTCGGGTGTGGGCACCCGTCGTAGTCCGGGCCGCGGGCAGGCGACTCGGCCGGGTCGAGCCTTTGGAGCGACCGTCCGAGTGGCGCTGCGTGGCGAGGATGGTCGCGCAGCGGCCCCGGACAGCCGAGTTCCTCGGGATATGGCATTCACTTCCCGAGGCGCGGGGCGCCTTGATAGGCGCTCCACTTTGGAAACCCCACCGTTTGGCAGCCGGCGGGCAGGGACAACCCGCTGCGCCCGGGGGCGGAAATACCGACTCCGATGCCCGCAGCAACCGCCGCGGTGGCGGCTGGTGCCGCCGTTGCTGGCGCTGTGCGGGGTGAGCTTTGAGCCGCTGCCGGAGGTGCCGCGCATCAGACAGCCGGGATCACGCCGTCTACTCGCACGATGGCGCACGGGGTTGGGAGTCAACAGGTCGGCCCGCAGGATCCCCGCATCTCCGACGCGTCGAAGTTGAAGAGGCGGCCGGTCCAGCTCCACGGGCGTCGCGGACTTTCGCCGGACGAGGACGATCTGCCCCGGCGCGTAGACGTAGATCGAGCGGGCGTCCGATGCGTTGCCCTGCGTCTCCGTGATCGAGAGCTGGCTCGACGTGTAGAACGGCGGCAGGGCGGCCGGTGCGCCGAGCTGCTTGCTGGAGTCGGTGCCTTCCTTCAGCAGCTCCAACTGCGTCAGGACCGAGCCGTGCGCGGCGATGGCGTAGGGGCCGGGCACGTTCGCATCGCGGAGCTTCCCGATTGCCTCGATGATCGGGTCGTAGTTCGTCAGCTCCGCTCCGTCGTTGCCCATCGAGACCGTCTGTTTCCCGGCGATGTTCGCCAGCCCGACGATCCCCGGCGCGCTGCCGCCGTCGCCCTCGAAGATGCTCGCGTCGAGCTTCAGGGCGAGCATCGTCACGAGGTGCTGATTCAGAACCTCCACGGCGCTCGGCTCGGAGTCGTCAATGACCTCATTGCTGATCGGCGAGATGAGGGTCGCGAGCTTGTGCGGCGTCGCTTCCAGCGAGTCGAAGCCCGGCTGATCCGGCGTTATCTCATCCAGCTCATCGAGCCACTCCGGGTCGACATCGCTGACGATTTGCGGCCAGGTGACTTGCGTCCGCTCGGTCGGGATCACGACGATGCCGGACGCGAGCGCGATGCTTGCGCGCGGAGCCGGTCGAACAGGAAGGTCGCCAGCTCGGGCGGGGTGATCGGCGCGGCGGTCAGCGTCGTCAGGTCGCGGCGCTCGCCCTTGCGGACGGTCCGGATCGCGTCGAGGATGCGCTGCTCGGTCGTCGGCGTCGCATCGGCTGCGGTGCGGTCCTCGACCGCAAGGCCGCCTTCCGTCGGGGTCGTCTCGTCGGGTTCCATTTCGTCGGGTTCCTCTCGGGTTTCGGTTTCGGTCTCGGAAGGTTCGGGAGCGGACCGCAGCTCGACGGTCGGGCCGTCATAGGCCGGAGTCGTCGCGAGGCTGAGGTCGAGCAGCGAGGCGATTTGGTCAGCGTCCGGCGCTCGCCTTCCCAGCTCTCGCCGTCCGGCGCGACTGCGAAACGGAAGCTGGCGCCGCTCACGTCGCCGCGCTTGACCATCGAGCGCACGTCCTCGGCCGTGGGGCCGTCTCCGAGGTCGGCTTCAAAGGCGAGGCCTCGTTCCTCGTCGCGGAGCCGGAGCGTTCCGGAGGTGGTCCGCGCGAGCACCTTGTCGGGGTCGTGGTTGAAGGTCAGATACACGTCCGGCTCGCCCGCCAGCACGTCCGCGAAGGCGCCGGGCTGGATCGTCTCGGTGAAGCCGCCGAGGTCGCGGCTCTCGACTTCGTAGAGCGCGGCGAAGCCGTGCAGGGTCCGGCCCTTCGTCTCGACCTCGGCATCGACTGCGACGGTGCGCTGCTCAGGTTCCATTGCGTACCTCCGGGGTTGTGATTTCGGGCGGCAGGTTCTCCAACCGTCGCACCTCATCGCGATGCAGCCAGCCCGTCTCGGGATGAGGGCCGCCGTGTAGAACGCGGCGCGCTCGGCCGAGCTGCCGCGCAGGAAGCCGTCGAAGTCGAACTCGCGAACACCGTCTCCGGCGATAGGTCCGGGTCGGCGGTGATCGCCTGCTCGATCACGGTCAGCCAGGGCGCGAGGCTGTAGCGGATGAAGTTGATGCCCTCTTGGGGACGTTGCTGTAGGTCGTCGCGTCATTCGACGGCGCGTTGAGCAGGTGCGCCGGGACTCGGAACAGTCGGCAGATTTCCTGCGTGCGTCAGGTGCCGCGAGGCGACGAACTCGGCGTCGGCGGGGGAGAGGCTGAGCGGTTCGAACTTGACCTCGCCGCTGAGGACCGCGACCCGGCCGGACTTCTCGGCGCCACGGTGCCGCGCTTCGAAGCCGTCCCGCAGGTTGGTCATGAACTCGTCGGCGTTGGGGTGGTTCGGCGGGATCGAGAGGACGCCGAGCGGGGCGGCGCTGTTGCCGTAGAGGCCGCTCGCGTACTGCTCCAGGGCGGCGGCCAGCCCGAGCGCTTCCCGAGCCTGCCCGATCGGCGAGACGCCGGTGACGCCATCGACCGAGAGCGCCCCTTTGACGAACAGCACGTCGCGCGAGGTGTGCGTCGTCTGCTCGCCGCGGTCGTTGGTGATGATGTAGCGCGGCTCGCCGCCGAGCAGCTCGACCCGGACCCGATCCGGAGGCAGCAGGGCGAGTTGTTCGATCTCGCCGGACCGCCGCGGAACTTGCCGAGCGGTGCCGATCCGCGCATCGCCAGACAGCCGACGAGCTGGCCGATCAGGTTGGCTTGCGCAGTTCCCCGGCGACGGCCGGTCGAGCAGCCGTGAGAGCCGCCCGGTGAACGGTTCGCGGTCGCCGCCATCGAGTCGCCGGTAGGCCTTCAGCGGCAGCGTCGCGGCCGTCTCCGAGAGCAGCCGGACCGCGGCCAGAACGTCGACGATCCGGAGCGCAGTCTCGGGCGTGACGCTCGGCCCGGCGATGGTCGGCGTGAGCATGACGCCGGGGACGTTCTCGGCGGTGAGGGCGCGATCCTCGGGCGCATCCTGCCTTCGCCAAAGCGAAAATCTGGAGCCGGCGGTCCTCATGACTAAGTGATAAGGCCGGTTGGGGCTGGTACCCCATAACGCGATTACGCTGATTTCATGGCTCGATCAGCTCGCAGCTTCTCCAGCTTCGCGAAGGCGGTCGATTTCCCGCTGGAGCGGTGGCAGCATCGGATCGTCCGCGCCGTCTACGGCCCCGAGCGCGAGGTGCTGGTCCTGATCCCAAAGGGCAACGGCAAGACCTCGCTGCTCGCCGCGCTGGCGCTCCACGAGCTGATCCAGGGCGAGCGCCCGGCGATCTACTGCGGCGCGGCTTCCATCGCGCAGGCTCGCATCCTGTTTGAGTCGGCCCGCGACCTCGCCGCGCATCCGGCGGTCGCCGACAAGGTGGTCGCCCGGCACCTAGAGCTGCGCCGGGCCGATGGCGGCGGGGTGCTGCGGATGGTCCCGGCGGACGGCCCACGCACGCACGGAATCTCGCCGAGCCTCGCCATCGTTGACGAACTGTGGAGCCACCGAGATGCCGGGCTGTATGAGTCGATGCGGTCGTCGCTCGTCAAGCGGCCCGACGCGAAGCTGGTCACGCTCTCGACCGCCGACGTTGGCGCTGATCGGCCGCTCTCGCGGCTCCGTGCGCGCGCGCTCGCAGCTCCGACAGTCGAGCGTCGCGGCGGGCTGACTGAGTGCAGCGGCGACGGACTGCGGGCGCTGCTCTACGAGCTGGACGACAATCCGGATCCCGACGACCTCGACGCGATCCAGCGGGTCAATCCGGCGAGCTGGATCACGCGCGAGGCCCTCGCCGAGCAGCGGAAGGCCTTGCCGGTCGGCGCCTATCTCAGATTTCACGGCTGTGCGAGGGTCGTCCGGAGGGCGCGTGGCTGCCTCCGGGCGCGTGGCAGGCCTGCGTCGGCGAGCCGAGCTTCGATCCGGGCGAGCGGATCTGGGTCGGCGTCGACGTTGGCTCGACGCGGAGCTACACGGCGGTCGTCTGGATCAGCGAGTCCGAGCAGGTCGGCTGCTCGATCTACGAGGGCGAGGACGGGGTGCTGCGGGCGCTCGACCAGGTGCGCCAGCTCGCGGCCGCGTACTCGGTCGCCGAGGTCGCCGCCGATCCGTGGCGCTGGGGGCAGGCGTCGCTGGAGCTGGCAGCGCGAGGGGATCGTCTCTCGGAGTTCCGCAGACGGAGGTTCGGCTAGTCCCGGCCTCCCAGCGGCTCCGCGACGCGATCATCGAGCAGCGGATCACGCTGCCGCCCGACCCGATCCTCGCCCGGCACGCTGCCGCGCCGTCCAGCGTCACGGTCGCCGCGGCTGGCGGCTGGAGCGCGCCTCGCGCTCGCCGGAGGACGCCATCGACGGGCTGATCGCGCTGCTCATGGCGCTCGACCGGCGGAGCCGGCCCCGGCGCCGTCGCGGCTGATCGGCTGGGTCTAGGTCGCCGTTACCTAACCGCCGCCGGGGCCTCGCGGGTCCATCCCTCGGCGATCGCGTTTGTCTTGGTCATGACCGCGTGCAGATGCTATTACGCGACTCTTATCTGTGGATTAAAGTGGCGGCGCTTCCCTTCCTGGCTCGTGCATGGCGGCCGCAGCAGCGTCCATGTATTCGTCCACAATCCAATGGTCCCGTCCGAACGCGACACTTAGCCGGAACATGGCGAGGCTCTTCGCATCCTGACCGGGCCGGTTTGCGTCTGCCAGCGGCGCGACCAGGGCTCGGCGGCCTCCGTGACCACTTCGCGGCGCGCCGCCCGCGGTGGGGCGAGCCGGTCGCGGGAAAGGCTCAGAGAATTGCCCAGGACTGCGCGCGGATGTTGACCACTGATCCGTCTCCGGCGCGGATTAGGGCTGTCGTCGGGGCATCCATTGGACTAGTACTCGCGGCGCTCGATGATGGCGTGACTGATGCTTCCGAGCACGCGGCCGCAATCACTACGGCGCCCGTTTGAAAAATGTACTGCCCGCCGTGCCGGGTCGAAGACCGTTCGGCCGTCGGCTCGGTGGTGAATCGAGAAGACCAGTGGATAGGTCGCACCGGGCCAACCGAACAGTAAGTCGATGACGCCAACGGCGAGCCGAGCAAACCCGCTACAGCGAAGAACGGGGAAATCTCGCCGAAGTTTCCACAACTACAAGGACGGGGCGGAAAATTTCCAAAAATCCGCGCCGCGGGGGGTCGACGTTCATGAAAGTCGCGCTGGCGGCGACACTCCCCGATTCCATCAAAAATTACCGCCGAACAGTTGACCCAGAAGCTCCGCTTTCTTCCGCTGGAACTCATCTTCGGTGAGCGCCCCTCGGTCTCGGAGGTCCGCGAGCTTCAGCGAGGCGACGCCCCCATCGACCGGGTTCGCCGCTTTCTCGACGGCCCCCCTGAGTTGCTTCACCGCTGGACTCAATCGCCCCGACCACGAAGAAGCCGATCACGCCGATAAGGACCGCGATTCCTGCTTTCTTGCCCTGAACGAGCAGGTCTTGCCCTGTAAGGCGTCAGCCCGGCTAGTCGTGCACGTGAGGGCGGACACGAAGAACAGCACCGCGGCGACAGCGCCCAGGCCGAGGATCACGCCCGCCATCGGCTTGGAATCGCCTCCAGATTTCGTCGGCCCCGTACTGGGGGTGCGGAATCGAGCGGTCCAGGCCGAACCGTTCCAGTACCGCTCTCGCCCGGACCCCTCAGGATCGGCGTACCAACCGGGCGCAGGTCCATCAGAAGTTCCGTGTTCCTCGCTCACTGAGGGGATCATGTCATCTGTCGGATCACTGTGCCCAGCCTTGGGGCGCGCCTAGTGCTGGGCAGTGACCCGCTCGACCGCCTCGTGGCAGCGGCGGCATAGGGCGACCCCATTCGCCGGGTCATTCGTGCCGCCTTCGACCAGCGGCCGGACGTGGTGCGCTTGCAGGCCGGTGTCCGCATCCGCATCGCTGGCAGGTGAAGCCGGCGAAGCGCAGCACCTCGGCCCGGAACTTCGCCGCTTGCCCGCCAGCGACCGCCCCGGCCGGGCGTCTGGCGGTTTGCTCGCCTCGGCGCGTGCCCGGTGCAGTAACTCCCCGAGCTGACGAGACGGCCGCAAGTGATACATGGCCGCCTGCTCACGTGCCGATCCCGTCCTTCGTTGCCATGCATCCAGGGTAGGCGCCGATCAGCCCGACTCCCCGAATTGCCCCAGGGCACGGGCGAGCGCCGCCTTCTCTCACTGCCCTCGCGAAAGAACGCCTTGATCGAGGCGATCTCCGCCTTGTACTCCGCCGCTCGCTCAGCGTGGTTCGAGACTCGCGGCTTGCCTCGGACGCCTCGGCAGGGGACCCCCGCCTTAGCCCCGCACCGCGGGCAGTCGTGGAACTCCCGAATTTCGTCTCGATCCGACCACTTCAGTTCTGTGCTCATGTTGTCTCCCGATCTTCCTTCTTCTTCCGCAACGGGAACACCACGACCACCCCTACCCCTCCTCCTCCTCGGGTGGTGAACCCCGTCGTTCGCGCTTCCCTGCCGTCCGGTGCCCCTTCGTTTCCTCATCGGTTCCGGGGGTCCAACTACGGCGTATCGACCCCTCGCCCGCCTGGCGGGTGTTGAGGTCGCGCGTGCCTTATCTGCCGAGACGGACTTCCGCCGGGGCAGTCAACGGCTGCATTCGGGGTGGCCCGATCTTGCGGTGTCGCCCGTGGCAAGTGAGCGGGCTGTGGGTCGCCAACCTCGCCGGTGCTAGGTTGCGACCACCTCCTCGGCGCATGAGAAGGTTCCAGGCGAGGCCGGGCTGCTACCCGGCTTCGTCGCGTCTAGGGTACTCGGTCGCACTTCACCGATTTTCCCACGGGGGCGGGGAGGGGGCCGGGATCGGCTTAGCTATGCGGCGCGAGCCGCACTGAGGACTTGCTTCGAATCCCCGTAGCGGTACTTCTCTCGCCCCGCGCGCCGTCAGCCGGCGCCGCGTGGGGCGTACATGATCATCGCGACGCCGACCAGGCAGACCGCCGCTCCGACGAGGTCGTAGCGGTCGGGCTTGAAGCCGTCGAAGGCGACGCCCCAGAGCAGCGAGCCGACGATGAAGACGCCTCCGTAGGCGGCCAGCACGCGGCCGAAGTTGGCGTCGGGCTGGAACGAGGCGATCACACCGTAGAGGCCGAGGGCCAGGACGCCCACCGCAACGAAGAGGAAGCCCCTGTCCTCCTTGAGCCCGATCCAGACCAGATAGGCGCCCCCGATCTCGGCCAGCGCCGCGGCTGCGAAGAGGAGGATCGAACGCCCGGTCATCGGGCTCATCCTGCCAGCGGCTCAGGCGGTTGCGGCCGATCCGCCCGGATCCCGGTTCGCGGTCATCAGCAGCGCCGCTCGGACGCCAGCCGCCCGTCGCGAGCGAGGCGGCGGTGCCGACGACGGACGGGGCGCCGAGGCAGCCAACAGGGGAGCCGGCGGCTCCTCCCAAGCCGCGTTAGGGTAGCCTAATCCGGGCGAGCGTGGCCGCCCAACTACCCACGTACGACGACTCTCCAGGAGGGAAACACTTGAAGCCGTCCTCAGTCCGCTCCGCCCTGCTCGCGCTCGCGCTTGCCGGGGCCTTCGCCCTCGCCGCCTGCGGGGACGACAGCAGCACCTCGACCGAAGCCGAGGAGTCCGCCTCGACCCCCGAGGTCGCGCTGACCGAGATCGGCGAGACGCAGAAGGGTCTCGCCGCCGCCACCGACACCTACGCCTCCGGCGACGCCACCGCCGCCTCCGATCAGGTCCAGGAGACCTACCTGCAGCACTTCGAGCTCGTCGAGGGCCCGCTCGAGGAGGTCGACCCCGAGCTCACCGAGCAGCTCGAGGAGCAGATCCGCGAGGAGCTCGTCGCCTCCATCGAGGCCGGCGACCCCGTGCCCGAGGTGAAGGCGCTCGTCAAGGAGATCGACGCCGGGCTCGAGGACGCTTCCGCCCAGCTCGAGGCCGCCTAGAAGCCCATGGGACCCGGCCGCCGGATCGCGCTGCTCGCCGTTGCCC
>CAVURI010000025.1:0-46386 GCA_963743845.1 uncultured Solirubrobacterales bacterium
ACGCTCGCCCGAGCTTGGACGGCCACTCCCTGTACAGCCGCTACGAGGCGATCTTCGAGGGCATCGAGGCGCCGTTCGCGTTCGTCGACCTCGAGGCGCTCGAGGCGAACGCCGCCGAGATGCTCGGCCGCGCCGGCGCGAAGCCGATCCGCGTCGCCAGCAAGTCGGTCCGCTGCTGCGAGGTCCTGCGCCGGATCGAGGCGCTCGACGATCGCTTCCGCGGGCTGCTCTGCCTGACCCTGCCGGAGGCGCTGCACCTCTCGGCCGAGGGCTTCCGCGACCTCGTCGTCGGCTACCCGACCGTCGACCGGCACGCCGTCTCCGAGCTCGCGGCGCTCGCGCGGACGGGCCGGCGATCCGGCCGAGGTGCCGACGCTGATGGTCGACGACGGCGCCCAGCTCGACCTGATCGAGGGCGCGGCCGGCTCGGGCTCGGCGCCGATCAAGGTCGCGATCGACATCGACGCGGGCTGGGTCGCGATGCGCGGCGCGCTGCACGTGGGCCCGAAGCGCTCGCCGCTGCGGACGCCGGCGCAGGTCCGCAAGCTCGCGGAGGAGATCGTCTCGCGCCCCGGCCTCGAGCTCGACGGGCTGATGGCCTACGAGGGGCAGATCGCCGGCGTCGGCGACGCGACCCCGGGGGGCGCGACCCGGAACCGGGCGATCCGGACGATGCAGAAGCGCTCCGCGGCGGAGCTGCGCGAGCGACGGGCCGAGATCGTCGCCGCCGTCCGTCAGGTGGCACCGCTGCGGTTCGTCAACGGCGGCGGCACCGGCAGCCTCGAGCTGACCTCCTCCGAGGACGCGGTGACCGAGGTCGCGGCCGGCTCGGGCTTCTACGCGCCGGTGCTCTTCGACCACTACTCGCGCTTCCGGCTGACGCCCGCCGCCTTCTTCACGCTGCCGGTCGTGCGCAGGGCGGCGCCGGGCTCGGTGACCGCGCTCGGCGGCGGCTACGTCGCCTCGGGCGCTCCGGCCGCGGACCGGCTGCCGGAGCCGTACCTGCCCGAGGGGCTCCATCTCGACCGCAACGAGGGCGCCGGCGAGGCGCAGACGCCGCTGCTCGGCGAGAGCGCCCTGCGGCTGCGGATCGGCGACCGCGTCTACATGCGCCACGCGAAGGCGGGCGAGCTCTGCGAGCGCTTCAACTCCCTGTACCTGATCCGCGGCGACGGGATCGAGGCCGAGGTGCCGACGTACCGCGGCGAAGGGCTTCGCCTTCCTCTAGGCCTTGGCGCCGTTGACCGGGCCCAGGACCCGGTCGGTGTAGTCGTTGGCGAACCGGCCGTTCGGGTCGAGACGCTTGCGGGTCTTCTGGAAGTCGTTCCAGCGGGGGTAGAGCGGCGCCAGCGTCGCCGCCGTCTGCTCGTGGCGCTTGCCCCAGTGCGGGCGGCCGCCGTAGCCGCGCAGGACGTCTTCGACCTCGCGGAAGTAGACGGGCCAGTCGAGCTTGCGGTCCTGGTGGACGGCGATGTAGGCGGTGTCGCGCTCGTAGCTGGGGCTGAGCATCGAGTCGTCGCCCTTGACGAACCGGACCTCGACCGGGAACACGCACTCGTGCTCGGGCCGGCTCGCGATCTCGAGCACCCGCTCGACGGCCTCGCGCGCGTGCTCGCGGGGGATCCCGTACTCCATCTCGGTGAACTTGATCCGCCGCTCGGAGGCGAACACGCGGAAGCTCTTGTCGCGCTTGCTCACGTTCGCGAAGGACGAGGCCGCGAGGCCGGTCAGCTGCGGTCCCAGCGCCGGCGCGTTGCGGGAGATCGCGACGAGGGCGCCGCTGACCCAGTTCTCCAGCACCACCTCGCGCACGTAGGTCGCCGCCGGCGAGGGCGGCTCGGCCGGCGCATCGGTGCGGCTCGTCTCGCGGCAGAGCGCCACGTCGGTGTGGGGGAAGACGTAGAACTCGAAGTGGTCGTTGGCATCGACGCGGTCGTCGAGCGAGTCGAGCGTCTCGCTCAGCGGCAGCGGGTGGTCGAGGCGGTCGAGCCGGAAGGCCGGGACCGTGCGGATCGTTGCCGAGTAGATCGCGCCGAGCGCGCCGATCCCGACCCGCGCGGCGCGGATCCCGTCGCGATCGGCCCCCTTCGCCGAGGCGCCGAGGACCGTCGTCGTGCCGTCGGCGCCGATCAGCTCCAGCTCCTCGATCTGGGCGGAGACGTTCTGGAACCCGATCCCGGTGCCGTGGGTGCCGGTCGAGATCGAGCCGGCGAGCGTCTGCTTGTCGATGTCGCCGAGGTTGGCGAAGGCGACGCCGAGCTCGTCGAGCCGGCGGTTGAGGTCGCCGAGCTGGGCGCCGGCCTCGACCTTGACGAGGCCGGAGGAGCGGTCGAAGTCGAGGATCCGGTCGAGCGCCTCGATCCGGATCAGGGTCCCGTCCGTGAGCGCGGCGTCGGTGAAGGAGTGGCCCGAGCCGGCGACCTTGATCCGGCGCTCGGCCTCGTTCGCCTCGATGATCGCCTTGACCAGGCCCTCGCGGGTCCGCGGCCGCACGATCGCCTCGGGATGGCAGACCTGCTCCCGCGCCCAGTTGCGCCAGGTCAGCGGCTCGATCACGAGTTCGTCGGGCATCGCGCGCAAGCCTACCCAGCGACCGGCGCCGGCCCGGGGCAGGCTGCCGCCACTAATCTGAGCGCCCCGCGGAGGGGTGGCAGAGCGGTTGAATGCGCTGGTCTTGAAAACTGGTGACGGGTAACCCCCGTCCGTGGGTTCGAATCCCACCCCCTCCGCCTCGGTCGGCCGGAGCCGCCTCCGCCCCGTGAGTAGCATCGCCGCCTACCGGGACATGCGAGTCGCCTTCAGGATCACAGCCGTTCTCATCGCTGCCGCGACCGCGGCGCTCTGGCTCTGAGCGCCTGCGGCGGCTCGGATCCTTCCGACGAGCCCGTTGCCGACGTCCCGGTGACCCTCTACTCGGACAACCACGAGAAGGGCGACCCCGAGCTCGGCGCCGAGCGGATCCGGATCACGCCGAAGGGCATGTGGACCCCGGTCTACTGGATCCCGGTGAAGGAGCTGAACGAGGGGGAGGTGATCCTCTCGGGGGTCAACATCCAGCTCACCAACTGCCGGCCCTCGGACCTGACGGCCTCATCCGACTCGCCCTGCAAGGGCACCGCTCCCTACAACCTCAATCCCGAGATCGAGACGAAGATCATCCTCGCCAAGCCCGCCGCCGACGGCAAGAAGCCGACCCTGAGCGGCCCGGCGATCAGCCCGACGGAGAAGCTCGACTGCACGATCAAGCTGCACCACTGCGTCCCGGCGCAGTACGGCAAGCTCGAGGTCGGGCCCTCGGAGACCGGCAACCGGATGGTGACGCTGTACGTGCGGGCCACGGACCCCAAGGCCAAGCCCTGCAAGCCGGCGAAGCCGAAGGACTGCAACGTCCTGCAGCTGACCCACGGCCAAGGCCGCCTCGGGGTCGCGCGCGAGCGGCATCCCAACCTCGAGCCGCCGGTCTCGACCACCGAGCGCGAGCTCGTCGACGAGCTCGAGCTGGCGAAGACGAAAGCGGAGAAGAAGAAGTTCCAGAAGGTGATCTACTCGATGAAGCTGGAGAAGACCGGCCCGGTCCTGATCCGGGCCGACCTGCTGGCCGAGTTCGGCGCCGACTACCCGACGCCGCCGCTCGTCAACAAGCAGCTGATCCTGGCCGATTCGCCGACCTCGACCGAGGGCCTGACCGTGGAGCCGCAGAACGGTGAGAACTGCCAGGGCAAGTGCCACTACATCCAGATCGGATTGATCCCGTGCGTGACCCAGGCCGACCTCGACGCCGGCCGCCAGTACCTGAACCTGGTCGGCTTCTCGTCCCGCTCCTCGGCCTACGCCAATCCGAACAAGGGCGTCGAGATCGAGGACGGCGGCTTCCTCGGCATCCGCCAGTACGACGCCTCGCTGGCGCCGATCGCCTGCGAGTCGGACGACTGACGCGGGCAGACTGACGCCGACGACGGCCGCTCAGGCCTCCCGCTCGATCACGACCTCGCAGAGGTCGACTGAGACTCGCGAGCCCGGGGTCTCGCCGGGGTCCATCGCACCCATCACCTCGTCGGCCTTGCGCATGGCGTCGGCCGAGTCGAGGAACATCACGAACAGTGCCGTGCCCTGCTCGGCGTCGTAGAGCATCTTCATCGACTTCGCGTCGACACCGGGCGGCGGCCCACCCGACTCCTCGACCTGGCTGCGGACCGCCGCGATCGTCTCGTCGGTCACTCCCGTGAACCTGACTACGCGTGCGTACATCGGAACCTCCTCGCCGGTCTCCTGCTTGCGCCGCGATCGTACTCCGGACGGTCCCGAATATGCAACGTTCCGCACAAGCGGTCCCGTGCGGGATGCCGCCCTGCCGCGGCCGCTCACGGGCAGACGGGCCCCTGTCCCTACCATCCCCCGCCCCATGCACCCGCTCGACACCGGCACCCACCAGCTCCCGAAGGCCACCCGCGAGGACATCCGCAACCTTGCGATCGTCGCCCACGTCGATCACGGCAAGACGACGCTGGTCGACGCGATGCTGCACCAGTCCGGCGCCTTCCGGGCCAATCAGGACATCAACGACCGGGTCATGGACTCGATGGACCTCGAGCGCGAGAAGGGGATCACGATCCTCGCCAAGAACACCTCGCTGCGATTCGACGGGGTCAAGCTCAACATCGTCGACACGCCGGGGCACGCCGACTTCGGCGGCGAGGTCGAGCGCGGGCTGACGATGGTCGACGGGGTGCTGCTGCTCGTCGACGCCTCCGAGGGCCCTCTCCCCCAGACCCGCTTCGTGCTGCGCAAGGCGCTCGAGTCGAGGCTGCCGGTGATCCTCGTCGTCAACAAGGTCGACCGGCCCGACGCCCGCATCGCCGAGGTCGTCGACGAGGTCTACGAGCTCTTCCTCGACCTCGACGCGGACGAGTCGCAGATCGAGTTCCCGATCGTCTACACCAACGCCAAGGCCGGCTGGGCCTCGCTGACCGAGGGCGAGGAGGGCACCGACCTGCGGCCGCTGCTCGAGCTGATCGTCTCCCACATCCCCGGTCCCGGCTACGACCCCGAGGCCCCGCTGCAGGCCCACGTCACCAACCTCGACGCCGACGACTACGTCGGCCGGCTCGCGATCTGCCGCGTCTACAACGGCACCGCCAAGGCGGGAGCGAGGATCGCCTGGTGCCGCGAGGACGGCAGCGTCTCCTCGGCCCAGATCTCGAAGCTCTACGTGACCGACGCGCTCGATCGGGTCGAGGCCGACGAGGCCGGGCCGGGCGAGATCATCGCCGTCGCCGGTCTCGCCGACGTGACGATCGGTGAGACGCTGACCGATCCGGACAACCCGCGGCCGCTGCCGGTGATCACCGTCGACGAGCCGTCGCTGTCGATGGTCGTCGGCATCAACACCTCGCCGCTCGCCGGCCGCGGCGGCGGCAACAAGCTGACCGCCCGCCAGATCAAGGACCGGCTCGACCGCGAGCTGGTCGGCAACGTCTCGATCCGGGTCTCCGACACCGAGCGTCCCGACGCCTGGGAGGTACAGGGACGCGGTGAGCTGCAGCTCGTCGTCCTGCTCGAGCTGATGCGGCGCGAGGGCTACGAGCTCACCGCCGGCCAGCCCCAGGTCGTCACCCGCGAGGTCGACGGCAAGATCTGCGAGCCGGTCGAGCGGCTCGCGATCGACGTGCCCGAGGACTACGTCGGCGTCGTCACCCAGGCGCTCGCGGTCCGCAAGGGCCGGATGGAGCAGATGGTCAACCACTCGACCGGCTGGGTCCGGCTCGAGTTCCTGGTCCCGGCCCGCGGCCTGATCGGCTTCCGGACCGAGTTCCTGACCGAGACCCGCGGCACCGGCCTGCTGCACCACGTCTTCGAGCGCTGGGAGCCGTGGGCGGGCGAGCTCCGCACCCGCCCGACCGGCTCGCTCGTCTCCGACCGCCAGGGCAAGAGCGCCAGCCACGCGCTCCACAACCTGCAGGAGCGCGGGACGATGTTCATCGGCCCCGGCGAGGAGGTCTACGAGGGGATGATCGTCGGCGAGAACTCGCGCCCCGACGACCTCGACGTCAATCCGACCAAGGAGAAGCAGCAGACCAACGTCCGCGCCGCCTCCGCCGACATCCTCGTGCGCCTGATCCCGCCGAAGCTGCTCTCGCTCGAGCAGGCGATCGAGTTCCTGCGCGAGGACGAGTGCGTCGAGATCGCCCCCGACGTCGTCCGCCTGCGCAAGGTCGAGCTCAGCGCCACCGACCGGGTCAAGCGCGCCCGGCAGGCGAAGCGGAACGCGGCGACCCGGGCTAGATAGGTTTCCGGCCCGATGGGAGTCATCGACGAACTGCTCGAGAACGCCCGCCGCTACGGATCCGACCCCGACGGCGGCTACCACGCGACCGACAAGACGGCGAAGCCGGGCCGGCACCTGGCGATCGTCGCCTGCATGGACGCGCGCCTGCGCCTCTTCGCCCTGCTCGGCCTCGACGAGGGCGACGCGCACGTGATCCGCAACGCCGGCGGCGTCGTCACCGACGACACGATCCGCTCGCTCGCCGTCTCCCAGCACCTGCTCGAGACGGTCGACGTGATGGTCATCCAGCACACCGACTGCGGCCTGCTGCGCTCGACCGACGCGGGCTTCGACGAGCTGATGCGCGAGCACGCCGGGCGCCGGCCGAGCTGGGGCCTGCGGGCGATCAGCGACCTCGAGGCCAGCGTCCGCGAGTCGGTCGAGGGCATCAAGGAGAGCCCCTTCCTCGTCCACCGGGGCGAGGTCCGGGGCTTCATCTTCGACGTCGCGACCGGCGAGCTGCGCGAGGTCAGCTGAGCGGCTGCGAGGCCGCCTCCCCGGCGCTCAGCCGGGGAGGGCTTCCGGGGACCCGCGCGCGCTCCGCTGTGGGGCGCGCCGGCTTCGGCTTGCGGTTGCCGAACCGGGCGACCGCGAACAGGACCACGGCCGGGACGACCGGTGCGAGGACGATGTACCGGACGGCCGGGATCGCGGCATCGGTGCCGGCGCCGAGCGTGTGCACGATCGCCAGCGCCCAGGCGACGACGATCCAGCGGTGCGCGTTGCGCCAGCGCTTCGTGCCGACCTTGCGGCGGGCGTAGTAGCTGAGGCCCGAGCGCGGCCGCCAGGTAGCCGGCGCCGATCCCGGCGGCGACGTAGGCGGGCCGGTAGTCGATCGCGAACGGCACCGTGATCCCGGCGATCCCCGGGTGCAGGAACGAGTCGCCGAGCAGGGTCACGCCGTGGACGCCGATCGCGATCAGGCCGGCGACGGCGAGCTGCTCGTGCAGGGCGTTGAGCTTGCGCGGCAGGCCGGGGCGCCGGAACAGCTTCGAGGCCATGCCGAGCCCGAGCAGGACCGAGGCCGAGATCAGGATCAGGGCGACGATGCCGGAGGCACGGCCCGCGAGCCACCAGAGGTGGTCGGTCGGCTGGGGAGCGGTCATCGGGGCGTTACCTCCTTGGAGCGGCGCGTCGCGCTCGGGCGCGACCTGGATGTCGAGCGTCGCGGTCACGAGCTCGAGGTGACGGGTGCCGGCGCGGGCGCCGGGGCCGGGGCCGGGGCGGCGACCGGGGCGGGACGGGCGCCGGGGCTGAAGTGACGCAGGTGCGGGCGTGCTGACAGGCGCGGCCGCCGATGGCCACCGGTGCGGCGGCGACGGGCGCCGGGTCGTGGACGACCTTGACGGCGACGATGCGGCGGTTGATCACGCCGCGGGTCCGGGGCCGCGGGCTTCGCTGCGGCGATCGGCTGCTGGCCGAGCGCGGGGTCCTCGCCGGCGGCCATCCGCCAGGCGAGCACCGAGAGGATCACGAGGAATGTCGCCGCGGTGGCGATGAAGACGCCGAACCCGCGCGGGCGCCCGCTGCTCGCGGGCGCCCGCCGGGCCTCGGAGTCGGGACGCGGGCCCCGATCGGCGTCAGTCGTCGTTGACATCTTCTCCACCGCTGTCCTCGGACTCGTCGTCGGCCTCGTCGGCCGATTCGTCCTCGTAGGAGTCGTCGCTCTCGTCCTCGTAGGAGTCGTCGCCTCGTCCTCGTAGGACTCGCTCGAAGCCTCGGAGGCCGGGAGCCGGAGCGGGCGCCGGGGCCGGGGCCGAGACCTCGACCGGCGCGGGCGCAACCGCGGCCGCGGCGGGCGCCGGGCGGTCGGCAGCCCGACGCCGGGGCGGCCTTCGCCTGTACGTGCTTGACGCGGTGCACGACCTCGCGTCTTGACCTTCGGGTTGAACGGGCGTCGGCGCTCGCCGCCGGCTCGCTCGAGCTCGCCTCGGGCTGAGTGCCGAGCGCGATTGCCGCGACCCCTCCGAGTGCGGCGAGTGATGAGACCGCGATCAGCTTGCCTTTTCCGATGTTCATCGATTCCTCCTGGTCTGCCGCCGGCCGGATGGCCTCTGCGGAACGTGAGAACGAGTCTGCGCTGGAGGGCGGTTAGCCGGAGGGAACCCGAAGGTAAGGAGTTGGCAAAGCTTCGCCCCGGGCACCCCTTCCGGTGCCGGATGCGCCCGTACTCTGGAGGGGTGAGCCAGAACGAGCAGACACGACCCCCCGGTCCCCGGATCCTCTTCGTCGAGGACGAGGAGGGCATCTCCGAGCCGTTCGGCAACGCGCTCCGGCGCGCCGGCTTCGAGCCGGTCCTGGCGCCGACCGTCGCCGCCGCGCGCAGCGCGCTCGCCGCCGGCACGCCCGGACCTGGTGCTGCTCGACCTGACCCTTCCCGACGGCGACGGCCGCGACCTCGCCCGCGAGATCCGGGCCGAGGGGGAGATCCCGATCATCATGCTGACCGCCCGCGGCACCGAGGCCGACCGCGTGATCGGCCTCGAGATCGGCGCCGACGACTACGTCGTCAAGCCGTTCTCCTCGGCCGAGGTGATCGCCCGCGTGCGCGCGGTCCTGCGCCGGACCTCGGCCGCGACGAGCGGCGACACGAGCTCGACGCTCTCGATCGGCCCGCTCACGGTCGAGCAGAGCTCGCGGCGGGCGACGCTCGACGGCGAGCAGCTCGACCTGACCCGCAAGGAGTACGACCTGCTGGCCCTGCTCGCGCGCCACGCGGGCTCGGTCGTCACCCGCGAGGAGATCATGTCCGAGGTCTGGGATCCGAACTGGTGGGGGCCGACGAAGACGCTCGACGTCCACGTCAGCTCGCTGCGGCGCAAGCTCGGGGACGATCCCGCCGCGCCCCGCTTCCTGCACACCGTGCGCGGCGTCGGCCTGCGCTTCGCCTCGCCGGACGAGGCCGCCGTGGAGGCCTGAGATGAGCCTGCGGGCCCGGCTGCTGCTGGCGATCGGCTACGTCCTGCTGATCGCGGTGGTCGCCTTCGTCGTCCCGCTCGCGCTCAACACCTCGAACCGCGTCGACTCCGAGGTCCGCGCCCAGGCGACGGCGCAGGCGGACCTGCTCTCCGTCGCCGCTGCCGAGGAGCTTCCGGAGGGCGCAGCCGCGATCGACCCGCTCGTCGACGTGGCGGCGAAGGCCGTCCGCGGACGCGTCATCGTCGTCGACGAGCAGGGCCTGCTGATCTCCGACAGCGCCGGCGTCAAGCCCGGCGCCGACTACTCGAGCCGGCCGGAGATCCAGTCCGCCCTGGCCGGGCAGTCGTTCCAGGGCGAGCGCGAGAGCACGACCCTCGACATGGACCTGACCGCGACCTCGGCGCCGATGATCGCCGACGGCGAGGTCGTCGGCGCGGTCCGGATCACGCAGAGCACCGAGGCCGAGTCGCAGGCGGTCCTCGACTCGGTCGGCGGACTGGCGCTGATCGCGGTCGTCGTGCTGGCGATCGGGCTGATCGCGGCGGTGATCGTCGCCCGCGAGCTGACCGCGCCGCTGAAGGCGATGACCGAATCGGCCGAGCGGATCGCCGCCGGCGACCTCAGCGAGCGCGTCCCTCCGACGGGCTCGAGCGAGCAGCGGACGCTCGCCCGCGCCTTCAACCTGATGACGGGCAAGCTCGAGGAGGCCCTGCAGAGCCAGCGCCAGTTCGTCGCCGACGCCTCCCACCAGCTCCGCACGCCGATCACCGGGCTCCGCCTGCGTCTCGAGGAGGCGCGCGAGGCTCTCGCCGGCGAGCGCACCCCCGCGCCCGACGACGCCGTCGTCGAGATCGACGCCGCCACCTCGCGAGGTCGACCGGCTCTCGGACGTGGTCACCGAGATGCTGACCCTGAGCAAGATCGGCGAGCACCGCGGCGCCCCCGAAGACCTGAACACGGGCGACCTCGTCTCGACCGCGGCCCGGCGCTGGTCGGCGGAGGCGGGCGCCGCCTCGATCCGGCTGACGCGGTCGCTCTCGAATCCGGGCGTCGTCAGTTGCGCCGGCGCCGACGCCGAGCGAGCGCTCGACGCACTGATCGAGAACGCGATCCGCTACTCGCCCGAGGGCACGACGATCGAGCTCCGCGCCCTCCCGCACGCGATCGAGGTGGTCGATCAGGGGCCGGGCATCCCCGAGGAGGAGCGCGAGGCCGTGTTCGAGCGCTTCCGGCGCGGCACGACCGGCCGCGCCGGTCCGCGCGGCACCGGCCTCGGCCTCGCGATCGCCCGGGCCCTGCTGCGGGCCTGGGGCGGCGACGTGACGCTCGGCGACGCAGCCGGCGGCGGCACCCGGGCGACGCTGCTGTTCCCGGATCCGCGCAACCCGGCCCCCGCTGCCGCCCTCATCGGCGCCGGCGCCGGCAGGCGGCAGCCTCGACGACGGAGCGGACGCCTGATGTCGGGGCGGGCGCTGAAGATCGGCCTGCTCGCGGTGGCGGGCCTGCTCGTCGCCGCGGCCCTCGGCGTCGCCGCGAGCCGGATCACCTCCGAGCAGGTCGGCCTCTACGGTCAGCCGCCGTCGGTGGGCAGGGATCTCGCCTCGGGACCGGTCCACGTCCCCGGCGGCGGGGGCGCGGCGCCACCCGGGCAAGCGCGGCAACGGGGGCGGCAAGGCGCAGCCCGCGGACGCGAGCGGGACGACGCGGCGACCCCGCGTCGACCCCGGTCGTCGAGCCACCGCCGACGCCGGCCGACGACGATTCGACGCGCCGAGCCGCCCGAGGTCGAGTCCGAGGAAGACGACTCCGACGACGACTGATCGCGCCCGGCCGCGAGGCCGCTCCGACGACGACGGGTCGCCGGGCGGCGCGCGGCCGGGCCTCAGGCAGCGGCGCGCTCCGGCCTCGATCCGGCGCAGCGCCGCCCGGCCCTCGGCCAGGCAGCGGTTGACCTTGGTGTAGGTCCAGCCCGTGATCGCCTGGATCTCCGCGTAGGAGCAGCCGGCGGCGAACAGGGCGAGGGCCCGTCGCTCCTGCGGCTTCAGGGTGGCGAGCCGCTCGGCCGCCTCGGCGACGCGCTCGCGGTGCTCGAGCAGCTGGTCGGGGCCGGCGCGGCCGGACGGGAGCGCGTCGGGATCGAGCGGGCCCTCGCCGCCTGGCGCCGGCGACGACGCGGGTACGGCGGTGGGAGCGGCCGATCGCCAGCGCCTCGCGCTTGGTGACCACGTGCATCCAGGCGGTCAGCGCCCCGGGCTCGAGGTCGGGCGCCTTCGAGAGCAGGATCTCGACGGCTCGGCCGAGCGCGTCGTCGGCGTCCTCGGGCGTCAGGCTGAAGCGGCGGGCGGTGCGGCGGAACGAGCTCTGCCGCGCCGCCATCAGGGCGGCGCCGCGAGCGATGCGCGCCGCGCCTTCGCCCTCGGCGATCGCCGTCGGCGCTTTCGATCGAACGTTCACGCACCGGACAACCCCGGCGCCTGCGAGGGCGCCCCCACGGCCGCCGCAACCGCGTTCGACACCTGCCGCGCGCCGCTATCGTTGCCGCCGATGGGTACTTGCATTGTCACCGGCGGCGCCGGATTTCTCGGATCTCACCTCTGCGACCACCTGCTGGCGGCCGGCCACCGGGTGATCTGCATCGACAACCTCGACACGGGCTCGCTGCGCAACATCAAGCACATCGAGAGCCCCGACTTCCACTTCCTCAACCACGACATCACCGAGTACGTCGAGGTCGAGGGCGAGGTCGACCTGATCTTCCACCTCGCCTCCCCCGCGAGCCCGATCGACTACCTGCGGCTGCCGCTGCAGACCCTCAAGGTCGGCTCGCAGGGCACCCACAACATGCTCGGCGTCGCCAAGGCGAAGCGGGCCCGCTTCATGCTCGCCTCGACCTCGGAGGTCTACGGCGACCCGCAGATCCACCCGCAGCCGGAGAGCTACTGGGGCCACGTCAACCCGATCGGCCCGCGCGGCGTCTACGACGAGGCGAAGCGCTACGCGGAGGCGCTGACGATGGCCTACCACCGCCAGCAGGGCGTCGACACCTGCATCGTCCGGATCTTCAACACCTACGGCGCCCGGATGCGCCCGCACGACGGCCGCGCGATCCCGACCTTCCTGCGCCAGGCGCTCCAGGACAAGCCGCTGACCGTGTTCGGGGACGGCAGCCAGACCCGCAGCTTCTGTTACGTCGAGGACCTGATCCGCGGCTTCGTCAAGCTCGTCTCCTCGGACGTCCACATGCCGGTCAACATCGGCAACCCGGACGAGAAGACGCTGCTCGAGCTCGCCGAGGCGGTGATCGAGGCGACCGAGTCGCGCTCGGAGATCGTCTTCGAGGCGCTGCCCGTCGACGACCCGCAGGTGCGCCAGCCGGACACGACCCGCGCCCAGGAGCTGCTCGACTGGCAGCCGACGGTCGATCTCATGGACGGGCTCCGTCGAACGATCTCCGAGGCAGGGGTGGAGCAGCTGGTCGGCGCCGCCGACTGAACGTGCAGCCGCTGCGAATCGCCCATCTGACGGCGACCTTCCCGCCGTATCCGGGAGGCGCCGGCAACACCGCCTATCGCTTCGCGCGGGGCCAGGCCGAGCGCGGCCACCACGTCGAGGTCTTCACCGCGCCGGCCGAGGGCGAGGCGCCCGACCCCGGCAAGGCGATCGTGCACCGGATCGACCCGCCGTTCGCGATCGGCAACGCGCCGCTGCTGCCCCGGCTCGCGCGACTCGAGGGCTTCGACGTCGTCCACATCCACTACCCGTTCATCTTCGGATCGGAGCTGACGCTGCTCTCGCGCCTGAGCCGCAAGCGCCGGCGGGCGGCGCTGATCGTCCACTACAAGAACCGGCTGCTCGGCTCGGGGCCGCGCGGGGCCCTGTTCGAGACCTACGAGCACACGGTCTCCCCCACCCTGATCCGCTCCGCCGACCGGATCCTCGTCCTCAGCGAGGACCACGCCCGCTCGGTCCCGTACCTGCGCAAGGCTCTCGACCGCACGCCCGAGCGCGTGATCGAGATGCCGAACGGCGTCGACACCGAGGCCTTCTCGCCCGGGCAGGACGCCGGCGGACTCCGCGCCGAGCTCGGGATCCCGGCCGACGCGGTCGCCGCCGCGTTCGTCGCCACGCTCGACCGCGCCCATCACTTCAAGCGGCTCGACGTCGCGATCGAGGCCCTCTCCCGCGCCCGCGCCCGCAACGTGCATCTGGTCGTCGCCGGCGGAGGCGAGCTGCTCGACGGCTTCCGCGCCCAGGCTCGCGAGGCCGGCGTCGGCAACCGCGTCCACTTCCTCGGCCGCGTCCCGCACGGCGAGCTGCCCGACGTGCTGCGGGCCTGCGACCTGTTCGTGCTGACGACCGAGCCGCCCGAGTCGTTCGGGATCGTCCTGATCGAGGCGCTCGCCTGCGGGCTGCCGGCGGTCGCCACCGACTACCCCGGCGTGCGCGCGGTGATCGACGAGGGCGAGACGGGCTTCCTCGTCCCGGCCGGAGACTCGGCGGCCGCCGCCGAGGCGCTCGACCGGGTCGTCGACCTCGGGCGCGACGGACGCGAGCGGATGGGAGCCGAGGGGCGGCGGCGCTGCGAGGAGCGCTGGGCCTGGCCGGCGTTGCTCGATCGCATGGACGAGGCGTACGGCGAAGCGATCGCGGCCCGGCAGGTCAAGCTCGGCGAGGGAGCGCCAACCGGAGCAGCTCGATGAGCGCCGACGGGCGGGGCCGCTCGATCCTGCTCGTCTCCTACTTCTTCCCGCCGACCCGCGACACCGGCGCTCAGCGGCCGGCGGCGATGGCCAAGTACCTGAGCCGCCTCGGCCACCGGGTCACGGTCCTGACGACGACGGCGTTCGGCGATCCGGGCGACGCGATCGAGGGGCTCGAGGACGTCGAGGTGATCCGGGCCGACGACCTGCAGACGATCCGCGCCAGGCGGGCCGGTCACGAGCGGATCGACTCGCTGTTCGACTCCGACACCTACTCGGGCAAGCCGCACCCGCTCGCCTACGCGGTCCACCCCGAGCCGCTGCGCGTGGCCTGGGGCCCGTTCGCGAGGCGGGCGGCGCTGGCGGCGCACCGGAGCCACGGCTTCGACGCCGTGATCAGCACCTCACCGCCCGAGACCGCCCACCTGATCGGCCGGGCGCTGCGCCGCCGCGGCCTGCCCTGGGTCGCCGACGTCCGCGACGCCTGGACCTTCGAGCCGCTGCGGCCGCGCTTCCCGCTCGGCCTCCAGCGCAGGCTCGACCGGCGCATGGAGCGCCGCGTCCTCGGGGCCGCCGACCGGGTCGTCTGCGTCAGCGAGCCGGCTGCGGACGACCTGCGCACGCGGCGGATCGCCGAGCCCGCCGTGATCGCCAACGCCTGGGACCCCGACGCCGAGCCCGGCCCCGCCGCGACCGAGGCGGTCGCAGGGCATGCTCGATCCCGAGCGGGTCTCGCTCGTCTACGCGGGCCGGTTCGGGAGCTACGGCCGCGACCCGCGGCCGTTCGTCGAGGCCGTCCGGCGGCTCGGCTCGAGCCGGCAGGACCTTGCGGCGCGGCTCGAGGTCGCGGTCGCCGGGCCGCTCCGCGACGACGAGAAGGCGCTCTTCGACGGGATCGCCAGGGACCCGGTCAAGGTGACCCTGCTCGGCAGCCTCGAGCGCGAGCAGTCGCTCGCCCTGCAGCGCCGGGCCGACGCGCTGCTGCTGCTCGCCCAGCCGACGCGCAGCCAGCTGGTCAACTTCAAGCTCTTCGAGTACCTCGCCGCCGCGCGCCCGATCCTCGGCCTCTGCGCCGGCACCGAGGCCGGCCGCATCCTCGGCGAGGGCGGCGTCCCGGTGTTCGCGGCCGACGACGCGGCCGCGATCGCCGAGGCGCTGGCACGGCTGGCCACCACCGGTCTCGCCGACCCCGGATCCGTCGCTGCTCGCCCGCTACAGCTACCCGGCCGCGGCCGAGGCGATGGCCGCCGTGGTCGAGGACGCGATCGCGGCGCGGGCGCGCTGAGCGCTCCGGCCGCGGGGCGCCGCCGGCGTCAGCCCTGACGGCGCTCGGCGACGATCACGTCCTGGCCGAGCTTCTCGCCGCCTCCGGCCCAGCTGCCGCGGAGGACGTTGACGACCTCGAGCCCCGCGCGCTCGTGCAGGGCGCGGACCTCGGCCTCGTCGATCGCGATCATGTACTCGGGCACGTTCGCGTTCGGTGTCCGGAACGCGTAGCCGCCCTCGTCGGTGAGCCGGTGCTGGAGCCGAAGCGGCGGCCGGCTCGCCGAGAACATGCCCGGCGGCTGCAGGATCCCCTCCTCGAGCGCGGCCTCGATCCGGGCGTCGAGCAGGAACCAGGTCCCGACCAGGCGGCCGCCCGGGCGCAGGGTCCGCGCCGTCTCCGCCAGGTAGCGCTCGGACTCGAACGGCTTCAGGTGCGTGAACAGCGAGGTCGCCAGCGCCACGTCGAAGCTCCCCGATCCGTAGGGGAAGGTGTACTCGGACGCGCGCTCGGCGCCGTCGGGGTTGTACTCGCCGTTGATCACGTCGGCGACCCGGAAGTGGAAGTTGGGGTAGCGCGGCGTGATCGCCTTCTCGCACCAGGCGATCGACTTCGGCATCACGTCGAAGCCTTCGTAGGTCGCCGACGGGCTCAGCCAGCGGGCGAGCGGCGCCGCGATCCGGCCGGGGCCGCAGCCGATGTCGAGCACGTCCGAGCTGCGGTCGAGCCCGCCGTGCTCCTTCATCAGCTCGACGATCCGCTCGCCGAGCTTCGGCGTCGGGGCGGGCAGGCCGAGGCGGCGAGGCGGCAGCAGCGGATCGCGACTGCCGTCACGGCTGTCCTGGAAGTCGAGCCGGGCGCGGATCGCCCAGCGGCGGGCATCGCGCCAGCGGCGGCGTGCCCCGTTGCGGATCCGGCTCCGGACCGGCGCCGCGACTGCTCCCTGCACCCTCGACCATCGTCGGCAGGCTAGTGAGCCGGGGTCGCTTCCCGCATCTATCCTTCCGCGCGTGAGCAACTCAGACGATCCCTCCCAGCCCGTAGCCGACGACATCTACCGCTACATCGCCCCCGTCGTCGGCCCCGACGATCCGCGCCGCATCACCGACTCCGGCATCGAGATCGACCGCCTCTACGACGCCGACGACGTCGCCCCCGGCCTCGAGGAGCGGCTCGGCGAGCCCGGCTCCTATCCCTTCACCCGCGGCATCCACGACGGCATGTACCGCGACCGGCTCTGGACGATGCGCCAGTACGCCGGCTTCTCCAGCCCCGAGGACACGAACGAGCGCTACCGCTACCTGATCGAGCACGGCTCGACCGGCCTGTCGATGGCCTTCGACCTGCCGACCCAGCTCGGCCGCGACTCCGACGAGACGATCTGCGAGGGCGAGGTCGGCCGCACCGGCGTCCCGATCGACACGATCGAGGACATGCGGATCTGCTTCGATGCGATCCCGCTCACCGACGTCTCGACCTCGATGACGATCAACGCGCCGGCCTCGGTCCTGCTGCTGCTCTACGAACTCGTCGGCGAGGAGCAGGGCGTCGCCTCCAAGGACCTGCGCGGCACCGTCCAGAACGACGTGCTCAAGGAGTACATGGCGCGCGGCAACTACATCTACCCGCCCGAGCCGACGATGCGGCTGACGACCGACATCTTCGAGTACTGCGCCGAGAACGTGCCGAAGTGGAACACGATCTCGATCAGCGGGTACCACATCCGCGAGAAGGGCTGCTCGGCGGTTCAGGAGGTCGCGTTCACGCTCTCGAACGCGATCGCCTACGTCGAAGCGGCGCTCGATCGCGGCCTGACGATCGATCAGTTCGCGCCGCGGCTGGCCTTCTTCTTCAACGGCCACAACAACGTCTTCCAGGAGATCGCCAAGTTCCGCGCCGTGCGCCGGATGTGGGCCGAGATCATCCGCGACCGCTTCGGCTCCGACAACCCGAAGTCGCAGATGATCCGCTTCCACACCCAGACCGGCGGCGTCACCCTGCAGGCCCAGCAGCCCGAGGTGAACATCATCCGCGTCGCCCTGCAGGGCTTCGCGGCGGTCTGCGGCGGCACCCAGAGCCTGCACACGAACGGCTTCGACGAGGCGCTGGCGCTGCCGACCGAGCGCTCGGCCCGGATCGCGCTCAGGACCCAGCAGGTCCTCGCCTATGAGTCGGGCGCCACCGACACGGTCGACCCCTTCGCCGGCTCCTACTTCGTCGAGTCGCTGACCGACGAGATCGAGCTGCGCGCGAAGGAGCTGATGGAGCAGGTCGCCGAGCAGGGCGGCTCGGTCCACGCGCTCGACTTCATGCAGAAGGAGATCGAGGAGTCCGCCGCCAGCTACCACGAGCGCTACAAGAGCGGCCAGGACGTGATCGTCGGCGTCAACAAGTTCGTCACCGACACCCCGGACGAGGTCGACATCCTCAAGGTCGACCCCGAGTCCGAGGTGCGGCAGGTCAAGCGCCTGCGCGAGTTCAAGCAGAACCGCGACCAGGCGGCCGTCGACGCGAAGCTGCTGGCGCTCCAGGACGTCGCCCGGGGCGACGGCAACATGCTCCCGGCGATGAAGGAGGCGCTGCGCGCCAACGCCTCGATCGGCGAGGTCTGCGGGGCGCTGCGCGACGTCTTCGGCGAGTACCAGGGCGGAGCGTTCTTCTGATGCCGGGTACCGGCCCGTCACGGGCCGGGCGCGGTCCGGACGGCGGCCGGCAGCCGGGCCGGTGAGCTCGAAACCGCACCCGGTACCCGATGCGGTCGCGCCGCCGGCGCGGAATCCCCGCTTCCCGCTGATCGACGGCATGCGCGCCGTAGCCGCGCTCAGCGTGCTCGTCGTCCACGTCGCCTTCTTCTCGGAGGCGTTCGGCGACTCGACTCGGCGGCCGCCTGCTCGCACACCTCAACGTCGGCGTCACCGTCTTCTTCGTGATCTCGGGGTTCCTGCTCTACCGGCCGTTCGTCTTCTCCCGGACGCCCGCCGGGCCGCCGCGGACACCGGTGCCCCTGTACGGGTGGCGCCGCTTCCTGCGCATCTACCCGGCCTACTGGCTGTTGCTGGTGGTGCTGACGCTGGTGCCGGGCATCGCAGCGGTCGTCGGCGGCGACTGGATCAATCAGTTCGCGATGCTGCAGACCCTGCCGATCGGGCAGGGCTCGGAGGCGACCTGCGTGCAGAGCATCCTCGACTGCGGCGCCGCCCAGACCTGGAGCCTCGCGGTCGAGCTCACCTTCTACATCGCGCTGCCCGCCTACGCGCTCTCGGTCGCGGCCGGCGCCCGCCGCCTCGACGCCGGCCTGCGGCTGCCGGCGGAGCTGCTGCTGCTGGCTCGGCCTCGCGGTGCTGTCGACCGTTCTCCTGTTCACGTCGAACGAGGGGTCGGCGGGCTGGCTCGCCGGCACCGTCGCCGGCTACGGGCTCTGGTTCGCGCTCGGGATGGGGCTGGCGCTGATCTCGGTCGCGCTCGACGGACGCGAGTCATCCCCGCCTGCGGCGATCCGCCTGATCAGGCGCGCGCCCCTGCTGCCCTGGGCCCTGGCGCTGGCCGTCTACGTCGCCTTCAGCCTGGCGGTGCCGCCGACGCCGTTCCTGCTGCTCGAGTCCGATCGCCTGCTCGCACACCTGGCATTCGCAGCGATCGCTCTGCTGGCGATGCTCCCCGCTGTCTTCTGCGAGCGCGGCGAGGGGGCGCCGGCAAGGCTGCTCGGCTCGCCGGCCGCCGCCTGGCTCGGCCTGATCTCGTACGGGATCTTCCTCTGGCACTACGCGATCGCGATGCTGCTCGGTGACGATCTCGGCTTCCTGCCGTTGCTGGCGGCCACGCTCGCTGCCACGATCGCCTGTGCCGCGGCCAGCTACTACCTGCTCGAACGACCGGTGCTGCGACTCAAGAACCCGGCCCGCCTCCACGGTCTCGGACTTGCCGCCCGGGCCCCCGGCGACGGCCGCCCCTAGGCCTCCGGGGACGGGCGGTCGAACTATCCTTGCCGCAATGAGCGCCGGCAGCACTCCTCGGATCGCGGTCCCCCCTCACGGGTCGGGAGCGTTCCCCTCGTGACGGATTCCGCGAGCGCCACGGTCCAGTGGCACTCCGAGGACGAGTTCGAGATCGACGGCATCGCCTACGCGTGCCGGCCGATCCACGACTTCTTCGAGTCGAGCCCGGAGCGCTTCTGCCTGCGCAAGCCGGCCCAGCTCGTGCGACGCCTGGAGCGGCTGATCCGCGAGGAGGAAGCCCGGAACATCGTCGAGCTCGGCGTCTTCGAGGGCGGCAGCACGGGATTCATCGCCCAGGCGACGCAGCCCGAGCACCTGCTCTGCTTCGACGTCGAGCCGCGCCGCGAGGCACTCGAGACGATGCTGCGGGCCAAGGGCCTCGAGCGGACCGTGCGGCCCCACTGGGAGGTCGATCAGGCGGACGGGAGCCGGCTACGCTCGATCGTCCGCGACGAGCTCGGCGAGACGCCGCTCGACCTCGTCATCGATGACGCCTCGCACCTGCTGGAGCCGACGCGCGCGAGCTTCAACGCGCTCTTCCCGCTGCTCAAGCCGGGCGGCCTCTTCCTGATCGAGGACTGGGCCTGGGCGCACGGGATCACCAACGCGTGGCCCTGGACGACGCCGCTCAGCGTTCTCGTCTTCGAGCTCGTGCTCGCCAACGCGCACCGCCCGGAAGCGATCGCGCGCGTCGAGGTCGACCGCGACTGGACGGTCGTCACGCGCGGCCCGCGCGAGCTCGACGACTCCTTCGACCTGATCGAGCACTGCGGTGAGCGCGGGCGGGCGCTGTTGCCGCCCCCCGGCGCCGCCGCAGACCCCGAGCTCGCGCCCGGCCGTCGCACCGCGCCCACGGCGCTCGCGCGGTCGTTCGCGCTGCGGCGAGCTCCCCGGAGGCTCCGATGTGGGGTGACCGGCGCGTATCCGTCGTCCTCATGACCTACGCCGAGCGCGACTCGATCCGCTCGGTGATCGAGGGCTTCTTCGCGACCGGCGTCGTCGACGAGGTGCTCGTCGTCAACAACAACGCCGAGCCCGGCACGACCGAGGAGGTCGAGCAGACCGACGCCCGGATGGTCTTCGAGACCGAGCAGGGCTACGGCCACGCCTGCCGGCGCGGCCTGATCGAGGCCGACGGCGACCTGATCGTGCTCGCCGAGCCCGACGGCACCTTCCTGCCCTCCGACATCCGCAAGCTGCTCGTCTTCAGCGACGAGTGCGACGTCGTCTTCGGCACCCGGACGACGCGCGAGCTGATCTGGCACGGCGCCAACATGGACTGGTTCCTGCGCTGGGGCAACTGGGCCGTCGCCAAGTTCATCGAGGCGCTGTTCAACACCAGCCACCTCAGCGACGTCGGCTGCACCTACCGCGTCTACACCCGCGAGCTCGCCGACCTCGTCGCCGAGAAGATGCAGGTCGGCGGCAACCACGCCGGCCCCGAGATGATGCTGCTGGCGATCACCTCCGGCGCCCGCTTCGTCGAGATCCCGGTCAACTACCTGCCGCGCGTCGGCACCTCGTCGGCGACCGGCGACCTGCGCACGGCGATCGCGATCGGCCTGCGGATGATCGGCCTGATCCTCGCGTTCCGCACGCCGCGCTCACGGCACGATGCCAGCGCCCCGCGCGGCTCGGCGTCGATCCGGGCAAGACGCTCGGACCGGGGCCCCGGTCGATGAGTGAGCAGAACTTCGACGCGATCGCGGAGGAGTACGACGAGACGCCTGCCCGCCTCACGTCGTCCAGCACTACCTCGACAAGCGGGTCGCCTACGTCCTCGCGAACTGCCCGCGCGGCCGCGCCCTCGACGTCGGCTGCGGCACCGGCGTGCTGGCGGGCCGGCTCGCGCGGGCCGGCTACGAGGTCACCGGCCTCGACCCCTCGCAGGGGATGCTCGACGTGATGGCCGAGACCGAGCCGGCGGTGACCGGCGTCCGCGGCGACGGCGCCGAGCTGCCGTTCGCGGACGGCGAGTTCGACGCTGGTGACCACGGTCGCCGCCCTGCACCACATCGCCGAGCCGGCCGCCGTCGCACGCGACGCTGAGGCGAGATGGTCCGGGTGACGAGGCCCGGCGGCCGGATCGTCGTCTGGGACCACAACCCGCGCAACCCCTACTGGCGCAGCCTGATGAAGCGGGTGCCCGCAGGACGACGGCTCCGAGCGCCTGATCGGCGAGGACGAGGTGCTCGCGCGGGCTGCGCGACGGCGGCGCCGAGATCCTCAGCTCCGACCAGCTCGGGCTCGTGCCCGACTTCGTGCCGCCGTCGCTGCTCGGCGACGATGAAGCGGGGCGAGCGGCTCGTCGAGCGCACGCCCGGCCTGCGCCGGCTCTGCGCCCACAACGTCGTCCTCGCGCGCCGTCTCTAACCGCTGCCGACGGCCCCGGCCGGGCTGGCCGTCTGCTCGAAGACCTGGGCCTGGAGGTCGAGGAAGCCGTCGAAGGTGCGGGTCTCGGTCAGCTCGTAGTCGTCCGGCAGCGCCGCGACGAACTGCTGCGCCGGCACCGATGTGGGCCGCCCGGAGCTGAGCGCGGTGACGACCGTGATCGGCCCACCGGCAGCAGCAACGACAGCGCGGTCGGCCGCCGCGGCGGGGTCGGGAGGCGCGTCGCCGAAGTCGAACGGGCGGTCCGTCACCTCCGGATTGTTGAGCCGGAAGACCTCGCCGCCGGGATCCGAGCCCTCGACGTCGAAGTTGGTCACCGGCCCGGGCGAGAGCGAGGCGGCGTCGGCGACGACGCCGCCGGGTCCGTCTGCGACGAAGGCGGCGACGTCGCTGAACGGAGGGCGCGCGTTATCGGTCCTGATCATCTGCACGGCACCGAGGCCGACGCCGGCGACGACGCAGTGCCGCGGCGACGATCCGCAGGCGGCGCCCGCCGCAGGTGATCAGCGCTGCCACCGACAGCGCCAGGAACGGCCAGGAGGCGGCGAAGTTGCGGGTGCTGAAGGTGTTGGTGCCGACCAGGCTCTGCAGCGCCTCGGCCGCAGGCGTGATCAGCATCAGCAGGACGACGAGGACGATCCGGTTCTGCTGCGACCCGAACCAGTCCCGCAGTCGCGCGCGGGCCGAGTAGAGGTTGTAGGCGCCGAGAAGGAGGCCGGCGGCCGATCAGCAGCAGGCCTGCGACACCGGGGATCTCGCGGAGCCCTGCGGCAGTCCCGATCGGATACCCGAGCGACCAGTGGCCGAGGTAGAGCTTGATCGAGGCGAAGTCGAAGGGCGAGAGCGCGCTGAGGATGTCGGTGGTCGGCGAGTCGAAGTCGCCCTTCAGGCTCGACAGCCAGGGGATGTAGGCGAGCGGCCGCGACGGCGGTGCTGATCAGCAGCGGCTTGCGCGCCTGCGGCTGCGTCCAGAGCGCCCAGGCGAACTGGCCGCCGAGCACGAACACCGACGTGTAGTGGGTGTAGGCGGCGAGCGCGACGCAGACCGCGTACAGGGCCCACCAGCGGGCGCCGCCCCGGTCGCAGGCAAGCAGCAGCGCCAGGGTCGAGAGCAGGACCAGCGCCATCATCACGCCGTAGCCGCGGGCCTCGGCCGAGTAGAAGATCATGAACGGGCTCAGCGTCGTCAGCGTCGCCGCCGTCAGCGCCGCCCCGCGGCCGACGGTCCGGGCGCCGACCGCGTAGACGAGCGGGATCGTGGCGATTCCGGCGATCAGCGCCGGCAGCCGCACGAACTCCGGATCGAGGCTGATCCTGCTTCCCAGCCAGGAGAGCATGAACCCGAGCGGCGGCGAGATCTCGGCCGTCGTCGAGACGGTGTCGACGACGCCGGAGAGGTTGTTGGTGGAGACGATCCAGTAGGTCGCGAGCTCGTCGGCGAAGAGGTCCTGGCCGGCGACGACCCAGCGGATCACGGCCCCGACGACGGTCAGAGCGATCAGTGCCGCGGCGGATTGCGCCGGCGTTGTCCTGCAGCCGTTTCAAGGTGGCGGGAAGCTACCGTGGCGCGGGTGAGCAGCGAGCGAGCGGCATCCGAGCAGCGCGACTACGGCCGGTCGGCCGGCCTGCTGACGGTGGCGCTCGGGATCTCCGGGGTGCTCACCTACGCGTTCTTCGCGATCGCCTCGCACAGCCTCAGCGCCAGCGCCTACGGCGACATCGTGATCCTCTGGTCCGTCGTCTTCCTGCTCGCCTCGACCATGTTCCGGCCGGTCGAGCAGCTGCTCGCGAGCACGCTCGCCGAGCAGGAGCAGGCGGGCGCCTCGAGCACCGCGGCGCTGCGCTCCGCGGCGGTGATCCAGTCGGGCCTGTTCTGTCTGGTCGCGCTCGTCCTGCTGGTCGCGCGGGGCCCGATCGAGGACGAGCTGTTCGCCGGCCAGGACGCGCTCTACTGGATCCTGATCGCCTCGCTGCTCGGCTTCGGCCTCGCCTACTACGCGCGCGGCTTCCTCGCCGGGCCGCGGCCAGTTCCACCACTACGCGGCGCTGCTCGTGATCGAGGTCAGCACCCGGCTCGCGTTCGCGATCGTCGTCGCCGCCGGGATCGCCTCCGGCGCCGACTTCGTCGCCCTCGGCATCGCGACGGCGCCGGTCGCCTGCATCATCGTGCTGCCGCTGGCGATCCGCAGCGGCCGGCCGCTCGACGCGCGGACCGCCGCCGGGATCCGGCAGCGCCACCGAGCTGACCCTGAGCAAGGGCGGCGCCTTCGCCGGCGGCGGTGCTGGTGATGATGCTCAGCGAGCAGATCCTGATCAACTCGGGCGCGCTCTTCGTGCGGGCGCGAGATGGGCTCGGCCGCGGCCGGCTACATCTTCAACGTGATGATGGTCGCGCGGGCGCCGCTGGTCCTCTTCCAGGCGGTCGCGGCGAGCCTGCTGCCCCATCTGACCCGGCTTCGGGCCCGCGGCGACGAGAGCGCCCGCGAGGTCTTCCGCTCCTCGGTCGACTCGACCCTGCTGCTGATCGCCGCCTTCGCGGCGGTGACGATCGTCGCCGTCATCGCGATCGGGCCCCAGGTCATGCAGATCGCCTTCGGCGACGAGTTCACCTACGACCGCGTCGGCCTCGCGATCGTCGCCGCCGGCATGGGCCTCTACCTCGCCGCGGCCTCGCTGAACCAGGCGGCGCTCGCCCAGGCCCAGGCGCACCGGGCCGCGATCTGCTGGATCGGCTGCGCGACGCTGTTCGTCGTCATCAACATCAGCGGCGTCCTCAACCCGTTCCGCGCCGTCGAGGTCGGCTTCGCGGTCAGCTCCGCCGTCCTCGCCGCCCTCCTCTACATCCTCTACCGCAACCCGATGGCCTCGCCCGAGGACGAGATCGAACCGGGCTCCAGCCGCGAGCTCCAGGCCAGCCTCACCGCCAGCGACGAGATCGTCTGAGGCCCTCCGTCCCGCGCCAGGGTCGAACGTCCCTCAGGTGCCCCTATGGATAGGGCTCAGGGACGTTCGTCGCGCGCCGAGGCCCTAGAAGGCCAGCGGCGTGTAGTTCTTCGGGAACCCGGAGGCGCCGAAGAACCAGGACTCGATCGCGTACCGCGGCTTCGGCATCTCGGCGTCGGAGCCGGTGCGATGGAGGAAGAGGTCGTCGAAGAGCATCACGTCGCCGGCCCGGAAGGGCGGCCGCAGGACGCCCGCTCGCCGGCCGCCCGCTCGGCGACCTGCGGGAGAGATGAGGACGGTCTTGCCGGTGACGGTGTCGTCGTCATCGGGGCGGTCGAGGTGCTCGGCGCCGCTGCCCTCGGTGCCCGGTCTCGAGCAGCTCGTCGATCCGGTCGCCGACGAAGTCGAGGCCGGGCGCGTCGACGCCGCAGTCCGAGAGGGCGACCCAGACGTTGAGGGCGCGGGTGTTGCGCATGAACGAGCCGTCCTGATGCCAGCCGCCGGCGGGGCCGGGATCGGCGCGGCGCAGCGTCGTCTTCTGGATCGAGATCGTCGGCGGCTCGTCGAGGAACTCGCCGATCACCCGGCGCAGGTCCGCCCGCTCGAGCAGCTCCAGCATCTCGAAGCTGAGCCGGGGCGAATCGGTCGCGAGCAGGCCGCCCCCGGCCTCGATCCAGCCGCGGCCGGCGACCGGGCCGTAGGGCTTGTCGGGCAGGAACTCCTCGTAGAGGCCGTCCTCCGCCGGACCGGGCGGCGCGGGCCGCGAACGCCTCTTCGATCCGGTCGGCCATGTGCAGCGCGTCCGATCGCGGGATCGCGTCGCGGACGAGCACGTATCCGTGCTCGAGGATGCCGCCGCGGACGAGGGCGCCGTCGAGCTCGCCCGTCGCGGCGACGGCGAGGCCGTCCGCGTCGAGCGGCGGGAAGTCCGTGATCGCGTCGGTCGGCGCCGGCCGGTCCTCGGCGACGAGGATCGCGCCGAGCCGGTGGCGGAGCCGCAGCAGCTCGCGCTCGCGGTCGAGCGAGCGCTGCTCGCGGTTGACCGCGGTGAGCTCCTCGATCCGCTCGCGAAGCGCCGCCGGGTCCTCTCCGACGGGCTCGTCGGAACGGGGTGCGAGGCGGCTTCGAAGTGACTTCAGCATGGGCCGCAAGGTAGCAGCCCGACTGCGCTCAGCCCGGCTCCGGCGCGGGCCTGAGCGACGCGCCGGAATCCCGACCGCCGTCGCCCCCGCGGGGACATCGGTGAGGACTACCGAACCGGCTCCGATCTTGGCCCGCGCGCCGACGCTGAAGCTGCCGAGCACCCGCGAACCGGTCCCGAGGCTGGCCCCCGGACCGATCACGAGCCGGCCCCCGGGCTCAGCGGCAAGGGTCACAGCCGGAGACAGGACGACGCCGGGATGGATCACGACCGGGCCCTCGATCACGACCTGGCCGTGGACGAAGTAGACGCCGGGATGGACGACGGCCCGCTCGTCGACGTAGATCGCGGCGCTGGCGATCGCCAGCCGCCGCAGCAGCGCCGGCAGCACCGGCACGCGCCGGCGCCGCAGCGCCGCGCCGAGCCGGTAGAGCGCCTGGCCCGCGAAGGCGTCGCTGACGAACGCGAGGCGCAGCATCTGCCCGGCCGCATCGAGCTTCGAGCGGAACTCGTGGCGCTCGCCGCGGAAGGCGGCGGTCGCGCTCGCGTCGGCGAGCAGCGTCGCGGCGAGCCCGGCGGCGCGGGCAGGCGGCTCGGAGGCTCGGCTGCCGGTTCGAGGGCCACGGCGGCCGATTCTCACGCATGCGCGGCGGCCCCGCTCGTCTCGCGCCCGCTGCCTATCCTCCGCCGCGATGGAGAGCGCCGCCGCCCCCAACTCGAACAACGGCAACGGCGCGCGCGAGCGCCCGCGAGGCCGCCCGTGGCAAGAAAGTGCAGATGCGCGAGTTCCGCCGCATGGTCCGCGCCCAGCATCCGCCGTTCCTCGCCGCTGTGCTCGCCGACGCCCGCGTCACCTCCCGCAATCGCGGCCGGCCGCTCGACGACGCCGGATCCGAAGCGCGTCCTGCTCGAGGCGCTGCGGCTTGCCTACGAGAGCGACGGCTTCCTCGCCCAGGCGATGTACCGGGCCAAGGCCCGGCTCCAGGGGCTCGGGGTGCCGGTCCTGCCGCGGATCTTCCACCGCCTCGCGATCCTCACCTCGGGGATCTACATCGGCGACCCGGTCGTCGTCCAGCCCGGCGTCCACCTCGCCCACGGTCAGATCGTGATCGACGGGATCGTCGAGGTCCACCGCGGCGTGACGATCTTCCCGTTCGTCACGCTCGGGCTGCGCGCCCCGAGCGTCGTCGGGCCGACGATCGGCCCGCGGGCGACGATCGGCTCAGGCGCGAAGGTGCTCGGCGAGGTATCGGTCGGCGAGGGCGCCAAGGTCGGCGCCAACGCCGTCGTCCTCGAGGACGTCCCCGACGGCGTCACCGTCGTCGGCGTGCCCGCCCGCCCGGCGGCCTGAAGCCCAGCGCCACCTGCGCCGGCGAAGGCGCTCGGCGCATCGCCCTGGGAACGGGTCCCGCTGGTCCTCCGCTGGCCCGTTCCGGCCCCTCGGTGCCTGCTAGCTTCAGGCCCCCGTATCACCGCCGACAGGAGGAACAATGCGCTCGATCCTGAAGCGCCGCGGATCGAAGGACGCGAGCCGCGCGCCGCGCCGGCCTGAGGCCCCGCCGATCAAGCTTCCCGCCTACGTGCCCGTCGAGAGCGCCGATCCCCTGGCCGAGATCGGCGAGCTGATGGCCGCCAACCGCGCCGACTCCGACGCCGCGACCGAGAAGCGGATCGTGCAGCTGCGCCACGAGGCCTTCGCCCAGCTCGACCGCACCGCGCCCGACCGCTCGCCCGACACCGACCCGGTCGTCGACCAGCTTCCCCGGCCCGACGGCCTGCCCGAGATCGGCGCCTCGGAGCTGACCAGCGACGCCGTCCGCGACGGCATCCTCGGCGGCGGCTCGCTGATCATCCGCGGCCTGCTCGACCCCGAGCGCGCCGAGCGCATGCGGGCCGGGATCGACGAGACCTTCGCCGCCCGCGACGCCCACATCGACGGCGCCCCGCTGTCGGAGACGACGCCCTGGTACGACCCCTTCGCCCCGGGCCCCGACTACCCGCTCGACCCGGCCCAGTGGAACCGGATGGTCAAGGGCGGCCACGCCGTCTGGGCCCCCGACTCGCCGCGGATGATGTTCGAGCTGCTCGACGCCTTCGACGTCTCCGGCCTGAGCGCGACGATCACCGACTACCTCGGCGAGCGCCCGGCGCTCTCGATGAACAAGTCGGTGCTGCGCCGCGTCTCGCCCGAGTCGGGAACCGACTGGCACCAGGACGGCGCCTTCCTCGGGCGCGGCATCCGCACCTGCAACGTCTGGATCGCGCTGACCCGCTGCGGCGACATCGCCCCGGGCCTCGACGTCGTCGCCCGCCGCTACGACGAGATCGTCGAGACCGGCACCGAGGGCGCGATGTTCCCCTGGGCCGTCTCGCCGCAGAAGGTCGAGGAGTCCCGCCAGGGCGCCGAGGTCGCACGACCGACCTTCAACCCCGGCGACGCGATCCTCTTCGACCACTTCTGCCTGCACCGCACGGCGGTCGGGCCGGAGATGACCGAGAACCGGTACGCGACCGAGACCTGGTGCTTCGCGCCCTCGGTCTACCCGGACAAGACGGTGCCCCTGGTCCTTTAGGCGGGCGCCCGCCACGCGCTGCGGCGCGGGCTCGCACGCATGATCGGGAGGAGAGCATGGATCGCTTGAAGGCACGACTGTCCCGGCGGCTCGGGCGGACGCCGCAGCGGCCGGGTCCGCAGCCGCCGGCTACCGACCCGGTGCCGGCCCTGGACGGCTACGACGCCGATGCCGGCCTGCCCTTCGACGCGGCCGAGCTGGAGGGCCGGCTCGTGTGGATGTGGGGCTCGCCCCGCTCGGGCAGCACCTGGCTGCTGCGCCAGCTCACCTGGCCCCTGTTCCCGGAGCCCGAGGCGACGACGATCTTCCGCACGCCCGGCCCCGATCGCGACCCGGGCCGCCCCTACGACGTGCTGCCGGTCGACGAGTCGTTCATCTCCAACCACCTCTCCCCCGCCTTCGGCGACCCGCGCGAGGTCGACGGCGAATACGTGCCGGGGACGATCAACAACTACCTCGGCGGCCGCCCCGTCTACGCCTACTCGCAGGCATACCGCGAGGTCTGGGCGCCGGAGGCCCGGCGCTTCGCGCTGGTCCGGCTCTACGCGTTCATCGAGCGGGCCCGGGCCGAGGGGATCGCAACCACCCCCGATCCGATGCTGATCATCAAGGAGGTCAACGGCTCGCACGCCGCCGACCTCGTGATGGCGCTGATGCCGCGCTCGCGGGCGCTGTTCCTGGTCCGCGACGGGCGCGACGTCGTCGACTCGCTGATGCACGCCTACGCACCGGGCGGCTTCCTCGCCCGCCACCAGGGCTACTCGTACTCGAGCCCGGAGGAGCGGCTCGAGGGCGTCGCCTGGGCCTCGCGCCTGTGGTCGTGCAACGTCGACATGACCCTGCGGGCGATCGACGCTCACACGCCCGGCCTCTCGCACACGATCCGCTACGAGGATCTGCTCGCCGACAACGGCGCCCGGATCGACGAGCTCAACGCCTGGCTCGGCCTCGAGCGCAGCCCGCGCCGAGCTCGATGCGATGCTCTCGGCGACGGCGTTCGACGCGGTTCCGGACAAGCGCCGCGGCACGCACCGAACGCAACCGTGCAGCGCAGCCGGGCCTATGGCGCGACAATCTCAGCGACGAAGAGCAGCGGATCTGCATGGAGATCATGGGACCGCGGCTGAAGAGACTTGGCTACGAGATCGACTGACAAGCCGGCGGCAGCCCGCCACACGACCCGCGCAATCCCGCGCGGACCGGCCCTGCCCGCGCCCGGCGGGCCCGGCCCGGCGCTCGATCCGCGGCTCGTCGCCGAGCTCGACGGGCCGCGCTGGGAGCAGAGCTGGGAGCTGACGCCGTCGATCCACACCGCCGCCCTCGACCCGGGCGCCCGCCAGCGCCTCTGGACCCTCGGCGAGATGCTGCGGCCGTCGGCCTTCGACGCCTTCGCGGTCTCCGAGGCGCCCTCGGCGCTGGACCTGCACTGCGGCGAGGGCTGGATCGCCCAGCGCCTGCTCGACTGGGGCGCGCGCCGCGTGGTCGCCGTCGACGACCGCCCCGACCGCCTGCGCCGGGCGAAGCTGCTCCGCGACCACTTCGGGATCGGCTCGGCCGAGCTCGCGCTCCTCGAACAGCGCGAGTGGTCGCTCGCGGCCGGCGAGGAGCGCTTCGACGTCGTCGTCCTCACCGGAGACCTCGACCGCGCCGGCGACCCCGAGACGCTCCGCGCGCGCGGGCCGCGACGCCGCTCGATCTGCGCGATCGAATGCCACGGCCCGGCGGCCAACGCCGTCGCCGAGGCGGCGCTCGAAGCGGGCTTCAGCTCGCTCGATCGCATGCGGCCGCCGCTGCAGGGCGCGCCGGCCTACGTCGCTCGAGGATCGCGACCTGCTGATCGCAAGGGTGGCGATCGGCGGATGAGACGAGCGGCCGAAGCTCGCAGGAGACGCGAGTCGCAGCGGACCGAGTTCGGCATCCCGGGCGAGGACGAGGACCGGCTCGCCGCCGCGGAGTCCGACGTCGCCTACCGCTGGGCCGCGGGTGCCGTCGCCGGGCGCCACGTGCTCGTCGCCGGCTGCGGCAGCGGCCATGGCGCACAGATCCTGCTCGAGGCCGGGCGCCAAGACGGTCGTCGGCGCCGACCCGGACCCGCGCGCGGTCGAGATCGCGACACGCCTCTACGGCGAGCGGATCCGCTTCGTCGAGGCCGAGACCTCGGCGCTGCCGCTGGCGACGGGCAGCTTCGACGCCGTCGTCTGCGTCGACGCCCAGACCCCCGAGCTCGACCCGGAGGCCGCGATCGCCGAGCTCGGTCGCGTGCTCGCCGAAGGCGGCGTGATGCTCGTCTCGCTGCCGCTCTCGGTGCCGCCTGCCGGCGCCGAGACGAACGGCGCCTCGCCGGCGGCCGCCGACTCGCTCGCCGACGCGCTCGCCGCCCGCTTCGAGAACACGGCGATCTTCAGGCGGCGGCTCTCGATCGCGGCGACCGTCGCCCCCGCCCACGGCCTCCGAGCGCGCCGAGCTCGACGACTCGAGCTGGCTCTCAGGCGGCGAGGGCGAGGACCGGACGGTCCTGCTCGCCGCCTCCGACGCGGAGCTGCCCGAGCTCGGATCGCTCGCGAGCATGGTCTCGTTCCGCGACCTGCGCGCTCACGAGGAGACGCTCGAGGCCTGGGAGCAACGCGCCCGCCGGGCCGAGGCCGACGGGTCCGCGAAGCACTGGGAGCTGGTCGCCGCCCGCGAGGCGCAGCGGCGCCTGCGGATGCGACTGCATCAGATCGAGCACCGGCCCCTGCGGGTGATCTCGAGGGTCCTTCGCGGCAAGCCCGCCAAGCTCGGTCCCGGGCCCGCCGCTGCGGGCCTCGGAGATCAAGCCCGAGCACTGGGACTGACGGGCGCGAGCTCCGCGCTCGCCGAGCCCGCGGCCGCCCCGGCAACCGCCGGCCGGCTCCGCACCCGCCGCATCAGCGGCAGCTCGAGCAGGTAGTAGCTCGCCGCCGCGCAGGCGATCGTCAGCCCGAGCGTCAGGGCGGTCAGCGGCAGGAAGCCCTGGACGCCGACCTCGTCGAAGATCAGGATCAGGACCGGGAACTGCCAGAGGAAGATCCCGTAGGAGATGAGGCCGAGCCAGACCAGCGAGCGGTGCCGGAGGAGCCTGCGGGTGAGCCCGCCGCCGTCCTTGCCGAAGATCGCGGGCAGGATGATCAGGGCGGCGATGACGCCGAACAGCAGGTACTGCGGCCAGGTACTGGCCGATGCCGGTGACCGGGAAGGCGAGCGACGGCGTCGGGTCGAGCAGGGCGACCGCGGCGAGCGAGGAAGGCTGCGACCCCGGCCGCGACGGGAAGGCCCGGGTGGTCGCGGAGCCAGCCGACCCAGGCGGGCTCCGTCTCGATCCGGGCGACGTGGACCGAGATCGCCGCCAGCGCGAGACCGAGGCCGAACCACCAGCCGCGCCCGAAGGGCGAGAAGAACAGGAACAGGTGCGCGTCGCCGGTCGGGACCGAGCTCTGGATCCAGATCGAGACCAGGGTGAGGACGGCGACGAGCCCGAACTCGAGCGTCAGGGGCCGGCCGCGCCAGCGCCGGCCGAGCCAGGCCATGCCGAGCACGATGAACGGGAGCGTCGCGTAGAACAGGACCTCGATCGTCAGGCTCCAGGCGACCGGGATCCCGCAGCGGAACGGATCGACGGCACAGACCCCGCTCGGGTCGTAGACGGGAAAGCTCTGCAAGAGGCCGTAGTAGACCCACCAGTTGCCGCTGAAGGCGCCGGCCATCCCGGGGACGATCGCCGCGATCGTCAGCACCGCCCAGTAGGCGGGGAAGATCCGCACGAAGCGGCGCTTCGCGTACTCGCGGAACGGAGTCCGGTCCGTTCCGTCGACCCGCGCCGCGACGAACGGCCGGTACAGGAGAAAGGCGGAGAGCAGGAAGAAGAAGGGGACGCCGATGTCGAGGTGGGCGAGGAAGCGCCCGTAGCCCGGCTCGGTGAAGGCGCGGGAGAGGGTCGCCGTGTGCACGACCAGGATCGAGATCGCGGCGAACGCCCGCAGCGGGTCGAGCAGCGGAAATCTGTCCTGGCTCTCCTCCCGCATCAGGCGGAGGACTCTAGCCTCCTCAAAGGTCGCTCGGGCCCGATGGGGCGCGATGAGCCTCCGGTCTCCGAGCTCTTCGAGCCGGTAGGTTTGACCGATGCCGCTGGGAAAGCAAGCGCGCGCCTTCGGCGCGATCGTCGCGTTGAGCCTGGCGCTCGGGTCGGCCGGCGCCGAGGCTGCCGAGCGGCCGAGCTTCGACGTGCCGGGTTCGATCTACCCCGCCTACGACGCCGACGTGCGGGACTACACGGTGCGTGGCTGCGACGGTGACGCCGGGCTGCAACTCGCGATCGCCGGTGCCGCGGGCTGGCGAACTGCCGTCGACGGCGCCAAGCCGCGCCGCGGCGACTACACGGTCCCGATCGGCGCCGATGCCGGCGAAGCGATCACGGTCAGCGCCGCCAGGACGAACGGCGAATCGACCCGGGTCTACAGCATGCGGTGCCTCCCCGAAGACTTCCCGACCTACGAGTTCGCGCGCGAGCGAGAGGGCGGCCCGAAGCTGTTCTCGATGCAGCTGGGCGAGCACTACGGCGCGATCTTCGACGGCAACGGCGTGCCGGTCTGGTGGATCCGGGCCAAGGGAGAGCCCAACAACCTAGGCGTCCTGCCCGATGGGACGATCACCCTCTCCCCCGTGGACGAGATCACGATGCAGGTCGGTGATCTTGAGGTGAGGACGCTCCGCAACAAGCTGCTGCAGCGGTTCCCCGGCGGCGACATTCACGACCTGGTCCAGCTCCCGAACGGCAACTACCTGATCGGGCGCCAGGACTTCTACCGCGAGGATCTGACCGGCTACGGGCTCGGCGCCGACGCGCGGGTGATCGGGATCGTGCTCGAGGAGGTGACCCCGGCGGGCAAGGTCGTGTGGACGTGGGCCTCGCGGGACCACCTCGGGCCCGAGGAGACCGGGAGCCGCTGGTGGGGCTCCCAGTTCGTCTCCGACGAGCCGTACGACTTCCTCCACTGGAACGCGATCGAAAAGGACGGCAAGGGCCTGCTCGTCTCCTTCCGCCATGCCGACTCGATCTTCAAGATCGACCGGAAGACGGGCACGGTGGTCTGGAAGCTCGGCGGTCGTGAGACAGCGAAGAGCCTCGAGGTCCGCGGCGATCCGCTCGGCGAGTTCCCGCTCGGCGGCCAGCACGACGTCCGCCTCGACCCCGATGGGAACCTGACCGTGCTTGACAACCGGACCCTGCTCGAGAACCGTGTGCCGCGAGCCCTCAGCTACCGGATCGACGAGAAGCGGGGCACGGCGCGGCTGGTCGACTCGCTCTCCGACCCCGAGGTGCAGTTCACGATCTGCTGTGGCTCGGTCACCCACTACGCGAACGGCGAATGGCTGGTCGGCTGGGGCGGGAACCCGCTTGCCGGAGCCGCCGCCTACGACGCGCGCGGCCGTCGCATCTACCACCTGAATCTCGACGTCGGCTTCACCTACCGGGCGAAGTCGGTGCCGAAGGGCGCGCTGCGCCTGCGCCAGCTGCGGAGCGCAATGGACGCGATGGCCCGCTGACGGCACGGTTGACGTAGTACGTTTCCGGCATGAGGAAGGGGAGGTTGAGAGCGACTTGCACCGCGGTCGTGCTCGGGGTGATCTGCTCGCTCGCCGCCGCATCCGACGCCGCCGCCGATCGTCCCGCCTTCGGCGCCGCCCAGGCGATGGATCCGGCCTTCGACTGGCAGACGCGGGATTACGTGCTGCGCGGCTGCGACGCCGAGCCGGGGGTCGAGCTGAAGGTGCGCGGGGCCGAAGGGTGGCTGGCCGCGGTCGGCGACTCCGACTTCCGCGGCCGCGACTTCTCGAGCCCGATCGCCGCCTCGGCCGGCGAGGCCGTCACCGTCGGCTTCCGCAAGCGCGGGCACAACTCGGTCCGGCGCTTCCACCTGCGCTGCCTTCCCGACGACTTCCCGACCTACGAGCTTCGAGCGCGAGCGCGAGGGCGGCCCGCGGATGTTCACGACTCCAGCTGGTCGACCGCTACGGCGCGATCTTCGATCGCGGTGGCGCCCCGGTCTGGTGGGTGAAGGCGAACGGCGAGCCGAACAACTTCAGCGTCCTCGCCGATGGAACCGTGACCTGGTCGCCGGTCGACCAGCAGGCGTCCCAGGTCGGCGACCTCGAGGTCCGGACGCTGCGCAACAAGCTCCTGCACCGCTTCGGCGGCGCCCCGGGCTCGATCGCCGACGTGCACGAGCTGCTGCTGCTCCCGAACGGCAACTACATGTTCGGGGCGCAGGTCACCTATCGGGACGACACCTCGGAGTTCGGCGGCTCGCCGGACTCCCGGGTGATCGGGATCGAGATCCAGGAGTTCAACCCGGCCGGCGAGGAGGTCTGGAGCTGGGCCTCACGGGGCAAGATCGGCCTCGAAGAGACCGGGCGCTGGTGGGACCTGCCGATCCTCGACAACGAGCCCTACGACGTCGTCCACTGGAACTCGGTCGAGAAGGACGGCCGCTACATCATCGTCTCGATGCGGCACACCGACGCCGTCTACAAGATCGATACGAAGACCGGGGACATCGTCTGGAAGCTCGGCGGCACGCCGACCCCGGAGAGCCTCGAGGTGCGCGGCGACCCGCTCGGCGACTACCCGCTCGGGGGCCAGCACGACGCTCGGGTCGAGCCCGACGGCACGATCACGATCTTCGACAACCGGACCTTCCTGCCCGAGCCCCCGCGGGCGGTCCGATACAAGATCAACGAGGAGAAGGGCACCGCCCGCCTGGTCGAGTCGGTGGCCGACCCCGACGTGACGGCCACCTTCTGCTGCGGCTCCGCCCGCCTGCTCGGCAACGGCGACTGGATGGTCGGCTGGGGCGGCAACGAGGAGGCGGGCAACGCCGCCTACGACGAGCTCGGCCGGCTGATCTTCAGGTTCACGCTCGACATCGGCTTCACCTATCGGGCGATCCCTGTCCCGAAGGGCGCCGTCGACCGCAAGCAGCTGCGCAAGGCCATGGACGCATGGCCGACGACGCCACCTGACGGCGTCTGGTCAGGTGGCGTCTTCCTCTTCCCGTTCCTGCTTGGTCTTGACGTACGGGGGGAAGCGCAGCTTCGGCGGCTTCAGCATGCCGCGGCGCTCCCACTTGCGGCGGAAGGCGATCTGGGCCCGCAGCCAGTCCTCGCGGTACGGCGTCGGTGAGACGCTGTTGCGGTGGTGGGCGACCGAGAGCTCGGCGACGAAGACGCGCTTGCCCTGCTCGCGGGCCTGGAAGCAGATGTCGGCGTCGTAGCCGTGGAAGCCGGGGCCGACCTCGGTCTCGTCGAAGCGCAGGTTCTTGATCGCCCAGCGCGACATCCCCATCAGGTAGCCGTCGACCATGTCGACGTCGCCGAAGCCGCCGGCGCCCGAGAGCTCGGAGCCCTCCAGCAGCGGCGTCTCGTAGAGGATCGCCGGGTCGATCGGCTCGAGGATCGAGGAGCCGATCCCGTAGTCGTGGTGCCACCAGTCGATGCCCTGGACGCCGACGGCGCCGATCGTGCCGACGATCGCGACGTCGGGATCGTTGAGCCCCCAGCGCAGCTTCTCCTCGAAGCGGTCGTCGCGGATCTCGGTGTCCTCGTGGATCAGGACGAGGCACTCGATCCGCGGATCGGCGGCGGCCTCCTCCATGATCTCGTTGTAGGCGCCGAAGATGCTCGTCACACCGCGCCGGGTGATCAGGTACGGGTCATCGCCGAGCGCGCGATGGATCCCCTTGAGCGCGTAGCGCTCCCACTTGTCCTCGTCGGCGATCGCCGCGCCGAACGCGATCACTGTCCGCGATGGTGGTTGACGAAGCGCTCCGAGCGCTCCGCCCGCACCTTGTCACGGTGCTCCCGCTTGCCCTGCGAGGCGTTCTCGCGATGCAGCGTGCGGCGCTCGGCGAACTGCCGGATGCCGGGCAGGCGCCGGACCTTCATCCAGGCCCGGTAGGGCAGCGACTCGCTGACCCGGCGCAGGTTGGCGCGGGTGAGCGCGAGCTGGTGGTTGCGCTCCTCGAGCAGCTCGCGCTGCGTGTTGATCTCGCGCAGCAGGTTCTCGGTCGTGATCTCGGCCCGGCGCTGGTCCATCTCGGACTCGACCGCCGCCTGGCGGGTGCCGCGGGCGAGGTTGCCGACCGTCTTGCGGAGCGCCTCGACCTCGCGGTCGGGCTCGCCGGCGGCGGCCTCGAGCTCGGCGGCGATCGTCTCGGTGTCGATCGGGCCCGAGGTGATCGCCGGCTCGGTGCCGGCGAGCTCGAAGTTGCCGATCAGGAAGTTGTCGGGGCGCGGGCGGCCGATCGGCGGCGCGCCGTCGTCGGGGACCCGGCGCATGTAGCCGCGCGGGTTCTGGGTCAGGCCGTAGCGCTCACGCCAGCGGTCGGTCTCGAACGGCTGCTCGTCGGCGAGCCAGGCGTCGAGCGCCTCGCTCGGGCCCGGGATCGCGTCCTCGCGGACCGGGCGGCCGCCGAACCAGCTGTCCTCGACGACGAGGTAGCAGTTGGGGCTGACCAGGTCGGCGTAGGTGCGCAGCTCCTCGAGCACGTGGTGGGCGCGGTGGTCGGAGTCGAGGTCGACCATCGTCCGCTTGCCCTTGGCGGCTGCGCGGATGTGGGAGACGATCCCGGGGTCGACCGAGCTGCCCTCGAGCAACTCGATCCGCGGGTGCTCCCGCACCTTGTCGTGGACGAAGGAGAGATCGACATCGACCGCGATCACCTTGCCGTCGATGCCCATCATCTCCTGGATCGTCGCGTACAGCATCGCGCTGCCGCCGACGTAGACGCCGGTCTCGACGATCAGCTCGGGCCGGGTCTCGGCGATGATCTGCTGCAGGACGATCATGTCCATGGGGGTCTTGACCAGGGGCACGCCGAGCCAGGTGGTGGTCGCGAAAGTCTGTTCCTTGAGGTCGTGGAAGACGGTCGCGAACTCCCGTGAGGCCTGTTCGACGCGCTCTGGCGTGACCCCCGGAGGGATCTCGATCCGGGGGGAAGTATCGGAGTTGCTCACGGGCCGGAGTTTGGCACAGGGAAGCCGACACGGACCGCCCTGTGTCGATCACTCGTGCAAGCATTCAGCGCCTTGCATCTCTTCTCAGACCACCGATCCGGGCGTCGCTCGTGAAGCTGACCGGCGAACGGGTGATGACCGCCGAGGGCGGGTTCAACCCGACCTGGCAGCGGCACGTCGCCGCCTACGCGCTCGCGGACGGCTTCCTGCCGGCCGGGAAGCTGCTCGACCTCGGCTGCGGGATCGGCCACAGCTACCACCTGCTGGCGCCGCGCGAGACGGTCGGCGTCGACATCTCGGCCGAGGCGCTCGAGGGCCAGGAGCGGGAGACGATCGTCGCCGACATGCGGGAGCTCCCGTTCGGGGACGGCGAGTTCGCGTCCGTGCTCTCGGTCCAGTCGCTCGAGCACGTGCCCGACCCCGAGCGCGTCGTCGCCGAGGTCGCGCGGGTGCTGCGGGGCGACGGCGTCGCGATGTTCGTGACCCCGAACCGGCTGACGCTCGGTCGCCCCGACGAGATCATCGACCCGTACCACTTCCGCGAGTTCGACTTCGAGGAGCTCGCCGAGCTCTGCGGCGACGCAGTTCGGCGACGTCCGCTCGCTCGGCATGTTCGGCTCGCCGCGCTACATGGCGATCTTCAACGAGGAGCGGGCGAAGCTCGACCGGCTGCTCGCCAAGGACCCGGCAAGGCTGCGCCGCTTCGTCCCGCTCCGGGCCAAGCAGTGGCTCTACGACACGATGCTCGAGCGCGCCCGCGGCAACCCGGACCCGAAGGCGGCGGAGATCGAGCCCGGCGACTTCGAGCTGCGCGAGACCGATCTCGCCGCGGCCCTCGACGTGTGCGCGGTATGCACCCTTCCGAAGACCTGACCGCCGAGAGCACGGCGGCTGCGGCGCCGGCGTGCATCTGGTGTGAGCAACCCTTCGACGCCCGTGCGACCCACCGGGGCCGGCTCACCTTCTGCGGCGCCTGCGGCGCCGCGACGACCGACCCCCCGCCGAGCCCTGAGGAGCTCGCGGAGGCCTACGGCGACTGGTACCGGCCCGACGGCGAGCGCCGCTTCTCGTTCGCCGGCGACGCGATCCTCGGCCGCACCCGCGGCCTGCTCGCCGCGCGCATCGACGAGATCGCGCCGCCCGGCCCGGTGCTCGACGTCGGCGCCGGCGACGGCACCCTGGTCGACGCTCTGCAGGCCCGCGGCCGTGAGACGGTCGGGCTCGAGCGGAACCCGCTGCGCCCGGACTTCCGCGACGAGCCGCTCTCGGAGATCGACGGCGCCGGCGAGTGGGCCGCGGTGATCTTCTGGCACTCGCTCGAGCACCTGCCCGACCCCGGCGACGCGATGACGCAGGCCGCGCGCCTGCTCAAGCCCGGCGGTGTCGTCGCGGTCGCCGTCCCCAACACCGGCAGCCTGCAGGCCGAGATCTTCGGCGACGACTGGCTCCACCTCGACCTGCCCCGCCACCTCGGCCACTTCTCGGCCAGGTCCCTCAGCGAGGGCCTGACGGTCCGCGGGCTCCGCGTCGAGCGCGTCTCGCACGTTCGCGGCGGCCAGATCGTGATCGGGTGGTTGCACGGCCTCGTCGGCCTGCTGCCCGGGCATCCGAACCTGTACCAGGCGCTGCGCCGGACCGAAGGCGCGCTCGGCGCCGCAGTCGCGGGCGCAGCGCTGGCTCGCGATCGGGGCCGCGGTCGTGCTGCTGCCGCTCGCAACCCTCGGGGCGGCAATCGAGATCATCATGAGGCGTGGAGGAACCATCTACATGGAGGCAAGGCTTGTCTGAGACAGACGCAGAGACGACCGCTGAGAAGGTCGGGCGACGGCGACGGCGCCGTCACGCCGAAGGTGATCGTCGTGATGCCGGCGCGCCAGGCTGCCGCCACGCTCAAGCAGACGGTCTCCGAGATCCCGCTCGACGAGGTCGCCGAGATCATCCTCGTCGACGACTCCTCGACCGACGAGACCGTCGAGCTCGCCCGCGAGCTACCGCTCGAAGTGCTCTGGCACCCGCACCAGGTCGGCTACGGCGGCAACCAGAAGACCTGCTACATGAACGCCCTGCACCAGGGCGCCGACGTCGTCGTGATGCTGCATCCCGACGGCCAGTACGAGCCGGGACTGATTCCCGACATGGTCAAGCCGATCGTCGAGGGCAAGAGCCGACCTCGTGCTCGGCTCGCGGCTGGCGGTGCCGGGCGCCGCGATCGCCGCCGGGATGCCGCGCTGGAAGTGGGTCGCGAACCGCTTCCTGACCACGATCCAGAACCGGATCATGGGCACGCAGCTGACCGAGGCCCACACCGGCTACCGCGCCTACTCCCGCGACCTGCTGCTGACGATCCCGTTCCTGCGCAACTCGCTCGACTTCTCCTTCGACGCCGAGGTCCTCTACCAGGCCTCCCACTTCGGCTTCCGGATCGAGGAGGTGCCGGCCAAGTGCCGCTACTTCGACGAGATGTCCTCGGTCGGCTTCAAGACCGGCGTCGTCTACGGGCTCAAGACCCTCTGGTCCGGCTTCCGCCTGATCCTGCACCGGGCGGGGATATGGCCCTCCCGCAAATACAAGCCCTGACGGCGTCCTCTGACGCGGCGCCATACGCCACCCGCGGGGCTCATGTGGCTCCGCCACACCGCGCCCCTCGCGTGCGACGTCGGCGTCGAGAACGCCTTAACCGCTTGGGCGCGGGACTAACTCCACTACCTCTAGCCCGCTTGGTGAGGTCGCGACCGTCTCCAGGTCGTAGGTCTTGCCGATCTCCCGCAGGGTCCACTCCTGCAGCTTGGCGAGACCGGTCGGAACGAGGCTGACGGCCCCGGCCGGATTCTCGAGCGGGTCGCGGTCGGGCTCGGCCCTGTAGATGTCGAACGCCTCGCGGGCCGGCTCGTCGATCAGGATCCGGTCGCCCGCCTCGAGGCCGGCGACGTAGTCCCCGAGCGGCTCGAGGTGGTCCTCGGGCACGAAGCTGTCCTCCCACGGATCTCCGAGCGGCACAGCGCTGCCGCGCTCGGAGCGGAGCAGGATCTCGACGCTCAGGTCGGCGCCCGTCAGCACCGAGCTGCGGTCCTCGCCCGGCATGTAGGTCTCCAGCAACTGCTCGCCCTCGACCGCCGCGGGCCGGACCGGCGGCGGGTTCCAGACGCGGTCGAGCGCGTCGGCCAAGCGAGGCGCCTCCGGGCCTCGCGTAGGCGAGCGCCGACTCGTGGAAGCGGGTGTCGACCGACGAGGCGGAGACGGCGATCGAGCAGGGCCGAGACGGCAAGCCCGAGCGCCCAGGCGGCGCGTCTGCCGGCGGCCGGCACCGCCAGCACCGGTCGCTCGAGCAGCGTGATCCACAGCGCACCGAGGGTCACCGCCGGCAGGCAGACGTAGGGGACGATGTGGTCGGCGGAGCGGTTGACGATGTAGGTGAAGAGGGCGATCCCGAAGGCGGTCATGGCGGCGATCGCGATCAGCATCGTGCGCTGCCGCGCGACGACTTCGGGACGCCGCCACATCAGCAGGCTCAGAGCGCTCGCGGAGACCAGGTAGAGGGCGCCGACCGCGAGGGCCGGCGACCAGGGCGAGAAGTCGTAGGTGAGGTCGCCGATCTGGCCGAAGAGGAACTCGCGCAGCGTGTTCAGGTACCAGCCCCAGTCGGGCAGCTCGCCAGTGGCGATCAGCGTCGCCGCGGCGAGCAGCAGGTGCACGACCACACAGGCGGCGAGCAGCTGCCAGGCCCAGCGCAGGAGCTCTCCGGCGGCGGGAGCCGGCGGGGGCCATGAAGACGGTCATCGCGACCACTGCGAGCAACCGTCAACGCGGTGTAGGCGAACGCCTCCAGGGCCCAGATCGAGGCGATGCCGACGGTCAGCAGCTGCAGCAGCCGCGCCGGGGTCGCGGCGCCGGGCCAGCGGGACTCGGCGACGGCGCCGACGACGACGCCGATCGGCAGCCCGAACCGGATCGCGCCGTGCTGGAGCAGGCCGCCGATCGGGTACTGGAGCCCGTAGACGAGTGCGATCACGGCGACGAGCATCGCGCCGGCCGCGAGCAGCCTGGATACGCCGGCGATTCGCATCACCGCCCAGGCGCCGGCGAACATCAATGCGGAGAGCACGCCTTCGACCAGGCCCAGGGTCTCGTTGCCGATCGGGATCACCGTGAAGATGCCCGGCGAGGAAGTAGATCGAGCCGACCCCGTACTGGGAGAGCGTGTCGACCAGCATCGCGTCGCCGGCGAGGATCTGGTTCGCGGGACCGAGGAAGAAGTTCTGGTGGAACTGGATGATCGAGTTCTGGACCGCGTCGGCGGTGCCGCCACCGGCCGCGAAGATCGCCAGGTTCGGGATCGCGAGAAGCAGGAGGACGACGATCGCGATGTCGGCGACGGTCCCGAGCGGGCGCCCGGCGCGCGGGCAGCGTCGACCCGATCGAGCGCCGCGACGAAGGCCGCGATCAGCAGGCCGCCCGACGATCAAGAGCGGCCAGGAGATCGAGTCGATCGTCGTGAAGGTGAGTGCGGTGGCGGCCGTCAGCGCCGCAGCCACGATCCACAGCGACGCGGCATGCGGGGCGAGGCGAGCGGCGCCCTCCCAGCGCCGCGACCCGGCCGCGCGTGAGAGCACGGCGGCGGCGAGCAGGAGCCAGGCCGCGGAGCCGGCGCTGAGCACGACCTCGGAGGAGAGGCGGGCTCCGATCAGGACGAGCGCCAAGCAGGCCGGTGAGCAGCGCCGTCAGCGCCGATGCCGCGCCGGCGTTGGCGCCGGTCGCGATCCGGTCGGCGATCCGGGAGCCGGCCCAGACGCCGAACGGCAGCAGGACCGCGAAGGCGAGCACGAACAGCAGCGTCTCGGCGTCCTGGTGGTGATCGGGAAGCGGCTCGGGCAGGGTCGTGACCGGGACGATCCCGCGCAGGATCGGCGCGATCAGCATGAACAGCGCGATCGCGAGCGTGCTGCTGAGCGCGATCGTCGCGCCGAGAGGCGCGGCGCTCGGCCGCTGTCGCGGCGTCGCGATCCGGCACCGGGTCCCCCGGCCCGCCCGCCGTCCGTGTGCTGTCAGCGCTGGCCATAGGGTGTCTCCGCGCCCCGGGTCCCGCGCCCGGAAGGCGCGGCCGAGATTACACCCGCGCCGCGCGGCGGCGCCGGGAGGGCGGACGCCGTGTCCTTACAATCGCCGCCGTGTCCGTGAAGAGCTCGATCGCGCCCCATGCCCGCCGTCTGCTCGGCCCCGCCGCGAAGCGTGGCCCGCTGGCCCGCGTGGCGGCGCGGCGCGCTTCGGTCACCCGCCGCATGTACCTCGACCTGCTCGAGCGGGCGGTGACGCACACGCTCTACTACCCGCCCGACATGCGCAAGCTGCCGGAGAACGTCAAGGAGTCGTTCGAGCAGGAGTTCGAGAAGGCGGGGATCACCGATCTCGGCGGCCTCAACGACATGCAGCGGCGCAACGAGGGCCGGGACTGGCCCCTGTACGCGCAGACGATGATCGGCCGCAAGCGGACCCGGAACGTGCGCGAGCTGGTCGAGCGGGTGATCGCCGAGCGGGTCCCCGGCGATCTGATCGAGGCCGGCTGCTGGCGCGGCGGCACCGTGATCATGATGCGCGGCATCCTCAAGGCCTACGGGATCAACGACCGCACGGTGTTCGCCGCCGACTCGTTCGAGGGGCTGCCGAAGCCCGATCCCGAGCGCTTCCCGGCCGACTCCGGCGACATCAACTACACCGCCGACGAGCTCGCGGTCTCGCTCGAGGAGGTGCAGCGGAACCTGGCGATGTACGGCGCTCAACGACGGCGGCGTCGAGTTCCTCAAGGGCTGGTTCCGCGACACGCTGCCGACCGTCCGCGACCGCCAGTGGGCCCTGGTCCGGCTCGACGGCGACCTCTACGAGTCGACCATGGACGGCCTCACGAACCTCTATCCGCAGCTCTCCCCGGGCGGCTTCCTGATCGTCGACGACTACGGCTGGGAGAACTGCCGCAAGGCGGTCGAGGACTACCGCGCCGAGCACGGCATCACCGCGCCGATCGAGCGCATCGACTGGGTGGGCGCCTGGTGGCGCAAGCCGGCCTGAGCATGCAGCGGCCGACCGCCATCGAGGTCCGCGGGCTCAGCAAGCGGTTCCACGTTCCCGGTCGCCGGGCGCCCGCGACCCTGCGCGGACGCCTGCGCAACCCGCTCGGCCGCACGCCCGGTCGCTCGCTCGACGTCTTCGACGACCTCAGCTTCGACGTCGCCCAAGGCGAGTTCTTCGGGATCGTCGGCCGCAACGGCTCCGGCAAGAGCACCCTGCTGAAGCTGCTCGCGAGCGTCTACCCGGCCGACAGCGGGACGGTCAAGGTCGCCGGCCGCCTCGCCCCCTTCCTCGAGCTCGGCGTCGGCTTCAACCCGAAGCTGACCGCCCGCGACAACGTCGTCCTGAACGGCGTGATGATGGGACTGAGCCCGGCCGAGGCGCGGCGCCGATTCGACGAGATCATCGAGTTCGCGGGCCTGCAGGACTACGTCGACCTCCAGGTCAAGAACTACTCCTCGGGAATGAAGGTCCGGCTCGGCTTCTCGGTGATGACGCACGTCGACGCCGACGTGCTGCTGATCGACGAGGTCCTCGCGGTCGGCGACGCCGAGTTCCAGGAGCGCTGCGGCGAGGTCTTCGAGGACATGCACCGGGCGGGCCGCACGATCCTGCTGGTCACCCACTCGATGCCGATCGTGACCCAGTACTGCGAGCGGGCGCTGCTCCTGCACGACGGCGAGATCCACACGATCGGCGCGCCCGACGTGGTCGCCGAGCACTACTACGACGTCAACCTCTCGGCGATGCTCGAGCGCCCCGACCACAAGCTGCCCGAGATGTCGTCGAAGATCGTCGCCGCGATCGCCGACCCGTACGCGAGGATCGCCGACAGCTGGGTCGTCGGCGCCGGCGGCGAGAAGGTCGATCGGGTCCGGGCCGGCGATCCGATCAACCTGCGGGCGACCGTCAACGTCGAGCGCGACTACCCGGACGCCAGCTTCGGATTCCAGATCGCCGGCAGCGACGGACGGCTGATGTTCGCGAGCGACCGGGCGGCGCTGTCGGAGCACGGCGAGCACCCCGGCCGGCTCCGTCGTCGAGCTCTCGGCGACGATCGAGAACCGGCTGCCGCCGGGCCGCTACACGATCGCCTGCGACATCTTCACCGGCGCCGACACCCCCGCCGGGCCGACGAAGATGACGCGGCTCGAGATCGCCGGCGAGAAGCGGGGCGGCTCGATGCTGCTCGACCACGAGATCGAGGTCTCGACCTCGCCCGCGACGACGGCCGCGCCGGAGCCGGGCTCGTGAACGCCCGCTCCCGAGCCACTCGAGCTGCGCGAGATCCCGGGCCCGTCGGCCTTCGGGGACGGCTGGCGCCGGACCTGGGACCTGCTCTGGCTGATCTCGGTGACCGAGTTCCGGCTCCAGTACACGAACACGACGCTCGGCTACCTGTGGAGCGTGCTCAAGCCGTTCGCGTTCTTCGGCGTCATCTACCTCGTCGTCAACGAGGTCCTGAGCCGGTTCGCCGACGACGTCTCCGATTTCCCCCAGAAGCTGATCCTCGGCCTCGTCGTCTTCCAGTACTTCAGCGAGGCGACGAACACCTCGCTGCGGTCGATCCAGGCGCGCGAGTCGATGCTGCGCAAGACGCACTTCCCGCGGATCGTGATCCCGCTCAGCCTCAACCTGAGCGCGGCGATCACGCTCGTCTTCAACCTGATCGGCGTCTTCCTGCTGCTGATCCTGACCGGGGTCACGCCCGAGGCGCACTGGCTCGTGGTGCCGCTGGCGCTGATCGCCCTCGTCGCCCTGACGACGACGCTGTCGATGCTGCTCGCGGTCGCCTTCGTGCGCTCCGAGGACGTCGGGCAGGGCTGGTCGCTGACGCTGCGGGCGCTGTTCTACGCGACGCCGATCCTCTACACGCTCGCGATCCTGCCCGAGTGGATCCAGCCGCTGATCAACGCCAACCCGCTCTCGCCGATCATCGAGTACCTGCGGATCTGGATCGTCGACCCGAGCGGCGAGACGCCCGTCGATCTGCTCGGCGTCGGCGAGGGCCTGCTGATCCCGCTCGCCGTCGCCGTCGCGATCGGCCTGACCGGCTTCTTCTGGTTCAAGCGCGACGCGCCGAAGATCGCCGAAGCGCTCTAAGCCCGTGCGGTTCGTGATCCTCTGCCTCGGGCGGACGGGGTCGACCCATCTGCAGTCGATGCTCGACCACCACTCCCAGGCCCGCTGCTGGGGCGAGGTCTTCAGCGAGGGCAAGCCGCCGACCTTCGCCGCGGCCGACAGCGACGATCCGGAAGCCTTCCTCGCCGGCCTGCTCGAGGGCGGCGACGAGCGCGCCAGCGGGTTCAAGCTTCCGATCAACTCGATCCGCCTCGAGCCGCGATCCGCCGCGATCGTCCGCGACGACCCGCAGCTGGCGGTGATCCGGCTCTCGCGCCGCAACGGGCTCGCGCAGCTCGTCTCGCGCCAGCTGCTCGCGACGACCGGCGTCTCGCAGTCGATCTTCGGCAGCTACGGCGACGCGACGGTGACGATCGATCCCGCGGCCTGCCTCGCGGGCGCTCGACCGGATCGCCGAGGAGGAGGCGGAGCTCGACCAGCTCGCCGCCGGCCACGAGACCTTCCGGATCGCCTACGAGGAGCTCGGCGACGAGGCCCGGCTCGAGCAGCTGCAGCGCTTCCTCGGCCTCGATCCGGAGCCGCTGCGCTCCTGGTTCGAGCGCCTCCGCACGAAGCCGCTCGCCGAGACGGTCGAGAACTGGGACGAGCTCAGCGCCGCCCTGACCGGGACCCCGCACGAGCGCTTCCTGCGGATGCAGGACTGACGCAGCCGCCTCGCAAGGCCGGTCAGGCAGAGAGGCGCCGCCGCGCCGCCCGTGCCCGGCGCCGCGCGAAGGCTCCGTGCTTCCAGGCGAGCCCGGCGAGCATCACCCGCTCGCGACCGATCGTCGCGGTCGGGCCGCGCAGGTCGCGCAGCGCCCGCCGCGCGAGCCAGCCGATCCCGGCCGGGCTGTCCTCGATCGCCTCGAGCACCTCGAGCCGGTCCGGCGCCAGGCGGCCGGCGAGCCGCAGCCGCATCGCGGT
>CAVURI010000026.1:0-65063 GCA_963743845.1 uncultured Solirubrobacterales bacterium
ACATCCGCCTCGACGAGGGCGTCCCCCTCGACGGCACCTACTGCAAGCGGATGGTTGCCGGCGACATCCCGAACGTCGTCGCCGACTCGGCCGCCGAGGAGCAGGTGCGCGATCTGGCGCTGACGAAGATCGGCGAGATCGGCGCCTACATCGGCGTCCGATCACTTCTCCGACGGCCGCATCTACGGGACGGTCTGCGCCGTCAGCCACACCGATCGCACCGATCTCAGCGAGCGCGACGTGCTCGTGCTGAAGGCGATCGCGAAGCTGATGGGCTCGGAGCTCGAGCGTGACGCGATCGGCACCGAGAACCGCAAGCTGAGCGCCCGGTGGCCGAGCTCGAGACCGAGGTCGGCGAGCTTCAGGAGGCCGTGCAGGCGGCCGAGGCGACGGGAGCCGGCGAGTTCGTCGACGTCCGCGGCTGGCGCCCGAGCTGAGCGCTCGCCGCTGACGCGCGTGCCGCGTCAGCCGTCGACGGCGTCGCGCAGCTCGCGAAGTCCGGCGGCGGTCGGGCTCGGAAGCGGGGTCGGTCGGACGAGGGCGCGCAGCCCGCCGCCGCGGATCTCCTCGGCCGGGGCGCCCTCGGGCGTCCGCAACGCCGCACCATCGTCCTTGACGAGCACGCCCTCGAAGCCACTGCGGCCGGGCGTGTGGCTGAGGTCGTGGATCAGCATCAGCCGGAACGTCCGCCCGCCGGGACTCGTGCCGCGCCACAGCCGCCGGACCGGCCCCGGCAGCGCGAGGTCGGGCCAGCGCTCGTGGACGGCGCCTGGATCCTCGAGCTCCAGCCCCTCCGCGCGGGCGAACTCAGTCGCGAAGGCGAGCTTGCCCCATTCGGCGGCCAGCTTCGCCCGCGGGTTGCGGAGCGCGATCGGGAAGATCAGGAAGAAGACGCCGAAGGCGGCGGCCGCCAGTCCGATCGAGGAGAACGGATCGCCGAAGCACGAGCAGGTCGGCGATCGCGAGCAGGAGCAGGATCCCGGCGATCCCGCCCGCCAGCAGCAGCGCTCTGGCCACACCCCGAACCGGAACCCGACCTTGCCGGTGTAGGCATCGGCCGCTTCCTTGACCGACTGGGGCGGCAGCTCCCAGCTGATCCTGGAAACACCCTCGACGGTCGTCTCTTCGGGGGGTGGCGGCGCGCGGAGCGGGGCGGCGAACGGGCTCTCGTCCCGGCCGCGGCCCTCGGCACACTCGTCGCGCAGCCTCGACGCGATCCGGCCCGCCGACTGCCACAGCGTCTCGAGATCGTCGCCTTCGCCGAGGATCACCGCGAGCCGACCGCTGACCAGCTCGAAGAAGAGCTCGGGGGGCGCATGCTCGCCGAGCCAGTCTAGGAAGGTGGGGATGAACAGCCTGCGGAGGAACACCTCGTCGATCGCGGCTGGATGCTCGACCGCGAAGCGGCGCTCGACGGCGACGCTCTCGAACACGGTCTCGTGGTCGAGGCGCTCGAATCCGGAGGCGGTCAGCTCGTACTCGCGGGTCACCCGCCAGGCGGCGTCGCGGCACAACAGCTCGGGAATCCTCGCGATCGTCGCGGGCAGATGGACGAGGACGACCGGTCGCGACGGCCGCCCCCTCGACGTCGCGACGGTCGGAACCGCGATCGTGCCGACGATCCCCTCGGCCAGCGGGCCGGTTGCCGCGGGCGCCTCGGTCCGCCACAGCGAGGGCATGTAGGGGTGGACGGTGTAGCCCTCCTCGAGCGTCAGCCCCTTCGCCTCGGCGAGCGCCTCGAGCGCGGATCCGTCAGTCATCAGACGACTCGTCCTTCGTCGGCGTAGACGTTGAGCGAGCCACCGCGGGCGAAGCCGCACAGGGTCATGCCGAGCTCGCCGGCGAGCGAGATCGCGAGCGAGCTCGGGGCGCCGACCCCGACCAGGACCGGTGCGCCGGCGACGCCGGCCTTCTGGACGAGCTCGAAGGAGAGCCTGCCGCTGACGCAGAGCAGGCGCCCGTCGAGCGGCAGGGTCCCCTCGCCGAGCGCGGCGCCGATCGACCTTGTCCATCGCGTTGTGGCGGCCGACGTCCTCGCGGGCCGCGAGCAGCTCACCGGACGCGTCGAAGAGCCCGGTCGCGTGCATGCCGCCGGTCAGCTCGAAGGCGGGTTGGCGCAGGCGCTCGGGGAGCGAGGCCAGCAGCGCGCGCGACACCTCAGGCCCGGCGCTGACGCGGCCGGCGTCGACGCGGACCTGCTCGATCGCGCCCTTGCCGCAGACACCGCACGAGGAGCTCGCATAGAAGTTGCGCTCACCGGGGTCGTGCAGGAGCGGGCCCTCGACGTCGACGACGTTGCCCTCGAGCTCGGGTCCGGGCCGCACCTCGTGCGGACGGTCGATCAGGCCCTCGCCGTGCAGGAAGCCGAGCGCCAGCGCCTCGTCATCGCCGGGGGTGCGCATCGTCACCGCCAGCGCCCGCCCGTCGACCCGGATCTCGAGCGGCTCCTCGACCGCGACTTCGTCGGTGTGGCCGTCGTGGCGCACGCGCTTGTGCATCCGCGGATCCACCACGCCAAGATATCCGCCGATGACCGAGGCGATCTTCTTCAGCGACGAGGCCGAGTTCCGCGCGTGGCTCGTCGCACACCACGAGGGGGCCACCGAGCTCTTCGTCGGCTTCTACAAGAAGAACAGCGACAAGACCGGGAACGGCTACGGGGAGCCGAGCCCTACGACGACTGGAACCCCGAGCTCGAGGGCTTCCCCTCGAACGCGCCGGAGAGCCCCCGCGCGAATTGCGCCGCCGGCCGCGACGAGTGCATCGAGCGCACGATCGGCGAGTGTGGCGGCGCTTTCACGCGCTCGTCCCCCGAACTGCGATAGTCCGCAGCCGACGCCGATGGCACTGCGGAAACCGACGAAGCTGCCGACGCCCTCGAACTGGGCGAGCCTGAAGCCGTTCGGCCTCGGGGAGCAGAAGCCGAACAACTACCGCGAGGTCTTTCGCGCCGTGCGGGAGAACTCCGACAACGCGGGCTACGCGATGCGGATCCTGCGCGAGGGCGTCTGCGACGGCTGCGCGCTCGGGCACCAAGGGCCTCGCCGACTGGACGATCCCCGGCGTCCACCTCTGCAACGTGCGGCTGCGGCTGCTGCGCCTGAACACGATGGGCCCGCTCGCCGACGGCGCGCTCGCCGACGCCGAGGCGCTCAGCCGAGTTGCGCGGCGACGAGCTGCGGCGGCTCGGCCGCCTCCCGTACCCGATGCTCGCGAGCACGGCGAGCGGCGACGCGGGCTTCCGGCGGATCGGCTGGAGCCGGGCGCTCGACATGGCCGCCGAGCGGATCCGGCGAGTCGGGCCCGGAGCGGGCCGGCTTCTTCCTGACCAGCCGCGGGATGACGAACGAGATCTACTACGTCGCGCAGAAGGCGGCGCGGGCGATCGGCACCAACACGATCGACAACGCCGCCCGGCATCTGCCACTCGCCGAGCACCTTCGCGCTCAAGGGCGCGCTCGGCGTCGCCGCGACGACCTGCTCCTACAGCGACTGGATCGGCACCGACCTGATCGTGTTCTTCGGCTCCAACGTCGCCAACAACCAGCCGGTCGCGATCAAGTACCTGCACGTACGCCAAGAAGGCGGGCACGAAGATCGCGACGGTCGGCCCCTACCGCGAGCCGGGCATGGAGCGGTACTGGATCCCGTCGAAGGTCGAGAGCGCGCTGTTCGGGACGAAGCTCAGCGACCGCTTCTTCCAGATCGACGACCGGCGGCGACATCGGCTTCCTGACCGGCGTGCTCAAGCACCTCTGCGAGCAGGGCTCGCTCGACGAGAGCTTCGTCGCCGACCGCACCGCCGGCTTCGACGAGCTGCGGGCAGGCGGTCGAGGCGGCGCCGTGGGAGGAGCTCGAGCGGCTCGCCGGCACGAGCCGCGACGAGATGCGCGCGCTGGCGCGGATGCTGGGCGAGGCCGCAGCGCGGCGTGCTCGTCTGGAGCATGGGCGTGACCCAGCACGGACGCGGCGAGGACGGCGTCCGCGCGATCGTCAACCTCGGGCTCGCCCGAGGCTGGATCGGCCGCGAGGGCTGCGGGCTGATGCCGATCCGCGGCCACTCCGGCGTCCAGGGCGGCGCCGAGATGGGCTGTTACGCGACCGCGTTCCCGGGCGGCGCGCGAGATCGACGCCGGACTCGGCCCGCGAGCTCGGCGAGCTCTGGGGCTTCGACGTCCCGGCCGCGCCGGGCCGGACGGCGCCGGAGATGATCGACGCGGCGCGCGGCGGGCGAGCTCGATCTGCTGTTCGCGCGCCGGCGGCAACTTCGTCGACGTGCTCCCGGACCCCGGCGAGGTCGCCGCGACGCTCGGCCGGATCCCGACTGCGCGTCCACATGGACATCACGGTCTCCTCGCAGATGCTGGTGCCGCCGCCGCACGACGGCAGGTCCTGCTGCTGCCGGCGACGACGCGCTACGAGGTGCCGGGCGGGCTGACCGAGACCTCGACCGAGCGCCGCGTCGATCCTCAGCCCCGAGGTCGAGGGACCGCGGATCGAGGAGGCGAGGCCGGAGTGGAGGGCGTTCGGCGATCTCGCGCGCCCGCGTCCGGCCCGAGCTCGCCGACGCGGTCCGCTTCGCCGGCACGCCCGAGATCCGCGCCGAGATCGCCCGCGTCGTACCCGCCTACGCCGAGATCGCCGGGCTCATCGAGGGCGGCGACTCGTTCCAGTACGGAGGCGCCGCGGCTCTGCGAGGGCGAGAGCTTCCCGACCGCCGACGGCAAGGCACACTTCGCGACGATCGAGCTGCCGGAGCCGCCGCCCGACGACGGCCTCTTCGCGCTCTCGACGCGGCGCGGCAAGCAGTTCAACTCGATGGTCCAGGAGCGGCGCGACGCGCTCACCGGCGCCGGCCGCGAGTCGGTCCTGATCGCCGCCGCCGACGCCGAGCGGCTCGGGCTCGGCGAGGGCAGCCCGGTGCTGCTCCGGAGCCGCTTCGGCGAGCTCGAGGCGGAGCTTCTGATCGCGCCGATCGCGCCCGGCAACCTGCAGGTCCACTGGCCCGAGGGCAACGTCCTGATCGGCCCCGAGCGCTCGGCCGAGTCCGGGATCCCCGACTACAACGCCCGGGTCAGCGTCGAGGCGCTCTGATCGGCATCAGCGCGGCGGCACGCTGAGCTCGCGGCCGATCTCGAGCAGCTCGTCCTGGGTGTTGACGTTGCGCAGGAAGGCGGCGGGGTCGCCGAACGCCGCCAGCGCCTCGCCCTCGATCCGCTCGGCGCCGGACTCGGCCACCAGCGCCCGCGCCGAGTCGCCGGACGCGACGGCCTCGTGCAGCAGCGGCAGCATCTCCGGCTCGTAGCGGCCGAGCAACGGCTCGAGCCCGGCCGGGCCCTCGACGACGGTCGGCGTCTCGCGCGTGGGCGAGCGCCCGCAGCAGCGGCCCGGGGACGAGCGGCATGTCGCAGGGGGCGACGACGAGCGGCTCGCCGGTGAGCTCGAGCGCGGCGATCACGCCGTTCAGCGGATGGCGGTCGGGGTGGTGCTCGATCTCGACCTCGGCCTCGCCGACCAGCGAGCCGAGCGGCGTGCCGCTCTTGGCGACGAGCAGCGGCTCGAGATGGGCCTTGCGGCCGGCGTTCAGCACCCACCAGGCGAGCGGCCGCCCGGCGAGCTCGCGCAGGTGCTTGTCGCCGCCGATGCGCTCGCCGGCGCCTCCGATCAGGATCGTGCAGCGGCTCGCGGGCTCCCCGGAAGTCACGGCCCGAGTCTGGCAGGGATGATTGACGGGCGATGGCCGAGCTGACACCGATAGCCGAGGCGCGGCGGCTGATCCTCGCCGCCTGCGCGCCGCTCGAGGCCGAGCCGGTGCCGCTCGCGGACGCCCTCGGCCGCAGGCTCGCGAGCCGCGGTGACCGCGGCCGAGCGCGTGCCCGGCCTTCGACAACTCGGCGATGGACGGGTACGCGTTCCGCAGGCGCCGACCTCGACGGGCCCGGGCTGCTGCGGGTCGCCGGCGAGTCGAGCGCCGGGCACCCCTACCCGGACGTGGTCGGTGCGGGCGAGGCGGTGACGATCTCGACCGGGGCCGTGCTTCCCGACGGGCGCCGACACGGTCGTCCGCGTCGAGGACACGAGCGAGCCCGAGCAGGGCCTGGTCGCCGTCGAGGTCGTTCCCGCCGAGGGCGCCAACGTGCGCCGCGCAGGCGACGACATCGAGCCCGGGACGGAGCTGATCGGCGCCGGCGCCAGGCTCGACGCCGCCGGCCTCGGCGTGCTCGCCTCGGTCGGCGTCGGCGACGCCGGCGTGCGTGCGGCGGCCGCGCGTGGCGCTGCTCAGCACCGGCGACGAGCTCGTCGGCGTCGGCGACGAGCTGCCGCGCGGAGGCGTCCGCAACTCGAACGCCTACGCGCTGCCGGGCCTGGTCGCGGCGGCCGGGGGAGAGGTGGCGCTGAACGGGCGCCTGCCCGACGATCCCGATGCGACCAACGAGGGCGTCGCCCGGGCGCTCGCGAGCGCCGACGTGCGTCGTCGCCTGCGGCGGCGTCTCGGTCGGTCCCCACGACCACGTCAAGGCCGCCTTCGCCGCCGCCGGCGCCGAGCAGGTCTTCTGGCGCGTCTCGCTCAAGCCCGGCAAGCCGGCCTGGTTCGGGACCGCCGGGGAGCGGCTGCTGTTCGGGCTGCCGGGCAACCCGGTCTCCGCCTTCGTCACCTTCCTGCTCTTCGTGCGGCCGGCGCTGCTGGCGCTGCAGGGCGTCGATCCGGCCGCGGCCCGGATCCGGGCCGAGCTGACGACGGCGTACGAGAAGGAGGCCGACCGGGCCCACGCGATCCGGGTCGGGCTCGAGTCCGGCCCGCGGGGCTGGCTGGCGACGCCGGCGCCGCGTCAGGGCTCGCACGTGATGACGAGCCTGCTCGGCGCCGACGGGCTCGGCCTGATCGCCGAGGAGACGACCAGCCTGGCCGCGGGCGAGCGGATCGACGTCGAGCTGATTCCGGGGCGCGGGCCCGGCGATTGGGGCCGGGCGTGAGGGCGGGTCTAGGATCAGCTCCGATGGCGGCGACGATGACGCTCGAGGTGAAGCTGTTCGCGATGCTGCGCGAGCGCGCCGGCAGCGGCTCGATCGAGGTCGAGGTGCCCGAGGGCGCCACGGTCGGCGAGCTGATCGGCGAGCTCTCCGATCTGATCGGCGCGATGCCGGTCCGCGCCGCCGTCAACCGCGAGTACTCGAGCGAGTCGGCCGTCCTGCAGCCCGGCGACGAGATCGCGCTGATCCCGCCCGTCTCCGGTGGCTCGGACCTGCACGCCGCGGTCAGCTCCGAGCCGCTCTCGCTCGACCGGCTCGTGCGCATGGTCGGCCGCGACGGCGCCGGCGCGCTGGTCACCTTCAGCGGCGTCACCCGCGACGTCGAGCGGCTCGACTACGAGGCCTACGGTGAGATGGCCGAGGCGAAGATCGCCGAGATCCTCGCCGGGTGCCTGGAGGAGGGGGGAGCGCTGGCCGTCGCCGCCGAGCACCGGGTCGGCCCGGTGCCGCTCGGCGAGCCGAGCGTGATCGTCGCCGCCTCCGCCGCCCACCGCGAGGAGGCGTTCGTCACCGCGCGGCTGGCGATCGACAGGATCAAGGCCGAGGCTCCGATCTGGAAGCGCGAGATCGAGGGGGGTGAGGCGCGATGGGTGGAGGGCACGACTCCGGCCTGACCCACCTCGACTCCGAGGGCGAGGCGCGGATGGTCGACGTCGGCGCCAAGCCCGAGAGCGAGCGCCGCGCGGTCGCCGAGGCACGGCTGCGGATGACGCCGGCCACGGCCCGGGCGATCGCCGAAGGCAACGGCCCCAAGGGCGACGTGCTCGGGCCGGCCCGGCTCGCCGGGATCGCCGCCGCGAAGCGGACCGGCGATCTGATCCCGCTCGCGCACCCGCTGCCGCTCAGCTTCGCCGACGTCCGCGGCGAGGTCGACCCCGAGGCCGGCACCGTCACCCTGACCGCCGAGGCCCGCTGCGTCGGCCGCACCGGCGTCGAGATGGAGGCGATGTGCGCGGCCTCGGTCGCGGCCCTGACCGTCTACGACATGGCGAAGGCGATCGAGCGCGGGATCGAGATCGAGCGCGTCGTGCTGCTGCACAAGAGCGGCGGCAAGAGCGGCGAGTGGAACCGCGAGGCCGACGCCGACGCCCGGCGCGATGGCGGCTGAGGCCCGGGCCGCCCGCTGCGCGCGGCGGCGATCACCGTCAGCAGCTCCCGCGCGTCGGGCTCCGGTGAGCCCGACGAAGGCGGCCCGGCGCTGGTCGCCTTCGCCGAGTCGATCGGCGCCGAGGTCAGCGAGCGCGAGATCGTGCCCGACGACCGCGACCTGATCGCCGAGCGCCTCCGCTACCTGTCCGACGAGGCCGGCGTCGACCTGATCCTGACCACCGGCGGCACCGGCTTCGCGCCCAGCGACCTGACGCCCGAGGCGACCCGCGACGTGATCGACCGCGAGGCCCCCGGGATCGCCGAGGCGATGCGCGCCGTCTCCCGCGAGCACACCCCGAAGTGGATGCTCTCCCGCGGCGTCGCCGGCACCCGCGGCCGCACCCTGATCGTCAACTTCCCCGGCAGCCCGAAGTCGATCGCCGAGTGCGGCGAGGCGATCGCCGCCGCCCTCCCGCACGCCCTGCGGCTGCTCGCCGGCGACGACGACCGCCACTGACCCTCCAAATCCACGAACGTCCCTCACCTGCCCCTATAGGTGGGTGTGAGGGACGTTCGATGGTGTTCGTTCAGCCTCGCGGCTCGAGCAGGTAGTGGCTGACGAGCCACTCGCTTCCTTGGCGGTGGCCCCAGATCGCGGTGCAGCAGATCAGGAACAGGCGCCAGTTGCCGAGCGCGATCCGGGCCTGGCGGTCGTCGCGGTAGACGTCGCCGAGGATCTCGAGCGCGGCGTCGCGGTTGGCGTCGAGCCGCTCGAGCCAGGCGGCGAGGGTGCGGGAGTAGTGGGTGCCGTCGACGATCCAGCGCTCGCGCACCGCGAGGTCGTCCTGGAAGTGGAGCAGGAGGTCGTGCGAGGGCATCACGCCGGCGGTGAAGAAGCGCTCGGCGGCCCAGGTCCCCTCGTAGAGATAGGCGGCGGTGCGGTGGGTGAAGACGTGGATGAAGACCCGTCCCTCGGGGCGGACCCAGGTCGAGACGCGGCGCAGCATCTCCTTCCAGTTGTTGAGGTGCTCGAGCATCTCGACCGAGACGACGCGGTCGAAGCTCGCCGGCTCGAGCTCGAGGTCGTTGACGTCGGCGGTGATGATCCGGACCCGGTCGGCGACGCCGCGGCGCTCGGCCTCGGCCTCGATCCAGAGCCGCTGCGGGGCCGAGTTGGAGACGCCGGTGACGCGGCAGCCCGGGTAGCGCTCGGCGATCCAGAGGCTGATCGCGCCCCAGCCGCAGCCGAGGTCGAGGACGTCCTGGCCGTCTTCGATCCCGGCCCGCTCGCAGCTCAGCTCCAGCATCGCCTCCTCGGCCTCGTCGAGGGTCGAGTCCGGCCCGGGAAGAGGCAGCCGCTGTACTTGCGGCGCGCGCCGAGGAAGAGGCCGAAGAACTCCGCCGGCAGCGCGTAGTGCTGTTCGTTGGCGGTCTCGGTCGCGAGCGCGATCGGGCCGCTGCTCTTGCGGGCGACCAGCGCCGTCAGCCGCCCCTGGGCGGCGGCGACCCCGCCGGCCCGCTCGCGGCGCTCGACCCGGGCGATGCCGGCCCGCGAGCCGGCGCGCAGCGCCCAGTCGGGGACGACGCCGGCTCCGAGCAGGCGGTCGAGCAGCTGATACCTGAGCAGCGTGTCGGCCATCGACGGGATCTACGCAGGGGCGGGCGGGTTCGGATCAGCCGACGCGCCCGGATCCGCCGCCGCGCCGACGGCGACGAAGGCGCCGATCGCGCGCTCGAGCAGTCCCGGCAGGACCGTCTCGAAGGTGAGGATGCTGGTCGCTGTCGGGACCGGGCAGGCCGATCTCGACCCCGATCGCGACCGCGACGCCGCCGCGTTCCAGCGCCAGCGCGCCGAGCTCTCCGGCGAGCGCGCCCGCCAGGGTCTCGAGCACGGTTCCGTCGGCGAGCACCAGCGCCGCGTCGTCGCCGTCGATCCTGAGCTCGAGCCCCCGCGCCAGCGGCGGCCCGCCGACGCCGGTCGCGAACAGGTCCGAGTCGAGCAGCTCGCGGGCGCTCTCGAAGCCGAGCGAGCCGAGCATCTCGAGCAGCGCCGGCCGCTCCTCGTCGGTCCAGACGTCGGCGCGCGCCTGCAGGACGAGCAGCGGCACCCGGGGGAGCACGAAGGCGGCCCAGCGCTCGGCCAGCCGCGCCTCCGCCGACCCGGGGCCCGGTCCCGGCCCGGACAGGTCGGCCTCGTAGACCTCGGATTCGCCGCATCCGGCGTGAGCGAGGCGTACCGCGGCCCGCCGCCGGCCCGGGTCGACGAGCATCACGACCGCCGCCGCGGAGAGCTCGGGATCGATCGTCTCGCCGCAGTGGATGCAGGGCGCGGCGCCGGATCCGGCCTGGAGCTCGACGGCGGCGATCTGCTCGTCGCTGAGCAGCTCGCGGACCGGCGCTGAGATCTCGATCTCCACCGCGCTCAGGCGATCGCGGCGGCGTGCAGCGCCAGCAGCGCGAACAGGATCAGGCCGTTGCGGGCGAGGGAGTCCACCCGGCGATTGTCTCAGGAGCGGGGCGCGGGCTCCGCGAGCTCGCCGTGGCCGACGTCGGCGAGGACCTCGATCGGCTCCGGGTCGCCGCTCTCGCCGACGACGATCACGCGGCCGGGCCAGAACGGGCTCTCGGCCGAGGTCCTGCCGAGCATCGCCGAGACGTAGAGCCAGCAGCCGGTGTTGTGCAGCGTCGTCCCGCGCAGCTCCCAGAGCGGGTCGGTGGCGGCGCGCCCGTCCTCGCCCGTGCAGCGGCCCGCGGCGGTGGATGTGGCCGAAGAGGACGTGGTCGGCGTCGATCCGCAGCCGGTCGACCACCGTGTGCATGCCCTCGACCCCGGCCCGGCCGATCTCGGCGAGCGAGAAGTCGCGCCCGAAGCGACCCATCCCGGCGCGCTCGAGGCCGCTCAGCGTCGCCGGGACGACGGCGGACTGCAGCACCCGGCCGCGCCAGTTGCGGGCCCGGCCCGAGGCGCCGCCGAGCATCTCCCAGACCCGCATCGAGGCGCCCGAGCCCTCCTTCTGGGCGGTCGGGTTGCGGGCGCCCTGGGCGAGGTTGAAGAGCAGGTCGTAGACGGGAGCGTGGACCTTCTCGTAGTCCTGCGGGGTCCGGCGCCGGCCGGTCGGCTTGCCGCCGATCCTGTCGATCGTCGCGATCGAGAGGCGCTCGATCGTCGGCAGCGTGATGTGGCTGTCGAGGTAGTGGCCGTGGGTCGCGAACACGTCCTCGCGGACCCAGTAGCCGGGATAGCGGACCTCGAGCCGCGTCTCGCCGAGCCAGGCGTCGATCTCGCTCACGTAGAAGTGCGGCGACTCGACGAGCTCGGCCAGCCCGGATCCGCGGTCGCCCTCCTTGATCCGCTCGAGCCACTGGCCGAGCAGCCGGTGGTCGTGGTTGCCGGGCACGAGCACGACCTCCTCGTAGGAGCCGGCGATCTCCTCGAAGAACGAGCGCGCCTCCGCCATCGCCGGCTCGATCGGCCCGTCCCGGAGCTCGATCGTGTCGCCGAGCAGCACGAGCCGCTCGCAGTCCGCCGTCGCCTCGGTCAGGCGGGCGACGAACTCGGGTCGGCGCAGCAGGTCCGAGCGTGCACCGGAGCCGAGATGCAGGTCTGAGATCACCGCGGTCTTCATCGATCGCGCATCCTCGCAGGACCGCTCCGCGGACCCGGCACGCGCGTCGCTGCGTGACGCCCTTGTGCCGATAGACTCGATCGCCGGATGGAGAGCGCGACCGCAGCTGAACGAGGCTCGGAGCAGGCGGGTGACGGCGACGGCGTTTCCGGCTCCGGCTGCCCCCGGCATCGAGGTCGAGAACCCGGCGAGCGGCGAGACGATCGCGACCGTCCCCGACCTCGGTGCGGCCGAGGTCGCCGCGCTGGCAGCGAAGGCACGGGCGGCGCAGCCCGCCTGGGCCGCGCTCAGCTTCGCCGAGCGCGGCGCGATCCTGATGGCGGCCCGGGCCTGGCTCGTGACCAACGGCGAGCGCGTGCTCGAGACGATCTGCGGCGAGACCGGACGCCCGGCCGACGAGGTCCAGTTCACCGACCTCGCCTACGGCATCTCGGCGCTGGAGTTCTGGGCCGCGAACGCGGAGCGCTTCCTCGCCGACGAGCAGGTGGAGACGGCGGCGCCGTCGGTGCGCGGCGGCCGCAAGCTCAAGGTCCGCTACGAGCCGGTCGGGCTGGTCGGCGTGATCGGGCCCTGGAACTTCCCGCTGACGAACAGCTTCGGCGACTGCATCCCGGCGCTCGCCGCCGGCAACGCGGTGATCCTGAAGCCGTCCGAGGTGACGCCGCTGACCTCGCTGGTGATGGCGGAGATGCTCGCCGCCGCCGGGCTGCCCGAGGGCGTCTTCAGCGTCGCGACCGGTCGCGGACCGGCCGGGGCGGCGCTGGTCGAGGAGGCGGACTTCGTGATGTTCACCGGCTCGACCGCGACCGGCAAGAAGGTGATGGCGAAGGCCGCCGAGAGCCTCACCCCGGTCAGCCTCGAGCTCGGCGGCAAGGACCCGATGATCGTCCTCGCCGACGCCGACATCGAGCGCGCCGCCAACGCCGCCGCCACCTTCGGGCTGCTCAACGCCGGCCAGGTCTGCATCTCGGTCGAGCGCATCTACGTCGAGGAGTCGGTCCACGACGAGTTCGTCGAGCGGCTGACCGAGAAGGTCACGGCGCTGCGCCAGGGGCCGCCCGGGCCGCTCGGCTCGGTCGACGTCGGCGCGATCATCTTCCCGCCGCAGGTCGAGCTGATCGAGGCGCACGTCTCCGACGCCGTCGAGCGCGGCGCCACGGTCGTCACCGGCGGCAAGCCGGCCGAAGGCCCCGGCCGCTTCTACGAGCCGACGATCCTGACCGACGTCGACCACTCGATGCGGTGCATGCAGGAGGAGACCTTCGGGCCGATCCTGCCGGTGATGCGGGTCGCCGGCGCCGAGGAGGCGATCGAGCTCGCCAACGACGGCAGCTACGGACTGCAGGCATCGGTCTGGACGACCGACATGGAGCGCGGCGAGGAGATCGCCCGGCGGATGCAGGCCGGCGTCGCCTCGGTCAACGACACCGCCGTCAACTACGGGGCGCTCGAGCTGCCGATGGGCGGCTGGAAGGAGTCGGGCCTCGGCTCCCGGCACGGCGCCGACGGCATCCGCAAGTACACGAAGCGGCAGTCGGTGCTGCTGACGCCCGCCTGGGCCCCCTCGCGCGAGCTGCACATGCTGCCCTACTCGGGCGAGGTCTCGGCCACGGTCGGCGAGATGATGGCGGCGCTGGCGCTGAGCGAGGTCTTCAGCCCCGAGCAGCGCCGCACCCTTGCCGTCTTCTGCGACACGCTGATCCCGTCGCTGACGCCGCCCGCCGCCTCGAACGGCAACGGCAACGGGTCCGGCGCCTCCGACCCGACCGGCTTCTGGGCCCGGCGCGCCTCCGACATGGCGATCGCCGAGGCGATCGAGATCGGGGTCCTGCAGGCCGACCTCCCCGATGAGCAGCTCGACGGCCTGCGCGGCCTGCTCGACTCGTTCGCCGCCGAGGGCCTGCTCGCCGAGACCCCGCAGGAGGCGCGCGAGGCGCTGATCCACGGCTTCAGCGACTCCTCGCCCGAGGCGCTCGCCGGCGTGCAGACGCTGCGCGGCCTCGCGCTCAGCCTCTTCTACGCGCTTCCCGACGCGGGCACCGGCATCAACCCGAACTGGCCCGCGATGGGCTACCCGGGCCCGCAGGCGCTGCCGAAGCCGCCGGGGGAGCGGCCGATCAAGCCGCTCGACCCGCCCGAGGAGGACGCGCCGGTCAGCCTCGAGGCAGACGTCGTCATCGTCGGCTCGGGCGCCGGCGGCGGCGTCATCGCCGGCGAGCTCGCGACGGCGGGCAAGAAGGTCTGCGTGGTCGAGATGGGCGGCTACTACGACGAGTCCGACTTCCTCGGCCTCGAGCTCCCCGCCTACCAGCAGCTCTACCTGAACGGCGGGCCGTTCCCGACCGCGGACGGCCAGATCGGCCTGCAGGCCGGCAGCTCGCTCGGCGGCGGCACCGTGCTCAACTGGACCAACTGCCTGCGGACCCATCCCTGGGTGCGCGAGCAGTGGGCGAACGAGCACGGCCTCGAAGGGCCTCGACGGCCCCGACTACGACGCCCACCTCGATGCGGTCAGCGCCCGGATCAGCGCCAACGACGACTGCTCGGACCTGAACGGGCCGCACCAGCGGCTGAAGGAGGGCTGCGAGGCGCTCGGGCTCGACTTCAAGCTCACGGTCCGCAACACCGATCCCGCGACCTACGACCCGGTCACCGCCGGCTACATGGGCTTCGGCGAGCAGTCGGGCTCGAAGCAGTCGACCCAGAAGACCTATCTCGCCGACGCCGCCGCCAACGGCGCCGACGTCCTCGTCAACTGCCGGGTCGAGCGGGTCCTGGTCGAGAACGGCCGCGCCGCCGGGGTCGAGGGCGTCTGGACGCGCGAGGACGGCAGCACCGTCGACGTCGTCGTCCGCGCGCCGCAGGTCGTCGTCGCCTGCGGCTCGATCGAGTCGCCGGCGCTGCTGTTGCGCTCGGGGATCGGCGGCCCCGCCGCCGGCGACTACCTGCGCCTGCACCCGGCCGCAGCGATCTTCGGCGTCTACGGCGAGAACCAGGACCCGTGGTGGGGCCCGCCGCAGGCCGGCCTCTCGCACTCGTTCGAGGACCTCGAGGACGGCTACGGCTATCTGCTCGAGTGCGCCCAGCACACGACCGGCCTCTACGGCGCCGCGGTGCCCTGGCACTCCGGCGCCCAGCACAAGGCCGAGATGCTCAAGTTCCGCCGCGGCGCCTCGATCATCACCGTCACCCGCGACCGCGGTCACGGCCGCGTCTCGATCGACGACCGCGGTCGCGCCGTCCCGACCTACCCGCTCGACGACGAGCTCGACGTCCGCCACCTGCGCGACGCCTTCGAGCAGATGGCCCGGATCCACGAGGCGGCCGGGGCCGAGGAGCTCGTCGCGCTCGGGCGCAAGACTCCGACCTGGCGCCGTGGGGACGACCTCGAGGCGTTCATCTCGGCGGTCCGCGAGGCGTCGCTGGCGCCGCGCGAGATGGCGCTGTTCAGCGCCCACCAGATGGGCAGCTGCAGGATGGGAACCGATCCGGCGACGAGCGTCGCCGGGCCCTGGGGCGAGCTGCACGACACGCCCGGCGTCTGGATCGGCGACGGCAGCGCCTTCCCGACCTCCTCGGGCACCAACCCGATGCTGACGATCATGGCCCTCGCAAGGCGGACGGCCCACGCGATCGAGGCGGCGAGCTAGGAGTGCGCGGATGAGGCGGGGGGTGGGGGACCTCCGAGGGGGAGGGGTCGCGCGATGACGGGGCCGCTCTACCGGTTCTCGCAGTGGACGGTGCGCCACGCCAAGCTCGTGCTGGCGATCTGGGCGGTGGCCGCCGTCGCGATCGTGATGCTCGCCAACACGATCGGGCGGATCACCAACGACGACCTCTCGATCCCCGGCTCGGATTCGACCCACGCCACCAACACCCTCGATCGCTACCTGCCGAACCAGGCGAACGGCTCCAACCCCGTCGTGCTCGAGACGACCGACGGCAGCAAGCTCAGCGACGGCTCGAACGAGCAGGCGGTGAGGGCGACGACGAAGTCGCTCGCCGCCAACCAGTACGTGCACGACGCCGTCAGCCCGCTCACCCCCGCGGGGCCGGACAACCTCTCCGACGACGGCACGGTCGGGTTCATCGCCGTGACGCTGACGCTCGCGCCCGACCAGCTCGACGAGGAAGAGGCAAACGAGGTGATCGCGGCCGCGGACCCTGCCCGGCGCGCCGGCCTCAAGGTCAGCGTCGGCGGCTATCTCGGCCAGGAGGTCTCGACGCCGGCGACCGAGTCGAGCGAGGCGATCGGGCTGCTCGTCGCGATCATCGTCCTGCTCTTCGCCTTCGGCACCGCGGTGGCGATGTCGCTGCCGATCGTGACGGCCCTGTTCGGGCTCGGCACCGGCCTCGCGCTGGTCGGGATCGCCGGCCACGTGATCTCGGTCCCGAGCATCGCGCCGACGCTCGGGACGATGCTCGGGCTCGGCGTCGGCATCGACTACGCGTTGTTCATCGTCACCCGGCACCTCGGCTTCCTCAAGGACGGGCACCCGCCGGCCGAGGCCGCCGCGCGGGCCGCCGCGACCGCGGGCGGGGCCGTGCTCTTCGCCGGCAGCACGGTCGTCGTCGCGCTGCTCGCGCTCTATTTCGGCGGCATCCCGATCGTCAGGGCGCTCGGGTACTCGGCGGCGATCGTCGTCGCCGTCGCGATCGTCGCGGCGCTGACGCTGCTGCCGGCGCTGCTCGGCCTCGTCGGCGAGCACATCCACAAGGGCCACTTCAGCCTCGCCCGCGGTGCTCACTCGGACGAGCACCCGCGCGGCTGGAACCGCTGGGCTCACTTCGTCGGCCGCCACCCGTGGCCGGCGGCGGCGACCGGGATCGTGATCCTCGTCCTGCTGGCGATGCCGCTGCTCGACATCACGCTGGGCCAGCCCGACAACTCGCAGATGCCGACCGACACGCAGACGCGCAAGTCCTACGACGCGCTCACCGGCGGCTTCAGCCCGGGCGCCAACGGGCCGCTGTCTGATCGCCGTCCAGTTCGAGGACCCGGCGCAGCCCGACACGAAGAAGCTGAACCAGCTCGAGAAGCAGCAGCAACAGCAGGAGCAGCAGGCGCAGGAGCAGTACACCCAGCAGGCTCAGGAAGCCGCCGCGGCGGGCGAGCCGCCGCCGCCGGAGCCGGCCGGGCCGAGTCAGAAGCAACAGCAGCAGACGGCGCAGCAGGAGGCGTTCCTGAAGTCGAACGCCAGCGACCCGCGGCTGGTCAAGCTGCAGAACAAGATCGCGAAGACGCCCGACGTCTACCTGGTCTCGCCGGCCAAGGTCGACGACAGCGGCAAGGCCGCCGTGTTCACGGCGACGCCCGATTCCTCGCCCTCCTCGCAGCGGACCCGCGACCTCGTCACCAACCTGCGCGACAACGTCGTCCCCGAGGCCGAGGGCAAGGGGATGACGACCTTCGTCGACGGCTCGACCGCCGCCTACATCGACCTCGCCGACCGGATCGGCGAGAAGCTGCCGCTGGTGATCGCGATCGTCGTCGGCCTCTCCTTCTTCCTGCTGATGCTGGCCTTCCGCTCCCTGGTCGTGCCGCTCACCGCCGGGCTGATGAACCTGCTCAGCGTCGGCGCCGCCTACGGGGTGCTCGTCGCCGTCTTCGAGAAGGGCTGGGGGCTGAGCCTGATCGGCCTCGACCACACGGCGCCGATCGTCAGCTTCGTGCCGCTGCTGATGTTCGCGATCCTGTTCGGGCTCTCGATGGACTACCAGGTGTTCCTGCTGACCCGGATCCAGGAGCACTGGCGGGCCGAGCACGACAACCACGACGCCGTCGTCGAGGGCCTCGCCGGCACCGCCCGCGTGATCACCTCGGCCGCCCTGATCATGGTCGCGCGTCTTCACCAGCTTCGTGCTCAACGGCGACCCGACGGTGAAGCAGTTCGGCGTCGGCCTCGCGGTGGCGATCGCGATCGACGCGACGGTCGTCCGGACGCTGCTGGTGCCGGCCGTGATGATCATCTTCGGCAAGTCGAACTGGTGGCTGCCGGGACCGCTCGAGCGGCACATGCCGAACATCGGCATCGAGGGCGACGAGTACTTCGAGCTCGTCGATCGAGCAGCGCGCCGCCGAGGCTGCGCCGGCCAGGCGCGAGGAGTAGTTTCAGGCCCGGAGCGCACCCGACACAGGAGGAGAGGCCGATGGCCGGTTTGAAGGTTGCAGTCACGGGGCCGACCGGGGACATCGGGATCTCCACCCTGAAGGCGCTCGATGCCTCCGAAGCGATCGGCTCGGTGGTCGGGATGGCCCGGCGGCCGTTCGACCCCGCCGAGCACGGCCTCAGCCCGAAGATCAGCTACGTGCGGGGCGACGTCCTCGACCGCGACGCGGTCGATGCGGCCGTCAAGGGCGCCGATGTCGTCATCCACCTCGCCTTCATCATCTTCGGCGACCCCGAGAAGGCGCAGCCGATCAACGTCGAGGGCTCGCGCAACGTCTTCGAGGCCGCCGTCGCGGCGGGCGTCAAGCGCCTCGTCTACACCTCGTCGGTCGCTGCCTACGGCTTCCACGAGGACAACCCGCAGCCGCTGACCGAGGACGTGGCGCCGCGCGGCACCGAGGGCTTCTACTACTCGGCCCACAAGGCCGAGCTCGAGGAGCTCCTGCACGAGATCGTCGCCTCGGCGAACGGGAAGGCGCCGGAGACCTACGTCTTCCGCCCCTGCATCGTCGCCGGCCCCGAGGCGATCACCTTCGTCGAGACGATGGTCGCGATGCTGCCGCTCTACGGGCAGCTGCCGCTCGTCCGCAGGATCTTCGGCGAGGTGCCGTTCCTCGCTCCGGTGCTGCCCGATCCCGGGGTCGAGTTCCAGCTCGTCCACCAGGACGACGTCGCCGCCGCGCTGGTCGCCGCGGCCGAGGGCAAGGGCGAGCCCGGCTCCTACAACCTCGCCGCTCCCGACACGCTCAACGTCGGGCACGTCGCGCACGCGCTCGGCTGGTGGACGGTCCCGCTGCCGGGCGGCCTGATCGGCCCGGTCGACGAGCTCGCTCATCGCGTCCCGGGCCTGCCGCACGAGTTCGCCTGGCTGACCGCGTTCCGGGTGCCCGTGGTCATGGACTGCGAGCGGGCGAAGCAGAAGCTGGGCTGGGAGCCGCGTTACGACTCGGCCGATACGCTCGCCGCGATGGTTCGCGGAGCCCGCGAGCAGGATGTCGTCTAGGCCCGCGGGCCGGAGCTGGAGGAGAGTCGGATGAGCGACTGCGAGCAGAGCGGAAACGGGAGCGCCACCGTGAGCGCCGCGCCGAGCGCGAGGACCTCGAGTTCGAATCGGGCGGCGAGCGCTGCGCCGCCTGGCTCTACCGGCCCGATGCGAGCCGGTGGGGCAGGGGCCCGCACCCGATCGTGATCCTCGCCCACGGTTTCGCCGGCACGCGCTCGGCGCGCCTGTGGGCCTACGCGGAGCGCTTCCGCGACGCCGGCATCGCCGCGCTCGTCTTCGACTACCGCTACTTCGGCGACTCGACCGGCGAGCCGCGCCAGCTGCTCTCGATCGGGCGCCAGCACGAGGACTGGCGCGCCGCGATCGCCTTCGCCCGCACGCTCGACGGGATCGACGCCTCGCGCGTCGCGCTCTGGGGCTCGAGCTTCTCCGGCGGCCACGTCGTCGCGATCGCCGCCGAGGACGTCCGGATCAAGGCCGTGATCTCGCAGACGCCGTACGCCGACGGGCCCAGCACCCTGCAGCAGGCCGGCGTCGGCAACATCGCGAAGCTGACCGCCGCGGGGCTCAAGGACGTCGCCCGCGCCGCCACCGGCCGCGAGCCCTACCGGATCCCGGCCGTCGGCAGACCCGGCGAGACCGCCGCGATGACGCAGCCGGACTCCTACGACGGCTACCACGCCCTGTTCGAGCCCGGCGAGGAGTTCCGCAACGAGTTCTGCGGCCGCGCGGCGCTGATGATCGGCTCCTACCGGCCCGGGGCCAAGGCCCCGCAGGTGCTGTGCCCGCTGCTCGTCATCACCTGCGCCGGCGATCAGGTGACGCCGCCGGTGCCGGCCCGGAAGATGGCCGAGCGGGCGCCGCAGGGCCGTTCGATCGAGTACGACGCCGAGTGGGGCGGGCACTTCAACATCTACGTCGGCGAGCTCTTCGAGAAGACGATCGCCGACCAGATCGCCTTCCTGCAGGAGAACCTCGACGTCGGCGACGCCGGTGAGCGGGCCGATGACGCGACGCCCGAGAGCGCGGCCGCGGCAGCCGCCAACGCCGGCGGCTCGGTCAGCCCTGGCGCTTAGGCCGGATCCGCAGGCTCAGGGCTTGACCGCGACGATCAGGTCCTGGCCGGGGCGCTCGTCGCTGCGCTCGCGGCCGCACCAGTGGCCGTGCCGGATCTCGGCGATCTCGAGGCCGGCGGCCGAGTAGAAGCCGCGGACGTCCTCCTCGCCGACGGCGATCCGCTGCTCGGGGATGCGCGGGTGCGAGGTGCGGAAGCGCCAGCCGTCGGCGTCGGTCATCTCGTGCTCGAGCCGGATCTCGCCGCCGCCCTCGAGCGCTGAGTAGCGGGCCGCTCCGGCGGCGAGCATCGCCTCCGACTCGTCGTTGAGCAGGAACCAGGTCGAGGCGATGCGGCCGCCCGGTCGCAGGGTCCGTGCGGTCTCGCGCAGGTAGTGGGCGGACTCGCGCGGCTTCAGGTGCGTGAAGACCGAGCCTGCGAAGGCGAGCGTGAAGCTCTCGTCGGGGTACGGGAAGCGGAACGAGGTGGCGTCGGAGCCGCCCGGGTTGTAGAGGTCGTTGCCGACGTCGGCGAGCGTGAAGCGGAGCCTGGGGTCGGTCGGCTCGATCCGCTTCCGGCACCAGGCGATCGCCCGCTCGTCGATGTCGAAGCCCTCGTAGCGGCCGTCGATGCCGAGGTGAGGGGCGACGCGGATCGCGATCTGGCCCGGCCCGCAGCCGATGTCGAGCATGCGGTCGCCCTCGCCGAGCCCGCCGGCGCCGACGATCGCCAGCGACACGGTCCGGTCGAGCACCCCGGGCATGAACGACGGCAGCCCGTAGCGCCGCGGGCGGCACCCGCGGATCGGCCTTGCCGGAGAGCCGCTCACGGGCGTCGGCGGCGGCGCGGACGCTCCACAGGCGCGCATTGGCGAGCTGCCGCCGCGCGCGGCGTCCTTCCCGTTCGAGGCGTGCCCGCGCGCTCAAGGTCTAGATCGGCTCGGCCGGGATCCGGGCGATCCGGTCGCCGAGCTCCTCGAGCCCGGGCCACTCGGAGATCGGCAGGTCGGGCCGGCGGACGAAGATCTCCTCGCCGGCGGGAAGGTCGGCGAGCAACCCGGAGCTGTCACCCAGCAGGAGCTGCTCGGCGACGGTCTCGCGGGCGACCTCGATCACCTCGTTGCGGTTCCGGTTGCTCATCAGGTTGACGCCCATCGCGTCGAGGTCGCGGCCGGTCGGCTGGATCAGCAGGACCTCGGTCCCCTCTTCGCGGAGGCGCCGCGCCTCGCGCCCGAGCCGGCGCCCGGCCTCGGTGTGGGTGAAGAGGCGGATCGCGTCGGCGGGGTTGAAGGCGCGGATCGGGTGCAGGGTCGAGGTCGGATTGAGGCAGATCACCAGATCGAGGCCGAGCCCGCGGACGATGTCGAGATTCGAGGTGGACCAGATGCCGCCGTCGACGTAGCTGGCGGTCGCCGATCCGGACCGGGCGGTAGAAGCCGGGGATCGCGCAGGAGGCGGCGACCGCGTCGTCGAGCTCGGCCTCGGGAGCGTCGCTGCGCCCGAATGCGACCCGTCGCCCGTTCGAGTAGTCGCAGGCGACGACCCAGTGGTTGGGGTGCTCGGTCCAGGGCCCCGGCACCGTCCTGCGGACGATGTCGCGGAGCGGGTCGCTCGAGATCACGCCCCGGGGGAGCCAGCCCGAGAGGACGCCGGCCGGCGTGTGCCGCCGGGGCCGGATCAGGCTGCGGACGACCAGCGGCAGCGAGCCCGGGAAGAGGGGGAAGGCGCCGCGGTCGTAGTGGAAGACGGCGCCGGCGCTGCGGTCGGCGTAGGCGGCGGGCTCGCCGCGGGCGTCGAGGATCGGGAACTCCTCGCCGCGGCTGTGGGCGACCATGAACCAGGGCGGCAGGCCGGCGGCCAGCAGCGAGGCGATCATCGACCCGGCCGAGGTGCCGACGATCACGTCGGCCGTCGCCGGGTCCCAGCCGGTCTGCTCGGCGATCGCATCGAGCCCGCCCGTCAGCCAGGCTCCACCCTGGACGCCTCCGGCGCCCAGCACCAATCCGACCTTCATCGCCCCAGCGCTCCCCTCAGACCCCGACGGATCCCGGTTCTCGCCCGCAGACCGGACACCCCTCGCCGCTCGGCAGCTCGCGCTTGCTGCAGTAGGGGCAGGTCTCGATCCGCTCGAGCGCGCCGAGCAGCTCGCCGACCCGCAGCACGAGCAGCCGCTCCTCGTCCACCTCGACCCAGGAGCCGGCGGAGGAGGGGAAGACGACGTGGTCGCCGGGCTCGATCGGCATCCGCACCCCGGCCTGGTCCCACCAGTCGAGGCCGGGCCCGACCGCGAGCACGATCCCGTGCTGAGGCGGGTCCTCGCGCGTCCCGGGCGGGACGACGAGCCCGGACTGGCGCACCCGGTCGGGCTCGAGCTCCTTGATGATCACCCTGTCGAACAGCGGCCGCAGCAGATGGCGCATGGAGGGGATGGTATGCGAGGCAGGAGCGCAAGCTCCGCCGCGGCGCCGTCTACGACGTCGTCCTCGGCACCTTCGATCCGTGACCTCGCCGGCAACCGGCCGCCGGAGACCACGGGCTGGAGCTTCAGGGTCAAGAGGGCCGCGAAACGCTAAATTGGCCTCTCCCGCGGCTGTGGTGAAATTGGTATACACGCGAGCTTCAGGTGCTCGTGGGGGAAACCCCGTGGAGGTTCGAGTCCTCTCAGCCGCATAGGAAAGGGCCCGCATCAGGGCCCTTTTCAACGTGCGATCCGCTGCTAAGATCGCCGACCCCGCGCCGCTATCGTCTAGGGGACTAGGACGCCGCCCTCTCACGGCGGAAACCGGGGTTCGAATCCCCGTAGCGGTACTTCCAGAGACCCGCCCCCGAGGCGGGTTTCGTCGTTCTCGGGGCTCCAGCCCACGAGGCGAACGTCCCTCACACCTATCCATAGGGGCACCTGAGGGACGTTCGGCGCTCGGGGAGGGGGTCAACCGCACACTCCCGTCGCCCGATTCGTGCTGACAATCCGGGGCATGCGCGAGCTCTTCGCCGTCCTCCGCCACCACGACTTCCGGCTGCTGTGGCTGGCCGGGCTCGCCAGCGTGCTCGGGGACCGGATCGTGACGGTGGCGCTGGCGCTGTTCGTGATCGACCTGACCGGCGATCCGACCGACCTCGGCCTCGTGCTCGCCGCGCACACGATCCCGCTCGTCGGCTTCATGCTGATCGGCGGCGTCTGGGCCGACCGGCTGCCGCGGCACCGGCTGATGGTCGTCACCGACCTGATCCGCTTCGTCCTGCACGGCGTCCTGGCGCTGCTGATCATCACCGGCGACGTCGAGATCTGGCAGGTCGTCGTGATCGAGGCGCTGTTCGGCTGCGCGGAGGCGTTCTTCCGGCCGGCCTCGACCGCGGTGATCCCGCAGACCGTGCCCGAGCACGAGGTCCAGGAGGCGAACGCGCTGGTGGCGATGTCGAACAACGTCTGCGAGTTCGCCGGGCCGGCGCTGGCGACCGCGCTCGTGCTCGGCGTCGGCGCCGGCGAGGCCTTCGCGGTCGACGCCGCGACCTTCCTCGTCAGCGCCGCCCTGCTCGTGCGGATGAGCCCGCGCCGCCGCGAGGCCGCCGCCGGCGCCGAGCTGGCGCGCCCGGACGGGGAGGAGCCGCAGTCGCTGCGGGCCCAGCTCCGGGTCGGCTACCGCGAGGTGCGATCGCGCGCCTGGGTCTGGGCGGTGCTGATCGCGGCCTGCGCGCTCGTCTTCGCCGGGCTCGCGCCCTGGTACGTGCTCGGTCCCGTCGTCGCCGAGCAGAACTACGGCGGCACCGACGTCTACGGGATCGTCACCGCGGCGCTCGGGGCCGGCACGATCATCGGCTCGATCGCCGGCATCCGCTGGCGGCCGCAGCACCCGATGCGGCTCGGCCTCGTGCTCGGCGTCCTCTGGTGCCCGATGGCCGTCGCCTACGCGCTCGGGGCCCCGCTCGCGGTCGTCCTGCCGGCCGCGGTGGTCGGCGGCTTCGGCTTCGCGCTGTTCGACGTCTGGTGGCTGACCGCGCTGGCCGAGCGGATCCCGCCCGACCGGCTCTCGCGGGTCACCTCCTACGACTGGATGATCTCGCTCGGCCTGCTGCCGATCGGCTATCTGCTCGCCGGGCCGCTTGCCGACGCCGTCGGCGCCGTCGAGGTGCTGGCGGCCGGCTCGGTCGTGGCGATGCTCGCCTGGTTGCTGGCCCTGATCCCGCGCGAGGTCCGCGAGCTGGAGCGGATCGATCCCCGGCCCGGGGAGCCCGAGCCCGCGACCGCCGAGCGCTGGAGCTTCCCCGACGTCTGACCCTGCGCTTGCCGGGGCATCGCTCCCGGGCGCCGCTCGTCGCCGCCGTGGATACCGTTCCACGATGCGGCCGATGAGCGGCATCCGGGGGACGGCGGTCACCGCCGTTGCCGTCGCGGCAACGGCGCTGGGGGCGCTCGCCCTCGCGGCGCCGGCCGAGGCCGGCTGGCACCAGCGCGGCACGCCGATGCAACCGCGCCAGCAGTGGAACGCGAACTCCGGCTACTGCGGCGAGACGAGCTTGATCGCGGTCGGCATGCGCCACGGCCAGTACACGTCGCAGTGGACCGCGCGAGCGCTGGCCTCGCCCGGCGTCCCGCAGTGGAAGCCGGAGGCGCAGCTGCTGCTCGGCGTCAACGACCTCGTCGCCGCGAAGGCGATGCGCCTGCGGGCCACCGAGTACGACAACCGCCGGCAGCGCTCCTCGCGGCAGTTCCTGAGCTGGAGCAAGCGCCGCTTCCTGCGCGGCGAGGACGTGGTCATCGGTGTCTTCAACAACGTCCGCAAGCTCGGTGAGCCGCTCAGCCTCGCCGACCCCGAGTACGACCACATCGTGCCGCTGATGGGGTTCGGCTCGGCCACCCCGTTCGGGACGAGCGCCGCCTACCGGCCGACCGATCAGATCACGCTGAGCGACAACGGGCTCTTCGACATCGGCCCCAACGTGCCCTTCCTCTACAGCTACGAGCTGCGCCGCTTCGGCAAGAGCCGCAAGCAGGCATCCGCCGCCGGCGGGCCGCTCTACTCGCTGAAGCGACGACCGCCGAGCTACGGCGTCGCGATCGAGGGCGTTGCCGATCGCGAGGGCGTCACGGTCCCCGTTCGCCTCAGCTCCTCGGCGAACGGCGAGGGCCTGCAGAACGAGGCGAAGCTGAAGGCGCCTCCGGAGCCGCGCTCGATCGAGCTCACCGCGCACGCGAGGCTGCCGGACACCGACCGCGCCTACAACGTCTACCTCTACGACAGCTTCGGCGACGTTCCCAAGGAGGACTTCAACGCCAGGGCCGACCGGGCGATCCGCAGCTGGCACGTGCCGGCGGGCCATCCGGGCAAGTGGCGGACGACGATCGAGGCGCTCTCGAGCGAGACGCGCGTCTTCCGTGCGGTGCCGGCGTCCGCGGACTGACCCTCGGAGCGCCGGCTGGAAACGTCAGACCGCTGCGGGCTCGGGCGCCGAGGCGCCGGAGCGCGGGTCGATCAGGATCTTGGCGTGGCCCTCGGGGTCGGCGAGCGCGGTGAAGGCCGCGTCGACGCCCGTCGAGGCCGACCGTGCCGGTGATCATCGGCCGCGGGTCGATCTTGCCCTCGGCCAGCATCTGCAGCGTGTCGCGGAACTCGAGCGGGGTGTAGCCGAGCACGAAGCGCAGGTCGAGCTCCTTGTTGATCGCCATCGCCGGCTTGAACTGGTCGGTGCCGACGCAGACGCCGACGACGACGACCCGCGAGAGCAGCGGCGCCTCGTCGACGATGCTCGAGATCACGCCGGGGACGCCGACGCACTCGAAGATCACCGGCGCGCTTCGGCCTCGCCGCCGAGCCGCTCGCCGAGCCGCCAGGCGTGCCACCAGCCGACCGGCAGCTTCTCGAGCTTCTCCTTCGTGCCGACGACGAGCTCGAAGGCGGCCTCGGCGCGGACGAGGTGGCCGCGCTCCTCGCCGCCGTCGAACGGCGACGCCTCGGCGGGGTCGATGACGACGTCGGCCCCGCAGGCGCTCGCCAGGGCGCGTCGCTTCGGCGAGTAGTCGCTGGCGACGACGGTCCGCACGCCCTTCGCCTTCAGGCAGAGGATCACGCCGAGCCCGACCGGCCCGCAGCCGATCACGATCGCGACGTCCTTCTTGCCGACCTCGCCGCGGCGGACCGCATGCCAGGCGACGGCCATCGGCTCGGTCAGCGCGGCGACGTCGGGCGCGAGCCCGTTCGGGATCGGCAGCATCATCGATTCCTGCGACGATCACCTGCTCGGCGTAGGCGCCCGGGGCGTGGGCGGAGAGCCCGGTGCCGTCGACGCCGTGCGGGATTGCGCAGCAGCGGCAGCGCGACGACCGGCGCGCCGGTCGGCGACCTCCTTCCTGCAGCCCGGGCCCGTACTCGGCGACCGAGCCCGAGAACTCGTGGCCGAAGACGAGCGAGTCGGCCGAGCGGCCGAGCCGGTCGTAGCCGATCGAGGCGGCGAGGTCGGCCCACTCGTCGATCCCGTGGCGGGCGTGGAGGTCGGAGCCGCAGATCCCGCAGCGCACGACCTCGAGCCGCACCTGTCCCTGCGCCGGGTGGCGCTCGGGCAGCTCCTCGACGCTGAGCTCGGCGTCGTGGCAGACGACGGCCTTCACCGGCCCGGCCTCCTCGGAGCCGTCGGCGGGAGCCACGGCGAGCGTCGCCGCGAGGTTGCCTTCTTCGTCGCTGATCCAGAGCATGGTGCCGGCGCGGTGCACGATAGCCCGCCCCCGGCCGATCCCGGCCCGGAACTCGGCCTCGAGGACCAGCGGCCGGTCGGCGGGCACGCTCAGGTCGAGGTACTCCTCGGCGACGTGCCAGTACCAGAGGTTGCTGACGTGGCCGGCGAGGTCGATGTCGGAGCGGCCGAAGTGCCAGGAGAGCTGCTCGGCGCCGGCGGGCGGCTCGGCCGGGTGGCGGAGCGAGCTGCGCGCCCTGCGGTCGCCGGCGCTCGGCCCGTAGATCTCCTCGAACGCCGCGGGGAGCCGCGACGGCAGCCGGGTCTCGGGATCGACGTGGATCCAGATCGCGACCGACTCGACGTCGGCGCCGGCGTCGCCGGCGATCGTGCTCGATCGCTCGGCGACCGTCTTCGCCTTGGCGCTGCACCAGGTCCGCACCTCGAGCTCCTCCGGGAAGACCGGCATCCGCCGGATCGTCAGGGCCAGGCGGCGGATGATCCAGAACGCCTCGGCGCCGAAGCCGGAGTCGAGGCCGTCGGCGAACGCGGTCTCCTGCAGCCAGCGGGCCACCGCGGCGGGATGGGCCCGGCCCTCGCCGTCGACGTCGGCAGCTCCGGCCCGATGGGTGTCGGCGAAGGTGCGCATCAGCTGTCGAACCCGAGCCCGAGCCGCTCCAGCAGCCGCAGCCACAGGCCCGGCCGGCCGCCCTTGCGGTCGGCGGCGGCGAGCCGCCCGCGGGTGAACTGGACCACGGCCCAGCGCAGCGGCTCGGGTGGGAACGGGACCGGCTTGGTGCGGACGTAGCGGAGCCGCGTCGCCTCGGAGTCGACCCCGTCGGCGAGGTCGAGCGCGACGCCCGCGGCGAAGCGGGAGGCGCCGACGCCGAGGCCGGTGTAGCCGCCGGCGAAGACCGCCTTGCCGCCGTGGAGGACATCGAAGAAGGCCGAGAAGCGGCTGCAGGTGTCGATCGCGCCGCCCCACTTGTGCGAGAAGCCGATCCCGCGCAGGCTCGGGAAGGTCGCGAAGAAGTTCCGTGAGAGGGCGCCGAACGTCTCGTCGTCGGTGTCGAGTCGCGCGGCGACCGGGCCGCCGTAGCGGTAGACCGCCTCGAACCCGCCCCAGAGGATCCGGTCGTCGTCGGTGAGGCGGTAGTAGTGGAACTGATTGCCGCAGTCGCTGATCCCCTGGCGGGAGCGCCAGCCGATCTCCGCGAGCTGCTCGGGGGCGAGCGGCTCGGTGACGAGCACGTAGTCGTAGACGGGCACGATGTAGCGCCGCAGCGATCGGACCAGGGGCGGGTAGGCGCTGGTCGCGAGGATCGCCCGCCGGGCCGTCACCGTCCCCGTGGCGGTCGCGACCTCGACCGAGTCCCCCGGCGTCCTCGATCCGAGTTGCCGCCGAGCGCTCGATGGATCTCGACGCCGAGCGCGGCGGCCGCGGCCGCGAGCCCGTCGGCGAGCTTCGCTGGGTCGACCAGCGCCGAGCCGGTCCGGTCCCAGATCGCCGCCAGGTAGGTCGGCGATCCGACCTCGGCGCGGACCGCCTCGCGCGTCGAGCACGCTCGACCTCGTGGCCGTGCGCGGCGAGGATCTCCGCCTCGTCGGCGAGTGGCGCGACCTGGTACTCGGAGACGGCGACGTGGAGCTCGCCGTTCTCCTCGAAGTCGCAGTCGATCCCGTGCCGGCGCGAGATCGCGCCTTGAGCCCCTCGAAGTTCTCGATGCCCGAGCCGCTCGAGCGCCTCGATCTCATCGGCGAAGCGGCTGAGCCCGTTCTCGATCCCGTGCGTGATCGAAGAGGAGAGGAAGCCGCCGTTGCGACCGCTGGCGCCGGCGCCGATCGTCTCGGCCTCGAGCAGGACGATCGCGGCGCCCCGGGTCGCGCGGTCTTCGCCTGCAGCGCCGCCCAGAGGCCGGTGAAGCCGCCGCCGACGATGCAGAGGTCGGTCTCGGTCGATCCCGCGAGCGGCGCATAGGAGCGGGGGGCCGGCCGGCGGTCGAGCCAGAACGGGCGTGGCACGGCTCCGGCGAACGCCTCGCGTTCGGTCGCGGTCGGCGGCGCGTCGGGCCAGGCGGAGGGTGACTCGGAGCTCCGGGGCGGCAACGGCGTCGATCCTACAGCCGCGGGCCGGCTCAACTGCAGATCTTGATCCGGCTCGTGATCGTGATCATGCGGCCGTCGAGCAGGGTCGCGTCGACCGAGATCTGCGGCTTGCGCGAGACCTTCAGCAGCGACGGGCGCAGCTGCGTCTCGAACGGCGGCTCGACGACATCGCCGGCGCGGCGTCCTTCGACCCTGAACTCGGCCTCCACCAGCGGCATCTCGTCCGTCTTGCGCGGCAGCTTCGCGGTGACGGAGTCGGGCAGCAGGCATTCCTTGAGGCCGTTGCCGTTCCGCTTCGGCTCCTGCTCGCCGGAGATCTCGAGCTTCGAGCCGTGGCTTCAGCCGGCACTCGCTGCCCTCGCAGTCGCGCAGCGTCGCGAGCCTGCCGGCGAGCGCCCGCTTGACCTTCTGGTACTCGGGGTTGCGGCGCTGGTTCTCGAGCTCGAAGGGGTCGAGCTCGAGGTCGTAGAGCTCGACCTCGCCGGTCGCGTTCTCGACGTACTTGTAGCGCTCGGTCCGGATCGCGGAGTACTGGATCCCGGCCGGCTCGCCGTCCTCGCCGATCGAGGAGAACTGCTCGATCAGGACCTCGCGGCCGCGGTAGCGGTCGGGGCGCTGGGCGAGCGGGATCAGCGAGCGCCCGTCGACCTCGACCAGCGGAAAGGCGCCGGCGACGTCGGCGAGCGTCGGGGCGAGGTCGGTGTTGACGGCCATCTCCTTGACCGTGACGCCCTCCGGGATCTCGGGCCCGCGCATCAGCAGCGGCACCCGCGCGGCCTCCTCGTAGACGCGGTTCTTGCCGTTCGGGATCCGGTGCTCGCCGCCGAAGAAGCCGTTGTCGGAGGTGTAGATGATCAGCGTGTTCTTGAGCTCGCCGCTCTTGCGGAGCGCGCAGACGATCCGCTGCACGCCCTCGTCGATCGCGAGCAGCGATTCCGAGCGGCAGTGGAAGGCGCGGTCGATCCGCAGCAGCTGCTCCTCGGTGAGCGGGTCGCGCCGGCGGATCGAGACGCGGTTTGTCGCTCGTGTCGGCCTCGTTGAAGTTGGGCGGCGTCGGCGTCGGCTCGGCGGCGAGGTCGCCGATGTGGCGCTTGGCGGGCTTGGCGGAGCCGGCGCAGACGCTCGGGCCGCTGCCCTGGTTCGGCTGCGGGCGCGCCGCTGTGGGGTGCGAGGTAGGCGAGCGAGAGGAAGAAGGGCTCGGGATCGGGCGCGCGCCGGTCGATGATCTCGACGGCCTTGTCCGTGTAGACGTCGGTCGAGTAGGAGGCGGGGTCGGCCGGGTTGTCGGGGTCCTCGAGCGGGTTGCCGTACTGGACGTTCTCGCCGTCCTCGAGCAGCGTGTAGCCGTAGTACTTGTAGGTGTCCTTGGAGCCGTGCCACTCGGTCCAGCCGGGCGGGACTCCGACCGGGCTCTCCTCGTAGCCGTTCAGGTACTTGCCGATGTGCGCCGTGTAGTAGCCGGCGTTCTCCATCCAGACCGGGAGCGCGGTCTCGGAATCGAGTCGGTCGAAGCCGCCGAGCGGCGCGTCCTTGTTGCCGAGGACGCCGTGGTTGTGGGCGTACTGCCCGGTCAGCAGCGTCGCTCGCGACGGGCAGCAGAGCGGCCAGCTGGCGATGCTGACCGGGAAGGTCGCGCCCTTCTCGCCGATCAGCTGCTCGGTGCGCGGCATGAACCGCATCGAGTCGAGCGTCTGGTCGTCGCTTTCGATCAGGACCACGTTCGGTCGCTCGTCGGTGGCGCCACCGCCCGCGGCGCTGCCGGGGGCGGCGCTCGCCGGCGGGGTGGAGGCGGATCGCGAGCCCGAGCGCGAGCAGGGCGACGACCGCCGCGACGACCGCGGCGATCACGCCGGTCAGCGACCGGCTCGGCATCTCTCGCTCGTTCGACTTCAAAGCAGTACCGGTCAAGAACTCGCAACCCCGCCGGGCGCAGAAAGTAGCGCGCGAGGCGGCGCCGGCGGCCGGTCTTGCGGCCGCCGTGGACGGGTCATCCCAATAGGCTGCGCCGATGAGCGCCACAGCCCCACGGGATCAGTCCGAGCCAGTCATTCCCCTCGTCCCCAGCCACGAGGAGACCATGCTTCGCGAGGCGGTCGCCGGCATCGCCGGCGAGTACGGCCCCGCCTACATGCTGCGGTGCACCGACGCCGGCGAGCCGCCGACCGAGCTCTGGGACGCGCTCGCCGAGAAGGGCTACTGCGGCGTCAACCTGCCGGAGGAGTTCGGCGGCGGCGGTCTCGGCATGACCGGCCTCGCCGCGGTCCAGGAGGAGCTGGCGCTGCAGGGCTGCACGCAGCTGTTGCTCGTCGTCTCGCCGGCGATCGCCGGTTCGATCCTCGTCTCACGTGGCAGCCGCGACCAGCAGGAGGAGTGGCTGCCGGGCATCGCCAGGGGCACGACGCGGATCTCGTTCGCCGTCACCGAGCCCGACGCCGGCACGAACACGCACAACATCACCACGCGGGCGAAGGAGACCGCCGACGGCCGCTGGACGCTGCGCGGCCAGAAGACCTACATCTCCGGCGTCGAGCACGCGACCCACATCCTGATCGTCGCCCGCCAGGAGCTCGAGGGCGGCGAGCTCGGCCTGCCGCTGCTGTTCATCGTCGACGTCGACGCCGCCGGGCTGACGCGCGAGTACATCCCGACGGCGCTGCGGCTCCCCGACCGTCAGTGGACGCTGTTCATCGACGGGATCGAGGTCGGCGAGGAGCGGCTGATCGGCGGCACGACCGGCGGCCTCGGAGCGCTGTTCGACGGGCTCAACCCGGAGCGGATCATGGCCGCGGCCGGCTCGGTCGGAGCGGGCGACCGCGCCCTGCGCCAGGCCGCCGAGTACGCGCGCGAGCGCCAGGTCTGGGGCAAGCCGATCGGGACGCACCAGGGTCTCTCGCACCCGCTCGCGCAGTGCAAGGTCGACCTCGAGCTCGCGCGGCTGATGACCCACAAGGCGTGCGCCCTCTACGACGCCGGCTTCAAGGGGGCGGGGGAGAGCTCGAACATGGCCAAGTACGCGGCGGCGGAGGCCTGCGTCGAGTGCGTCGACCAGGCGATCCAGGTCCACGGCGGCAACGGCGTCGCCCTCGAGTACGGCCTCACCGACATGTGGTGGGGAGCGCGGCTCAACAAGATCGCCCCCGTCAGCCGCGAGATGATCCTCAACTACGTGGCCGAGCATTCATTGGGCCTGCCGAAGTCGTACTGAGGCGTCTCGGTCTCGGTGGATGCGCGTTCTTGAGCCTGCTCGATCACATCACCAGTCATGAGGACTGGCCCTCGGCGGGGATCGTCTTCCGGGACCTGAACCCGATCTACCGGGATCCGGGGCTGATGGCGGAGGCGGCTGCCGCGCTCGCCGGGGTGGCCTCGGACCTGGGCGAGTTCGCGCTGGTCGTCGCGCCGGAGGCGCGCGGCTTCATCCTCGGGCCGATGCTCGCCCGCGAGATCGGGGCCGGCTTCGTCCCGGTCCGCAAGCCGTCGAAGCTGCCGCCGCCGGTCCGCAGCCACGAGTACCAGCTCGAGTACGGGCTCGACCGGCTCGAGATCCAGGCGCACCCGCTCGCCGATGCCGGCCCGATCCTGATCTACGACGACGTGCTCGCGACCGGCGGCACGGCGACCGCGACGGCGCGGCTGGTCGAGGGCCTCGACGGCGACCCGGCCGGCTTCGCCTTCCTGCTCGAGCTCTCCGAGCTCGAAGGCCGGGCGCGGCTCGAGGCGGCGACCCGCCTACCGGTCGGCGCCGCGCTGGTCGCCTGAGGGCGGCCCGGCGGGCGCCGCAACCCGCCAGTCGAACTTCGCGTAGCCGACCGCCGGCCGCGCGCCGGCGGCGAGCAGCGCCGCCAGCGCCGGCAGCCGTTCGGCCGCGAACGCCAGCCGCGCCCCGGTGCCGCCGAAGTCGGAGCCGTAGAGCTTCATCAGGCCGGGCAGCTCGACCTTCGCCGCCTCGGCGTCGACGTCGGTCTCGCCCTCGAGGTAGGCGCGGGTCGCGGACTCGAGCAGCTCGTCGCTCGAGCCGGCCTCGAAGACCCTGATCGGCGGGCAGGAGCGGGCGCCGCAGTTGAGCGCGAAGTGGATCCGCGGGTCCGGGGCGGTGGGGAGCGCCGCCAGGCGCGGGTCCCGATCCCGCAGCGGCGAGCGCAGGCCGCCCGGCGGCCGGCGGTTGCCGCGCAGGATCCCGTGCTCGATCAGGTTCAGGCTGTAGGCGCGGCCGCCGACGTCGAAGGCGTAGGCGCCGAACGAGCGGACCCCGAGCAGGACGCTGCCGCGGAACGGGTGCTCGGCGGTGATCCTCAAGAGCAGCGCGTTGTAGACGTTGATCCAGAACGCGACGCGGGCGTCGTCGCCGCGGATCGCCGCCGGATCGACGCGCGCGAGCCGTGCTGCGAGCTCGCCCGTGTGGTCAGTCACCTCGCCCCGCTGCCGCAGCGTCGCTTCGATCAGCTCGGCCGAGAGCGCGACCGGGTCCGCCTCCGGCTCGCCGGGTCGGCCGAGGCCGGCGGCCGGAACGTTCAGGGTCCGGGCCACGGGTCAGGCGCCCGGGGCCGAGCGGCGGGCGCCGTCGCGAGGTCGAGCAGCAGCGTCTGGGTCAGCTCGTCGAGGTAGGCGGCGGAGATGCCGGGCGCCGAGACGTTCAGCTCGGCGGTCGCCGTCGGCCCGCGCGGCCCGGCGACGAGCGCCGCGTAGTGGCCGCGCTCGAGCCCGTTGCCGGTCAGCATCAGGGCACCCTGGACCGAGCCGGAGGGTCCGCTGAAGGTCCCGGTCCAGACCCGCTCCGGCTTGCCGGGGAGGTTCGCCTCGGCGTTCGTGGCGGCGAACCGAAGCGGCTCGACCGGCTCGAGCTTGCGGCTGCGGGCGTACTCGGCGTAGAAGGCGGCCTCGGCCGTCGCCTTCGAGTCGCCGTTGATGCGACTGCGGATCACGAAGAAGAAGACGATCGCGAACAGGCTCACCTCCCAGATCAGGGCGTTGGTGAGCGGATCGCCGACGGTCAGCAGCAGGCCGTAGATGCCGCCCGCGATGACGCTGATCCCGAGCCAGATCCAGAACGCCGTGAGCAGGCCGCCGAGGTAGGTGACCGGGGCGCGGGTGACGACCGAGCGATAGGAGCCGGTCGCGGTTGCGACGTTGGCCGGGCCGCCGTCGCCGAAGGGGACGTAGGGAAGGAAGTACTCGATCCGCTTGTCCTTTAGCTCCTGCTTCTTCGGCTTCGCCGCGGTCCGGTCGGCCTGGCCGGCACCGGCGTCCTCGAGCGCTTCGACGCGGATCGCGGCGGCGAGGTGGGCGGCGTCCTCGCACAGCTGCTTCAGGTCTGCGCTCGCGCTCAGGTGACCGTCCCGGACCGTGACGAGCACCCCGTCGGCGAGCTCGAAGCCCCAGTCCTCGCGGCTGCGGCTGACCCAGTCGGCGAGCGCGGGGGAGAAGAGCTCGGTCAGCCAGCCCTCGTCGACGCCCTCGTCGACACGGACGTTGACGCCGGCGATCTCGCGACCGTCGACGCCGAGCTTGATCGTGATGTGACCGCCGCCCCCGCCGACCGCCATGTATGGCGCGAAGCCGATCGACTCCGGCACCCGTGTGATCACGGCGGTGAAGCGCTCGGTGTGGGTCTGGTCGTTGCTGCGCCGCTCGTAGCGGAGCAGGGCGACGATCCCCTCGATGTCGCCGGGCAGCATGCCGTGGGCGGCGCCGTCGATCGAGTTGCCGTGGGTGAGCGCCGTGCCGACCTGGGGCAGGTATCCACCCGGTCCCGGCGTCAGCGCGTACTGCTCCGCGAACGGCCCGAGGGCCCCCGACGAGCCCAGATCCCCGATTCCCGACATCGCAGAGGAAGCTACCTGAGGGATAGGATCGGAGCCGTGATCGAGCCGGCCGAGGCGATCGAGCGGATCGCCGCCCGCTTCGGGGTCCACAGCGGACGCCGCGCGCTGCACGCCCGCGGCGTCGTCTGCTCGGGCAGCTTCACCGCTGCCGCGGAGGCCGCGCCGCTGACGACGGCGGCGCACATGCAGGGCGAGACGCGTGCCGGTCGTCGCCCGCCTCTCGAACGGCTCTGGCAATCCCGACGAGCCGGACCGGGCGCCCGACGTGCGCGGCCTCGCGATCCGGTTCGAGCTTCCCGGCGGCGCCCGGACCGACATCGTCGCCCAGAGCGCGCCGCGGTTCCCGGTCCGCACCCCCGACGCCTTCGTCGACCTGATCGAGGCGACCGAGCGCGGGCCCGGGATGCTGGTCAAGCTGCCGCTGTTCCTCGCCCGCAACCCCTCGGCTGCCGGCGCTCTGCGCGCCAACGCCTCCGCCCTGAAGGCGCCCTCGAGCTACGCCGATCCCGCCTACTACGCGGTCCACGCCTATCGCTGGACCGGCCCCGACGGGCGCTCGCACTGGGTCCGCTACACGCTCGTCCCGGTCTCCGAGCCGCCCGCTTCCGAGCCCGACCGCTCGGTCGCCGACTACCTGAGCGCCGAGATCGCGGCCCGCTTCGCCGCCGGCGGCCAGGTCGCCTTCGATCTCGAGCTCAGCGTCGCCGGGGCCGGCGACGACCCGCACGACCCGACGTCGGTGTGGAAGGGCGCCGATCGGGTCGTCGCCGGCAGGCTCGTGCTCGACGCGCTCGCCGACGGCCGCGAGGACACGATCTTCGACCCGCTGCGCCTGACCGAGGGGATCGAGCCCTCCGAGGATCCGATCCTCCACTTCCGGCCGCGCGCCTACGGGGTCTCCTACGCGCGCCGCACCGGCGATCCGACCCAGCCGCCGCCCTGGGCGCGCTGAGCCCGCCGGCGCTGATCAGCCCCTGCGCGCCGCGCGGCCATCTCGACGAACGGGTCGAGCGCGGCGGGATTTGCGAGCGACTCGCGGCTCGCTGCCTGCTCGGCCGGCGTCCCCATCAGGATCCGCTTGACCGGGATCTCGAGCACCTTGCCCGAGAGCGTCCGCGGCACCTCGGCGATCGCGTGCACCTCGTTCGGGACGTGGCGCGGGCGAGCAGTCGGCGCGGACCCGGGCGGCGATCCGCTTGATCAGCTCGTCGTTCAGCTCGCGCCCCCTCGGCGAGGACGACGAAAAGCGGCATCCAGTTGTCCTCGCCCGACCTCTCGGCAGGAGGCGGCACGTCGACGACGAGCGCGTCGGTGATCTCGGGGATGCTGAGCACCGCCCGGTAGATCTCGCTCGTGCCCATGCGGATGCCGCCGCGGTTGATCGTCGAGTCGCTGCGGCCGTAGATGATCGCCGTGCCGCGCTCGGTCACCTCGATCCAATCGCCGTGGCGCCAGACGCCCGGGTAGTGGTCGAAGTAGGCCTCGCGCAGGCGGCTGCCGTCGGGGTCGTCCCAGAAGTAGATCGGCATCGAGGGCATCGGCTCGGTCAGGACGAGCTCGCCGACCCGGCCGACGTGGGGGTTGCCCTGCTCGTCCCAGCTCTCGAGCGCTGCCCCGAGCGAGCGCGCCTGCAGCTCGCCCTCGTAGACGGGCAGCGTCGGCACGCCGCCGACGAAGGCGGTGCAGACGTCGGTGCCGCCGCTGGTCGAGAACAGCCAGGTGTCGGCGCCGAGCTTCTCGTAGACCCAGTCGAAGCCCTCGGGGGAGAGGGGAGAGCCGGTCGAGCCGACCGCCTGCCAGCTTCGAGAGGTCGCGTCCCTCGCCGGGCTCGATTCCGGCCTTCATGCAGGAGGCGATGAAGCTGGCGCTGGTCCCGAAGCTGGTGATCCCGGCCTCCTCGCTCAGGTCCCAGAGCCGGTCGAGCGACGGGTAGCCGGGGTTGCCGTCGAAGAGCACGATCGAGGCCTCGGTCAGCAGCACGCCGACGAGGAAGTTCCACATCATCCAGCCGGTCGTCGTGAACCAGAAGACGCGGTCGTCGGGGCCGGCGTCGAGGTGCAGGTGCATCTTCTTCAGGTGCTCGAGCAGGATCCCGCCCTGCGAGTGGACGATCGCCTTCGGCAACCCGGTCGTCCCCGAGGAGTAGAGGATCCAGAGCGGGTGCGAGAAGGGCAGCCGCTCGAAGGTGAGCTCCGATCCCTCCGGCCCGAGGAAGCCCGGCTCCCAGCCGCTGCCGTCGAGGTAGCCGAGGCGGATCGTGTGCTCGAGCGAGGGGATGCCGGCGGCGATCTCGGAGACGACCGCGGAGCGGTCGAAGTCCTTGCCGCCGTAGCGGTAGCCATCGACCGCGAGCAGGACCTTCGGCTCGATCTGGGCGAAGCGGTCGATGACGCTGCGGGCCCCGAACTCCGGCGCCGCCGAGGACCAGACGGCGCCGATCGAGGCGCAGGCGACAGAAGGCGGCGATCGTCTCGGGGATGTTCGGCAGGTAGGCGGCGACGCGGTCGCCTCGCCCGACCCCGAGCGCGACGAGGCCGGCGCGGATCCGCGCCGTCTGCGAGCGCAGCTCGCCCCAGGTCATCTCGGCCAGCTCGCGGCTCTCGGAGGCGTGGCGGATCGCGACCGCGGCGTCGTCGGTGCCGCGGAAGACGTGCTCGGCGTAGGAGACGGAGGCGCCCGGGAACCACTCGGCGCCCGGCATCTCGTGCGAGGAGAGGACGACGTCGCCGCGCTCCCCCTCGACATCGAAGTAGTCCCAGACCGCGGCCCAGAAGCGCTCGACGTCGTCGACCGACCACTGCCAGAGCTCCCCGTAGCCGCCCTCGACGCCCTGGGTGCGGGCGAACCCGGTCACCTGAGCGCGCTCGATCCGCGCCTCGTCCGGCTGCCAGAGCAGCCGCCCCTCCGTGTCGCTCACCGCTCGGGCCTCACGGGTCTGAGTCCTAGCTCAGGACAGGCGTCGGGATTCCGAGGATCTCGCGGGCCTCGTCGACCGTGGCCGGGCGGCGGCCGACGTCCTCGGTCATCTGGCGCGCCTTCGCGATCAGCTCGCCGTTGCTCTTCGCCATCTCGCCGCTCGGGCAGGTAGAGGTTGTCCTCGAGCCCGACCCGGATCGAGCCGCCGAGCGTCAGCGCCGCGGCGACCAGCATCCACTGCGCCCGGGAGATCCCGATCACGCCCCAGTGCGCGCCCTCGGGCACGTTGTCGGCCATCGCCGCGACGTTGCGAGCGGTCGGGGCGACGCCGCCGATCACGCCCATGACGAAGTCGATGTGGGGCCGGCCCTGGAGCACGCCCATGTCGATCAGCGGCTCGAGCGAGCTCACGTGGCCGGTGTCGAAGCACTCGTGCTCGGGCTTGATCCCGAGCCGGTTCATCGCCTCCAGCAACTCGATGATCTCGTCGATCGGGTTCTGGAAGACGAACTTGAAGACGAAGTCCTTGCGCGAGCGCGAGTACTTGGCGTAGTTCATCGAGCCCATGTTCAGCGCCGCCACCTCGGGCCGGACCGCCTCCAGGTAGGCGATCCGCTTCTCGACCGGGACGCCGATCGTGCCGGTCGAGAAGTTGACGATCGCGTCGGCGCCGACCTCGGCCCGGACCGCGTCGCTGATCGCCTGGAAGTCCTCGATCTCGTAGGAGGGGGTGCCGTCGGGCGTGCGGGCGTGGATGTGGATGTGGGTGCCGCCCTCGTCGACGATCCTGCGCGCCTCGGCCGCGTACTCCTCCGGGGTGTAGGGAATCGCCGGGCACTGGTCGCGGTTCGCGATCGCGCCGGAGATCGCGCAGCAGATGATCACGGGGTCGTCGAGGCTCAAGAGCGCTCCTTCATCGTCGCCGGCCGCGGGTCAGCCGGTCCGGAGTGGACAGTATCACTGGCTACTTCACGCGCTGACGGGCCGGCCGAGCGCCCCAGCCGCGCCCGTCGATGACCCGGTTCGGACCGCACGTATACGGTTGCCGCCACTCGTCTCCAAGTCCCACCCAAGCGTCCAAGGAGCCTCCCCTGATGCCCAGCACCCTCGAAGGCAAGACGATCCTGATGTCCGGCGGCAGCCGCGGCATCGGCCTCGCGATCGCCGTCCGCGCCGCCCGCGACGGCGCCAACGTCGCCGTGATGGCGAAGACCGAGCAGCCGCACCCGAAGCTCCCGGGCACGATCCACACGGCGGTCGAGGAGATCGAGGCGGCGGGGGGCAAGGGCCTCGCGATCCTCGGCGACGTCCGCGACGACGCGAGCATCGAGGAGGCGGTGTCGAAGACGGTCGACGCCTTCGGCGGCATCGACGTCTGCGTCAACAACGCCTCCGCGATCAACCTCGCGAAGACGCCCGACCTCGATCCGAAGCGCTACGACCTGATGCAGGACATCAACACGCGCGGCACCTTCATGTTGAGCCGGGCCTGCATCCCGCACCTCGAGCGCAGCGACAACGCCCACATCCTCACCCTGAGCCCGCCGATCAACCTCGACCCGAAGTGGGCCGGCGGGCAGCTCGGCTACACGATCGCCAAGTACGGGATGAGCCTCTGCACGCTCGGCCTCGCCGAGGAGCTGAGGGACCGGGAGATCGCCGCCAACTCGCTCTGGCCGCGGACCCTGATCGCGACCGCGGCGGTGCTGAACCTGCTCGGCGGCGAGGAGGCGATGAACCAGTCGCGAACGCCGGAGATCGTCTCCGACGCCGCCCACGCGATCCTGACCAGGCCCGCGGCCGAGTGCACGGGCAACTTCTTCATCGACGACGAGGTGCTCGCCGAGGAGGGCGTCACCGACCTCGACCGCTACCGGGCGGGCACCGGCGAGCCCGCGCTCGATCTCTTCCTCGACGGCTGACCGCAACCTGTAGGCCGTTCGCGCGTTGATACGTTGTCGACGCCCGCTGGGGGCATCGTCGTCGTACCGACACGGAGGAGAGAGGCGTTGCGAAAGCTGCTTGCGAACGGTTGGAAGTCCTTGATGATCGGCGTGCTGGTTGCGGCTGCCGTCGCCCTCGCCGCCCCGGCGACTCGCCTCGGCCGCGCCGCCCGCTTCCGTCTTCGACGGCGCCGTTCCCTGTCAGCCGGCCGGCTCGAACGGGCTCACCTACTGCTCCGACGATCCGCGCAGCACCGTCCCCGCCTTCGACGGCGTCCCGATCGACGTCAGCGTCGGCCTGCCCTCCGAGGACCGCTTCGGCCCGGGCCCCTACCCGCTGATCATGATGTTCCACGGCTACGGCGGCAGCAAGGCCGACCTGCAGAGCATGCGCCGCTGGCTCGTCCGCGGCTACGCCACCTTCTCGATGACCGACCGCGGCTTCCACGAGTCCTGCGGCTCGACCGCCTCCCAGACCGCAGCCGGCGGCGCCTGCGACGACGGCTACATCCGCCTGATCGACAACCGCTACGAGGTCCGCGACGCGCAGGAGTTCGCCGGCGCGCTCGCCGACGAGGGCCTCGTCGAGCCGAAGAAGATCGGCTCGATCGGCGGCTCCTACGGCGGCGGCATGTCGATGGCGCTGGGCGCGCTCAAGAACCGGATGGTGATGCCCGACGGCAGCCTCGTCCCCTGGACGAGCCCCGACGGCAAGAAGATGCGGATCGCGGCCGCCGCGCCGAGCATCCCGTGGACCGACCTCGCCTACTCGCTGGTCCCGAACGGCAGCACGCTCGACTACGTCGCCGATGCCCCGTACAGCGGCGCGATCGGCATCCAGAAGGAGTCGCTCGTCAACGGCCTCTACTTCTCGGGCCTCGGCGCCCCCGGCTACTACGCCGCGGAAGGCGCCGATCCCTCGGCCGACCTGCGCGGCTGGCGCACCCTGCTCGAGCAGGGCGAGCCCTACGGACGCCGAGGCCGCAGGCGATGCTCGAGGAGATCACGACCAACCACTCCTCGTACTACATCGACCACTCGACGCCGCCGGCGCCGCTGCTGATGTCGAGCGGCTTCACCGACGACCTGTTCCCGGCCGACGAGACGATCCGCTTCTACAACCGGACCCGGACCGAGTACGGCAAGAAGGCGCACATGGCGCTGTTCTTCGGCGACTTCGGCCACCCGCGCGCGAACAACAAGGACGACGTCACGCGCGGCCCAGGACCGGCGTGAGCAGCGCTGGATGGCGCGCTGGGTCAAGGGCAACGACTTCGAGCCGCGCGAGGGCGTCACCCTCTACACCGAGACCTGCCCCGGCGACGCGCCGTCGGGCGGCCCGTACTTCGCGCCGAACTGGGCCAGGATCGCGCCCGGCGAGGTCCGCTTCGCATCGAAGGCAGCGAAGACGATCGCGCCCGACGCCGGCGACCCCGCGATCGCGCAGAAGTTCAACCCGGTCGGCGGCGGCGCCTGCGAGACCGCGGACGGCGCCGATCAGGCCGGCGCCGCCAGCTACAGGGTCGAGGCGCCGGAGACGCCGGCTTCACGCTGCTGGGCTCGGCGACGGTGATCGGCGACTTCGAGGTCGCCGGCAACACCTCGCAGCTCGCGGCACGCCTGCTCGACGTCGGGCCCGACGGCCAGGAGACGCTCGTCTCGCGGGCGCTGTGGCGACCCGAGAGCGGCAAGCGCAAGGTCTTCCAGCTGCACCCGAACGGCTGGACCTTCGAGGACGGCCACATCGCCAAGCTCGAGCTGCTGCCCAAGGACAGCGACCCGGGCATCGCCGGCGGTTACGGCCGGGCATCCGACGGCCAGGACCCGATCACGGTCAGCAACCTGCAGCTGCGGCTGCCGGTGGCAGAGGAGCCGGGTGAGCTCGGCGGCCTCGTCCGTAAGCCGGCGAAGAAGGTCCTGCCGGAGGGCTACGAGCTGGCGAGCGACTTCGCCAAGCTCGAGAACAAGAAGAAGTAGCTCAGCGCCGCCAGAGGCCGGAGGTGGCTAAACGGGACCCAGGCCTTGGGCCGGGTCGCGACGGCCTCGAGCGAGCGTGCGTCGGGTCGAAGTAGCTGGTCCGCTTCGAGCCGAGACCGTCGCGGAGCTCGAAGATGTCGACGAGGTGCCATCGGACCTCGGAGCCGCCGAGCGTCGCGATCAGGTCGAAGGTGATTGCGCCGCCGTTCGCGTCGCCCCAGTGCTCGAAGACCTCGGCGTGGATGTCGGGCACGAGCTCGAGCAGGCGCCCGAACGCGCGCTCCGCCGCGGCCCGGCTGCGGGTGGTCGGCGCCATCGGCTGGACGAGGACGACGTCGCTCGGTCAGCAGCGCGCCGAGCCGGCCCGGCCGTCGGCGCCGCCCAGGCCTCGGCAGACTTCGCGAACTGTCAAACGACGAGTCCAGAATGTCGCCAATCAAGGAAGAGGGAGCCCGGCTGTAGCAGCGCTACGCCGGGCGACCGCTGAGCCGGCGGTCAGGGCCGAGTGGCGGCGCGGCCGTCATCACCAGGCACCGCCGCCGCCTCCGCCTGAGGAGCCACCGCCGCCGCCGCTGAAGCCGCCGCCTCCGCCGGACGAGCTCGACTGCGGGGCGACCTGGCTCGAGAACCCGGAGCCGAACGAGTTGAAGTCGGAGCTCCAGACACCTCCGTAGAGGGCGAAGGCGGTCCAGCTGCCGGTGTTCGTCGCCTCCTCGCCGACCGGCGCGCGGGATCCGGCCGGACTTCGCGACCTTCTCGCGCGGTTCCGAAGGCGACGGCGTAGACGAGGATGCTGCGCCACAGCTTCAGGGTCGCGGGCGGGTCGTCGTCGAGCCGCGGGAAGTCGTCGGTCCAGCGGCGGAAGGCGGCCCAGCGGGCGCCGCGCTCGCGGGCCGCCGGGTCGAGGCGCTTGTACATCGTCGACGGCAGGAGGTAGACGAAGAGCAGGCCCGAGCACCGCCGTGCCGGCCGGGATCGCGAGCCAGTGGGTGCGGGAGAAGAACAGCCAGCCGAGGATCAGGTAGCCGAGCAGCGCGACGAACGCGAGGGCGGTGCGCTCGGCGGCGAAGTCGCGGTCCCAGGTGATCGTGCCCTCGTCCGCCTGATCGAGCTCGCTGGTCAGCCCGTTCCAGCGCGAGCGCCAGGTGGCGGAGTGCTCGGGGATCTCGTCCTTGAGCTTGCCGAGCGCGACCGTCTTGCCGCCGAGCAGGTCGTCGAAGAAGGTCATCGTCGTCACCTCGAACGGCTGCAGCGCCTCGACGGCCGGGCGGTCCGCGGCGACGCTCAGCTCGAGGTCGAGCTCGTCGCCCTGCGAGGCCTTCGCGTCGTAGTAGCCGCGGTCGACGAGGCTGAGCAGCGTCGCGAGCACGACGCGGTCGTCGTACTGGCCCTCGGTCGCGAGCGCGTAGGCGATCGCCGGGGGCAGGTCCTCCGGCGGCTCGTTCAGGTACTCGCCGACGTCGGTCGGCCGCTCGCGGGCCATCATCGCGAGCAGGAACGAGAGCGCGACGACGAGCAGGGTCCAGAGCCCGAAGACGAGCCATGCGTTGTCGAAGACGAAGTTCCTCGCCTTCATCAGGAAGGTGTCGGAGACGTCGTCCTCCTGTGCGGTCACCTTCTCGGCGCCGTCGCCGGCGACGACCCGGGCGCCGCTCACGGAGCTGACCGCGTCGCGCGGGACGAGCGCCCGCAGCACGACGTCGTGGGCCTCGGGCACGCGCTCGGCCTCGAAGCTCGCCTCGCCGTCGGAGATCTCGGCGTCGACGCCGAGCTCACGCGTCCCCTGCGGCTCCTCGCCGGCGGCGATCGCACCCGGGTCGGGCGCCTCGAAGCTCGAGACCCAGGCCTCGGTCGGGTCGCTGCCGTCGGGCGTCGCGATCTGGCCGGAGAGGTCGTCGAGCCAGAACTTCCACTGATCGCCCCAGACGACCCAGCCGACGTCGATCACGTCGTCGTAGGCGGTGACCGCGTTCTCGACGTCGTAGACCAGCGTGAAGGTCCGCTCGGTGTCGGTCTTGTCGTAGTGCCAGACGACCCGCAGGCCCTCGCCCTCGCTCCTCGGGATCGGCGTCGTCCCGAACGTGCCCGGCTGGTCGAAGGAGCCGAGCGCCGTGTTGCCGCCGGGCCGGTAGCGGCGATCGCCCTCGAAGACGGTGACGCCCGTGATCTTCGCCCCGTTGCGCAGCGGGATGTCCCGGTAGGCGCCCGTGAAGCTGCCGCCGTGGTAGTGGAACTCGAGCGTCTCGGAGATCCGCAGGCTTGCGTCGTCCTGGAGCTCGACGCGGGAGTTCGCGTCGGTGATGTCGAAGTCCTTGGTCGTGCCCTCCTCGGGGATGAACAGGCTCGGCAGGATCGCGAGGACACACGAACACGATCGCGGCCAGGACGACTCGCCAGATCACGCCCCAGATCACCCGTCCGGCGCTCACGCTGCCGGGCCCCCGGTGGCGCCGCCGCTGTTCGGCAGCGAGATCGTCGGGGCGATGTCGGCGCCCGCTCCCGCCTCGAAGAACTCACGTCGCTCGAACCCGAATCCGTTCGCGACCAGGTTCGAGGGGAAGACCTGGATCTTCGTGTTGTAGGTCTCGACCGTGTCGTTGTAGACCCGGCGCGTGATCGAGATCTTCTCCTCGACCTCGGCGAGATCGGTCTGCAGGCGGGAGAAGTTCTCGGTCGCCTTCAGGTCCGGGTAGTCCTCGGCGAGGATCAGCATCCGCCCGAGCCCGCTCGCCGAGCCGGGCCTCGGCGGTGCCGCGCTCGGCCGGCGCCGCCTGATCGGCCGAGATCGCTCCCGCCCGCAGCTCGGTCACCTGGGTCAGCGTCCCCTGCTCGTGGCCGGCGTAGCCGGCGACGGCGGAGACGAGGTCGGGGATCAGGTCGTGCCGGAGCCTCAGCGCGACGTCGATCTGCGACCACGAGTTCTCGCAGGCGAGCCGCAGCGCGACGAGCCGGTTGTAGGTCAGCCAGGCGAACGCGGCGAGCGCGATGACCAGGACGACGATGACGATGAGGACGATCAAGACAGGTGACGGCCGCTTTGCGATCGCACCCCTCGTGCGTCGCGACGACGAGACTACCGTGCGTGAGACCCACCACATCGTCCGGCGAACCCTCCAAACCCGCGCGCGGATCGGGTAGGTTCCACAGCGTCTCAACCAAGGAGTAGCCAAGTGGATTCCAGTCAGCTCAAGAGGTTCTCCCTGTTCGAGGGCGTTCCCGAGGAAAGCCTCGCGAAGATCGCCCCGTTCACGCAGCTCGTGGAGTTCCCCGAGGGCAAGGTGATCATCCAGGAGGGTGGGTTCGCCAACGACTTCTACGCGATCGACGAGGGCACCGTCCGCGTCGACAAGGGCGGCGAGACCGTCGCCGAGCTCGGCCCCGGCGACATCTTCGGCGAGCAGGGCCTGCTCGAGAGGCAGGAGCGCTCCGCCAGCGTGATCGCGACCTCCGTGGTCCGCGCGCTCAAGATCGAGCACTGGGAGCTCGCCCGCATGCGCAAGGCGATGCCCGAGGTGGTCGACAACCTCGTCAAGACGGTTCAGGAGCGAACCTAGGCATTCCCCCGCTTGGGGGTCTAGAGTGGCCCTCAATCCATAGGTCGGTGTTCAGGGAAGTCCGGTGAGATTCCGGCACGGTCCCGCCACTGTGACCGGGTGAGTTCATCGCACGGCGGCGACGCAGAGACGTCCCGCCAGCCACTGGGAGCCCTTCGGCCCCGGGAAGGCGCGGTGAATAGGCCCCGTAAGTCAGGAGACCTGTCTCCGGCCCAGCTGTAAACCCTCGAGGAAAGGGTGGCTCATGTCCACACACCTCCCGCGTATGCGTCGGGCCCTAACGCCTCTCATGGCTTTCGGACTGGCGACTTTGATCCTGGCCGGCTCCGCGCAAGCGGCCAACAAGACCGGGGCCGACGTGCGCGTCGTCACCGCCGACGGCAAGACGCTCGTCGACCAGCGCCAGTACACGGGCACCGCCAAGGTGCCGACGTCGAAGAAGGCCGACTGCTTCGGCGAAGGGACCGGCGGCTCCGGCGACCAGGTCCAGGTCCCGGGCGCGACAGCGCTCGGCGTCGTCGCCGACGCGTCGGCCCACACGCCCAAGCTGCGGCCGCTGCTGCTCTCCGATTACTTCGACTTCGGGATCGGCATCTGCGGCTTCGGCGGCGTCGTCGCGCCGCAGGACGGGCTACTGGTACCTGAAGCTCAACCACGCCGCGACCACGACCGGCGGCGATCAGACCCCGATCGACAAGGGCGACGACGTCCTCTGGTACCTGATCAACGACTACAACGACCCGATCCCGGCCGAGCTCGAGATCGAGGCGCCGCTCGCCGTCGAGCCCGGAGCGAAGATCCCGGTTCGGGTGTTCGAGTACGCGGATGACGGCACCAGGGCCCCGGCCGCGGGCGCAACGATCGCCGGCACCGGAGTCGTGACCGGGCCCGACGGCCGGGCCGAGGTGGAGCCGCAGGGCGGCACGACCCGGCTTCAGGCCGTGCGCACCGGCGACATCCCCTCGCGGCAGGTCGGCGTCTGCGCCGGCAGCGCGGTCACCGACTGCCCCGATGTCGGCGACCTGTTCGTCGTCGGCACCGGTGCCAAGGACAAGATCAAGGCCGACCGCCGGCTCAGCGCGATCCACTCCCACGGTGGCAGCGACACGATCGACCTGCGGCGGGCGAAGGACTCGCTGCCGCCCCTGGTCAAGTGCGGGACCGGCAAGGACACGATCGTCGTTCGCCGCAAGCAGGAGTACACGGCTCGCGGCTGCGAGCGCGTGAAGCGGGCCTGACCGATGCCTCGCGCCCGCACCATTGCGGCTGCGACGGCGAGCATCGTGCTCGCCGTCGCGGCCGCGGGCTGCGGGATCGGCGCGGGGGAGAGCGAGGAGGGGACGGCCTCGCTGCGGGTGACGCGTGACCACGGCGCCGAGCTGCTCGCCGAGGCGACGACGACCGACCCGACCGAGTCGGAGACCGTGATCAGGTTCCTCGATCGAGAGACCGAGGTCGAGACCAGCTACGGCGGCAACTTCGTCGATTCGATCGACGGCCTCGAGAGCGTGATCGAGGGCGGTCGCAGCCTCGATTGGTACTACTTCGTGAACGGGATCTGGTCGCCGATCGGGGCCGGCGAGGCGACCGTCCACGCGGGCGACAGGATCTGGTGGGACTACCGCGACTGGACCGGCGCGTACCGCGTCCCGGCCGTCGTCGGGTCCTATCCGCAGCCGTTCCTGTCGGGCCTCGACGGGGAGACATACCCGACCGAGCTCGTCTGCCTCGACTCGGCCGAGCAGACGGGTGCCTGTGAGACCGCCGAGGAGGCGCTGACCGACGCCGGTGCCGAGCCGGCCAGGACGGCGCTCGAGGACTCCGATCCGAAGTCGAGCCTCCGCGTCATCGTCGGGACCTGGGACGAGGTCCGCAGGGATCCGACCGCTCGCACGATGGAGGCCGGTCCCGGCCGCAGCGGCGTCTACGCCAGCCCTGCCCGCTGCGGCGGCTCCGGGCTCTGGAGCCTCGACGTCCACGACACCGAGGCGGAGCCGCTCGCAAGCTCCTCCGACGCATCGTGGGTCGCCGCACTTCAGGAGGGCGACGACAAGCCGACCTGGGTCGTCTCCTCCAGCATTCCCGACGGGCTCGGCGACGCCGCCCTGATGCTCGACGAGGACACTCTGCAGGACCGCTACGCGGCCGCTGCCTTCACCGGCGGCGAGCCGTTCGGCGTGCCGGTGCCCGCGGGGGCCGACGAGCCCGCGGGTGCGGGGGAGTACTGCCGATGAAGGCCGTGCTCGCCTACTCGCCCCGGCCCGGCCCGCTCGGCGCCGCCCGGCCGCTGATCGCCGCGCTCTACCTGATGCCGCTGGCGGTGATCTGCTTCAGCTTCTCGAGTCCGATCGTGCTCGTCGCCGTCGGCCTCGCGGCCGTCGGGATCGCCGCGGCGTCCGGCGCAGTGCGGCCTGCCCTGGCGCCGCTGCGGTACGCGTGGGCGCTGGCGCTGACGGTCGTCGTCGTCAACGTGATCGTCAGCCCAGCGCGGCGACACGATCCTGCTGCGGGGCTGGGAGCTGCCGGTCCTCGGGCAGATCGACGTCACCCTCGAGGCGCTCGTCGAGGGCTGCATCCTCGCGCTCCGGATCCTCGTCGCTCTGCTCGTCTTCGCGGTCTGGTCCGCCTGCGTCGACCCCGACCGCATCCTCAAGGCGGTGCGCCCGTTCGCGGCCCGCTCGGCCCTGACCGCGACGCTGATCTCGCGCCTCGTGCCGCTCGCCGCGGCCGACCACCTGCGCCTCTCGGAGGCCGCGTCGCTGCGCGGGCCCGCCGCGGCGCCGGTCGGCCGCGGCGCCCTCGCCCGGCGCCTGGTCGCGGGCGCGCTCGACCGCTCGGTCGACGTCGCGGCGACGCTCGAGCTGCGCGGCTTCGGGCTGGAGGTGCGGCCGACGCGGGCCCGCCCGCGCCGGGTCCCCGGTGAGCCCGCGATGCTGATCGCCGGTCTCGCGATCGCGATCGTGGCGATCGCCGCGGCGCTTGCCGGCGCCGGAACGATCGAGACCTACCCCTCGATCAGCGGCGGCTTCGAGCCCGAGACCCTCGGCTTCGCGCTGCTTCTGCCGTTGCTTGCCGCGATCCCGTTCTGTTCCCCGCGCGAGCTGCGCCGGCTCCGTGCCGCCGCCGCGCACAGGAAGGGCCGCCCGTGAGCTCGGCCGTCCTCAGCTTCCGCGGCTTCCACTACACCTACGCGACGGCCGCGCGCCCGGCGCTCGAGGGCTTCGACCTCGAGGTCGATCACGGCGAGCTCGTCGTCCTCGCCGGACGCTCGGGCTCGGGCAAGTCGACGCTGCTGCGCGCGGCCTGCGGGCTCGTGCCGCACTTCCACGGCGGCCGCTTCGGCGGCGACGTCGTCGTCGACGGCCGCAGCACCCGCGAGGCGGGCCCGGCCGAGCTCGCTCTCAACGTCGGCTTCGTCGCCCAGGAGCCCGAGGCCCAGGTCGTCTCGACGACGGTCCGGGCCGAGCTCGAGCTGCCGCTCGAGCTGCGCGGTCGCCCCGCCGGCGAGATCGCGCGCGCCGTCGAGGAGGTGGCGCTCGCGCTCGGGATCGAGTCGCTGCTCGACCGCACGACCGACGCCCTCTCGGGCGGCGAGCTGCAGCGGATCGCGATTGCCGCAGCCCTGGTCACGCGGCCGCCGCTGCTGCTGCTCGACGAGCCGACCTCCCAGCTCGACCCGGTCGCCGGCGACGAGCTGATCGCGCTGCTGCGACGCCTGAACGAGGAGTGGGGCGTGACCGTCCTGCTCGGCGAGCATCGACTCGAGCGCTGTCTGCCGGCAGCCGACCGCGTGCTCGCGCTCGAGGCCGGACGCCTGATCTTCGACGGCCGCCCGGCGGACTTCGGCGCCTTCGCGACCGGCTCGGCTCCGTGGCTGGCGACGCCGGGGATGAGGATGTTCGAGCTGGCCGGGCGGTCGGAGCGGCCGCGGTCGGTGAAGGAGGCGCGCGCGGCGCTCGGCCAGTCCGGGGTCGCGGTTCCGCCGGCGGGTGACGACGCGGCGCCGCGTCGAGCAGGCGGCGCCGGTGGGGCCCGACCGCGCTCGAGGCCAAGGACCTGCGGGTCGAGCTCGATCCGGGTGACGGCCCGCGCGAGGTCCTGCACGGAGTCGATCTCAGGATCGGCGCCGGCGAGCTCGTCGCGCTCGTCGGCCCCAACGGCGCCGGCAAGAGCACCCTGATGCGCTCGGCCGCCGGCCTGCTCGAGCCCGTCGCCGGCTCGATCGCCGTTCCGGGCGGCTGCGCGCTGCTCACCCAGCGGCCCGACGACTACTTCGTCCGCGAGCGCGTCGACGACGAGCTTCCCGGCGCCGAGGGGATCCGCGCGCTCGAGGCGGTCGGCCTCGACGTCGACCGCTCCCGCGACCCGCGCGATCTCTCCGGCGGCGAACGCCAGCGGCTGGCGCTGGCGATCGCGATGGCGGGTCGCGGCGCCGGCGGCAGCTCGCCGGGCGTGATCTGTCTCGACGAGCCGACCCGCGGCCTCGACCGCGACCGCAAGGCGGCCCTGGTCGAGTGGCTGCGGGGCCTCGCGGCGACGGGCTCCGCGGTGCTCGCCGCCACCCACGACGTCGAGTTCGCCGCCGCTCTGACCGACCGCGTCGTCCTGCTCGGCCGGGGCCGGGTGCTCGCCGACGGCCCGGCTCCGCAGATGCTGGCCGGCGGCTGGTACTTCGCGACCGAGGTCGCCCGGATCACGGGCGGGCGCGCGATCACCGCCGAGGCCGGGGCCGAGCTGCTCGCCGCCGCCGGCCCCGACAGGGCGGGCGAGGGGGCGCGGCGATGAGCTGGCAGCTCTCCGTCTTCACCCTGCTGGCGCTCGTGCTCGTCGTCGGCGGCGTCTGGTTCGAGCGCTCGCGGCCCTCGGCCCGGGTCGTCGCCGCGGTCGCGGCGCTGGCGGCGCTCGGCGTCGCCGGCCGGCTCGTGCTCGCCCCGATCCCGAATGTCGTCGCGACCACCGACGTCGCCCTGATCACCGGCTACGTGCTCGGCGGCCCGCCCGGCTTCGCCGTCGGCGCGCTCTCCGCGCTGATCTCGAACTTCTGGCTCGGCCAGGGACCGTGGACCCCGTGGCAGATGGTCGGCTGGGGAATGGTCGGCGTCGGCGGCGCGGTCCTCGCGACCATGACGGCGCGGCGGCTCGGGCGCTGGGGGCTGGCGATCGCCGGCGCCGTGGCGGGGCTCGCCTACGGCGCCTTCCTCGATCTCTCGGCGATGGTCAGCTTCGGCGGCGAGCAGTCGCTCGACCGCTACCTTGCACTTTCGATCCGAGGCATTCCCTTCAACATCGCCCACGCAGTCGGCAACGCCGCGATCATGCTCGCTGCCGGACCGGCCCTGGTCCGGATCGTCGACCGCTACCGGGACCGCTTCGAGGTCGAGTGGGAGCCCGCTCCCCGCCGCGGTCGGCTTTCCTCGGGCGCCGCCGGGGGCGGCCTCGCGGCGCTGCTGATCTGCGCCGGCCTTGCGCTCGGCCTCTCGGGCGCCGGTGCCGAGCGCGCCGCCGCCGCGCCTTCGGCGCAGGCCTCGGGATCGGGCCCGGTCGGCTGGCTGCGTCAGGCGCAGAACGACGACGGCGGCTTCGGGATCTCGCCGGGGGCGAGCTCGAGCCCGGGGATGACCGGATGGGCGATGCTCGGCCTCGAGTCGGCCGGCGTCAATCCGCGCGACGTTCGCAGCGGCGGTCGCACGGCGGTCGACTACCTGCGGCGGCACGTCGACGACATCGGCTCCACCGGCGACCTCGAGCGCACGATCCTGGCGCTGCGCGGGGCCGGCATCGGAGTCCGCAACTTCGGCCGCCGCGACCTGCTCGCGGAGCTGCGCTCCCGGCAGGGCGGCAACGGCTCCTACGACAAGCAGGTCAACCAGACCGCGTTCGCGATCCTCGCGCGCGTCGCCGCGGGGGAGGGGACCGGATCGCTTGGCAAGTCGGCCGGCTGGCTTCGCGACGCCCAGAACAAGAACGGCGGCTGGGGCTCGGTCCCGAAGGGCCCGAGCGAGCCCGACAGCACCGGCGCCGCGCTGCAGGCCCTGGCCCTGGTCGGCGCCGAGAAGCCGATCGGGGAGGGGGTCCGCTGGCTCAAGCGGGCCCAGAACGGCGACGGCGGCTGGGCGCTCGTCCAGGGCTCGGGCTCGAACGCGCAATCGACCGCCTGGGCGCTGCAGGGGCTCGTCGCGGCCGGCGCCAACCCGCGGGTCAGCAAGAGCTCGCGCACGGGCTTCGACTACCTCAACTCCCGCCGCCAGTCGGACGGGCACTACCGGTACTCGAAGTCGAGCGACCAGACGCCGGTCTGGGTCACCGCCCAGGCGTTGGCCGGGGTCGAGCGCGAGGCGTTCCCGATCGCCCCGGTGAAGCTGAAGCCGGACAAGGGCGGCGGCAGGGCGGCAACGGCGACGGTGGCGGCAGCAACTCCGGCGGCTACGGGTCCGGGTCCGGCTACCAGCCCTCCTCCGGCGGCCAGCTCGACGGGCTCGACGAGCTCGGGAACCTGGATGGCCTCGGTGGCGACTACAAGCGCGCTCTCGAGGAATCGCTCGGCAGCGATACCGGAAAGAAGTCCGGCAAGGGCGGGCGGCGGCGAGGCGCCGACCGGCGCCGGGCCCGGGTCCGAGGCCGGTGCCGAGGCCGAGGTCCTTCCGGAAGCTGCCGTGATCGTGCCCCCCGAGGAGGAGGAAGAGGCGCCGATCGCCGAGTCGGAGGTGCCGGCGACTCCGGTGCTGCTCGGCGGGATCGGCGTCCTTGCGCTCGGCCTGGCCGGCGGTTGGCTGCTCTACCGGCGCACGCTGCCCTAGATCCGGGGCCCGTGGCCGGCGTCGCCGCGGCCTGCGCCCCCGCGGGGGCCGTCTGCAATCGTCCGGGACGATGGAGCTCGAGGAAGCGATCCGCACCCGCCGCACGCACAAGGCCTACCGGCCCGAGCCGGTCCCGCGCGAGGACCTGGCGGCGATGCTCGAGCTCGCGCGCTGGGCTCCGAACCACAACCTGACCAACCCCTGGCGCTTCCGCGTCGTCGGCCCGGCTGCGCTCGAACGTCTCAAGCGGGCCGCCGGCCCCGAGGCGGCGCCGAAGCTCGACCGGGCGCCGACGCTCGTCGTCGCCTCGGTCGCGGCCGACCCCGAGGACCCGGTCGCGGCGCAGGAGGACATGCACGCCGCGGCGGCAGCGGTCTACGCGCTGTTGCTCGCCGCCCACGGTCGTGGCTACGCGGCCTACTGGAGAACGCCGGCGGTGCTCCGCGATCCGGCCGGGCGCGAGGCGGTGGGCGTCGAGCAGGGGGAGACGGTGCTCGGCCTCGTCTACGTCGGGCGCCCGATCCAGGAGCAGCGCCCGCCCGAGCGTGCAGAGCCCGATTCTTATGTGACGTGGCTGGACTGACGGGCGGCGCGGCCCGATAGCGTGAGGAAGCCGATGAGCAGCCGCGGACCGATCCGATGATCGAGCGAGAGCGAGCGCTGAAGGAGCTCACCTCCGAGACCTTCGACGTGGTCGTGATCGGCGGCGGCGTGACCGGCGCCGGCGTCGCCCTCGACGCCGCATCGCGCGGCTACTCGACCGCGATCGTCGAGCGCAGGGACTGGGCGTTCGGAACCTCGAGCCGGAGCTCGAAGATGGTCCACGGCGGCCTCCGCTACCTGCAGAACTTCGATCTCGGCCTCGTCCGCGAGGCCCTGCTCGAGCGCCAGCTGATGGTCCACCTGGCGCCGCACCTCGTCTATCCGACCCCGTATCTGGTGCCGACGCTCGGCGACGACCGCCGCGACATGAAGATCGGGATCGGGCTCAACATGTACGACGTGATGGCGACCACCCGGGTCGGGCAGGGCAGGCGCCAGCGGGCCAAGGGCGACGATCCGGAGGATCTCGCCTCGTGGGCGCCGGACCGTCACCGGACGATCTCGGCCGAGGAGACGCTCGAGTACATCCCGGCGCTCGCGGCGCGCGACCCCAAGGGCGCCTACATGTTCTACGACTGCCAGACCGACGACGTGCGGCTCGTGCTGACGATCCTCGGCGAGGCCGAGCGGTTCGGCGCCGTGATGGCGAACCGCCTCGACGTCACCTCACTGCTGGAGGAGAACGGCAAGGCCGCCGGCGTCAACTGCGTCGACACCGAGACCGGCGAGGCGCTCGAGATCCGGGCCGAGAACGTGATCAACGCGACCGGCGTCTGGGCGGACCGGATCAAGCCGGATGAGATCCTGACCGAGACCGAGGTGCCGCGGATCGCGCCGAGCCGCGGCACCCATGTGACGCTGCCGCTCGAGGGCCTGCCGCTCAACGACGCCGCCTGCATCGTCCCCGCCGGCGCCGGCCGCACGATCTTCGTCCTCCCCTGGTACGGCCGCGTCCTCGTCGGCACGACGGACGAGGACTTCGACGGCGACATCAACGAGGTCCGGCCCGGCGGCGACGACGTCGACTACCTGCTCGACGCGGTCAACGAGTACTTCGACTGCAGCTTCACCCGCGACGACCTGACCGGCGCCTACGCCGGGGTCCGGCCGCTGATCTCGACCGGCGATCCGAAGAAGTCGGTCGACATCTCGCGCAAGGCGGAGCTGTACGAGACCTCGTCGGGGATGCTGACGATCACCGGCGGCAAGCTGACGACCTGGCGGCGGATGGCAAAGCAGGTCGTCGACCGGCTCGGCGAGCGCGAGGGCCGCGAGGTCCCGTGCCGGACCGCCGACATCCCGCTCGGGATGGAGGCCTCGCCGGAGGCGCTGACGCCACCACCGCCGCTCGAGCCCGGCCAGCTGCCCGAGGACGCCGCCGAGCAGCTCGCCTTCCGTTACGGGCACGCCGCCCGCAACGTGCTCGCCGTCGCCGCCGAGCGCCCCGAGCTGGTCCGCCCGATCGTGCCCGGGCATCCCGACATGCTCGCCGAGGCCGTCCTCGCCGCGCGGCTCGAGCAGGCGCGCTCGGTCGGAGACGTGCTGCTGCGCCGCACCCGGCTCGCGCTCGTCGCGGCCCCCGAGCTGCGCACCGCCGAATCGGTGATGCCTGTCGCCGAGGCGATCGGCCGCGAGCTCGGCTGGGATGCCGGGCGCGTCCGCGACGAGGCCGACGCCTGGGTCGCCGAGCTCGCCCGCGAGGGCTGCGACCCCGCCGGCGCTCCGGCCTGAGGGACCCACGCAGGCGGGGCGGGGGAGGGTTGGCGGCGTCGATCTCTATCCTGCCGCCAGATGGCCAACTCACTGAGCAGCAAGCACCTCGCTGAACTTCATGACCTCGCCCGCGAGCAGGGCGTCGACCGCTTCCGGATGCTGACCCGCGCCGAGCTGATCGAGGCCCTCGGCGGTGACGCCGAGGCCGACGAGCGCGATTCCGACCGCGATTCGGGCCGCGAGCCCTCGCGCCGCTCCTCCCGGGGAGGGCGCAACGGCGGCCGCGGCGAGCGACGCCGTGGACGCGGCGGCCGGGGCCGCGGCGGACGTGGACGCGACGAGCGCGACTCCGATCGCGACCGCGGTCGCGACTCACGCGAGACGCGACGAGCCCGAGGACGAGGCTGACGAGGAGGGCGTGCCGGTCACCGGCGTGCTCGAGATCACCTCGCGCGGCCACGGCTTCGTGCGCCGCGAGGAGGATCCCGACGACGAGGGCGACGTCTACGTCTCTCCCTCCCAGATCCGCCGCTGCGAGCTCGAGGACGGCGACGTCGTCGCCGGCCCCGCCCGGCGCCCGCGGCGTGGCGAGCGCCATCCCGCGCTGATCCACATCGACACCGTCAACGGCTCCGAGCCCGGCGGCGACCGCTCCCGCTTCGAGGACCTCGAGCCGACGCAGCCGCACCGCCGGATCCCGCTGGGCGGCGATTCGCTCGAGGGCGGCGAGCAGACGCTCGTCCGCGCGCTCGATCGCCTCGTGCCGCTCGCCCACGGTCAGCGCGTGCTGATCCATGCGACCCGGGGCTCGGGCCGCACGACCCTGCTCCGCGCGCTCGCCCGAGAGCTCTCCGGCCATGAGGATCTCGCCGTGATCGTCGTCCTGATCGACGAGCGGCCCGAGGAGGCGCCCGCCTGGCGCGAGGCCCTCCCCGACGCCGAGCTCGCGATCGCGACCGCCGACATGCGCCCCAAGGATCAGCTCAGGGTCGTCGAGGTGGCGATCTCGGGGGCCAAGCGCCGGGTCGAGAAGGGCGAGGACGTCGCGATCCTGATCGACTCGCTCTCGCGCCTCGCAGTCGCGGCCGACGATCCGGCCGCAGCGAAGCCGATCTTCGCCGCCGGCCGCGAGACGGTCGCCGAGGAGTCGGGCTCGCTGACTGTGATCGCCACGGTTCTCACCGACACCGACGACGCCGTCGCCTCGGTCCTCAGCACGACCGAGAACGTCACCGTCGTCCTCGACGGCTCGCTCGCCCGCGAGGGCATCTACCCGGCGATCGACGCCACCGCGTGCCGGGTCACCGGCGAGGACAAGCTCCGCGACGACGAGGAGCTCAAGGCCGCCCGCGAGCTGCGCTCGCAGCTCGAGCGCCTCGACGCCAAAGAGGCAGCCGAGCGCCTCGCAAGCGGCGGCTGAGCGGCCGTCAGCAGCTCTGACCGACGCGATCGCGTCGGTCCGCCTTGACCCGGTCGCGGCCGGGCCCGCAGGCGATCTCGTCACGACCGCCGCCGCGAGCGTCGATCAGATCGGCGCCCTTGCCGCCACGGAGGCGGTCGCTGCACCCTTGCCGCCACGCAGGCGGTCGCTTCCGGCCCCGCCCTGGAGCTCGTCGGCGCCCGGGTTGCCGGCGAGGCGGTCGTCGCCGCCGGCGCCGTAGAGGCAGTCGTCGCCGAGCCCGCCGCGCAGCCGGTCGTCGCCGCCGCGGCCGCGGATCGCGTCGCCGGCCGCCGAGGGAGGCAGCGTGGCCGGGGTGTCGCCGCCCTGCGAGCCGCGCTGAGGCAGCGCGCAGGAGCGTCCCTGCCCGGCGGAACCGGAGGGCAGCGTGTAGGCGTCGGCGACGAAGTCGTAGCCGGGCGGCAGGCCGTCGGGCTGCATCGAGGGGCAGCCGGCGCGCATGTCGTCGCAGACGACCTCGGCGCCGTCGGCCGTGTGGAAGTCGAAGCGCGAGCGCGTGTAGAAGGAGAAGACGTTCGGGTCGTCGTTGGCGTCGATCTGGCCGGAGCGCTCGTCGTCGCGCCAGCGGTCGCTGAGCAGGCGCGAGTCGGCGTCCTCCTTGCAGGCGCGGCTGCCGGCGCAGCGCACCCAGCGGTCCATCCAGGCGGCCGTGTACCAGGCGACGAGATCGCCGCCGCGCAGGCTCGCGAGCCCGAGCGCCGGCACCGTCATCCCGGGGATGAACGCCGACTCCTCGTGGGTGCCGCCGCGGATGTGGAACTCGAACGAGTCGACGCCCGCCTCCTGGTAGGCGAGGAAGCCCTCGTTGCCCTGCTGCGGGTCGGGGTCGGAGGTCATCGGCGCCGGTGCGATCCCGTAGTCGTTGGTGATCCCCATCGCCGGCTTGACGATCTCCGGGTCGGCGGGGCGGGGGAGGAGCCGGACGCGCACTCGGGCACGCCGAAGTCGCTGCCACCGGGGTCGGCGAGGTTGTCCCAGGCGACGATCGCGTCGACGCGCGGGTCGATCTGGCCGACGTAGGAGACGGCGGCGGCTCCGAGCGAGTGCCCGGCGATGCCGACGCGGCGGCGGTCGATCATCTCGAACAGCGGGTTGTGGGCGGCGTTGAGGCCGGCGTCGACGCGCCGGTCCTGCTTCGGCGAGTGGTCGGTGCCGCTGGTACAGCTCGGGCGCGGGTCGTACGGGCGTGCCGGAGTCGAGAGGGCGAAGTCGAGCGCGTCCTCGGTGTTGTCGAAGAACGGCCGCCCCTCCTGGGAGGGGACGCCGTCGAGGCGGTCGGGCCCGGCCCCGAAGGTGTCGGAAAGGCCCTGTCCCTGGGGGTCGTAGGTGAGCACGACGAAGCCGTGCTTGGCGAGCGTCGCGGCCTGGCCCCAGTAGAGCCGCTCGGGCGCCTGGACCGAGCCGTTGGTGATCACGACCAGCGGCCGCTTCGGCGGGCCCCTCGGCCGAGGCCCAGACCCGGCCCGAGATCGTCGAGCCGTTGCGGGCGGTGAACAGGACCGGCTCGACGATCCCCATCCCGGCCTTCTCCCAGTCGTAGAAGCGGACGTCGCCGGCGCACTCCTGGCCGCCGTTGGCGCAGACGTTGCCGGCGAAGTTGCGCTCGGGATCGGAGGCGGCGATCCGGGCGACCTCGGCCAGGTTCTCGGTGTCGGCCTTGACCAGCCGCTGCTGGAACTCCGGCGTCAGCGTCACGTACTGCATCCGCTCGGAGGTCTTGGCGAAGTTCTTCGCCTCGAGCGCCGGGTCGAACGCCGCGGCCGCCGCGGAGCCGAGCAGCGCCGCCGCTGCCACCAGCGCCAGGGCTGACGTGAGCCGGCGCACCGTCGATCTGATCGGAGTCCTCATCCCTGTCCCGCTCCACGGTGGAGCGCGGCGACCGTAACAGCGCCGAGGCGGTCAGGACCCCGGTTCAGGTGCTCGGGCGCGGGCCCGCGGGATCAGGTGTTGTAGGCGAGCGAGGCCCAGGAGGGCTCGCGCGAGAGCTCGATCGGCTCGGAGTCGCGATCGGGCTGGATGTAGCCGAAGGTGTTGGTCGACTCGTCGAAGACGATGTCGAGCTCGCCTTCCTTGACGCGCTGGTCGAGCCAGGCTCCGCGGAAGACGAGGCGGCGGATCCAGTGGACGAGGCTGCGGTTGGAGCCGTCGACCAGCTCGCCCCAGTTGTCGTTGACGTGCTCACCCAGGGCGGAGGCGGACTCGCGGATCTCGCCGTTGACGGCGAGCTCGACGAGGTCGTGCAGCTCCTCGTGCTCGAGCCCGGGCGAGATGAAGCTGAGCTTCACCGCGGCCTGCTCGACCCGTTGCGCGAAATCCTGCTCGTTGAACGCGAAACGGAGCTCTCCGTATTCGAGAACGTAGTCCGAGCCGGACTCGTAGTTGCCTCTGCGTGTTGCTTTTTCCACAGTTGTGATCCTCCCGCGGCGGTCCTCCCCGCTGCGGGCCGCGAATGTTTCCGGACCCACCCTCCCGGGGTCGGAGCCCGCTCGTGCCTGAACGCAGGCTTGCACCCAACCGGGCCCGGGAACGGGTGTCCCGGCGCGCTCGCCGGTTAACGACGAAGCCGCCGGCACTGGGCCGGCGGCTTCGGTCGTCCCGCCCCGAGGGGCGGGGTCGGATCTCGGTCAGCCGACCGGGATCGCCGTGATCTTGCGGACCGTCGCGGTGCCGCCACCGCCACCGGCCTCGCAGCCCATCACGATGCTCGTGCCGGCGCCGCTGCTGACTCCCTGGAGGGCGAGCGTGCGCCCGGAGAAGTCGCCCGACGGGTCCCAGAGCGCCGTGTCGATCTCGGTGCCGCCGCGGCTGATCGTGCAGTCGACGCGCAGGGCGCTGCCGTTGCGCGACCGGACCTTGGCGTTGACGACGTAGGACGTGTTCGCCGGTCAGGCCGTCGACCGAGAGGATGTTGTCCTGCTCGACGTCCTGGATCAGCAGCACCTGGTTCTCGGCGCCTGCCGAGAGCGGCTCGACGACGCCGTTGGCGCCGGGATCGCCCTGCGGCGCCCTGCGGGCCCTGCTGACCCTGAAGGTCGGTCTTCGCCTTCGAGCTCAGGTCCTTCGTCTTGAGCGTGCCGTTCTTGACCGCCTTGCTGGTCACGGTGTTCTTCTTGATGTCCTTGCCGTTGATCGTCTGCTTGGCGGCGTATGCCGAGCCGCCGAGCACTGCGAACAGCGCGAACAGGGCGATGACGGTGCTGAACTTCGGACGCCGGACTCGACGCCCCTCGTGGTTACTGGCCATTTCCGGCCTCCTTCTGGATGGGTTTGTCTGCGCTCCCGTTCGCTCCCGAGATCTCACCCAGTGCGGAGGAGAGCTCGATCCAGCCCGTGAACTCGACGGTGGTCCCGTCGGTGTCGGTGACCTGTCCCTGGATCGGCTCCTCGAAGGAGCTGATCCGGAGGCGCAGGTCGATGGGCTGGCGCGGCGGGTTCATGGGGCAAGCATCGGCCCGCGCGGTCCGGATGGCATGAGGGATCGACCCCCTGACTTGCCGCCTGGGGGGGTCTGGGGGTAGAGGGGTAGCCCGGGGGTTGGCTCAGAGGGCGCCCGCGAGCGCCCGGCGCGAGTTGACGCCGAGCTTCGCGTAGACCCTGGTCAGGTGGTTCTCGACGGTCTTCGGGGTCACGAACAGCTCGCCGGCGATCTCCTTGTTCGTCTTCCCGTCGGCGGCGAGCAGGGCGACGCGCCGCTCGGATGCGGTCATCTCGTCGAAGGTCAGCCGCTTCGGCGCGGCGCCCGCGATCTCGAGCTCCTGCGCGATCCGCTCCGCCAGCGGCCTGTCCCCGACCTCCTGGACGATCGGCAGGGCCCGCTCGAGCTCGGCGCGGCCGTCCTTGCGGCGCCCGTCGCGAAGCAGGGCGATGCCGAGCTCGGCCCGCGCCCGCCCCTCCTCGCTCAGGTGCGGCGAGGCCGAGAGGGTGGCGACGGCGTCGAACAGGAGCGGCACGCGCTGCTCGGAGGGCGCCGCAAGCGCGACGGCGCGCTGCGCGATCCCGAGCGCCGCCGGTCGCCGCCAGCCGCGGGCCCATTCGAGGTGCTCGGCGGCGAGCCGGCGGGCTTCCTCGACCTCGGCGGCGCCGGCGCCGGCTCCGCGGGCCAGCGTCCGGGCGAGCAGCGGGCGCCAGGCGAGCGCCCGCATCGGCATCCCGGCCCGCTCGTCCTCGGCGATCGGCGCCAGGTCGGCGCGGACTGCCTCGGTCTCGCCGCGCAGCTCGTGGATCCGCGCCCGCGCCCACGGCGCGAAGCGGTGCACGGTCGGGCCGCCGGGGCCGTGCTCGAAGCCGCCCTCGACGACCGCCTGCCAGGCGCCGTCGAGATCGCCCTGATCGACCAGCGCCATCGCGATGTAGGCGCTGTTGGCGAGCAGGATCGTCGGCGGCAGCCCGCCGGCGGCGGCCGCCCGGGCGTCGGCCTCGGCGTCGCGAGGGCGGCCCTCGTTGAGCGCCAGCACGGCGCGGCAGCCGAGCGCCCCGACCCGGGCGAAGGCCGAGCCCCGCCGGTGACCGTCGGCGATCGCCTGCTCGATCGTCACCCGCGCCGGAGCGAGCGCCTCGCATGCCATCAGCGCATAGGTGGCCAGGTACCAGCCGAGCGACTCGGAGGTGTCCTCGGCGATCATCCGCCCGTCGCCGAGCGCCCGCTGCGCGAGCTCGACGGCGCCGTCCGGGTCGTTGGCCGCGCAGAGCTCCTGCTGGGAGAGCAGCGCCAGGACGGTGCGCTCGGCCGGGGTCGCGCCTGCGACGTCCCGGAAACGGGCGAGATCCTGGCTCGGCTCGCTGCCGGTCAGCCACTCGAGCAGCGACCACGTCGGCGCGCAGCTGCAGGGCGGCGTCGCTCTCGCGCTCGGCCTCGGGCAGCTCTGCGAGCGCGGCTGCGACGAGGTCGCGCGAGCTGTCCATGCCCTCGCTGGCAAAGGTCGCGAAGGCCTGGTCGCGGAGCACCGCGATGCCGCGCGGACGGCTCCGCGATCAGCTCCAGGGCACCGTTGAGATGCCGTAGGCCGGTCGCGAAGTCTCCCTCCCGGACCTCGGCCCGGCCGAGCTCCGCGAGCAGCTCGGCCCGGGCGCCTTCCGGCGGCCCCTCGGCCAGGGCGCGGCGCAGCTGCACGGCCGCGGTCTCGGCGTGGCCGGTGCGGAGGGCGCGGTCGGCGGTGCGGCGCAGCAGCGCGGTCAGCCGCGGATCGCCCGTCGCCTCGGCCCGCATTGCGTGCACGGCGAGCGTCTCCTCGTCGGCGCCGGCGTCGGCGAGAACCTCGAAGGCCCGCCGATGGGCGGCGGCCTGCTCGGCCGGGCCGATGTCCTCGTCGATCGCGCTGCGCACCAGCGGCTGCTTGATCCGCAGCGGCCGGCGCCGGTCGAGGATGCCGGCGTCGGTGAGCTCGTCGGCGGCGGCCGCCGCGCCGTGTCCCGGTCGAGACCGGCGATCGCCGCCGCGTGGCCGAGCTCGCCCTCGCCGCCGAGCACGGCGATCGCCTCGGCGATCGAGCGCGCGCGCGGGCCGAGCTGCGCCGATCCGCAGCAGGATCGAGCGGCGCACGGCGAGCGGCCCGGCCTGACCGACCGACTCGGCCCGCACGTCGTCGGGCGACCGCCCGTACCGGCTCAGCTCCCGGGCCAGCTCGGTCAGGAAGAAGGGGTTGCCGCCGCTCGCGTGCAGGCAGGCATCGACCAGCTCCGCGGGCGGCGGGGCGCCGAACGCCTCCGCCAGGATCGCCTCGGCCGACGGGGCCGCCAGCGGCGCCGGGTTCAGGTAGGTCGGATAGGTGGCGCCGAGCATCTCGCGCAGCAGCGCCGCCGCGGGCGAGGGCTCGTCGTCGCGGACGGCGACGAGCATCATCACCGGCATGCCCTCGAGCCGCTGCGCGAGGTAGCCGCCCGCCCGCAGCGAGGCGAAGTCGCCCCACTGCGCGTCGTCGGTCGCCAGCAGCACCGGCTGCTCGGCTGCTGAGGTTGGCGACGAGCCAGTGCAGCCCGTGCTCGATGTCGCTGACCGCGCTCGCGCCCGGGGCCCGGCGTCCGGTGGAGGCTCGCTCAGCCCGAGCGCGATCTCGGCCTTCGAGGCCGGCCCGGCGAGCAGCTCCGCGCGCCGCTCCGGGTCGGCGCCGATCACCGCGCGTTCGACCAGCTGCCGGACGACGCCGTACTCGAAGCCCTGCTCGAGCAGTCCGCCGCGCGCCTTGAGCACGAGCATGCCGCGCTCGCGAGCCATCTCGACCGTCGCCCGCAGCAGCGCCGACTTGCCGATCCCGGCGGGGCCCTCGAGCACCGTCAGCGATCCGTCGCCGGCGCAGGCGGCATCGAGCCTGTCGGCGATCGTCTCGAGCTCGCTTTCCCGTTCGAGCAGGTTGATCGAGGGCCGCCCCGCGCCTGTCGCCACGCGCCGATGCTATCCGCGCTCGGCGCGTCCCGGGCGGGGCGCCCGGACGCGGCGGGGGGTTGGGACACATGAGCGCCCCAGCACCGCCTCCAGCGCCGGTCCGGCCGCGGTTCCGGCGGCCTGCGGCGCGGCGCGGTCCTCGGCGTCGCTCGTGCCGGTCGCCGATCGCCCGCTCGCGCGACTGCTCGGTCTCGCTCACCTCGACCGGGAGCGCGCCGGGGCCGGGCTGCTGTTGCCGCGCTGTTCGGCCGTGCACACGTTCGGGATGCGCTTCGAGCTCGACCTCTTCTTCCTCGACGAGGCCGGCAGGCCGCTGCGGATCGAGCGAGCGGTCGGCCCGCGCCGGTTCGCGTCCGAGCGCCGGGCGAGCGCCGTGCTCGAAGTGCCGTCCGCGGGCGATGTGGGGGCGCCCGCGGACCGCCCGGGGTTGTCGGAGGCGTCCACCCGTGAACCAGCCGGGACCAACACGCACCGAGGAGGAAGGGATGCTGCCCGAGATCGAGACCCTGGGAACGATCGTCGTCTGTGAGGACGACGCGGTCACCCGCGACCTGCTCGTCGAGAACCTCGAAGCCGACCGCTACCGCGCGCTGGCGGCGCCGACGGCCTCCGACGCGCTGCGCTTCTGCCGCTACAGCCAGCCCGACGCGCTGCTGCTCGACCTCGCCCTTCCCGACGCCGCCGGCCTCGACGTGCTGCGCCGTATCCGCGGCTCCGACGGCCCGGCCGCCGAGTTCGACAACCGCTTGCCGGTACTGATCGTGACCGGCCGCTCGGCCGCCGACGACCGTGTGCGCGGCCTCGCCGAGGGCGCCAGTGAGTACCTCGTCAAGCCCTTCCACTATCCGGAGCTGCTGATCCGCCTCGAGCGCCTGCTCGAGGAGCGCGCCGGCCGCGCAGCGGCCCGATCAGGGTCGGCCCGCTCACGGTCGACTCCGCCTCGCGCCGGGTCGCGGTCGGCGAGCGCGAGGTGCAGCTGGCGAACAAGGAGTTCGAGTTGCTGCGGGCGCTGGCGGCCGAGCCGAGCCGAGTCTTCACCAAGCAGGAGCTGCTGCGTGACGTCTGGGGCTTCCGGTCGACGGGGCGGACCAGGACCCTGGACTCGCACGCGAGCCGGCTGCGGCGCAAGCTCGACCCCGAGCGCGGCAGGTTCGTGATCAACTGCTGGGGCGTCGGCTATCGGTATTTGTTGAACGGGATTCCGGTCGGGCCTGGCGAGGGTGGAGATGACCCGTTGGCCGACGACCACCGACGTTCTGGTGACTCGCGCAACCATGGAACGCGAGTGACCGGTACGGCCCCTAACTTCTGACACCCAATGTGGATCCCCCGCGACGCGACAGACATCGAACGAGCGGCGATCGGCGGAGAACTTGAGGAGACGCCAGGCTTCGACGCCAAGGCTGAACTGCCGCAGCCGAAAAAAAACGCCAGCCTGGCGAGCGTCGACGTGGCCGCCATGTCCACAGATGGCGGCAGCCTGCTCTACGGAGTGGCTGAGGATGAGCTCGAGCGGCCGACCATCCTTCGGCCCTTCGACTTAGTCGGCGCAGCAGATCGGGTGTCTCAGATCGTCTCGACCTCGATCACCGAGGTCCCCTACATCGATGTTCGCGAGTATCCCTGCGACGCCGATCCGTCGCGCGGCTACCTGCTGGTGATAGTGCCGGCGTCCGATCGCGCCCCGCATCAGGTCACGGTGGGCCGGGACCTCCGCTTCTACGGAAGGGGCGCCAAGGGCAATCGGATTCTCAGCGAAGGCGAAGTCGCCCGCCTCTACGAGCGCCGCGAGAGATGGCAGGTGGACCGCGATGCGGTTCTGCGGGAGGTCGTCTCCAATGCTCCTGTGCCTGCAGTCGAGGGGCAGGGCTTTGCCCACGCGTTCGCGAGGCCCGTCGCACTCGACCCAGCCATTCTCGAGCGAGCCTTCGGGACCATCGGAGGCCAGCACGCCGTTCACGAGCGACTCCTGGAGATCGATCCATCCGACCAAACTCCGAGGGGCCTATGGGCCATCGCTTGAGCGGGCGGCCTCATGGTCGAGACACGGCGCGGACATGTGGCGGCTGTCAACCCACGACCCGCAGCACAGGGTCGAGGTCAGTTCACTCGACCTGACAGTCGGGATCCAACCGACCTGGTGGATCTTGATCTGAATCTCGATGGCCGTCGGCACCTGTTCTGCGGCCGGGCTACCGACCGGCACCTCGGTGCCGGGGAGATCTCCCTGATCGAGATCGTCATCGCCGGCAATCTCGAAGCATTCTTCGCGGTGATGGGGGCGATCTATGACGCGGCCGGGTATCACGGCTCAGTTGACATAGGCGTCGCGCTCACAGGGATCGCGGGAGCGCGCTCCGAGCTGCGAAATCAGCGACATAGCCCCGGCCCGCGCTATCCCAACGCCGACTACTCCCGAACCAGCGCGCCGCCGCGGCCGAGCTCCACAAGCCAGACGAGGTCGCTCTCGAACTGCTACGACATCTGTTTGCCGCCACCGACCGAGATCGAGGAACGGGACCCCTTCAATCAATCGGGCGCTCGATAGTCTGCTCGTTCGCCGCCCCTCGTGAGATTCTACGCGAAGCGCTGCAAAGCGTCGGGCCGGATCAGGAATCTGGCTCACCTGCGGTTGAGTCTCTCGTTGGCTCGGGACGAGGCCGTGAGGGTGGCGTGAGGCCACCGAATTTATGCGCAAGGGTCGACCCGAGAAGTGATCACAGGCCCGCCCGGCTTCCAAAACCAGGCGGGGCCTCCTTGGTTCTGGTGCGGCTGGACCCACCTGGCCTGCACGCAGGGATGAGATATGCGCTGGGATTGCGAGCGCCTCGGGCGGCGGCACCGATGCGCAGGGCGCCGTCCGGAAGTCGCGGGAGCCCTATCGCGGCTCGTGACGCAGCCCCCTCAAGGAGAACGTCGAAGAGCGCAGGAACCACCCAGACGACATGAAGTCCGCAGCTGGTGTCTTCCGAGGCGGGGCGGCTTCGACTCAAGCGCGCACTACGCGCCGACGGCAGGTTCACTCTCCACAAGTCGGCCAACGAGGTCCGACGGGGTGTAGCTGAGGTGCTCGAAGATCTCGGCCTCGAGGTCCTTCTCGGCGGAAAGGGTGTCCTCCGACCAGTTCGTGCCCTTGTCGATCCACTGGTCCCGGT
>CAVURI010000027.1:0-20478 GCA_963743845.1 uncultured Solirubrobacterales bacterium
GCGGCTCACCCTCGGTCGGGGAGATCCGGCCGGGAGCCTCGGTGGCGGAGGTCGTCACCTCCTACGAGGATGGCGGCGCGGCGGCGCTCTCTGTCCTGACCGAGCCGCACCGCTTTCTGGGTTCACTCGAGGATCTCCAGGAGGCGCGCCGCTCGAGTCGGCTGCCGATCCTGCGCAAGGACTTCATCGTCGATCCGTACCAGCTCTGGGAGTCGGCGCTCGCCGGCGCCGACGCGATCCTGCTGATCGTCGCGGCGCTGTCGGACGAGGATCTGAGGCAGCTCTACGACGAGACGCACGCGCTCGACCTCGACTGCGTTGTCGAGGTCCATGACGAGGAGGACCTCAGAGCGGGCCCTCGAGCTCGGCGCCGAGGTGATCGGGATCAACAACCGCAACCTGAAGACGTTCGAGGTCGATCTCGAGACCACGCACGAGCTCTGCTCCGACATCCCGGCCGGCAAGACGATCGTCTCCGAGTCCGGCTACGGGCAACCGCGCGCAGCTCGACGAGCTGGATCGGATCGGCGTCGACGCCGTCCTGATCGGCGAAGATGCTCTATGCGCGCCGCCGACCCCGAGGCTGCGGTTCGCCAGCTCGCTCGCAACGAGGAGCTGACGCGCGAGCACCTGCTCGACGAGCGCTGATCGACGCTCCCCGAGCTTTTAGGGGACATTCATCGCGCGTTTTGGGACGGCTTAGCGACCGTGCCGAAGATCGCTTGCATGAGCAACCTCAGAACGTTCTTCTCGCGGCCCTTCGTGGCCGGGCTCGCCGGCGGCCTCGTGGTCGGCCTCCTCGGTTTGCTCGCGATCACCGCGGGCTGGATCAAGGCGGATTCCACTTCGACGACGACGGTGGCCGCGACCGGGGCGCACCGACGCCGCCCCGGCTCGAACCGCGACGGCCGCCGACGGCGCCCTCACCGCCGGCGACATCTACGACCGTGACGGCGACGCCGTCGCCTACATCGAGGCGGAGCAGGAGCAGACCGCTTCCGGCTCGCCCTTCGAGCCGCTGCCGCAGGAGGGCGGCACCGCGACCGGCTCCGGCTTCGTGATCGACGACGAGGGCCACATCGTCACCAACGCGCACGTCGTCGACGGCGCGCAGGGCAGCGATCACGGTGCAGCTGTCGACGACGACGACGACGGTCGACGCCAAGGTGCGTCGGCGCGGACACCTCGACCGACATCGCCGTGATCGAGGTCGACCCCGACGCAGCATCGATGCCGAGCCGCTCGCCCTCGGCGACTCCGACGAAGCTGGAGGTCGGTGACCGGTGATCGCGATCGGCAACCCGTTCGGTCTCGACCGCACCGTCACCACCGGCATCGTCTCGGCGCTGCGACCGCACGATCGAGGCGCCCAACGGCTTCCACGATCTCGGACGTGATCCAGACCGACGCCGCGATCAACCCCGGCAACTCGGGCGGCCCGCTGCTCGACGGCAACGGCGACGTGATCGGCGTCAACTAGCCAGATCGCGACCGGCGGCAGCAGCGAGGGCAACGTCGGCGTCGGCTTCGCGGTGCCGATCAACACCGCCAGGACCGTCGCCGAGCAGATCCTCGAGGACGGGGACGCGTCGCACGCCTACATCGGCATCCAGGGCGGCGACCTGACGCCCGAGATCGCCGACACGCTCGACCTCGGCGTCGAGCAGGGGGCGATCGTCCAGGACGTGACGCAGGGCAGCCCCGCCGATCAGGCCGGGCTCGAGGCGGGCGACGAGAAGGCCACGATCGACGGTCAGCCGATCAAGGCCGGCGGTGACGTGATCACCGCTGTCGACGGCGAGCAGATCGGCGGCATGGACGACCTCGTCGCGCTCGTCAACACCAAGCAGCCGGGCGATTCGATCGAGCTCACGGTCGATCGCGACGGCGAGACGCAGCAGCTGACGATCGTCCTCGCCGAGCGACCGGAGGATGCCGGCAACTAGCGGACCGCTGTCGCCGGGACCGCCGGCGGGGCAGCGGCAGCTTCCGCATCACGCCGCCCGGGGCCGCGCAGCGAGCGGCCCCGGGCGGCGGATCTGCGATCTTTGGCGGGTGCGCACCAAGATCTGTGGCATCACCAGGCTCGACGACGCCGAGGCGGCGATCGCGGCCGGCGCCTGGGCGATCGGGCTCAACCACTGGCCCGAGAGCAGCCGCTACGTCGAGGCCGGCACGGCCGAGGAGATCGCCGTCCTGGTCCGCCGCAAGATCGAGGTCGTCGGCGTCTTCGTCAACCAGAGCCTGGGCCGGATCGCCGAGGCCGTCGAGCGCGGCCAGCTCGGCTACGTGCAGCTGCACGGCGACGAGGGCCCCTCGTTCTGCTCCGAGGTGGCGCGGCGGACCGGCGCCAAGGTGATCAAGGCATTCCGGGTCCGCTCCGCCGCCGAGGTTCGCGGCGCCGAGGCCTACCGGACCGATTTCCACCTCTTCGACGCCTACCGCCCGGGAACTCCCGGCGGCACCGGCGAGAGCTTCGACTGGGAGCTCGTGCGCCGCCGTCGCTCGCCCCGTCGCGGCGGGATCCCGGCGATCGTCGCCGGGGGGTTGACGCCCGAGAACATCGCCGAGGCGATCGAGGCGTCGAACCCGTGGGCCGTCGACGTCGCCGGCGGGGTCGAGGTCGAGGGCCGCCCCGGGGTCAAGGACCACGATCTGATCCGCCGCTTCATCGACAACGCCAACAGCGCCGAGGACACCGAGGAAGCCGAGCGGACCGAGCGTCAGATCACGCCGCCCGACGAGGACGAGGGCCCGCCCGTCCGGCCCGCCGGTCCCGGCGCCGCGCCCGTCGACGCGAGGCCGGCATGAGCGCCGAGCAGCCCCAGCCCCCGGTCGCTCCGGCGGCCGGGATCGAGGGACGGTTCGGCCCCTACGGCGGCCGCTACGTGCCCGAGGTCCTGATCCCGGCGCTCGACGAGCTCACCGAGGCCTTCGCCGAGGCTCGCGCCGACCCGGAGTTCCGGGCCGAGCTCGACGGGCTGCTGCGCGACTTCGTCGGCCGTCCGACGCCCTCTATCTCGCCCGCCGCCTCTCCGAGCGGGTCGGGCGGCTCGTCTACCTGAAGCGCGAGGACCTCGCCCACACCGGCGCCCACAAGATCAACAACGCCGTCGGCCAGGCGCTGCTCGCGAAGCGGATGGGCAAGACGCGGATCATCGCCGAGACCGGCGCCGGCCAGCACGGCGTCGCGACGGCGACCGCCTGCGCGCTGATGGGCCTCGAGTGCATCGTCTACATGGGCACCGAGGACATGCGGCGGCAGCGTCCCAACGTCGAGCGGATGGAGCTGATGGGCGCCAGCGTCGAACCGGTCGAGGCCGGGGCCCGCACGCTCAAGGAGGCGGTCAGCGCCGCGATCCGCGACTGGGTCAGCAACGTCGGCGACACCCACTACATCATCGGATCGGCGGTCGGCCCGGCTCCGTACCCGGCGCTCGTCCGCGACCTGCAGCGGGTGATCGGCGACGAGGCCCGGGTCCAGATCCTCGAGGCGCACGGCGCCCTGCCCGAGCGCGTCATCGCCTGCGTCGGCGGCGGCTCGAACGCGATCGGCACCTTCGCGGGGTTCGTCGAGGACGAGGGGGTCGAGCTGATCGGCGTCGAGGCGGCGGGGGAGGGGCTCGGCGGCCGCCACGGCGCCTCGCTCGGCGCCGGCCGCACCGGCGTCCTCCACGGCGCGCTCTCCTCCGTGATCGCCGACGAGCAGGGACAGATCCTCGAAGCGCACTCGATCTCGGCCGGGCTCGACTATCCGGGCGTCGGTCCCGAGCATGCCTTCCTGCGCGACAGCGGCCGGGCCCGCTACGTATCGGTCACCGACGATCAGGCCCTCGTCGCCTTCGAGACCCTCTCGCGGCTCGAGGGGATCGTGCCGGCGCTCGAGTCCTCGCACGCGATCGCCTGGCTGCTCGACTCGCCCCCGCCCGAGACCGACGGCGTCGACGTCCTGACGCTCTCCGGCCGCGGCGACAAGGATCTCGATGAGGCGCTGACCAAGCTCGGCCGGCGCACCGGCGAGCCCCCCTCCGACGATGACTGAGCCGACCGCCGGGACCGGGATCGAGCGGATCGCCGCCGCCTTCGCCGCCGCCCGCGCCGAGGGCCGGGCGGCGCTGATGCCGTACCTGGTCGGCGGCTTCCCGGACCTCGAGACCTCGAAGGCCGTCGCCCGCGCCTACGCGGACTCCGGCGCCGACCTGATCGAGCTCGGCGTCCCCTACTCCGACCCGCTTGCCGACGGGCCCGTGATCCACGCGGCGGCGACCGAGGCGCTCGAGGCCGGCACGAAGCTCGAGGACGTGCTGACGATCTGCTCCGAGCTCGGTCCGCGCCTGCCGGTTCTGCCGATGGTCTACGCGAACATGGCGCTCGCCCCGGGCGCCGGGAGCTTCGCCGAGATGCTGCTCGAAGCGGGGGCGGCCGGCGCGATCGTTCCCGACCTGCCGCCGGGCGAGGACCGCGACCTGCCCGAGGCGTTCGCCGAGCGAGGCCTGGCGCTGATCCCGTTCGTGGCGCCGACGACGCCGCCGGCCCGGCGCCGGCGCCTCGTCGAGGGCGCGCAGGGGTTCGTCTACGTCGTCTCGCTGACCGGCGTCACGGGGGAGCGCGAGGCGCTGCCCGCCGATCTCACCGAGCTGGTCGAGGCCGTTCGCGACGAGGCCGGGGCGCCCGCCGCCGTCGGCTTCGGGATCGGGACGCCCGAGCGCGCCGCCGAGATCGGCGCGATCTCCGACGGCGTCATCATCGGCAGCCGGCTCGTGCGCGCCGTCGCCGACGCGGGCCCGGATCCGGAGGCGGCCGCAGCGGCGGTCTCCGCGTTCCTGGTCGAGACGCGCGAGCGACTCGCAGCCGGCTCCGGCGCCTGAGCCGTTCCGGCTAGCGCTTGCCGCCGCGCTTCGGCAGCGCCTTGACCTTGAAGGCGTCGCGCCGGAAGTTGCCCTCGACCGTCTTCGCGGGCTTGCGGTTCAGGAGCCTCATCGCCGTCGGGGCGACGTCGACGTTGATCGCCGGAGCGTCGCTCTCGCCCTGACGGAGGGCCGCGGCTGCCGCCGGTGATCAGGAAGGTGTTGTCGCGCGTGTGCGGCGCGCCGTGGTTGCCGGGCAACGGATTGAAGGGCAGGCTGCTGGCCTCCGAGGTGTCGAGCACGCCGACGCCGGGCGAGGTGGTGACGACGAGATCGCCGGTCCTCGGGCCGCCGAGACCCCAGCCGGGGTGGACCTTCGCGAGCGTGTGCGCCTTGCCGCCGTCGACCGGGTTCGGGCGCCGGTAGAGCGCGTTGACGACGCCCGGCACGTCGAGCAGCGTCTCCCGCATCTTCTTCACGGTCTGCGCCGCGTCGGGCGCCTTCCGCGCCGTCAGGTAGATGTGGGCGGCGTTGCCGTTGCCGACGACCTCGAAGTCGCTCGCCGGCACGCCGCCGGCGGTCAGGGCGCCCGCGAGCGAGACCTTGTTGAGCTGCGGCGTGTCGTCCATCGAGTGGTCGGAGAGGATCATCAGCACGGTCTGCTTCCAGAGTCCCTGCTGCTTCTGGTTGTCGACGAAGCGCTCGATCTGGGCGTCGGCGAGGGCCAGCGCCTCGTCGTAGAGCGGGCCCGTGCGGCCGTCGGCGTGGCCGGCGGTGTCGATCTGCGGGAAGTTCGCGAAGGTGAAGTCGGGTGTCCGCAGACGACCCTTGGTCGACGACGCCCTGCTTGACGGTCCGGATCACCTCGTCCATGACGATCTCGTCGCTCGAGCGCGTAGCCGGTCGCGGGGTTGGTCGGCACGTCCGCGCAGTAGGGCTCGTCGTCGCAGGGCGCCCAGACGTGGTCGGCGTCGTAGCCGTCGCCCGCGTTGCGCGTCGCGAACAGCCGGGCCAGCTTCGGCTTGCCCATGATCATCGCGGTCGTGATGTGCTGCGACTGCTTACGGCGCTCGACCGTCTCGAACATGTTCGGGACCTGCACGCAGTTGACGTTCTCGCCGCTGGTCGCGACCGGCTCGCCGGCGGGGTCGAGCGGGCCCTCGGGGCAGCTGTCCTCGTCCGCGGGCTGGCCGTAGACGGCGAACTCGTTGCCGGTGATGCCGCTGCTGCTCGGATAGGCGCCGGTGATCATCGCCGTGTGGTTCGGGTTCGTCTCGCGCGACCATCACCGATCGCGAGTCCGGGTAGTAGGTGGTCCGGGCGCCGTTCTCGCCGTCGATCAGGCTCGAGATGAAGGGGGCGCTGCCCTCCGAGAGCGCGTCGCCGTCGAGCCCGTCGAGCACGAACGCGTAGACCTTGAGGTGGTCGTGGTTGGCGCTCGCCTGAGGGGCCGCCGCCGCGCACAGCGCGGCGGCTCCGACGAATCGCGCCCAGCGCAGTGGCGAAGCGTGATCGCCGGTTCGTCTCCCCAGTCCTTCTCGGCACAGCTGGAGTCTTACACGGACGCGCCGCTCGGCAGCCGCGTCTCAGTAGTGCGCCGCACCCGGACCGGCGCCCCTGCCGGGGGCCGCGCTGTTAGATTTCCCGGCGATGCAGCTTCTCGTCATCGTCACCGTCGCCTTGGTCGCCTTCCTGATCATGATCGGCCTCGACATCGGCGGCACCCTCGGTGCCCTCGTCTTCCTGCTGATCGTCCTGATCGGCGGCCTGCTCCGTGCCTGGGCGCCGCTCGTCGAGTGGGCCCGCGGGCCCGCCGCCAAGGCCTAGAGCCCGCGGCTCAGAAGAAGAATCGCTCCGCGACCTCGAGCAGCTCGAGGTCGACGGTCTTGATGCCGCGAACGTCCGAGAGCGGGACCGAGACGACCTCGGTGCCGCGCAGCGCCGCCATCCGGCCGAACTCGCCCGCCTTGACCATGTCGTAGGCCTTGGCGCCGTAGCGGGTTGCCAGCACCCGATCGCGGGCGGTCGGCGTGCCGCCGCGCTGGATGTGGCCGAGCACGACCGCCCGGGCCTCGTAGCCGCTGAGCCGCTCGAGCTCCTCGGCCAGCGCCGGGCCGACGCCGCCGAGCCGCGCGTAGCCGTACATGTCGGTCTTCTCCGAGGCGGTGATCTGGGCGGTCTCGTGGCCCTCGAAGGCGATCCGGGCGCCCTCGGCGACGACGATGATCGAGAAGTCCTTGCCGCGCTCGTAGCGGTGCTTGATCCCGTCGGCGATCTCGGCGCTCGACGTCTCGACCTCGGGGATGATGATTCCGTCGGCGCCGCCCGCGATGCCGCCGTGCAGGGCGATCCAGCCGACGTTGCGGCCCATCACCTCGACCACCATCACGCGGTAGTGGGACTGGGCGGTGGTGTGGAGGCGGTCGATCGCTTCGCTGACCACGTGCAGGGCCGTGTCGAAGCCGAACGTGTAGTCGGTGCCGACGACGTCGTTGTCGATCGTCTTCGGCACCCCGACGATCGGCATCCCGTGCTGCTCGTGCAGCTCGCGGGCCATCCACATCGTGTGCTCGCCGCCGACCGCGATCACCGCCTCGAGGCCGTCCTCGGCGATCGCCGTCTGCAGCTTGCCGATCGCCCCCTCGCGGACCGGCTCGAAGCTCGAGGTCCGCAGGATCGTGCCACCGAGCGGGAGGATGCCGGCGACGGCGTGGAGGTCGAGGCTCATGTAGTCGCGCTCGGCGAGGCCCTGGAAGCCGCGCATGATCCCGATCGCCTCGTCGCCGTTCATGATCGAGGAGCGGGCGACCGCCCGCAGGACCGCGTTCAGCCCCGGGCAGTCTCCTCCGGCTGTGAGCACTCCGATTCGCACGCGCGCCGCACACTAGCGAGAGGGAGGCGGGCACCGGTGATAATCGATGTAGCGATGTCGCCGTCCCGGTTTCTCCCTCTCGTCCTGCTCGCGCTGGCCGCCCTCGGCCTCGCTGCCTGCGGGTCGACCGTGCAGGAGGGAACCGAGCTGACGGTCTACGTCGGCACCGCCGCCGGTGGCACCGACCTGATCGACGGCGCCCAGCAGGCGCTCGAGGACGGCGGCGGCGAGGCCGGCGGCGCTCCGGTCGAGATCGTCGCCGTTCCCGGGCCGGGCGGGATCGCAGAGCCGGGTTCGCCGGAGGCGGGGTCGGCCGGATGGCTCCAGGCCGCCGTCGCCTCCGGGGCCCGGACCGCGACCCAGGACTCGCGCTCGATCGCCTACATCGGCGAGCCCGGAGAGGCGACCCTGTTCTCGGCCCCGGTCACCAACGAGGCCGGCCTGCTGCAGGTCGCTCCCGGGCCCGTCAGCCGGGAGCTGCTCGCCGAGGCCGGCGGCAACGACGTTCCCACCGACGTGCAGGCGACCGGCGAGCGGACGCTGGCGGCGCTGTGGCTGGACGACGAGCCGCGGCGCGGCGACTCCTACGCCTACGGCTACGAGGCGATGGCGGCGGTGCTCGACGCGATCGACCGGGCCGGGGATCCGCTCAGCCGCTCCGACGTCGTCGCGGCCTTCCTCGCCACGCAGGACCGCGAATCGGAGCTCGGCACCTACTCGATCGGTCCCGACGGCGCCGCCGACTTCGCCGAGGCGGGCTAGGCGAGCGCCGCGGCGAGCCCCGACTCGATGTCCGGGTGCTCGAAGACGTAGCCGCCGTCCAGCGCCCGGCGCGGCAGCGCCCGCTGGCCGCCGGTCGCGACCTCGCCGAGCTCGCCGCCGAGCCGCAGCTTCACGGCGAACTTCGGGACCGGCATGATCGCCGGCCGTCCCAGCGCCTTGCCGAGCGCCTTCGAGAAGACCTTGTTCGTGACCGGCTCCGGCGCGGTGGCGTTGTAGACGCCGCTCGCCGCCGGGTTGTCGAGCGCCCACAGCAGCAGGCCGACCTCGTCGTCGAGGCTGATCCAGGGCATGTAGTTGCGGCCGCCGGCGACCGGGCCGCCGACTCCGAGCCGGAACGGGAGCAGGAGCTCCTCGAGCAGTCCGGAGTCCTTGTCGAGGACGAGGCCGGTGCGCATGATCGCCAGCCGCACGCCGTGGCCCTCGATCTCGCGCGAGGCCGCCTCCCAGGCGATCACGACCTTGGCGTCGAAGCTGTCGCCGGGCCCGGTCTCCTCGTCGACGATCGCCTCGCCGCGATCGCCGTAGTAGCCGACGGCCGACTGCGCGACGAGCACCTTCGGCCGCGGGTCGGCGGCGAGCATCGCCGCGACGAGGTTGTGCGTCGCGGTCTCGCGCGAGACCAGGATCCGCTTCTTCGCCTCGTCGGTCCAGCGCTGGTTGATCGGCTCGCCGACGAGGTTGATCACCCCGTCGACGCCGTCGAGCGCCTCCGAGGGCGGCCGCTCGAGCGCCGGGTTCCAGGGGAACCAGGTCACCTTCGGGTTGTGGGGCCGCGCCTTCTCCGGCGCGCGCGAGAGGCCGTGGACCTCGTCGCCGCGAGCGAGCAGCGCGTCGCACAGAGCCCGACCGATCGTTCCGCTTGCCCCCGTGACCAGAACCCGCATGCAGTCTCCTTGAAGTTCGAGATGCCCCCTGGGCGCGGAACCCTAGCGGTGGGCTCTCCGGACCGCAGCGGCTGCGGGAGACCGCGCCGTCTAGCGACGGTCTGGAAGGTGCCGGTCTCGTCGGAGACGCGGGCGAGGCCGGCGCTCTTCGCCTCCTCGACGACGGCCGCGGCGACGGCCGGTGCGACGTCGCGGTTGAAGACGCTGGGGATGATGTAGTCCTCGTTCAGGTCGTCCTCGGTGACGACGGCGGCGATGCCCTGCGCGGCGGCCAGCTTCATCTCCTCGGTGATCCGCGGGGCGCCGGCGTCGAGGGCGCCGCGGAAGATGCCGGGGAAGGCGAGCACGTTGTTGATCTGGTTCGGGTAGTCGGAGCGGCCCGTCGCCATGATCCGCACGTAGGGCTCGGCGTCCTCGGGCATCACCTCGGGCGTCGGGTTGGCCATCGCGAAGACGATCGCGTCCTTGGCCATCGCCCCCAGCGACTTCGCCTCGACCAGGCCCGGGCCGGAGAGGCCGATGAAGAGGTCGGCGCCCTCGAGCACCTCGTTCGGCCCGCCGCTGCGCTTCTCCGGGTTGGAGACCTCGGCGAACCACTTCTTGATCGGGGTCATGCCGCCGCTGGCGTAGTCGGAGCGCTCGGTCGAGACGGCGCCCTGGCGGTCGCAGCCGATGATGTTGGTGACGCCGCCCGCCTGCAGCATCTTCGTGCAGGCGATGCCGGCGGCGCCGAGGCCGACGATCACCACGGTCAGGTCCTCGAGCCGCTTGCCGACGATCTTCATCGAGTTGAACAGCGCCGCCATCATCACGACGGCGGTGCCGTGCTGGTCGTCGTGGAAGACGGGGATGTCGAGCTCGGCCCGCAGCCGGTCCTCGATCTCGAAGCAGCGCGGCGCCGAGATGTCCTCGAGGTTGATGCCGCCGAAGGTCGGGGCGATCAGCTTCACGGTCTGGATGATCTGCTCGGGGTCGTTGGTCGAGAGGCAGATCGGGAAGGCATCGACGTCGGCGAACTCCTTGAACAGCATCGCCTTGCCCTCCATCACCGGCATCGCCGCCTCGGGGCCGATGTCGCCGAGGCCGAGCACGGCGCTGCCGTCGGAGACGACGGCGACGGTGTTCTTCTTGATCGTGAACTCGAAGGCCTTGGCGCGGTTCTGGGCGATCTCGGTGCAGACCCGGGCGACGCCCGGGGTGTAGGCCATCGAGAGGTCGTCGCGGGTCTTCAGCGGGTACTTGTTCGACTGCTCGATCTTGCCGCCGCGGTGCATCGCGAAGGTGCGGTCCGTGTACTCGAGGACCTTGGCGCCGCGGGTGCCCCCGATCGCCCGCAGGATCTGCTCCCAGTGCTCGGGGTCGCGGGCGTCGATCGTGAACTCGCGCACTCGCTTGCCCTCGGCGCCGGCGCCGGGGACGAGGTCGACGCTCTGCAGCGCGCCGCCGGACTCGGCGATCGCGGCCGTGATCTTGCCGAGCGGCTCGTTGCGCGCGTCGAGCTCGACGCGGACGGTGACCGAGAACTGTGCGCTGACCGATGCCATGAAGCGGGCGGGATCATAGTCCGGCCCCGGCGCCGTGCCGCGCCGTCCGGGGCGCCGCCCGATCAGATCGAGTCGGCGGAGAAGGTGTCGCAGGCCGCGGGCTCGCCCGACTGGTAGCCATCTGGGTACCCGCGGTAGCCACGCCTATGATGCGGCGCCGATGGCGGATGCGAAGCAGAGCAGCGACGGCGGCGGCGAGGGCCCGGACGGCAGCGGCGAGCTCTTCCTGATCGACGGCAACAGCCTCGCCTACCGCGCCTTCTTCGCCCTGCCGGAGTCGATGGCGACCTCCGACGGGCGGCCGACGAACGCGATCTACGGACTCGCCTCGATGATGGTCAAGCTGCTGACCGACTTCAAGCCGCGCGCGGTCGTCGTCGCCTGGGACGCGGGCTGGTCCGGCCGCGAGAAGACCTACGCGCCCTACAAGGCGCAGCGCAAGTCGCGCCCCGACCTGCTCAAGGAGCAGTGGCCGCACCTGATGCCGCTGGCGGAGGCGTTCGGGTTCGCGAACGTGCGGGTCGAGGGCTACGAGGCCGACGACGTGATCGCGACGATGACCCGGCAGGCGCGCGAGCGGGAGATCCCGGTGATGGTCCTGACCGGCGACCGCGACGCCTACCAGCTGGTCGGCGACGGGGTCCGGGTGATGAGCACCGGCCGCGGCGTCACCGACACCAAGGTCTACGACCGCGAGGGCGTGATCGAGCGCTACGGCGTGCCGCCGGAGCTGGTCACCGACCTGATCGGCCTCAAGGGCGACACCTCCGACAACATCCCCGGCGTCCCCGGGATCGGCGACAAGACCGCCGCCCAGCTCCTGCAGGAGTTCGGCGACCTCGAGACCGTGCTCGCGAGCGTCGACAAGATCTCCGGCAAGAAGCGCAAGGAGAACCTGACCGAGCACGCCGACGACGCCCGCGTCTCGAAGCAGCTGGCGACGATGCACTTCGACGTCGATACGGGCATCGACCTCTCCGAGGTGATGGAGGGGAAGCCGGACCGCAGCCGCCTGCACGACTTCGCCGCCGAGTTCGAGATGCGACAGGTGATCCAGCGGCTCGAGGAGGACTGGGACGAGGCGGTCCCGGAGCGCTCCGTCGACACCCGGCTCGAGGTCGAGTCGGAGCCGGGCACGCCCTCCGACCTCGCCGACGCCGAGGTCGCGATCGCCTACCTCGGCGGCCGCTGGGCCGGCTGGGACGGCGAGCGCCTGATCTCCGGCGAGATCCCCGACCCGCTCGAGCTCGCCTCGCGCGCTCGGCTCGCGGCCGATCGTCGCCCACGACGCCAAGTCGCTCGGCGGGGGAGGGCCGCGCGGGCTGATGGCCGTGGCGCCGCAGGCGTCGCTGCGGCTCAGCCACGACACGATGGTCGCCGCCTACCTGATCGACCCCGCCCGGCGCACCTACGAGCTCGCCGAGCTCGCCGCCGACGAGGGGATCTCGGTCGCGGGCGGCGAGGCGACCGGGGCCGACGACGGGCAGCTGACGCTCGACGGGGAGGAGGGGGGACCCGACCCCGCCGAGCAGGCGCGGCTCGCGGCCGAGCTGGCGGCGAAGCAGCGCCCGAAGATCGAGGCGCTCGGCCTCCAGCGCCTGCTCGACGAGGTCGAGATGCCGCTGATCGAGGTGCTGGCGGCGATGGAGGGCCAGGGCCTGAAGCTGGACAAGGAGCGGCTCGCGGCGATCTCCGACTCCCTCGCCGGCCAGGCCGAGCAGCCTGCAGGAGGAGATCTGGGAGCTCGCCGGCCACGAGTTCACGATCGGCTCGCCCCAGCAGCTCGGCGAGGTCTTCTTCACCGAGCTCGGCCTGACCCGCAAGCGCCGCGGCAAGACGGGCTTCTCGACCGACGCCCGCGTCCTCTCGCAGATCCGCGACGAGCACCCGATCGTCGCCAAGGTCGAGCGCTGGCGCGAGGTGACGAAGCTCAAGAACACCTACCTCGACTCGCTGCCGCCGCTGATCGACCCGCAGACCGGTCGCATCCACACCACCTTCAGCCAGGTCCGCGCCGCGACCGGGCGCCTCTCGAGCACGAACCCGAACCTGCAGAACATCCCGATCCGCTCCGAGCTCGGTCGCCCGATCCGGGGCTGCTTCGTCGCCGAGCCGGGCAAGTCGCTCGTCTCCTGCGACTACAACCAGGTCGAGCTGCGGGTGCTCGCGCACGTCGCCGGCGACGAGACGCTGCGCGAGATCTTCGCCTCGGGCGAGGACGTCCACTCGGCGACCGCCGCGGGCATCATCGGCGCCGATCCCGACGCGATCTCGGCCCAGGACCGCTCGAAGGCGAAGATGGTCAACTACGGGATCGCCTACGGGCTCAGCGCCTTCGGACTCGCCGACCGCCTCAACATCGACGTCAAGGAGGCGGCCGAGTACATCGACCGCTACTTCGAGCGCTTCGAGGGCGTCAAGCGCTTCATCGACGAGACGATCGAGTCGGCCACCGACTCCGGGCAGGTGACGACCCTGATGGGACGCCGCCGCCTGATCCCGGAGCTGCGCTCGCGCAACCGCCAGACGCGGATGCTGGGCGAGCGGCTCGCCGTCAACACCGTGATCCAGGGGACGGCCGCCGACATCATCAAGCTGGCGATGATCCGCGCCCATGCGGCGATCGAGGAGGCGGGGCTCGAGTCGCGCCTCGTCCTGCAGATCCACGACGAGCTGCTGTTCGAGGGCCCCGAGGCCGAGGCCGAGGCCGTCGGCGAGCTCGCCTGCCGCGAGATGATCGCCGCCTACGACCTCGACCCGCCGCTCGCAGTCGAGGCCGGCATAGGCCCCGACTGGCTCACCGCCAAGTAGCGGCGGGCGGCGTCCTCGACGCTGCGCCTGAGCGCACCGACTCGGGGCTTATGTGGCTCCGCCACACCGCGCCCGCTCGCCGGCACGCTCATGCTTGGTCAGAGAACGCCTTAGGGGGCCGAAGGTTCATTCGTCACATGCGGCGCGGGTTCTGTGACGGTTTCGGCTGGGTTTCCGAGAGCTCGCGAGACGCAACTGCATGATTTGCATCCCTATAGGGGACTGATCGCTGCCCCTCAACCAGAACGGGCGCCCCGTGGGGCGCCCGTTCCGGTCCGATCCGTGGGGGATGGATCAGTTGTCGCCGGGCCCCTGGTCGGGGGTGCCGTCGTCGTCGGTGCTGTCGTCGCTGTCGTCGTCATCGTCGTCGTCGGTCTCCGGGTCGTCGGAGACGAGCTCGATCTCGGTGAAGACGAGGCCGTCGGCCGTGGTCTTCAGCTCGGCCTCGTGGACCGCCGTGCCGGGGAGGAGATCGTCGACGGTGCACGGGCTTCCCTCGCTGCCGTCGTGGCCGGGGCCGGAGTGGTCGTCGTCACCCTCGTCCTCGTCACCGCCGCCGGGGCCCGAGTTGTCGTCGTCGACGTCCTCGTCGTCGCCGTCATCGGAGCCGTCGGGATCGTCGCGGGGGACGATCCTGTCGTCGTCGATGTCCTCGCCCTGATCGGAGTCCTCGCCGCTGTCGCCGCGGCAGCCGCACTCGATCTCCGTGTCCTCGTCGACCGTGCCCTCGACGGTGTCGCCACCGGCCAGGTTGATCACGAGCGTGCCCGTCGCCGGGTCGAAGCTCTCGATCGTGCCGGAGTTCTCGTCGCCGTCCTCGACGCCGTCGTCGTCGGTGTCGTCGTCACGCGGGTCGGTCCGGGCCTTGTACTCGGACTTGTTCTTGGAGCCGTCCCGGTCCTGGTCCTTGCGGGCCTGGTTCTTCTTCAGCGAGAGGTTGTGCTTCTTCTCCCACTTGTCGGGAATGTTGTCGTGGTTGCGATCCTTCGCGGCCGCCGGTCCGGCGACGGCGAGCGCGAGCAGGGCGATTACCGCCATGGCCGCGAACGTCGTGATCTTCCTCATCGTTTCTCCTTGATCGGCGCCGGCTGAACCCCCCAACGAGGAATCGATGCCGCGCATGCTTGCGTTGTCCTGTCTTCAACCCGTCGGCGGCGCGAAGATCACGCGCGACGGGAGAGGCTCAGTCGTCGTCCGGCTCGTCTCCCGCCGCCGGGGCCCGAGTGGTCGTCCTCGACGTCGTCGTCGAGCTGTCGTCGGGCTCGGGGATGTCGCCGCCCCCGCCGGAGCCGGAATGGTCCGTCTTCGAAGTCGTCCTCGGGCTCCGGGATCTCGCCGCCGCGAGCCGGAGCCGGAGCCGGAGTGATCGCCGTCGTCGAAGTCGTCGTCGCCTGCCGCCGCCGGGGCCGGAGTGGCCGCCGCCGTCGTCGGTCTCCGGCATCGGCCCGGGGCCCGGGCCGGAGGAGTCGTCGTCGCCGGGCTCGTGGCCGGACTGGTGGCCGCCGGGCCCTGAGTCGTCGCCGGAGCCGGATCCTGATCCGGAGCCGCCCGAGCCCGGGCCGGAGCTCCCGGAGTCGCCGGACCGCGCGTCGCCGGAGCCGCCGATCGCCCTTCGAGCCGGGCTCGGCGCTCCCGTCGCCGCCGCTCGAGGACGTCTCCACCGGATCGGACCCGGAGAGCGGCCGTCCGGTCGGTGGCGCTCGCGGATCCGCTCCCGGACTCCGTTGACGGCTGCCTTCGCGACCTCGGGGCCGCCGCTGTCGCGGTTGCCGGCCCTCTTCTCCAGCGCGATGCCGCCGCCGACGATCAGGGCCGCCGCCGAGATCGTCGCAGCGAGCTTGGCGCCGCCGCCGAGGCCGACGGCGCCGAGCCCGAGACCCGCTCCAGCCCCTGCGCCGGCACCGGCGCCCGCCCCCGCAGCGGACCCCTGGCTGAGAAGCATGCGGATGACCGGCAGCGGGATCAGCGCGCCGAGCGAGTCGCGCAGCGCGGTGCGGGCCCGGAAGATCAGACCGCGGACGGCCGTCGCGGTCGTGCCGAGCTCGGTCGCCAGCTCGGCGTGGCCCTCACCCTCGAGCTCGCGGCCGACGAGCGCGCGGCGCTGGGCCTCGGGCAGCGCGCAGATCGCGACGACGAGCCGCTGCAGCTCCTCGTTCTGCTCGGCGATCGCCGGCGGTTGCGGAACGCCGTCGTAGGTGGGGTCGAGCTCCTGCCAGTCGGGCTCGTCGCGGATCGCGTTGAGGGCGCCGTTGCGGACGATCGTGAACAACCAGGCGCGCAGGGCGACTTCGCGGTCGTCGGCGAGCAGCGCCTTGTGCGCTTTCAGCAGCGAGGCCTGGACGACATCCTCGGCCCGGTGGTAGGGGATGAAGGCGGCGGCGAACGAGACCAGGGGAGCCTGGTAGCGGCCGACGATCTCGTCGAATGCGGCATCGTGGCCCTCGCGGAGCAGCTTCACCAGCCGCTCGTCGCTCTGTGCGGCAAGCGCGCGGCGCGCGACCGGGCGGACCCTCGGCAACGTCGGCAATTCCTTCACCTCTCCAATTATCGAACGGCGGGGTCGCCCGTTGAAGCGTAGAAACCCCCGAGGCCTTCAGATCCTCAACCCGGCCCCGATCGAAAGATCACGCGGGACCGGAAAGCCGGCCGCCGCCCACATGGAACTGCGATCGGGCCGGGACGGCGTCTCTACGATCACGCCGATGGACCGGAGCCTGGCAGTGCTGTTGACGGCCGCCGTCGGCGGCTTGATCGCGATGCAGCCCGTCGTCAACTCGGGGCTCGGCCGCGAGACCGGCTCGCTCGCCGCCGCGCTGATCTCCTTCGCCGTCGGGACGGTGGTCCTGACCGGGATCGTGCTGGTCGCCGGTCAGGCGGACGGGCTGCGCGCGACCTTCGACGCCGGACCCGTCTACCTGCTGGGCGGGCTTCTCGGCGCCGCCTACGTGACGATGGCGATCTTCGCCGTTCGCGAGATCGGGGCCGGGGGCGTCGCCGCGGCAACGATCGCCGGGCAGCTCAGCGCCGCCGTCCTGCTCGACCGGGTCGGCTTCCTCGGGCTCGAACAGGCGCCGATCACCCCGGGACGGATCGCCGGGGTCGTCCTGCTCTGGACCGGCGCCTGGCTGATCATCAGGTAGGGCCGGGTTGCGGCGTCGCCGCCGGATCAGGCGGCGACCGGCTGACGCGGGTCGGCCGGGGCCTCCTGGCCGAGCGCGAAGGAGGGCGGCGCGATGTTCAGGTAGTGGTTGAACGACCACCTGACGAAGGCGTCGGTGCTGAGTCCGCGCAGCGCCGGCGCCAGCAGCCGCGGCGGCACCCGGGGGATCAGCTTCTGGACGCGCAGCATCCACTCGAAGTGCCAGCGATGGCGCGCGTTGAAGGCGGCGTAGGAGCGGAGCGCCGCGTCGCGGTCCGACCGGCCCTCGACGACGGCGCGGATCTCGCGTCCGGCGGCGAGCGAGAAGTAGAACGCCGTGCGGATTCCCTCGGCCGTCAGCGGCAGGCAGTGGCCGGCGGAGTCGCCGCAGAAGAAGATGCCGCCCTCGGTCGCCTCCCGGAGCCGGTGCGGGATCCAGTTGCCCTGGTAGCCCTCCGGGGGCAGGCCGAGGCGCTCGGTCAGCTCGACGGTCGGCTGCTTGACGTGGAACTTCGGGTCGAACGAGCCGACGCCGACCCGCAGCTCGTCGCCGGCGGGGAAGCTCCAGCCATAGCCGGCGGGGACGACGCCGCGCTCGATCCAGAGCTCCATGCGGTCGTTGCTGCCGCCGGGATGGACCTCGAGCCCGCGCGAGAGCGGCCCGTCGGGCGGCTGGTAGCCCTCGGCGCCGAGCACCCGGCGCCAACCCAGGCAGTCGACGACCAGCGGAGCCGAGACGATGCCGCGGTCGGTCTCGACCTCGAAGACGTGGCCCGGGTCGATCGCGGCGCCGGGCGCCGGGCGCTCGCCGGCGAGGCCGACGATCTTCGCCGTCTCGAACTCGGCCTCGCCCGCCTGCTCCCAGAGCAGGCGGCAGAGCTCGGGGTAGTCGAAGACCGAGAACGACCACGGCAGGCGCATGACCGTGTCCGTATATGGAGTGTGGAAGTCGAGCTCGGTGAAGGTCTGGCGGATCGAGCCGGCGAGACCGAGGTTCTCGAGCCACTCGGTCGGGGCGCCGCAGGCCGAGGTCTGGCGCTCGCCGATCTCGTAACGGTCGAGGACGAGGACCCGGGCGCCGGAGCCGGCGAGCTCGCGCGCGATCGTCAGGCCGGCGAAGCTGGCGCCGCAGACGAGGACGTCCCAGTCACCCTCCAGAGGGGTCCGTTCGGCGCCTCGCTTGGTCTTCCTGACGGGCATTCGGGGTCGGCAGTCTAGTGACGGAACGGCGCCTTTGGAGGCCGTTCGCACGTCGGGGCTCCCCCGTTTGCGGCTTTCCCTATCATTCCCGCCCTTGTCCGCTGTCGAGACAGCAGGCGGCGCCGTGCTGGCGCCCGAAGGTGCGACCCCCGTCGAGGGGTCCGATGGTCTGTTGCTGGAGCTGAACGGCGAGATCTTCCCCAACTACGACGCGACGATCACCCACTTCGAAGAGGGCCAGGTCGTCACCGGCGAGGTCGTCCGGATCGACAAGGACGAGGTCCTCGTCGACATCGGCTGGAAGTCCGAGGGCGTCATTCCCTCACACGAGCTTTCGATCCGCCGCTCCGTCGATCCCGCCGACGAGGTCAGCCTCGGCGAGCAGGTCGACGCGCTCGTCCTCACCAAGGAGGACGCCGAGGGTCGCCTGATCCTCTCCAAGAAGCGCGCCCGCTTCGAGAAGGCCTGGCGCAAGATCGAGGCCGCCGCCGAGTCCGGCGAGGTCGTCGAGGGCACCGTGATCGAGGTCGTCAAGGGCGGCCTCATCCTCGACCTCGGGATCCGCGGCTTCCTGCCCGCCTCGCTCGTCGACATCCGCCGCGTCCACAACCTCGACGAGTTCATGGGCCAGCCGCTCGAGTGCAAGGTGATCGAGCTCAACCGGTCCCGCAACAACGTCGTCCTCTCCCGCCGCGCGATCCTCGAGGACGAGCGCAAGGAGCAGCGCGAGCAGATCCTCGGACGCCTGCAGCCCGGCCAGGTCGTCGAGGGCCAGATCTCCAACATCGTCGACTTCGGCGCCTTCGTCGACCTCGAGGGCATCGACGGCCTGATCCACATCTCCGAGATCAGCTGGAGCCACGTCAACCATCCTTCCGAGGTCCTCTCGATCGGCGAGACGGTCAAGGTCAAGGTCCTCGACATCGACCGCGACCGCCAGCGCATCTCGCTCGGCCTCAAGCAGACGCAGGAGGACCCGTGGCAGACGGTGCTCAACTCCTACGGCCCCGGCTCCTCGCTCTCGGGCAAGGTCACCAAGGTCGTCGCCTTCGGCGCCTTCGTCGAGATCGTTCCCGGCGTCGAGGGCCTCGTCCACATCTCCGAGCTCGCCGAGCACCACGTCGAGACCCCGGCCGAGGTCGTCAACCCCGGCGAAGAGGTCCGCGTCAAGATCCTCGAGATCGACGAGGAGCGCCGCCGCATCAGCCTTTCGATCAAGCGCGTCGGCGAGGGCGGCATGCCGCTCCAGGACGCGTTCGCTCGCGCCCAGGCCGCCGCCGCCCCGCAGGTCGAGGAGGCCGTCGAGGCCCCCGCCTACGAGGAGCCGGCCGAGCAGGCGCCCGAGGCCGCGGCGCCGGAGGCTCCGTCGAGGAGGCTCCGGTCGAGGAGGCTCCCGCCGAGGAGCCCGTCGCGCCTGAGGCAACCGAGGCTCCCGCCGAGGAGCCCGCTCCCGAGCCGGAAGTACCCGAGCTCGGGCTCTCGGACGAGGTCTTCTCGGAGACCCCGGCCGAGGACGACTCCGAAAACGCCTGACCCGCGGGGACGCCGTGAGCGCCTCCGCCAAGGGATCAGGCCCGGCACTGATCGGGCTGACCGGCGGCATCGCTGCGGGCAAGTCCGAGACGCTGAGGCTGCTCGGCGAGCTCGGCGCCGAGACCCTCTCCACCGACGCCGTCGTCCACGAGCTGCTCGCCTCCGATGAGGTCGCGGCGCTGCTGGTCGAGCGCTGGGGCGAGCGGGTCACCCACGAGGACGGACACCTCGACCGGGGCCGGATCGCCGGCATCGTCTTCGAGGACCCCGACGAGCTGACCTGGCTCGAGTCGGTCCTGCACCCGCGCGTCGGCGCCCGCGTCGCGGAGTGGAAGGACGGGCTCGAGCCCGGGCTCGCGGTCGCCGTGGTCGAGGTCCCGCTCCTGTTCGAGGGGCGGATGCACGAGATCTTCGACGCGACGATCGCCGTGATCGCCGACGACGAGGTCCGCACCGACCGCGCCTCGGCGCGCGGGACCGTGCAGCTCGAGGGCCGCCACTCGCGCCAGCTGCCCCAGCACGAGAAGGCGGCGCTCGCGACCTTCGTCGTCCACAACAACGGCCACATCGACGAGCTCGAGGCGGAGCTGCGGAGGCTCTATCCCGCAGCTCGCGGCCGCGCGCCAGGGGCTGAGCGGGGCCGCTCGGCTTCATTTGCAGGGGAGGGCCCTCGCTATCTTGGGCCGGTGGCCGGCTCGACCACGAAACGAGGCAGTTCCCCGCCCCGGGGTGGCAGCGGCCGCAGCGGGCGTCGCCCGCCGCCGCGGGGAGCCCGCCGTCCGCCGCCGCGGCGCGCACGGGGTCGTCGCAGCCGCCGCCGCAGTGCCAGGGGCGTATCGCGCGGGGTGATGCTGCTGATCCTCGG
>CAVURI010000028.1:0-12061 GCA_963743845.1 uncultured Solirubrobacterales bacterium
AAGATGATCGTCGAAACGATGGTGATCGCCGTGAGGCGGAGGAAGGTGCCGGGGGTCATGTCCTTCATGCGACGGCAGGCATTCTATTGATGGCGCGGCGGCGCGCGGAGCCAGCCTCCAGCTAGTGCGAATCGGCTCTTTTGAGCGGCAGATCGGAGGGCACGTCCGGGAGCTGATCGAGCCGTCCTGCGGACGCCGCGAGCGACGCCCTCGGCGACCTTCTCCCAGCTCCACAGGCGCGCGACGGTGGCGGCCAGCGCGGCCCGTGCCTCGGCCCGCTCGGCGGCTCGAGCGCGAGCCAGCCGTTGAGCCGCGAGGCGATTCCCTCGACCGCGCCGGGCCCGAGCGGGAAGGCGGCGAGGCCGCGGGCGGCGGCGGGCAGGTCGTCGTCGAGCGCCTCCGCGACCTCGGCCAGGCCCGAGTGATCGGCGCAGACGGGCAGGGCGCCGCAGGCGGCGGCCTCGGCGGCGACCATCCCGAACGCCTCGGGGAAGGTGCTCGGCACGACCATCGCCTCGGCGGCCGGCAGCAGCCGGCCGACCTCGGCGTGCTCGAGCCGGCCGGCGAAGGCGACGCTGCCGGCGAGCGGCGCGCGCAGGCCTCGGCCCAGCCCTCGGGCGGGTCGGCGAGGAAGGCGCCGAGGATCGAGAGCGGCCGCTCCTCCCCGCCCTCGAGCGCCCAGCCCGCGGCGGCGATCGCCCGGGCCTCGTCGAGGTCGCCGGCGGCGAGCGCGGCGAGCAGGCGCTCGAGCGCCGGCGCGGTAGGCGCCGAAGCCGACCATCAGCAGGCGCGCGTCCGGGTTGGCGGCGAGGACGAGCGGCCAGGCGGCGAGCAGCAGGTCGCACGCCCTTGGAGACGATCAGCTTGCCGACGAAGATCACCCGGGGCGCGTCGGCCGGCCCGCCGGCGAAGTGCTCGAGCGCCGCCGCGGCCTCGTCCTCGTCGCGGTCGAAGGAGTCGGCCTCGGCCTCGCCTCGCGCCTCGTCGGCCGCGCGGGCTCAGCGGCCGCCTCGCGCAGGCCGGCGGCGAGGGCGCGGATCGTCGCCACCGGGTCGGTCGCCGGGCTCGCGCGCGAACTCCTCGACGTCGACGCCGGGCGGGCCGAGCCGGGTCTTCGCCGGCAGCGCCGGGTCGTCGACCGTCTCCCACAGCGACTCGGCGGTGTGGCGCGAGCCGACGAGCACGCCCGCGGCCGCCGCCATGCCCTCGCGCGCGAACGGGCAGGAACCGCGGGTTGGGCTTGACCGTGTACGAGAGGGCGCTGCCGTGGACCTTGACGGCGAAGGTGCAGCCCGGCCCGGGCGAGGATCGCCGGCCCCATCACGAGGTGGTTGGCGAGGGCGGCGTCGAGCCCGCCGGCGGCGACGGCGCGGACGGCGGCGACGTTGAGCTCGATGTAGCGCTCGAGCTCGGCCTCGGTCAGGTCGGCGAAGGTCTTGACCTCGAAGCCCTCGTAGCGGTCCAGTCACGTAGACGGGCAGCAGGCCGCCGATCTCCGGCCGGTAGGCGGTGATCGAGCCGCTGCCGGGGCTGGAGCCGCCGGTCGGCGCGACCGCGAAGTCGTCGCCCTCCCAGGTCCCGACCGCGTCGATCCAGCCGAGCTCGGCCGCCTCGGTGTCCTGGCAGAGCAGCTGCACGTCGTGGCCGAGCCGGCTCAGCGCGCGGGCCAGCTTGGCGTTGTAGACGTTGCTGCCGGTCCCCCGCAGGAGGTAGCCGTGGAAGATGAGGACGCGCATCGCTGCATGTTCGCTGCTCCACCGGATAAGGTTCCGCCCCGTGAGCAGACGTCAGACCTACCGCTTCCGCGCACCGGCCTCCGGCCGCGAGGCGCTCGTCGAGGCCGAGCCCGGCGGCGTCTACGTCGATCGCGAGACCGGCGAGGAGCTCAAGCCCGTGACCCGGGCCCTGCCCCTCGCCCCCTCCGCCCTCGAGCCTGCTGCGCAGCCCCGAGAACCTCGTGGTCTGCCGGCGCTGCGATCAGCTGATCGGGCTCGACCTGAGCGACTGCCCGCACTGCGGCCTGCGCCAGGAAGCCACCAACGGCGACTCGTGAGGCGCCGCGCACTCGCTGCGGCCGCCGCCCTGACGCTGCTCGCCGGCGGCGTCGCTGCCTGCGGCGACGACGAGACGACGACCTCGTCGACGACCGAGGCGACGACGAGCACCAGCGCGCCGACCACCTCTTCGTCGACGACCTCGACGACGTCCGACCTCTTCGACCACGTCCTCGACGACGACAACGACCCAGTCGACGACGACCACCGAGTCGACGACCACGTCCGAGAAGCCGGACAGCGAGAAGAACGACGTCGCGCCGGAGCCCGGCTCGCCCGAGGCCGCCTTCGAGGCGGAGTGCGAGGCGAACCCCGAGAACTGCGGCTAGGCCGAGAGGCCTGACCGCGGGCGGCTAGTTCTTGCCGCCTCCGCCGCCGCCCTTGCCCTTGTCGGGCACGAAGTAGGCCCAGTAGACGACGCGCTCGCCGGTCAGGGTGCACCCGTACGTGCGGGTCGATGCCCTTGCGCATATGCGGCTTCGCATCCGTGACGGTGTCGGCGCCGCACTCGCCGGGCGCGCGGCTCGCCTTCCACGAGTTGGAGCCGTTGTTCAAGGTATCGGTGAACAGCGGCGCCCAGGTCGGCAGTGTCAGGGCCGCGATCTGGCCCTTCTTGACCTTGAGCGGCTTGTTCAGCGCGAAGATCGGCTTCGAGCCGAAGTGCTCGAGCATCGGCACGGTCGGCGTCTGCTTGGCCAGCGTGTAACGGCTCTTCTTCTTGCCCTTCGCCTTCTTGAGCATCGAGAGACGGGCGACGGGCTCGGTGCCGAACTTCTTGTCCTCGAAGAGGTCGCCGAAGCCTGCGATCTGTCCCTTGTCCGGCTTCGAGAGCTCGACCGACCAGGCGACGATGTGGCCGTCGTCCGGGATCCGGGAGATGCTCTTCTTGCCGTTGGCCGATGACCTGGAAGCCGGTCACCGATCCGGTTCCGCGGCAGTCCTTGGGGCAGAGCGGCTTCGGCGTCTTACCGCTGCCGCCGAGCAGCTTCGGCGCTCTGGTTGGCGGCGCCGGAGGGGCTGACGAGGATCAGGCCGACGACGGTCAGCGCGAGCACGAGGGCGGCCGCGAGGATGCGGGCCGGGGTCGCTTTGGATGTCGGTGAATCGGGCATCAAGGGACGGAACACGGGTCAGCGGCGAACGTTGCGCCGCGGGTGCTGCGGCAAGTCTAAGGAGCCAGGGCCGCGGAATGCGCAAAACGGCCGATCTCGCAGCGGATTGCCCAAACTGGCCCCGGGTGTGTGCGGGATGCCACATGGGCCCTGCCGGGGCGTGAATACACTGCTTCGCCATGGCCGCGATCGAGGTGAGGAATCTGCAGCGGAGCTTCGAGGGCGGCGTCACCGCCGTCGCCGGCGTCGATCTCGAGGTCGCCGAGGGCGAGATCTTCTCCTTCCTCGGCCCGAACGGGGCCGGCAAGACGACCACGGTGCGGATGCTGACGACGCTGCTGCGCCCGACCGGCGGCAGCGCCCGGGTCGCCGGATACGACGTCGTCGACGACGCCGCCGGCCGTGCGCCGCGCGATCGGGGTCGCCCTCCAGGAGGCGGCGCTCGACCCGCTGATGACCGGCCGCGAGCTGCTCCAGCTCCAGGCGACCCTGCACGGCCTGCCGCGAAGCAGGTGGCGCCGCGCTCGGAGGCGCTGCTCGACCGCGTCGGGCTGACCGACGCCGCCGACCGCCGGGTCGGCACCTACTCGGGCGGCATGCAGCGACGGCTCGACCTCGCCTCCGCGCTCGTCCACGAGCCCCGGGTCCTCTTCCTCGACGAGCCGACGACCGGCCTCGACCCGGTCAGCCGCAAGACGATCTGGGAGGAGGTCCGCAAGCTCAACGACGAGGGCACGACGGTCTTCCTCACGACCCAGTACCTGGAGGAGGCCGACCAGCTCGCCGAGCGGGTCGCGATCATCGCCAAGGGGGTGATCGTGGCCGAGGGGACGCCGACCTCGCTCAAGGCCGAGGTCGGCAACCCGCGCCTGGAGGTGACCCTGGCCGAGGGCTCGCCGACAGGACTGCGAGCACGTGCTCGAGGAGTTCGGCAAGCCGCTGCCGGCGAAGGCAGGCACGCTGATCGTCGAGCTCGAGCGCGGCGCCGCGCAGATCGCGCCCGTCGTCCGGGCTCTGGACGAGGCCGGGATCCTGGTCGAGTCGCTGGAGCTGGTCGAGCCGACGCTCGACGACGTCTTCGTCGAGAAGACCGGCGAGCACCTCGCCGACGACGAGGACAAGGCCGGCGCCGAACGCGGACGAGGTCGAGGCGCCGCTGCCGTGATCAACCGTCACGCATGGCGGGTCGTGATCGCGCTCGGTCGGCGCTCGGTCAAGCAGACCTTCAGGCGCCCGCAGCTGATGGCGCCGCTGCTGATCTTCCCGACGCTGCTGCTGGCGATCCAGACCGGCGGCGCCGGCCGCGCCGTCGACCTGCCCGGCTTCCCGCCGGTGCAGAGCTTCCTCGCCTTCATGCTCGCCGGGGCGATGGTGCAGTCGACGCTGCTCGCCGGCAACACGGGCGGGATCGCGCTCGCGGTCGACATCGAGATGGGCTTCATCGACCGCCTGCTGACCGCGCCGATCCCACGCTTCGCGATCGTGCTCGGCCGGCTCGTCGGCACCGCGGCGCTCGGGCTCTTCACCGGCGATCTGGTTCCTGGTGCTCGGCTTCATCTTCGGCGTCCGGGTCGAGGAGGGCGTGCCGGGGGCGATCGTGATGATCCTCTTCGTCACCGCCTCGGCGGTCGCGTTCGGGTCGCTGGCGGCGGCGATCGCGCTGCGCTCGGGCAGCGCCTCGGTCGTGCAGGGCCAGTTCCCGCTGATCTTCGTGATCCTCTTCCTCTCGACGGCCTTCTTCCCCGACGACCTGCTGCAGGAGCCGGCCCGGACGATCGCCGAGTACAACCCGGCCAGCTTCATCGTCAACGCCGTCCGCGAGCCGGTGATCGCCAGCTTCACGACCGACGAGATGCTGAAGGGGCTCGGGGGGCTCGTCCTGATCGGACGCGATCGGGTTCACGCTCTCGGCCCGGGCGATGCGGACGAGGCTGAGGACGGGCGGCTGATGACGACCCTGCGCCAGGAGTTCGAGGCGATCGCCGCGATGGTGCGCCGCTCCCGCAACGAGCTGATCCGCGTGCCCGGCGCCGCCGTCCCGGGCGTGCTCGCGCCGACCGTCTTCTTCCTCGGCCTGACCGCGGTGTTCGGGAGCCTGACGCTGCTGCCCGGCTTCGACACCAACAGCTACTCGAGCTTCCTGATCCCGGTCAGCCTCCTGCAGGGCGCCGGCTTCACGGGCGCCGCGACCGGCGTCAACCTCGCCCGCGATCTCGAGAGCGGCCTCTTCGACCGCTTCCTCGCCTCCCCCACCCCACGCTGGGTGCTGCTCGCGGGGATGGTCACCTCGGCCGCGGTCAGGGCCCTGATCCCGGGCACCTTCCTGTTCATCGTCGCGATGATCATCGGCGCCCACTTCCCGGGCATCGACGGCCTCATCCTCGCGATCGTGATGGTGATGGGCATGGGCGTCGCCGCCGCCTGCTGGGGCTGCGCGATCGCGCTCAAGTTCAAGACCCAGTCCGCGGCGCCGCTGATGCAGGCCGGGATGCTCGCCCTGATCCTGATGACGACCGCCTACGCCCCCCTCGACCTGCTGACCGGATGGCTGCAGACCGTCGCCACCTACAACCCGGTCACCCAGGTCGTCGACGCGACCCGCCAGGGCTTCGTCGGCGGCCTCAGCTGGGGCGAGACCTGGCCCGGCTTCGTCACCCTGATCGGCCTGATCGCCCTGCTCGGCGCGTGGGCGCTACGAGGGATGCAGCGGACCTCGTACTGAGGAGCGGGTCGGGGCCGGAGCTGAGGGACGGCCGAGGGTTCAGGCCGGGCTGCAGGCGGGCGTTGCAGTGAGGGGTGTGGAAGTTGGTGGCGGTTGAGGGTGCGGGGCGCCGGCAGGCGAAGTGGGCCCATTTCAGCGTCGAAGTTCGACGGTGAAAGGGCCGAGTTCGCACGCGCCGGCCTGATCGGCCGGCGCGGACGCGGGGGCGCGGGAGAAAGGCTCGGCACCTCGCCGAGGGACGGACGTCACGCGACTTACTGCGCCTGAGCGCAAGGAAGCCACGGGACATCCGCCACGACGGGACGTCACGCGGGTTACTGCCGGCTCGAGCGCCCCCACAGCCACGCCCACGGTTCGCGACGGCCGGCACCCTCCACGGCGCCCCATCTCCCCACCCTCACTGCAAATCAGCGGCCCGAACCCTCGTCCCCCGCCCTCGGACGGCCACGCGCCACACCGCGGCCCGAACCTGGAACGTCCCGCTACTTGTAGCGGTAGGTGATCCGGCCGCGATCGAGGTCGTAGGGGCTGAGCTCGATCTTGACCCGGTCGCCCGGGAGGATGCGGATGTAGTGGCGGCGCATCTTGCCGCTGATGTGCCCGAGGACCTCGTGGTCGTTGTCGAGCTTCACCTTGAACATGGTGTTGGGCAGGGCCTCGACGACCTCGCCCTCCATTTCGATCTTCTCTTCTTTCGCCATGCGGCGGAGAAGGGTAGCTACTCAGCGCACGAAACCGGCACACGTGCCGGTCAGCGGCCCTCGTACGTCGCCTTGCCGGGGCCCTCGGTGAGGAAGCTCTGGACCGCGTTCTTGAGGTCCTGGGTGTCGAACAGGGGCCCGGCGATCTCGCCGGTCGCGGCGTCGGCGGCCTCGACTCCCTCGTCGAGGACCTTGCGGACGATCCGCTTCGTCGCCTTGTTCGCCTCGGTCGGGCCGTTGGCGACGTGGTGGACGAACTCCATGCTCTTCTCGAGCATCTCGTCGGGGGCGTAGAGCCGGTTGACCACCCCCCACTCGTGCATCGTCGCGGCGTCGTAGACGTCGCCGGAGTAGACGAACTCGCGCGCCCGGGCGGCGCCGGCGCGCTCGGCCATGCGCTGGACGCCGCCGCCGAACGGGGTCAGCGCGACGACCCGCTCGACGAGCCCGAACTTGGCCCGCTCGGAGGCGAAGATCATGTCGCAGGCGAGCGCCGCCTCGAACGCGGCGGTCAGGCAGAGGCCCTCGACCAGGGCGAAGGTCGGCACCTCGATCCGCTCGAAGGCGGAGAGCTGGTAGACGCCCTCGCCGGCGACCTTGCGGCCGGCCTCGCCGTCGGGGATGCGGCTGAAGTGCTCGACGTCGACGCCGCCGCTGAAGACCTTGCCGCCGGCGCCGCGCCAGACGAAGGCGCGCGCGTCGGAGGCGTTGACCTCGTCGCGGATCTCGCCGATCTGCTCGAAGGTGCGCTCGCGGAAGAGGTTGAGGGGCGGGTCGTCGAGGGTGGCGATGAAGACGCCGCCGTCGCGCTCGGTGCGGATCGGATCACTCACGGGCAGCTCACTCTCCTCGGATCACGGCGGCGGTGCGCGCGATCTCTTCGGGGTCGGCGCCGCGGGGGATCCACGGCAGCTTCAGGGGGTCGTCGGCGTAGCGCGGGACGACGTGGATGTGGAAGTGGAAGACCGTCTGCCAGGCGAGCGGGCCGCAGGCGTTGATCAGGTTGAAGCCGTCGGGCTTCAGCGTCTCCTGCATCTGCTCGGCGAGGCGCTTGGCGGCGGTCGAGCACTGCTCGAGGCTCTCGGGGCTGATGTCGAGGAGGTCGACGTGATGCTCGCGGGGGATCACCAGGGCGTGCCCGCGGGTCGCCGGGTTGATGTCCATGAACGAGATCGTGTGCTCGTCGGAGTCGAGGATCTGGGCCGGAGCGTCTCCGGCCACGATCGCGCAGAAGATGCAGTCGTCTTGGGCGCCGTTGCCTGCCATCGGCGCCAGCCTATTCGACCGAGCCCTGCTGCCGCGCCCGCTCGTGCCAGGCGCGCAGGTGGCTCTCGGCGGCGTCGCGGTCGGCGACCTCGCCGGCGAACTGGGCGGCCTGCAGCTCGCGCACGGCCTTGCCGACGTCCTCGCCCTCGACGCCGAGCAGGGCGACGATCTCGGTTCCGTCCAGAAGCGGTGCCGGCGGCCCCTCGCGCTCGATCACGACGATCTCGGCGAGCATCTCGCGGGCGAGGTCGAGGTGGGCGTCGATCGCCGCCGCGGGGACGCCCGAGCCCTGGGCCGAGAGCCGGTCGGCGACGGTCAGCAGGGTCGTGTCGAGGGCCTCGCGCCCGGTCCGGCTCAGGTAGTCCCAGATCCGCCGGCGCGATAGCGGCCGCTCGTGGGTCATGAAGCCGAGGATCAGGTGGTCGCGCGCGATCGCGGCCTCGTACTCGGCGAAGCGCCGCGAGGTCCGCAGCTCGGCGCAGAGCTCGCGGATCATCTCGGCGCCGACCGCATCGTGGCCGCGGAAGCCGACGAACCCGTCCTGCTCGGTCCGCGTCGCGGGCTTGCCGATGTCATGGAGGATCGCGGCGAAGCGGATCCCGTCGCGGCGGCTGAGGTCGTCGGCGAGCGGCTCGGCCAGGGCGGCGGCGACCTCGTCGGCGACGTCGCCGGCGAAGCGGGGCAGGTCGCGCTCGATCTCGAGCCAGCGGCGCAGGACCTCGATCGTGTGGTCGTGGACGTCGAGGTGGTGGTTGGCGCTCTGGCCGACGCCGCGCAGCTCGGCGAGCGGCGGCAGGACCACGGCGGTGACCCCGGCCTCGTCGAGCAGCTCCAGCGCCCGCAGCGGGTCGGAGCCGCTCAGCATCCCGCGCAGCTCCGCCCAGCGGCGCTCGCCGGCGGGCTCGGCGGCACGCTGCGCCAGCTCACGGGCGAGCTCGAGCGTCTCCGGCTCCGGCTCGAGCCCGAACTCGGCCCCGATCCGCGCCAGGCGCATCAGCCGCAGCGGGTCGTCGTCGAAGGATCGGGCCGAGACGACGCGCAGGCGCCGCGCCTCGAGGTCGGCGATGCCGCCGGTCGGGTCGATCGCCTCGACGGGGGCTGCTGAGGAGAGCGGCACCGCGATCGCGTTGACGGTGAAGTCGCGCAACGCCAGGTCGGCCTCGATCGAGTCGGCGCGGAGGGCGGCGACGTCGATCGAGAAGGCGGCGCCCTCGTCCCCGCCCCCGTCCCCGATCCCGACCACGCGCCAGGTGTCGAACTCGTCGGAGAGCTCGAAGAGCTTGCCGCCGAGCGCCTTCGAGAGGTGATGGGCGACGGTCGAGGCCGGCCCCGGGGTCGCGAGGTCCATGTCGGTCAGCGGCCGCCCGAGCAGCGCGTCGCGGACGGCGCCGCCGACGATCCAGACCGGCACCTCGAGATCGGCGGCCGCCTCGCGGGCCCGGGCGACGAGCGGCGCCGCGGCGAGCGCGTCCTCGAGCCGTGGCGCGCTCAACGGCGGACGATCCTCGGCACCCGCGGCGAGACGCCGCAGGAGATCTCGTAGTTGATCGTCTCGAGGTGCCGGGCCCACTCCTCGGCCTTGACCTCGTCCTCGCCGGAGACGCCGAGCAGCACGACCTCCTCGCCGAGGCCGACCGAGGGCTCGGGGCCGAGGTCGACGGTCAGGTTGTCCATCGAGATCGTGCCGACGATCGGGTAGCGCTCGCCCGCGATCAGGACCTCGAGGCGGTTGCTGAGCCCGCGGCGGACGCCGTCGCCGTAGCCGATCGGGACGACGCCGACGAAGGTGTCGCGGTCGGCGCGCCAGGTGCGGCCGTAGCCGGCGCTGTCGCCGGGCTCGAAGCGCTTGATCGCGGCGACGTAGCTGCTCAGCCCCATCACCGGCTCGAGCCCGAGCGGCCGCGGGTCGGCGCCGAACGGATCGAGCCCGTAGACGGCGATCCCGCAGCGGACCATGTCGAAGTGCGAGCGCGGCTCGCGCAGCGTCGCGGCGCTGTTCGCCGCGTGGATCAGGAGGCCGTCGCCGTAGGTCGCGCGGGCGCGATCGGCGAGCTCGACGAAGCGATCGAGCTGTTCGTCGAAGAAGCCGGAGTCGCGCTCGTCGGCGGTCGCGAAGTGGGTCCAGAGGCCGGCGAGCTCGACCCGCGGATCCTCGGCCGCGAGCCCGAGCAGGCGCTCGACGTTGGCCGCCTCGCGCTCGCCGAGCCGGCCCATGCCGGTGTCGTACTTGACGTGGATCCGGGGCCGGAGCCCGAAGCCGGAGCCGCGCTCGGCGACGGTCTCGAGGAAGCCCTCGCGCCAGACGCCCAGCTCCGAGCGGGCGCTGAGGGCGACGTCGAGCTCGGCGTCGGTGAGCGCGCCCATCGTCAGGACGGGCGTGTCGGCAAGCGACTCGCGCAGCTCGAAGGCCTCGCTCGCCGCGGCCACGGCCAGCATCCCGGCCCCGCCGGAGACGGCGGCGCGGGCGCACTCGACGATCCCGTGCCCGTAGCCGTTCGCCTTGACGACGGCGCAGAGCTCGACCCCCTCCCCCAGGCCCTCGCGAAGGCGCTCGCAGTTGCGGGTGACGGCCCCGAGGTTGACCCAGGCGGTCGCCCGCTGGAAGGCGCCGCTCACGCCGCCCTCACGAGCGCAGCCCCGCGGGCAGCGCCTCGATCACGTCGGTGGCGATCACGGAGTCGGTGCCGACCCGCTCGGCGGCGACCCGGCCGGCGCGGGCGTGGGCGAGCACGGCGGCGCAGCAGGCCTCGAACGGCGCGACGCCACGGGCGACGAGGGCGCCGATCGTGCCCGAGAGCACGTCGCCGGTGCCGGCCGTCGCCAGCCCGGGCGAGGACAGCGCGTTGACCGCGACCCGGTCCCCGTCGGTGACGATCGTGTCGGAGCCCTTGAGGACGACGATGCCGCCGCAGGCGCGGGCGGCGCTGCGGGCGCTCTCGAGCCGGGCGTCGCCGACCTCGGCCGAGGAGCGGCCGAGCAGGCGCCCGAGCTCACCGGCGTGCGGGGTGAGGATCAGCGGCCGGTCCTGCGACGGAGGCGAGGTCGAGATCGGTGCCGAGCGCGTTGAGGCCGTCGGCGTCGATCAGCAGCGGCTGCTCGATCCGGGCGGCGAGCGCGCGGATCAGCTCGCGCGTGCCCTCGGCGCGGCCGGCTCCCGGTCCGAGCACGACGCAGTCGGCGCTCTCGGCGCGGCCGAGGATCGCCTCGGCGGCGGCCGGCGCCAGCGCCCCGTCGTCCTCGGCGACGCCCATCGTCATCACCTCGGTCAGCTTCGCCTCGAGGATCGGCTCCAGCGAGGCCGGGACGGCGGCGCCCGCGTAGCCGGCGCCGGCGCGGATCGCGGCCTGCGAGGCGAGGCAGACGGCCCCGGTCAGCCCGCGCGAGCCGCCGGCGACGAGCACGTTGCCGGAGCTGAACTTGTTCGAGGCGGAGGCGCGGTGCGGAAGCAGCTCGAGGATCGGCGGCTCGATCACGCCGGCGGCAGGCTCGCCGGGCGCCCCGTCGGGGATGCCGATGTCGATCACCCGGAGCTCACCGGTGCGACCGGCGCCGGGATTGATCCGGTGGCCGACCTTCGGCGCGTGGAAGGTGACGGTGACGTCGGCCGCGACCGCGGCGCCCTCGGCGCGTCCGTCGGCGGCGTCGACGCCGGAGGCGATGTCGCAGGCGACGATCGCCGAGCCCGCGGCGGCGGCCGCTTCGATCGCGGTGATCGCGACGTCGGCAGGCGCGCGCGGCGCGCCCGAGAATCCGGTCCCGAAGATCGCATCGACGATCACCGCCGAGCCCGTGACGGCGGCGGCGAGGCCGTCCGGCTCGACGACGCGCCAGGGCGAGTCGAGCCGTTCGAGGTTCGCGGCCGAGTCCGGGCTGAGCTCGTCCGCGGGCCAGAGCAGGAGGACCTCGGTCTCGTAGCCGCGCTCGGCGAGATGGCGGGCGGCGACGATGCCGTCGCCGGCGTTGTTGCCCTTGCCGCAGACGATCCGCACCGACCCCGAGCCGGCAAGCTCGGCAGCCGCATCGGCGACGGCGCGCCCGGCCGTCTCCATCAGATCGAGCGAAGGGATCCCCCGCTCCTCGATCGCCCACGAGTCCGCGGCGCGCATCGAAGCGGCGTCGAGCAGCGGCGTGAAGGCAGCGCCGGCGAACGCGTTGGCTCCTGAGTCTGTCGGCTGCGGCCCGGGCACGCGCCTGAGCCTAGCCGTG
>CAVURI010000029.1:0-8255 GCA_963743845.1 uncultured Solirubrobacterales bacterium
CGGCGGGCGGTGGTGTGGCGCGCGGGCGCTGGGGGCGGGCGGCCCCGCGCCCTCAACCCCGCTCAGGCCGCAATCACGACCGCGGCGGCGTTCTCGCGCGAATGGGTCAGCGAGACGGTCAGCTCCACTCCCTGCCGCTCCGCCTCTTCGGCAGCGGCGCCGTGCAGGTGGAGCTCCGGCGCCCCGGCCTGACCGGGGACCACCTCGATCTCGCGCGGTGCGAGGGGCTTGCCGAGCGCCTTGATCGCTGCCTCCTTGGCGGCGAAGCGGGCGGCCAGGTGCCGGGCCGGGCGGGCGCGGGCCTCGGCATAGGCGAGCTCGGCGTCCGTGAACAGGCGCCCGGCCAGGCGCGGACGCCGATCGAGGGCGCGCTCGATGCGCGCGATCTCGATCAGGTCCACCCCGGGCCGGGGCGCCCTCGCGCTCATGGCTACGGCGTGATCGTCGCCGCGGCGGAGTCCGAGGAGTCGGTCGTCTGCTCCTGGACGCCGATCACGACCTTGCCGGTCGCGCGGTCGTCGCTGACCCCACCGCCGGCGATCATGTAGTCGATCGCCGACAGGTACGGCGCCGCCATCGCATAGTCGGGGTCGGAGCCGCCGCCCGAGCTCTCGACCAGCGACAGGATCGGCGCCATGTCCATGTAGAAGGACGGGTCGAGGTCGTCGCCGAGAGCGCCGTCGGCGCTGCCGAACGTGTCGGAGTCGCCGAGCGTCTCCGACGGCTCGAGGACGTCGTCGATCGTCGCGCCGGCGAAGGCCATCACGACCTTGTCGTCACGGATCCCGACCTCGGCGCCGATCGGGGCGTCGAGCGTCTGGATGTTGAATCCGCCGTCCTCGGTCTCGGTGATCTTGAGGCTGCGGTCACGGCCGAGCGCGGTCCGCAGCTTCGCGAGCGCCGCAGCCGCCGCATCGGGGTCGTCGGTCTCGATCACGATGCCGCCGCCGAGGTCGAAGATCGACGAGCCCTGGATGAAGGCGCCCATGTCGCCGATCCAGCCCAGGTCCTCGTTGATGTCGAGCCCGAGCTGCTTCTCGATCTCGACGTCGATCTCGGGAATGTCGGTCGGCTTCAGACCCTGAGCGTCGAGGCTGTCCTGGACGTCGCCGATCCCGGACTCGAGCCCGGTCTCGAAGGCGTCGACGAACTGCTGGTAGGACTCGGCGATGCGGCCGCCGACGTCAGGCGCGCCAAACGCGAGCCAGGCGCCGGAGGGGAGCGAGGTCATGATCTCGGAGCCCTCGACGGTGCCCTCGGCGGGGCCCGAGGCCTCGAAGGACATGTTGTCCTCGCCGGCCGCCATCGAGAAGACGACGGGCTCGTCGCCGATCGCGTCGAGCTGCTCGCTGACGCCGGACTGCTGCAGCTCCTGCTCGGTGATCACCTTGCCGGCGAGCGCGGCGTCGACGGCCTTCTGGACGTCGACGTAGGCCGACGCCAGGGTGCCGTCCGGGACCGAGTCGAGCGCGTCGGTCGCGGTGCTCTCGTCGGCGAGCGAGTCGCCACCGGAGGCGTCGACGGCCTGCTGGAAGCCCTGCTCGGTACCGATCACCATGAAGTCGCCGACGATCCCGTAGGCGGCGTCGTCGGCGAACTTGTACGAGGTGCCGTTGTACTCGCGATCCTCAGGCTCGGTGCCCGATGTCGCGGCGAGCTTGTCGACGCCCTCCTGGGCGGCGCCGTCGTCGGTCACCGCGAAGGCGACGGCGCCCTCACCGGATTCCTCGCTGAAGGTCGAGACCCAGCCGCCCATCGTGCTGCCGAGCCAGGGGTCGACGTCCTCGCTGAAGTTGATCCCGTCCGACTCGAAGGCCGAGTTGATCTCGTCGGTGATCATCTGGCCGACGTCCTCGGTGCCGAGCAGCTTGTTCAGGCTCCCGATCAGGTTGTCCTTGGTGTCGCCCTCGGGCTTGATCGTCGCTTCGAAGTAGATCGGCGTCGCGGCCGGGGCGATCGTCGCGGGGTCGGGACCGGACGAGCTGTCGCTCGAGTCGTCGCCCCCGCAGGCGGCGAGCGTGACCGCAGCGATCAGCGCGGTCAGTAGAAGGAATACGGAACGGAAGGGGTTACGAATGAGAATCTCCATGGCGGCGGGGATCGTAGCGAGAGCCCCCGCGGGAGTCCGCTACTCGACCGTGACGGTCTTCGCCAGGTTCCGCGGCTGATCGACGTTGAGGCCGAGCATTCGGGCCGTGTGGTACGCGAGCAGCTGCATCGGCAGCACCGCGAGGATCGGCTGCAGGATCCAGTCGGTGCTGGGGATGAAGACGGTCTGGTCGGCGGTCTCGGCGACGATGTCGTCGCCCTCGGTGGCGATCGCGATCACGTCGGCGCCGCGGGCGCGGACCTCGGCGATGTTCGAGAGCGTCTTCTCGAGGATCGGGCTGGCGGTGGCGACCGCGACGACCGGCGTCGACTCGTCGAGCAGCGCGATCGGGCCGTGCTTCATCTCGCCGGCGGCGTAGGCGTCGGAGGGGATGTAGGAGATCTCCTTCATCTTCAGCGCCCCCTCGAGGCAGATCGGCAGCCCGATGTGGCGGCCCAGGTAGAGGAAGAAGCGGCCCTCGTAGTGGCTGCGGGCGACGGCGCGGATCTGCTCCTCGGTCGACTCCAGCGTCTGCTCGATCTTGTGCGGCAGCGCCTTCATCTCGGTGATCAGCTCGGCCATCCGCTCCGGCGGCAGCGTGCCGCGTGCCTGCGCGAGCCAGAGGCCGAGCAGGTACATCGCCGCCACCTGGCTGGTGAAGGTCTTGGTCGCGGCGACGCCGATCTCGAGGCCGGCGCGGGTGAACAGGACCGAGTCCGCGTCACGCGTCGCCTGGCTCCCCATCACGTTGGTCAGCGCGACGACGTGGGCGCCGCGCTCGCGCGCGAGTCGCATCGCCGCGAGCGTGTCGGCGGTCTCCCCCGACTGCGTGATTCCGATCACGAGGTCCTCGGGCCCGATCACCGGGTCGCGGTAGCGGAACTCGGAGGCGACGTCCATCTCGACCGGGACCCGGGCCCAGTGCTCGATCGCGTAGCGGCCGACGAGGCCGGCGTGGTAGCTGGTCCCGCAGGCGACGATGATCACGCGGCGCAGCTCGGCGGCCCGCTCCTCGGCATAGTCGAGCTCGCTGAGATCGACCGTGTCGACGTGCGGCAGGCGATCGGTGATCGTCTCGGCGACCGCGTCCGGCTGCTCGTGGATCTCCTTCATCATGAAAGTCGAGTAGCCGCCCCGCTCGGCCGCTTCCTCGTCCCAGGTGACCTCCTCGATCTCGCGCTCGAGCGGGACGCCGTCGCCGTCGGTGACGTCGACGCCCTCGGGCGTGACGATGACGATGTCGCCGTTCTCGATCTGCATCACCGTCCGCGTCTCCTTGAGGAAGGCGGGGATCGCCGAGGCCAGGAACGACTCGCCCTCGCCGAGGCCGACGATCAGCGGGCACTCCTGGCGGGCACCGACGAGCAGCTCGGGGTGCTCGGCGTGCATCGCCACGAACGCGTAGTGGCCGCGCAGGTCGGCGAAGGCGGCGCGGACCGCGGCCGGGAGATCGCCCTCGTAGTGGCGCTCGATCAGGTGGGCGACGATCTCGGCGTCGGTCTCGGAGGTGAAGATGTGGCCCTCGTCGCGGAGCTCGCGGCGCAGCTCCGAGTGGTTCTCGACGATTCCGTTGAGGACGATGTGGACGCTGTCGGCGCAGTCCCCGTGGGGATGGGCGTTCTCCTCGGTGACGCGGCCGTGGGTCGCCCAGCGGGTGTGCGCGAGCCCGATCGTCGCCTCCTCCTCGGCGACGGCGACGGCGCCGCCGTCGGCGGCAGCCTCTTCGACGGCGATCCGGAGGTTGGCGAGGTTGCCGACCGCGCGCACGGTCTCGATGTGGCCGTCATCGAGCAGGGAGACGCCGGCGGAGTCGTATCCGCGGTACTCGAGCTTCTCGAGGCCGGCGATGAGGATGTCGCGACATGGCCTCCCGCCCACGTATCCGACGATGCCGCACATGGCGCATGCCTCTCGGTAGGGGGTATCCGGTGTATTGACTGGACCCGCGGACAAGAAAGCGGGTCGGCAAAGGTTAGAGGTAGGTGCAAAGCCGCGCGCGGGCACGGCTCCCGCTGCGATCAGCCCGCCGCGCGCTCGGCGGCGGCGACGAGACGGCCCAGCACCTGCTGGCACTCGTCCTCGTCCGGCCCCTCGACCATCACCCGGATCAGGGGCTCGGTCCCGGACGGGCGCACGAGCACCCGGCCCCGCCCCTCGAGCCCGGCGCCCTCCTCCTCGACGGCCTGCCAGAGCTCGTCGGCGCCCGCGAGCGCCTCCTTCGAGGAGATGCGCACGTTCTGCAGGTACTGCGGCAGCTTCTCGATCGGATGCACGTCGGCGAGCTTGCGATCGCCCAGCGCCCGCATCACCAGCAGCGCCGCGGCAAGGCCGTCGCCGGTGGCGGCGAAGTCGGTCCAGATGATGTGCCCGGACTGCTCGCCGCCGATCGTCCAGTCGCGTCGCAGCAGCTCCTCGATCACGAAGCGGTCGCCGACCTTGGTCGTCGCAACCTCGACGCCGGCCTCCTCCATCGCCTGGTGGAAGCCGTAGTTCGACATCACGGTGACCGCGGCGCCACCCGCGAGCTCGCCGGCCTCCTTCAGGTGCAGGGCCGCGAGCGCGACGATCTCGTCGCCGTCGAACTCGCGCCCGTCCGCGTCGACGGCGAGCACCCGGTCGCCGTCGCCGTCGAAGGCGAAGCCGATCTCGGCGCCCTCGCTGCGGACGACGTCGGCGACGTTGCCCAGGTAGGTGGAGCCGCAGCCCTCGTTGATGTTGCGGCCGTCCGGCTCGGTCGCGATCGCGATCACCTCGGCGCCGAGCCGCTCGAAGGCGGCCGGAGCGACCTTGTAGGTGGCGCCGTTGGCGCAGTCGAGCACGATCTCGCCGGCCGCTCAGGTCCTGGTCGAAGACCGACTCGAGCTCGCGCAGGTAGTCATCGCGGGCGCCGCGCAGCTTGCGGATCCGCCCGGCGGCCGGCGAGTGGACCGGGCCTGCAGCGACGCGGGCCTCGACCCGGACCTCGGCCTCGTCGTCGAGCTTGCGCCCGTTGCGGTCGAAGAACTTGATCCCGTTGTCCTGCCAGGGGTTGTGGGAGGCGGAGACGACGGCCGCGAGATCGAGGCCGTGGCGCCGGACGAGGATCGCCGCGGCAGGCGTCGGCAGCACGCCGCCGAGGAAGACGTCGGCCCCGGACGCGGCCATTCCCGACGGCGAGCGCCGACTCGAGCATGCCGCCCGACTCGCGGGTGTCGCGGATGATCAGGACCTGGGGGCGCTCGTTGGCGATCTCCGCCGCCGTGGCGCGACCGAGCGCGACGCGAGAGCTCCGGCGTCAGCTTCTCGCCGACCGGGCCCGCGGACGCCGTCGGTCCCGAACAGTGTTCTTCCCTCACCCGAGCTCATGCGGGCGCCATGTTAAGGATCGAGGGAGCGATCAGCGCTTGCTGAACTGCGGCTTCTTGCGGGCCTTCTTCAGGCCGGCCTTGCGCCGCTCCTTGGCCCGGGCGTCCCGGGTCAGCATGCCGCGCTTCTTCAGGTCCCCGCGAAGCTCGGGATCGAGCTGCGTGAGGGCGCGGGCGATGCCGTGGCGGACAGCGCCGGCCTGGCCGGAGATGCCGCCACCGTGAACGCGGATCTTGACGTCGACGTTGCTCTCGTAGCCGGCTGTGACCAGCGGCTGGCGGGCGATCGTCTGGTGGTAGGCACGCGGGAAGTAGTCGTCGATGGCGCGGCCGTTGACCTCGACCGTGCCGTCGCCGGCCCGGAGGACGACGCGGGCGACCGAGCTCTTGCGCTTGCCGGTCGCCTGGATCGTGGCGTCGGTGGGAACGGCGACAGCTGCGCGGATCGGCGTCTCGTCGTCATCGGCGTCGGCGGCGGCCTCGCGACTCGCGCGCTCCTCCTCCTCGGCCTCGAGCGCGGCGCGCTCCTCGGCGGTCAGCTCACGCTCCTCGGTGATCGCGATCGGCTCGAGGTTGGCGCCGGGGACGACGTCCTTCTTGCCCTCGGCAGCGGGCGCGGCCTCGGCGGGCGCGGCCTCGGCCGGGGTCTCCCCCTCGGCTGCAGGAGCCTCCTCGGCGGGAGCCTCGTCTGCGGCCGGCTCAGCGGGAGCCTCCTCGGCAGGCGCTTCCTCGGCGACGGGCGCAGGAGCTTCCTCGGCGGGCGCCTCCTCGGCGACCGGCTCGGCGGGCTCGGGAGCCGCCTCGGGCTGCTCGTCGGCCGGAGCCTCGGGCTGCTCGGGGGCGGCCTCGGGCTCGGTTGCCTCGGGCTCGGGGTTCTCGGCGGGCTCCTGTTCGGGAGCGTCGTCGGTCGCGGTCAAGACTTCACCTCCATGGGCTGCGGCTGCTGGGCCGCGTGCGGGTGCTCGGGACCGGCGTAGACCTTGAGCTTGAGCAGCTGCTTGCGGGCGAGCTTGTTGCGCGGAAGCATCCCCTTGACGGCGAGCCGGATCACGTCCTCGGGCTTGCGGTCGAGCATCTCCTCGAGCGTCCGCGAGCGGATCCCGCCCGGGTAGCCGCTGTGACGCCAGTAGCGCTTCTGCGTCCGCTTGTTGCCGGTCACGACGATCTTCTCCGCGTTGACGACGACGACGAAGTCGCCGACGTCGGTGTGCGGGGTGTACGTCGGCTTGCGCTTGCCGCGGAGGACGTCGGCGATCTGAGTCGAGAGACGGCCCAGGGTCTGACCCTCGGCGTCGACGACGTACCAGTCGCGCTGGCGATCTTCAATGGTTGCTGCGTAGGTCTTCATCGGTTCAGTGCGTGAAAAAACGCGTCCCGGCACGGCCGCCGGTCAACGCGGGCGCAGGATGATAGCCGCTCCCGCCCCGAGCGTGAGAACGGCCCTCCGGCACGTCCCCCCGGGTCGGTTCGGAAGCCGTCCGGCGGGTGCTCCGCCATACCGTAGCCATCTTGCCCGCGCCGCGCCCGTGGATATACTCCCGCGCCAGTTGATACGCCTAATTCTCCGGCCGCACCGGTCGGGGAAGCGGGGGAACCGCAGGGCCGGGGTCGAATACCCAGCCCAGGGGCGAATCGGAAGGCCAGGAGAAGGCCGTATCCGTAGCGCTGCTTCCCGGCGCGAGCCCGTCAGCTAACCCCGCAGGCCCGAATGGAAGAGATTCGATGGACCTGACCCCCGGCATGCGCCGGCGCACGCAGACGAGGACGGCGGCATTCGCGACAGCGCTGCTCGCAGGCTGCGCCTGGGCGGGAGTCGCCCAGGGAGACGGCGGCGTCGGCGTCCCCGATCCGCCCTCGGTCAAGGACGTCACCTGCCTCGAGAGCTGTCTCGACGTGCGCACCGTCGCCGAGGGCGGCCGCGCCGAGCTGACCGGCAAGTCGCTCGGCGAGATCGTGAGCGTCCGGCTCGACGGCGTCGACGAGGACGTCCGAGCGAAGGCGACGAGCGACAAGACGGTGGAGTTCGACGTGCCCGAGGGGGCCGAGACCGGCAAGCCCGTCGCGATCGACGACGCCGGCAATCGCTACAAGTCGCCGGTCGAGCTGGTGGTCAAGCCCGCCGACACGCTCATCGTCCCGGGCGGGTTCAGCGTTCGGCAGGCCCACGCGACCCCGCACAAGAGCTACTTCGCCGGCGAGGAGCGCAGCCGGGTCGAGTACCTGTTCGAGGCCGACGCTCCGACCGACATCCGCGTCGACGTGCTGCGCAAGGACAAGATCGTCGACACCTTCGTCGAGAAGGACCAGGAGCCGTTCGCGCAGCAGAGCGTCACCTGGAAGGGCCTGACCGACTCCGGCCGGATCGCGCCGAACGGCAAGTACAAGTTCGAGGTCTCTCCCCTGAGCGGCGGCGAGGGCGGCAAGGCCGGCTTCGAGTACTACGACCACCGCTTCCCGCTTCCGGCCAAGCACACCTACGGCGACGGCCTCGGCGCCGGCCGCGACCACCAGGGCCAGGACGTCTTCGCCAAGTGCGGCAAGCCGATGTACGCAGCCCGCGGCGGCAAGGTGCAGACGGTCCAGTACCACTCGTCCGCCGGCTACTACGTGGTCATCGACGGCGCCAAGACCGGCGTCGACTACGTCTACATGCACATGAACAAGCGCGGCCTGCCGAAGAAGGGCGAGAAGATCAAGACGGGCGAGCAGATCGGGGTCAACGACGACACCGGCAACGCCTCCGGCTGCCACCTCCACTTCGAGATGTGGTCCGCGCCCGGCTGGTACGAGGGCGGCGAGGTCATGGACCCGACGCCGTTCCT
>CAVURI010000030.1:0-25635 GCA_963743845.1 uncultured Solirubrobacterales bacterium
AGCAACTCAGGCTCGGCGACGAGCACACCTTCGCGAGCGAGGCGACCGCGGCGCTGCGGCGCGACGCCGACCGCTGGGAGCAGCGACCGGTCTTCCTCTACGGCTTCGACGACCTCTCGCGCGAGCAGATCGAGCTGATCGGCGCGCTCGCGGCCGCCGCGCCCGTGACGGCGGCGATCGCCTGGGAGCCGCGGGCGGCGCTCGACGCCCGCGGCGAGCTGCTCGGAGACCTGCGCGAGGAGCTGGGCGGCACGGTCGTCGCCGAGCTCGAGCCGGACAGCTCCCACACCGACAGCTCCACCCTCTTCCACCTGGAGCGCAACCTGTTCGTGCCCGGCGCGGCCCCGGCAGCGCCGGACGGCGCCCTCAGCATGCTCGTCTCCGCCGGCGAGCGCGGCGAGGCCGAGCTGATCGGCCGCCGCATCGCCGGCCTGATCGCGGCGGGCACCGACCCCGACCGGATCGCCGTCGCCGTCCGCAGCCCCGACCGCCAGGCGCCGCTGCTGGCCCGCGTCCTTGCCTCTCTCGGAGTCCCGGTCGCGGCCGAGGCACGCGTCGCCCTCGCCCGGACCGCGACCGGCTCGACCCTGTTGCGGATGCTGGCGCTGGCCGCGGGCTCGGCGGACGTCTCCGACCTGCTCGCCTTCCTCAGGGGCCCGGCCCGCGCGGCGCCGTCCTCGGTCGACTGGTTCGAGCGCGAGGTGGTCCGCGGCCGGGTCGAGGACGTCGAGGAGGCGATCCGGCTCTGGGAGGAGCGGGCCGAGCGAGAGATCTGGGGTCTGAGCGCGCTCCGCGACGGCCGCGGCGACGCCGCCGCCCTCGCCTCGGTGATCTCCGATCTCGCCTCCGACATCGCCGAGTACCCGCATCGGCGCAGCGGCATCGTCCCCGCCGGCAATGCCGCGCTCGAGCTGCGCGCCGCGGCCGAGGTCCGGCGGGCCTGCGCCGAGGCCGCCGAGCTCGGCGCCGACGCGCCGTCGGCGGCCGAGCTCGCCGAGCTGCTGCGGCTCGTCCGGGTGCCGCTCTGGCGCGGGCCGACCGAGGGCCGGGTCCGGATCCTCAGCCCCTACCGGCTGCGCGCCACGCGGGTCTTCGACCTGTTCGTCGCCGGCCTCACCGACGGGAGCTTTCCCGGCCCGGGCGGAGCCGACCCGCTGCTCTCCGACGAGCGCCGGCGCGAGCTGGGGATCAGAGCCCGCCGCGACGCCGCCGCCGAGGAGCGCTACCTCTTCTACTCGTGCATCTCGCGACCGGAGCGCAGCCTGCACCTGAGCTGGCCGGCGACCGACGAGTCGGGCGGCACGATCGCGCGCTCGCCGTTCGTCGACGAGGTCCGCGAGCTGCTCGATCCGCCCCCCGACCCCGAGCTCGCCGACGACCCCGTCGAGGCGGCGATCTCGCACGTCGCCGGCCTCGCCGACGTCGCCGTCGAGCCCGAGCGCGCCAGCTCGCCGCGCGACCTGAGGCGGGCGCTTGCCGTGCTGCCCGCGGCCGAGGCCGAGTCGCGGCTCGCCGCGCTCGAGATCGACGAGGCGGTGGCCGCCGAGGTCGGCGGCGGCGTCGCGGCCGCGCGGGCGCGGGCGAAGCGGGCGCGGGCGCCGGGCCCGCTCGAGAACCCGTTCGTCCTCGCACGGCTCGGCGAGCGCGAGCTGTTCGGCGCCTCGACGCTGGAGCAGTACGACCTCTGCTCGTACATGTGGTTCGTCAACAACGAGCTGCGGCCGACCCGGATCGAGCCCGACCCCGAGCCGCTCGAGACCGGCGGCATCATCCACTCGGCGCTGGAGGCGCTCTACCGCGACCCGCCCGAAGGTCTCGGGCGGCGGCCGACGCCGGAGACGCTCGGCGCCTGGTGCGAGCTCGGCCGCCGCCGGCTCCGCGAGGCCGCGCAGGAGCGCGCCTGGGACCCGGGCTCCGCCGACGCCCGGATCAACCTGCACCGCCTCGACGCGGTGCTCGAGCGCTTCCTCCGCCGCGACGCCGAGACCGGCGGGCCGATGGAGCCGCGCGCGGACCTGCTCGAAGCCGCGTTCGGGCCGGGCGAGGACGACGCCTTCGAAGCGGTTCCGATCGGCACCTTCCTCCTGCACGGGCGGATCGACCGCGTCGACGTCTCCTCCGACGGCAAGGCCCTGATCCGCGACTACAAGCTGAGCAAGAAGGCGACCGCGGCGGCAGCGCTGATCAGGGAGGGCAAGCTGCAGCTGCCGCTCTACATGGAGGCCGTCAAGGCGATGGGCCTGGAGCCGATCGGCGGCGTCTATCACCCGCTCGCAGGGCTCAAGGAGCGCGAGGACCGGCCCCGCGGGATGCTCGCCGCCGAGCACAAGGACTCGCTGATCCCCGGCCACACCGACGCAGCGGTGCGCAACGACTTCCTCGACGACGACGAGTTCGAGGCGAAGATCGCCGAGGCGATCGAGAAGGCACAGGGGATCGTCGACGGGATCAGGGCCGGATCGATCGCGCGCAACCCGCGCGAGGGCAGCTGCCCGACCTGGTGCAAGCTCGCCTCGGTCTGCCGGATGGAGCGCGGCATCGTCGACCCCGACGAGGACGAGGAAGAGGAGGGCGCGGCGGCGTGAGCGACGGCTCCGAGCAGCTCAGCTTCGACGTCGGCGCGGTCGCGCCCGAGCCAGGCGCCGCCGGCACGGCGCGCGGCGGGCGACGGCCGGCCGGCCGGCCCGAGCCGACCTCCGAGCAGGCCGCGGCGATCGACGCGCGCAGCCGCGACATCTTCCTCGAGGCGGGCGCCGGCACGGGCAAGACCCGGGTGCTCGTCGACCGCTACTGCGATGCGGTCGACCTCGACGGCGTCGAGCCCGATCGGATCCTCGCCTTCACCTTCACCGAGAAGGCGGCGGCGGAGATGCGGCGGCGGGTCCGGGTCGAGCTCGCCCGCCGCGCCCGGGAGGCGACCGACGAGCGAGCGGCGGCAGCGACTGCAGGAGGCCGCCCGGGCCGGCGAGGGCGCTCCGATCACGACGATCCACGGCTTCTGCCGGCGCCTGCTCGCCGCCCATCCGGTCGCGGCCGGGCTCGACCCCGGGTTCCGCGTCCTCGACGCCGACGAGGCCTCGCGGCTCGCCTCCGTCGCCTTCGAGCAGGCGCTCTCGGAGCTCGCCGCGGTCGACGACGGGGTCGCGGCGATCGCCGCCGCCTATCGCGGCCGCCGCCTGCGCGGCCTGATCCGGGCCGCCTACGACGACCTCCGCAATCACGGGCAGGCGATGCCCGACCTGCCGCCGCTCCAGATCACCGCCTTCGAGGGCAAGGACCGCAAGGAGACACCGGCAACGGAGGAGGAGCTGGAGCTCGCGCAGTCGTCGTACGCGGCGATCCGCTCCCTGCTGCTCGCCTACGGGCGCCGCTACGCCGCCGTCAAGGCCGAGCGCTCGGGAGTCGACTTCGACGACCTGCAGCTGCTCAGCCTCGAGCTGCTCTCCGGCTCCGACGCCGTCGCCAGGGCCCAGCGCGAGCGCTTCGACCATCTGCTCGTCGACGAGTTCCAGGACACGAGCCCGCTGCAGATCGGGCTGATCACGGCGCTGCGCGGACCGCAGTGCCGGCTGTTCACGGTCGGCGACGAGTTCCAGTCGATCTACGCCTTCCGCGGCGCCGACCTCGAGAGCTTCCGCAGCGAGCGCCGCCGCGCCGCCGAGCAGTCCTCGGTGCTCGCGCTCAGCGGCAGCTTCCGCTCGACGCCGCCGGTCGTCGCCGCCGTCAACGCGATCGGCGACGTGCTGCTCGACGACTTCAACGAGCTCCGCGTCGGCCGCCTGCCCGATCCGGAGGCCGCCGGCATCGCGCCCGGCTCGGAGCCCGCCGTGGAGCTGCTGCTGACCAAGTACGAGGGCTGGCGCAAGGACGGCCCGGAGCTGCCCACCGCGGCGGCCGAGAAGGGCGCCGAGCGCGTCGCCGAGGCCAGATTCCTGGCCGCGCGCCTGCGGCAGCTGGCCGACGAGGAGGGGATCGCCCGCGGCTCGATGGTGCTGCTGCTGCGCGCCTTCACGAACGTCGACGCCTACGCCGAGGCGCTCGACCTCGCCGGCCTCGACCCCTACGTCGTCGGCGGCCGCGGCTACTGGTCCTCCCAGCAGGTCGACGACGCGCTGCACCTGCTCGCCTGCGTCGCCAACCCGCTCGACGACGAGGCGGTGTTCGGGGCGCTCGCCTCCCCCGCCGCCGCGGTCTCCCCGGATGCGCTGTGGCTGCTGCGTCGCGCCGCCGGGCGCGGTCGCCACGTGTGGCCGACGATGCGGGGCATGATCGCCGGGGCCGAGGCTCGAGGACGGCGATCGGCCGCCGGCCGACCCCGAGGCGGAGGAAGCGCTCGCCGCGCTCGACCCCGGCGACCGCGCGGCGATCGAGTCCTTCGCGCGGGCGCTGGCGGAGCTCCGCTCCGGGGCTGCGCAGATGCCCCTCGACGCGCTCGTCGAGGGAACGCTGGAGGCCTTCGACTACGACCTCGCCGCGCTCTCGATGCGCGACGGCCGGCGGCGCGGCGCCAACCTGCTCAAGCTCGTCCGGATGGCGGCCGAGTACGAGTCGCACGAGGGCCGCGACCTGCGCGGCTTCCTCGGCTGGGTGGCGGCCCGGGCGGCCCTCTCCGACCGCGAGGCGGAGGCGGCGACCGCCGCCGAGGACCACGACGGGATCACGATCATGACCGTGCACGCCGCCAAGGGCCTCGAGTTCGACTGCGTCGCCGTCGCCGACCTCGGCCGCGACCACACCGTCGGCGGCATGCAGCGCGACCTGCGGCTCTCGTTCGACCCCGAGGACCCGGCGGCCGGCGATGGTGAGGACACGGGCCCGCGGATCGGGCTGCGGCTGGCGCGCGCCGGAGCCGGCACGCTGACGGTCGACGGCTACACGTCGATCGCCGACGAGGGCGCGATCGCCGAGTCGCAGGAGACCGGCCGGCTCGTCTACGTCGCCGCGAGCCGCGCCCGCGAGCGCCTGCTGCTGAGCGGGATCTTCAAGGAGAAGGACGCCGACGGAGAGCAGCGGGAGCCGGCCGCGAGCCACTCGACGATCAAGCGCCTGTTGCCGGCCTGGGGAATCGTCGACGACGGCGAGACCGAGACGACCGAGGTCGAGCTGCCGGCGCCCGAGCCGCGAGCGGAGCTCGCGGATGCCGGCTTCGAGCCCGGCCGGGTCCGGGTCACGTTCAACCGGGCCGACGGCCCGGGCGCCGCGGGCCTCGCCTACGACCTGCGGACGCCGGCACCGCCGCCGGGGCCGCCGCCGGGTGGAACGCCGCCCTTGACCGTGCTGGCCGAGCGCGGCGCCAGCGCCGCCCGCAGCCTCTCCTACGCCGCCCTCGCCGAGTACAGCCGCTGCGGATACCGCTTCCTGACCGAGCGGGTGCTGGCGCTCGGCGCGCAGGGCACGGCGTCCGCCCCGGGGACTCCGGCCGGCGCCCAGGACGAGGGCCGCGCCCGGCTCGGCTTCGGACGCGCCGTGCACGAGCTGCTCGAGGCGAGCGCGCTCGCCGGCTGGCAGGCTCCCGGCGAGGACGCCGTGATCGCGGCCCTGGTCCGGCAGGGCGCCGATCCGGGTCGAGCCGGTGAGGCGGGCGAGCTGCTCGAGCGATGGCTCGCGTCGAGCTTCCTGGCCGGCCTGCGAGCCGACGGCGCGACGCTCCGCCCCGAGCTCGGCTTCCGTCTCGATCTCGGCGGCGGCACGCTGCTGCGTGGCACGATCGACCTGCTCGCCGAAGGCGGCGAGGGCGTCCCGACGGTGATCGACTACAAGACCGACAGGTCCCTGCCCGAGGGAGGGTCGCTGCCCGAGGCCTACGGGATCCAGCGCGACCTCTACGCCTGCGCGATCGCCGACGCGCGCGGAGCGGCGACCGTCCGCACCGCCTACGTCTTCCTGCGCTCGCCCGACGAGCCGATCGTCGAGACGCTCGACAGCGATGCGATCGACGCCGGCCGCGAACGGATCGCCGGCATCGTCGAGCGGATCCGCGAGCGCGACTTCGCCCCGACCTCGCGTCCCCACCGGGCCCTCTGCCACGACTGCCCGGCGCGCCGGCGGCTCTGCCCGCACCCACCCGAGGCGACCGGCTCCGAGCGCGCCGAGGAGGCCCCGGTTGCGCCCTGACGTCGCGCCGCTCGCCCTGTTCGCCTACGGCTCGCTCGTCGACCGGGCCAGCGCCGAGTACACGCTCGGCCGCCCGCTCGGCGAGATCCGGCGCGCGCGACTCGCGGGCTGGAGGCGCCGCTTCTCGCAGGCGCGCGACAACCTCGGCTCCGAGAAGACCTTCGGGACAGCGGACGGCGAGACGCCGAAGTGGATCCTCGGCCTCAACGTCGAGCCCGGCGCGACTCCCGCCGAGGCGCCGAACGGGGTCCTGATCGAGGTCACCGCGAGCGACCTCGTCGCCCTCGACCGGCGCGAGCTCCGCTACGACCGCGTCGACGTCGGCGCGGCCGTGAGCGCCGGCGGCGAGGGCTTCGCCGCGAGCGTCTTCACCTACGTGGCGAAGTCGCAGAACCTGGCGGTCGAGCCGCCGCCCGGCTCGGTGATCCTCGGCTCCTACGCACGCACCGTCGAGGCGGCGTTCGAGGGCCTCTCGCCGGCCGAGGGTGAGCTCTACCGGGCGACGACGCTGCCCTACCCGGCACCGGTCGTCGACGGCGTCCTCATTGCCGACCGGATCCCGCCCGGGAACCCACGCTCCTGGTGAGACCGAGACCGGCCGCGGCGCCGCCCGACGGCGGCGCGGCCGCTCTCAGTGGGTGATCTCCCGGCCCGACGCCTGCTCCCACCGGCGCGCCCATTCCTCGAGCTCGCGGATCGCCGGCTCGAGCTCGAGGCCGACGGCGGTGAGCGAGTAGGAGACGCGGGCGGGTGGGCCTTCGTGGACGCAGCGGGCGACGAGGCCCTCGGCCTCGAGCTCGCGCAGCCGCTGCGAGAGCAACCTGTCGGACATCTTCGGGACGGCCGAGCCGAGCTCGCTGAAGTAGAGCGGCCCGTCGAGAAGCGTGACCAGGATCGCGCCGACCCAGCGGCGGCCGATCAGCTCGACGGCAGCGTGGAAGCGGGGACAGACGGTGGGCGGCGGCGATGATGCCGCAGCTCCGACGCCCTCCCGTCCGGAGTTGTCCACCGAGGTGGAAGCCACTCTTCGAGGTTAGCGAAGCCCCTCGTCGGGCCCGAGGCGCAGCCGCCGCGTGAGCCGGATCGCTCAGGCGCAGGGCCCCGTGTCGACCTCGCCGTCGCCCGCTCCGATCGAGGCCAGCTTGTCGGCGACGATCTCGTTCGGGACGCCGAGCCCCTGCGGCGTCGAGGTGTCGAGCGTCGAGGCGAAGACCGTGGTCAGGACCTCGCCGCCGGCTCCGATCACGGGGCCGCCGGAGTTGCCGGAGACGACCTCGCCGCGGAACGAGGTCATCAGCCGCTCGATCGGCCCGGCGCCGTAGGAGTCCTGGCTGGTCACGGTGCCCGTCGTCCCGAGCCGGGCCGCCGACGGCCGAGAACTCGCCGGCGCCGGGGAACCCGATCACCGCGCCCGGGGTGCCCGGCCGCGGGTCGTCCGCGAGCTCGAGCGGCTCCGTCGCGAGACCGGGGACGCGCAGGATCGCGAGGTCGTCCCTGGGCCGGTAGAGGACCGCGAACGCGTCGAGCGAGGCACCGTCGCGGGTCTCGACCCGCGTGTCGTCCTCGCCCGCGACGACGTGCGCGTTGGTGACGACGAGCTCATCCGCCGCCGTCCACCCCGAGCCGGAGACGTTGAGCCCGCAGGCCGAGCCGAGCACGTGGACCGCGCTCTGGGAGGCGGCCTGCAGCTCGGGCTCGGCGAGGATTCCCTTCTCGGGCGGCGCCACCTCGGCGGTGGGCCCCTTCAACGCCGGCGTCGGGTCGATCCGGTTGAGCACGTTGAGCAGCGGCCCGCTCGGCGGCACCGAGTCGTACATCGCCGCCAGGATCTGCGAGCGCTGGACGTCGTCGCGGTAACGCTTCATCGCCGGGGCGTTGAGGACGACGGCGCCGATCAGCCACGAGACCGAGAGCGCCAGCGCAGTCATCACGATCACGCCGCCGATCGCGTCGACGACGTGGCGGGCGCCGCGGTCGATGAAGCGGTCCCGCAGGGCCTGACCGACGCCCTCGAGCAGGACGGCGAGGATGCCGCCGATCAGAAGGCCCCCGAGCAGTGCCGTGGCCGGCGCGTACGGGGACTCGGAGCCCTCCGGCAGCAGCAGCGGGCCGAGCCGGCTGCCGATCAGGGCGCCGGCGGCGAAGCCGGCCAGCGTCAGCACTCCGACGACCAGCCCCTGGCGCCAGCCGAGCGGGATCAGCAGCACTGCGAAGGCGACGATCGCCCAGTCGATCGGCGTCACGGGTTACCCACTGCTCGCGGGCGGGTAAACGCGGATAGGCGTCGAAGTAGCCTTCTCAGTAGTCATGCGGTCAACGGCCTTCCGTGACGGTGGCCAAGCTAGCGGATCCGATGAGCCCGACAAGCACTCAATCCCCCTTACGGCCGGCCGGCGGCCAGGCCCGCAGTGCGCGGCAGGCGCAGCGGCGCCGGCGCATGCTCGTGCGCTTTGCGCCGCTGGCCCTCGTCGCCGTCGTCAGCTTCGGTGTCGGGGCGACGATCGCTGCCGGCTCCGACGAGCTCGACGCCGCGAAGCGCTTCGCCGACGCCTGGGCCGCCGACGACATCGACGCGATGTACGCCGAGCTCACCCCCGGCTCCCAGGCCGAGTACCCGGCCGAGGAGTTCGAGTCCGCCTACAAGGACGCCCGTGAGACGTCGACGCTCGCCGCGCTCACGGTCGGAGAGGCGCGGGGGCCGATCGACGAGAACGGCGAGCAGGTCGTGCCGATCCAGATCGAGGCCTCGACCGACTCGTTCGGATCGATCTCGGGCGAGGTCGGGATCCCGGTCAGCGACGGCGGCGTCGACTGGCAGCCCTCGCTCGTCTTCCCCGGCCTCGAGCAGGGCGAGGAGCTGGCGCGCGAGACGAAGGCGCCCGAGCGGGCGCCGATCCTCGGCGTCGACAAGACCCCGCTTGCCGAGGGCCCGGCCGAGGCGCGGACGACGAACGGGGCCGGCGGCATCGTCACGGGCGAGGTCGGCGAGCCGGATCAGGATCGCGCCGCCGAGCTCGAGGCGGCCGGCTTCCCGGAGGGCACGCCCACCGGCCTCAGCGGCCTCGAGCAGGCCTTCGACGAGCAGCTCGCGGGCACGCCGGGCGGCAAGCTGCTCGCCGTCTCCGACGGCAGCGAAGACCGCGTGCTCGCCTCGAGCGATCCGATTCCGGGCGAGCCCCTGAGGACGACGATCGATCCCGGCATCCAGCAGCTCGCCTCCGACGCGCTCGGCGGCCAGTTCGGCGGCGTCGCCGTCCTCGACGCCAAGAGCGGCGACGTCCGCGCTCTCTCGGGAGTCGCCTTCTCCGCCCCGCAGCCGCCCGGGTCGACGATGAAGATCATCACCGCCGCCGCGGCGCTCGAGGAGGGGGTCACCGAGCTCGACGAGGAGTTCCCGGTCGTCACCTCGACCAACGTCGGCGGCTACGAGATCTCCAACGCTCACGACGAGCTCTGCGGCGGCAACCTGATCACGAGCTTCGCGAAGTCCTGCAACACCGTCTTCGCGCCGCTCGGCGCCGAGCTCGGCGCCGAGAAGTTCGTCGACTACACGGAGAAGTTCGGCTTCAACTCGCCGCCCTCGCTCTACGACAAGGAGGCGCTGGCACGGACGAAGCCGCCGTCGAGCACGATCCCCGACCCGCTCAAGAGCGAGCTCGACGTCGGCGTCAGCGCGATCGGCCAGGGTCAGGTCCTGGCGACGCCGCTCGAGATGGCCTCGGTCGCGCAGACGATCGCCAACAACGGCGTCCGCTCGCCGACCTCGCTGGTCAAGGACCCCGAGCTCGCCGCCGAGACCGGCGACGTCGAGGTGGTCTCGCCCGAGACCGCGGACAAGATGCGGGAGATGATGGTCGAGGTCGTCAGGTCGGGGACGGGCACGCCGGCGCGATCCCCGAGGCGCAGGTCGCCGGCAAGACCGGCACCGCCGAGCTCGGCCCGAAGGCCGGCGCCGAGCCCGACCCCGACACCGGCGACGTCGAGCAGGAAGTCGACGCCTGGTTCAGCGCCTTCGCCCCGGCCGACAAGCCCGAGCTGGTCGTCGCGGTGATGATCGTCAACGCCGACGGCGACGGCGGCGTCGTCGCCGCCCCGATCGCCGCGCAGATCCTCAGCGGCGCGCTCTGATCCGAGCGACGGTCCGGGGTCCTAGAGGTCGAGCTCGATCGAGCCGTCTTCGCCGTCTTCGCCCGGGATCAGCAGTTCGATCGGCCGGTTCTCGACGGCCGTGTCGTCGAGCAGGAAGAGCAGCATCGCGCCCTTGATCGGGCCGCTGCGGGCGGGTGTGTCGAAGGGCGGGTACTCGCCGTCGGGCTCGATCTCGGCGCCGGGCTCGAGCGCGAAGGGGCTCTCCGTGGGCAGCGACTCGTAGGTGTTGCCCCTGGTGTCGACGATCTCGAACGAGTCGGGGATCGTCGCCGTCTCGTCGCTCTCGTTGATGATCCGGATGAAGACGCCGAGGTACTCCTGATCGCTGTCCGCGGGCTCCTGACCCTCGAGGTAGTTGGCGTCCTCGACGTTGTCGGGGTTGAGGAAGCGGGTGATCTGGACGTTGTAGATCAGGTTGCCGAGCTCGAGGGGCTGGCCCTCGACGGCGTGCCCTTCCGTGTGCTCCCCGCCGCAGGCCGTCAGCGCCGTCGCGAGGGTGAGCAGGAGGGCGAGCAGGAGTGATGTGGAAAGGCGGCGGCTCATCGAGGGCGGAAGTGTATTGAGCCTAGATGGCTGATGTCACCAGCTCGCACCCGCGGCGATCAGGCGCCTAGATGCGGCTTGCTCCCGCAACCTGGACGGGCTCGATCTGCTCGTGGTCCTCGAGGATCGCGCGAAGCCGCTTGAGCGCCTTCTTCCACTGGCGGGCGTGCCACCGCGTCACCCTCGAACCGCCCATCGCGCGGTCGATGTGGGTCTTCGGCTCGGCCCAGAAGGTGACCGAGATCTCGGTGCTCGAGTGCGGGCCCTCGACCAGCTCCCAGGCGGTCCCGACCACCAGGCGGTCGGCGCGGGCGCCACGCCCGCGCTCGACGAGCCGGTGCGGCGCGTCGATCTCGACGATCTCGGTCTCCATCCAGTGCGGGAACTTGTCGACGTGAAAGCGGGCGGCGGCGCCGACGCCGGTCGAGTCGAGGCGCTGGAGGTGGAACTCGTGCGCGAAGTGGTCGCAGAAGGACGGGCGGTTGGCCAGATCGGCGATCAGCTCGAAGACACGCTCGCGGGGCGCGTCGATGTGGATGTTGGCGGTCGCCGGGCGCATCGACGCGGCGATTCTATCCTCGCGATCAGCCGCGACGGCGGGCAGGAACGCGGCGAGCCGGCGCCGAAGGCCTCGACATGGAAGCCGCAACCGCATCAGGTGCCGCGCTGCTGAGCCGCGACGGCGCCTTCCCGATCGCCCCCGCCCTGCACGACTCCCCGGCCGGCGAGCCGATCGACGGGGTCGCGCGCTGCTCGTGCTGCCACCGCTACCCGCTCGTCGGGGAGCAGGTCATCCGGCACGCGGCCGAGGGGCGCACGGCCGAGGGCTGGGCCTGCTCGGGATGCGAGGACAGCGGTCGCGCCGGCCGCCTCGGCCCGATCGTCAGCGCCGCCCGGGTCCGCACCTTCGGCGGCGCGCTCAACGTCCGCCGCCTGGACTGACGCCTCTCCCCCCGTCCCGGCCCGGGCCGGATCCGCGGTCCGACCTCCCCTGCGGCGGTGCCGTCTATAGTCGCGGCGTGCTGTTCGCGTGCCGCATTCGAGCGAGGGAGGGAGCCCCGTGTCGGTGACGATCGCGGTGCTCTCCCAGAAGGGCGGCACCGGCAAGACGACCACGGTTCGCAGCCTCGCGGACGTGCTCAGCCGGATCGGCTTCGACGTGCTCGCGGTCGACGCTGACCCGCAGGGCAACCTCTCCGACTACTTCGACGTCGACCCCGAGGCGCAGCCGACCCTCGGTGAGGTCCTCGCGGGCCAGGCCCGCGCCGCCGACGCGATCCACGGCGACGTGATCCCGGCCAACCTCGGCCTCGCCGAGGCCGAGCTCGTGCTCGCCGGCAAGATCGGCCGCGAGGTGACGATGCGCAACGCCCTGCGCGACGTCAAGCGCCGCTACGACGTCGTCCTGATCGACTGCCCGCCGACCCTCGGCCTGCTCACGGTCAACGCCCTCGTCGCCTCCACCCACGCGATCCTCTCGACCCAGGCCCAGCACTTCTCGCTGCAGGGAGTCGAGCAGGCGGTCGAGATCTTCGACCTCGCCCGCGACACGCTCAACCCCGACCTCGAGCTGCTCGGCGTCGTGCTCAACATCGCCAACATGCGGACCAAGCACGCCCGCCACACGCTCGAGGCGCTCGACGAGCGCTTCCCGGACAAGGTCTTCGACACCGTCATCCGCCAGTCGATCGCCTACGCCGAGTCGGCCGAGCGCGGCGTCCCGATCCTCGACTACAAGCCCGACCGCGGCTGCGACTACATCGCGCTCGCCGCCGAGATCGTCACCCGCCTCGGAATGAGCGAGCGCCTGCCCCGGCTCGAGCAGCTGCGCCACGAGGCGCTGCCGCCGCGGGTCCTGGCCGAGACCGAGCCGGTCGGCACGCCAGGCGTCGTCGTAGGCGTAGGCCTGTGGCGGCCTGTCAGGGAATCTCGACGTCGGCGCCGAGCGGGCTGAACGGGGCCCGGATCACGTCGGCCCAGCCGCCCGCGACCGCGGCGAGGTCGCCGATCATGTCGGTGCTCGACTGCCAGTAGCTCCAGACGCAGGACCGTCGGGCCGGCGCCGGAGATCGTCGCGCCGAGCGCGCCGAGGTCGCGGGCGGCCTCGACGACCTCCATCGAGCGCTCGTAGAGCGGCGCGGCGGTCGGGCTGGTGCAGGCGGTCGGCGAGCCCGCGCTCGATCAGGGTCAGGTCCGAGCGCTCGATCCCGAGCACGAGCTGGGCGGCGGCGGCGACGTTGTGGACGGCGTCGGCGATCGGCACCTCGGCCGGCATCGCCGCCCGCGCCGCCTCGGTCGAGACCTCCTCGGAGGGGATCACCAGCGATCGGCTCGACGCCTTCGGGCGGCGCGAGCCGGGCCGGCACCGGCAGCCGCGCCGCGGGCTCGCCGCCGGCGGCGATCGTGACCGGGTCCGGCGGCGTCTGGCGGAAGCGGGCGCCCGGCGGCGAGCAGACCATGATCCCGCCGTAGAGCGCCGCCGCGACGTTGTCGGGATGGCCCTCGATCTCGCAGCGCGAGCGCGAAGATCTCGTCGCGGCCGAGCGCCAGCTCGAACAGGTGGTCGGCGGCGATCAGGCCGGCGACGATCGCCGCGGCGCTCGAGCCGAGGCCGCGCGCGAGCGGGATCTCGCTGCGGACCGTGAACGCAGATCCCGTCGGCGGGGTGCAGGCGCTCGAAGACGCGCACGAGAGGTTGCTGCGGTCCGCCGGGACGCCCTCGCCGCCGGCCTCGACCGAGAACTCGCCGGTCTCGCGACCTCGAGCTCGAGGAAGATCGCGAGCGCGGCGCCGAGCACGTCGAAGCCGGGCCCGAGGTTGCCCGACGAAGCGGGAACGCGGACGACCCGGCGGCGGGAGCTCATCGGCCGATCCTATTCGCGCGGCGTCGCCGCGGTCGCCGGGGTCAGTTGCTGTTCAGCAGCGCCTCCACCCGCTCCTGGAGCTCGCGCGGGTTGAACGGCTTGCGGAGGTAGTCATCGGCGCCGATCTCGAAGCCGCGCGCCACGTCCCGGTCCTGCACGGACGCGGTCAGCATGATCACCGGGACCCGCATCGTCGCCTGCTCGGCGCGCAGGGCCCGGAGGACCTCGAAGCCGTTCAGCTTCGGCATCAGGACGTCGAGCACGCACAGGGAGGGTGTCTCCCCCCGGGCGAGATCGAGCGCCTCCTGGCCGTCGCGGGCCCGCGCCGTCTCGTGCCCGGCCTGCTCGAGCCGGAACGCGACCAGCTCGAGGATGTCGGGGTCGTCATCGGCGACCAGGATCTTGGCCGCCTCGGAACCTGCCATCACACTCTTTCCTCCTTGTCTCGGGCATCCATGCCCGTCCGTGATCGCGGCGGCCGCAGCAGCGGCAGCTCGATGGTGAACTTCGTTCCAACGCCTTCCTGACTCTCGACGGAGACCGACCCTTCGTGGGCCTCGACCACCGACTTGACGATCGTCAGCCCGAGCCCCGTCCCCTGGATCTGCTGCGAGATCGCGCCGCTCGCCCGGAACAGGCGGTCGAAGAGCCGGCCGACCTCTTCCGCGGGGACGCCGATCCCCTCGTCCTCGACCTCGATCACGGCGACATCGTCGCGGAGGGCGAGACTGACGTGGACGGTCGAGTTGGCGTTGCTGAACTTGACCGCATTGGTGAGCAGGTTGTCAACCGCCTGCCCGATCCGCTGGGGGTCGATCCAGAGCTCGCCGGTCGGCTCGAGCTCGGCGCTGACCGCGACGCTCCTCGCCTCGGCCTGGGGGCGGACGATCTCGCAGGACTGGTCGACGAGCGCGGCGAGGTCGGTGGCCTCGCGCTCGAGTGTGAAGCTGCCGCCCTCGAGGCGGACTAGCAGCAGCAGGTCCTGGACGAGGCGCAGCTCGCGGCGGGCGTTGCGGTCGATCACCTCGATGAACTTCTGCGCCCGCGGTGACAGCGACTCGGCCTCGATCTCCTCCAGCAGCTCGGTGTAGCCGATGATCGACGTCAGCGGCGTCCGCAGCTCGTGCGAGATCAGGCCGAAGAACTCGTTCTTGGTCCGCTCCGACTCCTGGGCGAGCATCGTCCGCTCGATGTAGTTGGAGACCATCAGCATCGTCGGCTTGAAGACCGCCTCGATCGTCTCAGGGTCGGGAACCCGGCTCCGGTAGGCGACCATCGCGACGCCGTCCGGGGGCGCCGGGATCAGCGCCGTCGGCCCCGTCGCGGCCCCTCGGGGCTCGCGCCAGCTGACGTGGAAGCCCTCGCGCCAGCCGCCGATCTCGCGCTCGTCCCCGACCTCGACCGGGACCCCGTCGCCGACGATGGCGAGACAGCGGAACATGCCCGGCTGCGCCGTCTTCGACCAGTAGGCGACCCACTGGACGTCCTTGGCCTCGATCAGCTCGTTGAGGATCACGTTCGGGAGCTGATCGAGCGGCGGCGCCTCGACCAGCCGTTCCGAGATCTGGTGCTGGATCCCCAGATAGGTCTGGTGCCGGTCCTCCTCGGTGACGTCGCGGACCAGGCCGAAGTGGCCGCGCGGGCTGCCGTCGGTCGAGAACAGCGGGCCGCGGAGCGCCCGGAAGACGTGACGGCCGTCGGCGAGCTCGATGCCGCCGGTCACCTCGACCGGCTCGCTGGCACCGACCAGCTCGCGGTCGGCCGCGGCGATCGCCTCGGCGGCCGCGGGCGGCAAGCAGCTCCGCGTCGGTGTGGCCGACGACCTCCTGCGGGGTGTGGCCGCTGACGGCTGCGCCGGCCTTGTTGATCAGCACGTAGCGGCCCTCGGTGTCCTTGACGTAGAGCGTGTCCGGCAGGTTGTCGGAGATCGCCTCCAGGAGCGAGGCGCTGTCGGCGAGCTCGCGACGAGCCCGCGTCCTGCCCTCGAGCACGTAGGCGATCAGGGCCGCCGGGCCCGCGTAGACGAACAGCCGCACGCCGTAGCCCGCGACGCCGACGTCGCCGCCCGTGTTGACGTCCCAGACCATGAACAGCGCGAACGCGAGCCCGGTTCCGCCGATCGCCCCGTTGAACCCGTATTGCAGCGTCAGCAGCGTGATCGGGACGACGTAGAGGAAGGTGATGCCCTCGGACGGCTCGTGGAACCAGAAGCGCGCGGCGGTGATCATCCCGAACAGCAGGACCACGGCGACGACGTTGATGCCCTCGCGCCACGGGACCAGGCTGTCTCGATCGAATGTTGGGTTCATCCGGAACCTCTCTACGCCTCCGGACGCCCCTCCTGGGCCCCCGAGCCAGAAGGCGACGATACCGCGTGGAGGCCGTTCACCACTCCATTGAAGCGAGAGCTGCAGCGCCGCCGAGCATGCCGCGGGCGACGACGGCTCCGGCCGGTACCTCGGCGCCGGGCAGCAGGACCGCCTCGGCAATCCGCGCGTCGGGGCCGATCCGGGCGCCGGGGCCGACGATGACCGGGCCGCTGAGCGAGGCGCCCGCGGCGATCTCGGCGCCGGGGCCGATCAGCACCGGGCCGGCGATCTCCGCCCCGTCACGGTTCGTCTCGCCCTCGACCAGCTCGCCGAGCGGGTCGATCGAGACGGCGCCCGAGACCGCATCCAGGTTGCCCTGGACGTACTCGCGCAGGGTTCCGATGTCGTTCCAGTAGGTGTCGATCTCGTGCACGTGGAAGGGCACGTCGTGCTCGAGCAGGTTCGGGAAGACGTCGAGCGCGAAGTCGATCGGCTCGCTCGGGTCACCTGGGAAGAAGTCGAAGATCTCCGGGCTGAAGACGTAGACCATGCAGTTGACGAGGTCGGAGAGCGCCTCGGCCGGGTCAGGCTTCTCCTGGAACCCCTGGACGCGCCCCTCGCCGTCGACGACGATCACCCCGTACTGGCTCACGTCGGTGACCTTCTTGACGGCCAGCGTGGCGACGCCGCCGTTGGCGCGGTGGGCCTCGAGCAGCGCGGTCAGGTCGATGTCGGTCAGCGCGTCACCGGCGAGCACGAGGAAGTCGTCCCCCTCGGCCGTGAGGAAGTCGGAGACGTTGCGGACGCCGCCGGCGGTCCCGAGCAGCTCCTCCTCGAAGGAGTAGGAGACGCCGATCCCGAGCTCGGAGCCGTCGCCGAGACAGCTCTTGACGGTGTCGGGGAACCAGTGCAGGTTGGCGATCAGCTCGTCGGCGCCGTGACGGGCGAGTAGCCGCGCGAGCTGAACGACGATCGGCCGGTTGCAGACCGGCACCACCGGCTTCGGGATCTCCCAGGTGATCGGCCGCAGACGGGTCCCGAGACCGGCGGCCATGACCATCGCGCGCACGCCAACCCCCTACGGACGCCCGAGGCGGTCTTTGAGCGACTCGATCACGTCGACCGGCGTCGGGTCCGCCCCGCGCCGCGCGGCGAGCTCGAGCGAGAGCAGGTCGCCGAGCATCACGGCCCAGAGCAGGCGCTCGGTGCGCGTCTCGCCCTCTGTCTCGATGTTGACCACCGAGGCCGCCTTCGGGCCGACCAGCTCCGCGGTCAGCTCGAAGCGCTGGCGCTCGCGCGGGTGCTGGTCGTCGTCGAGCAGCATGATCGGCGAATAGCCGCCCTCGGGACCGCCCTCCCAGCCGACGATCTCGTTGTGGTCCATCTCGGGGATCTGGTGCGAGAAGCAGGGCAGCTTCGAGTTCTCGTTGATCTGGCACTTCCAGCGGTAGGCGACCGGGATCGTCAGCCCGCAGCCGTAGACGAGCGGGACGCTCTCACCGATCGCATCGGCGATCTCCACGGCCTTGGCGAGCAGCGCCGGCTTCGCCGCCTCCAGGTGGGCGGCGGAGCTGTCGATCTCCATCCGGATCGCCGGCCCCGAGCCGACGATCGCGGCGACCTCGGCGGCGATCGCGAAGGTGTAGCCGACGGCGGCGCGCGGCTGCAGGCCGGCAGGCATTCCGATCACCGGCACGCCGTCGCGGCGCGCGGCCTCGGCGAGGGCGCCGCCGGTGGTGGCGACGATCCGCTTCGCGCCGACGGCCTCGGCGGCGGCGTAACAGGCCATCGTCTCCTCGGTGTTCCCCGAGTAGCTCGAGCAGAAGATCGCGCGGTCGGGCGGCGTCCAGGAGGGCACGCCGTAGCCGCGGACGACGTCGAGCGGCTTGCCGAGGCGGCCGCCGAGCGCGGCCGCAGCGAGATCACCTCCGATCGCCGAGCCGCCCATCCCGCAGACGATCAGGCCCGTGGCCTCGACCTCGTCCAGCTTTGCCGAGGAAACGCGCCACAGCGCGTCTCGGAGGTGATCGGGCAGCGACATCGTCGCCCCGTACTGGTCCCCGGAGTCGATCGCTCCGATGCGCTGTTCGAGATCACTCATGCCTTCTCCCTCGGTCCGACCTTTGCACCCTTGCCGAGCGAGGCCGACTCGGTGATCGTGGCCCCCTCGCCGATCACGGATCCATCCGGCACGATCGCGCCCTCCTCGACCGTGACTCCGGCCGAGAGGATCGCGCCCTTGACGGTGGCGCCGGCGCCGATCTTGCAGTCCCTGTAGAGGATCGAGCCCTCGATCCGGGCCCGGTCGCCGACGCTCGCGCCCCGGCCGATCACGGCCTTCGGCCCGATCTCGGCGCCGGCGGCGATCGAAGCTCCGGCGTCGATCCAGACCTCGCCGTGGATCTCGGCCGCGGCGGCGACGTCGGCGTCGGCGTCCACGTAGGTGCCGTCGTTGTCGACCTTCTTGCCGGGCTCGGTGTCGACCTTGCGATCGAGGATGTCCCAGCAGGCCTGCAGATAGCGGGGCGGCGTCCCGATGTCGACCCAGTAGCCCTCGAGACGCTGCGAGTAGAGGCCGTTGCCGACCAGCCGCGGGAACACCTCGCGCTCGATCGAGACGTCCTGGTCGGGCGGAACGAGGTCGAGGATCTCCTTCTCGAGCATGTAGCAGCCGGCGGAGACCTCGTCCGTGTCGATCTCGGCCGGGTCCGGCTTCTCGAGGAATTCGACGATCTCGCCGTCGTCCTTGCGACGGACGAGGCCGAAGGCGCTCGGGTCGTCGACCGGGTGGAGGCCCAGCGTCGCCCGGGCGCCGCTCGCCTCGTGCCGCTCGCGCAGCTTGGTCAGGTCGAGGTCGGTCAGCGAGTCGCCGTTGAGGGCGAAGAAGCGGTCGTCGAGCAGGTCCTCGGCGAACTTGATCGCGCCGGCCGTGCCACGCGGCTCCGGCTCCTCGACGTAGCGGATCCGCGCCTCGCCCGGGATCTCGTCGCCGAGCTCGTCGCGCAGGGCGTCGGGCAGGAAGCCGCAGGCAAGGACCACGTCGTCGACCCCGTGGCGGGCGAGCCAGTCGATCATGTGCCGCAGGAAGGGCCGGTCGACGAGCGGGATCACCGGCTTCGGCAGGGTCAGCGTGACCGGCCGCAGGCGCGTTCCGTGTCCTCCCACGAGGATCAGGGCCTGCAAGGTCTCTCCTTCGGGGGGTCGGGGGCTAGGAGCATCGGGGCAGCAAGGGGGACGCCCTTCCTATCAGTTTCCGCGGCCGATGCCCTCGTAGGTGAACCCGGCCTCGCGGACCGCGGACGGGTCGAGGTAGTTGCGTCCGTCGACGATGATCGCCGTCCGCATCGAGGGCGCGACCGCGGCCCAGTCGAGGCCGCCGAACTCGGGCCACTCGGTGACGAGAACGGCCGCGTCGGCGCCCTCGAGGGCGGCCTCGGCCGACGCTGCCATCTCGACGGCAGGCAGCAGCGAGGCCGCCGCCGCCGAGGCGACCGGGTCGAAGGCGACGACCTCGGCGCCCTCACCCTGCAACCGGGCCGCAAGCACCAGGCTCGACGCCTCCCGCATGTCATCGGTGTTCGGCTTGAAGGCGAGCCCGAGCAGCGCGATCCGCTTGCCGACCAGCGAGCCGAGGTGCTTGTTGAGCTTGCCGAGCACGCGCCGCTTCTGCAGCTCGTTCACCTCGATCACCGAGTTGAGCAGCTGGAAGTGGTAGCCCGTGTTGCCGGCGAGCTGCTTGAGAGCAGTTACATCTTTCGGGAAACACGAGCCGCCGTAGCCAATTCCGGCGTTGAGGAAGCTCTTGCCGATCCGCTCGTCGAGGCCCATCCCGTGTGCGACCTCGGTGACGTCGGCGCCGACCTCCTCGCAGACGTTGGCGATCTCGTTGATGAAGCTGATCTTCGTGGCCAGGAAGGCGTTCGAGGCGAGCTTGATCATCTCGGCGCTGGCCACGTCGGTGCGGACGATCTCGCCGCCGAGCGGCTCGTACAGGCCGGCGACGAGCGTCGGCGGCCCACTCGTCGCCGGGGTCGGAGCCGATCACGACGCGGTCGGGGTTGAGGAAGTCGCTGACCGCCGAGCCCTCCTTGAGGAACTCGGGGCAGGAGACGTAGGAGAGCGATGGCAGCTCGCGGCAGATCGAGACGCCGGTGCCGGCCGGGACCGTGCTCTTCATCACCAACGCGTGCTCGGAGGCGTCGTCGAAGTGCTCGACAACGCCGCGCACGCGCGAGAGGTCGGCGTCGCCGGAGTAGGTCGGGGGCGTGTCGACGCAGACAGAAGACAAGCCGCACGTTGCCGAGCAGCTCGTCCATGTCGGTCGTGAAGTGGAGGCGCTCGGCGTTGTTGCGGACCAGCTCGGCGAGCTCGGGCTCGTGGATCGTCAGCTCGCCCGCGGCTCAGCGACTCGACCTTGTCGGCGTCGACGTCGCTCGCCGACACCTCGGTGGCCCAGCTCGGCGAAGCAGGCCGCCGTGACCAGGCCGACCCAGCCGACGCCGACGACGCCGACGGGCTCGGAGGAGGTCTCGCTGCTGCTCTTGGGGGGACTCATGGGGCGGGAATGGTCTCAGATGGCAGGTCGGGACGAGCGCCTAGGTGGAGGCGCCCCTGGTGATCGTCCCTGCGGGCAGCTACCCGACCTCACCCATCGTGCTCGCGATCGCGAGCATCTCCTGTTCGCCGATGCTCTGGGTGAGCGTGTTGTTGAGCCAGTAGGAGTTCCCCTTCTCCCGCCAGCCGACCAGGCGCAGGCGATCGCCGTCGTAGAAGAGCAGGAACTCGCGGCCGTTGATCTCGCGCGTCTCGGAGGGGTTGCGGAGGATCGGGGGGTCGTCCCAGGTGGTACCCATGAAGCCGTAGTACTCGGTCAGCGTCGAGGGGGTCGTGTAGGCGACGACGGTCTTGTACCCCTCCTCCTTCTTGTTCTCCTCGTTCTCGTACTCGTAGGTCCGCGAGTCGTCGCTGAAGTCGGAGCCCGGGACGAGCACGGTCGGGTAGAAGGTCGGGATCCCAAGCCGCCGGTTGTTCTTCTTCGCGTCCTTCTCGAACTGGCCCGGCTCGGTGTTGAGCAGCTGGTCGGTCGGGATCACCTCCGCGTCGGAGAGCGCCGTCGCCCCCGCCGTCCTTCGTTCTTCGTCCGGCTTCGGCTCGTCGGGCTTGTCCTCCTCCGGCTTCTTCGTCGCCTCCTCGCCGCCCCGCTGGCCCTCGGTGCCTGCCCCGTTGAGGAACTGGTCGATCGCGGCATCGATCTGGTCGCTGGTCGAGGTCACGTAGGTGCTGGTGGCGTCACCGATGTCGCCCTCGAAGTGGACCTCGTTGACGGGCACGTCGCGGACCGAGATGAACGACTTGAGGATCCCGATCACGTCCGAGGACTCGGAGATATCGGAGCGCGTGTACTCGGTGAAGATGTCGATCAGGTCGTTGCCGGTGCCGCCGATCCCCGGGATCAGCTCCCGCGGCTCGACCTTCTGACGGGCCTCGCGGAGGAAGTCCTGCTGGCGGGCGGCGCGCACCAGGTCGGTGTCGGTGTGGCGGTAGCGCACGTACTGCAGCGCCTTCTCGCCGCAGAGCCGCTGATAGCCGGAGTTGATGTCGATCTGCGAATAGGCCTCGGCGTCCGAGTAGGCCTGTGAGTTGTCGTTGAAGTAGTCGCGGTCGACGTCGATGTAGACGCAGTCGATCGCGTTGACCGCGTCGGCGAAGCCGTCGAAGTTGATCTCGACGACGTGGTTGATGTCGAGCCCGGTGAACTGCGAGACCGTCTTCAGCGTCTTCTTCTCGCCGCCGATCGTGTAGGCCTCGTTGAGCTTGCCGACGCCGTAGCCGGGAATGTTGACCTTGAGGTCGCGGGGCAGCGAGAACAGCGACAGGACCTTGTCGTCGGGGTCGACGCGGAGCAGCATCGTCGTGTCCGAGCGGGCGCCGGTGTCGACCGCCTCGCCCGTGCGCCGGTCGGAGCCGATGATCAGGATCGTCTGCGGGTCGTCGCTCTCGACCTCGGTCAGCTGCTCCTGGATGCCGGGGATCGGCTGCAGCTTGGCGGCGACGTCGCTGAGGAAGAGCAACCCCGCGATCGCCACCGCCGCCGCCACCGAGGCGACGATCAGAACCGAGCCGCTGAGGAAGCGCAGCCACAGGCTCGGGACCTTGAGGTCGAGCTCGTCGTCGCTGATCGCCGGGGGTCCTGAGAGACCGCGCGAGGGCGGGATCGGGGTCAGCGAGCCGGGATCGGTGGCCGGCGGTCGCACTTCGGTCGCCTCGGGCCCGGCGGCAGCCGCGGCCGCGGCGACCGGTGCGGGCTCGCCCGGGCGCTGGACCTGGGTGTGCGCCTCGGAGGCGGGCTCATCGGCGGCGTGCTCCTCGGGCTCTCCCGGCTCGTCCGCCGCCCTCGGGCGCCGCCGGCTCCTCGGCCTCCTCCTCCTCGTAGTCGGTCTGCGCGTCCTCCTCGATCGGCTCGGGCGACTCGTGCACGCCGGCGTCGGCCGCAGCCGCGGCGGCACCGCCGGCAACGACCTCCTCGCCGGCCCATTCGCCGGTGTCGGGGACGGCGTCGTACTCGCCCGTCTCGCCGTAGCGATCGGGCCCCGTCGCCTCCTCGGCGCCGACCCACTCCTCGGCCGTGTCGGGGTGCGCGACGGGCGCGTCCCACTCCTCGGTGCCCTCGCCGGGCTCGCTCGGCTGCGGCGCCCGTGGCACCTCTGGCTCGTCCTCGAAACCCTCGTCGTCCTCGGCGAATTCGCCGGCCTCCTCGGCCGCGGGCTCGGGGTGCGGCTCGACGTAGTCCTGCTCGCCGGTCTCCTCGCCGATCCCGTCCTCGATCTCGGCCTCGATCCGGGCGAACTCCTCGGTCAGGCCGAGGCCGGAAGTCTCGTGGGTGTCGAGGTGACCTTCCTCGCGCTCTGGCTCGTCGCCGCGCTCGGGGACCTCCTCGTGCTCCTCGTCCTCCTCGTGCTCGTCGCCGGGGCGCTCGCGGTCGCTCATCGCGCCGCCTCGATCGCGACGGCCGCGGGCACGCTTGCGGGCGAACTCGCCGAGCGCCTGCCGATAGGCGGCGAGCGAGGAGATCGAGACCCACTCCTCGGGCCCGTGGTGGCCGGCGCCGGCCGGGCCGAACTCGACAGCCGGAATGCCGGCGCGCAGGAACGAGATCGCGTCCGAGGCGCCGTCGCGGCCGACGCCGGTGACCTCGCCCTCGTGATGGGGCTGGGCGGCCGCACAGAGCGCCCGCACGAAGCCGGAGCGGCGGTCGACCTCGACCGGCGGTCGTGTGAAGGTGGAGACGACGCGGCAGTCCTCGAGATCGGCGATCTGTCCGAGGATCTCGTCCTGGTCCTGTTCGGGTAAGTAACGGATATCCACGTCGATCACGCAGGTGTCTGGGACCTTGTTGAGCGCGTCCCCGCCCCAGATGCGCCCGAGGTTGATCGAAGGCCGATCGAACAACTCGGAGGACTCGCGGCTGAACGGTAGCGACTCGATCTTCCGGAACACCGCAAACGCCTTCAGGATCGCGTTGTCGCCCTCCCACGGGGTCGAGCCGTGGGCGGCACGGCCGGCGATCTCGAGGCGAACCGCGAGCACGCCCTTGGCGGCGACGCCGACCAGCATGTTCGTCGGCTCGCCGGTGATCGCGAAGTCGCCACGCAGTCCCTCATCGACGAGCAGGTCGGTGCCCCGGTAGTCCTCGTCCTCGGCCTCCTCGTCGGGGACGATCGCCAGGCAGACGCGAACGTCCTCCTGGTCCTTGAGGTCGTTGAGCGCGAGCATCATCCCCGCCGCCGCGCCCTTCATGTCGTAGGCGCCACGGCCGATCAGCCTGTCGCCCTCGACCCGGGCCTCGAACTGGCCCTCACGGCCCGGCACCACATCGACGTGGCCGTGCAGGATCACCTTCGGCCCTTCGGCCGGGCCGACGTCGGCGATCAGGATCGGCAGACCGCGGATCTCGAGCTGCTCGGTACGGATGTCGCGCGCTTCCAGCCAACCCTTGACGAAACCTGCGCAGAGCCGGATCCCGTCCTCGTTCGAGCTGTCGTAGCCGATCAGCTTCTCGGCAAGCAGAAGCTCCTCGGTGTCCTCGCGGGCCAAATCCATCCCGGGAAGGTTAGGGAGGCGCCTGGGCGCGCCCCGCAACCCGCTCAGTCGCTCAGCGGAAGCGGTTCGTTGGGGATGTCTCGCTGCGGCGTCTCGCCGCGCGCGATCTGCACGAAGGCCTCGGCCCGCGCCTTGTCCTCGCGCGCCACCGAATAGCCGGCGGAGCCCTCCTCGGTCTCATCCATGCGCTGCTCGGCATCGGCGATCCGCTCCTCGAGCTTGGCCTGGTCGAGCTCGTCCGGATCCATCGCCTCGGCCACCAGGACGACGACCTTGTTGGCGAACACCTCGAGCCAGCCCTCGGCGGCCGCGAACGCGCCTACCGGCCTTGGAGTTGAAATCCTCGCGGGTCTCGTAGAGGCGCATCTCGTTCGGGATCAGCCGCGCCAGCATCGGGGCGTGGCGGGCGCGGACGCCGATCTCGCCGATCACCGTGCGGACGGACAGCTGGAACAGATCGCCCTCGAAGAGCTTGCCCTCGGGGGTGAGGATCTCGGCGCGGATGTGGTCAGCGTCAGACATGGGAGCGAAAGGTGCCGGCGGGCGACCGCTCAGGCGGTCGCCTCCTCCTTCTCCTTCTTCTCCTCCTGCTCGGCAGCCTCGCTCTCGGCGCCGGCGGTCTCGTCCTCGCCCTTGCCCTTGGCGGCGGCGAGCACCTGCTCGATCGAGCCCTTCATGTAGAAGGCGCTCTCGGGGATGTCGTCGTGATCGCCGTCGACCAGGGTCCGGAAGGACTCGACGGTCTCGGCGACCGGGACGATCTCGCCCGGCGTTCCCGTGAACTGCTCGGCGACGTTGAACGGCTGGCTCAGGAAGCGCTCGATCTTGCGGGCGCGGTTGACCATCAGCTTGTCCTCGTCGGAGAGCTCGTCGATACCGAGGATCGCGATGATGTCCTGGAGCTCCTTGTACCGCTGCAGGACCTCCTGGACCTGGGTCGCGGTCCGGTAGTGCTCCTCGCCGAGGATGTCCGGCTTGAGGATCGTCGAGGTCGAGTCGAGCGGATCGACGGCCGGGTAGATGCCCTTCTCCGAGATCGACCGCGACAGCGTCGTCGTCGCGTTGAGGTGGGCGAACACCGACGCCGGGGCCGGGTCGGTGAGGTCGTCGGCGGGGACGTAGACGGCCTGGATCGAGGTGACCGATCCCTGCGAGGTGGATGAGATCCGCTCCTGCAGCTGGCCCATCTCGGTCTCCAGCGTCGGCTGGTAGCCGACGGCCGAAGGCATGCGGCCCAGAAGCGCGGACACCTCGGAGCCGGCCTGCACGAACCGGAAGATGTTGTCGATGAACAGGAGCACGTCCTGGCCGCCGACCTCACGGAAGTACTCGGCCATGGTCAGGCCGGTGAGGGCGACGCGGAGACGGGCTCCGGGAGGCTCGTTCATCTGGCCGAAGACCATCATCGTCTTGTCGATGACGCCGGACTCGGTCATCTCGACATAGAGGTCGTTGCCCTCGCGGGTCCGCTCGCCGACACCACAGAAGGCCGAGAGTCCGCCGTAGGAGGTGGCGATGTTGTTGATCAGCTCCTGGATCAGGACGGTCTTGCCGAC
>CAVURI010000031.1:0-29413 GCA_963743845.1 uncultured Solirubrobacterales bacterium
GGGCGACCGCTAGGCGGTCGCCTCCTCCTTCTCCTTCTTCTCCTCCTGCTCGGCGGCCTCGCTGTCGGCGCCGGCGGTCTCGTCCTCGCCCTTGCCCTTGGCGGCGGCGAGCACCTGCTCGATCGAGCCCTTCATGTAGAAGGCGCTCTCGGGGATGTCGTCGTGCTCGCCGTCGACCAGGGTCCGGAAGGACTCGACGGTCTCGGCGACCGGGACGATCTCGCCCGGGGTCCCGGTGAACTGCTCGGCGACGTTGAACGGCTGGCTCAGGAAGCGCTCGATCTTGCGGGCGCGGTTGACCATCAGCTTGTCCTCGTCGGAGAGCTCGTCGATACCGAGGATCGCGATGATGTCCTGGAGCTCCTTGTAGCGCTGCAGGACCTCCTGGACCTGGGTCGCGGTCCGGTAGTGCTCCTCGCCGAGGATGTCCGGCTTGAGGATCGTCGAGGTCGAGTCGAGCGGATCGACGGCCGGGTAGATGCCCTTCTCCGAGATCGACCGCGACAGCGTCGTCGTCGCGTTGAGGTGGGCGAACACCGACGCCGGGGCCGGGTCGGTGAGGTCGTCGGCGGGGACGTAGACGGCCTGGATCGAGGTGACCGATCCCTGCGAGGTCGAGGAGATCCGCTCCTGGAGCTGGCCCATCTCGGTCTCCAGCGTCGGCTGGTAGCCGACCGCCGAAGGCATCCGGCCCAGCAGCGCGGAGACCTCGGAGCCGGCCTGCACGAAGCGGAAGATGTTGTCGATGAACAGGAGCACGTCCTGGCCGCCGACCTCACGGAAGTACTCGGCCATCGTCAGACCGGTGAGGGCGACGCGGAGACGGGCTCCGGGAGGCTCGTTCATCTGGCCGAAGACCATCATCGTCTTGTCGATGACGCCGGACTCGGTCATCTCGACGTAGAGGTCGTTGCCCTCGCGGGTCCGCTCGCCGACGCCGCAGAAGGCGGAGAGTCCGCCGTAGGAGGTGGCGATGTTGTTGATCAGCTCCTGGATCAGGACGGTCTTGCCGACGCCGGCGCCGCCGAACAGGCCGACCTTGCCGCCCTTCGCGTACGGGGCGAGCAGGTCGACGACCTTGATCCCGGTCTCGAGGATCTCCTGCGTCGGGGTCAGCTCCTCGGCGGTCGGGGCGGCGCGGTGGATCGGCCAGCGATCCTCGCCCTCGACCGGGCCCTTCTCGTCGATCGTCTCGCCGAGCAGGTTGAAGATGCGGCCGAGCGTGTCCTTGCCGACCGGAACCGTGATCGAGCTGCCCGTGTCGACGACGGTGTCGCCGCGCTGCAGGCCGTCGGTCGCGTCCATCGCGACCGCGCGGACGCGATCGTCACCGAGGTGCTGCTGGACCTCGCAGGTCAGGCTGATCGCGTGGCGGCCCTCGCCCTCGGGGATATCGATCGTCAGGGCGGAGTAGATCTCGGGGAGCTTCTCGGGGAAGACCGCGTCGACGACGACGCCGATCACCTGCTCGATCGTCCCTGTGTTGGTTCCGTTTCCGTTCTCGGACATTTCAGCTCCTTCGCTTTCCTAAATCAGTTCAAGTTTCTGGGTTGGCTCTAACTCGAGCCCAGCGCTTCGGCGCCGCCGACCACCTCGAGGATCTCCTGGGTGATCTCGGCCTGGCGGACCCGGTTCATTTCAAGTGTCAGTCGCTCGATCATGTCGCCGGCGTTCTCGGCCGCGTTGCGCATCGCCGTCATCCGCGCTCCGTGCTCGGAGGCGGCGGACTCGAGCAGCGCCCGGAAGATCGAGAGGTCGACGTACTCGGAGAAGAGCAGCGACAGCGCCTCCTCCGGCTCCGGCTCGTAGATCAGGTCGGAGCGCTTGTGCGCCTCGGCCAGCTCGGGATCGCCCTCGTCCTCGGCCTCGGGGATGCCCTCGCCGTAGACCTCCGCCTCCTGCAGCGGCAGCAGCGTGTGCCGGCGCACGTACTGGGTCAGCGGCGAGACGTAGCGGTTGTAGATCAGCTCGACCCGGTCGAGGTCCTCGTCGATGTAGCTCGAGGTGACCTCGCGGCCGATCCCGCGGGCGTCGGTGAACGAGGGGCGGTCGGTGAAGCCGGTGAACGAGCTCTCGACCTGCTCGCCGCGGAAGCTGAGCGTCGAGGCGCCGCGGCGGCCGACGACGTAGAAGGGGACCTCCGCCCCCTCCTCGGCCTTGATCTCGTTCTTGAGCACGAGGCCGGCCCGGATCACCTGGGTGTTGAACGATCCGGCCAGGCCGCGGTCGCCGGTGACGAGGATGATCCCGACCCGCTTGACGTCCTCGCGGCGGTGCAGCAGCGAGACGCGGTTGGCGTTGGCGCCGGCCGCCTCGGCGACCTGCCGGGTGACCTTGCGGATCGACTGCGCGTAGGGGCGCATCTCGTCGATCCGCTGCTCCGCGCGCCGCAGCCGGGCAGCCGCGACCATCTCCATCGCCCGCGTGATCTTGCGGATGTTCTTGACGGAGTTGATCCGGTTCTTGACGTCCTTCTGCGTGGCCATGGCTGGTGCGTGTCGCCTCCTCTCGCTTTCGCGAGGGTCCTAGGCGGCAACCTCCTCGGCGTCTGCCTCGGCGGACTCGCCGGACTTGGGGCCGGCGGCACGCTCCTCCTCGGACTTGACCCGGTCGGACTCGCCCTCCTCGAGGGCGTTTCCGTCGGCGTCGAAGTCGGGGCCGAAGTCGTCGATCATCTCGGCGATCGCCTTGCCGAGCTGCTCCTCGCGCTCGTCGTCGAGCTGGCCGTCGTCGTTGATCGCGTCCATCAGCGCCGACTGCTCCGAGCGCAGGCGCGTCCGCAGGTCCTCGAGGAACGGCGCCACGCGCTCGGCCTCGATCCGGTCGAGGAAGCCGCCGGTGCCGGCGTAGATCGAGGCGACCTGATCGGCGACCGAGAGCGGGTTGCGCTCGGTCTGGTTGAGGGCCTCGACGAGGCGCTCGCCTCGGGCCAGGGTCCGCTGCGTGTCGGCGTCGAGCTCGGAGCCGAACTGCGCGAACGCCTCGAGCTCGCGGTACTGCGAGAGCTCCAGGCGCAGCTTGCCGGCGACCTTCTTCATCGCCTTCGTCTGCGCGTTGCCGCCGACGCGGGAGACCGAGATGCCGACGTTGATCGCCGGGCGGACGCCGCGAGAAGAACAGATCGGACTCGAGGAAGATCTGCCCGTCGGTGATCGAGATCACGTTGGTCGGGATGTAGGCGGAGACGTCGGAGGCCTGCGTCTCGATGATCGGCAGCGCCGTCAGCGAGCCGCCACCGAGGTCGTCGGAGAGCTTGACGCCGCGCTCGAGCAGCCGCGAGTGCAGGTAGAAGACGTCGCCGGGGTACGCCTCACGGCCCGGAGGACGCCGCAACAGCAGCGACATCTGACGGTACGCGTAGGCGTGCTTGGTGAGGTCGTCGTAGATGCAGAGCGAGTGCTTGCCCTGGTAGGTGAAGTACTCGGCCATCGCGGTGCCGGCGTAGGGCGCCATGAACTTGATCGGCGCCGCCTCGTCGGCGGGCGCGGCGACGATGATCGTGTTGTCCATCGCGCCGGCTTCCTTGAGCGTCTCCATCAGCTGCACGACCGTCGCCATGCGCTGGCCGATCGCGACGTAGACGGAGACGACGTCCTTGTCCTTGTTGTTGATGATCGTGTCGATCGCGATCGCGGTCTTGCCGGTCTGGCGGTCGCCGATGATCAGCTCGCGCTGGCCGCGGCCGATCGGGATCATCGAGTCGATCGCCTTGAGCCCGGTCTGCATCGGCTCGGAGACGCCCTGTCGCTGGACGACGCCGGGGGCCTTGAACTCGGCCGGGCGGTACTCGGCCGGGTTGATGTCGCCCTTGTCGTCGAGCGGGCGGCCGAGCGGATCGACCAGGCGGCCGAGCATCTCCTCGCCGACCGGGATCTGCAGGAGGTTGTCGGTGCGCTTGACCGTGTCGCCCTCGACGATCTTGTCCCAGTCGCCGAAGAGCACGGCGCCGACGTTGTCCTCCTCGAGGTTGAGCGCGAGTCCGGTGACGCCGTGCGGCAGGTCGAGCATCTCCAGGGCCATGACGTTGTCGAGGCCGTGTACGCGGGCGATTCCGTCGGCAACCGAGAGCACGGTTCCGACCTCGGAGAGATCGGCGCTGCCGGTCTCAAGGCCCTCGATCCGCTGCCGCAGGATCGAGGAGATCTCGTCGGGCTTGATTTCCATGTTGGTTCGTGTCTCCTTGTTGCTTCGAAATTCGTTGCGAGGTGCGCTCTCAGCCGGCGTCGGGTTCCCCCTACGCCGCCTGGGCGACCTCCCTGCGCAGCTTGTCGAGCCGGTTGAGGATGCTCGCGTCGAGAACCATGTTCCCGACCTGGAGCTTGAGGCCGCCGATGATCGAGGGGTCGACCTCGCTGGTCAGCTCGATCGTCTGCCCGGTCTGGCGCTCGATCTCGGCGCCGACCGACTCGACGATCGACGGATCGAGCTCGACGGCGCTGGTCACCGTCACCCCGAGCCGCTTGTTCTCCTTCGCCCAGAGCTCGTCGAAGCGCTTGCGGATCCGGAACAGGGCCGGCATCCGGTGCTTCTCGGCGAGCAGCTCGAGGAAGTTGATCGAGCTCGGGCTCGGCGCCGTCGATCGCGCGCGAGATCCCGTCCCGCTTCTCCGATGACGAGAAGTAGGGGCTGAAGAAGAAGACCTGCAGGTCGCGGCTCTCGGCGAGCACGTCCGCGACCTCGCCGAGCTGCTCGTGCACCTCGTCGAGCTTGCCCTTCTCCTGGGCAACCTCGAACAGGGCCTCGCTGTAGACGCGGCTGATCTCCTCCATCGTCGGCTCCTAGCTCCTGTCGGCCTTGGCGCCGCCGGCGAGCGCCGAGAAGTCGACCTCGCTCGAGCGCCTCTTCGACGAGCCGCTTCTGGTCGTCGCCGGAGAGCGACTTGCGGGTCACCCGCTCGGTCGCGAGCACGGTCAGGTCCGCGATCTCCTTGCGGATCTGCTCGAGCGAGCGCTTCGTCTCGGCCTCGATGTCCTTCTTGGCGGCCGCGATCAGCTCCTCGCGCTTGGCACGGCCCTCCTCGACGGACTCGTTCTTGGCACTGTCGCCGGCCTTCTTGGCGCGGGCGACGATGTCCTCGGCCTGCTCACGGGCCTCCTTGAGGCGGGCGCGGTACTCCTCGAGCAGCTCGTCGGCCTCCTGACGCTGCTTGGCGGCGGCGTCGAGGTCGGCGTTGATCGTCTCGGCGCGCTTCTCGAGCGCCTCCCGGATCTTCGGGAAGGCGACCTTCGAGAGCACGACCATCGTGAACACGAAGGCGAGAACGGTCCAGATCATCAGCCCGAGCTCGGGCGTGACCAGGAACGCTCCACCCTCCTCCTCGCCGGAGGCGGTCTCCGCGGCGAGCGTGAGCACGCCGGTGATGTCGCTGACGAACTCCACGTCGGCCTAGAGGAAGAAGGCGATCAGGCCGAAGATGAAGGTGTAGAACGCGACGGCCTCGGTCAGTGCGAAACCGAGCCAGCGGATGCTCTGCAGCTCACTGGCCATCTCGGGCTGGCGGGCGACCGACTCGATCTCCTTGCCGAAGATGATGCCGATGCCGATGCCGGCGCCGATCGAGCCGAGTCCGGCGCCGACGCCGAGCGCGATCGCCTTGCCCGCGTCGGTGATGCCGGTGGCCAGGGCGTCTGTCGACTCCTGGGCGAGGATTACGGGGTCCATTGGGTATCCAACTCCTTGTTTCTTAGTGACTATCGGCGGTTGCTCCGCCGATGTAGATAGCGGTCAGGATCGAGAAGATGAAGGCCTGCAGACCGCAGACGATCGCGAACTCGAAGACGAAGAATGCGAAGGCGGCGGGGAAGGTGAGCCAGCCGATCGCGGCGAGGCCGAGCAGCACGGCGAGCCCGCCGCCCATGAACAGCAGCAGCAGGTGGCCGGCGAGGATGTTGGCGAAGAGTCGCACTGAGAGCGATACGAGCCGGACCGTGTGGGAGATCGCCTCGATCACCCAGACGAACGCCTTGAACGCGAACGGCATCTCCTCGAGGCCGGCCGGCAGCCAGGTGCCGAAGTAGCCGAAGACGCCGTGCTTGCGCATGCCCTCGTAGTGGTAGGAGAACCAGACGATCAGGGTCAGGGTCAGCGGCACGGCGAGGTTGGCGGTCGCCGCGTAGAGCGCGAACGACGGGATCTCGAGGCCGAAGACGTCGACCGGGTGCTCGGTGTTGGTCGGCAGCGGGATCAGGCCGATGAAGTTCGAGAAGAGGATCCAGAAGAAGGCCGTGGCGAGGAACGGGAACCACTTGATCGCCAGCTCCTTGGAGAGGTTGTCCTTGCTGATCTGCTGGTCGACGAGGTTGAAGGCGACCTCGACGGCGGTCTGGATCAGGTTCGGGCGCTGCTGCATCTTGCGCGCGACGCCGACCATCACGCCGATCGTCAGGGCCGAGGCGAGCACCAGGTACATGACCGCCTTGTTGATCGACATGTCGATCCCGGCGATCGAGATGTCGATCCAGGGCTCGAGGCGGAACTCGTCCTGCGGCTTGAAGGTGTCGTTCTTGCCGTCGGAGCCGAAGACGACCGCGAAGAAGATCAGGCCGAGGACGTAGATCCCGAAGACGACGCCGACCTTCTTGCCGGTGCTGAGGTTCTTGAACCAGCTCACGCTGCCCCACCCTCTCCTTCCATCAGCTGAGCGATGCCTTCGCCGATCAGGAAGGCGGTTACGAGCGCCGCGGCGAGGACCGCGGCGGCGAGGCCCGGCGTCACGGTCGACTGCGAGGCCGACGATCAGGATCGCGGCGGCGAGGATCCAGAGACGGCCGAGCATCGCCGCGGCCGTCAGGCCGAGCGCGGCGTTGCGGTTGGCGGACTCCATCGCGACGGCGCGCTTGCGGTCGGCGGCGGCCTTGCCGGCCCTGCCGATCAGCCAGGCGGCTGCGGTCGCGACGTAGCCGGCGAGCGGCGCGTCGAGGGCGATGAAGATCGGGAGGGCGATCGCGAGCAGCAACAGATCGAGGTTGCGCACGAAGTCGGCGGCAGAGATGCGGGATGCCGTCATCGACATAGATCGAGCCTGCGCGACACGCGGCTCCACTTGCCCGAGGCAGCGATGCTCTGCCTGGCAGGACAACGGTCGCGGCCGGCGAAGCGATTGTGTGAAGCGGCCCTCTTGCGGGCTGAGGGACGGTCGCCGCGGTTGTCGAAGTGGGGAGTGTCCATGTGGATCGTGGGTGCGACCCGCAGCCGCTGTGAAGCGGACGCGCCTTACTAGGAGACGGAGGCGCCTGCGGGGAGCGCGAATATAACTGAAATCCGTCGCCCAAACGGCCCCCCTCCGAGGTGGTCACAATGGGCACAAATCATGGGGCACTCACATTCACATGGCCACGGGCACGATCACGGCCGTTCCGAGCGCCGTGAAGGCGACCGCAGGGCGCTCCGGCTCGCCTTCGCGCTGACCGCCTCGTTCATGCTCGTCGAGGTCGCCGGCGGCCTGATCACCGGCAGCCTGGCGCTGCTCGCCGACGCCGTCCACATGCTCTCCGACAACGTCTCGCTGCTGCTGGCGCTGATCGCGATCGGCCTCGCCGCCCGCCCGCCGACCCCGCAGCGGAGCTTCGGCTGGCAGCGGGCCGAGATCCTCGCCGCGCTCGCCAACGGCGTCATCCTGCTGGTCGTCTCGGCCTGGATCCTCTACGAGGCGATCCGCCGCTTCGAGAGCCCGGAGGAGGTCGCGGGGGTCGGGATGCTCGCCGTCGCGACCGCGGGCGCGATCGTCAACGTCGTCGCCTTCCGGATCCTCTCCCCCGGCTCCGGCGACAGCCTCAACGTCGCCGGCGCGATGCGCCACGTGCTCGCCGACCTGGCGGGCTCGGTCGGCGCGATCGCCGCCGCGATCGTGATCATCACCACCGGCTGGGAGCAGGCCGATCCGATCATCGGCGCGCTGATCGCGGTGCTGGTCGGCCTCAGCGCGATCCCGATCATCCGCGACTCGACCCGGATCCTGCTCGAGGAGGCGCCGGCCGGCCTCGACGCCTCCGAGATCGGCCGGACGATGGCGGCGGCTCCCGGCGTCGAGTCCGTCCACGACCTCCACGTCTGGACGATCACCTCCGGCTTCCCGGCGCTCTCGGCCCACGTCGTCGTCGGCGCCGAGGAGGACTGCCACGCCCGCCGCCACGAGCTCGAAGGCCTGCTCGCCGACCGCTTCGGCCTCGACCACACGACCCTGCAGATGGACCACGCCGAGCCCGGGGGGCTGCTGCAGGTCGGAGGGTTGGACGGGGAGCGGTCGAAGGACGGCTGAGGGTTCGGGGCGGTGGGGTCCAGGGACGGGGAGGGTTCAGGGGTGGCTGCAGGCGGGCGTTGCAGTGAGGGGAGGTTGATGGAGGGGGTGGCCGGCGCCTGGGGACGGGGCCGAGCGGCCGGATCGGCGCGGAGACAGCCGACTTGGACGCGGCAACGTCCGACTCCTCGGCGACGGCCTCGTCGGGATCCGCAGCGCCGGATGCGGACAGCAGACGTCGCGTCACGCAAACGTGAGCCGCCTTCGAGCGTCCCGCGAGCACAGCCGAGCCAGGAACGCCGCCCACCCCGCCCAGACGTCCTGCACGTCTGCGCCGCACGCCGCCCCATCTCCCCTCCCTCACTGCAAATCCGCGGCCTGAACCCTCGTCCCCGCCCCTCGGACGGCCACGCGACCGCGACAGCGCCCCAGCCCTACCGCCCCGCCGGCGGGTCTACCGCCTCGAACTCGCCGGTCTCCGGATCGACCTTCTGGACGGTGCCGGTGGCGGGGTCGACGGTCTCGAACTCGCCCGACTCGAGCTCGCGGGCGACGCCCTCGTCGACGACCTCCTGGGCCGGCTCGCCCGGGATCGCGGCCTCGACCTGGCGGAAGCGGAAGCGGCGCAGCTTGAGGATCTCGAGCGCGACCAGCAGGCGGATGCTGGCCCAGACGGCGAGCAGCAGGAAGGCGATCATCACCGCGGTCCAGGCGGCGTCGAAGTCGCCGCGGTCGTCGGAGTAGGGGACGAAGCGCAGGGCCAGGGCGAGCGCCGCGAGCGCCGCGGTCCAGCCGTACAGGTAGGCGATCGTGCGCCGCTGGCTGAAGCCGATGTTCGCCATCCGGTGGTGGAAGTGGGAGCGGTCGGCGCCGAACACCGGCTGGCGGTACTTGAGCCGCTTGGCGATCACGAAGCTGGTGTCGAGGATCGGCACCGCGAGGACGACGAGCGGGAAGGCGAGCGCGACGATCGCGTTCGTCTTCAGCGCGCCCTGCACCGCGATCACCGCCAGCAGGTAGCCGAGCAGGTTCGAGCCCGTGTCGCCCATGAAGCTCGACGCGGGCGGGAAGCCGTGGCGGAGGAAGCCGAGGGCGCCGCCGGCCGTGATCGCGGCGAGCACGCCGGCCGCGTTGCGGTCGAGCGAGAGCGCGATCGCCGCCAGGGTGATCGCGCTGATCGCGCAGACGCCCGCGGCGAGGCCGTCGACGCCGTCGATCAGGTTGATCACGTTCGCCATCGCGACGATCCCGATCACCGTCAGCAGGTCGCCGAGGTTGACGTCGCCGATCAGCGGCAGGTGCACGAGCATCGGTCCCGGCCGAGGTCGAGGCCGCCGAGGAACGGGACCGTGACGGTGGCGACCGTGACCCCGGCCTGCACCGGGATGATCGCCGCCGCGGTCTGGCCGAGCAGCTTCCACCAGGCGCCGATGTCGAAGACGTCGTCGATCAGGCCGACGAGCGAGATCAGCGCGGCGCCGGCGAGGATCGAGCGCGTCTCCGCGTCCCAGGGCAGGAACACGGCCGAGGCGGCGCAGACCGCGACGAAGATCGCCACACCGGACAGGCGCGGGGTCGGCTGCGTGTGCAGGCTGCGCTCACTCGGGACGTCGATTGCCCCGATCCTTGTCGCCAGGGCTTCGGCGACCGGCACGAGGAGCCAGGCGATCGCAGCGGCCGTGACGAACGCGAAGAGTGCGTCGATGGTGTCTGGCATGGCATGGCCCGCGGAGCGCGCGCCCGCGGCGAGACTACTCCAAGGCCCCGATCACACCATCGACGAGCAGGTCGGCGCTGCGCGGGTCCCGCGGGCCGGGAACCGCCTCGCGCTTGCGCAGCTCGAGCGCCGCGGGGTCGGCGAGCTCGCCCAGCCTGCCGGCGGCGATCAGCTGCTCGTCGACCGCGCCCATGCGGCCGCTGAAGATCGTCAGCACCGGAACCCCGAGCGCCACCGCCTCGCGGTTCATCGTGCCGCCGGCGCTGACGACGAGGTCGGAGAAGGCGATCAGGCTCTGGGCGTCGATCGCCTGCTCGGGCACGATCAGGGCCGGATGCGCGCGAGCGAGGGCCGCCCGCCGCTGGCCCTCGGTCCGCGGGATCAGGACGGTGACCGCGCGCTCGTCGGCGACGAGCCGGTCGAGCAGGCGCTCGTAGAGGGGGTTCTCGTGGTGGTAGGCGGAGCTCTCGGGCGGCGGCCGCACGATCACCAGGACGCGGTCGTCGTCGCTGCGCTCGGGCCGGACGCCGAGCGCGTCGAGGCCGAGCTCGGCCAGCACCGCCGGGTCCGGCACGAGGTCGGCGAGGTAGTAGTCCTCCTTGAGGCCGGGATAGCGCAGCAGCTTGCGCTCGCTCGCGCCCGCCGCTTCGAGCCGGTCGAGCGGGATCGAGTCGGGGACGATCACCCGGCGCGCCGCCCGCCAGGCGAGCTTGCGCTGCAGGCCCGCGTACTCGTAGTCCTGCATCTGCACCTGCGGGATGCGCAGCAGGGTGCCGACGACGGCGACGTCGACGGAGCCGTGCGCGAGCGCCAGGTCGAAGCCGCGGCCGCGCGCCCAGCGCGCCAGCCGGGCGCTGCGGGAGGCGAGCGCCAGCGCCTTGCCGGCGCTGCCCGGAGCCGGCGTGCTCGCCGAACGACGTGTAGGGGATCCCGAGCAGGTCGAGCAGCCCCTCGGTCTGGCCGTAGGCGCGCGTCGTCACCTCGCAGACGTGGCCGCGGGCCTCGAGCCCCTCGATGATCGGCCGCAGCACGAGCGGGTGCGCGGCCGCCGTGCAGTCGACCCAGACCTTCATCCGCTCACCCGATCCGGCCGCACGGACAGCCCGCGCGACCGCGACGCCGGCGTCAGCGCGAGACCGCAGCGCCGCTCAGCTGCGGATAGAGCGGGTAGCGGTCCATCAGCGCCCGGCTGCGGCCTGCGAGCTCGTCCTTGCGCTCGTCGAAGGAGTCGGAGAGAGCGGCGACGGTGATCTCGGCGATCTCGCGCATGTCGTCCTCGACGAGCCCGCGGGTCGTCAGCGCGGGCGTCCCGATCCGCAGGCCGGAGGGGTTCATCGGCGGGGTCGGGTCGAACGGGATGCCGTTGAAGTTGACGGTGATCCCGACCTCCTCGAGGCGGGCCTCGCCGGTCTTGCCGTCGAGGCCGTTCGGGCGGAGGTCGACCAGCACGAGGTGCGTGTCGGTGCCGCCGGTGAGCACGTCCACCCCGCCGGCGATCAGGCCCTCGGCGAAGGCGCGCGCGTTGGCGATCGTCTGCCGCTGGCGGGCCTTGAACTCCTCGCTCTGGGCGATCTTCAGGGCGACGGCCTTGGCGGCGATGATGTGCATCAGCGGCCCGCCCTGGGTGCCCGGGAAGACGGCGCGGTTGATGTCGGCCTTGAGCTCCTCGGTGCAGAGGATCATGCCGCTGCGGGGGCCGCACAGGGTCTTGTGGATCGTCGTCGTGACGACGTCGGCGTAGGGCACCGGGCTCGGGTGCTCGCCGGCGGCGACGAGGCCGGCGAAGTGGGCCATGTCGACCATCAGCTTCGCCCCGACCGAGTCGGCGATCTCGCGGAAGGCGGCGAAGTCGAGATGGCGTGAGTAGGCGGACCAGCCGGCGATGATCAGCTTCGGCTTCGTCTCCTCGGCGACCCGCGCGACCTCCTCCATGTCGACGAGCAGCGACTCGCGATCGACGTGGTAGGGGTGGACGTCGAAGAGCTTGCCGGAGAGGTTCAGCTTCATCCCGTGCGTGAGGTGGCCGCCGTTGTCGAGCGCCAGGCCCATGATCGAGTCGCCGGGCTCGAGCAGCGCCAGGTAGACGGCGTTGTTGGCCTGGGCGCCGGCGTGCGGCTGCACGTTCGCGTGCTCGGCCCCGAACAGCTCCTTGGCGCGGTCGATCGCGAGCTGCTCGGCGACGTCGACGTACTCGCAGCCGCCGTAGTAGCGCTTGCCCGGGTAGCCCTCGGCGTACTTGTTGGTCAGCACCGAGCCGGCCGCGTCGAGCACGGCCTGCGGCACGAAGTTCTCGGAGGCGATCATCTCCAGCGTGTCCTGCTGGCGGCCGAGCTCGTCCTCGAGCACGGCGGCGATCTCGGGATCGACCTCGGCGAGGGGCGCGGTCTGGAAGTCGTCTGGCAGGTCGGTCACGTCGGGGTCCTTCCGGAGTGTTGGGGACGGGCCATCAAAGCTCTTCGCCGCGCTCGACGGCGGCGATCTCCTCGACGCGGCGCTCGTGGCGGCCGGCCTCGAAGTCGGTGGTCAGGAAGGTCGAGACGATCGCCTCGGCCTGCTCGGGCGCGAGCCGGCGCCCGGCCAGCGTGAGCACGTTGGCGTCGTTGTGGCGGCGGCTCATCTCGGCCTCCTCGGGGTCGTGGCCGTTGACGGCCCGGACCCCGTCCACCTTGTTGGCGGCGATCGAGACGCCGACGCCGGAGCCGCAGACGATCACGGCGCGGTCGGCCTCGCCGTCGGCGACGAGGTGGGCGGCGCGGGAGGCGTAGACCGGGTAGTCGACCGACTCCTCCGAGTCGGTGCCGACGTCGATCACCTCGTGGCCGGCCTCGCGCAGCATCGGCCCGACGACCTGCTTGAGGTCGTAGCCGGCATGGTCGGATCCGATCGCAACGCGCACCCGGGCGAATTTAGCAGCGGCCCCCACCGCCTCCGGCACGGGGAAAAGCCGCTAAGTGCGGCTCCGCAGCGGCGCCGGGCGGCCGAGGTGGTAGGGACGAGCCCGCGGTGGAACGCCTGCTGGACCTCGAGGCCTCAACCGCTCGGCCTCGCCGCCGAGCCGGCGCTCCAGCTCCGCCGCCGGCATGCCGCCCTCGCGCAGGACCCGCCAGCCGCCGCCGTCCTCGATCCCGGTCAGGTCGACGACCGTCGAGGGCAGACCGGTGAGGGCGCCGCCGTCGATCGCGAGGTCGACGGCGTCGAGGATCGCCGGCTCGACGTCGGCGAAGGCGGCGGGCGCCGGTGCCCCCGAGAGGTTGGCGCTGGTCTGGAAGATCGGGCAGATCGCGCCGGCGAGAGGGCCGTCGATCAGCCGCACCCCGAGCCGACCGGGATCCTCGCGGCAGGCGAGCGGGTAGCGGTGCCGCGGGTTCGCGACGACCGCCGTGACCGGGCCCGGGCAGCAGCGCGCCGAGCGCCTCGCGGCTGCGCGGGCCGAGCGCTCCGAGCAGCTCGCGCAGCGCCAGCGGGCTGAAGTAGAGGACGGCCGAGGGCTTGCCGTCGTCGCGGCCCTTGATCTCGTGGATGCGCGCGATCGCGCGGGCGTTGACCGGGTCGCAGGCGAGCCCGTAGAGGCCGTCGGCCGGGAACAGGGCGACGCCGCCCGCCGGCGATCGTCGCCTCCAGCGCCGACCTCGCCTCGGCCGCCTCCGGCGCTCCGTGGCAGTCGAGATCACCCGGCTCACGCGCCGCCTCCCGACCACGCAGCGCTCGAGCCCGGCGAGGTCGGTGCGGACCTCGACCTGCTCGTAGCCGGCATCGGCGAGCAGCTCGGCGACCTCCTCGCCCTGGCCGGCCCCGATCTCGAGGCCGACGACCGCCGCCTCGACCGGCTCCGCCCGGCGCCAGCGCCGTGGTCAGCCCGCGGATCGCGTCGAGGCCGTCGGGGCCGGCGAGCAGGGCGCCGCGCGGCTCGTAGCTCGGTGATCTCGGGCGCGAGCGCGGGCCAGTCGCGCTCGGCGACGTAGGGAAGGTTCGCGAGCAGCAGGTCGAACTCGCCGCCCGCGGCCGGCAGCGAGCCGTGCTCGAACGCCGACCCTGTCGCCGAGGCCGAGCCGGGCCGCGTTCGCGCGGGCGACGTCGAGCGCGTCGGCGGAGACGTCGGTCGCCGTCACCGCGGCGGCCGGCAGCTCGTCGGCGACCGCCAGCGCGATCGCGCCGGAGCCGGTGCCGACGTCGAGCACGGTGCGCGGCCCGACCTCGAGCGCCAGCTCGACCAGCATCTCGGTCTCCGGCCGCGGCACGAGCACCCGCCCGTCGACCTCGAGCTCGATCCGCCGGAAGCCCTTGCGCCCGAGCACGTAGGCGATCGGCTCGCGGCGCAGGCGCCGGCGCAGCATCGTCGCGAAGCGCCGCGCCGCGGCCGCATCGACCGGCTGCTCCGGCCGCGCGACGAGCGTCGCGCGGCTCAGGCCGGTCGCCTCGGCGAGCAACAGCTGCGCGTCGAGGCGCGGGCTCGCCGACGCCGACCGCCCGCAGCGCATCGCGGGAGGCCTCGAGCGCCTCGCCGACCGTGCCGGCCGAGGGGCGCCGGCGAGCGCGGCCGGCGCCGCCCGGACGCGCTCACTTCGCCCCGGCCGCCTGGGCCTCGAGGCGGGCCCGCTTCTCCTCGGCCGCGAGCGCCTCGGTGAACTCGCCGAGGCCGCCGCCGAGCACCTCCTCGAGGTTGTGGGAGGTGTGCTTGATCCGGTGGTCGGTGACCCGGCCCTGGGGGAAGTTGTAGGTGCGGATCTTCTCCGAGCGGTCGCCGGTCCCGACCTGCGACTTGCGCTCGGCCGAGAGCTCGGCCTGCTGGGCGGCGATCGCGTGCTCGAGCAGCCGCGCCCGCAGCACCCGCATCGCCTTGTCCTTGTTCTGGAGCTGCGACTTCTCGTCCTGCATCGAGACGACGATGCCGCTCGGCTTGTGGGTGATCCGCACCGCCGAGTCGGTCGTGTTGACCGACTGCCCGCCCGGCCCGGAGGAGCGGTAGACGTCGATCTGCAGGTCGTTGGGGTCGATCTCGACGTCGACCTCCTCGGCCTCCGGCAGCACCGCGACCGTCGCGGTCGAGGTGTGGATCCGGCCCTGGGACTCGGTCTTCGGCACGCGCTGGACGCGGTGGGTGCCGCCCTCGTACTTGAAGACCGAGTAGGCGCCGTCGCCCTTGATCCCGAGCGTCACGTCCTTGAAGCCGCCGACCTCGGCGGCGCTCTGCGAGAGCACCTCGGTCTGGAAGCCGGAGCGCTCGGCGTAGCGCGTGAACATCGATGAAGAGGTCGCCGGCGAACAGCGCCGCCTCGTCGCCCCCGGCCCCGGCGCGGATCTCGACGAGCACGTTCTTGTCGTCGTTGGGGTCGCGCTCGACCATCGCCAGGCGGATCTCCTCGGCGAGCTCCTCGAGCCGCGCCGGGCGCGTCGGCGACGACGCTCTTGAGCTCGGCGTCGTCGGGGTCCTCGGCGATCATCTCGCGGGCGCCGGCGAGGTCGTCGGCGAGCGTCGCGTACTCGGCCGCGAGCTCGCGGGCGGGCTGCAGGGCCCGGTACTCGCGCCCGACCTCGGCGTAGCGCTCGCGGTCGGCGATCACGTCCGGGTCCGACATCTCACGCTCGAGCTCGGCGAAGCGATCCTCGATCTGGGTGACGAGCTGGTCGATCATCACGCGAAGTGTGACTGAGGAGTCGGAGCGTGACGGGCCGGCTCCGGCTTCTGTACCGTTGGACCGGAGTACGAGGGGAGATGCAGGGAGCGCGAGCGCACAAGCGATGGGCCTCCGCCGCGAGCGGATGCGCTGCTGCTCGCTCTCGTGCTGGCGCCGCTGGCGACTGCCCGCGCCGGCAGGCACGTCCGGGCCGGCAGATCTCGGAGCGGCCGATCGAGCATCGGCTTCGCCGACCCCGACTTCGACTCCCCCGACGGCGACAAGCGCGTCGACCTGATGGATCGCGCGGTCGGGGCCGGCAGCCACTACATGCGGATCATCATCTCCTGGCGCTTCGTCGCCGCGACCGAGCCGGCCAACCCGACCGATCCCGACGACCGCGCCTACAACTTCCGCCGCCTCGACCTGATCGTCGCAGGAGGCCGAGGAGCGCGGCCTCGACGTGCTCTTCACCCTGCACGCAGCGCCGGAGTGGGCGACCCAGCCGGACGCCGTCGCCGGCGGCGACTACCCGGGAACGCCGGAGACGCGGCACCCGGACCCGGACGCGCTGGGGCAGTTCGCGCAGGCGCTCGCCCTCCGCTACAGCGGCAGCTACGAGCCGCCGCCGCGGATCGGCATCCCGTCGCTCGGCCCCTGCCCCGCGTGCACCTGTTCGAGCCCTGGAACGAGCCGAACCTGACCGGCTTCCTCAGCCCGCAGTGGGTCGGACGGCAAGCCCTACAGCCCGCTGCTCTACCGCGCGCTGCTCAACTCGGTCTACGACGCCGTCCACTCGGTGCAGCCGGACGCGACGGTGATCGCCGGCGCGACCGCCCCCGAGGGCGACCTGCAGGGCCCCGCCCGGCGGGTCTCGCCACTCAAGTTCCTCCGCGAGCTGCTCTGCCTCAGGGACCGCAAGGAGCTGCAACGCGGGCGCCTGCCCGAACCCGGCCCGCTTCGACGTGCTCTCCCACCACCCGATCACGCCCGAGCGCCCGCCGCGACGGCCCGCCCGCGCAGCGCGACGACGCCGGGATCGTCGAGATGGGCGAGATCCACCGCATCCTCCGCGCCGCCGAGGCGCAGGACACCGTCTATCCGGCCGGGCCTGCGCCGGGACGTCTGGGCGACCGAGTTCTGGTGGGAGACGAACCCGCCGACGCCGACCGGCTTCTACGAGGCGCCGTCCGAGCGCCGCCAGGCGCGCAACATCGCCGACGCACTGCGGCTGCTGTGGAAGGAGCGGGTCGAGGTCGCGCTGCTGTTCCAGGTCCGCGACAGCGCCGACGTGACCGGCCCGCCCCGCAAGGGCTGGGCGACCGGGCATCCTCTTCGCCGACGACACGCCGCAAGGACGCCTACCGGTCCGTGCGGGTGCCGTTCGTCGCCGACCGGATCATCGCGCGACCGGGTCTCGACCTGGACGCGGGTCCCCGCGCGGGCAAGCTCGAGCTGGTCGCCAAGCACGACGGGCGACAGCGGGACGCTCGCGCGCATCGACGTCGCCGCCGGCGACGTCGTGACCAGAGCGCGTCAAGCTGCGGGGCGCGGCCGAGCATGGTCGCCACGGATCGCGGGCGAGCGCAGCAACGCCTGGCCGGTCAAGGCCAAGGCCGAATGCCTCGCTAGTCGTATCCGCGCCGGCCGACGGCGGCGCGGAGGGTCGGGCGTCAGCCCTTCTTCTGGGCGGCGCGGCGCTTGAAGCGCTCGACGCGGCCGCCGGTGTCGACGAGCTTCTGCTTGCCGGTGTAGAAGGGATGGCACTCCGAGCAGAGCTCGACGTGAATCTCGGACTTCGTGGAGCGGGTGTAGAACTCGTTGCCGCAGGAGCAGCGGACGTGGGCGAGTCCGTAGTTGGGGTGAATCTCAGTCTTCATCTCCACCGATGTTAGAGAGGCGCGCAAGGGGCACGGCCGCCGGCCTGATTGAGGGAGGCCAGAGCGGGTACGGACGCTGATGTGGGAAGCCCGTCGAAAACCGCCGCGCTCGGACTGATCGCGCTGGCCGCGGCCCTGATCGTCGTCGTGATCGTGTTCGTCGCGGGCGGCGACGACGACGAGAGCGCGCCGACCGGTGACGCTGCCGCCGCGAGCGCCCAGGCCGACCCCGAGGCGGTCTCCCTGTTCTCGGAGAACTGCGGCACCTGCCACACGCTGACGGTGGCCGGCACCGACGGCGACGTCGGCCCCAACCTCGACGACGAGGCCTACGACACCGAGCGGGTCCGCAACGCGATCGCGAACGGCGCCGGCAACGGGCAGATGCCGCCCGGGCTGCTCGAGGGCGCCGAGGCCGAGGCCGTCGCCGAGCTGATCGGCACCGACGATCCGACGCTGGCGGCGCCCGACTCGCCGGCGGGAGGCAGCGGCGCGGGCTGAGCGCGACTAGCGTTCGCGACCCGGCGCACAGGCGCCGGATCCCGCGAACGAAGGAGCGAGCATGCCTTTGACAGTCCTCGTCGGCGCCGACGACCGGGAGCCGAGCGCCGACGCCGATCGAGCTCGGCCTCGAGCTGGCGGCGAACGGCGGCTCGCTGCACATCGCCGCCGTGCTCCCCTACGAGGCCGTCCCCTACGGCGTCGCCGCCTACGAGCAGGCGCTGAACGAGCACTACGACGCGGATCTTCGAGCGAGTCGACGCGCAGGTCGGGACCGGCTCCGTACACGGCGCATCGGCCGATGAGCTCCTCGCCGCCGCGGGCGCTGGCCGAGCTCGCCGAGGACGTCGGCGCCGGGATCGTCGTGATCGGCTCGACCGAGCGCAGCCGGATCGGCCGGATCCTGCCCGGCTCGGTCGGCGATCGGCTGCTCGCCGGCTCGGCGCTGCCGGTCGCGATCGCCCCGCGCGGCTACGCGACCGACTCGCACAGCGCTCGAGCGGATCGGGGTCGGCTTCGACGGTCGCGAGGAGTCCGGCGTGGCGCTGGCCTTCGCGTCGTTCTCTCTCGCAGGCGATCGGCGTGCCGCTGAAGCTGCTCGCCGTGCTCGCGCCGCCGGCGCCGGCGCTGGCGCAGATCGCCCCCGACCTCGGCTACGAGGAGACCGTGCGCGCGGAGCTCGAGGCCGTCCTGGAGGCGGGCGAGCAGGCGGTCACGGCGCCCGGGACGACGAGCGAGATCCTCGTCGGCGAGCCCGCCGATCGCCCTCGCCGAAGCGAGCGCCGGCCTCGACCTGCTGGTCGTCGGCTCGCGCGGCTACGGCCCGCTGCGCCGGGTCCTGCTCGGCGACGTCTCGGCGAAGCTGGTCCGCGAGGTGCAGTGCCCGGCGATCGTCGTTCCGCGCGCCTGGTCGGATCCGATCGGCGTCTCGGGCCCGACTGACCCCGAGGCCGCGCCGGCGGCCTGCCAGCCTATGGCGATGGGGATCAGGAGATCGGGTCCGGTGGCCGCGGCGGGCATCGCGCTCTGCCTCGCAGCCGCCGCGCTGCTCGCGGCGGCGCGGCCGCCGAGGCGGGAGGCGCTTCCGCGCCGGCCCGGATCGACGTCGACGAGCTCGGGCACTGCGGCGAGAAGGCTCCGCCCGGCTCCGCTGCGGTCGTCTCGGGGTCCCGCTCGAGCGCGCCGACCCCGTCGCTCGGATCGCTGTCGCTGCGCTTCGCGCGTGCTGCCGCGCAGCGACCGCTCCCGGCCCTCGAAGGGCGCGATGCTCGCCGTCGAGGGCGGCCCCGGCTACGGCTCCGTCGGCAGCGCCCGCGGCTACATGGACCTGTTCGGCAACCTGCTCGGCGCCGCGACCTGCTGCTGGTCGACGAGCGCGGCACGGCCGGCTCGGGCGCGATCGACTGCCCCGACCTGCAGCGCGGAATCGGGCCCGAGGACATCGCGCTCGCCGACTGCGCCGAGCAGCTCGGCGACACCTACGGCTCCTACCGGACCTCGGCCGCGCGCCGACGACCTCGACTCGGTCCGCGAGGCGCTCGGCTACGGGCGGGTCCTGCTCTACGGCGACTCCTACGGCACCTACCTCGCGCAGTCGTACGCGTTCCGGCACGGCGACGCGCGTGCGCCGGATCGTCCTCGACAGCGCCTACCCGGTCCGCGGCGAGAGCGCCTGGTACCCGAGCACCTGGCGGACCGGGATCAAGGGTCGCTGCAGATCGCCTGCAGCCGCTCCGCCGCCTGCCCGGCCGGGGCCCCGAAGCGCCTGGCCCGGATCGCGGGCCTGCTGCGCAAGCGCGAGCGCGGCGTCGGCCCGCTGCTGACCCGGATCGCCAACGCCGGCTACTCGCCGCCGGCCAGCTACCTGCGGATCGACCGCGCGATCCGCGCCTACCTCGACGGCCGCGGGCGCCCCTACCGGCGCCTGACGCGGCCGCGGCGGACCGGGACCGGCAACGCCTTCGGCTACTCGAAGGGGATGGAGCTGGCGGTCAGCTGCAACGACTACCCGATGCTCTGGGACAAGACCGCGCCGGAGGCCGAGCGGCGGCGCCAGCTCCAGGCCGAGATCGCCGGCTACCCCGCCGACCGCTTCGACCCGTTCACTCCGAAGGAGATCGCCCTGACGCCCGGACTGGGGCTACCTGTCGTGCCTGGCGTGGCCCGGCCCGAGCCCGTACTTCGAGCCGCCGGCCGATCCCGGCGCCGAGCCGCCCGACGTGCCGGTCCTGGTCGTCTCCGGCGAGCTCGACAACGTCACCTCGCCGCGGGAGGGACGGCAGACCGCGGCGCTGTTCCCCGGCTCCGAGTTCTACCTGACGCCGAACGCCGGGCACGTCTCCTCGCTCTACGACCCGGGCTCGCCGGAGGCGCAGGCGGATCCGCTCGTTCCTGCGCGGCTGAGCGCTCAGGAACGCGGCTTCAGCATGCTGCTGAGCAGGTGCACGTACTCGATCAGGTGCCGCGTGCCGAGGAACTGCTCGGTGACGCGGTCGCGGCCCGCGGCGCCCATCCGGGCGGCCAGCTCGGGGTCGCCGAGCAGCTCGTCGATCGCGGCCGCGAAGGCGTCGAGGTCGCGCGGGTCGTCGATCAGGCGGCCGGTGACGCCGTCGACGATCTGATCCTGGAGGCCGCCGATCGCGCCGGCGATCACCGGCTTCGCCTTCCACATCGCCTCGGTCGCGGTCAGCCCGAAGCCCTCGGCGAGGCTCTTCTGGGCGATCACGGTCGAGCGGCGCTGGATCGCGTTGACCATCGCCGCGTTCTCGTCGACGTCCTCCATCGGCAGCGAGACGAGGCGGACTCGGCGCCGCACCTCCGGGTCGAGCGCCGCGCGGGCCTCGACCACGTCCGCGTAGACCTCGGCCCCCTCGGGATCGTCGGAGACGCCGGAGGACTCGGGCCCGACCAGCAGCAGATGGGCGAAGCCCGGCGCTCTTCGAGCGGGCGAAGCCCTCGAGCACGCCGACCGGGTCCTTGAGCCGGTCCCAGCGCGAGACCTGGGTGAGGACGAGATCGTCGAACGGCAGGGGCTCGTCCTGGACGATGTTGGCGCGGCGATCGACACGGCCGGACGTGCCGTCCTGGCGGCTGAAGGCCGCCGGCTGGCCGCCGTTCGGGCTGAGCCCGATCCGGTCGAGGATCGCGCGGACGGCGCCGTCGTCGAGGTCCTCGTTCTTGGGCGAGAAGGCGTCGATCGAGGGGGCGATGTAGGCGACCCGGTCGGGATCGAGGCCGTCCCACTCGTAGCCCGGGCGCGAGAAGACCCAGCAGTCGGCGGGCTCGATCAACGGGCGCAGGAAGTCCCACGGTCGCGGACCCCCGCGTCGGCGCGGTCGGCGCCGATGTGACAGCGCCAGATCACGGTCACGTCCGGGAGTCGCCGCGATCCGCTCGCACATGCCGGCCGTCTGCGGGTCGTGGAGATAGACGACGTCGCCGGGCTGGACCAGCTCTGCGAGCGCCTCGGCGTTCTCGCGGCAGACCTCGAGGTACTTGGCGTGCTCGGCCTCGCTCAGGGGCGGCCCGACGCCGTCGGCGCCGTGCAGGCGGTTGTGGATGCTCTTGGTGATCCGGAAGAACTCGGGGTCGCCGCCGACGACCATCCAGCGCATGTCGGCGCCGGCTCCGCGCGCGTAGGCGAGCAGCGAGTGCAGCAGCTCGGCGACACCGCCGCCGACCTCGGTCGAGTTGAGGTGCCAGACGACGCGGCCGTCGAGCAGCTCGCGCGCATCGGTGATCGCCTCCTCGACGGCGGCGTAGTGCTCGCCGAGAACTGAGCGGAACCGTTCCGGCGGGAGCGGAGAGATCGGGACGGCGGTCAGTCCGGACACGGCGACTGCGACGGTATCGGGCGCGCGGCTGCGGAAAGACCGTAGTTCGCCCGGAGCCGATCCGTGAGCACCTCGGAAGACCGGTCGTGGGCCCGTGCCTAGGTTGAGTGCATGAGTACGGAGAAGACCGAGAAGCTGAGCGCCCTCGACGCGACCTTCCTCGAGCTCGAGGAGGCCGACGAGAGCGCCCACATGCACATCGGCGGCGTCATGGTCCTCGAGCCCCACCCGGACGGCGCGATCCCCTCGATCGACGAGGTGCGGGCCGAGATCGTCTCGCGGCTGGGCCGCCTCCCCCGCTACACGCAGCGCCTCTCCGAGCCCCGGACCGGCGGCCTGCGCTGGCAGTCCTGGGAGCCCGACCCCGCCTTCGACATCGCCAACCACGTCCGCGTCGAGGCGATCCCGGCGCCGGCCGGGATCGACGAGCTGCGCGAGTGGGCCGGCGAGTACTTCTCGATCCGGCTCGACCGGCGGCGGCCGCTGTGGGAGATGATCGTCGCCGGCCTCGGCGACGGCCGCTGGGCGATGATCACCAAGACCCACCACTGCCTCGTCGACGGCGTCGGCTCGGTCGATGCCGCCAAGGTCCTGCTCGATCCCGTGCGCGAGCGCTTCGCAGAGGCCGAGCCGCAGCCGATCCCCGAGCAGGTCCCCGACCGGGATACAGGCGAGGAGGCCGTCTCGCTCCCGTTCCGCCTCGCCGGCGCCTCGCTGCGACTCACCGCCAGGGCGATCGGCGCCGCGGCGCACGGAGTCAGCGTCGCCGGCTCGGCCGTAGGCGCCGCGACCGATCCCCACCGCCTCGCCGACGGCTTCCGCGAAGCCCGGGCGGCCGCCGAGCTGATCCTCCGCGACGAGGTCGTCGCCGCTCCGTCGATCAGCCTCAACGAGCCGATCGGGGCGCACAGGCGACTGGCGATCGTCGCGGTCGAGATGGAGACGCTGAAGGGCATCCGGGCCGTGCTCGGCGGCACCGTCAACGACGTCATCCTCGCGGCCGCAACCGCCGGCCTGCGCCAGCTGCTGATCTCCCGGGGCGAGGAGCCGCCGGCGGCGGGACTGCGCGCGATGGTGCCGGTCAACATCCGCCCCGCCGCCGACCGGCTCTCGCTCGGCAACCAGATCACCTCGCTGTTCGTCCACCTGCCGGTCGCCGAGACCGCGCCGCTGGCCCGCTACCACGCGCAGATGGAGGAGGTCGAGGGGCTCAAGGCCTCGAACCAGGGGATCGGCTCGCGCGGCCTGATCGACTTCGCGGCGCTGGCGCCGCCGGCCCTGCACAGCTTCCTCGCCCGCTCGCTGTTCGCGACCCGCCTCTTCAACGTGACGATCACGAACGTGCCCGGCCCGCAGACGCCTCTGTACGCGATGGGCTGCGAGGTCGAGGAGATCTGGCCGCTGGTGCCGCTCGCCGCCTCGCACGCGGTCGGCCTCGCGATCCTCAGCTACAACGGCACGGCCTACATGTGCCTCAACGCCGACCACGACTCGGTCGCCGACCTCGACGTCCTCCGCGACGCGATCGAGGCCGAGGTCGAGACGCTGCGCGGGCTTGCCGAGGCCGCCGCGACCTCGGTCCGCCACAGCCACGTCTGACGCGCGCGGCGAGCTCGGCGCAGGCGCCCGACCCGCTCAGGCACGAAGGCCGTCGAGCAACCCCTCGAGCGCACCGCGCGTCGAGTCGAGCGCCTCGTCCCGATCGGGAGCGCGGGCGACGTAGTGGGCGCCCTCGAGCAGCGCGCCGAGCAGCACGTTCGCGAGCTCGGCGACCGGCAGCTCCCTGATCTGACCCGCCTCGGCAGCGGCGGTGAGGCTGGCGAGGATCAGCCCGAGGCCGTAGCGGAGCTCGATCTCGTGCCACTTCTCCCAGCCGAGCACGGCGGGGGCGTCGACGAGGGCGATCTGGTGGATCTCGGGGTCGAGACCGAGCTCGAGCACCTCCCCGACCGCCAGCTTCAGGTTCGCGAGCGGGTCGTCGCCGGCGAGCCGCTCGAGCGGGAAGCGGGCGACGAGCTCGTCCTCGACCGCCAGGTAGACGGCCTCGAAGAGGCCGAGCTTGCCGTCGAAGTGGTGGTAGAGGGCGCCCCTGGTGACGCCCGCCGCGGCGACCAGCTGCTCGCTCGAGACGTCGGCATAGCCGCGCTCGGCGAAGAGACGCCGGCCGGCGACGATCAGCGCCTCGCGCGTCGCCTCGCGGCGCTCGGCCTGGGTCCGCCGTGCCTCCTCGGGGCTCATCGCGCGGCTGCCCGCCTCAGGGGGGCAGGGCTTCGCGTACAGAATGTATGTATCTTTCAAACACGTTGTATGTAAGAACGCTACCGCGGAGGAACGGATGATGGGCACGAGCACAGATGGAACGGGAACCACGCCCCGCCTCGAGCGGCGCACGGTCAGGGTCGACGCCGGCGAGATCAGCCTCCGCGAGGCGGGCAGCGGCGCGCCGCTGCTGTTCGTGCACGGCTGGGGCGCCAACGGCGACCTCTGGACCGAGACGGCGACGCTGCTCGCCGCCGGTCACCGGGTGATCGTCCCCGACCTGCCCTGGGGCTCGCAGCGGATCCCCCTGCGCGAGGACGCCGACCTCTCCCCTCTCGGCGCAGCGGCGATCGTCGCCGATCTGATCGGGACGCTGGAGCTCGAGGACCTCACCGTCGTCGCCAACGATGCCGGCGGCGCCGTCAGCCAGATCCTCGTCACCGAGCATCCGGGGCTGGTCAGCCGGCTCGTGCTGACGAACTGCGACGCGCTCGAGCAGTTCCCGCCCGACGACTTCAAGGCGCTGGTCAAGGCGCTGAAGATCCCCGGCTTCAGCACGCTCCTGCACCGCGCCTTCGGGATCCGCGCGATGCAGCGGTCCAAGCTCGGCTACGGCCGCCTCTCGAGGGACCCGATCCCCGACGAGATCCTCGACTCGTTTCGCCGGCCCTCGCTCGAGGACAAGGCGATCCGCCGCGACAGCTTCAAGTTCGCGAGCGCGATCGACCCGAAGTACACGCTCGACGCAGCCGCGAAGGCGTCCGAGCTCGATCTTCCCGTCCTGCTCGTCTGGGGCGACGCGGACCCGTTCTTCACCCCCGAGCTCGGCCGCCGGCTCGAGCGGGTGTTCAAGGATTCGCGCCTCGTGACCGTGCCGGGCGCCCGCTGCTTCGTCCCCCTCGACGAGCCGAAGCGGCTCGCCGAAGAGGTCGAGGCCTTCGTCGCCTAGGTCTCCTGATAGAGGGGGCCGTCGCCGCCTTCGGGCATGGTCAGGCGGCCGCCCTTGGCGGTGATCGCGCCGCACTGGACGCAGTTCGAGGCGGTGACGTGGACGTCGACGACGTCGGCGCCGCTCTCGAGCTGGTCCTCGGGGATCTCGTAGACCTGCGCCGGGCACATCGAGACCCAGGTCTGGGCGACCTCCTTGGGCACGTGGGTCTGGATCTTGACGTGGTTGGGAGCGTCGTCGCGGGTCGCGTTGCCGGAGAGGAAGACGGAATCGAGCTTGTTGAAGGTGAGCTCGTTGTCGGGCGCCGGGTAGTCGTCGGCGCCCTTGCCGATCGACATCTCGTGCTCGGCGTCGTCCTCCTGGTCCCAGTGGCCGCCGGGGAAGTTGCCCCCGGTGACGGTCATCGCCGAGGCGATCGCGCCGCCGACGAAGAAGCCCTTGTCGAACGGCTGGCGCATGTTGCGCGACTTGTAGAGGTCCTTGTCGATCAGCGAGCTGCGGACCTTGCGGTCGTAGGCGGAGAAGTCGACGGTCTCGGAGTCCTGCTTGAGCGCCTCGACGATCGCCTCGGCCGCGTAGATGCCGGAGTGCATCGCGTAGTGGATGCCCTTCAGGGTCGGCACGTTGACCATCGTGGCGCCGTCGCCGCAGATCGTCATGCCGGGCACGGCAAAGTGCTTCGGCATCGCGAAGTAGCCGCCTGACGGGATCGTCTTCGCGCCCCAGCCGACGCGCTTGCCGCCCTCGAGCAGGTCCTTGACGAACGGGTGCGTCTTCAGCTGCTGCAGGAGGTCGTGGCAGGAGACGGTGGCGTCGGTGTAGTCGAGGCCGATCACCATGCCGATGCAGAGCTTGTCCTCGCCCATCGGGTAGATGAAGGAGCCGCCGAACTCGTTCCACTTGGCGCCCTTGCGCAGCGGCCAGCCCATCGTGTGGATGACCTTGGTCAGCGGCTTCGGGACCTCCCAGATCTCCTTGACCCCGAGCTCCCAGCGGCGCGGCTCGGAGCCCTGCAGGTCGTAGTAGTCCTCGGCGGCGAGGGTCAGGTGGCCGAGCGTGCCCTCGGCGAGGACGGTCGCCTTCGCCATCAGGTCGGAGCCGGGCTCGAAGTTGCCGAGCTCGTTGCCCTCGCGGTCACGGCCCTTGTCGCCGGAGCGGACGCCCTTGACGATCCGGTCCTCGACCAGCAGCTTGTCGGCGACGGTCTCGGTGAGGATGTAGGCGCCGGCCTCCTCGGCGCGCTCGGCGAGGAAGCGCGAGAGACGCGAGACCGAGAGCGTGTAGTTGCCGTGGTTCTTGAAGTTCGGGGGCATCGGCACCAGCGGCAGCGCCCGCTTCTTGGTCAGCAGGTAGACCGCGTCGTCGGTCACCTCCTGGTAGATCGGCCAGTCCTCGGGGCCCTCGTCCGGGAACAGCTCCTTGAGAGCGGTCGGGACGACGTTGGCGCCGGTGAGGTTGTGGGCGCCGCAGACCTTGCCCTTCTCGAGCACGGCGACCGGGATCTCCCCGAGCTTCTCGGTCAGCTCCGGCTCGTCTTCGAGCAGCTGCATGACGCGGTTGGCGCAGGCGAGCCCGGCGGGGCCGCCGCCGACGATCACGATGCCGGCTTCGAGACGCTCGTCGGGGGCGTCGGTGGGAGCCCCGATGTAGTCGTTCGGGTCGAACGGGGGCGGAAACTCTGAGGGTGCGTGGGAGGTCACGGGGAGGGGTCCTTTCGTCCTTTGATCAGGGAGACCGCGGTGAGCGGCGGGCCGCCGGAGGGCCCGCCGCTCAGAACCGGGTCAATGGTTGAGGACGGCTCAGCCGCCCTTCTTGGCCTTGATCGCCTCGGTCAGCTTCGGGAGGATCTTGTGCAGATCCCCGACGACGCCGAGGTCGCAGTACTCGAAGATCGGCGCGTTCTGATCCTTGTTGATCGCGACGATGTTCTCGCTGTTCATCATGCCGACCTTGTGCTGGATCGCGCCGGAGATGCCGGCCGCGAGGTACAGCTTCGGTGCGACCGTCTTGCCGGTCTGACCGATCTGGGTGGCGTACGGGATCCAGCCCGCATCGACGATCGCGCGGGTGGCGGCAACCTCGCCGCCGAGCGCGCCGGCCAGGTCGCGGGCGACGGAGAGGTTCTCCTCGCCGCCGAAGCCGCGACCGCTGCCGACGAGGATGTCGGCGTCGGCGATGTCGACACCGCCGGTGTCGCCGGACTCGCCGCGGGTGACCATCGTCGCCTTCGTCGAGAACTCGGAGAGCTCGACGTCGATGTCGATCACCTCGGCGTCACCGGAGCCGGACTCCTTGACGTCGAACGCGTTGAGGCGACCGATGATCACACCGGGCTCGGAGACGTAGCCGACGTCGACGACGGCCGAGTCCTGCAGGACCGGGCGCTCGGCGACGAGCTTGCCGCCGTCGGCCTTGACCGCGGTGACCTCCATCGTCACGCCGGCGCCGAGACGGGCGGTGAGGCCGGCCCCGATCTCGAAACCGAGCAGTCCGCCGCCGAACAGGGCGTAGGAGATGTCGTTCTCGGTGATCACCTTGGCCATCGCGTCGACGATCGGCTGGGCGAGCCCCTCCGGGACCGACTTGGCGCGGTAGACCTTGGCGGCGCCGTACTTGCCGAGACCGGCACAGGCGGCGTCGTCCATCTCGCCGACGACGAGCGCGGATGCCTCGCCGCCGACCTCGCCGGCCAGCTTCGCGGCCTCGGAGATCGCGCCGAGTGAGTTGTTGTTGAACTCGCCCTCGTCGGAGTGGAGGGCGTAAACGAGAATGCCGCTCATCAGGAGAACTTCCTTGCCAGGAGGTCAATAATCGTTTCGCGCGAAGCGCTCATCAGATCAGTTTCCTTTCGTCGAGCCAGGCGACGATCTTCTCGACCGTCTCGTTCGTGTCCTCGTCCTCGATGATCTCGCCGGCCTGCTTCTCGGCAGGCGGGTTGATCGCGAGGACCTGGGTCTGGGAGCCGGCCTCGCCGACCTTGTCGGCCTCGATGCCGACGTCGCCGGTGGACTTGGAGTCGAGCGGCTTCTTCTTCGCGCCCATGATCGCCTTCAGCGACGGGTAGCGCGGCTCGTTGATCGCGTCACCGACGCTGATCACGGCCGGGAGCTGGATGTCGACGGTGTCGTATCCGTACTCGGCCTGACGCTGGCAGCGGAGCGAGCCCTCGCTGATGTCCATCTCGATCACCTGGGTGAGCGAGGGCATCTTCAGGTGGTCGGCGACGACTGCGCCGATCGTGTAGCACTCGCCGTCATCCGACTGCTGGCCCAGCAGGACCAGGTCGGGCGACTCGGACTCGAGCACCTTCGCCAGCGCGTAGCCGGTGGCGCAGACGTCGGAGCCCGAGAGGGCGTCGTCGCTGAGGTGCACCGAACGGTCGGCGCCGAGAGCGACTGCCTTGTGCAGAGCGCGCTGGGCCGAATCGGGGCCCATCGTGACGGCGACGATCTCGTCGACTTCGACGGTGCCACCTTCGCGAATCTGCATGGCGGCCTCGATGCCGTGCGTGTCGAAGGGATTCAGGTTCTTCTCGCCTGAGCGATCCAGGCGCTTGGTTCCGGGGTCGATCCGCTTCTGTACTGCGGCGTCCGGAACCTCTTTGACCAAACAACAGATCTTCAAGAGGGGTGCCTCCGAAAAAGGGTTCATCTTGGGACTTAGCGGCGACGCAGGTTACCGGGTTTGACGCTGGCTGACTGACCAGTCAATCGGTTGCCGCCCCGGTTGCCGGAGTCGGCGGCCTAATCGCGTTTGTGGCGTGGAGACTACGGCGGTAGGTTGGGTGGCGACCCCGGTTGCCGGGGTGCTCGAAACCCATCGAAACCGCTTCGGAGAGGAGCACCACATGAAGAAGACCCTTGCAGTCGCCGCCTGCGCGGCGACCCTGGCGGGAGCCGGGATCTTCGCCGGCACCGTGATCGGCGACGACGGCAGCGCCGAGGTCGTCGACCGGATCCAGTCCACCGGCCTCGATCCTGCGACCGCCGACGTCGAGGTCGCCCGCAACCTCTCCGCCGACGCAGTCGCCGCCGGCGGCGGCAAGAAGGTGACGATCCTCAAGGGCGAGGGCGATCCCCGCACGGTCACCGGCGTCACCGGCGCCTCCGACGGCGTCACCTTCGTCTGCCCGAAGAAGTACTCGGCGATCGCCGCCGGCTTCGAGACCGATCAGCCCGGCCTGGCGCTGGCGGCGATGTCGCCGGCGATCAAGAACGGCGGCAAGGTTGACAAGCGCGGCTGGTTCATCGGCGTCACGAACCTGACCGACACCGAGCTCGGCTGGAGCCCCTGGATCACCTGCGCCAAGGGGGTCGAGGACAAGAGCTGATCGCGGCCGGCGCGTCACCGGTCCCCAGAGTGGGGCCGGTGGCGAAGCCGGATCCCCGATCCGGTCGTTCGCTCAGGCAGGCGTCTGCAGCGA
>CAVURI010000032.1:0-17165 GCA_963743845.1 uncultured Solirubrobacterales bacterium
CGAGATCGGTCGCGGCCTCCTCGACCCGGGCCGCGGCGCGCTCGTTCATCGCCTCGGTCTCCGACTTGACCCGCGCCGTGAGCCGCTCGCCGCGTTCGGCGTCCGCGGCCTCGAGCCGTGCCCCGAGGCGCTCCTCGGAACCGGCGAAGTTGTCGGCGACGGCATCCGCGGCGGAGCGGCTGGCCGCCGCCCCGATCTCCGCCTCGGCCTCGGCGATGCGCCTGTCGATGCGCCCGCCGAGCTCCTCCTCGGTCTGGTCCAGGTGTCTGCTCAGGGCCGCGTCGGAAGCGCTGATGCGGCCGGCCACGTTGGCTTCGAGATCGCGTCTCGCCTCGGCGCTGAGCCGGTCGATCCGCTCGACCGACGGCCCCCTCGATCTCGGCGGCCCGCGCGCTCAGGCGGCCGTCGATCTCGGCCTTGAGCTCGGTCAGGCCCGCCTCGGTCGCGGCGCGCGTCTCGGCCAGGTGGCTCTCGGAGGCGCTGCGGCTCTCGGCGATGAAGGCCTCGGTCGTCGTCCGGCTCTCGGCGATGTGCGCCTCGACAGCCGCGCGCCCCTGGGCGGACTGCGTCTCGATCGCGGCGCGGCTCTCGGCGATGTGGGCCTCGGTGCCGGCTCGGCTCTCGGCGATGTGGGCCTCGGTCGCCGCCCTGCTCTCGGCGACGTGCGCGTCGAGGGTCTCGCGGATCTCGACGCCGTAGGAGGCGACGGCGGCGTCGAGCTCGCTGCGGGCGGCATCGCTGGCGACCGCGACGCGATCGGCGAGCCGTTCGAAGACCCCGTCCAGCCTCGCGGTCGCGACCTCCTCGGCGCGGGCCCCGGCGATCGCGTCGGCCTTGCCGGCTGCCTCCGAGGACGTGCGGGTCACGGTCGCAAGCGCGCCTTCGATCGCGGACTCGATCTTGAGCCGGAGCTCGTCCATCCTGCGAGCGGCCTCGATCGCACGGGCGTCGATCGCCTCGCGGGATTCCTGTGCGAGCGCCGAGATCCGCTCCGACTCGCGCGCCAGCCGCTCCTCCCCCGTCGTCTCGATCCGGGAGACGGCGGCGGAGGTCGACTGCGACGACTCCAGCGCGATCCGCTCGCGAAGCTCGGCGAGCACGGTCGTCGTGCGGGCGGCGGAGGCCGCCTCGAGCTCGGCCCGGGCGGCGGCCACGGTCTCGGAGATCTCGGCGCCGAGCTCGGCCGCGAGCTTCGCCCGCACCTCCTCGCCGACGCCGGCGAGACGGGCCTCCGCAACGTCTGTGGCGCGGTCGCCGGCGGCGGCGATCGCGTCGCCCTCGATCCGGCCCGCGGTCTCGAGCAGCGAGCTGAGCGCGGTCTCGATCTGGACCCGCGCCGCCTCGCGCGCCTCGCTGATCCGGGCGGCGCCGGCGGCGGCGTCCGCCTCGATCGATGCCCGCGCTCGTGCCGAGGCCGCCTCGATCCGCTCGTCGGCCGCGTCGAGTTGCGCCTCGCCGCGTGCGTCGACGGCAGCCTGCGCCTCCTCGATCCGGCTCCGGGCGTCCATCTCGAGCGAGCGGATCGCCGCGCCGAGGTCCTCGGTGATCCGCCGCTCGCCCGCCTCGGAGAGCTCGCTGCGGAGCGCTTCGAGCCGCTCGCTCGACTCGGAGCGGACGCGCTCGAGCTCGGACTCGATCCGCGAGCTCAGCGTCTCGTTGCGCTGCGCCTCGGCGGCCTCGAACCTCTCGCGCAGCCGTCCTTCGGAAGTCTCGAAATGCTCGTCGGCGGCGCGTTCGGCGGATTCCCGCGCAGCGGCCTCGAGCCGGCCCCGGGCCTCGGCGACACCGGCGTCGATCCGGGCCGCGAGCTCGGCGTTGGCGCCCTGGAGCCGCTCGCTCAGCGCTGCATCGGACTCGTGGCCGCGGCGGGCGATCTCCTCCTCGAGCTGGCGGCGCGCATCGGCGGCGAGGCTGTCGACGCGGGCCGCAGCGGCGGCGAGCCCCTCGGCGATCAGCGCCTCGCCGCGCGCGCGGATCTCGGCCTCGAGCCGCTCGCCCTCGGCGCCGACGCGCTCGTCGATTCGCAGCTCGTGGCGCGTCCTCGTCTCCTCGAAGCGGCGGCCGAGCTCCTCTCCGGCAAGCTCGAGCCGGCGCTCGGCCGCGAGCCGCGCGGCCTCCTCGGCGCGGGCCGCCGCGGCCTCGGCGGCGGCGTCGCGCTCCCCGGTGACGGCATCCAGCGAAGTCGTGCCCGCCTCCTCGACGGAGCGGCGGATCTCCTCGGCGCGGCTCCCGAGGCGCTCCAGCGCCGCGTCGCGCTCGGCCGCGATCTCGGAGCGCAGCGACTCGATCCGCGCGACTCCCTCGCGCAGCCGGGCATCGTGCTCGCCCGCGAGCCGCTCCTCGGCGGCGGCGAGCTTGCCGCTGACGTCCTGCTCGGCGCTGCTCGAGAGCTTGGCGACGGCCGCAGCCATCGCCTCCCCGATCCGCGCCTCCGCCTCCTCGGTGCGCTTGCGCTCGCGCTCGTCGAGCTCCGAGCCGAGACGGCTGCCGGCGTCCTCGAGCAGCTCGCGGGCGACCTCGGCCGCGGCGGCGCGACCGGCCTCGGTCGCCTGCGCGGAGAGCTCGGTCGCGCGTGCTGAAAGGCCTTCCAGCTCCTGCTGGGCGCGGGCGCCGATCCGCTCGCCCGCCGCGGTCACGTCCGCCTGAAGCGACTCCCTGACCTTGGCGAGCTCGGCGGCCGAGATCTCCTCGTGGCGCCCCTGTGCCTGCTCGGAGAGCTCGGAGGCGCGCTTCTCGAGCTCGTCCGCGCGCACGGCGATGCGGCTCGCCGCTGCCGTCTGCTCGGTGGCGACGGCCTCACGCAGGCGGGCCTCGGCCGCCTCGGCCAGCGACCCGACCCGCTGCGTCAGCTCTTCACGGCTCTCGCTCGCCAGGCGCGCGATCTCCTCGCGGTCGCCGGCGAGGGAGCTCCCCGCCTCGGCCCGCAGCTCGCCGAGCCCGGCAGCGAGGGCGTCCGCGGTCTCGCGGCGGGTCGTGTCGAGCAGCTCGGAGACGCGGGACTCGAGCCTGCTCTCGGCCGCGCGAGCCTCCGCCGCGAGCGCCTCGCGGTGCGCCTCGAGGCCCGCCTTGACATCGGTCGCGGCGGCCTCGAGCCGCTCGTCGGCCGTCGCGCCCGCGGAGCTGCGGGCGGCCGCTGCGGCCTCCTCGCGGATCTCGGCCGCACGCGCATCGAGCTCGGCGCGGATCCTGGCCGCCTCCTGCTCGAGCTGCGCCCGAGCGGCATTCGACTCGCGCTCGATCTGCGCGCGCTGCTCGGCGCCGTCGGTCCCGAGTCCCGCCCGGGCCCTGCCGGCGCCCTCCTCGATCTCGGTCGCAAGGTCTCTCAGCTTCTTCTCGAGCGCCTCCGCCGCGTCGCGCAACTCCCGGTCGCGCGAACCTGCATCGGCAGCGTGGTCGGTCGAGAGCCGTCCGATCGCGGCGGTCAGCTCGGCTCCGCGCTCGCCGAGCCGGCGCTCGGCGGCGGCGAAACGCTCCTCGGCGGCGCCCTCGAACTCGAGCCGCGCCCGGCGCAGCTCCTCGGCCGTGTCGCGGCGCAGATCGGCGAGAGCGGAGTCGACGTGCATGTCGAGCTCGCCCCGCGCCTCGGCGACACGCTCGGCCAGTCGCTGCTCGACCGCCTCCCGGAGCCTGCTCTCGGCGCCCTCGGCCCGTTCTGAGACCTCGCGGGCGAGCTTCTGCTCCGCACCCTCGATCCGCTCCTCGACGGCCCTCTCGGCCGCTGCCCTGGAGCCCTCGACGGTCTCGTCCTTGAGCTTCGCCGCCGCCGATTCGAGCTCGGCGACCGCCTCCCGCAGCGCGGTAGCGACCTCGGCCCTCTGCTCGTCACCGCGCGCGGTCGCGTCGGCGTCGAGCTTCGCCGATGCCGCGCCAAGCGTCTCCTCGACCTTCGCGATCAGGCCGGTGGTCGCCTCGCCGACGGCCCGGCCGACCCGATCCTCGGCCTCCGCGATCGCCGTCGCGACCTCCTTGCGGGCGCGCTCGGCCGCGGCCTCGCCGGTCTCGTCGCCAAGCTTGCGCCCGAGCTCGCGGAGCTCGTCCTCGGCCTCGCGCCCGGATCGGCCGCAGCTTCTCGGCGACCTGCGCCGAGGCCTCGGTGCGCGCCTCCTCGACGCCCTTGGCGAGGGCCGCGAGGGCCTCCTCGCGGGCCTCGGTCAGCGCCGCCCGGGAAAGATCGATCTGCTCGGCGGTGCGCCGCGCGACCTCGGCCTCCTGGCCGAGCGCCGCCTCGAGCGCCTCGGTCTGCAGCTCGAGCCTGCGCTCGGCGGTGCGCACGCGGGCGTTGACCCAGTCGCCGACGCGCTCCTCGATGCCCGCCGCCGCCTCGCGGATCCGCTGCTCGAGCAGGTCGTCGAGCACGTCGAGCCGGGCTCGGACCTCGGCCGATCCGGCCGAGATCGCCGTCACCGGCGTCGGCTCCGGGGCGCCCGCTCTGCGGACCCCGATCCGGGCGAGCGGGCCTCGATCTCGCTCAGGTTCGCGTCGAGAGCCTCGCGGGCGCGCCTGATGCGCTCCCGCACCTCGTCCTCGGGTCGATCTCCGGCCATCGGCGACATCGTCTAACACCGGCGCCGATGCGGCAAGCCCGGCGATCCGGGCGTTGGGCGCGGTCGGCCAGCATCCGGACCCACCGACGCGCGTGACTAAGATCGCCGCCGAATGGCTTCCACCGTGATCGGCCAGACGCTCGGCGCTTTGCGCGCGAGCCGCGAGGAGGCCGAGCGTCTGCTCGAACGCGCCGCGGTCGACGCGGGCCGGATCGAGCGCGACGGCGCCGCCCGCGCCCGCGAGCAGGCGGCCGAGCGCCTGCGCGAGATCGAGGCGCTGCGGGTTGCGATCGCCGAGCACGCCGAGCAGACGGAGCTCGCCGCGATCAGGCTCGCCGAGGCGATGGCCGCTGCGGCCGCCAAGCTCGTCGAGCTCGCCCGCGAGGCGGACTTCAGCCCGCCCCCTGGCCCGGGCACGGGTCGGCGCCGGCCGCTCCGGAGGCGACGGCGTGAGCACGACCGGCAGCCCCGAGACCCCCGAGCAGCGCCTTGCGGAGGCGCGGGCCTGGGCCGGCGAGCTCGACGACGACACCCACATCGCCGGCCTGCGGGAGTCGGTCGACGGCATGACCCAGCGCCTGCAGGCGGTCGTCGCCGCCGGCGAGCGCGCCGCCGACGCGATCCGGATCGACGCCGAGGAGCAGGCCAGCCGCCACCTCGCCGAGGCGCAGCGCAAGGCGGACTGGCTCACGGCCGAGCGCGTCCGCCTCGTCTCCCGCCTCACCGACGACCTGATCGAGCACGCGACCAGCGTCCGCGACCACTCCGAGCGCATGCTCGGGGCGATCGAGCAGGCCGTGGCGACGATCTCGGCCCGGATCGAGCAGGTCGAGGCCGAGCCGCACGGCACGGGCTTCGAGCGCCCCGCGCCGGCCGCCGCCGCCGCCGAGCCGGTCCGGACGAAGCGCCGAGCGCTGCCCGCCACGCCCGACGGCCGACCGGCCGAGCCGCCTGCCGCGGCGCTCGTGCGGGCGACGCAGCTCTCCGCCTCGGGCGCGGCGCCCGCCGAGATCGCCGAGACGATCGCGCGCGAGTTCGGGATCGACCCGGTCCCGGTCCTCGACCGGGTCCTCGGCAACGCCTAGAAGCGGCGCTCAGCCCTCTTCGACGTCGCGCGTGGCCAGCAGGTAGCCGGCCGCGACGGTGGCGCCGATCCCGAGCACCGCGACGACGCGCAGCTGGCGCCTGTAGCGGACGCGGATCAGGGTCACGACGATCCGGCCGATGGCTTCGTAGAAGGCGCTCATCGCTCCCGGACTCTACCCGCCCTCAGCCGCCCGCAAACGGGACGGCTCAGCTCGCCGGCGGCATCGTCGGCGGCGCTGCGGACCCGGTGCGCGAGCCGGCTCTGCAGCGTGAACAGCTCGATGAAGCCGGGGCTCGCCTGCTGGCTGAACTCGCCGCCCGACTCGCCGAAGCTGGCCAGCGACTTGTCGTAGAGCGCGTAGGGCGAGCTGCGGGCGACCGGCGTCGCCGAGTCCCTTGAAGAGCTTCACGGTCACCTCGCCGGTGACCATCCGGTTGGCCGAGAGCATGTAGGCGTCGATGTCCTCGCGCAGCGGCTCGTGCCAGAGGCCGGCGTAGGCGAGGTAGGCCCAGTGCGTCTCGAGCGTCGACTTGAAGTTGTTCTGGTGGATCGTCGAGACGAGCTTCTCGAGGTCCTTGTGGGCGGCGAGCACGATCGTCGCCGCCGGGACCTCGTAGAGGTCGCGGACCTTGAGGCCGACGATCCGGTCCTCGATGTGGTCGACGATGCCGACGCCGTGCCTGCAGCCGATCTCCGAGAGGCGGTCGATCAGCGGCACGAGCTCGAGCGGCTCGCCGTCGATCGAGACCGGCTTGCCCCGCTCGAAGCCGACCCGCACGTGCTCGGGCTCGTCCGGCGCCTCCTCGGGCCGGGTGACGAGCTGGAAGACGTCGTCGGGCGGCGGCGTGTCGAGGTCCTCGATCGTCCGGCCCTCCGAGGAGCGCCCCCAGAGGTTGTCGTCGATCGAATAGGGCGCCGCCTCGGTGCCGCCGGAGATCGGGATCCCGTGCTCGCGGGCGTAGGCGATCTCCTCCTCGCGGCCCATCTTCCACTCGCGCACCGGCGCCAGCAGCTTCAGCTCCGGAGCGAGCGTGACGACGGTGCCCTCGATCCGGACCTGGTCGTTGCCCTTGCCGGTGCAGCCGTGCGCGACCGTGTCGCAGCCGTGCTCGCGCGCGGCGTCGACGGCGAGCTTGGCGATCAGCGGCCGGCGCGAGCGCCGTGAACAGCGGGTAGCCGCCGCCGTAGAGGGCGTTGGCGCGGATCGCGGGCAGCACGTAGTCGGCGGCGAACTCCTCGCGGGCGTCGACGACGATCGACTCGACCGCGCCGAGGTCCCTGGCCTTGCCGGTGACGACGCTGTAGTCCTCGTCCGGCTGGCCCAGGTTGACGGTCAGGGTGACGATCTCGGCCCCGTAGCGCTCCTGGATCCAGCGCAGCATCACGCTCGTGTCGAGCCCGCCCGAGTAGAGCAGCAGGACGCGCGCGACATTCTTGGGATCGGCCTCGTAGGAGGCGGTCGGGACGTAGGTGCTGTCGGCGTTCCGGTCCATGGGGCGCGAAAGTGTTGCAGGTGGCGCGCGAGGCGATCGCCCTAGCCCGCGGGGCGCCCGGCGGCGCGTTCGGCCCGGGCCCAGGCGAAGGTCTCGGCGAGCGCCGGCTCGAGCTCGGCCTCGGCCTTCCAGCCGAGGTCGCGGCGCCGCTGCCTCCGGGGAGATCGCGACGCGCTGGATCTCGCCGGTGCGAGGCGGCCGGAACTCGGGCTCGGGCGCGCGCCGGCGATCGCGAGAGCGCGGCGGCGATCTCGAGCACCGAGGTCTCGACCCCGGTGCCGATGTTGTAGACGTCCCGCTCGGCGCTCCCGGCGAGCAGGCCGGCCTCCGCCGCGAGCAGTCCGGCGACGATGTCGCCGACGTAGATGTAGTCGCGCGTCTGCTCGCCGTCGCCGAAGACGATCGGCGCCTCGCCGTCGAGCAGGCGCCCGCAGAAGATCGCGACGACGCCGGCCTCGCCGTGCGGGTCCTGCCGCGGCCCGTAGACGTTGCCGAGCCGCAGCGAGACCGCGGGCACGCCGTACAGCAGCCGATAGAAGGCGACGTACTTCTCCGCCGCGAGCTTGCTGACGCCGTAGGCCGTCTCCGGGCGCGTCTCGTCCTTCTCGGTGAACGGCAGGCGCCGCCCCTCGCCCTCGCCGTAGGAGGCGCCACCGGTCGAGGTGAAGACGACCGGGCAGCCGGCCGGCGAGCCGCCTCGAGCACCTCGATCGTGCCGACCACGTTGACCCGCGCGTCGCAGACGGGGTCGGCGATCGCCTTGCGCACGTCGGCCTGGCCGGCGACGTGGAAGATCCGCTCCGGGCGCCAGTCGCCGATCGCCGCCTCGAGCGCGCCGGGCTCGGCGATGTCGATCTCGGCGAGCACGGACGCCTCGTCCGAGCCCGAGGCAGCGACCGATGTTCGAGCGCTTGCCGGTCGAGAGGTCGTCGACGATCAGGATCTCGTCACCGCGCTCGAGCAGCGCCGCGACCAGGTGCGAGCCGATGAAGCCCGCGCCTCCTGTGACGAGCGAACGCGTCAAGCGTGCGTCAGGGCGCGACGCCGCCGCTGTCGCCGCCACCGCCGCCGTCGTCGTGGTGGTCGTCGTCGGCGTCGGTCGTCGTCGTGGTCGGTCGTAGGCGTCGTCGTCGAGCGTCGTCGTCGTGCGTCGTCGAGGTCGTCGTCGAGCTCGTCGTCGTCGACGTGGTCGTCGGCTGCGAGGTCGTCGTCGAGGAGGTCGTCGTCGAGGAGGTCGAGCTCGACGTCGTCGAGTCGTTGCCACTGTCGGAGGCGAGCGCGACGAGGGCGATGATCAGCCCGATCACGATCGCGGCGACGAGGCCGATCGCGACCTTCTGTGCCGTCGACATCGGCGGCTTGTCGACCGGCCACCGGGGCCGCCGGGGCCCCGGAAGCAGGCGGATGCTGCTGGTCGTAGGGGTGCTGACGGTCGTCACCGTCGTCCATCGGCATGCGGCGCGTCGGATCCTCGTTCATGGCTGCAGTCTATGCCCGGCTCGGGGCCGTTCGCCCGGATCGCGCCGGCGAGCAGGTCGATGCCTTGCAGGAGCTCCGCCTCGGAGATCGTCAGCGCCGGCAGCAGCCGGATCGTCTCCGGGTTCGGCGGATTGACGACGACGCCGGCCTCGAGCGCGGCCGCCGCGATCTCGCGCGAGTCGATGCCGTCCTCGAGCGCGACCCCGACGATCAGGCCGCGGCGGCGGACCCCGGCGACGCCGTCGATCGCCAGGCAGGCGTCCTCGAGGACGCTGCCCGAGGCGCACGACCTCGCCCAGCAGCTCCGGGTCGTCGATCACCTCGAGCGCCGCCAGCGCCGACCGCGCGCAGATCGGGCCGCCGGCGAAGGTCGAGCCGTGCTCGCCCGCGGTCAGGCCCGTCGCCGAGCTCGCGGGCTGATCACGCAGGCGCCGACCGGCAGCCCGCCGCCGAGCGCCTTCGCCGTCGTCATCACGTCCGGGGTGACCGGGCCGCCCTCGTACGCCCAGAGCGTCCCGGTCCTGCCCATCCCGGTCTGGATCTCGTCGAAGACCAGCAACGCGCCGGCGGCGTCGCAGCTCTCGCGGGCGGCGATCAGGACCTCGTCGGCGATCGGGAAGACGCCCGCCTCGCCCTGGACCGGCTCGACCATGACCGCGGCGGTGCTCGGCCCGACGGCGGCCCGCAGCGCCTCGGCGTCGTCGCGCGGCACGCCGACGAAGCCCGGGCACGAGCGGCCCGAAGAGATCCTCGCGGGCGAGCTTCACGGTCGCCGAGAGCGTCGCCAGCGTGCGCCCGTGGAAGCCGTTCTCGAGCACGACGATCTCGGGCGAGTCGATGCCGCGGGCGTGGGCGTGCTTGCGGACGAGCTTGATCGCGGACTCGTTCGCCTCGGCGCCCGAGTTGCAGAGGAAGCTGCGGCCGCCGAGGCTCGACTCCGCAGAGCCGCTCCTGCAGGCGCAGCGCCGGCTCCGAGTAGTAGAGGTTGGAGGAGCCCGCGATCCGGCCGAGCTGGTCTTCGATCGCGGCGACGATCGCCGGGTGCCGGTGGCCGGCGTTGTGGACCGAGAGGCCGCTGAACAGGTCGATGTACTCCTTGCCGTCGGAGTCCCACATCCGCGAGCCCTCGCCGCGCACGAACTCGACCGGGTTGCGGGCGTAGGTCGGCATCGCGTAGCGGGACTCGAGCTCCGCGCAGCTCTTCGATCCCGCTCACGGCGTCACCTTGGTGCCGATGCCGGCGTCGGTGAAGAGCTCGAGCAGCAGGCTGTGCGGGCGGCGGCCGTCGATGATGTGGGCGGCGCCGACGCCGCCGCGGATCGCCTCGACGCAGGCGCCGAGCTTCGGCCGCATGCCGCCGTCGAGCGTCGGGATCGCCGAGACGACCTCCTCGACGCGTCGCCTGCGAGATCAGCGAGGCGGGATCGTCGGCGTCCGCCCGCCAGCCTTCGACGTCGGTCAGGAAGATCGCCTTGTAGGCCTTCAGCGCCGCCGCGACCTTGCCGGCGGCCGAGTCGGCGTTGACGTTGTAGGAGTTGCCCTCGCCGTCGGTGCCGGCCGAGGCGATCACCGGGATGTAGTCGGAGGCGATGTGGTTGAGGACGTCGACGTCGACGCGCTCGATGTCGCCGACGAAGCCGACCTTCTCGGCCTCGGGCGCCGGCTTGATGTGGAACAGCGTCCCGTCCTCGCCGGAGAGGCCGACGGCGGGCTGGCCGGCGCGGTTGAGCCGCTGGACGATGTCGGAGTTGATCTTGCCGAGCAGCACCATCTTCGCCACCTCGACCGTCTCGCGGTCGGAGACGCGCAGGCCCTCGACGAACTTGACCTCCATCCCGAGCTTCTTCATGTAGCGGGTGATCTCGGGGCCGCCGCCGTGCACGATCACCGGGTTCAGCCCGACGTACTTGAGCAGGACGATGTCGGTCGCGAACTCGTCCCGGAGGATCTCCTCCTCCATCGCGGCGCCGCCGTACTTGATCACCACCGTGCGCCCGTGGAACTGGCGGATGTAGGGAAGCGCCTCGAGCAGCGTCCCGACGCTGTCGGCGATGTCGGCGCGCTCGGCGCGCTCGTCTGCGGTCGTCCGTCGCATCATCTCGTCCTCACGTCGTGTATTCGGCGTTGATCTCGATGTAGGTGTGGGTCAGGTCGCTGAAGAACATGTGCGCGCGAGCCGGCGCCGCGGTCGAGCCGCAGCGAGATCTCGGCCTCGGTCTCGGCTGCCCGCGAGCGCCGCTGGCGTCGATCACGTCGGGGCCGAGCTCGGGGATCTGCTCGCCGGCGAGCGCCATGCCCGGCGGCCTGCGCGATCCGGCCCCAGTTCGGGTCGTGCCCGAACAGCGCCGTCTTGACGAGCGGCGAGTTGGCGATCGCCCGGGCGACGCGGTCGGCCTCGGCCGTCGTCGCGGGCGCCGCTCACCTCGATCCGGCCGACGCGGCTCGCGCCCTCGCCGTCGGCGACGATCTCGAGCGCGAGCTGCAGCAGCACCGCGTCGAGCAGCCCGGCCGGGAGCGGCGCTCCGGCCGCGCCGGTCGCCTGCAGGACGACCGTGTCGTTGGTGCTCATCTGCCCGTCGACGGTGATCCGCTCGAACGACGCAGGCGACCGCCCGTCGCAGGGCCCCCTCGGGGTCGTCGACGACGCCGTCGGTCTGCACGAAGCAGAGCATCGTCGCGTAGCCCGGCTCGATCATCCCGGCGCCCTTGGCCTGAGCGCTGATCGTGACGCCGCCGTGACGGATCGTGCAGCGCTTCGGGAAGGCGTCGGTGGTCATGATCGCCCTGGTGAAGTCGCGGGCGCTGCCGGCCTCGAGCCGCGGCGCGCAGTCGGCGATCCCGTCCAGGACCTCCTCGATCGGCAGCGGCACGCCGATCGTGCCGGTCTCGGCGACCGCGACCGCGTCGGCCTCGACGCCGAGCAGCTCGGCCGCCTTCGCCTGCATCGCCTCGGCGTCGCGCAGGCCCTGCTCGCCGGTCGAGGCGTTGGCGTTGCCGCTGTTGACGACGACGCCGCGGATCCGGCCGTGGTCGAGCCCGTCGCGGCAGAGCACGATCGGCGCCGCCGCGGAGGCGTTGCGGGTCAGCAGGATCGCGGTACGCAGACCGGCGGGCTCGGCGTCGCAGTGCATCAGCGCCACGTCGGTCGAGGCGCCTGCGGCGCGGCGCCCGGAGCCGGCGGAGAGGAAGCCCGGGGCGAGCCCGTCGGGGTCGAGCTCCTCGAGCCCCTCCGGCGCATCGACCCAGCGCGAGCGGAAGAACGACTCCCCGGGCCGCGGCTCGAGCGGCGAGGAAGGCACCTCCAGCCCGCTCACGAGATTCCCTCGCCCTCGGGCAGGCCGTGCATCAGGTTCAGGTTCTGGACGGCCTGCGAGGCGGCGCCCTTCCAGAGGTTGTCGATCACCGCGAAGACGAGGATCCGCTCGGTGTTGCCCCTGCCGGCGAGCGTCGCGTGGATCCGGCAGATGTTCGTGTCGCGGACGTCGCGGACGCCCGGCGGCGCGGCGACCAGCTCGACGAACGGCTCGTCGGCGTAGCGCGCCGCGTACAGCTGCGCCAGCTCCTCGGGGTCGATCGCCCGCGTCGGGCTCACGTAACAGGAGACGAGCTCGCCCTGATCGAGCGGCAGCAGGTGCGGGACGAAGGTCAGCGGCGGCGTCTGCCCGCCGGCGAGCACGGCCAGCTCCTGGCCGATCTCGGGCGCGTGGCGATGGCCGGCGGTGCCGTAGGGCGAGGCGTTCTCGTCCAGGGTCACGAAGTGGAGCCGGTCGCCGCCGCCCCGGCCGGCGCCGGAGACGCCGGACTTCGCGTCGACGACGACGTCGCCGATCAGGCCCGCCTCGGCCAGCGGGGCGAGCGCCAGGATCGTCGCCGTCGGGTAGCAGCCCGGGTTCGCGACCAGCGAGGCCGAGGCGATCCGGCTCCGGTAGAGCTCGGGCAGGCCGTAGACGGCCTCCGGCAGGATCTCGGGCGCGCCGAGCTCCCCGTACCACTCGCGGTACTCCTCGGGGTCGCGCAGGCGGAAGTCGGCGCTGAGGTCGACGACGGAGAGCCCGAGCTCGCGCAGGCCGGCGACCGTCGGGGCGGCGGCGCCGTGCGGGTAGGCGACGACCGCCGCGTCGCAGTCCTCGGCGCCGTCGATGTCGAGCTCGACCAGCTCCATCGGCACGCGGTAGCGCGGGTAGAGCTCGTCCAGGCGGGTGCCGACGTCGGAGCGCGAGGTCACCTCGACGAGCTCGAAGCGCGGGTGCCGCCAGAGCAGCTGGGCGGTCAGCGCGCCGGCGAAGCCGGAGGCGCCGGCGACCAGCACCCTCGCGACCGGATCGCCGTCGAGCGGCTGCCGATCAGCCACGGAGCTCGCCCCCGAGCTCGCCGAGCGCGGCGATGATCGCCGCGCGCGGGCCGGCGACGTCCTCGTCGGTCAGGGTGCGATCGGGCGAGCGGAACTCGAGCCGCAGGGCCAGGCTGCGCTTGCCCTCGCCGACCTGGGGCCCCTCGTAGACGTCGAAGACACGGACCGATCCGAGCAGCTCGCCGCCGGCCGCCCGGGCCGCGGCGATCAGCGAATCCGCGGAGACGCCGGCGTCGGCGACGACCGCGAGGTCCTCGAGCACCGCCGGGTAGGAGGTCAGGTCCCGGTAGGTCTCACGTCCGCGGCTCGAGGCGTCGATCAGCGCCCCGGCATCGAGCTCGAAGGCGACTGTGGGCGGCAGATCGCGCTCGGCCGCCAGTCGCGGGTGCAGCTCGCCGACCCAGCCGGCGCTGCGCTCGCCGACGAGGACCTCGGCCGCGCGACCGGGATAGAGGAACGGCCGCTCGACCGCGGCGAAGCGCGCCTCGACCCCGAGCGCCGTGCAGAGCAGCTCGACCAGGCCCTTGCCGGCGTAGAAGTCGGCGCTCGGGACGCCGTCGGCGCCGCTGCGCCAGTCGGGCTCGAGCAGCGGCCCGCAGACGATCGCCGCGAGCCGGTGCGGCTCCCGCGCGGGCGCCGGGCGGTTGCCGGCGAAGCGCCCGTCGAGCACCGAGCCCTGCTCCGGCGGCGTCTGCGGCAGATAGGCGCGGCCGGACTCGAACAGGGCGACACGGCCGGCGCCGCGGGCGAGGTTGTAGGACGCTGCCGCGAGCAGGCCGCCGATCAGCTCGGTCCGCATCACCGACTGATCCTCCGAGAGCGGGTTGTGGACGACGATGCCGGGCTCGGGCGGGCCGCCGAGCGCCTCGGCGGCGCCCGGGGCGACGAAGCTCCAGGTGATCGCCTCCTCGAGGCCGGCGTCGCGGATCGCGTCCTCGGCGACGCGCAGCAGGCGCTGCTCGCGCGAGAGGCCGCCGGCGCCGGCGGGGCGCGACGGCAGCGTCGCCGGCAGGTGCTCGTCGATCCCGTGCACGCGACCGACCTCCTCGATCAGGTCGACCTCGCGGGTCGTGTCGAAGTGGCGGTCGGCCGGCACCGCGACGGTCAGGGTCTCCCCCGCCTCCTCGACGCCGTAGCCGAGGCGCTCGAGGTAGGTGCGGCCGAGCGCCGGGCCGATCTCCATGCCGAGCAGCTGCCGGGCACGGTCCATCCGCAGCTCGAGCGAGAACGGCTCCATCCTCGGCAGCCGGGCGTCGACGTCGATCGTGCCGGGGACGAGCTCGGCCCCGCACAGATCCACGAGCAAGCGTGAGGCGAGGATCTGCCCGCGCATCGTCAGATCCGGGTGCAGGCCCTTCTCGAACCGGGTCGAGGCCTCCGAGCGGAGCCCGAGCTTGCCCGAGGTCGCGAGGATGTTGGTGCCGTTCCAGTTCGCGGCCTCGAGCAGCACGCGGGTGGTGGTCTCGGAGACCTCGGAGATCTGGCCGCCCATGATCCCGGCGATGCCCGTCGCCTGCTCGCGGTCGCAGACCAGCACCGCGTCGGTGTCGAGCGCCCGCTCGACGTCGTCGAGGGTCGTGATCTTCTCGCCCTCGCGGGCGCTGCGGACGATCACCTCGCCGCCGGGCACCTTGTCGAGGTCGAAGGAGTGCAGCGGCTGCCCGGTCAGCAGCATCACGTAGTTGGTGATGTCGACGACGTTGTTGATCGGGCGCTGGCCGGCCGCGGCGAGCCGCTGCTTCAGCCACAGCGGCGAGGGGCCGACCTCGATGCCGGTGAAGACGCGGGCCGTGAAGCGCGGGCAGAGCTCCGGCACCTCGACCGTGACCGAGGCGTAGTCGGAGGCCTCGCCCTCCCCCGTCGGCTCCGGGTCGACGGCCCAGGGCTCGGGGCCGAGCGGGGCGCCGCTGATCGCGTGCAGCTCGCGGGCGACGCCGTAGACCGAGAGGCAGTCGGGCCGGTTCGGCGTGATCTCGAGCTCGAGCACGTCCTCGGCGACCGGAACGAGCTCGCTCAGCGGCGTGCCGGGGGCGGCGTCGGTCTCGAGCACCGCGATCCCGGAGCCGTCGGCGCCGATCTCGAGCTCCTGCTCGGAGAGGATCATCCCGCTCGACTCGACGCCGCGCAGCTTCGCCTTGCCGAGCTTGGCGCCACCGGGCATCACGGCCCCGGGCAGGGCGACGGCGACGGTCTGGCCCGCGTCGACGTTCGGAGCTCCGCAGACGATCGTCCGCGGCTCGCCCTCGCCGACGTCGACCGTGCAGACCTTGAGCCGGTCGGCGTCGGGGTGCTTGTCGGCCGTGAGCACGGCGCCGACGACGAAGCCTTCGCCGTCGGGGGCGCCGTGGTGGGAGATCCGCTCGACCTCGGTCCCGGTCATCGTCAGCCGCTCGGCAAGCGCCCGCGCGTCAGCGGTGAGGCCGCCGCCGTCGCAGTACTCGCTCAGCCATTGCAGGGGGATCCGCATCAGAACTGCTCCAGGAAGCGGACGTCGTTGTCGAAGAACAGGCGCAGGTCGGGGACGCCGTAGCGCAGCATCGCGATCCGCTCGATGCCCATCCCGAAGGCGAAGCCCTGGACCTTCTCGGGGTCGTAGCCGTTGGCGGCGACGAAGCCGAACACGTTCGGGTCGACCATGCCGGCGCCGAGGATCTCGAGCCAGCCCGTGCCCTTGCAGAGGTTGCAGCGGGCGCCGTCGTCGAGCGAGCCGGTTGCCCGAGCAGCGGAAGCACGACACGTCGACCTCGACGCTCGGCTCCGTGAACGGGAAGAAGTGCGGCCGGATCCGGACCTCGCGGTCGGGGCCGAAGATCGCCCGCGCGAAGGTCAGCAGCGTGCCGTGCAGGTCGGCGAGCGTGATCCCGGTGCCGACGGCGAGGCCCTCGATCTGGTTGAACATCGGCGTGTGGGTCGCGTCGGAGTCGCGGCGGTAGACCGTCCCCGGCACGACGATGAAGATCGGCGGCTCGTTGCTCTCCATCGCCCGCACCTGCATCGGCGAGGTGTGGGTGCGAAGCAGGACGTCGCGCGGGCCGGGCGGCACCGTCAGCGGCTCGCCGTCGTCGCCGTAGAGGCCGACGCCCTCGGCGAGCGTCGAGGGATCGACGTAGAAGGTGTCCTGGAGCATCCGCGCCGGATGCCCGGGTGGATGGTTGAGAGCGGTGAAGTTGTAGAAGTCGTGCTCGACCTCCGGCCCCTCCATGACCCGGTAGCCGAGCCCGCAGAAGACGTCCTCGATCTCGCGGCGGGTCCGGGTCAGCAGGTGCGTGTGCCCGGGAGCGACGGGCGGCGTCCCCGGCAGCGTCACGTCGATCGCGTCGGCGGCGAGCCGCGCCTCCAGCTCGCCCGCCTCGAGCGCCGAGACGCGCTCGTCGAGCTCGGCCTCGATCGCCTTGCGGGCGAGGTTGCCGTTCTTGCCGACCGGCCCGCGCTCGGCCGGGTCGAGCTCGCCGATCCCGCGCAGGATCGTCGTCAGCTCGGCCTTGCGGCCGAGGTAGTGGACCCGGATCTCCTCGAGCTCGGCGGCCGAGCCGGCAGCGGCGATCGCTGCCACGGCGTCCTTCCGGATCTGTTCGATGCGCTCGACCATGCTCAGGCTGCCCCTGCACCGGCGGCGCCGGTGCCCTCGGAGGCGGCGATCGAAGATATCCGCTGCAGGGCGATCGCTGCGGTCGCGGCGACGTTGAGCGACTCCGCGCCTGCCGCGAGCGGGATCGTCGCGACCCCGTCGCAGGCGGCGAGCGCCTCGTCGGTCAGGCCCCGGCGCTCGGCGCCGAGCACGAGCGTCGCCGGTGCGAGCCGCTCGATCTCGGCATCGAGGCTGCCGCCGCCGTGCGCCACGAGGCCGAGGCGCGGCGCCGGGGTGGCGTCGATCGCCGCCAGCGCCGGCGGTGAGCTGTGCAGGGTGCCCATCGCCGCCCGCACGGCCTTCGGCGAATAGGGATCCGCCGAGCCCGGGCCGAGCACGACGCGGGCGCCGCAGAGCGCCGCGGAGCTGCGGATGATCGTGCCGACGTTGCCGGGATCGGCGACCCCGTCGAGGTAGACGCAGGGGCCGTGGGCGGGAACCTCGTCCGGCGGCAGCTCCCAGACCGCGATCACCCGCGTGCCCGACCCGAGGGCCGAGACGCGGCCGAGCAGCTCGGCCTCGACCGGGATCGTCTCCGCCGAGGCGGCGGCAGGCGCCACGCCCTCGGGGTCGCCGGCGCCTG
>CAVURI010000033.1:0-6984 GCA_963743845.1 uncultured Solirubrobacterales bacterium
CTGTCGTGCTCATCTTCTGACTCCTAACTCGTGGGTGAAACTGGACCGTCGCGTGTGCTCAGGCCGCGGGCTTGTAGACGGTGACCACGGCGGCGCCGCCGAGGCCGATGTTGTGCTGGAGCGCGAGCTTGGCGCCGTCGACCTGGCGCTTGTCGGCGGTGCCGCGCAGCTGCCAGGTCAGCTCCGAGCACTGGGCGAGGCCGGTCGCGCCGAGCGGGTGGCCCTTCGAGATCAGGCCGCCCGACGGGTTGACGACCGGACCGTCGCCGCCGTAGGTCGTCGCCTCGGCCTCGACGAGCTTGTGGCCCTCGCCCTCGGCGGCGAAGCCCGAGCGCCTCGTAGGTGATCAGCTCGTTGGCCGAGAAGCAGTCGTGGAGCTCGCAGACGTCGACCTCGTCGGCGGCGACGCCGGCCTCCTCGTAGGCCTGCGTCGGCGGCCTGCTTCGACATGTCGTAGCCGACGATCTTGATGCAGTCGGTGTCGTCGGCGAAGGTCGCTCGGAGGTCGGTGACCATCGCCTGGCCGGCGATCTCGACCGCCTGGTCCCAGAGGCCGTGCTCGTCGACGAAGCGCTCCGAGGCGACGATCGCGCAGGCCGAGCCGTCGGAGGTCGGCGAGCACTGCAGCTTGGTCAGCGGCTCGTGGATCATCCGCGCGTCCTTGATCTCGTCGAGCGAGTACTCGTCCTGGAACTGCGCGTAGGGGTTGTTGACCGAGTGCTTGTGGTTCTTCCAGCCGATCCACGCGTAGTGGTCGGGCGTCGAGCCGTACTTCTCCATGTGGTCGCGCCCGGCGTTGCCGAACATCTGCGGCGCCGGCGGCGACTGCTCGGGCTCGCGCAGCTCGAACATCCGCATCGCGTGCTTGTCGAGCGCGTTGGTGCGGTCGGTGTACTTGACGCCCGAGCGAGCCCTTCTCCATCTTCTCGAAGCCGAGCGCCAGCGCGCAGTCGACGATGCCGCCCTTGACCGCCTGGCGCGCCAGGAACAGCGCCGACGAGCCGGTCGAGCAGTTGTTGTTGACGTTGACGACCGGGATCCCGGTGAGGCCGAGCTGGTAGAGCGCCCGCTGGCCGTAGGTCGAGTCGCCGTAGCAGTAGCCGGCGTAGGCCTGCTCGACGTCGTCGTAGGGGATGCCGGCGTCGGCGAGCGCCTTCTCGCCGGCCTCCTTGGCCCAGTCGGGGTAGTCGCCCTCCTTGCTGCCGGGCTTGTCGAACTTGGTCATGCCGACGCCGATCACGAAGGTGCGGTTGCCGTTTCCGTTTGCGCTCACTGTTCCTCCGGGACTCGGGACCACCCCGTCGGCAGCGGCGGCGAAGCGGAGCAGCCGACGGAACCTGTGGCGGCGAAAGATACAGAACGGGTGCCCGGTTTGTTAGAACTCTGATCTCAGCGCTCGACCGAGGAGAGAGGATGGCAACCGAGACCGCACCGCAGTTCACCCCCGAGGGCATCGGCGTCGCCGGCGACCCGGTCGAGTTCGAAGTCACGGCCGAGCGCATCGCCGCCTACGCGGCAGCGACGAACGATCGGATCGCCGCCCATGCCGCCGGCGAGGTCGCCTCACCGGTGTTCGCCGTCGTCCCCGCCTTCCAGGCCGGCGGGATCGCCGCGTTCCAGGTGATCCCCGGTGAGTTGCTCGGCGCGATCGTCCATGGCGAACAGGACTTCCACTTCCAGCGCCCGATCGAGCCCGGGATGACCCTCTCGACCACCGCGATGCCGATCGGGATGCGCCAGCGCTCTTCCGGGGTCACCGTGGTCACCAAGGCGGTCACCAGCGAGGGCGGCGAGCCGGTGGTCGAGCAGTACATGACCACGTTCGTCCGCGGCGCAAGCGGCGCCGCCGACGTCGGCGAGGAGGCGCCCGACCACGGCTTCGACGACTCGCTGCGCGAGCGCGAGCCGGACGCCGAGGTCGCGCAGACCTTCGACGCCGATCAGACCTATCGCTATGCCGAGGCGTCGGGCGACCCGATGCAGATCCATCTCGATGACGACTTCGCCAAGGCCGTCGGCCTGCCCGGGATCATCATCCACGGGCTCTGCACGATGGCTTTTACCTCGGTTGCCGTGATCGAGTCGTTCAGCGCCGACGATCCGACCCGGCTGAAGCGACTCGCTGTGCGCTTCGCGCGGATGGCGTTTCCCGGGCAGACGATCACGACCCGCATCTGGGGGGCCGGCGAGGACGAGGGGCGCAAGCGGATCGCCTACGAGACCAGTTCGGATTCCGGCGACGTCGTGATCAAGGACGGCCTCGCCGAGATCGCCTGACGGGTGGAGGCTTCACAGCAAGAGGAGGTGCCGGGCGGGCGCCGGCGCACCCAGGAGGAGCGCCGAACGCAGACCAGGCGACGCCTGCTCGAGGCGACGGTCGAGAGCCTGATCGAGGTCGGCTACGCGGGCACGACGATCCGTCGCGTCAGCGAGCTCGCGGGTGTCTCGCAGGGAGCGCAGAGCCATCACTTCCCCCACCGCGTCGACCTCGTCGTCAGCGCCTTCGAGTCGCTCACCGAGCGGCGGATCGAGCGCTACGGAACTCAGGCGCGCGAGCTTTCCGGCGATCGCGAAACGCGCCTGCGGGCGCTGCTCGACCTGCTCTGGGAGGACTTCTCGAGCTCGGTGTTCACGGTCGCGGTAAAGCTCTGGGTAGCCGCCGCCGAGGACGAGGAGCTGCGCCGGCGTCTCGTCCCGGTCGAGCAGCGGATCTACGCCAACCTCTCCCGGCTCTCGGCCGAGGTTGCCGGCGAGCTCGGTGCCGAGCCGGGCTTCGAGCGCAAGCTCGCGGTCGCGATGAACACCGCCGCCGGCCTCGCCCTTACCCGCGAGTTCGATCCCTCGGCGCGGGCCAGCCGGGGCAACCCGTGGCGATACCACCGTGAGGCGCTCGAGCGGATGCTCGACGAATAGCCGGCGCCGGGGCATCGCGCGTCAGCCGCCGGGTAAGGTGGAATCGTGGAAGCGGCGACCGAGGCGCAAATCGAGGACAAACCGGAAGGCGCGGTCTCCTCGTTCGCGAAGTCGCTGTTCCTCGGCGAGATCCACGAGGAGCTCGTCTTCCCCTGGCCGGCGCCCGAGCCCGAGCGAGCAGGAGCGGATCCGCGAGCTCAACGCCGCCGCCCGCGAGATCGGCTCGCGGATCGACCACCGCGCGATCGAGGAGGAGCGCTGGATCGGCGACGACGTGATCGCGCGAGCTCGGCGAGATCGGGCTCTGCGGCCTCTACGTCGACGAGCAATACGGCGGCCAGGGCCTCTCGCAGACCGGCTACGCGCGCGTCTTCGAGACCATCGCCCAGATCGACGCGACGCTCTCGATCGTGCTCGGCGTCCACCAGTCGATCGGCTTCAAGGGCATCCACATGTTCGGCACCGACGAGCAGAAGGAGCGCTTGCTGCCCGACCTCGCCGCCGGGCGCAAGCTCGCCGGCTTCGCGCTGACCGAGCCCGAGGCCGGCTCGGACGCCTACGAGATCCAGTCGCGCGCGGTCCAGCAGCCCGACGGCTCCTGGGTCGCTGAACGGCGAGAAGCGCTACATCGGCAACGGCTCGAAGGGCCGACGTGTTCACCACCTTCGCCCGCTGCGAGGTCGACGGCAAGGACCGCCACATCGCGCTGATCCTCGAGAAGGGGATGGACGGGCTTCGAGGTCGGCGAGCGCTACGACACGATGGGCCTGCGCGGCAACGACCTGCGCCGGCTCTACTTCAAGGACGTCCGGGTCCCGCCCGAGAACGTGCTCGGCGAGCCCGGCGAGGGCTTCCGGATCGCGATGCAGATCCTCAACAACGGCCGGATCGGGCTCGGCACCGGCTCGGTCGGCGCGGCCAAGCAGCTGCTCGACCTGACGATCGACCACGTCAAGGAGCGGCGCCAGTTCGGCCGCCCGCTGGCCGACTTCGAGCTGGTCCAGGACAAGATCGGCTGGATGGTCTCCTACCTGTTCGGGCTCGAGTCGATGTGCTACCTGACCTGCGGCCTGGTCGACGGCGGGGTCGCGGACTACTCGCTCGAGTCGGCGATCTGCAAGGTCTCCGGGACCGAGTTCCTCTGGTACGCGGCCAACCGGGCGATGCAGCTGCGCGGCGGCGAGGGCTACATGAGGACCGAGCCCTACGAGAAGATCCTGCGCGACATCCGGATCTTCCCGATCTTCGAGGGCGCCAACGACGTGATGCGCGCCTTCATCGCCCTCTCGGGGATCAAGCCGGTCGGCGAGAAGCTCTCCGGCCTCGGCGAGATCGGCCTCAGCGACCCGATCGGCTCGATCGGCGTGCTCGCCGACTACGTCGGCGACCGGATCCAGCGCCAGGTCCGCCCCGACCGGATCAGCCAGGCCCACCCCGAGCTCGAACCGCACGCCGACGCGGTCTCCGACCAGGTCGAAGAGCTGCGCGCGGTGACCGAGACGCTGCTGCGCGAGCACAAGGGCGGGATCGTCGAGCGCCAGTTCCAGCAGAAGCGGCTCGCCGACGCGGTCGCCGACATCTACGCCCAGGTCGCGGTGCTCTCGCGGGTGACCGCGATCTTCGACGACCAGGGCGTCGAGCCCTCGGGCCAGGAGCGCTACATCGCCGACACCTTCTGCGCCCGCGCCGCCGACCGCGTGCGAGGGCGACCTTCGCGCCAGATCGAGTCGCAACGACGACGAGCGGATGACGGCGATCGCGAAGCTCGCCTACAAGCGCGGCGAGTACGGCTACGCGCTGTTCGAGGACTGAGCGAGCCGCACCGGCGCTCGATCGCGGCGGCGGCGCCTCAGCCGAGCCCGAGGCGGCGGCGGAGCTCGACCGGCTCGATTCCCTCGACCCGCACCCGCTTGTCACGCGAGCGCTCGCCGCTCACGATCGCCACCCGGCCGCGGGCGACCCCGGCCCGCTTGGCGATCAAACGGCGCGAGCGCCGTGTTGGCGGCGCCGTCGAGCCGGCGGCGCGGTGACGCGAACCGACGAGGCGGCCTTCGCGCTCGCCGCCGATCGCCTCGCGCGAGGCGCGTGGCTGGAGGCGAATCCTCGAGCTCGGCCGCGATGCCGATCAGATTAACCCGGCCCCTCAGCCGGAGTCGAAACCTCGGCCATAGCGCCGACGCAGCAGGATCCAGCGCGCGCCGAACCCTGCTCCAGATGAAGATCGCCAGCGCGGCGCCGGTGACCAGCAGGACGATCGCGATCGCCGCGGCAATCTCCGGCTGCTGCAGCGAGAACGCGGTCAGCGACGGCAACGGCGACCGTCCTCGCGAGGCTCGCGACGATGTTGGAGAACGGCTCCGGCGAGGCGTTGATGCCGAGGCGCAGTGCCCGCCTTGATCCCGTGGCTAACCAGCGCCAGCGTGCCGCTGCCGCCACCGGCGAGCGCCTGCGTCGAACGTCGAGAGCTCGTCGACGGCGGCGAACTCGACCCCGATCACCGCTGCCGATCGCCGGTCGGATCGCGGTGCTGAGCAGGTCCCAGAGGCTGTCGAAGAGCGGCACCTTGTCGGTGACGAACTCGATCGCGTACATCACCGCGGCGCCGAGCAGCACCGGGGTCGAGCTGAGCTCGTCGGGCACCTCTCGATGCCGATGCCCGCCCGGCCAAGCAGGCCGAGGACGAGCACGGTCGCGTAGGCGTTCACGCCCGACGCCCAGCCGCTCGAGATCAGGGTCGGGACGAGCTCCATCGCCGTATGTTCTCGCGGTCAGCGCTCGGCGGCGGCGCTGATCGAGAAACGCCTGGGAGATCGGACACCCAGGGGGCGCCCGATCTCGCGGACATTCATCGCTAGCCGAGCCGCTCGACGATCATCGCCTCGCCCTGGCCGCCGGCGACGCACATCGTCTCGAGGCCGACCGGGTGGTCGTCGGTCTCCATCACGTTCAGCAGCGTGGTCATGATCCGGGCGCCGGTCATCCCGAACGGGTGGCCGAGGGCGATCGCGCCGCCGTGGGTGTTCATCTTCTCGAGCGGGATGTCGCACTCGGCCATGATCGGGATCACCTGGGCGGCGAAGGCCTCGTTGAGCTCGACCACGTCGACGTCGTCGATCGTCATCCCGGCGCGCTCGAGCACCTTCTTGATCGCGCCGATCGGGGCGACGCCCATGTACTCGGGCTCGTTGCCGTGGGTGGCCGCGGTGATGAGCCGGGCGCGCGGGCGTCAGGCCGAGCTCCTTCGCCTTCGTGTCGGACATCACCAGCACCGCGGCGGCGCCGTCGTTGAGCGGGCAGGAGTTGCCGGCGGTGACGCCGCCGCCGCCGTCGAACGCCTCGGGCAGCTCGGAGAGCTTCTCGAGCGTCGAGCGAGGCGCGCGGGCCGTCGTCCTTGGTGACCTCGTTGCCGTCCTGGTCCTTGACGGCGACGATCTCGCGGTCGAAGAAGCCGTCCTCCTGGGAGGTGACGGCGAGCTCCTGCGAGCGCTGCGCGTACTTGTCCATGTCGGCGCGGCTGACCTCGTACTTCTTGGCGACGTTGACCGCCGTGATGCCCATGTCGATGTAGGCGTTCGGCTGGCCGTTCTCGCCGATCAGGTTCGGGTTGCGGTCGGCGACGCCGGCCGGCTCGGTGCGCTCGTTGAAGCGGCTGACGAACTCGACGCCGGCGGCGACGTAGGTGTCGCCCTCGCCGGCCTTGATCGCGTTGGCCGCGTGGCGGATCGAGTCGAGGCAGGAGGCGCAGTAGCGCGAGATCGTCGTCGCCGGTGACGGTCTGCGGGAGCTTCTCGGAGAGCAGCGTGATGATCCGGGCGATGTTGAACGCCTGCAGGCCCTGCGGCATGCCGCAGCCGGCGAAGACGTCGTCGATCAGCTCGGGCGACGACGTCGGGGTTGCGCTCGAGCAGCTGGTCGACGACGTAGGCGCCGGTCTCCTCGGGCCGCAGCTGGGCCAGCGAGCCCTTGAAGGCGCGGCCGATCGGCGTGCGGACGGTGTCGACGATCACTGCTTCGGGCATTGCTTGAAAGCTCCTTGGTAGCGGGGTAGGCGGCCGGCGCCATCTGGGCCGG
>CAVURI010000034.1:0-42716 GCA_963743845.1 uncultured Solirubrobacterales bacterium
GCTCAGGGCAACTTTCGCGCGGGACATCCCCTTCGCGGAGACCTCCCGCGGGTTACTGCCGCCTTCCCGACCGCGCCGAGGGTCCAGCCGCCGCCGGCACCCTCAGCCCCACCCCATCTCCCCTCCCTCACTGCAAATCAGCGGCCGGCGCCCTCGGATCACGCCCTCGGACGGCCACACGCGCCCCGGAACCCTGGTCCCCGCCCCTCGGACGGCAACCAGGTCCCGGCCCGCTCAGTCCCTCACAGCAGCTTGCCCGAGCCGCCTGATCTGGAAGGCGCGGACGATGTCGGTCACGCCCTGCATCAGGGCCCAGATGCCGGCGAAGACGAGCAGCATGTAGGCCTTCTCGATGAAGAACTGGCCGCCGGTCCAGAAGGCGAGGATCACCATCAGGATGCCGGCGATCAGGCCGAGCCACCAGAGCTCGTTCACCTCGCGCCACATGAACGCCTGCGATGATCCAGAAGACGCCGACGATCAGGAACAGGAAGCCGAGGATGTCGGCGATCGCGGCGAACGTGTTCTCCGGGCTGATCAGGGCGATGACCCCGGCCACGAGGAAGAGGCACGCCGAAGATCGCGTAGATCCAGCCGTGCCGGTCGACGACCGCGGCCGCGACGAGGCTCTGCAGCCCGGTTGCCAGGAACATGATCCCGACGATGATCCCGACGGTCGTCATCGAGGCCTGGTCGAACTGCAGGATCACGACCGCGATCGCGCACCAGGCGATCCCGAACAGCAGCCACAGCCACCAGAACCTGGAAATCCCCTCGACCGCCTCGACCACGTCTTCGTCGAGCGTGCCGGGGCCTGCCCCCGCTCCGGGTAGCGGTGCGGAACTCTCCATCTCAACAACCTCCCGATCAAGGATCGCGGCGCGATCCGCTGCCGCGATCGTAAGCGAGCCTCCGGTCGCTCAGCGACCGACGTGGATGCCGATCCGCTCCGGGATTCCCGAGACCGCCCTGGTCAGGGGCCCCGGCCTGCGGCCCTGCTCCTCGAGGCTCTCCTTGCGGAGGATCGCGCTGCGGATCACGTTGCCGCCGATGAACCGGAACGGCTCGCGGAGGCACCCGCGAGGCCGGCGGGTCGACGAGCGCCATCGAGGCGTGGGGATCGGAGGCCCCCGTGGCCAGCGCCGCGAGCGAGCGGCCGATCATCTGCGCGGGGCCGACGCCGTTGCCCGTGTAGCCGAAGCCGGCGAAGGCGCCGCCGGCGAGCTGAGCGGACCACCGGCAGGTGCGTCGGCGAGACGTCGATCGGCCCGCCCCAGGCGTGTTCGACGCGCTTGCCGGCGAGCCCGGGGAAGAAGCTGCGCATGTGGGCCTCGACCTGCTCGGCCATCGCCGGGTCGATCTCGACGCGGCCGCCCTTGACGCGCGGCCCGCGCACGATCCCTCCCCCACCCCAGCCGAAGGCGATGCGGCCGTCGGCGGTCGTGCGGAAGTAGTGGATCATCGCCCGCGAGTCGGTGATGCACTCGTTCCCGGTCCAGCCGATCTGCTCGAGCAGCTCCGGCACGGGCTCGGTGACGACCATGTGCGAGGAGGTCGCCGTCAGCGCGTGGCGCAGGTGCGGCAGCCGCAGCGAGGCGCCGCCGATGCCGAGCACGACCCGGCGGGCCCGGAGCGTGCCCGACGGTGTCTCCAGCACCGAGCCGTCGCCGCCGGGCGCGATCCGCCGGCGCACCAGCGGCGTGCCCTCGTGGATCCGCACGCCGCGCTCGATCAGCTTCCGCCGCAGGCCCGAGGCGAGGCGGGCCGGGTCGACGGTCGCGGCCGACGGGTAGAAGGCGGCGGCGCGGAAGCGCGGCGAGTCGCAGCGCTCGCGGACCTGCTCGGGGGTCAGGACCATGCCCGCCTCGCCGACTCCGAGCCGCTTCATCTCGGCCATCACCGGCGCCCAGACACCGTCCTGGGCCTCGCAGGTCGAGACCTGCATGTAGCCGCCCTTGCGGTAGCGGGCATCGACGCCCTGCTCGTCGCACCAGGCGCCGATCCGGTGGACCGAGTCGTCGGCGAGCCGCACGACCTCGAGCGCCGCCCGATCGCCGAAGCGGGAGCTGAGCGCCGGCAGGCTGAACCAGAGCGAGTTGCAGAAGCCGCCGTTGCGCCCGCTCGGGCCGTGCCCGCAGGCCTCGGCCTCGATCAGGACGACGTCGGCGTCGGGATCGGCCTGCTTCAGCCACCAGGCCGCCCACATCCCCGTGTAGCCGCCGCCGACCACCGCGTACTCGCAACTCGCCTCGCCGACCAGCGGCGGCTGCGGGTCCTGTGCGGGAGCCGTGGCGATCCAGTGACCGTGCGCGTCGTGACGCATGCGTGCAGTCAGTATTGCGATCCGGCCGCGCGGGCAGCGGTCGCGGGACCGCTACAACGTCGCGGCCTCGGCCGCGCGCTGGGTGTAGCGGTCGATGAGGACGTTCTGGACGTCGACCGGCTCCTCGTCGGGAGCGATCACGCGCGGCTGCCACTCGCCACCGGCGCCGAGGTCCCAGGCGCCGACGTTGTCGGCGAGGCTGAGGTCGAGCACGTCGAGCAGCTCGGCCCGGATCGACCCGTCCTCGACCGGCGCCAGCAGCTCGACGCGGTTGTAGAGGTTGCGCGGCATCAGGTCGGCCGAGCCGATGTAGACCGCCGGCTCCTCGCCCTCGCGGAAGAAGGCGTAGATCCGCGAGTGCTCGAGGAAGCGGCCGAGCACCGAGACGACCGTGATGTTCTCGGAGACGCCCGGGACGCCGGGGCGCAGCGCGCAGATCCCGCGCACGTTGAGCTCGACCTTGACGCCGGCCTGCGAGGCGCGGTACAGGGCCCGGATCATCGGCGGGTCGAGCAGCGAGTTCATCTTCATCCTGATCACCGCCGGGGTCGCCGGGCTGTGCGAGTCGATCGTCTTCTCGATCTCCTCGAGCAGGCCGTCGGCGAGGTTGTGCGGGGCGATCAGGGCCTTGCGGTAGCGCTGCGGGCGGGCGTAGCCGGTCAGGTAGTTGAACATCTCGGCGATGTCGGCGCAGAGGTCGGGGTCGGTCGTGAAGATCCCGAAGTCGGTGTACAGGCGCGCCGTCTTCGCGTTGTAGTTGCCGGTGCCGATGTGGGCGTAGTGACGGACGCCGTCGCCCTCGCGGCGGGCGACGAGGGCGCACTTCGCGTGCGTCTTCAGCGCCGGGATCCCGTAGACGACGTGGACGCCCGACTGCTCGAGGCGCTTCGCCCAGGTGATGTTGGCCTGCTCGTCGAAGCGCGCCTTCAGCTCCACCATGCAGACCGCCTGCTTGCCGCGCTCGGCCGCGTCGATCAGCGAGCGGACCAGCGGCGAGTCGGCGCTCGTCCGGTACACGGTCTGCTTGATCGCGACGACGTCGGGGTCGTTGGTCGCCTGCTTGATGAAGCGCCTCGACCGAGGTCGCGAAGGCGTCGTAGGGATGGTGGACGAGGATGTCGCCCTCGCGCATCGCCGCGAGGATGTCGGCGGCCTCGCCGTCCTCGCCCTGCAGGATCGGCTGGGTGATCCCGGTGAAGGGACGGTCGCGCAGCTCGGGGAAGCCGGTGACGCCGACGACGTCCCAGAGGTCGTCCATGCCGAGGATGCCGTCGACCTCGTAGACCTGCTCGTTGCCGATCTTGAGGGCGGCCACGAGCCGGTCGCGGAGGCGCGGCTTGAGGCCGCCGGAGAGCTCGAGCCGGACCACCTCGCCGAAGCGGCGGCGGCGGATCTCGTCCTCGACCGCCTGCCGGACGTCGTCGGCCTCGTCGGAGACGTCGTAGTCGGTGTCGCGGGTGACGCGGAAGAGGGAGTGGCCGAGGATCTCCATCCCCGGGAAGAGCGCCTGCAGGTTGCGGGCGATCACCTCCTCCATGGCGACGAAGCTGATCCCGTCCGAGAGCGGCACGAAGCGCCGCAGCAGCTCCTTCGGCACCTTGACCCGGGCGAGGATCTCGCCCTCGACCGACTCCGGGTCGCGGAGCACGACGAGCAGGCTCAGCGAGAGGTTGGAGATGTAGGGGAAGGGCCTGCCCATGCCGAGCACCAGCGGCGTCAGGGCCGGGAAGACCTGCCGGTCGAAGAGCAGATCGAGCTCGCGACGATCGTCGGGGGAGGTCTGCTCGTAGGAGATGATCCGGATCCCGTGCTCGCCGAGCGCGGGGCGCAGCTCCTGCTCGAAGCAGGTCGTCAGGCGCTGCCTCTGCTCGACGACCTTCTCGCGCACCGCCTCGATCTGCTCGGCGGCGCTCATCCCGTCGGCGCCACGACCCTCGATCGAGGCCTCGACCTGGTCGTGGAGGCCGGCGACGCGGACCATGAAGAACTCGTCCAGGTTCGACTCGTAGATCGCGCAGAACTTGACCCGCTCGAGCAGCGGAAGCTCGTCGTTCTCGACCAGCTGCAGGACGCGGTCGTTGAAGTCCATCCAGGAGGTCTGGCGGTTGAAGTAGAGCGAGGGATCCTCGAGATCGATCTCGGGCCGGACCTGCGGGGCCGCGTCCGCGGGAGTGAGTGCGGCCGGCGGGGCGCCGGGAGCGGCGTCGCCCTCTACCGCGGCGGGCTGTTCGGCGGCGGGCAGGGGCGACTCGTCGGCGCCGAAGCCGGAGCCATTGCCGGCTCCTGCGTCCTCGCCGTCGATCCCCAGATCAGGTTCAGCCTCCACGACCTCTCATCCTAGAGAGGTGGGGTGCCCCGCCGAGTCCGTGTTTTTCCACGAGCAGCGGCGCATTCACGGTCGTGGGCATGACCCGCGGCCCGCTCAGGCGGCACGGATCAGCGTCGGCGCGCTCGGCGCCGGGCCGGCCGGAGCCGGGGCCGGGGCGACGGCCCTGCGGCCGAGCACCTCGTCGTAGCCCTCCGCCAGCTGTCCCAGCGCCGCCTCCCAGCTCCGCTGCCGCGCGGCGCCGAGAGCGGCCGCGGCGAGGCGCGCGCGCCGCGCCTGCGAGTCGGCGAGGCCGAGCAGCGCGTCGCTCAGGGCATCGGCGCTGGGCGGGCAGAGCAGACCGGTGACGCCGTCCTCGATCAGGTCGGCCGGGCCCGCCCTCGTCGACGGCGATCACCGGCAGGCCGCTCGCCTGGGCCTCGACGACGACCTGCCCGTAGGTGTCGGTGCGCGAGGCGAACAGGAAGATGTCGGCGCTCGCGTAGGCCCGCGCCAGCTCGGCCCCCTTGAGCCAGCCGAGGAAGGTCGCCGCGTCGCCGAGCCGCTCGGCCAGAGCCTCCTGCTCGGGCCCGCCGCCGGCGAGCACCAGGTGCAGGCGCGGGTCCCGCGCATGGGCGAGCAGGAAGGAGTCGGCGAGCAGGTCGGCCCCCTTCTCCTTCGTCAGCCGGCCCGCGTAGAGGACGTTGATCGCGCCCTCGAAGGCGCCCTCCTCGCGCAGCGACGGGTCGAACCGGTGCGTGTCGACGCCGCGCGCCCAGCGCCCGATCCGCTCGGCCTCGACCCCAAGGCCGGCGAGCGACTCGTCGGCCGCGACGCTCGGCGAGAGCACCCGCTCGACCTGGGAGTAGAACATCGCCATCGCCACCATCGTGAAGCCGGCGACGCGCTCGTCGCCCGGAACGCAGCTGCGCGTAGGCGACCAGGTCGGTGTGATGGCTGGCGATCACGGGGACCCCCGCGATCCGCGCGATCAGCAACGCGGCGACCCCGGCCGGGCCGGGCGAGGCCACGTGGATCAGGTCGAACCGTCCCTCGGCGAGCGTCTCGACCAGCGACGGGCAGGCTCGGCACGCCGACGGTCATGCCCTCGTAGAAGGGGACGCCGACCTCGGCGACCGCCGGCAGGCGGCGGTCGACGCCGCGGTCGGTGCCGATCACCTCGACCTCGTAGCCGGGAACGCGCAGCTCCCGGATCCGCTCGATCGTGTGGGAGACGCCGTGCGTGGAGTCGATCGAGTCGACGATCAGCGCGACCCGGCCGCGCGTTCCTTCGGGCTGGGCCAGCTTCAGCTTCTCGCCGGCGAGGAAGGTCGTCGCCGGCGCGTAGGGCACCACCGGCACGATCGCGGCGAAGACCTCGGCGAGCACCTCGGCGAGCTCGGGCTCCCCGTCGCGGAGCGCCCCGATCGCCGTATCGGTGGCGGCTGCGAGGCCGGCGTCGTGGGCGGCACGCGCCCTGCGCTGGAGCTCGGAGTGGGTGAACCCGTCCGCCTGCATCAGCTCGATCAGAGCCTCGGTCGACTCGATCTCCATCGCCTGCAGCCACAGGTCGAGCAGCGCCCGCGCGTCGGCGGAGGTGAAGTCCTGCGCCTCGGTGCCGGTCCGGGCGCTGCCCTGGCTGACGACCCGCTCCGAGAGGCGCAGGACGGCGGCCGGATCGACCGACGGGCCGCGGCCGGCCTCGCTCGCGTCGGCGAGGCCGAGCTCGGGCGGCAGGCTGCGGGCGGCGAGGGCGAGCGCCGAGTGCGCCCACTTGGCGGCGCTGCCCTGCTCGCCGCATGCCTCGGTCCGCCCTGCCCTGATGTGGGAGAGAAACTGATCCGGCGTGGACGCGACCGGCGTCTGTGTGAACGTCCGGCCGATGTCCACACCGGCGTGGTCGTCGGAGCCCGCCACACCGGTACCGCCATGGGTCTCGATGTAGACCGCCGCCGGCATGTTGAGCTCCGGCGCGCGAGACCCGTTGCGGATCTCCCAGATGTCGAAGAGCCGGGCAAGCCGACGGCGGTGGCGGGGGGAAAGCGGTGCTTCGACCGCATAGAACGGGTGCGCGAGTGCGCAGGCGATGTTGTTGGCGTGAAGGTATTCGGCACACGACTCGACGCAGCGGGAGTTGCGCTGCAGCCACTCGTGGTCGAGCGGCGTGATCCCGAAGCAGAGGATGTGGACCGCCTGGTCCTCGGCCCGGAACCAGGCGGTCAGCTCCTCGGAGATGAAGACGTCGGGTCGATCGGCGATCTCGAGCACTCCGTCGATCGTGTCGTGATCGGTGATCGTCACGAAGTCCATGCCGCGGCGCTTGGCGAGCTCGTAGACCTGCTCGGGCGGCGTCGCGCATTCGGGGAGGCCGGCGCTGCGCTGGATTCCGAGCTTCGAGAGCTGGGAGGCGTTGCTGTGGCAGTGGAGGTCGGCGCGAGCGTGGCCGGTGTCGTCGTAGTTGATGGGAACCATCGTTGTTCCATCCCTTTCTGGATCGTTTGTCACGATCAGAATCGGCCACACCCGGACCGTCGGGCGTGAACCGCCGGGGAAGATCCCGTGAAAGCACAGTGAACGCGCGGCGAGGCCCTTTTCGCCTGCAAACGGGCCCAGTAACAAGAAATCAACGAGATCGGGCCCCGGCTCTGGAACGGTGCCTGGGATGGAGCCGCTCGCGACCCCGCCGAAGCCGTCCGCAACGCGCGACCGCGGCTTCGGCGAGCTGCAGCCCGGGCCCGCCGGGCTCGACTGGAACGTCGGCGGGCGCGAGGTCCTCTCGGGCCTGCGCCTGTGGGTGCGAGAGGGAACCGCCGCCGACCAGCTGATCCAGCTGACCGAGGGAGTGATCGTCTCCGAGCGGCTCGGCCCGCCGGTCGAGATCGAGCCGACCGGCAGGGACGCGGTCGGGATCGCAGGCGGCCGGCACGTACGCGTCGAGGCCGATCTGCTCTCGCCCGGTCACCTGCGGATCACGGTCGAGCCCGCCGACGAGGTCCTGCGGATCGGCGCCAGCTGGCCGCTCGCAGCCTCCGAGCACGTGACCGGCGGCGGCTGCCGGCACGGGCTGCGCTTCGATCAGGCCGGCCGGCTGATCGACCTCGGAGCCGACCGCCGCTACACCGGCCCCGACTGCCCGCCCGACATGATCGAGGCGGGCGGCGTGCCGATGGGCGACTACGTGCCGGTGCCCTGGTTGATCTCCTCGGCGGGATGGGCGGCCTGGGTCGAGTGCGACGGGCCCGGCGTCCAGTTCGACCTGCAGGCGGACGTCTCGCTCTCGATCCGCGCCGCCTCCGGCCCGCTGCGCCTGCATCTGCTGCACGGGCCCGGGCCTGCCGCGCTGCTGCGCCGCTACTGCGGCCTGACCGGCTTCCCGCAGCTCTTGCCGGAATGGGCCTACGGGCACTGGAAGAGCCGCGACGTCTACGAGCACGAGCGCGACGTGCTCGAGGACTTCGACGGCTACCGCGAGCACGACCTGCCGCTCGACGCGATCGTCCTCGACTCCCCCTGGGAGACGCAGTACAACACCTGGGAGTTCAACCCCTGGCAGTTCCCCGACCCCGAGGGCCTGATCGCGCAGGATGCGGCGCGAGGGAGTGCGGACGGTCGTCTGGACGACGCCCTGGGTCAACATCGAGAGCGTCGACGGCCAGCGCCCGCCCGACGCCGCCTCCGAGCGCAGCCACCGCGCCCCCGCCTCCAACTACGCCGAGGGCAGGCAGGCCGGGCACTACGTTCGCGGGCCCGAGCGGCAGCGCCTACCTCGCCAAGTGGTGGATGGGCACCGGCTCGCCGGTCGACCTGAGCTCGGAGGCGGCGCGCAAGTGGTGGATCGAGCAGGTCCGCTCGGTCCTGCGGATGGGGGTCGAGGGAATCAAGGCCGACGACGGCGAGGGCTACTACTTCCCGCCCGATGCGAAGTTCGCCGACGGTCGCACGGGCGCCGAGGCGGCGTGGGCCTTCCCCCGCCACTACCGGGAGGCGATGCAGGAGGCGCTCGACGCCGAGCACCCGGACTCGGGCGTGCTCTTCGCGCGCAGCGGCTGGAGCGGAGCGCAGACCCCCGGGATCGTCTGGGGCGGCGATCAGGTCTCCGACTTCTGGAGCCTGCAGACGCTCGTCGTGGCGACGCTGACCGGAGCGGCGAGCGGGATCTCGAACTGGTCGCACGACGTCGGCGGCTACCTCGGCGAGAAGCTGATCGAGCGCTGTGACCCCGAGCTGTTCGTCCGCTGGGCGCAGTTCGGCGCCTTCACGCCGCTGATGCAGGCGCATGGCGCGCTTCGCGCAGGAGGCGTGGCGCTACGACGGCGAGACGCTGGAGCTGTTCCGCGAGGCGGTGCTGCTGCACGAGCGCCTGCGTCCCCTACGTGCTCGCGGCGGCCGCGACGGCGGCGCGGACCGGGCTGCCGATCATCCGCCCGCTGGCGCTCGCCGACCCCGGCGACGACCGCGGCTGGACGATCAGCGACTCCTACCTGTTCGGACCGTCGCTGTGGGTCGCGCCGGTGCTCGAGGAGGCCGCCGAGCGGCGGCGCGCCTACCTGCCGCGGGGACGCTGGCGCGACTTCTGGACCGGCGCCGCCGTCGAGGGCGGCCGCGACGTCGTCGTCCCGGCGCCGCTCGACCGGATCCCGGTCTGGGTGCGCGAGGGATCGATCGTCGTCACCCACCCGGCCGAGTCGGTCGCGCACGGGCTCGGCGAGGACGGCGTCAGCGACCCGCCCGGTCGAGGCGACCCTCTGGGGGCAGCCGCTGTGCGGCCGCGCCAAGACGCGCCTCGCCGACGGCACCCGGATCGGCTGGCGCGACGGGACCTGGTCGATCGACCGCCCGGCCGGCGCCCCGGAGCGCGAGATCCGCCTAGCTGCGCGCCGCCTGACTGACGAGCCTGGGAGGCCGCGAATCAAGGAAGAGGGAGCCCGGCAATAGCAGCGCTATGCCGGGCGACCGATGACGCCGAGTGGCGGCCTCCCAGGCCGTCAGTCGCCGGTGACTTCGGGCGGGGCGTCAGGATCGACCTTGCCGCCCGGCATCCGCGCGAGGCTGACGAGGAAGATCACGACCATGATCCCGGCCATCGCGTAGATCACCGTCTGGGTCGCCTCCGCGTAGTCGAGCTGTACGGCCTGGAAGACCTCCTGGAAGCGCTCGCCGGCGCGCTGGGTGAACTCGCCGCTGGCCTGCCCCCCACCCGACTCGCTCATCGACGAGGCGATCGTGTCCGCCTTCTCCTTCGGAATCCCGAAGCCGGCGAGCGAGGACTCGATGTTGCCCCGGTTCTGGGTGATCAGGACCGAGCCGAGAATCGCGAGCCCGAGGCTGGAGCCGAAGTTGCGGACCGTCTGCGTGATTCCGGTCACCTCGCCGTAGGCGGAGCCGGGCACGCGGTTCATGGCGTCGGTCGAGGCCGGGCTCAGCAGCAGGCCGCAGCCGACTCCGCCCATCGCCAGCCAGTACCACTGCGAGTCGAAGTCGAGATCGGGGATCGCCTTCGCCCACAGGTACAGCCCGACGGCGCCGATCAGGCCGCCGGCGATCATCGCCGGGCGGGCGCCGGTCTTGTCGAGGATGTTGCCGCCGACCTGGGAGGCGAGCCCGAAGCCGCCGAAGAAGACGAGCAGGAACAGGCCCGCCTCCGAGGCGCTGTCGCCGAGCGAGATCTGCGCGTAGGTGCTGGCGAAGAAGCAGATCGGGACGAACACCATCATCAGCAGGAAGAGGACGACGTTGTCGACGCGGAAGGCGCGGCTCTCGAAGAAGCGGACGCGGATCAGGGGGTCGTCGGCCCGGAGCGAGTGGCGCACGAAGAACGCGATCAGGACCAGGCCGGCGACGATCGTCCCGATCGTCGCGACGCTCTCCCAGCCCCAGTTCGAGGCCTGCTGGAGGCCGAGCACGGCGAGGCCCATGCCGAACGCGATCAGGACGAGGCCGCGGTAGTCGATCGGCGCCGGGTGCCTCTCGTTGGAGGGCTTCGCACGGGCGGTCAGGATCAGGGCGATGATCGCGACCGGGATGTTGACCCAGAAGATCGCGCGCCAGGTGATCTCGGTCAGGTAGCCGCCGAGCAGCGGCCCGACCGCGGTCAGCGCCCCGGTGATCCCGAAGAAGGCCGCGAGCGCCTTGCCGCGCTCGCCGATCTCGAAGGCGCTGAGCACGATCGCCAGGGCGGCGGGGAACATCAGCGCGGCGCCGGCGCCCTGGACGATGCGGAAGAAGATGATCCAGGCCTCGCCGATCGATCCCGTCGGCGTCGCCCCGCACAGGGCCGATGCGGTTGCGAAGATGATGACGCCGGTCACGACCATCGTCCGGTGCCCGTAGATGTCGGCGAGCCGGCCGCCGAAGGCGAACAACGCCGCCAGCGAGAGCAGGTAGCCGTTGATGATCCACTGGGCGCCCGTCGAGCTCAGGTCGAGGTCCTGCTGGAGCTCGGGGATTGCGATCGCGACGATCGTCTGATCGATGAAGGTCATCGCGACGGCGAAGATCATCGCCGCCAACGTCAACTTTTTCCTGCCCCCTGTCACCGCGGCGCGGACCTACGAGACGTGACGGCCGGATGACTGCGGTGAGGCTGGCTGCGCTCAGGCGCCGCGCTGACGCTCGGCCTCGGCCAGCGCCTCGGCCGCGGCCTTCGCCCGCTCGTCGGCCTCGCGCCGCGCCGCCTCGGCGGCCTCGACCTCCTGCCGCAGCCGCTCGGCACGCTCGGCCGCCTCGCGGCGCTTGCGCGCGGCCTCCAGCTCGCGGTCGGCCGCCTGCTCGAGCGAGCTCCAGACGCCGCGCTTCTCGAGCGTGGCGCAGAGCTCGCAGAAGCGGTCGAAGAGGAGGCTGCGGCGGGCGAGCAGGTAGACCTCGTAGACCTCGAGGCCGCGGTAGGCGGTCCGGTGCGGCGCCTGGCCGGCGAGCGCCGGCTCGAGGTCCTTGGCCGTGCCGGCGGAGCGCTTGACGTCGGCGGCGTCCTCGTCCCGCATCAGCCGGCGATGCTCGGCGAGCCTCGGCAGCATCACGTCGGCGTCGTGCATCTCGCCGAGCAGGTCCTGCAGGTCGCGGGCGGCGCGGCGGGCGGGCTCGGCCGGCTTGCCGAAGCAGAACCCCGTCGCCTCGAGCACGTAGCGCACGCGCTTGGCGGCGATCCGCATGTCGTGCTGGGCGGAGACCGCGTCCTCCGACAGCGCCGCGGGCAGGAACCCGAGCAGCTCGCGCGAGCCTGACCTTGACGGTCTGCGCCGCGCCCTCGGCGAGCGAGGCCGCCGGGATCGAGGCCCTTGATCCGCTTCGCCTTCACGCCGCCTCCCTCGCGCGCGGCCGTCAGCTTGCGCAGGTCCCGCTCGAGCCGCTGCAGCCGCTTCTGCTCGACGAACGGCTCGAGCGCCTTGTTCGCATCCGACTGCTCGGCCCGGAAACGGTCCGCGAGCGAGGTGATGCCCGGGCGGTCGGGCGTCGGCATCTCGGCCGCGAAGCTGGTCAGCGAGAGGATCGCGACGTCGCGATCGCGGCGCTCGCCGAGCGCGTCGGCGATCGCCTTGACCTCCTTGAGGACGCGCGCGTGGCCGGCCTTCGGAAAGCACGGCGCGAAGACCTCGAGCGCTGCGCGCAGGCGGCGCGTGGCGACCCGCATGTCGTGGACGCCGCTGATCTCGGCCATGTCGAGGACGCCCTCGGAGTGCCCCATCAGCTCGTCGGTCCGCGTCTCGACGACCAGCGCCGCCGCCTCGGCGAACGGCATCCGAGCGGTCAGGCCCTCGATCTCACGCTCCTTCGCCATCGGGCGCCGAGTCTATGAGGCGATCGCCGAGCGGGCCGGCTCGCGGCGCGGTCAGGCCGCGATCGTGCCGCCGTCGCCGTTCTGCTTCGAGTCCTCGTGCAGCTGGTCGAGGATCACGCCCTCGCGCAGCCCGCCCTTGCCGATCTGCAGGGGCTGGCCGAGCAGCTGGCTGATCTGCTCGAGGATCAGCACGCCGGAGGCGAGGATCTCGACCCGGCGGGGATCGAGCTCGAAGCGCTTCGCGACCTCGGCGGCCGGATCGCCGGTCAGCACCCGGATCCCGCGCTCGAGCGTCTCGTACTCGAGCACCGCGCCGACCAGCCGCCGCAGCGAGGTGGCGCTGCCGCCGACGGCGACGGCCTGGTCGGGCTGATCGATCTCGATGCCCTCGAAGAAGTCTGCGATGCGGTCGCGAAGGCTGCGGATCTCGGCCGGGCCGGGCGGGTCGGACTGGAGGAACTCCTCGGCCAGGATGCCGGAGCCGATCTTGAACGAATGGACCTTGTCGACCCCGTCGGCGATGCTGCCGAGGATCACCTCGGAGGAGCCGCCGCCGACGTCGACGACGCCGATCGTGCCTTCGACCGGGTGACCGAGCGTCTTCGTCGCGCCGATGAAGGCGAGCCGGCCCTCCTCGTGGTCGCTGAGGATCTCGACCGGCAGCCCGGCGACGCGGCTCGATCTCCTCGGCCGCCTCCTCGCCGTTGCTCGCCTCGCGGATCGCCGCCGTGGCGACGATCCGGACCGCCTCGGCGCCGAGCTCGTCGGCGAGCCTGACCTGGGTCGAGACGACGTCGGCGACCTCGGCGATCTTCTCGGCGGAGATCGCGCCGTCGGTGTTCTTGACGTCGCGGCCGATCTGCGTGTAGGCGCGCTGCTCCATCACCTTGCGGAGCTGGCCCTCGTCCGGCTCGGCGACGAGGACCCGGGTGGTGTTCGAACCGATATCGATCGCGGCGCAAAGCATCTGACCGCGGCTCATCTTCTCAGACGACCGCAGGGCCCCCCGCCGCACGATCCTTCGCGCGGCCATCGCCGAACGCCCCTCGAGCCGTGCCGAAGGCCGCTCATCCGAGGTGCGCGCGGGTGCCGTCGCGGCCATCGAATGTCAGTCTTGCTCGCGATTCGGCGGAAGCCGTTACCCGCTCGTGAAGATCGGCCCCGGATCCCCGGATTTGCAGGAAAGAACGGATGCGCTTCACCACCGGGTAACCCCCGGCCGGCCATCGCCGGCGGATGCTGCTCGCATGAGCGAATCAGAGATCGAGATGATCGAGCCCGGCCGACTCGGGCTCAACGTCCCCTACGAATGGTGGCCCTCCTCCCCGCTGCTGAAGGAGATCGAGGCCTCCGGGCTTCGGCTGGGTCCAGATCCCCTCGCCGCCCGTCTCGGTGCTGGCCGAGACCCGGCAGTGCGTGAGTCACGCGGCGGCTGTGCGGCGCTCGCTGGCGACGACCGGGCCTGCGCGCGGTGCTGCACGCGCCCGGCTCGCTGATGGCCGGCGACGCCGGCGGCGACCGGTTGCTCGAGTCGACGATCTCCTACGCGGCCGAAGTCGGGATGCGAGCAGATCGTCTACCACGCGATGGCGCTTCCCGAGGGCCCGGGCGTCGGCGACCGGCTCGCCGCCGAGGCGGGCAGCCTCGACCGCCTCGCCGAGCTCGCCGGCCGGCTCGGCCTGGTGATCGCGATCGAGAACCTGGCGCCGGTCTTCCCCGGCCCCGAGCGGCTCTCCGCGATCCCGGCCACGCTGCGCTCGCTGGTCGCGGCGATCCGCTCGCCCGCGCCTGCGGCTCTGCCTCGACGTCGGCCACGCCAACGTGATCGCCGGCCTGCGCCAGACCGACCTCGAGCGGCTCGTCGATCCGGTGCTCGACTCGGTCTCGCTGTTCCACGTGCACGACAACCTCGGCGGCTCGCCGCCGGCCGGCCGATCGCCGGCCCGGGCTCGACCCGCTGCGGCTCGACCTGCACCTGCCGCCGGGCCGTGGCTCGCTCGAGTGGCAGCGGATCTCCGCCCAGCTGCGCGCCCACGAGGCGCCGCTGCTGCTCGAGGTCCACCCGCCGCACCGGCTCACCCCGCCCGAGCTCGCCCGCCTCGCCTCGCAGGCGCTGCGGCCGGAGCCCTCACCGGTGACCGCGCCGGCCGCCTAGGGCGCCGAGGACTCGAGCCCCTTGCGGACCGAGTCGGGGCTGCGGAAGATCCGGTCGATCGTCGCCGGCTGGACCTCGTAGCCGAGCCGGTCGAGCAGGCCGCTGGTCTCGAGCGTCGAGAGGTGGTGGGGCTCGGGGCGGCGAGCCTCGGAGGAGCCGTTGTCGCCGCCGAGCGCGCACGGCGTCGCGACGATCGCCGACGGGTCGGGGAGCTCGGCCGGGACCGGGTCGGGGTTGTCGAAGTCGAAGCTGCGGCCGATGTCGGACGCGTAGCGATGACGCGCAGTTCAGGTAGCCGAGGCCGAAGCGGTACGAGATCAGCTTCAGGATCGACTCGTGGGTGACGGTCATGTGGCTGACGCCGCCGCCCTTGGTGAACGGCGAGATCGCGATGCCCGGCACGCGGAACCCGCACAGGCTCCAGTCCTCCGCCAGGTCCTTGCGGTTGCCGCGGTCGTCGGGCACGTGCGGCGGCGCGACGTGGTCGAAGAAGCCGCCCCACTCGTCGTAGTTGACGAACATCGCGCCGCGCTCGTACTGAGGCGACTCGAGGAACGCGTGGACGATGTCCGACATGAACGCCTGCCCGAGGCGGATGTCGCCGTGCGGATGCTCGTCGGCGGAGAGGCCGTTGCCGCCGCCGCCGTCGCGGAACGGCGGGTCGACGAAGCAGATCTGCGGCAGCGTCGCCGGCGGCGGCGTCGGCGTAGAACTGCGCGACGGGCCGCACGGTCGCGAGGCCGCGCGCCGCCGTAGAGCGCGGGCACCGGCAGGTCGGAGACGTAGTAGCCGAAGGAGACGCCGCGTGCTTCGCCCGGTCGAAGATCGTCTCCCAGCTGAAGCCGATCGGCTCGTCCGTCTGCGGGGGCAGCTCGTTGCCCTTCTGGCCGCCGTTCTGAGCGCCCAGCTGGTAGTGCCGGTTGGGGTAGGTCGAGGCCATGATCGAGCAGAACCAGCGGTCGTAGAGCTGGTACGCGTCGGCCGCGTGCGGGATGAAGGGAACGTCCTTCTTCAGGTAGTAGCCGGCGGCGTACTCGTCCGAGCCGGTCCCCTCTTCGTCGCCCTGGACGAAGCCGTCGAGCCTGCCGTCGCCGTACTGATGGCGGCCGGAGTCCCAGCCGTGGGCCGGGTCGGGGTGGTCGCAGCCCTGGTAGTCGGTGGCGAGGTGGTGGGTCGCGACCGGCTTGCCCTCGGGATCGGGATAGGCGAGGCCCTCGTTGCGCGCGTCGGCGTCGGGATGCCAGCCGAAGTAGTGGTCGAAGGAGCGGTTCTCCATCATCAGGACCACGAACGTGTCGATCGGCATGTTGCGCGGGCTCGGGTACGGCCGGGCGAGCTGGCGCTTCGCAGCCGCGGAGACGAGCTGGTCGAGCGGCAGGATCGAGGCCATCCCGGCGGCGCCGGCGAGGGCCGCCGTCCGGGCGAGGAACTCGCGGCGCTTCAGGTAGGCGGTCGGATGCTGCTGCTGCATGCGGTCGGCGAGCTCAGGGTCGGCGAGCTCGCCGCGCCACTCGCTGCGGTCGCGGTTCAGCTTCACGATCGGGTCCGCGGCGCTTCTTCGGGCTCGTCGCTCATCCGCCCGCCCTCCGGCGCCACGGCCTGGCCGATCTCGCCCCCGGGCGCGATCACCCGCTCGCAGTTGTAGACGCCGTCCTCGACCTGCGTCGACGAAGGCCTTGTCGAAGCCGGTGTCGCAGTCGATCTCGTCGGCGGACCCGTCGCGGGCGCGGATCACGTCGCCGCCCGGGCTGCCGAGCAGGACGCCGTTGCGGGTCGAGAACTCGTCGCGGCCGGAGCCGCCGAAGAGCCGGTCGGTGCTGCGGCCGCCGCGGAGCCGGTCCGGGCCCGAGCCGCCGCGCAGCTTGTCGCGCTCGGCGCCGCCCGAGAGGCGGTCGCCGCCGGAGCCGCCGAAGAGCCGGTCGCGGCCGCCGCGGCCGTTGATCTCGTCGGCGCCGCCGAAGCCGGCGATCCGATCGGACCGCTTCGTGCCCTCGAGCGTGTCGGGGCCGGGGGTGCCGCCGATCGTCGCGGCGGCCGCGACGCCGATGCCGGTCACGGCAACGGCGATGACGGCAACCGCAATCCAGGCACGAAGCGACGGCCGCTGCCGTCGTCTCACTGCCTGTTCCCTACCCATACTTGATCGTCAATCCCTCGACGAGCTCCGCCGCGTTACGCGCCCGGTCGACCGCCTGCTCGATCGCCGTCAGCACATCTTTCCACCGAAGCACCAGCATCGGATCCACTCCCTCGCGAAAGAGATCGGCGAGGGCGTCCCGGTAGATCCGGTCCGCCTCGCGCTCCCGGTGGCGAACCTCGTTGACGCTCCGGCGGACGTCACCGCCCTCGTGCAGCTCCTGCAGCGCCCGGCCGAGCGCACGGGCCGCGTCACGGAGGACATCGGCGAGGTCCTGCGACTGCTCCATCGGCGCTTCGATCTGGTGCAGCGCCGTCCCCTGCATGGCCTCCTCGATGTCGTCGACGACGTCGTCGATCGCTCGCGCGAGCCTGTAGAAGTCGGCTCGGTCGAACGGCTGGGCGAGAGCGCCGTGCAGCCCGACGATCAGACGACCCGTGATCTCGTCGCCGCGATGCTCGATCTCGACGATCCGGCGTCGGTACCCCTTACGTTCTTCCGGCCATTCGCGGAAGTAGTGCGAGCAGAGCTCGGCCGCTTCGACGAGGTTGGCCCCCGCCTTGACGAGCAGCGCAGACAACTCCGACCCACCGACCCTCGGGGGCCGGCCGATCGCGGTTCGCAGTCGTCCGAGCAGTGCGCGATTTTCCACGGGCCCGACCGACGGTTCGCGCCGGTGCTAGCCGGCGCCGCCCCTGGTCGGATGCGACGCGTCCTCGAACTCGCGGAAGAGCCCGGTGACGATGAACTCGGTCTGCTCGCCGACGTCGACGGCGTTGTCGCCGATCCGCTCGATCGCGCGGGCGACGAGCAGCATCGTCGTCGCCCACTCGCGGACGTCGACGTCGTCGCCGATCTTGATCGCGCGGTGGAACACCTCGCGGTTGAGGTTGTCGATCAGGTCGTCCTGGCGGACGAGATCGCGGGCGAGCCCGGTGTCGCGGTCGGCGAAGGCCCGCTTCGCCTGCGCGATCATCGAGCGAGCCTGCCTGCCCATCGTCAGGATGTCGCGGATCAGCTCGTCGTCGCGCGGCGGCTCGTGGCCGGCGATCGGGATCACCTTGCGTGATGTTCACGCACTGATCGCCCATCCGCTCGACGCACTTCATCAGGTGCAGCAGGGCCGAGATCAGCCGCAGGTCGCCGGCGACCGGGGCCTGGGTCGCGAGCAGGGTCAGGATCGACTGGTGGACCTCGAGGTAGCGGCCGTCGATCCGATCGTCGTCGGCGACGACCTGCTGGGCGAGCTCGATGTCCGAGTGCTCGACGGCCTCGAGCGCGCGGTTGAGCGACTCGACGACGAGGTCGAGTCCCCCGAGCGCGCGCTCCTCGAGGTGCGTCGAGCTCCTCCTGGTAGTGGAGTCGGGTCGAGTCGGGCATCGGCTAGCCGACCTTGCCCGAGACGTAGTCCTCGGTCCGCGGATCGGAGGGGTTGGTGAAGATCTTCTCGGTCTGCGTCGTACTCGACGATCCGGCCCCAGCGGTTGCTTCTCGGTCGAGTCGAGCTCGACCATCAGGAAGGCCGTGCGGTCGGAGACGCGCGCCGCCTGCTGCATGTTGTGGGTGACGATCACGATCGAGAACTGCTCCTTCAGCTCCATCATCAGATCCTCGATCTTGCCCGTCGAGATCGGGTCGAGGGCCGAGCAGGGCTCGTCCATCAGGATCACGTCGGGCTCGATGGCGATGCAGCGGGCGATGCAGAGCCGCTGCTGCTGGCCGCCGGACATCCCGAAGGCGTTCTCGTCGAGCCGGTCCTTGACCTCGTCCCAGAGCGCCGAGCGCCGCAGCGCCTTCTCGACGATCTCGTCCATGTCGCCGTCCATGCCGAGGATCCGCGGGCCGAAGGCGATGTTGTCGTAGATCGACTTCGGGAACGGGTTCGGCTTCTGGAACACCATCCCGATCACGCTTGCGGACCTGCGACCGGGATCGACCTTGGGTCCGTAGAGGTCGACGTCGTGGTAGAGCAGCTTGCCCGTCGACCTCGGCGCTCGGAACGAGGTCGTTCATCCGGTTGAGGCAGCGGATCAGCGTGCTCTTGCCGCAGCCCGAGGGACCGATCAGGGCGGTGACCTCGTTCTTGTGGATCTCCATCGAGATCTCCTGGACCGCCGGCTACGCCGCCGTAGAAGACGGAGATGTCCTGGAGGTCGAAGACGACATCGCGCGGCCCGGCGTTCGGGTCGGCCTGCTGGAAGTCCGTGCGCACCGAGATCGAGGGCGCCTCGCGCTCACCCGGCGCGTCCGGCCTCTCCGCCGCCGTGCTGCGGCCTCGTCGCTTCTCGGTGTGGATTCGTCGGTCATCGACTCGGTCACTCTCAGTCTCCTACCAGCGTTGTTCGTATCGGTTGCGTAGCCAGATCGCAAACGAGTTCATCAGCAGCAGCAGGACGAGCATCACGATAATGCCCGCCGCCGCGAGCGCCTGGAACTCCTCCTGCGGGCGGGTGGCGTATTGGAAGATCTGGACCGGCAGGGCCGAGTAGCCGTCGGGCGAGAAGAACGACGGGTTGAAGGTCACGAAGACCGTGGCGCCGACGAGCAGCAGCGGCGCGGTCTCGCCGATCGCCCGCGAGACCGCGAGGATCACGCCGGTCGCGATGCCCGGGATCGAGGCGGGCAGGACCTGGCGCCGGATCGTCTGCCACTTGGTCGCCCCGAGCGCCATCGACCCCTCGCTGATCGAGGGCGGGACCGCGCGAATCGCCTCGCGGCCGGCGATGATCACGATCGGCAGCACGAGCAGGGCGAGCGTGATCGAGCCGGCGGCGAGGATGAAGCCGAGGTCGAGCGGACCGCGGACGATGAAGCCGAGGCCGAGGATGCCGTAGATGATCGAGGGAACCGCGGCGAGGTTCTGGATGTTGACCTCGATCACCCGGTTCCACCACTTCGTCCCGTCCGCGTACTCCTCGAGGTAGATCGCGGCGCCGACGCCGATCGGGACGACGAACAGGATCACGCCGGCGATCAGCATCAGCGATCCGAGGATCGCCGGGCGGAAGCCGGCGTTCTCGACGTCGATCGTCGACGGCGGGTTGGTGAAGAGATCCAGGCTGAGCGCCGAGCCTCCCTCGCGCGAACGCCTGGATCAGCAGGGCGAGCGAGCCCGATCAGCGGGACGACCACGGCGATCAGCAGCAGCACCGCGAAGACGTTGTTGCGGATCACGTCGCCGCGCGGCTGGTTGGTCAGCATCGCCTCGGTCGTCGAGCGAGCGCCCGCTACCGCGAGCCGCACGCGCTCCGGGGTCGGTGCGTTGCCGGCCTCCATCACTCGTACACCTCCCGGTACTTGCGCACGAGGCGGATCGAGATCATGTTCATCACCAGGGTCATCAGGAAGAGCACGGTGCCGACGGCGAAGATCGTCTTGTAGTCGGCGGATCCGGTCGAGATGTCGCCCGTCGCCGTGGTCGCGATGAAGGAGGTCATCGCCTGGATCGACTCGACCGGGTTGAAGGTCAGGTTGGGGGTCGAGCCCGCGGCGAGGAGGACGATCATCGTCTCGCCGACGGCGCGGGAGATCGCGAGCACGATCGAGGCGACGATCCCGGAGAGGGCGGCCGGGAAGACGACCTTGGTCGCGACCTTCGAGCTTGGTCGAGCCGAGCGCGTAGGCGCCCTCGCGAAGCCCGGCGGGAACCGCGCGCATCGCGTCGTCGGAGATCGAGGCGATGATCGGGACGATCATCAGGCCGATGCCGAGGCCGGCCGCCAGCGCCATGAACGGCCGCTGATCGCCGCCGAGGAAACCGTCGGGCCAGAGCGGCTGGATGATCGAGGGAAGGATGAAGGTGACGGCGAAGAAGCCGATCGCCACGGTCGGGATGCCGACGAGGATCTCGAGGACCGGCTTGACGATCTTGCGCACCCGCGGGCTCGCGTACTCGCGCAGGTAGATCGCGGCGCCGAGGCCGATCGGGATCGCGAAGACCATGCCCCACAGGGTCACGCTGAGGGTGCCGACGACGATCGGGAGGACGCCGAAGCTCGCCGGCTCGAAGCTCGGGCTCCAGTCGGTGCCGGTGAGGAAGTCGATCGGGTCGACGAGCTCGAAGAACCCGATCGTCGGCCCGATCAGGGAGAAGACGATCGCGGTCGTCGTCAGGACGGAGAGCAGGCCGCAGAAGGCGAGAAGGCCCTGGATGACCTTCTCGCCCAAGCGGCGGCTCGGAGTCTCGAGGAACTGGCGCGGGCTGTTGCCCCCGCCGAGTCCCTTCCCGGCTCCGAGTTCCGCTCGCTTCCATCTGCGTTGCCTGCGTCCGTTACCTGTGGCTGCCGGCGATCAGCTGCCCTCGAGCTTGGCGACCGCGTCCTCGGACTGCGGTCAGCTGCTCGTCGGTCAGCGGGATGAACCCGAGCGCTCTCGGCCACGGAGTTCACGTTCGCCAGGTAGTAGTCGATGAACGCCGTCTGGACCTCGTCGTCGAACGCCGTCGACGCCGGGTAGATGAACAGCGGCCGGCTCAGCGGCGTGTAGGTGCCGTCCTGGGCCGTCTCGACGGACGGAGCGACGCAACCGTCGCCGCCGTCGACCTCGAACGCCTTCAGCGTGCCCTCGTTCTCGATGTAGAACGAGAAGCCGAAGTAGCCGATGCCACCGGGGCTGCCGGAGACGCCGGTCACGGTCGCGTTGTCGTCCTCGCCGACGTTGTTGTAGTCCTTGGTCGAGACGCCTTCCTCACCGTTGATCGCCTCGGTGAAGTAGTCGAACGTGCCCGAGTCGGTGCCGGGGCCAAAGCGCTCCAGCTCCGCGTCGAACTCCGCGTCGAGGTCGGGGATGTCGGACCAGTTGGTGACCGTCGTGTCGGGGCCCCAGATCGTCGGCCAGCTGATCGACGGTCAGGCAGGTGACGGGGTTCTCCGGGTTGCCGACGACGGTCAGAGCGTCGATCGCGACCTGGACCTCCTCGTACTCGACGCCGCCCTCCTCGCAGAGCTTCTCCTCTTCGGCCTCGATCGCTCGGGACGCGTCGGAGATGTCGGTCTCGCCGGCGCAGAACTTCTCGAAGCCGCCGCCGGTGCCGGACGTGCCGACCGTGACGCGGACGTCGGGGTTCTCCTGCTGGAAGCCTTCGGCAATCGCCTCGGTGAGCGGGGCGACCGTGCTCGAGCCGTCGACGCGGATCGTGCCCGAGAGGCCGCCTGTCGAGCTCGAAGTCGAGTCGCTGGTCGTGCTGTCGTCGTCGCCGCATGCGGCAACGCCGAATGCGAGCAGAGCGCTCACCGGCAGCACTGCAAACCACTTGCGTGAGTTCACGTTGATTGACTCCTTGTTCGTTGGACGTTTGCCGTGCTGAGCTGCGGGTCACATGGGTGGCCCGCGAGGTTGTCTCCCTCAGACGGCAGCGCCAGCGTCCCAGTCGGTGCCCGGAAGCTTGTTACGGCGGAGTGGCCGACGTGTGAAAATGATGTGAAGAGAGGCGTTTCCCGCTCAGGAATGCGCCTGTACGGCGCTCGGCGACCGGCTCGTCCGGGGCTCGACGGAAGCCTCTTCCGGGCGTCACTGGTGGGCCTGCCGGCGCCGTGCCCCCGGCGGACCGTGTGCTCGGGGTCGAAGCGGTACCCGATCCCGAAATGGGTGTGGATGTAGCTCCAGCCGGGCGAGTGCTTCTCGATCTTCGAGCGCAGCTTGCGGACGAAGACGTCGACGGAGCGGTCGCCGTGGGCCATCTCGTAGCCCCAGACGCGCCGGTAGATGTCCTCGCGCTCGAGCACCTTGCCCGACGCCTCGGCGAGTGTGTTGAGGAGCTCGAACTCGCGGCGGGTGAGGTCGAGGCCCCTGCCGCTCGACGTAGGCCTGGTACTGGTCGGCGCGGATCTCGAGCTCGCCGACGATCACCGGGCCGACCTCGCGGTCGGGGCTCGTGCCGGCGGCGGCGACGGACGACCGCCTCGATCCGCGCCATCACCTCCTCGGGGTGCGAGGGCTTCGCGATCCAGTCGTCGGCTCCGAGCCGCAGGCCGCGGACCCGCTGGGCGACGGTCGAGTTCGAGGTGCAGACGATGATCCCGAGGCCGGGCAGCATGCCCGAGACGCGCTCGAGGAAGTCCCAGCCCTCGTCGTGGCCGAGAACGTTCAGGTCGACGACGACCGCGTTCAGCTTCATCGCGACGAGCTCGTCGACCGGAGCGCCGCTCGGGAGCACGCGGTGCTCCCAGCCGGCAGCGTCGAGCCTCTTGCCGAGGACCTTGAGGAAAGCGGTGTCACGGTCGACGACCGCGACTCTGAGTGTTCCGCGCGAAGCGCTCATGGTGTGGGGACGCGCCGAAGGAAGGTCGCGTCGAACCAGATGGTATCCCGGTCGCCCCGGACGGAGTATCTCGGCGGCCCGGAACTTCACAGCTTGTTCACAGCGAAGGTCTCGGATTGTTCACGCGGGAGGGCCGGGATCTGCGTGAGAGTGCGGCTTACGAGATCCTCTCTCGTGCAGCGCGCGGTCTTCTCACCTGCCCCGAGACCGCGCGCTTCTCTTTTCGCGGCACAGGAGCGCGGATGCCGGCGTCAGCTTCGGCGCCGGCATAACGCTGCTATTGCCGGCGCCTCGCTTCCTTGGCCTCCACGCTCCTGCACTCGCGAAAAGGGATGGGGGTTCAGTTGTTCGTCCGAGACGGGGCGCTCAGGGTGCCGGGGTTGGGGATCAGTGGTGAGGGGGAACTCGGCGGCGGCGGTCGGGTAGTCTCCCGGCCGATGGATTCGGTTCGACGTACTGCTCGGCGTTTGGGGATGGCTCTGGCCGTTGCCTTCGCGGCGCTTGATGGCCATCTCTCCCGCGGCCTTTGCGGCTGACGGCGAGGGGCTCTGGGGCCGGACGACGGACTTCGACGTGACGATGTGGGGCTTCGCCGTGATCGCCCTCTTCATCCTCCTCCCGATCGTGCTCTCGTACATCCAGCACCGGCTGGACACCCGCAAGGAGCGGGCCCGCGAGCAGCTCGACCGTGTGCAGAAGCCCTGACCGGCTTCTTCGCGCTCGCACTGATTCCGGAGTGATCCGCTGACCGGGGCGCGACGCCGTGCGTGGCGGGCGCCGGAGGCGGATGCGGCTGCGAGGCACGATTGTTAGCGAACTATGTGTGATGTTACGTCACATAGGCGGTACTTTCCTGAAGGAAGCGGGTAGTAGCCCGCGAACCCCCGCTGCCAATGCCGTTCCGTCGACGACATCAGCTACGACCGCATGCGCGGTTACCCGGTCCCTCCCAGGCCGCCTCGGCGCCTGCATGGAGTCGCGGCCGCCCGGGCCCTGGCGATCGGGTTGACGCTGGCGATGCCCGCTGTCGCGATCGCGGCCGAGCCGGTCGCCGACGCCTCCCCGAGCGGCCGTGAGCTCGCCCGCGACGCGGTCGCCACCGCCGAGGTCGCCGACAAGCTCGCGGACCGCACGGTCGCACAGGGCGAGGACGGCGAGGCCGTGACCGTGACCGGCGGCGCCAGCGTCCCCGCGGTGCCGCTCGAGAAGTCGGCGGCCGAGCTCGCGGATCCCGGGCCCTTCCACCCGCTCGACGCGCGCCGGACTACGGCGACGTCGAGGCCGCCTTCGGCAACGCCCGCGGGCCGCCCGCACGAGGGCCAGGACATCTTCGCTCCGACCGGCACCCGGCTCGTCGCCCCGACCGACGGCGTCGTCGTCGACGCCGGCAGCCGACTCGGGCCGCGGCAACTGGCTCTCGATCTTCGACCCGAAGGCCGGACAGAGCTACTCGTTCTTCCACATGGTCGCCCCCGCCCTGGTCGAAGTCGGCGAGCGCGTCGACGCCGGAACCAAGGTCGGCGAGGTCGGCTGCACCGGCTCCTGTTACGGCGAGCACCTGCACTTCGAGGTCCGCGAGGGACGCGGGCCCTACGGCACGGCGATCGATCCGATGCCGTACCTGTCGAAGTGGCCGCGCATCGGCGGCTGAGGCCGCCGCCTCTCCGCATCCCCGCGCGCCCCACGCTCGGGGCCTCGCGCCCCGGCATAGGATGGCCGCATGAGCGAGCGCACCAGCTACCGCCGCGTCGGGGCCGCCGCGGTACTGACGATCGAGCGGCCCGAGCGACGCAACGCCGTCGACCACGAGACCGCGAAGGAGCTGTATGAGGGCTACCTGGCCTTCGAGGAGGACGACGAGGCGCGGGTGCTGATCCTGACCGGCGCCGGCGACGTCGCCTTCTGCGCGGGCGCCGACCTGAAGGCGGTGGCCGAGCTCGGTCCGAGCGCGCCGCAGGAGACGGTCGACGCCTACCTCGACCGCCCGGAGGGGCCGATGGGCTTCACCCGGCTCACCGCGAGCAAGCCGACGATCGCCGCGATCAGCGGCTGGTGCCTGGCCGGCGGGCTCGAGCTGGCGCTCTGGTGCGACCTGCGGATCGCGACCGGTGGCTCGCAGGCTCGGCTACCCGGAGCGCCGCTGGGGCGTGCCGCTGATCGACGGCGGCACCCAGAGGCTGCCGCGGATCGTCGGCCTCGGCCGCGCCCTCGACCTGATCCTGACCGGGCGGATGATGGAGGCGGCCGAGGCCCATGAGTGGGGGCTCGTCAACGAGATCGTCCCCGAGGGCCAGCACCTCGAGCGCGCGCTCGAGCTCGCCGAAGGGCTCGCCCGCTTCCCCCAGGAGACGATGCTCGCCGACCGCAAGGCCGCGATCGTCGGCTCGGCGATGGACCTCGAGGCGGGCCTCGCCTACGAGGCGAAGGGCGGCCGCGAGGTGATCGACGTAGCGATCCTCGGCGCCGGCCGCTTCGCCGGCGGCGAAGGCCGCGGCGGCGCCGGCGCGGGCGCCTGAGAGGGCCCCTTCCTAGATCCGGAACTCCCTCAGCAGGCGCTTCTCGGTCTCGCCCTCCACCGCGGCGATCACCTCGACGTGGCCCTCGAGCGGGGTGCCGCGGATCTTGGTGGCGAGGAGGTCGTCGACCTGGAAGATGCCGGCCGAGTTGTTCATCTTGATCTCGACGCGGATCGGGCGGTCGACGCCCTTTTCGATGTTGACCTCGTCGATCGCCGCGGCCGAGATCGCGTGGATTCCCATCTCGCCGCGCTCGACCGGGAGCCGGGCGCGGCCCTCGGCCATGTCGAGCGCGTCGGCAACGCGGACGACGCCGGCCTCGAGCGTGTAGGGCTCGCCCCGTCGGCGGTGGCCGATGATGCAGTGCAGCGCCTCGACCGCGACGACGGTCAGCTCCGGGTCCTCGTAGATGCCGGCGAGCAGCTCGCGCAGCTTGCGGTCGGCGATGAACAGGCTGTAGGCCTCGTGGTCGACCCGGTGGATCCCCATCCCGGTGTCGTGCAGGAGGGCGCCGGCGATGACGACGACCTCGGCGTCGCGCTCGCTGAGGCCGTGGTCGGCGACGACGGCCGGCGCGATCCCGCCCTTGACCGCCAGGCGCAGGATCCGCAGGGCGATGTTGGCGACGATCTGGATGTGGACGCGGCTGTGGTCGGACATCCCGAGCCGCTCGGAGGTGACCTGCTGCATGTACCAGCGGGCGGCGACCTCCTTGTCGGAGTTGGCGGCGGCGAGGAACTTCTCGAGCTTGCGATTGCCGCGGGTCGGGACGCTGACGCCCGCATCTCCGATCCGCTCGCTGAGGCTGAGGCGTGGCTCGTCCATCGGCCTCAGTCTGCCGCACCGGGCGGAGGAGGTCCCGCCGGGCCGGGCGGGATCATCGAGCCGTGAGCGAGAACGCCGGCGCCGGCGCCGAGGACGACGAGCGAGCCGCTGCTCTCCGTCGATCGCCGACGGCGTGCTCGCGCTGACGCTGAACCGCCCGGCGAAGCGCAACGCCCTCTCGATCGCGCTGCGCCGCGAGATCGCCGCGGCGCTCACCGACCTCGACACCGAAGCGATCGGCGCCGTGACGCTGACCGGCGCCCCGCCCGCCTTCTGCTCCGGGATGGACACGACCCAGTTCGGGGGCGATCAGGAGAACCGGCGGGCGCTGGTCGAGAGCAGCCTCGCCTGCATGGACGCCGTCGGCAACTGCCCGGTGCCGGTGATCGCGGCCGTCAACGGTCCGGCGCTGGCCGGAGGCTTCGTGCTCGCGCTTGCCTGCGACATCAGGCTCGCCGAGCCGAGCGCGGCCTTCGGCTTTCCCGAGCTCCCGCGCGGCATCCCGCCTTCGTTCGCCTGGGCGCGGGCCGCCCTGCCGGCCGCGATCGCGCGCGAGCTCTGCCTGACCGGCCGCCTGCTCGAGGCCGAGGAGGCAGAACGGCTCGGCGTCGTCTCCCGGCTCCACGAGACGGGCAGCAGCGCCGCCGCGGCCGCGGCGACCGCGCAGGCGATCGCTTCACGGCCGCGGCGAGCGGTGCTGGAGAGCAAGAGGCGGGTCCTGCTCGAGCGCTCGACGCTCTACGGCTTCCTGTTCGAGGACGAGGAGCGGATGTTCAGGGCAGCGCTGGGCGCCTGAACGATCCGCCCCCCGGCCTCGGCCCTACGGCCGCTAGGGCCTTACTGGCCGCAGACGGGCCAGGGCGAGGAGCCGGCCTGGGAGTACAGGAGCGCGGCGCGGTAGTCCTGCTCCGCCTCGGGCGCGGCGGCCGGGTCGCCGGAACCGCCGACCGAGGCCCAGGTGCCGGTGTCGAACTGGTACTTGCCGCGGTAGGTGCCGGAGGCATCGACCACGGTCGGGTCGCCGCCGGACTCACAGGAGGCGATCGCCTCGAGGGTCGCGCTGGAGACGCCGACCGACTCGGGCGTGCCGAACTCCGGCTGGGAGGCCTTCTCGACCTTCTGCTCGAGGGCGGCGACCTTCTCCTTCGCGGCAGCCGGGCTGATCGTCGGGCGCAGGGCGGCGTTGTCGGGCTCGACGTCGAGCTTCTTCGCGTCCTCCCAGGTCCGGCGGTAGTCGCGACGGTGCTCGGTGACCTCGATCGTGCGCTCGAGAGCGTTGCGCTTGATCTCGATCTCGAACTGCGGGAACTCGGCTGCCGCGGATGCGGAGCCGACGGCCGCGGTCGTGATCCCGGCCGCGGCGATCAGCGAGACCGCCGTTGCTCTGTACAGGTTCGTCTTCGTCTTGATGGGCACCGGTGAACACCTCCAAGGCTTGGGCGCCGACGATCCGCGCCGGCGGTCCCTTCCTCGGGAAGGGGGCCGATGCAGTTCGCGCCCACGGGAAGGCCGGGGCGCGATGCGGCGGGTGCGTTCCCCGGGCGGTGAGTGCAGTCGCGTACCTTCTGTCCGGTACGCACCCGGGGGGTCGTTTTGACGTCCCAAGCTTGGCAACCCCCGCGGCCTTTATGTGTGCGTCTGCTCACACACGCAACATTTCCCTCATACTCCGTCCGGACCTGCTGATATGCCCGAAATACCTGCAAACAAGCCCCCTCTGGAGCTGATCGATCAGTCCTTCGAGGGTCGCTCGGCGCTCGGGACCGGCGTCTCGGCGGCGATCATGCGCCGCGTCGCGCGCGGCGACCTGCCGCCGACCGCACGCGTGCACCGGACCGGGCGCAGCCTCGCCTTCGGGCGCATGGACCGCCTCTCCCCCGGCTACCGCGACGCGCTCGCGATCGCGCGCGAGCACGGCTACGAGCCGGTCGAGCGGATGGCCGGCGGGCGGGCCGCCGTCTTCCACGAAGGGCACGATCGCCTTCTCGAAGGCGAGCAGGGAGGCGGCGCTGAGGACGGGCACGCAGCCGCGCTTCGAGGAGATGGCGGCGATCGTCACCGGCGCGCTGCGGCGCCTCGGCCTCGACGCCCGCGAGGGCGAGATCCCCGGCGAGTACTGCCCGGGTCAGTGGAGCGTCAACTGGGCCGGCCGCACGAAGCTGGCCGGGATCGGCCAGCGCGTGATCGCCGGCGGCGCCCATGTCGGCGGCGTCCTCGTCGTCCGCGGCGCCGGCGAGATCCGCGACGTCCTGATCCCCGTCTACGACGCCCTCGGCCTCGACTGGGACCCAACCACCGCCGGCAGCATCGAGGACGCCCTCGACGCCCCGCCCGCCCCCGCCGAAGGGCCCCGACCCCCTCTTCACCGAGGTCAAGGAAGCCTTCCGAGCCGAGCTCTCCACCCGCTACGAACTCCGCGACGCAACCCTCGACGAAGAGACGATGCGGATGGCCGAGGAACTCCGCTCATTCCACACCCCGAAACCCAGGGACTAAGGCGTTCTCTGACCAAGCATGAGCGTGCCGGCGAGCGGGCGCGGTGTGGCGGAGCCACATAAGCCCCGAGTGCGTCAGGTGCGCGTCAGGCGCAGCGTCAGAGGACGCCGCCGCCTACTCGTACTGCAGGGCTTCCATGACCTCGATCTTCGAGGCACGGCGGGCCGGCCAGATGCCGGCGAGGACGCCGGCGATCGCGGCGAGGATCAGGACGACGACGATGCCGACGACCGGGATCGAGAGGACGAGGCCGTCGTCCTCGAGCGCCTTGACCGCGGCGACTCCGATCCCGAACGCCGATCACCGCTCCGACGATCGCTCCGATCATCGCGGTGATCACCGACTCGTAGCGGACCATGCGCCGGACCTGGCTCTTGGAGGCGCCGATCGCGCGCAGCATCCCGAGCTCGCGCTTGCGCTCGAGCACCGAGAGGACGAGGGTGATGACGACGCCGACGAGGCTGAGGATCACGGCCAGCGTGAGCAGCACGTAGATCAGCGAGACGAGCCCGTTGATCTGACTCCTCCTGCTCGTCCTTGGCCTCCTGCTGGGAGCGGGACTCGGCGTTCGGGTAGCTTGTCCGCCAGCAGCGTGTCGATCTCGGCCCGGGTCGCGTCGAAGTCGGCTCCCTCGTCGAACTTGGTCAGGACCAGGAAGTCCTGGCGCGTGTCGAAGTCCTCGCGCAGCACGGAGATCGGCAGCGCGACCGAGTCGACGAGCAGCGCGATCCGGTCGCGGACGCTGCCCTCGACCGTCGCCTCGACCTCGGTCCCGCTCGGCGTCGTCAGGGTGATCGTGTCGCCGACCTCGATCCCGTTCTCCTCGGCGAAGTCGGCCTCGATGATCGCGCCGTCGGGGCCGAGGTTCGCGAGCGTCTCGTCGGAGCCGTCGACCCAGTCGAGATCGGCGGTCTGCGCCAGCGTCGCCGGGTCGAGGCCGGTGACGAACTGATCGCCGTCGACGCCCTCGATCCGGCGCTCCGGCGGCGGCCGTCGGCGAGGCGGCAGCGACCCCGTCGAGCTCCGAGATCGCCGGCGCGATGGCGGCCGAGATCGTCGAGAAGCCGTCGACGTTGTAGACCGCGACGTCGCCGGTGAAGGTCTTGTCGAGCGCGTCGGTCGACCGACTTCGTGATCGCGGAGCCGAGCATCAGGACGAAGACGACGAGCGCGACGCCGATCATCAGCGCCGACGACGTGGTCGCCGTCCGGCTCGGGTTGCGCAGCGTGTTCTCCTGGGCAAGCTTGCCGGTGACGCCGCGGAGCTTCTCGATCGGAGTGCCGACGAGCGAGGCCAGCGGCGCGATCAGCCGGCCGCCGAGCATCGCGATCGCGATGAAGAAGAGGATCAGCCCGAGGCCCATGGTCGACAGCGACTGGGCGAAGTCGCCGCCGGAGAAGAGGCCGCCGAGGATCAGGGCGATCGCCGAGCACGGCGAGCAGCGAGGCGACGACGGTGCGCTTGCGGCTGCCGCCCTCGCGGTCGACGCCACCGTCCTCCCGCAGCGCCTCGAGCGGGGTGACGCGGGTCGCGCGAAGCGCCGGGATCAGCGCCGAGCCGAGCGTCGAGAGCATGCCGACGACGATCCCGATGATCACCGTGCGCGGCTCGATCGGCAGGCCCGACTGCGGCAGCTCGAAGCCGAGTCCCTTGAAGGCGGCGAGCAGCAGCTTGACGAAGCCGGCGCCGGCGACGATCCCGATCGCCGAGGCGATCAGGCCGATCGATGAACGCCTCGCCGATCACCGTCGTCAGGACCTGACGCGAGGAGGCGCCGAGCGTCCGCAGCATCCCGAACTCGCGGGTCCGCTGGGCGACGGTGATGCTGAAGATGTTGAAGATCAGGAAGGCGCCGACGAAGATCGTGATCCCGGCGAAGATCAGCAGCGCCGTGGTCAGGAAGCCGAAGCCGTCCTTGATCTCCTGCGAGTCGTCGTCGGCGATCTGCTCGCCGGTCTTCGCTTCGGCGGTGTCGGGCAGCGCTTCGTTGATCCGGTCGCGGAGCTCCTCGGAGCTGACGCCGTCGGCCGCCTCGACGGCGATCTCGTCGAACTCGCCCTCCTTGTCGGTGACGCGCTGCGCCTCGGGCAGGGTCATCTCGACGAGGCTCGCGCCGGCCGAGCGGCACCCCGGAGCCGAACTTGGTGATCCCGGCCAGGGTGTACTCGCTCGACGCCCGCGGGCGCCGGTGATCGTGATCGTGTCGCCGATCTCGTAGCCCTCCTCGTCGGTGGTGAACGAGTCGATCGCGACCTCGTCGTCGGCCTGCGGCGGGGCCGCCCTCGAGATACGTGTAGGGGGAGAACGGCTCGGGCTGGACGCTGTTGACGATGTGCGGCGGCCCGCCGTCCGGGGGGCCGATCCGGTCGCCGTTCTCGTCGAGGATCGCGATCGACGATCCGTCGCCGATGGCGCCGACGGCGCTGGCGACGCCGTCGACGCGCACTCGACGTCGTCGATCAGGTCCTCGGGCAGTGCCGCGCCGGCCTCGGGCAGGTCGAAGCCGGTCTCGATCTCCTGCGTGGCGCGGACGCTGACGTCGATGCCCTCGGACGCGGTCGCGAAGATGTCGTCGAAGGAGCGATTGACCGAGTCGCTCAGCATCAGCGTGCCGGCGATCATCGCGACGCCGAAGAGGATCGCGATCGCCGTGAGGCCGGCGCGCAGCTTGTGCGCGACCAGCCCGCGCAGGGCGAGCCGGAACACGGTCAGAGCTCCCGCATCAGGGCGATGACCTCGTCCTCGCCCGAGACCTTGCGGTCGTTGGCGATCTTGCCGTCGGCGAGCACGACGACGCGGTCGGCGTAGGAGGCGACGCGCGGGTCGTGGGTGACCATGACCACCGTCTGGTCGAACTCGTCGACCGAGCGGCGCAGGAGCTCGAGCACGCCGGTGCTCGAGGTCGAGTCGAGGTTGCCGGTCGGCTCGTCGGCGAAGACGACCGCCGGGCGGGCGGCAAGCGCGCGGGCGATCGCGACGCGCTGCTGCTGGCCGCCGGAGAGCTCGGACGGGCCGGTGGCTGCGCCGGTCGCTGAGGCCGACCATCTCGAGCAGCTGGTCGAGCCAGGCCGGGTCGATCTCGCGAGCCGGCGATGCGGACCGGCAGGGCGACGTTCTCGGCCGCGTCGAGCACCGGGACGAGGTTGAAGAACTGGAAGATGAAGCCGAGCTTGCTGCGGCGCAGCTCGGTCATCGCCCTTGTCGGAGAGCCCGGTGATCTCGGTCCCGTCGATCCAGACCTTGCCGGCGGTCGGCTTGTCGAGGCCGGCGAGCAGGTGCATGAGCGTCGACTTGCCCGAGCCCGGAGGGACCGACGATCGCGGTCAGCTGACCGCGCGGGAAGTCGAGGTCGACGCCGCGCAGCGCGTCGACGGCGGCGTCTCCCTCGCCGAAGCGGCGGGAGAGCCCACGGCAGGCGACGATCGAATCACTCTTGGGCTCGGCGCTCTGAGGCAGGGATGCGGCTTCCATGGCGCGGCACGATACCGTCGCGACCCGGGCTGCGAGGATTCGGCTAGCACGAGTATTCGGCCGGTCGGGCCCGTGGCAGGATCGAATCGCATGAACAGACGCTCAGACACCCGAGGCGATGACCGCGACCGGCCTGACCGGCACGGCCGCCGGATCCGCCGGCGCGCTCGCCGTCGGCGCGCTGGCGATCGGCGCGGGCGCGATCGGGGCCCTGGCGATCGGCAGGCTGGCGATCGGCCGGGCCCGGATCAAGCATCTGCGGATCGACGAGCTCGAGGTCGGCTCGCTGCGGGTCGATCGCGACCTCAGCGCTCCGCCCCGCTCGGTCCCGCCGCGGCTCGACGTGGCGACCTCGAAGCTCAGCCACGTCGATCTCGTCGTCGGCTCGCTCGACGTCAGCCTCCCGTTCTACCGCGAGCTGCTCGGCCCACTCGGCTGGAGCGACGGCGGCACGATCGAGGGCGAGCGCGGCGAGACCGTCCACTACCTCTCGGTCGCCGGGCTACCGGCGTCGCCGCGATCGGCCTCCGCGAGGCGCAGTCGGACGCCCATCCGCCTCCCTACGACCGCTACGCGCTCGGCATCCACCACCTCTGCCTCGACGTTCCGTCGCGCGCGGTCGTCGACGAGCGCGGCGCGTGGGCGCGCGGGCGGCACCGACTGCGAGGTGCTCTCCGAGACCCGCCGAGCACGACTACACGCCGGGCTACTACGCGGTCTTCCTCGCCGACCCCGACGGGATCAAGCTCGAGCTCCTGCACAGACCGGGTTACTGGGATACCGTCGGCCGAATGAGGATCCTCGCCTTCAGCGACCTGCACTGCGACGAGGCCCAGGCCGCCCGCCTGGTCGAGATGAGCGCCGACGCCGACGTCGTGATCGGCGCCGGCGACTTCGCCTCGGTCCACAGCGGCCTCGAGCCGACGATCGAGGCGCTGGCCGCGATCGCGAAGCCGGCGATCCTCGTGCCCGGCAACAACGAGACGGAGGAGGCGCTGCGGGAGGCCGCGGGCGCCTGGGAGTCGGCCGTCGTCCTGCACGGAGGCGCGACCGAGATCGACGGGATCCGAGTTCTTCGGCCTCGGAGCCGGGATCCCCGTCACGCCCTGGGACTGGAGCTTCGACCTCTCCGACGAGCAGGCGACCGAGAAGCTCGCCGGCCTCTCCCCCGGCGCCGTCCTCGTGCTCCACTCGCCGCCCGCTGGGCCACTGCGATCAGAGCTCCTCCGGCGACCACCTCGGCAGCCCCGCGCTCGCCGCGGCGATCGAGCAGAAGCAGCCGCGGCTCGCGGTCTGCGGGCACATCCACGAGGCCTGGGGCGAACGCTCGACGATCGGCGCGACCGAGGTCGCGAACCTGGGGCCGTCAGGCACCTTCTTCGAGCTCTAGGAGGTCTGGGCGGACCCGCCCGGGCGCCGGCGCGCCGTCAGCCGGAGGCGGGCTCGCCGTCGGGACCGATCACGAACCAGTCGCCGCCGAACTCGAAGACGTCATTGCAGAGGATCGTCCCCGGCGAGTCGTCGACGTAGAAGTACAGCGGCCTGCCGTCGTAGGTGACCATGCGCCCGCCACGGCGGCGCTTGACGGTCCCGAGCTTGTCCTGATCGACGTCCGCAGCCCGCGATCGGCCGGCCCTTCGCCTTGATCGGCGGCCAGGCGTCGGCGCAGCCGCCGTAGCAGCGCGGCTTGCCCCCGCGCTTCTCCCGCGTGAACAGATAGGCGGCGAGGCCGGAGCGCTTCTCGTGGATCACCTTCCCGAACGGCGTCTCCTTGACCCGAAGGACGACGCCGCCACGGCGTTCCTCGTCCGCGTCGCGGGCGCCGGCTGCGTTCGCCTCGCGGGGCCGGAGCCGGCGCCGGCTCCAACGGCGGCGGCGAGTACTGCGAGGACCGTGGGGATGGCGTTGAGGCTCATGCAGGCAGGATCGGCCGTGATCGTTACGGCCCGATGAACGCGGCCGGGTTGCGGCGCGCCGGGCACTGCGAAAGGATCCGCGGATGGCGAAGAACAACAAGGCCAAGCGAGAAGGGCTCCGGCGACGTCGAGGAGGAGGCCGAGGCGACCCCGAAGCTGCCCCGCGAGGTCTACGAGTCGGAGCTGCTGCGCCTGCAGGCGCGAGCTCGTGGTCATGGCCGAGTGGGTGAAGCGGACGGGTGCCCGGGTGGCGATCGTCTTCGAGGGCCGCGACGCGGCCGGCAAGGGCGGCGCGATCAAGCGGATCACCGAGCACCTCTCGCCGCGGATCGCCCGGGTCGTCGCGCTGCCGGCGCCGACCGAGCGTGAGCAGACCGAGTGGTACTTCCAGCGCTACGTCGCCCACCTGCCGGCGGGCGGGGAGATCGTGCTCTTCGACCGCTCCTGGTACAACCGCGCCGGCGTCGAGAAGGTGATGGGCTTCTGCACGCCCGCCGAGCACGAGCGCTTCCTGCGCCAGGCCCCGGTCTTCGAGCGGATGCTGATGGACGACGGGATCTTCGTGGTCAAGTACTGGTTCAGCGTCTCCGACCACGAGCAGGAGAAGCGGTTCAAGGCCCGTCAGACCGACCCGCTGAAGCAGTGGAAGCTGTCGCCGATCGATCTCGAGGCGCAGCGCCGCTGGGTCGACTACTCGAAGGCCAAGGACGAGATGTTCGCCCACACCGACCTCCCCGACACGCCCTGGCACGTGGTCGAGTCCGACCTCAAGCGCAACGCACGGATCAACTGCATCGCCCACCTGCTCACGCAGATCCCCTACGAGCGCGAGGAGCTGCCGCCGATCAAGCTGCCGCGGCGCCAGAGCGACAAGGGCTACGTGCGGCCCCCGCGCGACTCCAACCGCTACGTGCCGGACGCGGCGGCGTCGGTGATGAAGCGCGCGGTCAGCGGCCGCAGATAGCCTCCCCGCCGCGATGAGGCCCAGCGTCGGCATACCCAGGCTCCCGGTCGGGCCCGATCCGCTGCGGCGGATCAAGGTCCCCTCCGACCTCGGATCGATCACGACGATCGGCGACGAGGCGCCGCCCGAGGCGGGCGGGCTCGACGGCGCCGCGATCGAGCGGATCTGGTCGGCGACCGAGAGCCTGTTCCGCAGTGGCGTCCACCCGGCGGTCAGCCTCTGCGTGCGACGCGAGGGCGAGGTCGTCCTCGACCGCTCGATCGGCTGGGCTCGCGGCGCCGGCCCCGAGGAGCCGGACGGCGCCGAGCTCGTCGCCAACACGCCCGAGACCCCGCACGTGATCTTCAGCGCCTCGAAGGCGATGACCGCCTGCGTCGCCCACCTGCTCGACCAGAAGCACCAGATCCACATCGGCGATCGCGTCGCCGAGTACATCCCCGAGTACGCGCGGCACGGCAAGGAGAACATCACGATCGCCCACGTGCTCTCGCATCGCGGCGGCGTCCCGAACCTTCCCGGCGAGGCCTTCGACCTCACCAACGTCAACGACCGCGACGCGATCGTCGAGATCCTCTGCGACGCCAAGCCGCAGTCGCGCGCCGGGCAGTCGCTCGCCTACCACGCGATCAGCGGCGGCTACATCGTCGGCGAGATCGTCCATCGCGTCACCGGCAAGTCGATCCGCGAGGTGCTCGCCGCCGAGATCCTCGACCCGCTCGGATTCCGCTGGACCAACTACGGGGTCGCGCCCGAGGACGTCGGCCTCGTCGCCCACGCGCACACGACCGGCGCGCCGGTGCTGCCGCCGATCTCGAACGTCCTCAAGCGGGCGCTCGGGGTCTCGGTCGACGACGCGACGCGGCTCTCGAACGCGCCCGAGTTCCTGACCGGGATCATCCCCGCCGGCAACGTCGTCACGACCGCGAACGAGCTCTCGCGGTTCTTCGAGCTGCTGCGCCGCGGCGGCGAGCTCGACGGGGTCGAGATCTTCGAGCGGCGGACGCTGCGCCGGATGCTGACCGAGCACTCCTACCAGGAGCTCGACTACACGCTCGGATTCCCGACCCGGTTCAGCCTCGGGATGATGCTCGGAGCGCAGCGACTCAGCATCTACGGGCCCGACACCGAGCACGCCTTCGGCCACCTCGGGCTTCACGAACATCATCGGCTGGGCCGACGCCGAGCGGGCGACCTCGGCGGCGGTGATCACCTCCGGCAAGCCGGTCCTGTATCCGGAGCTGCCGGTCTTCTGGAACCTGATGCGGACGATCGGGCGCGCCTGCCCGAAGGTCGACGACAACCCGCTCGCCTTCGCCGCCGCCGACTGACGGCCCGCGCAGCCACGGTCGCAGCCCGCACGGTTGCGCCGCGGCTCTCATCCTGCTCTCATCGCGGGTGGTGACGCTGCTCCGGTGAAGGTTCTGATCGTCGAGGACGAGATCCGCATGGCCGCCTTGATCAAGCGCGGCCTCGAGGCCGAGGGCGTGACCGCGGACGTCGCCGGCTCCGGCGAGGACGCGCTCGTCTCGGCCGGCACCCGTCCCTACGACGCGATCGTGCTCGACGTGATGCTTCCCGGCATCGACGGCTTCGAGACCTGCCGCAAGCTCCGCGACGACGAAGTCTGGGCACCGGTGCTGATGCTGACCGCGAGGGACTCGGTGCGAGGACCGGGTCGCCGGGCTCGACCACGGTGCCGACGACTACCTCGTCAAGCCGTTCTCCTTCGCCGAGCTGATGGCGCGACTGCGGGCCTGGCGAGACGTGGCTCGAGGCGCGGCCGACGGTGCTCGAAGTGGACGGCCTCCGTCTCGACCCCGCCTCCCATCGAGCCTGGCGCGAAGACCACGAGATCACCCTGTCGGCGCGTGAGCTCGCACTGCTCGAGGCATTCATGCGGCACCCCGGGCGGGTCCTGTCGCGCTACGAGCTGCTCGAGATGGTCTGGCCCTACGACTACGAGAACCGCTCGAACATCGTCGACACCTACGTCCGCTACCTGCGGGCGAAGATCGACAAGCCGTTCGGGACCGACTCGATCGAGACGATCCGGGGCCGCGGCTACCGGATGCGCGCGCCGGCATGAGCCGATTCCCGATCCGGGCCCGCCTCGCGGTCGCGTTCTCTGCCGCGCTCTCGATCGTGCTCGCGCTCGCGGCTGCCTTCGTGCTGGCACGCGTCAACGCGGACCTGACCGAGAGCGCCGACGAGGCGCTCGGCTCGCGCCTCGACGCGCTCTCGACGGCGGTCGCGAGCTCGACGCCCGAGGACCCGCCGCAGCTGCCGCAGGTCGACGCCGACGACTACGAGGACAACTTCTCCCAGGTCCTGACGGTGGACGGAGAGGTCGTCGCCTCGACGCTTCCGGCCGCCGCGGGGCCGGCCCTGACCCCGGCCGAAGCCGCCGAGGCGCTGCGGGGTGAGGTCCTGGTCGAAGCACGCGACCTCACCGGCGTCGATGGAGACGCGCGGATCCTGGGCAGCGCAGCCTCCGGCGCCGGCGACCGCCCGCTGGATCGTCGTCGCCGGCACCTCGAACCAGGACCGGGAGGAGACCCTCCACCAGATCGCGGCCGCGTTCGCGATCGGGACGCCGGTCGCGCTGCTGATCGCGCTGCTCGTCGGCTACGGGCTCGCCCGCGGGCGCTGCGCCCGGTCGAACGGATGCGTGCCCAGGCCGACGAGGTCGAGCCCGGCAGCGCCGACCGGCTCACGGTTCCCGAGGCGGACGACGAGCTGCGTCGCCTCGGCCTGACCCTGAACTCGATGCTCGAGCGCCAGAGCGAGGCGCTCGAGCGGGAGCGAGCCTTCGTCGCCGACGCGAGCCACGAGCTGCGAACACCGCTCGCGGTGCTTCGGGCCGAGCTCGAGGTCGCCGAGCTCGAGGGCGGCTCGGCCGAGCAACTGCGGGCGGCGATCCGCGCGGCGCTCGGTGAGGTGGACAGGCTCGCGCGGCTCAGCGACGACCTGCTGGTGATCGCGGCCGCCGATCGCGGACGGATCCCGATCCACCGTGAGCAGGTCGTCGTGGCCGAGCTGCTCGAGCGGGTCGCCGACCGCTTCCGCCGGGGCGCGTCCGAACAGGGGCGGAGGATCGAGGTCGAGTGCGAGGGCGAGGCGGAGTGCCTCCGCCGATCCGCTCCGGGTCGAGCAGGCGCTCGGCAACCTCGTCGACAACGCGCTCCGCTACGGCGCCGGCACGATCTCCCTCACCGGTCGGAGCGAGAACGGCCGGCTCGAGGTGGTGGTCTCCGACGAGGGCGCCGGCTTCGCGGCCGACGTCGCCGCCGCACGCATTCCAGCGGCTAACGCGCGGCTCGCAGCACCGCAGCACCGAGGGCGCCGGCCTCGGCCTCTCGATCGTCCGCGCGATCGCACAGGCCCATGGCGGGGAGGCCGAGATCGAGGCGGGCGCGAGAGTACGCGTCAGCTTCGGCGGCGGCGCGTGAGCGCCGGAGCCGCTCTCACTCGGGTCTCATGCCTGATCGGAAGGGTCCGTGCTGCGGACCGCCCCGGTCCGCCAAGACGAAAGGAAATCCGATGTGGCTGAAGACGACAGCAATTGCAGCGGCCCTGGCCGCGGCGGCGATCGCGGCGGGCGGCTGCGGCGACGACGAGGGCACGGCGACCGAAGCGATCGAGGCGACGGCGCTTCCGCAGGGCTCCGAGCAGGTCGCGCTCGACCCGGCCGAGTTCACGACCGCGATCGACAACGAGTGGTGGCCGATGGCGGTCGGGAGCCGCTGGGTCTACCGCGAGGCCGAGGGCGGCGGGGCGGCCGCACGGGTCGTCGTCACCGTGACCCCGCGGACCCGGGAGATCGCCAACGGAGTCGAGGCCCGGGTGGTGCACGACGTGGTCTCCGTCAAGGGCGAGCCGGTCGAGATCACGGACGACTGGTACGCCCAGGACGCGAGGGCAACGTCTGGTACCTCGGCGAGGACACGGCCGAGTACGAGAACGGCAGGAAGGTCTCGACCGAGGGCTCGTTCGAAGCGGGGGCCGGCGGGGCCGAGGCCGGGGTGATCATGCCGGCGGACCCGGTGCCCGGCCTCTCCTACCGCCAGGAGTACCTCCAGGGCGAGGCCGAGGACCGCGGCGAGATCGTCACCGTCGGCGAGGAGATCGTCGGGACGCCGGCCGGCTCCTGGGACGACGTGCTGATGACGCGCGACCTGGTGCCGACCGAGCCCGGCGTCCAGGAGCTGAAGTTCTACGCGCGCGGCGTCGGGCCGGTGCTCTCGACTGCACACGGACGCGGCCGGGCGCGAGGAGCTCGTCTCCTACCGCGAGGGCCGGGGCAACTGAGGCGACGGGCGGGTAGGCCGGGCGGCTGCTCGCCGCCCGGCCTCCAGCCTCAGTTCTTCGCGGCCTTCTCGGCCGCCTTCGCCTCGGCCTCGGCCGCGTCGGCGGCCTCGGACTCGGCCGACTTGCTCTTCGCGGCGCGATCCTCGTAGCCGGCGCGGGCGGAGCGATCGGGGGCGGAGAGGACGTCGTCGGCCTTGAGCAGACGGGCGATGCCCTCGCGGCCCTTGCGCGGCAGCAGGTTCATCGCGGTCGCGATGTAGACGGTCTCCTTCGGCACCCAGACGTCGAAGCGGTTGGTCTCGATCGCCTCGACGATCGCCTCGGCGACGTCCTCGGGCTCGAGCGTCTTGACGCCCCGCGCCTCGTGCAGCCCCGAGCCGAGCTCGGTGTTGACGACCGCGGGCATCACGACCGAGACCTCGACGCCGGTGTCGCGGAGCTCGCTGCGGGCCGCCTCGGAGAGGCCGACGACCGCGTGCTTGGTCGCGCAGTAGGTCGCGCCGCCCGGCGAATCCGGCCTTGCCGGCCTGGCTCGCGATGTTGACGATGTGGCCCGTGTTGCGGGCGATCATGTCCGTCATCGCGATCTTGGTGCCGTAGATGACGCCGTGCAGGTTGATGTCGATCTGCAGCTTCGCGATCTCGTCGGGCTCGTCGACGAGCATGTTCAGCGGCATGATCCCGGCGTTGTTGACGAGCACGTCGATCGGGCCGAGCTGCTTGGCCGCCTCGGCGTAGAAGCGCTCGAAGCTCTCGCGGCTGGTCACGTCGAGCTCGAGGGCGACGCAGTTGCCGCCCAGCTCGGTCGCGGTCTGCTCGGCGAGCTCGGTGTTGAGATCGCCGATCGCGACCCGCGCTCCCCGGCGGATCAGCGCCGCCGCGGTCGACTTACCGATTCCCTGGGCGCCTCCGGTGATCGCAACCACCTTGCCCGCTACCGACTTGACCTGCTTGCGCGCCATTCTCAGCCTCTCCTCCTGGAAGTGTTTCTCTCGCGGCCGGCCGAAACTGGCCAGCCGGCCAAACACTATTGCAGGGCTGCCGCGACGAGCGCGAGAGCGACCTCGGCGCGCGAGCGCAGCGAGGCGGTGACGATGTGCTCCTCCGGGGCGTGCGAGCCGCCGCCGAGCGGGCCGAGGCCGTCGATCGCGAGCAGCGGCGCCCCGGCGGCGAGGTGGCTGGCGTCGGAGGCGCCGCCGCGCTCGGCCCCGGTCAGCGGCCGGCCGAGCATCTCCGACGCCTCCCGGAGCAGCGGCTCGGCCCGCTCGGCCATCTGCATCGCGGGCCAGCGGCGGCTCAGCCGGGCCTCGAGCTCGACGCCGTCGAGCTCGGCCGGGCACCTCGTCGAGCAGCGCCTCGATCGCGGCGAGGTCGGAGGCGCGGACGTCGAAGAAGAGCTCGCCGGCCGGCGGGACGATGTTGAAGGCCTCGCCCGAGCGCATGATCGTCGGCACGACGGTGATCCGGTCAGGGCCGGCCGGGTCGTGGTGGGCGGCGATCGCGGCCGCGACCCGGGCGAGCGCGAGCAGCGCGTTGCGCCCCTGGTCCGGCTCCGAGCCCGAGTGAGCGGCGCGGCCGCGGGCCTCGACCTGGAGCGTGCCGGCGGCCTTGCGGACGACGACGACCGCGTCCTCGCCGTCGCCTCGGTCAGCTCGCCGCCCTCGAAGCAGAGGCAGGCGTCGTGGTCGCGGAAGCGGTCGGCGTGGGCGAAGGGCGCCGTCCGCCACTCCTCGTCGACGACCAGCAGCAGCGCGATCTCGGCGTAGAGCTCGGGGCGGGCGGCGAGCGCGCGCAGCACGCCGAGCGCGATCGCGACGCCGCCCTTCATGTCGATCGTGCCCGGCCCGCGCAGCAGGTCGCCGTCCGCGGCGCAGCGGGTGGTGGTCGGCGTGGGCGATGACGGTGTCGAGGTGGCCGAGCAGCAGGAGCCTGCCGCGGCCCGTTCCGGGGAGGTGGGCGAGCAGGTCCTGGGCGTGGTCGGGCGAGGAGCAGTCGAGGCGCTCGATCGAGACGCCGTCGGGCAGCAGCGCCGAGGCGACCGCGACGACCGACTCGGCGGCCTCGGCGTCGCCCGAAGGCGAGGAGACGTCGACGAGGGCGGCGACGTCGCGCTCCGCCCGCTCGGCGATCCGTGCCGCCTCCGCGGCGATCCACCCTTTCCATTCTGCGGCCGTCATCGAGACGGGCACGCTACAGCGCGCCGGTCCGCCGCTGATACGGTGCCCGCCTCTTGAGCGCCTCCACGGCCGACAGCGTCACCACCCCGCTCGGGAACGAGCCCGCTTTCGAGGGAGGCCCGCAAGAGGTCGCGCCCGGGACCTGGGCCTGGATCCAGCCCAACGGGGACCTCGGCGAGTCGAACGCGGGACTGCTCGTCGGCGACGGCGAGAGCATCCTGATCGACACGCTCTGGGACGAGCGGTTGACGCGGCGGATGCTGGACGCGCTGGCGCCGGCTCGCGAGGGGGCGCCGATCCGTCGTCTGATCAACACTCACGGCGACGGCGACCACTGGTACGGGAACGGGCTGCTCGGCCGCAACGAGATCGTCGCGACCGAGGCCGCCGCCGAGCAGATGCGCGAGGAGCCGCCCTCGCTCGTGACCCGGATGAGCCCGCTCGGCGGAATCACCAACGCCCTCTCCGGGGTGCCGCTGATCCCGGGCAGGGCCCGGATCCGCGGTCTCGGCTACTTCACCGAGATGCTCTCCCGCTACGAGTTCGCCGGGCTCGAGCCGCGACTGCCGACCCGCACCTTCAGCGGCAAGACCACCGTCGAGGGAGGCGGGCGCAACGTCGAGGTGATCGAGGTCGGCCCCGCGCACACCCCCGGCGACGCGATCGTCTGGGCGCCGGACGCGCGCGTCGTCTTCAGCGGCGACATCGTCTTCAGCGGAGTCACGCCGATCATGTGGGCCGGCCCGGCCGCGAACTGGGTCGCCGCCCTCGACCGGATCGCCGAGCTCGAGCCGGCTGGCCGTCGTCCCGGGCCATGGGCCGGTCTGCGACCTCGAGCGCGTCGCGCGAGCTCCGCGACTACTGGAGCTATCTGATCCGCCACGTCCCGAAGGGCGCCGGTGGCGCGATCGTCGAGCTGACCGAGGAGCTGGTGCGGGGGGTCGAGTACCGGACCTCACCCTGGGGCGAGTGGCGGGCGCCGGAGCGGACGCTCGTCAACGTCGCGATGATCGCCCGCGAGCGCGACGGCGAGACCGGGCCGGTCGGCCTGCCGAAGCGGATCGGCCTGATCTCGGCGATGGGCGCCCT
>CAVURI010000035.1:0-9391 GCA_963743845.1 uncultured Solirubrobacterales bacterium
GCCGAGGCCCCCTGTGGCCGCTTGTTCTAGCGACCTCAGGATGGGTTTCCGCATGCCGATACCGGAAGCGGATGGTTCACGATGCTGAACCGTGCGCGAAATCGGGAGGTCGCCGGGAAGCTCGTGTGCCGCTTGCGGCCGAGGACGGCTTCACCCTGATCGAGATGCTGACGACGATGCTGATGCTCGGCATCGGGCTGACCGCCGCCTTCTTCTTCTACTCCTCTGCGGTCGGGCGGACGACCGACACCGAGGAGCGCGCACACGCTCGCCGAGGTCCGCAACCTCGGCGAGCGGATCGCCCGCGACGTCCGCGAGTCGTCCTCGATCTGTCCGCCGCTGCCGGCGCCGTCGGCGAATCGCATCTACCTGGCGGCCCGCCCGACCTCGGTTCGAGTGCGAGCAGCAGCCTCTGCGTCGCCGACCGGATCGTCGTCTACGACTGCGAGACGACGACGGGACCTGCACCCGCTCCGAGGGGGGCGCCGCCGCGGAGATCCTCGGCGAGGGCCTCGACACCTCGACCCCGGTCTTCACGCAGACAGCCGACAACTACGTCTCGATCTACCTGAGCAAGGTCCCCGAAGGCCGCGCCGCGGCGATCACCTTCGAGCGCGGCGCTGCTCTCCGCAACTACTGCGAGGGCGGCTGCTGATGCCGCTCCGTGCCGCGCTCCGGAGCGAGGCCGGCTTCACCCTGATCGAGGTGCTGATCGCCCTGCTCGTGCTCGCCGTTGGCATCCTCGGCGCCGCCCGCCTGGTCGCCTCGTCGGAGGCGAGCACGCTCGACTCCGAGCTCCAGCAGATCGCGACCGAGGAGGCCGAGCAGGCGATCGAGGACGTTCGCGCTCTCGACTACGCCGAGATCGGCCACGGCACCACCGGCATCCCCAACGGCGGCAGTCCGTTCCAGTCGCCCGACGCGAGCGGCGCCGAGGACATCGTCGCGCTCACCTCCGGGGCCGGCGTCGTCCCGACGCGGAGCTTCGAGGTGGAGCGGGGTGGAGGCAAGCCGCCGGTGACGGGAACGATCCGGACCTTCGTCACCTGGCGCGACGAGGAGTGCTCGCTGCTCGACGTCGGCTCGACCCGGCGTCGCCACGCTCGCCGACGACGTCACCGCGCTGCAGGCTCAGATCTCGGCCCTGACGGGGCGCAGCGGGCGTTCAGACGACCCGGGCCCAGCTCACGAACGGTCTACCTCAGCGCGCTTCCCGGAACAGCGGCACGACACTTCGGAACGAGCTCGACGAGATCGCGCCGCTGCTCGCGGCCGCCGAGGCAGAGGCAGCGGGGCGCAGGACCTGCTCGACGACCTCGACGGCCTCGAGATCGACCTCTGCGACCTCGAGCCCGCCGACCTCGCGGGACTCGAAGGCGCTGCTCGAGACGAGCACCTCGCCATCGAGGGCCTGACCTCGCACTGACCGACCTGAACGGGCCCTGGCCTGGCTGAGCGCCGCTGCCGGCCTCTCGAGCCGGTCGGCAGCGTCGCGCCTCTGCCTACACCGAACTTCGTCCTGTGCACGACGGTCAACGCCGGATCGCGGCGGTCCTCGCCGTGCTCACCCGGCGAGCAGCCAGGAGCCGGTGACGGCGCTCGGAGCGGTCAACGCGACCCTGACCGAGCGCCGCAGGCGCCGATCTCTCGGGTCTCGACGGGCACACGACCCACAACACGAAGCGGATCACGGTCGCCGTGACCGTCGACACCGGTTCGCGACGACATCACCCCGCAGAACACGATCTGGCTCTGCAGCGTGGTCACCGACCCCGATGCCGGGCTGATCGTCGAACGGCGGGGTCTGAGGTGTCGGCCCGGCTCGCGCGCGGCCGCGAGGAGGACGGCTTCGCGCTCGCCTCGGCGATCATGATCATGCTGCTCGTGATGCTCGTCACGGCGGTCGGGGCGCTCGCCGTCGTCCGCAGCTTCGACGAGACGCGCCGCGACCGTTCCTCGACCTCGGCGCTCTCGGCGGCCGACGCCGCGATCGACGTGCTGGTCTGGCGGATGAACAAGCAGCTCACGGCGAGCGAGATCGAGAACGTCGGCGGTCTCACCCAGGCGCTGGTCGGCGAGCTCGGCTGCGCCGACGTGAACGCGGCCGGCATCGTCCAGATCAGCCTCAGCGCGACGAGCTGCGACCTCTCGGTGACGGTCGGCGACGGCGCGACCGCGACCTGTCAGAGCCGCCTCGCCGTGCCGCTGACCGCGGCCGGCCTCGTCGACCTCTCCTCGCTCAGCCTGCTCTCCCGCAACATCGTCTGCGCGTCGACGGTGGACGGCGCCACGCGCCGGATCTTCGCCCGGGTCAGCGTCCCGGTCACGGTCGCCTCGACCCTCGCCAGCCCGACGTCGCTGTGGGAGCGCACGGCCTGGCAGGAGTGCCCCTCCGACCCGAGCGCCGCCTGCCCGCCGGCCTAGGCGTCGCGCCGGCCGCGATCCCGCCCGGGCAAACAAAAACGCCCCGCAAGCGGGGCGTTTTTGGGGTACAGGGAGGAGAGTATGTGTTTTTGGGAGGGCGACCGGCTTTGCGGCCGGTCGCTAAGACTGAGTAGGAAGATACGAACGAACGTACGATTTGTCTGTGACTCCGGTCACAGCGATCCGAAGTCGTTCGAAGAAGTTCTCGGAGCCGGCGCGGGCTGCGGGCGCGGCTGTCCAGAGCGCCGCGGCGACGTTGGCGGCCGGCCCGATGCCGGTACTTTTGACGGCATGGCCCAGCGCCGACTCGACACCCTCGTGGCGGAGCGGGGCCTTGCCCCGTCGCGCACCGCTGCCGCGAGCTCGATCCGGGCCGGCCACGTCCGCATCGGCAAGGGCGGCGAGCGCCCGACCAAGCCGGGCCAGATGGTCCCCGAGGAGATCAGGATCAGCGTCGACGGCCCGCCGCCCTACGTCTCCCGCGGCGGCCAGAAGCTCGAGGCCGCGATCGACCGCTTCGGGATCGACCCGGCCGGGCTGCGCTGCCTCGACGTCGGCGCCTCGACCGGCGGCTTCACCGACTGCCTGCTGCAGCGCGGCGCGGCCGAGGTGGTCGCGCTCGACGTCGGCCACGGCCAGCTCGACTGGAAGCTGCGCAACGACGAGCGGGTGACGGTGATCGAGGGGTTCAACGCCCGCGACCTGACCGCAGCCGACCTGCCCTTCGCCCCGCAGCTGGTGACGATCGACGTCAGCTTCATCTCGCTCCGCAAGCTGCTCGGCCCGATCGCCGGCGCCGCCGAGCCCGGGGCGCCGATCCTGGCGATGGTCAAGCCCCAGTTCGAGCTCGGGCGCGAGCGCGTCGGCAAGGGCGGCGTCGTCCGCGACCCGGCCCTGCGCGCGGAGGCCGTCGTCACCGTCGCCGAAGCCGCCGCCGAGCTCGGGCCTCGAGGCGACCGGCGTCGCCGCTGCCGGCCTGCCCGGCCCGAAGGGCAACGTCGAGATCTTCCTGCTGCTCGGCGCCGGCGAGCCGCTCGCGGACCTGCCGGCCCGGGCCCTCGTCGAGGCCGAGGGCGCGGTCGCCGCCGAGCCGCAGGCCGCCGGGGAGGCGAGTCACTCGTGAGCCGCTCGATCAAGACCGCCGTCGTGCTCAGCCAGGGCCACGCCGACGGCTCGCGCCCGGGCGTGATCGCGGCCCGCGCCGCGGCCGAGCGGGCCGGCTGCGCCCTCTACGCGGACACGGACGGAGTTCGACAAGCACGTCGGACGCCGCCGAGGGGCTGCTGCCGCTGGCCGAGATCGAGGGCGAGCCCGACCTCTGCCTGGCGCTCGGGGGCGACGGCACGATCCTCAAGGGCCTGCGGCTGTACGCCGGCACCCAGGTGCCCGTGTTCGGGATCAACTACGGCACCGTCGGCTTCCTCGCGGCGGCCGAGTCGCAGGCGCTCGAGCGCGGGCTCGAGGCGGCCTTCGCGGGCGACTTCGAGGTGATCGAGCTGCCGGCGCTCGAGGCGGCGCTCCCCGACGGGCCCCGGGCCGGGCTCAACGACGTCTCCTTCACGCGGCGGCCGCATCATCGCGTCGCCGAGCTCTCCTACCGGCTCGGCGGCCGCGAGGTCGGGCACGTGCGCTGCGACGGGCTCGTCGCCGCCACCCCGGTCGGCTCGACCGGCTACAACCTCGCCAACGGCGGCCCGATCCTCGCCTGGGGCGTGGAGGGCTACGTGGTCAGCTTCATCGCGCCGCACACGCTCACCTCGCGTCCGCTGGTGGTCGCCCCCGACGACGTCCTCCACGTCCACAACGTCGGCACGATCGACTCCGTCGACGTCGCCATCGACGGCGTCCAGGCCGGCCTGCTCGAGCCGGGCGCCGAGCTCGCGGTGCGCTTCCGCGACGGGCTCAGCCACCTCGCCCAGCTCGAGGGCGGCACCTTCTACGGGCGCATCCGCGACAAGTTCGGGCGCCTCACCCAGTAAGCCCTGCACAGGGCCGGAATCGGTCCTGCAGGAGCACGTGCGGCGGGGCGAATCCGTCGGTGCCCGCTGCTAATCAGTGCGGGAGATGTTGCGCGAGCTGAGGATCGAGAACCTGCTCCTGATCGAGCGTGCGGAGCTGCGCTTCGAGGGCGGCCTGAACGCGATCACGGGCGAGACGGGCGCCGGCAAGACCGTGCTCGCGCACTCGCTCGACCTGCTGCTCGGCGGCCGCCCGCGCAGCGGCATCGTCCGGCCCGGGGCCGCGGAGGCCTGGGTCGAGGGCGCCTTCGACCTCGATCCGGGACTGCGCGAGGACCCCGAGCTCGCGGAGCTGCTCGAGCGGCTCCCCGACGACGCCACCGAGATCGTGCTCGCCCGCCGCGTCTCCGCCGCCGGCCGCTCGACGGCGTTCCTCGGCGGCCGCGCCGCCGCCGCCTCGGACCTGCGGGTCGTCGGCTCGAGGCTGCTCGCCTTCTACGGCCAGCACGAGCACCGCAAGCTGACGCTGACCTCGGTCCAGGGCGAGATCCTCGACTCCTACGCCGGCGAGGCCCACCTCGAGCTGCGCGACTCCTACGCCGAGGCCCACCGCGCCGTCGGCGCCGCCGAGCGCGAGCTCGCCGAGCTGCGCGAGCGGGAGGGGGCCCGCGAGCGCGACCTCGACCTGCTGCGCTTCGAGCTCGCCGAGATCGAGGAGCTCGCCCCTGAGCCCGCCGAGTACGAGGGCCTGGTCGCCGAGCGCAACCGGCTGCGTGGCTTCGAGGGCCTGCGCGAGGGACTCGCCGAGGCGCTCGCCGCGCTGGGCGGCGCCGACGGGGAGGGAGGGGCCGGCTCGGCCGTCGCGATCGCCGAGGCGGCGCTGGTCCGCAGCCGCGACGTCGACGCCGAGCTCGCCGCGCTCGCCGACCGCTCGGCGGCGCTCTCGGTCGAGCTCGCCGATCTGACCGGCGAGCTGCGCTCCGTCCTCGAAGGCCTCGAGGCCGATCCCGAGCGGCTCGAGCTGGTCGAGTCGAGGCTCGACGGCCTCGACCGGCTGCTCCGCAAGCACGGCGGCACGATCGAGTCCGTGCTCGAGCACGCCCGCAGCTGCGCGGACGAGATCGAGCGCCTCGACCGCACCGAGGAGCGCCTCGGCCAGCTCGCCGAGACGGTCGAGGCCGCCCGGGAAGAGCGCGCCCGGCTCGCGGCCGAGCTGACCGCCTCGCGAGCGGCCGCCGCACCGAAGCTCGAGGCCGACGTCGTCGCCGAGCTCGGCCAGCTGGCGATGGACGGCGCCCGGCTCGAGGTCGGGCTCGAGCCGCACCCGGACGGCTTCGGAGCTTCCGGCGCGGAGCTGGTCGAGCTGCGCGTCGCGACCAACCCGGGGATGCCGCTGGCGCCGCTCGGCGAGACGGCCTCCGGCGGCGAGCTCTCGCGGGTGATGCTGGCGCTGGCCGGCCTCGGCCCCGGCGCCGCGGTCGAGACGATGGTCTTCGACGAGATCGACGCCGGCATCGGCGGCAAGGTCGCTCGCCGGGTCGGCGAGCGGTTGCGGGCGCTCGGAGCGGAGCGGCAGCTGATCTGCATCACGCACCTGCCTCAGGTCGCATCGCTCGCGAGCGCCCACTTCACGGTCGAGAAGTCGGCCTCCGGCGAGGGCACCGTCGCGCGCGTCGAGCGGGTCGAGGGCGAGGAGCTGGTGGGCGAGATCGTCCGCATGCTCGGCGCCGAGGGCAGCGACGAAGCGGCCGACAAGCACGCCCGGGAGTTGCTCGCGGCCTGATCGCGGGCTTCCGGGCCCACCCCGGCTGTCCGCTCATTGCGCATAATCAAGAGCGTGAAGACCCCAACCTCAGGGCGTCTCCGATCGGCTCGCAGGGAGAAGGCGGCGTCCCCGGCCGCCGACGGAGTGGTGCGCTTCGGTGGCCGCGTGCGGCTCGGCAAGCGGACCAAGGACCTCGTCAAGAAGCTCTCGGCGGGCGAGATCGCCGTGATCGACCACGCCGACCTCGACCGGATCGCGGCCGAGGACCTGGCCACCTCCGGGGTCGTCGCGGTGCTCAACAACTCCCAGAGCTCGACCGGGCGCTACCCGAATGTCGGGCCGCTGCTGCTCGCCCGCGCCGGCGTTCCCCTGATCGACGTGGCCGGCGCCGACCTGTTCGAGCTGCTCGAGGACGGCGAGCGGATCGAGATCGACGGCGACCGGCTGCTCCGCGACGACGAGCGGATCGCGATCGGGGAGCGACTCACGCTCGAGCAGACGGCCGAGCGGCTCGACACCCAGCGCGAGCTGATCGACCGCGCCCTGGCCGACTTCGCGACGAACACGATCGAGCACGTGCGCGAGGAGAGCGAGCTGCTCTCCGGCGACATCGACTTCCCGGCCGTGCAGACAGACTTCCGCGACCGCCACGTGCTGATCGTCGTCCGCGGGCCCGACTATCGCGAGGACCTCGCCGCCCTCGGCGCCTACATCCGCGACGTACGACCGCTGATCGTCGCCGTCGACGGCGGCGCCGACGCCGTGCTCGAGGCCGGCTTCAAGCCCAACGTGATCCTCGGCGACATGGACTCCGCGACCGACGCCGCGCTGCGCTCGAAGGCCGAGCTGATCGTCCACGCCTACCCCGACGGCCGCGCCCCGGGGCACGAGCGGCTCGAGGAGCTCGGCGTCGACCACCTGCTCGTGCCGGCGGCGGGAACCAGCCAGGACGTCGCGATGCTGCTCGCGCACGAGCGCGGGGCGCAGCTGATCGTCACCGTCGGCGCCCACTTCAACCTGACCGAGTTCCTCGACAAGAACCGGGCGGGGATGTCTTCGACCTTCCTGACGAGGCTGCGGGTGGGGGAGACGCTGGTCGATGCCAAGGGCGTCAGCCGCCTCTACCGGCCCGGCCTCGGCAAGTCCGGAATCGCGATGTTCGCGGCCGCCTTCGTGCTGCTGCTGGTGATCGTCGCCGCCGCCTCGCCGTCGCTGGACAACGTCACCGAGCTGCTCTGGCTCAAGATCCGCCACGTCTTCGGCTGGTAGGGACCGGGCGGGCGCCGGGTACATTCCTCGTCGATGGGCTACAGCGGGAGATACCACGCCGCCTCCCTCGTGGCGGTTTTCATCGCGCTCGCGATCGGGATCGTGATCGGCGTCGGGCTTGCCGACGATGTCGTCACCGGCGCCTCCGAGGAGCTCGAGGACAGCCTCCGCAGCGATCTCGAAGCCGCTGAGACGCGAGCCGACGAGGCCGAGGCGTCGCTCGAACGCGAGCAGCAGTTCGGCAGCAAGGTCTACCCGGCGCTGGTCGGCGAACGCCTCGCCGGCTCTTCGGTGGCGATCGTCGGGCTCGGCGACCTCGACGAGGAGACCGTCGCCGACGTCGAGGAGGCGCTCGTCCCGACCGGGGCCGAGGTGGCGGCGAAGGCGGTGATCGCGGCTCCGATCGATCCCGAGGCGCTCGCCGAGGCCGCCGGCCCGCGCTATGCAGGCGCCAGGCGTGGCGGCGCGCCGCTCGGCCGGCTCGGTGAGGACGTCGGCGCCGGCATCCCCGGCGGCAGTCGCCTCGTCGAGGACGTCAGGACCGAGCTCTTCTCACGCTTCAGTGGCGAGCTCGAGACCGTCGACCGGGTCGTGATCCTGCCGACCGACCTCGAGGACCTCGAGGGCGCCGAGCTCGATCAGACCGAGGACTTCTACGAGGGCCTGATGGCCGGGATCGACGCCGAGGCGGTTGGCACGGTCGCCGCCGAGCGCACCGAGACCGATCCGACGACCCTCGCGGGAGCAAGCAAGGTCGGCGTCGCCACGGTCGACGACGCGGACCTGCTCGCGGGTCAGGTAGCGATCGTCTTCGCGCTGCGCGGCGCCGAGGGCGACTTCGGGGTCAAGGAGGGCGCGGACGGACTCGTCCCCGACCTGCTCGGCGCCTCCACCGGCCCCTGATCCGTCCCGATGGAGCTGATCGCGATCTTCCTCTCGACCGGCCTCGCGGCGTTGCTGCTGCCGCGCTGGTCGGAGGACATGGTCGCCACCGGCCTGCTGCGCGAGAACTTCCGCGGCGCCCGGCTCGCGTTCCCGCTCGGGGCGCTGCTCGTCTCCGTCTCGCTGATCGCGCTGGTGCCGCTCGCCGTGCTCGACGACCGTGCCGACCTCGACCTGCTCGAGCCCGGCCTCGGCCGCTGGTTCGGCTTCGTGATCGGCGTCGCCTTCCTCGGCCTGCTCGACGACATGCTCGGCCGCGGCCACGAGGGCGATACGCACCGGGGCTGGAGGGGACACGCGCGCGCCGTCGCCTCCGGTCGCCTCTCGACCGGCGCGATCAAGGCGGTCGGAGCCTTCGGACTCGCCGCCTTCGCGGTCTCGGGGCTGGGGCGCGAGTGGCCCGGCTACCTCGCCGACCTCGCCCTGCTGCTGCTGGCGACCAACCTCTTCAACCTGTTCGACCTGCGGCCGGGCCGCGTCGAGAAGGCATTCGTGATCCTGCTCGCCGGCCTCTGCATCGGCGCCTGGACCCTCTATCCGGTCGAGCTGCTCGGCGTCTTCATCGGCCCGGTGATCGTCGGCGCCGCGCTGACTCTGCGCGAGAAGGCGATGCTCGGCGACGCCGGCGCGAATCTGGTCGGCGCCCTCGCCGGGGTCTCGCTGCTGGTCACGCTTGGCGAGGACGCGCGCCTCGTCGCGCTCGCGGTCGTCGTCGCGCTCACCGCCTACGGCGAGTTCCGCTCGATCTCGGCGGCGATCGAGCGGCTGCCGGTCCTGCGGGACATCGACCGGCTCGGAAGGGTCCGCGAGCCCTAGAAGGCCCCAGGCCCCACCGAAGCCCCGAACGTCCCTCAACTGCCCCTATAGGTAGGTCTCAGGGACGTTCGCCTTGTTCGTGGGGGGCTAGTTGCCGCCCTCGGCCGCCTTGCGGCCGGCCTCGGCGGCGGCCTCCGCGTAGGAGGTGTCGATGCGCTCGGGGTAGCGGGGGAGGCCGTCGTCGGCGACGGGCGCCCAGGCCGGGGCGTAGTCGGTG
>CAVURI010000036.1:0-75925 GCA_963743845.1 uncultured Solirubrobacterales bacterium
GAGGGTGTCGGCGGCGAGCGCGGCGGCCTCGGGGTCGGCCTCGGGCCAGGTCTCGCGGATCATCCCGGCGAGCCCGTCGGTGACCGGCCCGAGCACGGGGCCGCCGCCGGTCGTGACGAGGACGAGCAGCTCGTCGCCGTCCTGCGGCGGCCGAGATCGCCCGGACGAGCGGATGGGTCTCGGCCGCCGCGAGGAAGATCTCGAGCGCCGCCCGCAGCGCCCGGCCGGGGTCGTCGGCGTGAGCGGCGACGACCTCGGCGACGGCGGCGAGGAAGCGCTCGGCCTCGCGGGTCACGTAGGCGAGCGCCAGGCCCTCGCGGGTCCCGAAGGCGTTGTAGACGGTCTGGCGGCTGACGCCGGCCCGCTCGGCGACGTCGGCCATCCGCACTTCCGACCAGGTGCGGTCGGCGAGCAGCTCGCCGACCGCGTCGAGCAGGGAGTCGCGCGTGTCGCTCACCCGGCCACGGTACCCGCCACGCTGCAGCGGCCGCGGCCGCCTCGCCGACCGGCTACGAAGTCGACCTTCTCGCGGACGCCGCAGTCGGGGCAGCACCAGTAGTCGGGGACGTCGCTCCAGGCGGTGCCGGCCGGGAAGCCCTCGCGCGGCGCGCCGGCCGCCTCCTCGTAGACGTAGCCGCAGCCGGGGCAGGCGAAGGCGGTCGCCTCGATCGGCGTCGAGGTCGAGCCGCGGGCCCGCGTGCAGCGTCGGCGTGGAGGGCCGGATCGGCGGCGGCGCTCGCCCCGTACTTGCGCAGGATCCGCTCGCGCTTGCGCGGCAGGATGTTGGCGCGGCCGATGTCGCCGTCGTAGTGGTCGAGCACGCGCGGGTCCATCACCCGCCGCCACAGCGGCGGGAAGTAGGCGAGCACGATCATCGTCGCGTAGCCCGAGGGCAGCTCCGGCAGGCCCTCGAAGTGGCGCAGCGCCTGGTAGCGGCGGATCGGGTTGGCGTGGTGGTCGGAGTGGCGCTGCAGGTGGTAGAGGAAGACGTTGGAGGCGACGTTGTCGCTGTTCCAGGAGTGCTCGGGCGCGGCAGCGCTCGTAGCGGCCGTCGTCCTGCTTCTGGCGCAGCAGGCCGTAGTGCTCGAGGTAGTTGACGACCTCGAGCAGCGAGAAGCCGATCACCGCCTGGACGAGCAGCCACGGCAGCACCTCGATCCCGAAGGCGAGCGTCAGGCCCGCGAACAGGACGACGGTCATCGCCCAGGCGTTGAGGACGTCGTTGTGGATCGTCCAGAAGCCGCCGCGGCCCTTGCCGCTCGCCTCGGCGACGCGCTCGAGCCGCTCGCGCTCGAGGTGGATCGCGGAGCTGAGGCTGCCCTTGACCGTGCGCGGCAGGAACTCCCAGAAGCTCTCGCCGAAGCGCGAGCTGGCCGGGTCCTCCGGCGTCGCGACGCGGACGTGGTGGCCGCGGTTGTGCTCGATGAAGAAGTGGCCGTAGCCGGTCTGCGCGAGCGCGATCTTCGAGAGCCAGCGCTCGTAGCTCTTGCGCTTGTGGCCGAGCTCGTGCGCGGTGTTGATCGCGATGCCGCCGACCATCGCGACGCTGACGGCGAGGCCGAGGCTCTCGAGGAAGCTGAGGTCGCCGGAGCCCCAGAGCCAGCAGGCGAAGACCAGCGAGGCGAGCTGCAGCGGCAGGAACAGGTAGGTGCACCAGCGGTAGTACCGGTCCTGCTCGAGGTACTTGATCGCCGAGTCGGGCGGGTTGTCGGAGTCCTTGCCGATCAGCTGGTCGAGCAGCGGGATCAGGCCGAAGACGACGAGCGGGCCGAACCAGTAGCCGATCCCGAGCCCGGTCAGCTCGGCGATGCCCCAGGCGAGGAACGGCAGGGTGGGGACGACGAGCCCGAGCAGCCACAGGTAGCGCTTCGGGTCGTTCCAGGCGGCCTCGATCGGCGGGTGCTCATGCGGCGTGTTCGGGGCCGTGCTGCCAGCGTGCGGCTTTACATGCAGTAGCGTCCATGTAAAGGAGCCGTATCGACCCGGGCCGCGGCGTGTCAACCGGGCCTTCATCCTCGGCCCATGTCCGAGCAGCCCGCCACGCCCGAGCCCGCAGACCTGGATCCTGACCGGGGGCATCGAGAACTTCGAGATCTACGTCGAGCGCGACTTCGACGTGATCGGCCTCAAGGAGAAGCGGGTCCGCATGGCGGAGCGGATGGAGCCCGGCGACGAGATCGTCTTCTACGTGACCGGGATCAAGGCCTTCGGCGCGATCGCCCGGATCACCTCGCCGATGTTCGAGGACCGCGAGCCGATCTGGCCGCAGGGCAAGAAGAAGTACCCCGAGCCCTACCCGTGGCGGGTCAAGGCGGAGCCGCTGGTCGTGCTCGAGCCCGAGCAGTTCGTCCCCGCCGAGTCGCTGCTCGGCGAGATGGAGCACCTGAAGAAGTGGCCGGAGGAGCACTGGCACCTCGGCTTCCAGGGCCAGCTCCGCACCGTCGGCCCCGCGGACCGGGCGCTGCTGCACGAGCGCATCGAGGCCGCGGCCTCGGTCAGAGGCCTAGGCCGCTTCCCGGCGATGCCTCGCGTCTCAGTCCTCGACCTCTCGCCGGTCTCGGCCGGCCGCGGCGAGAGCGCCGCGCTGACCGACTCGATCGAGCTCGCGCGCGTCGCCGACCGGCTCGGCTACGAGCGGATCTGGTTCGCCGAGCACCACGGCGGCCGCATGGTCTCGAGCTCGGCTCCGGAGCTGATGATCGCCGCGGCCGGCGCCCGGACCGAGCGGATCCGGCTCGGCTCGGGCGGGATGATGCTTCCGAACCACACGCCCCTGCACGTCGCCGAGCAGTTCAAGGTGCTCGAGGCGCTGTATCCCGGGCGGATCGACCTCGGGATCGGCCGCGCCCCCGGCACCGATCAGCGGACGGCGATGGCGCTGCGCGGCGGCCGTGGGCCGGGTGGGCGGAGACCTGCCCCAGCAGCTCGGCCAGCTCTTCGCCTTCGCGGGCCTGAAGGAGTGGCCGCAGAACCATCCCTTCGGGCCGATCAGCCCGGCGCCGAGCCACCCGCCGATGGAGCCGGTCCGCGCCGCCCCCGACGACTCGCCGCTGCCGCCGATCTTCCTGCTCGGCTCGAGCGACTTCTCGGCCCGGCTCGCGGCCGAGGTCGGGCTCGGTTTCGCCTTCGCGGGACAGATCAACCCGGACGAGGCGGTGCCGATGCTGCGGCTCTACCGGGAGCTCTTCCAGCCCTCCGACCTGTGGACCGAGCCGTACGCGATCTTCAGCCACAACGCGATCTGCGCGCCGACCGACGAGGAGGCCGCGCGGCTCGCCGCGCCTTCGCGCGTCGCCTTCAGGCGTCTGCGCGCCGGCGAGCCGACGCCGCTGCCGACGGTCGAGGAGGCGCTGGCGGAGGACTCGCCGCCGCGGCCGCCGTCGAACGGGATCGAGGGGCTGCGGATCGTGACCGGCTCGCCGACCACCGTCCGCGAGACCTACGAGGAGCTGCTCTCGCGCAGCGGCGCCGACGAGCTGATGCTGATGTGCTCGACCCACGACCCGGCCGACCGGGTCCGCTCCTACGAGCTGATCGCCGAGGCGTTCGGGCTCGAGGGCCGAGGGCGAGCGCGCCGGCCGCCGACGCCGGTCAGCCGGTCAGTCGGACAGCTCGGCCGCGATCCGCTCCGCGTAGAAGCGGTGCCCCTCGGGGCTCAGGTACTCGAGGTCGGCGAGCAGCGGGTCGACGCCGCCCGGCCGCTCGCCGGTCTCGTCGAGCATGTCGACGACTGCGTCGGGCCCGGCTGAGCGGGCTGCCTCGAGCAGGCCGCTGAGCCCGATCCCGAGCGCCAGGATGCCGCCGGCGCCCGTCGACTGCTGCCACTCGCTCGACGCCGAGTAGTCGGGATAGGCGACGTAGGCGACGCTCGTGTCGGGGTTCTCCTCGCGGATCGCGTCGAAGGTGCGACCGAGGTTGCGGCCGCTGCGCTCGACCGCGTCGAAGGCCGCGTCGGCGTTCGCCGTCGCGCTCGGGATCGCCTCGGTCCCGTCGTCGCCTCCGAGCGCCTCCTGCAGGTCGTTGCCGCCGACCGAGACGAGCACCAGGTCGGCACCGGCGAGCTCGGGCCGCAGCCGCTCCTCGAACAGCGGCTGCCCCGGCCGCCAGTCCTCGGTCGTGGTCCCGGGCTCGGCGAGGTTGACCGTCTCGACGCCCTTCGCGCCTGCCCGGGCGGCGTACTCGGGCAGCAGGTCGGCGTAGGTCGGCGGGCTCACCGTCGCCAGCGAGTCGCCGATCAGCAGGACGCGATCGCCGCGGTCGAGCAGCGGCTGCGGCTCCGGCGCGGACCCGGCGGACCCTCCGGCCGTCGTCCGCGGTGCCTGCCGCGGCGCCGCCGGGATCCGGGGCCGTGGACTCATCCCCGCCGCAGCCCGCGCCGCGAGCAGCGCCGTCAGCGCCAGCGCGGCGAGCGCGGCACGGACCGTCCCCGGTGACCGGTGGCGGGGCATCGGCACGCTCAGAAGCTCGACGGCAGGATCGTCGGCTTGACCTTGCCGTAGAGCCACTGCTGGAAGTAGTCGTCGAGGCGCTCGAGCGCGGTGCCGCTGAGGCCGCTCTTCTCCTTCGCCAGCGCGATCAGCTGCGCGGTCGTCACGTTGCCGTAGCCGTAGCGGCTCTGGAGCTCGGCTGCGAAGTCGAAGAAGGCGGGGTTGCCGACGATCTCGCGGTAGCCCTCGAGCGTCATCGCGCTGCGCTCGTAGACGGGGAACTCGGCGAACAGGTTCGCCGGGTCGCCGTTCAGGGTCGCCGGCGGGATCTTCCAGTCCTCGGCCGTGGCGTCGTCGTAGAGCTCCTGGAACTTCGATCCCGGCGTCTGGGGGTTGCCGTTCTCGAGGTGCGACCAGTACCAGGTCGACCACTCGGCCCAGCTCTCGTTGATCCAGATATCCAGCCACGAGGCGGGGGAGACCGAGTTGCCGAACCACTGGTGCGCGTACTCGTGCAGCATCGTCCCGTCACCGACGCTGAGGGTCGCGAAGGCCGGCCTCGTCTGGACCTCGAGCACGTAGCCGAGCGCCGGCACCTGGTCGACGATCGCGCCGCCGGAGTCGAACGGGTACTCGGTCCCGTAGGCGTCGCCGAGGAAGTTGACCATGCTGCCGATCCGGTCCAGCGACTTGTCGATCGCCGCCCTCTGGGGCGCGGTGGCGCTCGAGTCGACGGCGCTGTAGGTCGGGATCGTGCGGCCCGTGGCGGTCTCGGTGAACGAGTCCTTCGAGTAGGCGAACCTGCCGACCGTCGCCGTCGTCAGGTAGGTGGCCGTCGGGTCGTCCTCGGCCCAGCTCCAGCGCGTGCGCCCGCCGGGCAGCGACTTGCGGCCGGCGGGCTCGCCGATCCCGAGCGCGGTGAAGGCGTCGGGCGCGGTGATCGAGGTCCGGAAAGTCGCCTTGTCGCTCGGATGGTTGTTGGAGGGGAACCAGCTCTGCGCCCCGATCGGCTCGTTGACGACGAAGGCGCCGTCGCAGGTCAGCGGCGTCTCGACCGGGACCGCGCAGGCCCGGACCCAGCCCTCGCTCGAGCCGTCGGGGTCACGGAAGGCCTCGGGCTTGCCCGCGTAGTCGACGACGACCTCGAACTCGTCGCCCTCGGGGATCCCCTCCGGCGGGGTCACGACGAGCTTCTTCGGCTGCGTCGCCCCCGCCAGGCGCGGCTTCGCGTCGACCTGGGTGAACGTCGCCGGCGCCCCGTCGACGCGGACGCGGGCGACATCGAGCTTCTGGAAGTCGAGGCTGAAGCGGCCGAGGTCCTGGGTCGCCCTGGCCGTGATCGTCGTCCTCGTCCCGGTCATGAACCTGTTCGTGTCGGGGTTGTAGTTGAGGTCGATGTCGTAGGCGAGCGCGTCGTAGCCGGTGTTGCCGATCTGCGGGAAGAGCGGATCGCCGGCGCTGCGGCCGCCGGGCTCGAAGGGCGGCGGCAGTGGCTGGCCCTTGACGACGAGCGGACGCTTCGTCTCCCGGCAGCGCCAGCGGCTGTCCGTCGCCGAAGCGGCGCACGCAGGCGGCGAGCGGGAAGGCGCGGTCGGGGGCGGAGGCGCCGACGCAGTCGCGGGCCGACGTCGAAGCGGAAGCTGAGCTCGCGCGAGGAGCCGGCCGGGAAGCGCTTGTCCTCGATCACGTCGAGCTTGCGGCCCTTCGCCGAGCCCTGCTCGGCGGGGACGATCAGCTTCACGTCGCTGCGGCCGGCCTTGCGGCCGCGGTTGGCGACGGCGGCCTCGATCCGGACCCGATCGCCGCTGCGGACGCCGGCCTCGGGCGGGTTCGAGACGCTGGCGACGCTGAGCCTGGGCGTGCCGGCGGCCTCGGCGGAGGCGGCGCCCGCCGCTGCGCCGGAGGCGCACGCGGAGAGCGTCAGGAGGAGCGCTGTGATGCGAGAGCGCGGCACACGAATGATCTTGGCAGGCGTCTGGAGCGATCGGCCCGCGATGGATATGGTGCAGCCCATGGGAGAGGTAGAAACCGTCAGCGGCCGGATCGATGTGGGTGAGCTCGGCCGGACGCTCGGGCACGAGCACCTGAGGACGAGCTCCGAATCGGTGCGGTGGACGTTCCCCCACCTCTACGACGAGGCCGAGGAGGAGCGGCTCGCGATCGAGGCGATCGAGCGGGCGATGTCGCACGGCGTCAAGACGATCGTCGACCCGGCCTGCATGGACCTCGGCCGTGACCCGGCGCTCGCCCGGCGCGTCGCCGAGGCGACCGGGATCCAGCTCGTCATGTGCACCGGCATCTACGGCGTCCACTACACCTTCATCCCGCAGTACTTCGCCAACCGCGAGCCCGAGGCGATGGTCGAGGCCTTCGTTCACGACATCGAGGAGGGAATGCAGGGAACCGACGTCAAGGCGGCCTTCCTCAAGTGCGCCGTCGACGAGCCCGGCATCACCGAGCACATCGAGCGCGTGCTGCGCGCCTGCGCCGAGGCGAGCAAGCGCACCGGGCGGCCGATCATGGCCCACTCGCATCCGGGCACCCGGCGCGGCCTCGAGATCATGGACATCTTCGACAGCGAGGGAATCGATCCGTCGATGGTCCAGATCGCCCACACCGGCGACACCGACGATCTCGACTACATCGAGGAGCTGCTGCAGCGCGGGCCCTACATCGGCATGGACCGCTACGGCCTCGACATCATCCTGCCGACCGCACAGCGCAACGCGACGGTCGCGGCGCTGGTCGAGCGCGGCCACGCCGAGCGGATGACGCTGAGCCACGACGCCTGCGCGACGATCGACTGGTTCCCGCGCGAGATGATCGCCCAGATGGCGCCGGACTGGCACATGGGCTTCATCTTCGAGTCGGTCCTGCCGGCCCTGCACGAGGCCGGCGTCGGCGAGGAGCAGACCGAGAAGATGCTCGGCGAGAACGTCCACCGCTGGCTTGCGCCTTAGCCGGGGCCGCTACTCGCTCAGCCTCGAAGTAGCCGCCGAGCGGGCGGCGCGGAGCGCCTGGCCGCGGACCAGGTCCTCGCAGTTGCGCATCCGGTCGCCGGCGGAGTCCTTCGTGAAGATGTCGCGACCGCGGCCGCAGTCGGCGCGGTCCGCGCCCGCGCCCGGCAGGACCCAGTCCGGGCCGCGGCCGGCGCGAACCCGGTCATCGCCGCCTCCGCCGAGCGAGGAAGTCCTCGCCGCGGCCGCCCGCGAGACGGTCGCTGCCGGCGCCGCCGGCGAGCAGGCCCCCGTCCCAGTCGGGGGCGGTCAGCCGGTCGTCGCCGGCGCCGCCGAAGGCGAGCAGGTGCTGGCGCAGGGCGAGGTCGAAGAAGGCGCCGCCGGCGGAGATCACGTCGTCGCCGCTGCCGGCGCGGAGCTCGATGCTCGCCTGGAAGGGGGTCGGGATCGGGATCCGGACGTCGGCCTCGGCGCGGATCGCCCGGTGCGTCGAGGTCGAGGTCGATGATCGCGTCGTCGTCGCCCTCGCCGAGCGCTACGTGCCTGGCGCGGTCGTCGAGCAGGATCACCGGGGAGGTCACAGCGAGCCTGACCTCGATCTCGTCCGAGCCGTCGGCCTCGGGCGTCGCGCCCGGCTCGAGCGCGCCGTCCCGGAGGTCGAGGGTGATGATGTCGCCGCCGGTCCCGTAGACGCGGTCGATGCTGTCGACCGTCGCCGCGGGGCCGCTGCAGGCGACCGCCTCGGATCCGCGTGCGACGACGATCCGGTTGCCCTCGCGGGCGATCGTGAAGTCGGCGCCGTTCGAGTCGATCTCGAGCGTGCCGAGCTCGACGCTGCACTCGGTCGTCGGCGCGGCCGCGGCCTCTGCCGCCGTCCCGGCCGGCGCAGCGATCAGCGCGACCGCGGCCAGCGCGGCACCGATCAGCGGCGCGATCCCCCAGGAACGTCCCACGCCGGAAATCCTAGCCAGGGCGCTCCGCGCTGCCTCAACGGGAAGCGCCCGAGGCCTCGCGGCCCCGGGCGCTCCGTCGAAACGGATTCGATCCCCCGGCTACCGGAGGAAGAGGATCTCCGAGTACTTCGGCAGCGGCCACATGTCGTCGGGCAGCACCCGCTCGAGCCTGTCGACGACCTCGCGGACGCCGGTCAGCGCCTCGAGCTGCTTGTCGCGGGCGTACTCGGCGAGCGCCATGCCCTCGGTGCTCCTCGGGCACGTCGTTGGCCTCCCCGAGCTTGTCGAGGGCGAACATCAGCTCCTCGATCAGCTCGCTCACGTTCGAGGCGAGCTTCTCGACGCCGGTGCTCTTCGCCAGCTCCAGGTAGCGGATCGCGGCCGGCAGGATCATCGTCTGGGCGATGTTCTGACCGGTCTCCGCCTCGATGTTGGCGAGCGTCGCGTACTGCTCGACCCAGACCTCGTAGCGGGCCTCGAGCTCGCGCTCGTCGAGCACGTCGTACTTCGAGAACGCGGCGATCGTCTCGGGCGCGACCACCTCGGGCAGCGCGTCGGGCGTCGTCCGCAGGTTCTTGAGCCCGCGCTTCTCGGCCTCGGCGTGCCACTCCTCGGAGTAGTTGTCGCCCATGAAGCAGACGGCCTTGTTGGCCGTGTACGACTCCTTGACGACGGCCGCGACGCGCTCGGCGATCTCGCCGGTCTGCGTCTCGAGCTTGTCGGCGAGCTCGTCGATCGCCTCGGCGACGATCGTGTTCAGGACCGTGTTCGGGAAGGCGAGCGACATGCTCGACCCGAGCGCCCGGAACTCGAACTTGTTGCCGGTGAACGCGAACGGCGAGGTCCGGTTGCGGTCGCCGCCGTCCATCGGCAGCGGCGGCAGCACCGGGGTGCCGAGGCCGAGGAAGCTCCCCGGCGTGTTCGGGTCGCCCTGGCCGGTCGAGATCGCCTCGAACACCTTGTCGAGCTCGGCACCGAGGAACACCGAGATGATCGCCGGCGGCGCCTCGTTGGCGCCGAGGCGGTGGTCCTGGCCGATGTTCGCGACCGATGCCCGCAGCAGGCCCTGGTGCTTGTTGACCGCCTGGATCACGGCCGCGCAGAAGAACAGGAAGTTGACGTTCTCCGACGGCGTGTCGCCCGGGTCCATCAGGTTGTGCCCGGAGTCGGTGCCCATCGACCAGTTGTTGTGCTTGCCGGAGCCGTTGACGCCGGCGAACGGCTTCTCGTGCAGGAGGCAGATCAGCCCGTACTTGCGGGCGACGTTCTGCATGATCTGCATCGTCAGCTGCTGGTGGTCGGAGCCGACGTTCGAGTTCTCGAAGATCGGCGCCAGCTCGTACTGGCCCGGGGCGACCTCGTTGTGACGCGTCTTGATCGGGACGCCGAGCTTGATCAGCTCGTTCTCCGTCTCCATCATGTACGCGAGCACGCGCTCCGGGATCGACCCGAAGTAGTGGTCGTCGAGCTCGTGGCCCTTCGGCGGCTTGGCGCCGAACAGCGTGCGGCCCGTCGTGTAGAGGTCGGGGCGCTCGTAGTAGTACTGCTCGTCGACGAGGAAGTACTCCTGCTCGGGGCCGACGGTGGTGAAGACGCGCTCGGTCTCGCTCGTCGCCGAGCAGGCGCAGGGCGCGGACGGCGGCCTTCGAGAGCGCGTCCATCGAGCGCAGCAGCGGGATCTTGGCGTCGAGCGCCTCGCCGGTCCACGACGCGAACGCGGTCGGGATGCAGAGCAGCGCCCCGTTCGGGTTCTCGAGGATGAACGCGGGGCTGGTCGGGTCCCAGGCGGTGTAGCCGCGGGCCTCGAAGGTGGCGCGGATGCCGCCGGTCGGGAACGAGGAGGCGTCGGGCTCGCCCTGGATCAGCTCCTTGCCGGAGAAGCCGGCGACCGAGCCGCCCTTGCGGTCGGGCTCGAAGAAGGAGTCGTGCTTCTCCGCGGTGAGGCCGGTGAGCGGCTGGAAGACGTGCGTGTAGTGGGTGCACCCGTTCTCGAGCGCCCACTCCTTCATCGCCTCCGCGACCTCGTCGGCGAGCGAGGCGTCGAGCGGCTCGCCGGCGTCGAGCGTCGCCTGCAGCTTCTTGTAGGTGTCCTTCGACAGCCGCTCGCGCTGGATGTCGCCGGAGAAGACGCTGGATCCGAACGGGATGCCCTCGTCCTCGGTGAGATCGATCTGCCCCATCACTTCGGAATTGGGGCTCCAGGTGCCCGCTGAGACGTTGTGCTTGCGGGCTCGGGTGATGTTGGTCATGCGGTTGGTTGCTCCTCGTCTTCGGTTACCAGCGACAAGCGACGGTCGTCTCCGATCGCGCGAGCTGTCTCAAGTTGTGGGAGTGCGAAACCTTACGCCGCGGGCCGAAGCGCGTGTTATCCACGCGTACAAAGATCGGCTCGCGGCGTTTCGCCGGGCTGTCAGCGGGCGCTGAGGCGACGCCGGCGCGGCTGCGGAGAAACCGCCGACTTCGTGCCCGACCCGGCGAAAGGACTTAGGTGGACCTACTACTATGCGCCGCCCCGGGTGTCGCCACATCCGCGAACCCGGAAGCAGGAACTTGACCTCGACCAAGACCCCCGAAACGCACGCCGAACCCGACCCGCTCTGGCGTGAGGCGATCGCCCCCTACGCGAAGCCGGTGCCGTGGCGGACGGCGCTCGACATCGTCACCGGCCCGGTCGCCTACCTGGCGCTCTGGCCCGTGATGATCGCCGCGCTCGACGTCTCCTACTGGCTGACGCTCGCGATCAGCGTCCTCGCCGCCGGCTTCCTGCTCCGCACCTTCATCCTCTTCCACGACTGCACGCACGGCTCGCTGTTCGAGTCGCGCAAGGCGAACCTCTGGTTCGGCCGCTTCTGCGGGATCCTCGTCCTGCATCCGTTCGCGGCCTGGCGCCACTCGCACGCCGTCCACCACGGCTCGGCCGGCGATCTCGACCGCCGCGGCACCGGCGACGTGATGACGATGACCGTCGAGGAGTTCGACAACGCGAGCCCCAAGCAGCGCTTCGTCTACCGCCTCTTCCGCAACCCGGCCGTGATGTTCGGCCTCGGGCCGATCTGGTCGCTCGTCGTCCAGCCGCGGATCTGGGCCGGCAAGAGCAAGGCCCACCGCAACAGCGTCCTGCTCACCAACGCCGTGATCGTCGTCGTGATCGCCGCCGTCTGCCTGCTGATCGGCTGGCAGACCTACCTGATCATCCAGGCCCCGATGATCATGATCGCCGGCTCGATGGGCGTCTGGCTGTTCTTCGTCCAGCACCAGTTCGAGGACGTCTACTGGGAGTCCTCGGATCGCTGGAGCTACGCCGACGCCGCGCTCCAGGGCAGCTCCTTCCTGAAGCTGCCGAAGGTGCTGCAGTTCTTCACCGGCAACATCGGCCTCCACCACGTCCACCACCTGAGCTCGCGCGTGCCGAACTACAGCCTCCAGGCCGCCCACGACGGGCTCTCCGTGTTCGACGACGTGCCCGGTGCTGTCGATCCGCGAGAGCTTCCGCTGCTCGCGCCTGAAGCTGATCGACGAGCGCACCGGCCGCCTCGTCACCTTCAAGCAGGCCCGCGAGCTCCGCGCTCGCACCTCGGCGCGACCGGCGCCCTCGCCGGCCGCCTGAGTCCCGCCGGCGCCGCCTGCCCGCTCCGGTTCCGCGCCGGCCTGAAACGATGCGGGTGTGAGCAGCCGCCCGTCGCATCCGAACCGGCCCGAGATGGCGCGCACCGAGAAGGTCCTGCCCGGGATCTGGCGCTTGCGGCTGCCGTGCCCGTGGCCCGGGGTTCCGCACGTCAACGCCTGGGCGGTCGCGCACGAGGGCGGCGTCGTCCTCTTCGACACCGGGATCGGCGGGGAGGAGGGGGGCGGTCAGCTCGAGCTCGGCCTGCGCCTCGCCGGGTTCGAGCTCTCGGACGTGAAGCTGCTCGTCTGCACCCACTCGCACAGCGACCACTACGGGGCGGCGGCGACGGTGATCGACGCATCCGGCTGCGAGCTGTGGATGCACCCCGCATGGGGCCACATCCGGGCGATCGTCGAGGACCCCGACCGCGCCTGGGACCGGCGCATCGAGGTCGCCCGCCAGAGCGGCCTGCCCGAGCAGTCGCTCGCCGCCTACGAGGAGCGGCGCGGGGAGGACCCCCACATCGACCGGATCGTCGAGCCCGACCGCGACCTGCTGCCGGGGGTCGGGATCGAGACCGACCTCGGCGTCTGGAACGTCTACGAGACGCCCGGGCACGCGCCCTCCCACGTCGTCCTGCACCAGCCGGAGAAGCGCCTGATGATCTCCGGCGATCACCTGCTCGGCCGCGTCTCGCTGTTCTTCGACTACGGCCACTCGCCCGACCCGGTCGGCGAGTTCCTCAACTCGCTCGACGTCGTCGACGAGCTCGAGACCGACCTCTGCCTGGCCGGCCACGGGCGCCCGTTCCGCAGCGTCCCCGAGAAGATCGCAGGCCAACCGGGAGCTGACCATGGAGCAGCGGGGCCGCGTGCTCGACTCGCTGCGCTCGGGCCCGAAGCCCGCCTTCGAGGTCGTCGCCGACCTGCTCGGCGACAACTACTCGCCGGCGACCGCCGCCTGGGGCCTGCAGATCGCCCTCGCCCAACTCGACCACCTCGAGATCGAAGGCCGAGCCCGCAGCCACCCCGAAGGCGACCAGAAGGTCTGGGAGTTCGTGGAGTAGGGGCGGGTCGCGGCGCGTCCTGGCGACCGGCGGCCTCCAGGGCCGAGCCGGGGTGAGATTGCAGTGAGGGTGAAGTGGATTGGCGGGTCGGACCGCGGTGCCGGGGCCCGAAGTTGGTCGCGGACCAGGGTGAGGGGCTCGATCGGAGACGAGATGCCGAAAGGGACGAACTATTCGTCCAATCGTCCCCTCGTCGGCGAGGTGCCGAAAGGCAGGAATAGTTCCGGCCAATCGTCCCCTCGCACGAGAGGAGCATTGACCGCGATATCCGCAGTCAATCCTCCCTCGCGACTCACCGAGAAACCACACCGATCCCACACGCACTCCTACGCCGGAGTGACCAACCCCACCCCGAACCCCCTCCCTCACTGCAAACGGACCCGCTTACGTCCTGCAGCGCACGGTCGCGCTGACAACCCAGCCACCCCGAGCGTCCGGAGCCTGCGCTACCCAGCGCCCCGGCCTCAGCCCCCGACGCCGATCCCTCCGCCGGTCCCGTCGCCGCCACCCCCGTGCCCGCCGCCCTTGCCGCCCTTGCCGTCCACCCTTCCGCCCTTGCCGCCCTTGCCGCCCGACGGGCGCTCGGAGTCGGGGGCGAAGCGGAGGTAGCGCTTGTTGTCGAGCTGCTTGCGCAGGGCCCGCTCGCTCTCGGGGTAGTGCTGGATCAGGTACGGGTTGCCGTCGCCGAAGCCCTGGTAGTAGACGAGCATCCGCACGCGCCTGTGCGACTCGGCCCACTCGTAGAGGCTGTTGACGAAGCCCGGGTTGTCGTAGTCCCACGGGGACCACTCGCCGATCATGAACGGGAAGCCCTTGCGCTTGTCGTAGAAGCGCTCGAGGCCGTCGAAGTTCGGGTACTTGCCGTAGATGTCGGCGGCGACCCAGTCGACGTAGCGGTCGCCGGGCCAGTAGGCGGCCGGCCGGTTCTTGTGGATCTGAGGCGAGCCGTGCGTCTGCGGGCACCAGATGAAGGAGACCGGCGTGCGAGCGAGGCGCTTGGGGGCGTCGCCCTGGATCTTCGGCATCCCCTCGCGCAGCAGCGTGTGGTTGATCCGGCCGCGCGGCCCGCCGCGGGCGATCAGCACGACCCGGCGCCAGGCCCTGCGGAAGTGCTTGGTCTTGTAGGCGGCGCCGCGCGAGGAGCCGTCGGCGTCGAAGGCCGCGTAGGCGTTCCAGTGACCGTTCATCTCCGGCAGCAGCCGGATGTAGGTCGGCTTGTCCCACTCGTCGAGGAAGTCGTGCAGCCGCAGCAGGTAGGCGTCGCCCTTGCCCGAGGCGATCGCGCGCGGGCGTGATCACGCCGTCGCACTCGTAGCAGGGCGACGTCGAGATGCTGAGGATTCCGCGGGTCTGCGTCCGCTTCCAGCGCTGCTTCGCCTCCTGCAGGTTGCCGCCCCAGACCTCGAACGCCTGCATCACCGCGACGTGGCGGTCGACGGCATCGGTGAAGGCGAAGTAGTCGTTCTTGTTGCCCATGTCGCTGACGCCGGCGAAGATCTTGCCCGCGGGCGGCGTGAACGGCTTGGCCTCGGCGCGGCCGGCGGCGCAGAGGGCGAACGAGGCGAGCGAGGCCAGCACCGCGAGCGCGGCGAGGATCGGCGCGATGCGCGTGCGTGTGGCGGAAACGAGCAAGCCGAATGTCGTCCTGGAGCCGATGGTAGGCGGAGGGCCGCGTCCCGCGGCCCGGCTCGGCCGCGCCTGCAGGCGCCTGCCCACGGGCTGCACCCCGACGTCTAAAGTCGCCGGGTGCAGGGCATCCAGCCCCGCGTTCCCCGCATCCCCGCCACCATGCCGCTCGTCCCAGACGCGATCTCCGCGCCGGCCTCACGGCTCGGCGCCGCCGCCCAGAACGCCCTCGAGGTGGCCCGCTTCGGCGGCCTGCAGACGGACGAGCAGCCCTCGCCCTACGAGGTCTTCGCCGAGCGTTCCGTCTTCCGGCTGCGCCGCTACTACGCGCCGGAGAAGGGCGGCGATGCCGGTCCCGCGGTCCTCCTCGTGCCGCCGATGATGCTCGCCGCCGACGTCTACGACGTCTCGCCCTCGAGCAGCGGCGTCACGATCCTGCACGAGGGCGGCGTCGATCCCTGGGTCGTCGACTTCGGAGCGCCCGAGAAGGAGGAGGGAGGCCTCGAGCGGTCGCTCACCGACCACGTGCTCGCAGTCTCGGAGGCGATCGACCTGGTCGCCGAGGAGACCGGCCGGGACGTCCACATCGGCGGCTACTCCCAGGGCGGCATGTTCACCTACCAGGCGGCCGCGTTCCGCCGCAGCCGCGGGATCGCAAGCGTGATCGTCTTCGGCAGCCCCGTCGACACCCGCGGCACGCTCACCTTCGGGATGCCCGAGGAGGTGCTGACCCGGGGCGCCGCCTTCCTCGCCGACAACGTCCTCGCCCGCACGGCCCTGCCGGCCTGGGCGAGCCGGACCGGGTTCCGGCTGATGGACCCCGGCAAGTCGCTGCGGCAGCGGATCCAGTTCCTGCTCCAGCTCCACGACCGCGAGGCGCTGCTGCCGAAGGAGCGCCAGCGCCGCTTCCTCGAGGCCGAGGGCTGGGTCGCGTGGCCGGGCCCGGCGCTGGCCGAGGTCGTCAAGCAGTTCGGCGTCCACAACCGGATGGTCTCCGGCGGCTTCGTGATCGAGGATCGGCTCGTGACCCTCGCCGACATGCGCTGCCCGGTGCTCGTCTTCGTCGGTGAGACCGACGACATCGCGCCGCCGCACACGGTCCGCGCGGTCAAGCGCGCGGCGCCCCGCTCGGAGGTCTTCGAGTGCTCGCTGCCGGCCGGCCACTTCGGCCTCGTCGTCGGATCGACCTCGGTCGAGACGACCTGGCCGACGGTCGCCGCCTGGGCCCGCCACCGCGACGGCGACGGGCCGCTGCCCGACGGAGTCGGCCCGGTGCGCGAGGATGACGACGTGGCACACGACTCCGGGATCGGCGATCGGATCGGGACCGGCTTCGAGCTCGCCGCCGGCGCCGGGCTCGGCGCCGCGCAGGCGCTCGCCGGCGCCGCCGTCGGCTCGGCCCGGACCGCCCGGCAGCTGCTCGGCGGCGGCGTCGAGCAGTTCGGCAGGCTCAACCGGCTCGGCCGGATCAGCCCCGGCACGACGATCTCCTTCGGCCTGCTGATCGACGAGCAGGCCCGCGAGGCGCCCGATGACGTCGCCCTGCTGTTCGAGGACCGCGGCCACACGCGCGCCGCCGTCAACGAGCGGATCGACAACGTCGTCCGCGGCCTGCTCCAGATCGGCGTCCGCCAGGGCGAGCACGTCGGCGTCCTGATGCAGACCCGGCCCAGCTCGCTGACCGCGGTCGCGGCGCTGAACCGGCTCGGCGCGGTCGCCGTGCTGATGCGGCCCGACGGCGACCACGGGCGCGAGGCCGAGCTCGGCAAGGTCGACAGGATCATCTGCGACCCCCAGAACGGCGAGCGGACGATGCAGCTGACGGGCCGCCAGGTCTACGTGCTCGGCGGCGGCGGCGGACCGCGCGCAGCTGCCCAGGGGCCTCGTCGACATGGAGCAGATCGATCCCGACGAGGTGATCGTCCCGGCCTGGTACCGCGCCAACCCGGGCCGCGCCGGCGACCTCGCCTTCATCCTCTTCACCGGCGCCGGCGAGCGCACCCGCCCGAACCGGATCACGAACGGCCGCTGGGCGCTGTCGGCGTTCGGCACCGCCTCCTCGGCGGCGCTCTCGGAGCTCGACACGGTCTACAGCGCCACGCCCGTCTACCACCCGTCGGCGCTGCTGATGGCGATCGGCGGCGCGATCGCCGGCGGCGCCCGGCTCGCGGTCGCCGAGGACGTCCCCGCCGCCGACTTCTGGGACGAGGTGCGCCGCTACGGAGCCACGGTCGTCTCCTACACGTGGACGATGCTCGACGAGATCGCCGAGGCGCCGCCGCACCCGGGCGAGAAGCACCACCCGGTCCGCCTCTTCATCGGCTCCGGCATGCCGCGCTCGACCTGGAAGAAGGTGAGCGAGCGGTTCGCGCCCGCGCGGGTGGTCGAGTTCTACGCCTCGACCGAGGGCGAGGCCGTGCTCGTCAACCTGACCGGCGAGAAGGCCGGCTGCAAGGGCCGGCCGCTGCCCGGCAGCGCCGAGGTCCGGATCGCCGCCTACGACCCGATCGCCGGCCGCCTGCTCGAGGGAGAGGACGGCTTCGCGCTGGTCTGCGGCCGCCGCGAGGTCGGGATGCTGCTGGCCCGCGTCCGCCCCGAGACCTACGCGAGCGGCAGCGGCACCCTGCGCGGCGTCTTCGAGCCCGGCGACGCCTGGCGCCAGACCGGCGACCTGTTCCGCCGCGACGTCGACGGCGACTTCTGGCTCGTCGACCACGTCCCGGCGCTGGTCCGCACGGTCGACGGGCCCGTCCCCGCCGGCCCGATCCAGGACGCGCTCGGCGACCTCGCGGCCGTCCGGCTCGCTGTCGCCTACGGCGTCGAGGGCGTCTCGGTCGCGGCGATCCGTCTCCGCGAAGGGCGCAAGCTCACCCCCAAGGACCTCGATCGCGTCCTCGCACCGCTCGGCAGCCCCGGGCCGGCCGCAGGTCGTCCGCCTCGTCGACGAGATCCCGGTCACCACCTGGTACCGGATCCGGACCTCCGAGCTGCGCGAGGACGGGATCCCGGACCCGACCCGGCCCGCGAGCGCCTGGTACTGGGACGAGGCCAAGGGCGGCTACCGGGCGATCACCAAGGCCGCCCGCGAGCGGCTGCTGCAGGCCGCAGCCTCCTGAGCGGTCTGGAAGGATCAGAGGATGCCTTCCCTCTTGCTGACCAAGCAGATCGCCGCCCCGCCCGAGACCGTCTTCGACACGATCACCGACCACGACGCCTACCCCGGCTTCACGCCGATCCGCAAGGCCGAGCTCGAGCGTCCCGGCGACGAGGCCCCGAACGGCGTCGGCGCGATCCGCGCCCTGCACGTCCTCGGCCCGCCGATCCGCGAGCGCGTCACCGCGTATGACCGGCCCAGCAAGTTCTCCTACGAGGTCCTCTCCGGCATCCCGGTCAAGAGCCAGGTCGGGACGGTCACGCTCGAGCCCGTCAACGGCGGCTGTCTGATGCGATACGCGCTCGAGATCGAGCCGAAGCTCCCGTACACGGGCGCGCTCGCCGGCTTCATCACCAAGCAGGCGATCGGGCGGCTGATGGACGGCGTCGCCGGCGAGGCCGAGTCGCGAGCAGCAGCCGCCCCGGCAGCGGCCTGAGCGGTCCCCGCAGGCGGTTCCCGTGAAGCGGGTCCTGTTCGTCTGTCTCGGCAACATCTGCCGCTCGCCGACGGCCGAGGGCGTGATGCGCTCGCTCGCGGCCGAGCGCGGTCTCGGCGAGGAGCTCGAGATCGACAGCGCCGGCACCGGCTCCTGGCACCTCGGCAAGCCGCCGGACCGGCGTGCGACCGAGGCGGCGGCGCGGCGCGGGATCACGCTCGAGGGCAGCGCCCGCCAGGTCTCCCAGGCCGATCTCGAGCACTACGACTACGTCGTCGCGATGGACCGTGAGAACCTCGAGGACGTGCGCGCCCTGGCCGTCGGCTCCGAGGCCGAGGTCGAGCCGGTGCTGCTGCGGGCCTTCGATCGGGAGGCCGCCGCCTCGGGCGACCTCGACGTTCCCGACCCCTACTACGGCGGCGCCGACGGCTTCGAGGTCGTCCTCGACGTGGTCGAGCGCGGCTGCTCGGGACTGCTCGACGAGATCTTCCCCATATGATCGGCTGATGGCGACCCTCGACTTCTCACGCACCGTGTCCGCGCCCCCCGAGACCGTCTGGGAGGTGGTCGCGGATCTGCGCGGCATGTCCGAGTACACCCGCTTCCGCAAGGTCGAGATCGAGCGCGAGGGCGATCCGCCTCCGAACGGGCTCGGCGCGATCCGCCGCCTCTACCTCGCGGGCCCGCCCGTGCGCGAGGAGATCATCGCCTTCGACCCGCCGCGCCGCTTCGCCTACCGGATGCTCTCCGGGGTCCCCGTCAAGAACCACGTCGGCACGATCGAGCTGAGCCCGGTCGCCGGCGGCACGCGGATGAGCTACGTGCTCGAGACGAGCCCGAAGATCCCGGGAACCGGCTTCGCCGTCGTCGCGATGATGCGCAACGTCGTCGAGGGCATCGCCGCCGGGATCGCCGCCGAAGCGGAGAAGCGGGCGCGCTGAGCGGTCGCCCGCGCGCCGCTGCCGCTGAGTGAGGCCCTCGAGCGGGGGCTCGGTGGCCCGCTCGCCGACGCGCCGCGCCCGGTCGCGGGCGGCGACATCAACGATGCCTTCGAGGTGCGGCTGGGCTCCGGCGAGCGTGCCTTCGTGAAGACGCAGGCCCGGCGCCGAGCCGGCCGAGTACGCGGCCGAGGCGGCGGGCCTCGCGTGGCTGGGGGAGGGGCCGGTTCCCGTCCCCGAGGTCCTCGCGGTCGGCGCCGATCCCGCCTTCCTCGCCCTGCGCTGGGTGGAGCCGGGCCGGCTCGAGCGCGGGCGGAGCCGAGCGGTTCGGGCGCGGCCTCGCCGCCACGCACGCGCTCGGCGCTCCCGCGCACGGCTGGATCCCGGAGGCGGGGGAGGGCCTGCAGCGAATCGGCTCGCTCGCGCTCGAGGTCGGCCCCGGCCCGAGCTGGCCCGAGGTCTACGCCGACCCAGCGGCTGTTGCCGCTGCTCGCGGATCTGCCGCGAGCGGGGCGCGATCTCGGCCCGAGGGGGCGGCCGCGGTCGAGGCGGTCTGCGAGCGGATCGATGCGCTGGCGGGCCCGCCCGAGCCGCCCGCCCGGCTGCACGGCGACCTGTGGGCGGGCAACGTCCACGCCGACGAGCACGGCGAGGCGTGGCTGATCGACCCGTCGGCCCATGGCGGTCACCGCGAGATGGACCTCGCGATGCTGCGCCTGTTCGGCCCGCCCGGTGGCGCCGCCGGAGGCCGGATCTTCGACGCCTACGAGGAGGTGGCGCCGCTCGCGGAAGGGGCCGGCGAGCGCGTCGGCCTCTGGCAGCTGCAGCCGCTGCTCGTCCACGCGGCGCTCTTCGGGGGCAGCTACGGAGCCTCGGCCGAGCGAGCCGCGCGCGAGCTGCTCTAGCCCGGATTCCCCCAAGGCCCCTCGGCGTACCCGGTCGTTTCGGCCCGCCGCGCCGTGGCTGCCACACTGGGCCCGTGGATCTGAAGCTGCTCGAGACGACGCTCGCCGAGGCCGGCGAGCCACCCTTCCGCGCCAAGCAGGTGTGGGAGTTCGCCTGCGCGGGCGCCCGCTCCTACGGCGAGATGACCAACCTGCCGAAGGAGCTGAGGGCGAAGCTCAGCGCCGAGGTCCCGTTCTCGACCCTGGTCGCCGCCGACACCGCGGTCGCCCTCGACCGCACCGAGAAGGTCCTCTTCAACACGCTCGACGGGCGCCCGATCGAGACCGTGCTGATGCGCTTCCGCGACGGCCGCCGTTCGGTCTGCGTCTCGAGCCAGTCGGGCTGCCCGCTGACCTGCAACTTCTGCGCGACGGGACGGATGGCGTTCGGCCGCAACCTGACCGCGTCCGAGATCCTCGACCAGGTCCTCCACTTCCGCCGCTCCGACCCGGTCAACCACCTCGTCTTCATGGGCATGGGCGAGCCGCTGATGAACCTCGACGCGGTGATCGAGGCCTCCGAGCACCTGCCCGAGATCGGCATCGCGACCTCGCACACGACCGTCTCCACGGTCGGCTGGATCCCGGGGATCGAGCGGCTCGCGACCGAGGGGCCGCGGATCCGGCTGGCGCTGTCGCTGCACTCGGCCGAGGAGGACGTCCGCTCCGAGCTGATGCCGGTCAACGATCGCTACCCGCTCCGCGACGTGATCCAGTCCTGCCTGCGCTGGCGCGAGGAGCGCGGCAAGCGCGTCTACGTCGAGTACCTGATGCTGGCCGGCGTCAACGACGCCCCGAACCAGGCCGCGGTGCTCGCCGAGCAGCTACGCCCGCGCGAGGCCTGGAAGGTGAACCTGATCCCCTACAACCCGACGCCGGGCCGCTACACGGGCTCGGCGCCGGAGGCGATCGAGGAGTTCCGGGCGGTGCTGCTCGAGCACCGGATCCCGACCACCATCCGCCTCACCCGCGGCCGCGACATCGCGGCCGCGTGCGGGCAGCTGGCGGTCGAGCGGGCCGCCTAGCCCTAGTCGAGCCTAGTCCGACGAGCTCGATCGTCGAGATGCCCTGAGGCTCGACGGGCTGGTCGCCGGGGCCGGTCTCGGCCGCCTCGATCGCGTCGACGACGTCCATCCCGGAGACGACCTCGCCGAAGACGGTGTGCTTGCCGTCGAGCCAGGGCGCGGCGTCCGTGGTGACGATGAAGAACTGGGAGCCGTTCGTGTTCGGGCCGGCGTTGGCCATCGCCAGCGCTCCGCGCACGATCTTGTGGTCGTTGAACTCGTCCTCGAACGTGTAGCCGGGGCCGCCGGTGCCGGTGCCCTGCGGGCACCCGCCCTGGATCATGAAGTCCTTGATCACGCGATGGAAGATGAGGCCGTCGTAGAAGCCGTCGCCCGCGAGCTTGCGGAAGTTCTCGACCGTCTTGGGGGCGTCCTCGTCGAACAGCTCGAATTCGATTGGACCTGCGTTGGTGTTCATGGTTGCTTTCGACATGTCGCCGACTCTAGAGAACCGGCACCGAGCGGCGGCCCCCGCCCGGGTCCCTGTCTAACCTCGGGACCTCGGATGCCGTTCGTAAGGGGACATAGCCGGCGGCGCACCCGCGCGCCGCTGTTGGTGCTGGCCGCGTTCGCGCTGATCGGCGCGATCGTGCCGGCGCTCGCCGCCGCGGCCGCGACGCCCGAGTTCGAGGCGAAGGAGCTGCCGATCAACTCGGTCAAGCTCGACGACCTCAGCATCGCCGACATCGACGACGACGGCGACCAGGACATGTTCAGCACCCACCACCGCTATCGCGGCAATCTGCTGACGACCGAGAACGGCGAGCTGCTCGCCCGCCTCGACCGCTCGAAGCTGAGCGCCACCGCCGACGTCCCGGGCTTCGACGACCAGTACAAGAGCCCGGCGGTCGTGCCCGCCGGCCTCTACGTCTGGGTCGACGGCGACGGCAACACGCACATCGTCACCCACGACCTGCGCAAGCTCGGGCCGCTGACCCTGCCGTCCTCGCGAGTCAGCGGCAGCATCCGCTTCCAGGGCCGCGGCTTCGCGATCAAGAAGGCGGTCGGCTCGCGGCTCGACATCCGCAATGACACCTCGACCAACCCGCCTTCGAAGGTGCTCGACTTCAACGCCGGGCCCGACAGCGAGGTGATCGTCCGCGCGCAGTTCATGGACCTGCCGTTCGACATCTCCGTCAATCCGCTGTTCCCGCGCCAGCGGATCTTCCTCGGGCCGCGGCGCACCGTGCCGGCCTCCCGTGACGTCACGATCGACCTCGGCGACCGTCACGGCGTCGCCTGGGCCGACTGGAATCGCGACGGAGCGATCGACGTCTTCATCTCCAACGGCGGCGAGCGCGGCGGCATCTCGCTGCTCAGCGAGCTGAACGAAGACGAGCTCTACTTCGGCAACGGCGACGGCACCTTCCGCGAGGACATCGCGAGCACGAACCTGCACAAGGGCCAGTGCCGCGGTCGCTACGCCGACGCCCGTCGACTTCGACACCGACGGCGACCTCGACCTGTTCGTCGGCTGCCAGGGGGGTCATCCCCTCCTCTACAACCAGAAGGACGTGCCGGGCCGGTTCGGCTCGAGCTCGGATCTGATGCAGCGCGCGGACGTCGAGGGTGACCTGTATCGCTGGCTCGACCTCGACCGCAACGGCGCCCCGGAGCTGATCGCGGTCGACGGCCGCCGGGTCCGCGTCTACACGCGGCAGACGGTGACCGGCGAGTACGTGCGGACGCAGTCGCTGAGCCCGAGCGGGCTCGGCAAGACGCTCGACGCGATCTCGATCGGCGACTACGACCGCGACCTCGACCCGGACGTCTTCGTTGCCTCGAGGGGCGGCAACTCGCTGCTCGAGAATCGCGGCGGCGCCCTGCGCTCGGTCGATCCGCATCGAGGTCGGTCTGCCCGGCCAGGGGACCGCCTCGCTCTCGTTCGTCGACTTCGACAACGACGGCGACCTCGACGTCCACGCCGCCCCCGGCGGCCTCTTCCGGATGACTCCGGCCGGCACCTACAAGCGCACCGAGGCGGTCAAGGTGGGCGGCAAGGCCCAGTGGGCGACCTCGAGCTGGATCGATCTGGAGGGGGACGGCGACCGCGATCTCGTCTCGCTGATCAAGCGCTCCGGGATCGAGCTGCGCAAGCGCGTCTACGAGAACCGGACCGACGCCGGCCACTGGCTCCAGGTCGGGCTGCGCGGGCCGGCCGCCAACCGCCAGGCGATCGGGGCCCGCGTCCTCGTCACGACGAGCCGCGGGCGCCAGGCCGGCTGGGTCGGCCAGAGCGAGGGCTCCCGCTACTCGAGCGGGCACTACGAGCTCTACTTCGGGCTCGGTCCGGTCCGCAAGGTGCGGTCGGTCCGGGTCTGGTGGCCGGACGGGCGCCGGACCACGGTCGAGGGCGTCGATGCCGACCGGCGCCTGCTGATCGGCCCCAACTCCTGAGCGGCGCCGAACCGGGCGCTGCCGCGAACGATCCGGGGATCGCGGATATCCTCGATCTTCGATGAAGTGCGGGCAGTGTGGAAACGAGAACCGTGACGGGGCCCGTTTCTGCGACAGCTGTGGATCTCCGCTCGCCGTCGGCGCCGGCGCCGAGGGCGGCGCCCCGATGCCGATCGAGCCCCCCGCGGCGGCGCTCGCCGCGCTCACCGACGACGCTCCGGGCGAGATCGGCGGCGCCCGCTTCGAGGTGATCGGCTTCCTCGGCGAGGGGACCCGCAAGCGCGTCTACCTGACCCGCGATCACGACCGCTACGGGGCCCTGACCGCGGTCGCGCTCTTCAACACCGAGGGCATGGGAGAGACGGCGCTCGCCCGCGCCCGGCTCGAGACCGAGGCGATGCGCAAGCTCGGCGAGCACCGTCACCTGGTGCCGGTCGTCGCCACCGGCCAGGACGGCTCGCGGCCGTTCATCGCCTCCGAGTACATGCCGGGCGGCGACCTCGGCGACCTGCTCTCGACCGCGAGCGAGCGGCGCCTCGAGATCGATCGCGCTCTCGGCATCGCCGGCGACATCGCCGCCGGGCTCGAGCACGCGCACGGCCGCGGCATCATCCACCGCGACCTGAAGCCGGCCAACATCTGGCTCGACTCCGACGGCAGGGCGCGGCTCGGCGACTTCGGCCTCGCGACGGGCGCGGTCCGCTCGCGCGAGGTGGTCGAGCGGATGGTCGTCGGCACCGCCGCCTACCTGCCGCCCGAGCAGGCGATCGGCCGCCGCGCCGACGAGCGCGCCGACCTCTACTCGCTCGGCGCGATCCTCTACGAGATGGTCACCGGCCAGCCGCCCTTCCCCGGCGACGATCCGGTCAGCATCATCAGCGGCCATCTCAGCGCCGAGCCGGTGCCCCCGTCCCGGCACAGCGAGCTCGTGCCGCCCGACCTCGAGGATCTGATCCTCGAGCTGCTCGCCAAGCAGCCGGACGAGCGGCCGCGGCGCGCCTCCGAGCTGCGCTCGAGGATCGAGGCGGTCGACCAGGATGGCTCCTCCGCCGCGCGCGACCGCGCCGCGAACCCGCTCGACGCCCTCGCCGCGGGCCTGTTCGTCGGCCGCGAGACGGAGTTCGAGGCGCTCCGCGAGCTCGGCGAGCGGGCCCTGGCCGGCCGCGGCGGAGCGGCGCTGATCGAAGGGGAGCCCGGGATCGGCAAGACGAGGCTCGCCGAGGAGCTGATCACCTACGCGCGCATGCGCGGCGCGCTCGTGCTCGCCTCGACCTGTCACGAGGCCGATGCGACGCCCGCCTACTGGCCCTTCGCGCAGGCGATCCGCACCTACGTCCGCGAGGTCGACCCGGTCGGCCTCGCCTGGCAGCTCGGCAGCGACGGCCCCGAGCTGGCCCGGCTCGTGCCCGAGATCCGCGAGCTCGTCCCGTCGGTCCGCGAGCCGGCGCCGCTGACCGGGGAGGAGTCCCGGTTCCGCTTCTACGAGGCGGTCGCCGGCTTTCTGATCGGCATCTCCCGCTCGCGCCCGCTGGTGCTCGTCTTCGACGACATGCACTGGGCCGACGCCTCCTCGGTCGAGCTGCTCCGCTTCCTCGCGGGGCGCGTCTCCGGCAACCCGCTGCTCGTCGCCTGCGGCTACCGCGAGGAGGAGGCCGCCGCGAGGCCCGATCTGCAGCAGGCGATCGCCGAGCTGCGGGAGGTCCCGAACAGCACCAGGATCGCGCTCGGAGGCCTCGGCGCGGACGCGATCGGCCGCTACGTCGAGCTCAGCACCGGTACGCGTCCCCCGGCCGAGATGGTCGAGCGGATCCACGAGCAGACCGGCGGCAACCCGTTCTTCGTCGGCGAGGTCGTGCGGCTGCAGGCAGGTGACGGCGGCGGCGGCGCCGGCGGCGACGGCGAGATCCCGCACGGGGTCCGCGAGGCGGTCGGGCGACGGATCGAGCGGCTTCCCGACGGCGGCTCCGTCGTGCTCGAAGCGGCCGCCGTGATCGGCCGAAGCTTCGGGCGCGGCCTGCTGACCAAGGTCGCCGGCGGCGACGGGGTGACGGCGGGCGAGGTCGCCGCCGTGCTCGACAACGCCCGCGCGGCACGGATCATCGAGCGCGCGCCGCGGGACGGCGACCGGATGCAGTTCGCGCACGCGGTCTTCCGCGAGACGCTCTACGACGAGCTCGGCGCCGACCGCCGCCGCGAGCTCCACATCCGCGCCGGGCTCGCGCTGGAGGAGCAGTGCCGGGACGACCCCGACCAGTTCCTGCCGGCGCTCGCTCACCACTTCCTCGAGGCCGGGCCGGACTACAGCGAGAAGGCGCGGGCGTTCGCGCTCGGCGCCGGGCGCCAGGCCGCGGCGCGGCTCGCACACGCCGACGCGGCCGAGTACCTCGAGCGGGCCCTGCTGATCATGCCGCCGGACTCCCTCCGCGACGAGCTCGCGCTGCGGCTCGAGGTGGCCGAGGAGATGACCCGCTCGGGCCGCTTCAACGACGCCCGCCCGATGATCTTCGCCGCGGCCTCGGTCGCGCGCGAGCTCGGCGACCACGAGGGTCTCGCCGAGGCCGCGATCGAGGCGAGCGCGATCTCCGACGCCGGCAGCAAGGACCCCGAGATCACGGCGCTGCTCGAGGAGGCGCTCGAGGCGGTCGGCGACGGCGACCGGGCGCTGCGCTCGCGGCTGCTCGTCGGCCTCGCGCAGGAGTTCTTCTGGGAGGACGTCGACGGGAAGTCGCGGCCTGCGGTCGAGGAGGCGGTCGCGATCGCCCGCGAGGTCGGCGAGGACGCCGTGATCGCGCCGGCCCTGGCGATGCAGCAGTTCGTCGACGTCGGCCGCCCGGGCATCGTCCCGGACCGGCTCGAGGCGGCGGACGAGCTGATCGAGGTCTCGCGCCGGGCCGGTGACCGGACCAGCGAGATCCGCGGCTACGGGCTGCGGATGACGAGCTATCTGCAGGCCGGCGACCTCGACGGCTTCGACCGCTCGTTCGCCGAGTACACGGCGCTTGCCGAGCGGCTCGCGGAGCCGCGCCACCTCTGGCACGTCCCGAACGTGAAGGCGACGCTGGCGATGATCCGCGGTCGCTTCGCCGAGGCGCGCGAGTACTCGCGCGAGGCCGCCAGGCAGGGCGCGCTCGCCCAGGAGCCGCTCTCGGTCCAGTTCCACACGATCCAGATGGCGACCCTGCACAGCCTCGAGGGCAGCCCGGAGGAGATGCTGCCGTCGGTCCGCCCGATGGTCGAGCGCTACCCCGGGATCCCGGCCTGGCGGCTGGCGCTGATCGGCTTCCTCGTCGACGCCGGCTGGCTCGAGGAGGCCCGGATCGAGTACGAGCCGCTGGCCGCGCGCGGCTTCTCGAGCTTCCCCCGCGACGCCAACTGGCTGACCGGGCTCTCGCGGATCTCCGACGCCGCCGCGACCCTCGGCGACGTCGAGGGCTGCCGCGAGCTGCTCGGCCTGCTCGAGGAGTACTCGGGCGAGGTCGTGGTCGTCGGCCGGGCCGCTGCCTCGCTCGGCCCGATCGACCGCTACCTCGGCTCGATGTGCGCCACCGTCGGTGAGCTCGACAAGGCGATCGCCTATCTCGAGAACGGCCTCGCGATCGCCGAGCGGATGGGCGACAGGCCGATGCGGGCCGACATCCGCAGCCGGATCGGCCGCGTCCTGCTCGACCGCGACGGCGCCGGCGACCGCGAGTCCGCCTTCGAGGTGCTCTCGCTCGCGCTCGAGGAGGGGCAGGAGCTCGGCATGCGCAAGCTCGTCGAACGCTGCGTGCGGATGCGGCTCGAGGCCCAGGGCGTCGCCGGGGTCGACGTCAACGCCTCGATCGACAGCGTCGCCCTCGCGGTCTCCGGCGAGCGCCCCGACCTCGGCGCGGTCGCTTCGGCCGAGGGCCGGGTGACGATCCTGTTCAGCGACATCGAGAACTCGACCCTGATGACCGAGCGGCTCGGCGACGATCGCTGGGTCGAGATCCTGCGCGAGCACAACTCGGTCTTCCGCTCCCGCCTCGACGAGCACGGCGGCTACGAGGTCAAGAACCAGGGCGACGGGTTCATGCTCGCCTTCTCCGACCCCGCCGCGGCGCTCGCCTTCGCCGTCGACGTGCAGCGCGACTTCGCCGGCCGCGACGTCCAGGCCGACGAGCTGATCCGGGTGCGGATGGGCATGCACGTCGGCGAGGTGATCGCGGAGGGAGGCGACTTCTTCGGCCGCAGCGTCATCCTCGCCGCCCGGATCGCCGCCCAGGCGCGCGGCGGCGAGCTGCTGATCTCGAGCGCCCTGCACGAGTCGTGCGGGAGTCGCTTCGCCACCGACGACGGTCGCGAGCTGGAGCTCAAGGGCCTGACCGGAGCGCACCGCGTCTACGCGGTGGACTGGGAGCGCGAGCCGATCGCGGCCGAGTCCTGACCGGGCGAGCGCGCGGCTCGCAATTCCCGAGTCCGGGTGCGAGAATCGCGGCATGGTCCTCTACACCTGCGGTCAGAAGACGCACGCTGCCCCGTTCCATCCCTGCGGCAAGGCCGGCCACGCGCTCGACAAGGCGGGCTACAGCTACGAGGTCAAGGCGGTCAGGGGCTACAAGATGCTGCCCTGGACCCGCCGCGGCGACGAGCGCGCCGAGATCGAGGAGCTGACGGGCCAGAGCGACGTTCCCGTCCTGATCCTCGACGACGGCGAGACGATCGCCGGCTCGGGCCGCATCGCCGACTGGGCCGAGGCCAACCCGGCCTGAGACGAGGCCCGCTCAGGCTCCGCGGGTGTGCAGGCCGTGGAAGCCGAACGGGATGTGGTGGGGGACCGAGGCCCGGGCGATCTCGGACATGTCGCGGGCGTCGAGGACGAGCAGGTATGAGGTGCCGCGGCCGGCATCGAGGACGACCGAGAGCAGCACACCGTCATCCTCGCGACTGCCGCCTGGGCGGCGGACGAAGATCGGCTCGCCGGGGTGCGAGCCGCGCTCGAACCAGTAGGTCTGCTGCTCGCGCTTGATGTCGAGCTTCGCGAGCTGGTCGACGAAGCCGCCCTTGGCCGGCTCGCGGACTCCGATCCCGTACGCATAGCGGTAGGGCTTGCCGTTGACCGACTCGTAGTCCTTGCGCGGCAGCTCGAAGTTGCCCTCGGCGAGGTCGCGGGCCTTGACCGTGCCGCGGGCGGGGTCGACGGTGAGCCGCCGCGGCGTCGCCTGCGGCACCCGCCGCCCCTTGCGCAGGTTCTTCAGCAGCAGGGCCTCGATGATCGAGCTGTCGCGATGGGCGCAGACGTCGACGACGACCCGGTCGCCGTCGTCGAAGGCGTTGATGTGGTGGAAGACGAAGGCGGGCTCGAGCTCGATGTCGGCGGCGACGCCACCGCGCTTGCGGTCGATCAGGATCAGATGCGAGGGCTTCGACCCGTCCCAGACGAAGGACGAGGCGATCGGGCCGCGGTCGGGGCCGAGGAAGCGGCCGATGTCGAACTCCCAGGGCTGGGTGAAGACGATCGCGTAGCGGCGGGTGAGCCCGAAGGAGTGCAGGTACCCGGGGCGCGGCTGGGGGATGAAGGCCAGCTCGCGCCGCGATCCGCGGCGCTCGCTGACGACGCGGATGCCCGACGGCGGCACCAGTTCGATCTCGTAGCTGAAGCGCTCGCCGGTGCGCGGGTCGTGATGGGGGTGGGCGGTGCCGAGCCTGCCGTTCGGCACCTCGATGTCGACTCCCAGGGTGCGCAGGCTGTCGGGGGCGAAGCGGACCGGGACCGGGATCTCGGTGTGGGCCTGAAAGCGCCCGGCGAGCTGCTCGATCGAGACGTTCGCGTTCGGGACCGCTCCGAGCACGGGCAGGGTCGAGACGCCGCTGTAGATCGCCCGGCACGGGTCCGGGTCGGTGCCGAACTCCGAGTACTTCATGACCCCGTGCCGCTTCCAGGCGACGTAGGCGCTGGAGCGCAGGAAGCGGTTCGCGTAGGAGACGCGGCCGTCGCCGAACGCGAACGCGTGCAGCATCGCCAGGCCGTCGAACCAGTGGTTGAGCTTCTGCTCGCCGATCTCGAACAGGCCCGGGCCGTTGCGCAGCAGGACGCCGCGGAGCCATCTCGGAAGGTTGCCGTCGACGGGGACGTCGGGGAGCCGGATCTCGTCGGTCAGGGAGCGGAAGCCGAGCGCGGCGCCCGCGCCGGCCTGTCGCGAGAGCCCGTCGGCGAGGGCCGGCAGCGTCCCGGCGCCGCCGAGGGCGAGCGCAGCCCCGACGCCGACGCCCTGCTGAAGCAGGCGCCGGCGGGTGACGCCGTCATCGCGCTCCGGAGTCGTTCCCCCGACTCTCCATGCGTGAAGCCTACTTCCGGCGCCGTCGGGACGCCGGACGGCCGCCGCCGGACGGCTAGGATCGCGCCATGCCTCGAATCTGGACCGTCGCGATGGCCATCCTCGTCGTCTGCCTGATCGCCTCGATCGTGATCGGGGCGACCAAGCTCTGAGCCGGGCCGGCCGGCCCGGTGGGCGTGCCCGGTTACCGGCGTCAGCTCTTGAGCTCGGGGCAGGCGGTGCGGCGGTCGAGCGCGGCACCGAGGTCGAGCAGCCCGACCCCGTAGAGCGGCGCCGCCGCCGGGTCGAACGGCGGTCGCGCGGCGCAGCCGAGCCAGGTCTCGATCTCATCGGGCTTCGGCTTGCGGCCGAGCTTCTGCCGCAGGATCCTGCTCGAGATCACGAGCGCGCCCGCCGCGCTCACGTGCGGGGCCGCCATCGAGGTGCCCTCGTAGTGCGGGTAGCCGAAGTCGTTGAAGCCGGTCGCATTGCTGCTGCCGGAGGGTGAGCGTGAGCTGGACGATCCCCGGCCCGCGCCCGTGCGCCTCGCACTGGCTGCCGGCCCCGGGCGCATCGACTCCGCCGCCGGGGGCGGTGATGTCGACGTCCTCGCCGCGGCTGGAGAAGCGCGAGATGCAGCCCCGGATCGTGCTCGAGGCGACCGCGTAGGCCTTGCGGCCGGGCATCTGAGCGTGGGGGAGGGCGGCGTTGCCGGCGGCGCCGACGACGAAGATGCCGGCCTTGCGCGCCTTGCGCAGGGCCTCGCAGACCACCCGCAGGCTCTCGCAGCTGTCGAAGGCGGGCGCGAACTCGATGCTCAGGTTGATCACCTTGGCGTCGTGCTTCGGTCGCGAAGTCGATTCCCGCGGGCGACGTCGGCGGCGCTGCCCGCCCCACCTCCGTCGAGCACCCGGATCGGCATGATCCGGAGCCCGTCACCGAGCCCGGTCACGTAGCGGCCGTTGTCGGTCGCCTCGGCGACCGTCGAGGCGACGTGGGTGCCGTGCCCGTTGCGGTCGAGCGGGATCGAGTCGTCGTTGACGAAGTCCCAGCCATCGACGAACGTGCGGGCTCCGAGGTCGGGGCTGCGGCTGTAGGCGCTGCCCTTGTCGCGGTAGGCGACGCCGGTGTCGACGACGGCGACGATCGGCCCGCGCTTGCCCTTCGCACGCCGGCCGTCCGGGTGCCCGGACTTGCGCAGCAGCTTCCACGCCCGCGGAGCGTCGATGCCGCAGGGGCGGGTCTCGGTGCAGGGCTTCGACTCGGCCGGCGGCGGCGAGGAAGTTCCACTGGTCCTTCTGCCAGCCGCCCTCGGGCCCGCTCTTGCCGGGGTCGTCCGGCACCCAGCCGCCGGCGACCGTTGCGACCGGGTTCGGGTCGGCCCAGCGGACCGCAGGATCGTCTCGCAGCTCGGCCAGCGTCGAGCGCACGCTCTCGCCGTCGGGCACGTGCACCACGCTCGGCGCCTCGGGGCGCGTCCTCGTAGGCGACGATCACCTCGCCCGCGACGACCTGCCGGCCCGGGCCGAGCCGCTCGAGCTGCTCGCCGGCGGGCGCGCCGGCCGCCTGCCCGCCGCGATGTCGCCGTGGCTCCGGAGCCGCTTGCGGCGGACGCCGGCAGCGCCGCGACGCCGATCGCGGCGAAGGCGGCGAGCGCGGCCGCGAGCCGGTGACGGGGGCGGGTCTGGTTCCGGGGGAAATGCGTCATCAGGGTTCTCAACACGTGCGGTGCCAAGGAGTTGCCGCCCCGATCACGCCGCGCCCCTCGATACTTGCGGAATGGATCGTCCCACCTCCGGGCCAAGCGAGGCGCAGGACCACGAGCTGATGGGCGTCGCGCTGGAGGAGGCCGCGGCTGCGGCCGCGGCCGGCGACGTCCCGATCGGGGCCGTGATCGCCCGCGACGGCGAGCTTCTCGCCCGGGCGGGCAACGAGCGCGAGCGCGCCCTCGACCCGACCGCCCACGCGGAGGTGCTGGCGATCCGCAGGGCCGCCGAGGCGCTCGGCGGCTGGCGCCTGCCCGGCACGACGCTGTACGTGACGCTCGAGCCGTGCGCGATGTGCGCGGGGGCGATCGTGCTGGCGCGGATCCCGCGGGTCGTGTTCGCGACGCCCGACCCGAAGGCCGGGGCCTGTGGCTCGGTCCTCGACGTGGTCGCCGATCCGCACCTGAACCACCGGCCGCTGGTCGAGTCCGGTCTGCGCGCCGACGAGGCGGCGGCGCAGCTGCGGGACTTCTTCCGGGCGCGCCGCTGAGGCGCGGTCGCAGTCGCCGCCGGCGCTGCGGTCAGCGGGCGCCGAGCGCCAGCGGCGTGCCGTCCGCCCGCGCCGCGCGGAGCATCAGCGCTGACCGTCGTCCCGTGGCCGGGCCGGCTCGAGATCCGGACGTCGCCGCCGGCGGCGCGGGCCGCGCCGGAACACGGCCGGAAGGCCGAGGCCGCTCCCGTGCCCGGCCTTGGTCGAGAAGTAGGGCTCGGCGACACGCCGCAGGACCTCGGGGCTGATCCCCGCGCCGCTGTCGGCGACGTCGATGCGCACGTACCACCCGGGCGCGAGCGACGGGTCCGAGGCGCCGACGGTCGCGACCTCGGCGCGGACCCGCAGCTCGCCGCCGGCCGGCATCGCGTCGCGAGCGTTGGCGGCGAGGTTGAGCAGGGCCTTCTCGAGGTCGTCGGGGTCGCAGAGCGCGCGGGGGAGACCGGGCCTCGTCTCGGGCACGACGACGACGCCGGGCCCGGCGGTTCGCTTCAGCATCGGGCCGATCGAGGCGATCGCCGCCTCGACGTCGACCGGCGCGATCGCCGGCGCGACGGTGCAGCCGCGAGCTCGGTCGATCAGCTCGCGGGTCAGGACCGGCCCCGCGGGTCGCGGCAGCGACGATCTCGTCGACCCCCTGTCGCTGGCGCGGATCGAGCCCCGTCCCGGCCAGCTCGCTCGCGCAGGAGAGGATCACCGAGAGGATGTTGTTGAAGTCGTGAGCGACTTCGGCCGCGGGGGCCGGCGTCGCGGGGGAGGGCGCTCGGCGGCGCCGCCGGCGATCGCGTTGCGCCCGCCGCCGAGCGGCCGGAAGCCCTGCCTGTCCGTTGTGCCCTGCCTCGGGCTGTCGAGCGAAGTCCTCATTGACATGGGGGCAGGGCGAAACGACCCTGCGCACTTCAGGTGTTCGACTCCGCGCCGGCACTCCCTGCCTGCGGCGTGGTCGCGCTCGGCAAAGCGGACCCGGCCGCGGGGCGCTTAGTGCGATTCGTGTGATGCGCCGCGGCGCGGCCGCCGCCGAAGATCGGTGCGCATGACCGCTGCCGCCGCCATCGCACGTGAGCGCCCTCCCGCAGGCGATCCCGCTGGCGCTCGCGGCGGCGCTCAACCCGCCGGCGATCCTGGCCCTGATCCTGCTGCTCACGGCCGAGCACCCGCAAGCGCCTCGTACTCGGGTTCCTGGCCGGGGCTGCGGCTGCTGCGGTCGGGAGTCGGCATCGGCGTGCTGCTCGTACTCAGCGCCTCGGGCGCGACCCAGGGCGACAGCCGCTCGACGAGCGGTGCGGTCGATCTCCTCCTCGGCCTCGGCCTGTTCGCGCTCGCAACCTGGGCGTGGCGGCGCCGCGCCCACCCGCCGCGCGAGCCGAAGCCGGGAGATGGCGGCGGCCGCATCGCCCGGCTCTCGGACAGAGCGGCTACGAGCGTCAAGTGGGCGTTCGTCCTCGGCTTCCTGATGTACGTCTTCTCGCCCGGCTATCTCGGCGCGATCAAGCTGATCGCCGACTCCGGCGGCACCACCGCGGGCCAGGTGCTCGCGGTCTTGATCTGCGCCGTCTGCACGCTTCTCCTGATCGAGATCCCGGCGGCGGTGCTCTTCGTCCGCCCCGATCGAGTCAAGGCGACGCTCGAGCGGTTCCGGGACTGGCTGTCGACCCACTCGTGGACCCTGGTCGCCGTGCTCGCCGGTGCGGCGGGGGTCTGGCTGCTCCTGAAGGCGATCTCGGACCTGAGCTGACGCCGCCGGGGCGGCGTCAGCGGAGAGGGTGGGATTCGAACCCACGAGGCAGATCACTCCGCCCACACGCTTTCCAAGCGTGCGCCTTAAGCCACTCGGCCACCTCTCCGTGGCCCGCGGCAGATTAGATCACCGGGCCCGAACGGGGCCGGGTTGAGGGGCCCGCGGGCGGGCCGGTCAGGCGCCCGCGAGCAGCGCCGCGGACTCGGAGAAGACCTCGGTGTGGCGGTCGACGTCGGCCTCGCTGGTCGCGGGAGAGCACAGCGCCATGCTGTGGAAGGGTGTGATCAGGACGCCCCGGTTGAGCGCGTAGAGGTGCATGAACTCCTCGATCCCGGCGTCGCCGATCGCCGCGGCCTCGCCGCCGTTGCGGGGCGGCTCGGGCGAGAACCGGTACTCGGCGCGGGCACCGAGGCCGACCACGTGCCAGGGCAGGCCGGCGGCCTCGATCCCCTCGGCGACCCCGAGCCGCAGCCGCTCGCCGAGGGCGAGCATGTGCTCGAACGCCTCTTCGGTCAGCACGTTCTCGAGCGTCGCCCGCATCGCCGCCGCGGTCAGCGCGTTGCCCGCGAGCGTGCCGCCGACGCCGCCGGTGTCCTCGATGTCCGCGGTCGGGTCGTCGATCACCCGGGCGGCGGTCGCGGCGTCCATCCCGAAGGCGCCGGCCGGAACGCCGCCGGCGATCGCCTTGCCGATCGTCAGCATGTCGGGCTCGAGGCCCCAGGCCCCGGTGCAGCCGGCCGGGCCGGCGCTGAGCGTGTGCGTCTCGTCGATGATCAGCAGCGTCTCCGTCTCGCGGGTCGCCTCGCGCAGCGCCGCGTGGAAGCCGGGGTCCGGAAGCACGATCCCGATGTTGGTCAGCGCCGGCTCGGCGAGCACGCAGGCGACGTCGCCGTGTGCGAGCTCGCGCTTCAGCGCCTCGACGTCGTTGAACTCGACCACTCGCGTCGTCTCGGCCGGATCGACCGGCGGGCCGACGTTGCCCTCGCGGGCGACGACCTCGCCGCCGGCGCCGATCGTCGCGTAGATCTCGTCGACGGTGCCGTGGTAGCAGTAGTTGAAGACGAGGATCTTCGAGCGGCCGGTGAGCCCGCGCGCGATCCGGATCGCGAACCGGTTCGCGTCGGTCGCCGAGAGCGTCAGCTGCCAGCGGTCGAGGCCGAAGCGGCGGCTCAGCTCCTCGCCGCAGGCGATCGAGTCCTCGGAGGGGAGCATCGTCGTCGTCCCGCTCGCGACCCGCGCCGCGACGGCGTCGGTCGTCGCCTGCGGGGCGTGGCCGGCCATCGCGCCGGTGTCGCCGAGGCAGAGGTCGACGAGCTCGTTGCCGTCGACGTCGGTGATCCGCGCGCCCTCGGCGCGCTCGAAGAAGAGCGGGTGCCCGCCGGCCCAGCTCATCATCCAGCTCATCGGCACGCCCCCGAGCAGCGAGTCTCTGGGCGCGCTCGTAGAGCTCGCGCGAGCGCGGGTGGCGCTCGGCGAAGGTCGCCTGCTCGGCCCGCGTCAGCTCCGCCAGGCGCTCGCGATCGACCTCGGGGCTCATGCCGCCACCGGCTCCGCCGGCGTCCGTCGCTGCCGGCGACGCCGCCTGGAAGCCGCACCAGAGCGCGAACAGGATCACCGCGAACAGGGCTCCGAGCCAGTGGATCCCGATCACGACCGCGAGCACGCTCGGCAGACCGGCCAGCACCGCGCCCAGCAGCGTCGAAGCGGCCGGCAGGCCGAGGATGCGCGCGGTCCCGAGCGCGCAGAGGACCCAGGCGAGCGGCCCGCTGACCCAGCCCCAGTCCTCGAAGAACGAATGCGGCAGCGCCAGCGCCAGGACGATCGAGACGGCCGCGACGAGCCCGGCCTGAACGAGGCCGGCGCGGAGTGCGATCGAGCGGTCCATCGCGGGGATTATCCCGCGCCGGCGCAACGTCCGCGGCCCGGCAGACCGCTCGGGGTCCTGCCGGGCCGCATCGGCCGCGTGTCGTCGTCGGCGCTAGGCGGTCGCCTCGCCGACGACGAGCGGACGCACCAGGGCGGGCATCCCGCGCCAGCGCTCACGCCGTGTCTCGCCGAGGGTCAGCTTGCGGGCGATTGCGCTGATCGTGTCCTGGTCGCAACGGCAGCCCGTCGGCGTACACCGCCCACGGCCGTGCGAGCAGGTCCTGCGCCCGTCCGAGCAGCCCGGAGTCGGCGCGGACGTGTTCGCAGAACAGGAGCTTGCCGTCCGGCGCGAGGACGCGCCTGATCTCGTCGAGCGAAGCGTCGAGACCGTTGACGGTGCAGAGCACCATCGTCGAGACGACGGTGTCGAACGAGCCGTCCTCGAACGGCAGCCGCTCGGCCGGCGCGGTCACGAGCCGCGCGGCAGGCGCGGTCGCCGAACGGCTGTCCAGCTTCGCCTCGATTCGCGCCGCCATGTCCGCCTGCGGCTCGGCCAGGACCACCTCCTCGACATGATCGGGGTAGTGATCGAGGTTGAGGCCGGTGCCGGCGCCGATCTCCAGCACCCGCCCCGTGGCTCTCGCGAGCAGCTCGCGTCGGCGTCTCGCCATGCCGCGTCGCTCGCCGAGCGACAGCATCGGCTCGTAGATCGCTGCGCTGAACGCGTTGCCCTTGACCTCGGCCGCGGCGAGGGCCCGTCGATGGGCGCTGTCGGCGGGGCTGAAGTTCTCGAGTCGTGTCTGCAGTTCCAGCATCGTGCTTCTCCTTGCTCGTGGTGTGCAGCCATCTCACCGCCCCAGCGGCGTCGTTTCTTCCCCCGAACCGGCCAACTTCCGCCCTGCCGGAACCGGCCATCGACGCGGCTACGCTTCCCGCATGACGGCTCAGTCGATCCGCTTTCTCGAGCACGAACTGGGGCGGATCGCCTGGGCGACGTCCGGCCAGGGGCCGCCGCTCCTGATGGGCGGCTGGTGGATGAGCCACCTCGACCTCGACTGGAACGATCCGCTGTTCCGTGCCTTCGTCGAGAGGCTGGGCAGGCACCGCACCGTGGTTCGCTACGACCGGCCCGGCACCGGCCTCTCCGCCGACGGCGGCTCGATTCCGGAGGGGATCGAGGCGGAGGCCGACGTCCTCGGCGCCGTCGCAGACGCGGTCGGCCGCCTCGGCCTCGGTCCGCTCTCGGCCTTCGCCGGCTCCTCGGGCGGCCCGGTCGCCGCGACCGTCTCCGCCGCCCGGCCGGAGGTCTTCGCGAGCCTCTTCCTCTACGGCTCTTATGCGAACGGGGCCGAGATCGCCGATCCGGAGGCGCGTGAGGCGCTGCTCTCGGTGGTCCGCGGCCACTGGGGCCTCGGCTCGCGGGTGCTCGCCGACGTCTTCATGCCGACGGCGTCGGGAGAGGAGCGGCAGGCGTTCAGCGCCTTCCAGCGTGCCTCCGCTCCGGCGGAGACGGCGGCGCGCTCGCTCGAGACCGTGTACGCGCTCGACGCACGCGCGATCCTGCCCGAGGTTCGCGTTCCGACCACCGTTGCGCACCGGCGCGACGACCGCGCGATCCCGTTCGAGCTCGGCAGCGATCTCGCGGCCCGGATTCCGGGGGCGACCTTCGTCGCCCTCGACGGCAACGAGCACCTGCCGTGGCGCGGCGACGCGGACGGGCTCGCGACGGTGGTGCTCGAGTCGCTCGGGGTGGCCGACGCCGGTGACCGTCGCGAGCGGAGGGGGAGGGGGGATCACCCGAAACGGACCTCTCACCACGGGAGTTGGAGGTGCTGCGGCTCGTCGCCCAGGGGCTCAGCGACCGCGAGATCGCCGAGCGGCTCGTGCTCAGCCCGCACACGGTTCACCGCCACGTCGCCAACGTCCGCACGAAGCTGCGCCTGCCCTCCCGCGCCGCGGCCGCCGCATATGCGGCCCGAAACGGCCTCCTCTAGCCTCGCTGCAAGCCGAATCGAACCGACGAAGGAGCGGGATGAGCGATCGAATCTGGAACGTGTATCTGGCCGGGGAGATCCACAGCGACTGGCGCGAGCGGATCGCCGAGGGTGTCGAGAGCGCCGGGCTGCCGGTCGAGCTGACCGCGCCGGTCACCGACCACGGCGCCAGCGACAACTGCGGCGTCGAGATCCTCGGGCCCGAGCAGGACAAGTTCTGGCACGACCACAAGGGCGCCGGCCTCAACGCGGTCCGCACCCAGACGCTGCTGCGCGAGGCCGACATCGTCGTCGTCCGCTTCGGCGAGAAGTACAAGCAGTGGAACGCCGCCTTCGACGCCGGCCAGGCGGCGGCGCTGGGGACGCCGCTGATCACCCTGCACCCGCCCGAGCACGACCACGCGCTCAAGGAGGTCGACCGGGCGGCACTCGCGACCTGCCGCGAGCCCGAGCAGGTCGTCGCGATCCTCCGTTACGCGATCGAGGGCCGGCTCCAGGCATAAGCGGTCCGCCGCGGGCCATAGGATCGTCCGGTGAGCGATCGCGCGATCGAGCCGGACCCGGCGGAGGATGCATCCAGGCGCACCCGCCTCGCCGCCGAGCGCACCCTGCTCGCCTGGTGGCGGACGGGGCTGACGGCGCTCGCAGTCGGCGTCGGCGTCGGACGGATCGTGCCCGAGCTCAGCGACGCCAGTCGCCACTGGCCGTACGTGGCGCTCGGCGTCCTCTTCGCGGTCTACGGGCTGGTCATGATCGGCCTCGGCAGCCGCCGCTCGGTCGCCGTCGACAGGGCGCTCGCCCGCGGCGGCTACGCGGAGCTCGGCGGCGGCGCCGTCAGCCTGCTGGCGGCCGCCGGGGTCGGCGCTCGGCGTCGCCACGGTGCTCGTGATCCTGTTCGGATGAGCCGCGCCGGCCATCGCGCCGCCCGCTCGCGCTAGCCTTCCCGGCCGCGCTCCCAGAGCGCCCCAGGAGGGGTGGCAGAGCGGTTGAATGCGGCAGTCTCGAAAACTGTTGTACGTCTTTTCGGCGTACCGAGGGTTCGAATCCCTCCCCCTCCGCTGACCCCTCCGCTGATCGGGGGACGACCCCCGCGCTACTCGGCGAGCGTCTGGAGCTCGACTTCTTCCAGGCGGCCGTCGCCGAATCGGAGATGAGTCTCTCCGCCGAGGCAGACGACGCTCTCGGCCTTTTCGCCCAGAGCCATCGAGGCGATCAGGGCGGCGGCGATCCGGTGCACGTCGCGGACGACGCCGAGGGTCAGCAGCGAACGGGTCTCGTTCGCGACCTCGCCGTCGCCGACCCGGATCACCACCCGGATGTCCTCCTCGATCCCGCGCGCGGTCATCGCCGTGGTGATGTTCTCGAGGTCGTCGGCGGTGACTGCGGCGACCGCCAGCGCGCGGCTGAGCGAGAGCCGGCCCATCAACGAGTGGTCGGAACCGCGCCCGATCACCAGCGGCAGGCCGAGCTCGCGGGCGAGACCGATGTTCCGGCTCTCCTCGTCCTGCTCGACGGCGACGACGGGGATGCCGCAGCTCCGAAGCAGCAGGCAGAGCCGCATCCCGACCTGGCCCAGGCCGACGACGACGACATGGTCGCGTCGCGGCATCGCCCGGCGTCCGACGAGACCGGTCAGACGCCGCTCGACCACCCGGTTGACGAGGCCGGCCGTGAACGCGGCGGCGGAGACCAGCGTGACCAGCATCGTCGCGGAGACGAAGAGCTTGTACCAGTCGGGCCCCTTGTCGACGTCGAGGTTGGGATCGACCGTGACGAGGGTCTTGGCCGCTCCGTAGGTCGCGTCGACGATCGAGTTGTCGAGCACGATCGCGGCGGTGATCGTCTCGAGCAGGAAGGTGGCGACGAGCCCGATCGCGCCGTACAGGAGCAGGCCCGCGCTCTTGTCGTAGGGCGTGAACAGGGCACGTGCGAGCGCCTCGAGGTGGTGGGCTTTGCGACGCGGCACCGCTCGCTCGGACAGCTCGCCGTCCTCGTCGAGCAGCAGAACGGGTTCGGCCCCCTCGGTGCTCACCGCCGCGCCCCGCGGGTCGATGCAGGGGCCGGCAAGCGAGGGGCCGACGATGTCGGCGAGCGAGGTCACGCGCGTGTTGGGGACGTTCGCCGCGACGTGCCTGGAGGTGGCGTCGTCGAAGATCGTCAGCAGCAGTGGGACGTCCTCGGTGACCGAGCGGACCAGCAGCGCCATCCGCAGGACGAAGCTGTCGTCGCGGCCGACCACGGCGATCGACCCCGCCTCGCAGGCCTCGAGGCAGCGGCGAAGCTCGTCGGCATCCGGTCGGGGCAGCCGCTCGACCGACCCGCCGGCGGACTCGACAGCGCGCGCGACCTCGTCGCTGAGGTCGTCATCCCCGATGACGACAACGGTTTCGGTCTCTCCCTCGGAGACGGCGCTCACGGCTGCAGCGTACGGCTGGGCGGCGAGCGCTGCCCTGCCACTCCGTACGAACTCCGGAGATACCCACTGACGGGGCAGGTGCTGACGCGTTGCTCTTACAGACATGCACGCGACCAAGAAGATCAGCTGTCTCAGGCAGGACGTCGCCCTCGAGCGGTACGAGGTCGACGCACATGACATCGCCGAGGCGATGCTGCGCAGGCTGGCGCCGGTCAACTGGGGCCCGACCCCCGCGATCGCCGAAGCGGTGGAGGCGGAGGCTCCCCCGATCCGCCCGACGCCGGGTGTCGTCAGGAAGCCGCGCCGGTGAACCGCGTCAGCAGGTCGGCCAGCGGTGGGCCGCCGACCTGCCGCAGCTCGTAGCCGACGGAGCGGATCGGGCGGCTGCTGTCGACCACACGGGCGAGGTCGATCGGAGTGCCGGCGACCACCGCCTCACACTCGACGGCCTCGATCGTCGCCTCGAGATCACGCAGCTGTTCGGCCGAGTAACCCATCGCCGGCAGGACCGGGCCGATGTGGGGGAAGCGCGCGAAGGTCTCGGCGATCGAGCCGACCGCGTGCGGGCGCGGGTCGACGGGAACGGCGCCGGCCTGCCGCGCTGCCACCGTGCCCGCCCCGTAGGGCATGCCGCCGTGAGTGATCGAGGGACCGTCCTCGACGACGAGGACGTTCGCTCCCGCGAGCGGGGGGCCGTCCGCGAGCGTCACCGGCGACTCGGCCTCGATCACGCCCGCCCCCGGATTCGCCTCGGCGATCGAGGCCCGGACCCGCGCGAGTTGATCGGCATCCGCGCTGTCGAGCTTGTTGATCACGACGACGTCGGCGAGCCGCAGGTTCGCCTCGCCGGGGTGGAAGGCGAGCCCGTCGTCCGGCCGCAGCGGGTCGGCGACGACGAACAAGAGGTCGGTGCGCAGGAAGGGCAGGTCGTTGTTGCCTCCGTCCCAGATGATCACGTCGACCTCGCTCGAGGCGAGCGCCGCGATCCCCTCGTAGTCGACGCCTGCGTAGACGAGCATCCCGGCCTCGAGCGGCCGCTCGTACTCCTCGCGCTCCTCGATCGTCGGATTCGAGGCGTCGATCTCGGCCAGCGTCTCGAATCGCTGCACGCCGATCGCCTCGAGGTCGTGGTACGGCATCGGGTGGCGGATCAGCCCGACCCGCAGCCCCCGCTCGATCAGGATCCGCCCGATCGCGCGACTCGTCTGGCTCTTGCCGGCGCCGGTGCGGACCGAGCAGACGCCGATCACCGGCACCGAGGCTCCGATCGCACTCGCGCGGGGCCCGATCAGCCGGAAATCGGCACCGGCCGCGAGCACCTGCGCGGACTTGTGCATGACGTACTCGTAGGAGACGTCGGAGTAGGCGAAGATCACCTCGTCGACGCGCTCGTCTTCGATCAGTGACACGAGCCGCTCCTCGGGCACGATCGGGATCCCGTCCGGATACCGGGGCCCGGCGAACGAGGCCGGGTAGATGCGGTCGTCGATGCCGGGGATCTGTGTCGCCGTGAAGGCGACGACCTCGACCTCGGGATCGTCGCGGAGGACGACGTTGAAGTCGTGGAAGTCGCGCCCGCCTGCACCCATCACAACGATGCGTCTCATCGCCCCAAGCCTATGCCCCGGTGGCCCGCGGCGCCCGCGTCCGAGCTGCCGCGGCCCCGCGCGTAGTAGAACCAAGCGATGCTGGTCGTGATCGCACTCGGCGGCAACGCGCTGCTGCGCCGCGGCGAGGACCCCGACGCCGGGGTCCAGCGCCGGCATGTCCGCGATGCAGTCGAGGCGATTGCCGCGATCGCCGCCGACTGCGATCTCGTGGTCACCCACGGGAACGGGCCCCAGGTCGGCTTCCTCGCGCTCCAGGCCGAGGCATACGGAGGGGCGGAGCCGTACCCGCTCGACGTACTAGGCGCCCAGACCGAAGGCCAGATCGGCTACCTGATCGAGCAGGAGCTGACCAACGCGCTCGGCGGCCGCCGCGTCGCGACCCTGCTCACCCAGGTGCTCGTCGCCGGCGACGATCCCGCCTTCGGGAACCCGACGAAGCCGATCGGGCCCGTCTTCGACCGCGACCGCGGGGCCCGCCTTGCGGCGGAGCGCGGCTGGACGATGGCTCCTGACCGTGAGGGGCTGCGCCGGGTGGTTCCCTCGCCCGAGCCGCAGCGGATCCTCGAGCTGGCGACGATCCAGCTGCTCGTCGACGCAGGTGTCGTGGTCGTCTGTGCGGGCGGCGGCGGCATTCCGGTCGAGGCAGCCGACGACGGTCTCCTCAGCGGCGTCGAAGCCGTGATCGACAAGGACCTCGCGACCGAGCTGCTGGCGCGCGAGCTCGGCGCCGACGCGTTGCTGCTCCTGACCGACGTCGCGGCCGTCGAGGCCGATTGGGGCAAGCCGGAGGCGAGGCCGATCCGCGAGATCAGCGCCGCCGAGCTGCGCGAGCTCGATCTTGCCGCCGGCACGATGGGCCCGAAGGCGGAGGCCGCCTGCCGCTTCGCCGAGCGCACCGGCCGGCCCGCCGCGATCGGCGCCCTCGAGGACGCGGCAGCGATTCTCGCCGGGGAAGCCGGCACGAGGATCACCGCAGGTCGCGGGCGTGCCCCGTGATCCACCCACAACTTTCCGGCCCCATAGGGTGTTGGGGTGAGAGCCAGGCCATCCCGGCCCGGTCAGCGGATTTGAGGAGATCGAGTCGATGAATTCGTGCAGGCGAGGACTCTGGGGTCTCGGCATCGTCCTGGCTCTGGCCGGCGCGCTGATGGCGATCGGCGCGAGCGCCGCGAACGCCGCCAAGCCCAGGGTGTCGACGATCGACGGGCTTCAAGGCGCCCGGGACGCCGGAGAAGTTCAACAAGGTGCGGATCGTCAAGTACGGATCTCCGAAGGCCGAGAAGGTCCTCGTGCTGAACCCGGGCACCTCGGCGGGCGGCACCTTCTTCGGCCCCTTCGCGAAGTCGCTGACCAAGGAGCTGAAGGGCTGGCAGGTCTGGGCGATCGAGCGTCGCGAGAACCTGCTCGAGGACCACTCCCGTCTCGAGCAGTACGCGAACGGCGAGATCTCCAACGAGGAGGTCTTCGACTACTACCTCGCGCTGGATCTCCGATTCCTCGATCTCGCCGCACTTCGTCCCGAAGACGACGGAGGAGACCGAGTTCGCCAAGAGCTGGGGCATGAACGTCGCGGTTCACGACACCCGCAAGGTCGTCAAGGCCGCGAAGAAGCGGGCGAAGACGGTCGTGATGGGCGGCCACTCGCTCGGCGGCTCGATCACCACCGCGTACGCGACCTGGGACTTCAACGGGAAGCCTGGCGCGAAGGGGCTCTCGGGCCTCGTCTTCATCGACGGCGCCGGCGCGAACAGCTCGACCACGAGGCCGCTGCCGACCGCCGAGGAGGCGCAGGCCGAACGTCGACGAGCTCGAGGACCCGGCGACGTCGCCGTTCATCACGCTCGTGCCGCCGTTCCCGTGGATCGCCGGCGTCTTCAACGCGACCGGCTCGACGGCCGCGATCGAGGACCCGGACGAGCTCTCGATCTTCGGCAGCTGGGCGCTCGCGCCGGCGAACCTGACGCCGCCGGTGCCGCGCCACCAACGCCGGTCAGTACGGCTACGCGGTCGACGCGACCACGAGCCCCGAGAGCCTGGCGCTGGTCCAGAGCCACATCGGCAAGCTGGCGGCCTCGGGCGACCCCCGCGGCTGGAAGGACGGCGAGCTCGGAAGCGTCCGGCGGGCGGCCTCGGTGTTCTCCGAGAAGGTCGGCATGGACAACCAGAAGGTCGGCCAGGACGGGACCTCCTGGTACCACCCGACGAAGCTCTCGATGGACGCCGGCGCGATCAACAACGGCGTCGACAACCCCGCGCAGGCCGTCTACGGAGACCATGCGATCAACGGCGATTCGGTGAGGCTGCCGATGTACTCGTTCGACACCTCGCTCGGCGGCGGCCGCGTCGCCGACGCGACCCGGCAGCTCGCGAAGCAGTCGGACGTGCCGAAGAGCTGGGTGAAGACGGTCGAGCGGACGGAGACGTACGCGCACATCGATCCGATCAGCGCCGCGCCGTCGAAGAACGAGTTCCTGAAGACGGTCGTGCCGTTCCTGAAGAGGATCAAGTAGGGCGCCGATGAACCGCCCCGTGACATCGCCGAAGGGAGTCTCACCTCGAGCTCGGCTGAGCGGCCGCCGTCGCGACGGTCGGGCTGATCGCGCTCGCCGCGTGCCTGCTGCCGGCGACCGCCTCGGCGGCGAAGCTGAAGACGGGTCAGGTCCAGCGCGGGATCGAGGGGCTCGTCGACGCCGACGGCGGGCCGCCCGGCGCGATCGTGACGCTGCACCGGCCCGGGACCACGAAGGTCCTCCGGGCCGGACGCTCGGACATCAGCCGTTCGCGCACGCCCCGCGGGCGCGATCACATGCGGATCGCCAGCATCGCCAAGGCGTTCAACGGCGCCGTCACCCTGAGGCTCGTCCAGCGCGGCAAGCTCGGGCTCGACGACACGATCGGCGAGTGGCTGCCGGACCTGCCCGCCGACTGGTCCGCGGTGACGATCAGGCAGATGCTCAACCACACCAGCGGGCTGCCCGACTACACGAAGTCCGACGGCTTCTTCGAACAGGCGGAGAACGATCCGCAGGGGTACGTCGCGCCGATGGAGATCGTCGACTGGGTCGCCGGCAGCGACCTCGTCTTCACCCCGGGCAGCCGCTACGAGTACTCGAACACCGACAACATCGTCGTCGGGCTGATCGCCGAACAGGCGACCGGCCAGGGCTACGAGGACCTCTTGAAGAAGTTCGTCTTCGATCGGGTCGGGCTCACCGACACGAGCTTCCCGACCCGGAAGATCCCGCTGCCGAAGCCCTACATCCACGGGTACTCGACCGCGACCGAGCCGCCGACCGACCTGACCGAGTTCCTCAGCCCGAGCGGCGCCTGGGCGTCGGGCGCGATCGTCTCGACGCCGCGCGAGCTCGGCCGCTTCATCCGCGCCGACCTCGGTCAGCAGCTGTTCGGCGCCGCCGAGCAGCGCCAGCAGATGAAGTTCGTGCCGGGATCGTCGAGCCCGCCCGGCCCGGGCACGAACTCGGCCGGCCTGGCGCTGTTCCGTTACGAGTCGCGCTGCGGCACCGTCTACGGCCACACCGGCAACTTCCCCGGCTACGTGCAGTGGGCGGCGGCGACGGCCAACGGGCGGCGCTCGGTCACGACCTCGCTCAACATCCCGGCGCCGGAGGGCGAGCTGCTGAAGCAGCTGCGCTCGGTCCAGGCGAAGGCCGTCTGCGCGCTGCTCGGCTAGCTGCCGCGCCGGCGCGGGCTAGCCGCCGCCGACGCTGAACTCGGCGCTGCCGGCGGACTCGTACTCGTCGGCGAGCAGGTAGTGGACGACGTAGTCGCCGGGCGGGAGCGGCCACGGCCTGCCCTGGCTCTCGGGCCCGAGCGTCGCCTCGCCGACGGTCCGCGGCGGCACGGTGCCGGCGGAGTGACCCTCGGCGTAGTCCCAGATCAGGTAGTCGCCCGACTCCGGGTCGGAGTCCGAGGCCTCGTAGACCCCGAGCCAGTCCCAGCGGTTGGCGGGGCCCTGGGTCCAGGAGACGCCGATCGGCTCTCCGGACTCGTAGGCCGGCTTGTCGGTCGTCAGCTCGAGCTCGGCGTCGGGTCGCGGAGGTAGAAGGGGACGCGCGCGATCTCGCCTCCGTCGGAGTCGAGCAGCACGGCCTCGTACGAAGCGGGATCCCAGCCGGCGGTGTCGAGCTCCGCCGTGCCCCGCTCGTCCGGCGCGCAGCGAGGGTCTCGAGCGCGTCGCCGGTCTCGCCGCCCTCGGGCACGATCGCGATCTCGTTGTCGCTCGAACCGGGCGCGTTGTAGGTGACGGTGATCTCGTCGCCGACGGTGCCGAGCTGCGCGTCGACGGCGACCAGCGTCGGCATCGCCACCGGCGTCACCTCGAAGCTCGAGACGACCGCGCGATGGTCGGACGTCCACGGGGCGGCCTCGATGTCGACGTCCTCGCCGCCGGGCTCGCCGACGAGCTTGCTGTCGAGCGTCGTCGAGGGGCCGGCCGCGTAGACGTAGTCGATCCGCTCGCCGGTCCGCTCCTGGGTGATCGCCGGGTCGGCGACCGGATCGGGATGGATCTCACGGTAGGTGTCGCGGAAGCCGAGCTCGAAGAGCTTCTCGCTGACCGGCCACGCGACCGGTTCGGGGATCTCCTTGCGGGAGCCGGCCGTCTCCTCGGTGTAGTCGAGGCTCGAGGGCTGGTTGTAGTCGCCGGTCGCAAAGACGGGGTAGCCCTCGTCGAGCAGCGCCGCCATCGACTCCATCGGGCGCTCGAAGGCGGAGGTCCGGACCTCGTTCTCGGTCTCGATCACCGACTCGACCGACTCGCCCTTGGCGCAGCGCTCGGGGCCCCACTCGACGTAGTCGAGGTGGTCGTTGAAGAACGGGATCACGTAGCCGGGCTCGACCTCGATCAGCCCGTAGAGCCCGTCGCCGCCGGACGGCTCGAGGATCGGGTACTTCGAGAGCAGCTGCAGCGAGGTGTTGTAGTACGGGTAGCCGGTCCGCTCGGCGATCTCATCCAGGCGCTCGTAGGACTCGAGCACTCCGACGACGTCGGCGTCGATCTCGCGGATCACCGCGTCGGTCGCCGGACCGCCTCCGTACTCGATGTTGTAGACGAGCAGCTCGAGGTCGATCGGCTCGCCCTTGGCGACGGTCGTCTCAGAGCCCGAGTCGTCGTCGCCGCAGCCGGCCGCCGCGAGCGCCGCCAGCAGCAGCGCCGCGGTGACAGCGAGCGCCCGCGCGATCGTCCGGGCAACAGGTCCGCGTTCGATCCCCGATCCACCGCTCACTGACTTTGTAGTCAATCATACGAAGACGGAATCAGTGATCGGCGCCGCTGCACGGAGGTCGAGGTCGGCGCGCGAGCGGCGGGAGTAGGCTCGCTCGTCGACCCCGACCCCAGAGAAGGGAAGCCGATGGGACTACTGCGACATCGCGATGACGTGCCGGGCGGACGCCGATTTCAGATGCACGAGAAGCTGATCTCGATCGGCGACGACTCGTGGATCGAGAACGATCAGGGCGAACGCGTCTTCAAGGTCAACGGCAAGGCCTTGCGGGCCCGGGATACGTTCATCCTCGAGGACCGGGACGGGAACGAGGTCGCGAAGATCCAGGAGAAGAAGCTCAGCGTGCGCGACAAGATGAAGGTCGAGCGCGACGGGGACACCGTGGCCACCGTCCACAAGGCACTCGTCGGGATCCGCGATCGTTTCGCGATCGAGGTCGCCGACGGCGAAGACCTCAAGGCCCACGGCAACGTCGCCCAGCACGAGTACGAGATCGAGCGCGACGGCGACACGGTCGCAACGATCTCGAAGAAGTGGTTCCGCGTCCGCGACACCTACGGGGTCGAGGTCGCGGGCGGCGAGGACGAGGCGCTGTTGCTCGCGCTCACCGTCGCGATCGACGAGATGGCCCGGATCCGCGACTGAGGCTCCCGGGCTTCCAGCCGGCCGCCGCGCGGGCCGCGCCGGCCGCCGCTCAGCAGTTGCGCTCGCGGTCCTTGTTGCCGCGGCAGAGGTCTTCGCCCTCGCCGCCGTCGAGGCGGTCCTTGCCGGCGCCGCCGTCGAGCTTGTCGTTGTCGAGGCCGCCGTTGAGCTTGTCCTTGCCCTTGCCGCCCTTGAGCTTGTCGGCGCCGGCGCTGCCGAGCAGCCGGTCCTTGCCGTCGCCGCCCTTGAGGCCGTCGCGGCCCTCGCCTCCGTCGACGTTGTCGTTGCCGCCGAGCGCGCAGATCGCGTCGTCGCCGGCGCCCGAGCGGATCCGGTCATCGCCCTCGGTGCCGACGATCACGTCGTTCTTGTCGGTCCCCTCGATCTTGGTCAGCTTCTTGCCCGGCTCGACGTCGTAGATCGTCGCCTCGAAGCCGTTGCAGGTCGGCGGTTCCGGGGGCGGCGGAGGCGGGGGAGGGGGAGGCGGCGCAGGCGGGGTCGGTCCGAGGATCGTGATCGCGTTGTCGCTCTCGATCCCCGCGTCGGCCAGCGCCGGCCCGAAGTTCGGGTTGCCGGTCAGGAAGCCGCCCGAGGTGACGTAGCCGTACTTGCCGTCGGGGCTGATCTCGATCGAGGTCGGCGCGTTGAGCGGGACCGCGTTCTGGCAGACCTGGGCGAGGACCTCGGTGCCCGGCAGCAGGTTGCGCGGGTCGATCGAGCAGCCGGCCTTCGGGCGGGTCCTGCGTCAGCGCGCCGGTGTCGCGTTGCGGGCGTAGGAGCCGACGCTGTGGAACAGCGAGGTGACGTAGGCGTCGCTGCCGTCGGGCGAGAAGGCGACGTCGGAGGGCAGGATCAGCCCGAAGGCTGTTCAGCGCGCACCCGGCCGTCGGCTCGAGGCCGCCGGCCGGCAGGCCCACCTGCTGCAGGCAGGGCGGGTCGAGCTGGGTCAGGTCGGCGTTGAACTGGGAGAGCTCACCGGGGCCCGGGCCGGCGAGCCCGGCGGGCGGGAAGACGTTGAGCGTGCCGACGTAGACGTTCTTGCTGTCGGGGCTGACGTTGACGCGATAGGGGTTGAGCAGGCCGGTGCGATGGGTGCAGGTCGAGGACGGCTGGACCTGATCGCGGGCGTCGTCGATGCAGCCGTTCGGGGTTCCGGGCTGGTTCAGGGCGCCATCGGCGGCGCGGTTGAAGACGGCGATCGATCCCGGCTCGTCCGCGGCGGGCACGACCTCGACCCCACCGACCTCGGTCGCGTCCTGCTCGAGGCCGAGCGCGGCCGCGTAGACGCGACTGCCGTCGGGCGCGAACTCGACGTCGAGCGGATAGGCGAGCCCGCTGGCGGGGCCGCCGGTGTCATCGGCGACGGCCGGGATCGTGCCGTCGGCGCAGACGTCGAGGAGCGCGTTCGGGTTCGAGTTCGTCGGGAAGATCGAGCGGGTGCTGCCGAAGCACTCGCTCGGGCGTCAGCGCGCCCGAGCCCGTGTCGCGGTTCCAGTTGATGACGGCGCCGGGCAGGAACGACGAGGTGACGACGCTCTTGCCGTCGGGGCTGACTTCGACGTCGGAGGCGGTGCCGAGCGGCGCGACCCGCGTCAGGTTCTGCGGGAACGTGGCCAGGCTGCAGCCGCTGGGCGGCGTCACCGGGGCGATCAGAGTCGGGACGCCGCCGGCCACGCATCCGGTCTGCGTCAGGGCTCCGGAGCTCTCGTCGCGGGTGAAGGTGGTCAGGGTGCCCTCGATCTCGGGCGGCGTCGAGCCGGTGTCGAGCTTGAAGGTCGTCACGTAGACGTTCTTGCCGTCGGGGCTCATCGCCAGGGCGCTCGGGCCCTGCGAGCCCGTCGGCGGGCGTGCAGCCGTCGGTCGGGCCGGCGCTGTCGGCGACGCAGCCGTCGGCGCCGGCGAGCTGGTCGAGCTTGCCGGTGTCGGGGTCGCGGGAGAAGACGGCGATCGAGTTGCTCGAGGTGGCGGCCGCGTAGAGGAACCTGCCGTCGGGGCTGATCGCGATGTCGGTTGCGTCGGCGACGCGTCGTCCGGCCTCGCAGGTGCCGGCGGGCAGGCTCGAGACGGCGGCGGCGACGCAGCCGTCGGGCCCGTCGAGCTTGGTCAGCGTGTCGGCGCTCGCCGCCTGCGGCGCAAGCGCCAGCGCGATCGCGACAGCGGCCGGCGCGAGCGCACTCGCGAACGTGGTCTTCCCCGGCAACTTCCTCATCTTGGCTCTTCCTTCCCGAATCCAGCGACGCCACGGCCAAGCTTGGCAGGGGGATTCGCGAAAGGCGCCGGTTCGACCACCCGGCGGCCCGAGCCGGCGGGGATAGACTGCCGCCATGCATCGCCGTTCGATTCCGGGCTTCCGCAGCGGCTGAGCGGGCACTGTCGTGGACGCCGACTTCAACTACTTCGTCCAGGCGATCATCGGCGTCCTCGTCATCACCGACCCGGTCACGCGCGGCTTCCTCTTCAAGACCCTGACCGAGCACGAGCCCGAGCGCCGGCGCGAGTACGCGTTCAAGATCGCAGCGGCCGTCGGCGTGATCCTCGGCGTCTCGGCGCTGGCGGGCCGGGAGATCCTCGACCTGATCGGGATCGACCTCGACGCCTTCAGGGTCGCCGGCGGGCTGGTCGTCGCGCTGATGGGCTTCGAGATGCTGTTCGGCGGCGAGCCGAGCCGGGCCCAGGGTGGGGAGGCGGCGCACGAGACGCCCGACCCCGAGAGCTTCGAGGGGCAGGTCCTCGTCCCCTACGCGATGCCGTTCGTGGCGGGGCCGGGGGCGATCACCCTGGTGATCTCGCTCGCCTCGGGCACGTCGGACTTCTCCGGCGCGATCGCGGCGCTGGTCGCGGTCGCCGTGGTCGTCGTCGTGCTGCCGATCGCGCACCTGGTGATCTCGCAGAAGCTGACGATCTCCGACACCACGATGCAGATCGTGACCAAGTTCGGCGGCCTGCTGATCGCGACGATCGGGATCCAGATGATCCTCGGCGGCCTGCAGGGCTTCTTCGCGAGCTAGGCGGTGGCGCCCGAGCGGCGCTCGTGCACGAAGCGGACGACCGCGGCGCCCTCGCCGACCGCGGTCGCGCAGCGCTTGATCGAGCCGGCGCGGACGTCGCCGGCCGCGTAGATGCCGGGCACGCTCGTCTCGAGCAGCCCGTCGGCGCCGGCCTCCTCGCCGGTCAGCACGAAGCCCTTGTCGTCGCGGGCGACGGCGTCGCCGAGCCAGTCGGTGCACGGGACCGCGCCGAGGAAGAGGAAGAGGAAGCGCGAACGGAAGCCCGGTGCCGTCGGTCAGCGTGACCGCCTCGAGGTCGCCGTCGCTGCCGTGCAGCTCGGCGATCTCGCTGCGGTCGCGGACGGCGATCCCGTAGCGGTCGAGGTCCTCGATCAGGTAGTCGGACATCGTCTCGGCGAGGTCGGCCCGGCGGTGCAGGAGGGTGACGAGGGCGCCGCCGCGGGCGAGCCAGATCGCCGCCTGGGCGGCCGAGTTGCCGCCGCCGACGACGCCGACGCGGGTGCCGCCGCAGCGCTGCGCCTCCGGCGGCCCGGCCGCGTAGAAGACGCTGAGCCCCTCGTACTCCTCGAGGCCGTCGACCGGCAGGCGCCGGTACTCGGCGCCGGTCGCGAGCACGACCGAGCCGGCGGAGATCTCGTGGCCGCCCTCGAGCCGGACCACGTGCCGGTCGCTCGCCCGGCTCGCAGCGACTCGGCCCGGTACGGGGTCGCGGTGCGGGCGTCGAACTTGCGCGCCTGGGTGACGGCCCGGCTCGTCAGCTCGGTGCCGCTGATCCCGCCCGGGAAGCCGAGGTAGTTCTCGATCCGCCGCGAGGTGCCGGCCTGGCCGCCGAGCGCCGTGCCCTCGACGACGAGCGTCTCGAGGCCCTCGGAGGCGCCGTAGACGGCGGCGCCGAGGCCGGCCGGCCCGCCGCCGACGACGAGCAGGTCGACCTCCTCGCGTCGGGCCGAGCTCGAGGCCGACGCCGAGCGCCCGCGAGAGATCGCCGTTGCTGGGCGCCTCGAGCGTGGCGCCGCCGGGGAGCCGCACGAGCGGCAGCCGCTCCGGCTCCAGACCCTCGATCGCGGCCGCCGCACCCTCGTCGGTGAGCGGATCGAGCCACTGGTAGGGAAGCCGGCTGCGCCGCGCGTAGTCGAGGATCCTGCGCGTCGCCTCCGAGGAGCGCGGCCCGATCACCTCGACGCCGACGCCGTCGAACTTCTGCAGCGCCTCGCGGCGGCTGATGAAGGCGGAGAGCAGCTGATCGGCGAGCGTCCCGTCCTCGAACATCAGCGTCCGCAGGGTGTCGCGGTCGACGGCGACGTAGCGCATCGGCTTCGTCGCGATCGCGTTCAGGTAGACCGTCTGGCCGGAGAGCAGGTTCATCTCGCCGAGGAAGCCCGAGGGGCCGTGGCGGACGATCTCGTTGCCGGCGGCGTCGGTGATCGCGGCCTCGCCCTCGATGATCGCGATGAACGGGTAGCTGCGTTGGCCGACCGAGAAGAGCGTCTCGCCGGCCGCGGCCGTGCGCTCCTCGCCGTGCGCCGCGAGCAGCGTCATCTGGCCCTTGGAGAGCGTTGAATGGACGGACTCGGCAGTCACCGGCCTGAGGGTACTGACCCGCAACCGTCGTCTCTCTATTCCGGAACCGTCGATCCGCCTGCCGGGATAGGGTGCAGGCAGCGGCCGGATCCAGGCCCGCCGCATCGATCCGGGAGGAATCTGTGGAAACGAGGGAGAAGGTGTTCGCCGCGCTCGGCGGGCTCGGGCTGGTCATCGGGATCGTCGCGCTGGTGATCGCGGTCGGGGCCAAGAACGACGAGCAGTCGCAGAGCGAGCTCTCGCAGGAGGCCCAGCAGCAGCTCGAGACGAAGGCGTCGGAGCTGAAGACGGAGCTCGCCGCGCAGGCGAAGAAGCAGGCGAGGGCTTCCGGCGCCGCGGGCAAGGAGGCGAAGAAGGCGAAGAAGAAGGCGAAGCAGAACGCCGGCGGCATCAGCTCGCTGACGACCGAGGTCGACAAGCTCAAGAAGCAGGTCGATCAGCTCACGTCCGAGACGAAGAAGCTTCAGGACGAGCAGCAGCAGACGGCTCAGCAGATCGCGACCCTGAAGGGCGACGTCAAGGCGCTCAAGAAGGGGAAGGCGAACAAGTAGAGCGGACGGCCGGCCGGGACGCGCGCGGGGCGGCCTCGACGCGCCGTCTTCGCGCCGGCTTCCCGCGCGACCGGACGGCCGCGGCGGCCACTCGGGCTCGTCCGGGAAGCGGCTCGGCGGAGGGATGCGCCGGCTGCGGTTCTGCTGGGCGAGGAACAGGGCTATCGGGCGCATCTCGGACTCCTGGCTTGTCGTTGCCGGCCGTCGCGGCCGGTGGGCGCTGGGCGTCTGGTGTGACCATCAAAACGCTAACACCAGTCACCTAACCTGTCAAATGGAATTAGACGGTCACGCTATGATTCCGGCATGAACGTCGAGGAGCTCCAGCGCCAGGTCGAGTACAAGTTCGCCCCCGGCCCGCTGCTCGCGGTCCAGGCGCTCGCCAACACCTACTCGTTCGAGGACGACGAGGAGCTGCTCGGGGATCCCGGCTCGCGCTCAGGCGAGTGGCTGACTCGCTCGGGGCTCGCCGTCGCCGGGATCGAGGTCGGGGAGGACGAGCACCAGCGCCTGCGGCGCTTTCGCGAGGTCGTCCGCTCGCTGATCTCCGCGCACGGGAGCGACCCCGCCGCCGCCCCCGACCTGCCCGGGCTCGAGACGTTCCTCGCCGAGCTCACCGTGCCGCTGGCCGCGGGCACGGGCGACCTGCTGGAGGTCGACCCGCGACCCGCGACCGACGTCGACGGCGTCATCGCCCGGATGCTCGGCGCGATCCAGCGCGCACAGCTGCTCGGGGAGTGGCAGCGGCTCAAGATCTGCGCCTCCGACGAGTGCCGCTGGGCCTTCTACGACTCCTCGCGCAACCGCGGCGGCACCTGGTGTCAGATGGAGGTCTGCGGCAACCGGATCAAGAACCGCCGCTACCGGGGGCGCCGCTCCGACGGCGCTCCCTGCCGGCGCCTAGGCGGAGCGGTAGGTCTGCACGACGGCGCCGTTCGAGAACGGCCGCGCCTCGACCAGCTCCAGGTCCGCCTTCTCCTTGGCGTCGTCCGGGAACAGCCGGGCGCCGCTGCCGAGGATCACCGGGAACACCATCAGCCGCCACTCGTCGACGAGTCCGTGCCGATGGAGGCCCTGCGCGAGCGTGCGACTGCCGGCGACGAGGATCGGGCCGCCGTCGCCCTGCTTCAGGGCCGCGACCGACTCCTCGACCGGTCCCTCGAGCACCGTCGTGTTCTCCCACTCGGGCTCGACCGGGGTCGACGAGACGACGTGCTTGGGCATCGAGTTCATCTTGTCGGCGAACTCGCCCGAGCGCTCCGGCCAGGCGTCGGCGAATCCCTCGTAGGTGACCCGGCCGAGCAGCAGCGACTCGGCGTCGAGCGTCTCCTGCAGCTTGTAGGCGTTCTGGTCCTCCGGGTGGCCGAACGCGAACACCCAGCCCGAGTGCTCGTAGCCGGGCTCCCGCCGGGGGCCTCGACGACCCCGTCGACCGAGATGAACTCCGAGACGATCAGCTTTCTCATGTCTGCTCCTTCTGCCGGCGGCGCGTGCGCCGCCCTCGATGCGTTTCTCGCGCCTATAGACCGCCGCGCCCGCCGGCGCTAATCGGTAGGTACCCTGCTTGTCAGGCGGGAGGGGATGTGCTCATTCGATCAGAGGTGGCCATGCCCCGCGACTCCTATTTCGACGACGACTCGATGCTCCGCCGCGTGCAGGGCGAGCGGATGCTGATGATCAGCGGACCGCGGGCGCTGCTGATGCAGGCCGCCCACCCGCTCGCGGTCGAGGGGCTGCTCGCCCACACCTCGGGCCTGGACGAGCCCTACGTGCGGCTCGAGCGCACCGCCGAGGTGATGACGGCGATCGGCTTCGGGACCCGCGAGCGCGCCGACCGGATGACGCGCCGCGTCCGCGCGATGCACCGCCGCGTCCGGGGCGAGCTCGACCGCGACGTCGGCATCTTTCCCGCCGGAACGCCGTACGCGGCCGACGATCCCGAGCTGCTGATGTGGGTCCTGTTCTCGCTCGTCGACTCAGGGCTCGTCGTCTACGAGCGGTTCGTCGGCTCGATGAGCAGCGACGAGCAGGAGCGCTACTGGGCCGACTTCCGCGTCGTCGGCGAGCTCTTCGGGCTCGAGCCCGGCCAGATGCCGGCCGACATCGCCGAGCTCGACGAGTACCGCGAGGCGATGTACGCGAGCGGGCGCCTGCACGTCAGCGACTGGGCGCGCACGAAGGCGCGGGAGATCGTCTTCCGGCCGCCGGTGCCGCTCTGGCTGCGGCCCCTGGTCGAGGTCGTCAACTACATGACCGTCGACCTGCTCCCCCCGCAGATCCGCGACGAGTACGGGTTCGCGCCGATCCCGCCGGCGCCGATTCGCGGGCTCACCGTCTCGGCTGCCGCCGAGTACCTGAAGCGGGTCGTGCTGCCGCTGATGCCGGCCGACCTGCGCCGGATCCCGGTCGCAGAGCCTGCCTGAGCACCGGCTGCGGAGGCCAACTGGACGAACGTCCAATCGCCGCTTGAGAGGCCCGATTCGGGGGTAGACCTCGTGCAGAGTTCCGCGCCTACCCGCGGAGCCGCGATCCACGAAAGAGGAGAGAACAGATGTCACTCCCAATTCTGCTGATCGTCATCGGCATCGTCCTGGCCGTGCTCGTGCACTGGGGCCTCGGCGTCGCCTGCATCCTGATCGGTCTCGTCCTGCTGCTGCTGCCGCGGATGCGAACCACTTCCTCGCGCGTCTAGCGCGAGGAGCCGACTGGATCACGAACGGCGTCAGGCCGTCGCGGGAACCCGCGGCGGCCTCGCTGCCGTGCGGGCGCGAAGCCGGACCGGCGTGCCGTGGCGGGGCGAGAAGGTGACGTTGCGCCGGCGGATCGTCTCCGCCTGGGGCCGGACCGGCTCGAGCTCGCAGCGGCTGACGATCGCGCGCAGCGCGATCCGCATCTCGAACTCCGCGAACGAGGCGCCGAGGCAGCGGCGGACGCCGCCCCCGAACGGGATCCACGAGTAGGTCTCGGGCGGGCGCTCGAGGAAGCGCTCGGGCCGGAAGGCGAGCGGCTCGGGGTAGATCTCGGGGTCGGTGTGGGTGAGCCAGATCGCCGGCGTCACGTCGGCGCCGGCGGGAAGCTCGAGGCCGTCGACGGAGAGCGGCTCGGCGAGCCGGCGCCCGGCGAGCGGCACGACCGGCCGCAGGCGCAGGATCTCGGCGATCGTCGCCCGCAGGTACTCGTCCGATTCGCCGGCCAGCACCTCCTCGCGCAGCCGCGCCAGCGCGACTCGGATTGCGGAGCAGCAGGTCGAAGCCCCAGGCGAGCGCCGTCGCCGTCGTCTCGTGGCCGGCGACGAGCAGGGTCAGCAGCTGATCGCGCAGCTCGTCGTCGCTCATCGGCTCGCCGTCCTCGAAGCGGGCCGCGACCAGCATCGAGAGGATGTCGCGTGCGCTCCTCGAGGTCGGGGTCGGCGCGCCGCTCGGCGGCCTCGGCGGCGAGCAGGTCGTCGACCCGGGTGAGCGAGCGCCGCAGCTCCGCGAGCGGGTCCTTCATCCACGGGATCCGGCGCGAGAGCAGGAAGCGGATCTGCAGGGCGGGGCCGGAGGTCTCGTCGAGCAGCCGGCCGAGCAGCGGTCGCAGCTCGCGGCGGCGGGCGTCGTCGCTGACCCCGAAGACGGCGTTGAGGATCGCCTCGAGCGTCACCGCCTGCATCCGCGGGTGCAGCTTGAACTCGCCGCCGATCGGCCAGCTGTCGATCTCGCGCTCGACGATCTCGGTGATCTGCTCCTCGTAGGCGCGCATCCGCTCGCCGTGGAACGGCGGCAGCATCAGCTTGCGGCGGGCCAGGTGCTCGCTGCCCTCGAGCAGCAGGATCGAGCGCGGGCCGAGGATCGGCTCGATCGTCAGCGTGCGGCCGGGCGGGAGGCCGTTGCGGCGCTCGCGGTAGACGGCGGCGACGTGCTCGGGCTTGGAGATCATCACCATCGGCGACTGGAAGCCGGGGAAGGTGACGCTGAAGTGATCGCCGTAGCGCTTGCGGTTGTCCTCGAGGAACCGGATCGGGCGGAAGATCCAGTTCAGCATCTGCACCGCCGGGGCCGCGGTCGGCCCGGGCGGGAGCGTTTCGGAGTTCACGACTCAGGACTGTACTCGGGCTCCTTGCCCGCCAAGCGGGCAAGGGCCGCGAGCGGCATCGTCAGCAGGTCCTGGAGCGGCCCCGGCGGGCTCGTCAGGCGGAACTCCTCGGAGAAGTGGCGCAGGGTCAGCGCGGTCTGCGGCAGCGACGGGCATCGCGCCGCTCGTCTTGCCGTCCTGCTGCAGCCCCCACATCGTCTCGAAGAAGCGCTCGGTCTTCTGCGCGGGCGTCGTCGTCCAGCGCTGCCTCGAGGGCATCGTCGCACCACATCTGGTGCGGCGTGCCGGGCGGGATCTCGAGCTCGTCGCCCGGCCTCAGCGTCCGCTCGCTGTCGCCGACCTTGACGTGGATCTCGCCCTCGAGCACCTCGAAGTTCTCGGTCTGGGTCGGGTGGAAGTGGGAGGGCGGGACGGCGCCGCTGCCGGCGTAGGCGATCTCGACGACGAGGCGCTCGCCGTCCGTCTCCGCCGTCGTCTCGACGAAGCGGATCGTCGAGTCGAACCCCTCGATCTCCTGTCCGGGCTCGGCCACTGCCGCGTGAGCCTAACCCCACGGTCAAGGCGGCGGCTCTGTAGTTTGCCGGGGCAGTGACGGCCACTCCCGAGATCGACTTCGAACACTTCCTCGGCGTCGACATGCGGGTCGGCCGGATCGTCGAGGTCGAGGACTTCCCGGAGGCGCGCAAGCCGGCCTGGAAGCTGCGGATCGACTTCGGCCCCGAGATCGGCGTCAAGCGCTCCTCGGCGCAGATCACCAACTACACGCGCGAGCAACTCGAGGGAACGCTCGTCGTCGGCGTCGTCAACTTCCCGCCGCGCCAGATCGGCCCCGTCCGCTCCGAGGTGCTCGTGCTCGGCGCGGTCGACGACGACGGCCGGGTGGCGCTGCTCAGGCCCGATCCGGACGCGGCGCCGGGCGAGCGGATTGGCTGACTGCGAGCCCGGGTTCGAGCCCCGGCCGGCTGCGGTCGTGTGGAATAGTTGAGCCATGGGTCATGGCGTTCATGTCACCGAGTTGTTCGGCATCGGGACCAAGTACGAGATCGGTTGTGGAGGCGGCAGCGGCTCGCGGTGATCGTCCGTAAGGACGGGACCAAGGAGCTCTATGCGTTCGAGAAGGGCGCGAGCGAAGACCCGACGGCCGTGATCCATCTCGAGGAGGACGAGGCCCGTCGCCTCGCCGCCGTCCTCGGTGGAACCTTCTTCACGGACTAGCCCCATCACGTGAGCGCAGAGCTGATCGCACTGGGCGCCGCCGGTGTCGTCGCCGGCCTGATGGCGCGCGGCGGCCGCCGTCTGGCGGTGCCGACGATCCCCGCCTTCATGCTGGCCGGGATCCTCCTCGGCCCGTCGCTGACCGGCGTGATCCCGCACCCCGAGGATCTCGAGCTCGTCGCTCAGATCGGCCTGATCGCGCTGCTCTTCCACCTCGGCGTCGAGTTCCCGCGTCGAGCAGGTGGTCAAGAGCGGGCGCCGCGTGCTGATGGCGGCGGTCGCCTACATCGGGCTCAACGTGGGCGGCGGGCTGATCTTCGGGTTTGCGCTCGGCTGGGGCTCCTCGGAGGCGCTCGTGATCGCGGGCGCCGTCGGGATCTCCTCCTCGGCGATCGTGACCAAGCTGCTGATCGAGCTGAAGCGGCTGACGAACGCGGAGACGCCGGTGATCCTCGGGGTGATCGTCGTCGAGGACATCTTCCTCGCCCTCTACCTGGCGATGCTGGCGCCGGTGCTCGGGGGAGCCGATACGACGGCCGAGGTGCTCGGGGACATCGGCGCCGCCTTCGGCTTCATCGCCGGCCTGCTGCTCCTGGCCCGCTTCGGCGCCCGGCTCGCCGACCGGCTGCTCGACACCGACGAGGAGGAGCTCGTCACGGTGATCGCGATCGGCCTCGCGATCCTCTTCGCCGGTTTCGCCGAGGAGCTCGGCGTCTCCGACGCGATCGGCGCGCTGATGGTCGGCCTGGTGGTCTCGCAGACGGCGATGCGGGAGCGGGTCGAGCGCCTGATCCTGCCCGTGCGCGACGCCTTCGCGGCGATCTTCTTCGTCGTCTTCGGCGCCGCGATCGAGCTCGGCGACCTCGGCCCGGTTCTCCTGCCCGTCGCGATCGCGGTCGCGCTCTCGCTCGTCACCAACTCGCTCGGCGGCGTCGTCCTCGCCCGCGTCCACGGGCTCAACCAGCGCAGCGCGGCCAACGCTGCGCTCGTGCTGCTCGGCCGCGGCGAGTTCTCGCTGATCATCGCGACGCTCGGGATCGCGGCCGGGCTCGACGGCCGGATCGGGCCGTTCGTGGCGCTGTACGTGCTCGTGCTGGCGCTGATCGGGCCGGTGCTCGCCTCGCGCTCGCGCTGGATCTCGGCGCTCGTCCCGAACCGGCTCGTCGGCGGCGGCTTCGAGTACGTCGGTCAGCAGACGATGACCCCCGGCTGTCCGCACGTCGACGTCGAGCTGCCGACGCCGCTCTCCGACGGCTGCGAGGACTGTCGCCGGCTGGGCGACGAGTGGGTCCACCTCCGGGTCTGCCTGACGTGCGGCTACGTCGGCTGCTGCGACGACTCCAAGAACAAGCATGCGACCGCCCACTGGGACGAGCAGCATCATCCGGCGATCGCCTCGCTCGAGCCGGGCGAGACCTGGCGCTACTGCTACGAGGACGAGATCCTGGCGCCCGGCGACGGCGCCGATGTGACGCCGGCGGACGCGCCGCCACCCTGAGCCGGACCGGCGCCTGCGACGCCGTTGAAGGCCGGCCCGGGCGCCGATAGAGTCCCGAAAACTGATGCGCATGTCACGTCAGCTGATCGCCGTGGCCTTCTCGGCTTTGCTCTGCGCGCTGTCGATGGCCGCCGTCGCCGAGGCGGGCGAGCGCGGGGGAGAGCCGCCGACCCTCTGCCAGAACCGGGTCCCGACGATCGTCGGGACCGCGGCGGGCGACCGGCTTCGCGGCACCGGCAACCGCGACGTCATCCTCGGGCTCGGCGGGCACGACGACATCAAGAGCCGCGAGGGCAACGACCTGATCTGCGCCAACAACGGCGACGACGAGCTCAACGGCGGCGAGGGCGACGACGAGGTCTACGCCGGCGACGGCGACGACGAGGTCTCCGATCCCGACACCTGCCAGATCTTCTCGGGCTGCGTCTCGACCAACGACGAGATCTGGGGTGGCAACGGCCGCGACACGATCGACGCGGGCGCCTACGAGGACGTGATCTACGGCGGCGACAACAACGACGTGATCCACGGCCAGGGGTACCAGGACACGATCTACGGCGATGAGGGGCACGACGACCTGTTCGGCGACCTCGGTGACGACCACATTCTCGGCGGCCCCGGCCAGGACTTCATCCACGGCAATCTCAACTACGACGAGCTCCAGGGCGGCGACGCGGACGACGTGATCTACGGCGACGACAACTCCGACTACCTGCGCGGCGGCCCGGGCAGCGACGAGGGCCACGGCGGCGACCCGATCACCTTCGTCTGGGAGTCCGCGTCGGAGAGCTGGCTCGGCGATCAGTGCGTTTCGATCGAGGACAGGCACGGCTGCGACCTCGAGGCGAACGGGACGCCGTACGGCCCTCTGGGCCCGCATCCCTGATCGATCGGCCGGCTCCCCGGGCGGGCTCGGCAGCGCTCGGCCGGGCGCCGACGAATAGGGTGCCGCGCATGGATATCGAAGGAAAGGGCGCGATCATCAGCGGCGGCGCTTCCGGCCTCGGCGAGGCCACCGCCCGCCGGCTGCATGGTGCCGGCGCCAGCGTGCTGATTGCAGACCTGAACGAGGAGAAGGGCGACGCGCTCGCCGACGAGCTCGGGGAGCGGGCGGCGTTCGTGCCGGCCAACGTCTCCGACGAGGCGTCGGTCCAGAACGCCGTCGACACCGCGGTCGAGCTGGCCGGCGAGGGCGGGCTGCGGATCGCCGTCGGCTGCGCCGGGATCGGCTGGGCGCAGCGGGTCGCCGGCAAGAGCGGGCCGCACCCGCAGGACCTCTTCAACAACGTGCTCCAGGTCAACCTGGTCGGCATGTTCAACCTGATGCGCCTCGCGGCGACCGCGATGAACGAGAACGAGCCCGACGAGGGTGGCGAGCGCGGCGTCTTCGTCGGCACCGCCTCGGTCGCCGCGTTCGACGGCCAGATCGGCCAGATCGCCTACTCGGCGAGCAAGGCGGGGATCGTCGGCATGACGCTGCCCGCCGCGCGCGACCTCTCGCCGCGCGGGATCCGCGTCAACACGATCGCCCCGGGGCTCTTCAACACGCCGCTGCTGGCGGCCCTGCCGGACGACGCGAAGGCGTCGCTCGGCGCCCAGGTCCCGTTCCCGAGCCGGCTCGGCGAGCCCGAGCGAGTACGCGCAGCTGGTCGAGGCGATCGTCACCAACCCGATGCTGAACGGCGAGACGATCCGGCTCGACGGCGCGATCCGGATGGCGCCGAAGTAGGGCTGCCCGGGCGGACGAACTCGACGCGATTCGCGGCCTTCGGTCGCGGAACGCGCAAGGTCGTGGCGAGCCCGCCAGGCGTCGCAGCGGGTAGGCGAGCTGGACGTGGTCGCGGGCGACGGCGATGAACTCGCGCGTGATCACGTCGTTGCCGTTGCCGTCGTGCCCGTTGCGGGCCTCGATCTCGGCGTTGACGAGCGGGATGAAGTTGACGTCGCCGCGATTGAGGAAGTCGGAGAGCCGGCTTCGGTACCCCTCCTTGGGCAGTGTCAGGTCGCCGACGATCCGGTGGCTCGGTGTCTCGAGGACGACCCGTTCGACTCGTGTCTCCATTGGGTCTGTATCGGCGGCTCAGCCGACGGCTTGAGCGTCGCGCAGCGGCTCGAGCCACTCGCTCGGCATCCAGGCCGGGAGCGGGCCCGGCAGCTCCGGCACGACCCGGCGCGCGGCTTCGGCGCAGGGCCTGCCCTCGATCGCGGGCGCGACGTCGCTCATCGTCAGCAGCGATCGCACCGTCGTCAGGATCTGGAAGTCGGCCGCGTTCGGCTGCTCGCCGCCGATCGTGCCCTGCTCGATCAGGTCGTCGATCCGGCCGAGCGTCGCCGGCAGCTCGCGCAGGTCGCGCCGCACGAGCTCCTCGGTCGCGCCCTCGGCGCGCGCCATCACGACGGCCAGCGGCTTGCCGATCCGGCCGGTCAAGCCGGGCGCGGGCAGGCCGATGTTCTCGGCCAGCCACTTCATCACGCGCGGATCGCGGGTCGCGCCGAGCCGGAACATGCGCCGCGGGATCGGCTGCAGCTCGCGCTCTCCCCAGGTCTCGGCCGCCTCGATCGCGGCGCGCTCCTCGGGCGTGGTCCCGAAGATCGGCGGCTGCGGTCGGGTCCGCTCGAGGTAGGCGGTGATCGCCCGTGAGCCCTGGATCCGGTTGCCGTCGATCCGCAGGGCGGGAACGGTGTTGCGGTGGAAGCCGAGCACTCGCACCGCGACCGGGTGGCTGCCCGGCGGCAGCTCGGTCAGCCTGTAGTCGACCCCCTTGCGCTCGAGCGCGAGCCGGGCGGCCATGCCCGGGTGGGAGAGCTCGAGCGAGTAGAGGCGCGCCTCGGGCAAGGTCAGCGGCTCAGGAGCCCTTGGCGCCGGCAGCCGGCTTCTTCGCCGCGGGCTTCTTGGCGGCCGGCTTCTTCTTCGCCGTCGTCTTGCTGCCGTTCGTCGAGGCCTTGCGGGCGCCGCTCTTGCGGGCCGGCGTGCTCTTGCGGGCCGTGTTGCTCTTGCGGGCGGCGCTCGCGGCCTTGCGGCCGGCCTTGCCGCGGTCGATCGGGTTGACGAGCTTCTCGAGCTCGTCGACGGAGTCGCGCATGTAGATCGCCAGCCGCTGGATGTGCGGGAGCGTGTCGCGGGCGCCGGTGAAGCCGAAGTTGAGCGTGCCCGCGTAGCTCATGCAGGTGATGTTGAGCGCGTTGCCGTGCAGCAGCAGCGACAGCGGGAAGACCGAGTCGAGCCGGGCGCCGTTGAAGTAGAGCTGCTCGGGCGGACCGGGGACGTTGGAGATCGTGACGTTGAACGGGATCGGCGCGCGGCCGCCGAGCCCCGCCATCAGCGAGGCCATGTACGGGGTGTTCATCAGCAGCGTGTACGGCGTCCGCGCCGCCTTCGGCAGCTCGCTCTGATGGCGCTTCGCCTCGGCGACGGACTTCATGATCGCCTCGAGCCGCTCCTGCGGGTCGGCGATGTCGGTCCCGAGCTCGGCGATGATCAGGCCGATCGCGGTGCCGGCGCTCTGGTCGTCGGGGTCGCGCAGGTTGACCGGGATACCCGCCGTCAGCGAGCGGCTCGGGAAGCGCCCGTGCTCGGCCAGGTAGCGGCGCAGGGCGCTCGAGCTGAGGTAGAGGACGATGTCGTTGAGGGTCGCGCCGGAGGCGTGGGCGAGGCTCTTCAGGTGCTCGAGGTCGTAGTGCTGGGTGGCGAACCGGCGCTGACCGGTGATGTGGCCGCCGAGCGGCGAGTCGGGCGCGGCGTAGGGAGCGCTGAGCCCGCCGTCCTCGACCGCCGCCATCCCGAGCTCGACGCCGGCCTTGCCGAGGCCGACGGCGACGTTCGCGGCGCCGATCGCCTTGGCGGCGATCGCGTCGAGCGGGCCGCCCGGGCGCTCCTCGTGCGGGCGCTTCGGCTTCTCCTTGGCGCCGACCGTCCAGAAGGCGCCCATGCCGCGCTCGTTCGGGTCCGGGCTCAGCGAGCGCAGCAGCATCCGCATGCCGCTGACGCCGTCGATCAGCGAGTGGTGCATCTTGATGTAGATGGCGAAGCGGTCCTCTTCGAGGCCCTCGATCGTGTGCAGCTCCCAGAGCGGGCGATGCAGGTCGAGCGGGTAGCTGTGCAGGCGCGAGACGAGGATCCCGAGCTCGCGCTGGCCGCCGGGGTAGGGGAGGGCCGAGTGGCGCACGTGGTACTCGAGGTCGATGTCGCGGTCCTCGACCATCAGCGGCAGCTTGTGGCCGACGATCGGCCCGTCGACCAGCTTCAGGTTCCACGGCGCCGGCACCGTCTTCTGCTCGCGCACGCTGGCGACCGTCTCGGTCAGGAAGTCGGGCCCGGCGTCGGGCGGCATCGTGTACTCGAACAGGCCGCCGACGTGCATCGGCGTGTCCCGCGACTCCAGCAGGAGCCATGCGTGGTCGAGGGGCGAGATTCGCTTCACGTCTGGCCAACCCTCCTCAAGGTCAGCGCCAGCATAGACGCCGCCGGGCGCCGGGGTTACGGGGCTAGGAGACGGCGGTGAAGTCGGCCGGGTCGATCCGCTTCGTGCGGCGGTGGAACTCGAGCCAGGGACCTGGCCAGTTGTTGGTGTTGACGCCCTCGTCGTTCAGGTACCAGGAGTTGCAGCCGCCGCGGGTCCAGCGGGTCGGCTCCGATGCGCCGGTCGATCTCCTCGCGCCAGCGCTGTTGGACTTCGGCCCGCAGGTCGAGATAGCGGGTGCCCGAGCGCAGGTGCCGGAGCGCGTCGACCGCGTAGTTGAACTGGCTCTCGAGCGTGAAGGGGACCGAGCCCGAGCCGTGGTTGGTGTTCGGGCCCCAGAGCACGAAGAAGTTCGGGAATCCGTGCACCGCCGTCCCCAGGTAGGCCTCGGGCCGCTCGCGCCAGAGCTCGTTCAGCTCGAGCCCGTCGAGCCCGTTGACCTCCATCGGCGCGAAGAAGTCGTGCGAGCGGAAGCCGGTGCTCCAGATGATCGTGTCGGCGGGGCGCTCGACGCCGAGCCCGTCGACGACGCCGTTTGCGGTGATCCGCTCGATCCCGTCGGTGAGCAGATCGACGTTGTCGCGGCGCAGGGTCGAGTACCAGTCGCTCGTGAACAGGACCCGCTTGCAGCCCATCTCGTAGTCCGGCGTCGCTTTCGCGCGCAGTCCCGGATCCGGCAGTTCCTTCTCGCGGTAGCGGTCGGCACGCTTGGCGAAGATGTCCATCAGCCAGTCGGTTCCGGTGAACCCGTAGGTACCGACCTCGAAGAAGGCCCACAGCGCGGCGCGCGGCGCCGCGACCCGCATCGGGAACCGCTTCATCAGCGCCTGCTCCCAGGGCGGGTAGGCGCGGTCCATCTTCGGCAGGATCCACGGCGCCGAGCGCTGGTAGATGTCGAGATGGGCGACCTGCTCGGCGATCACCGGCACGAACTGGATCGCGCTGGCGCCGCTGCCGATCACCGCGACCCGCTCGCCGGCCAGGTCGTGGTCGTGGTCCCACTCGGCCGAGTGGAAGATCGTGCCCTCGAAGTCCTCGGTACCGGGGATCGACGGGGTCGCCGGGTTGGCGAGCTGGCCGCAGGCCGCGATCACCGCGTCGAACCGCTCGCACTCGCCCCCGACGATCGCGACCTCCCAGGTGCCGGTCTGCTCGTCGAAGCTCGCGCGCTCGACCTCGGTGCCGAGCCTCAGGTGCTCGCGCAGGCCGAAGTCGTCGGCGACTTCGTTCATGTAGTCGAGGATGTCCGACTGCGGGGCGTAGCGGCGGGTCCAGCGGTGCCCGGGCGCGAACGAGAGCGAGTACAGATGCGAGGGAACGTCGCAGGCGGCGCCGGGATAGGTGTTGGCGCGCCAGACTCCGCCGACCGACTCGGCGCGCTCGAAGATCGTGAAGTCGTAGAACCCCTCCTGCTTGAGGCGGATCCCCATCCCGAGGCCGCCGAAGCCGGCGCCGACGATCGCGACCTTCAGCAGGCGGGTGCGGTCCCCGCCGTTCCGATCCGTTCGAGTGCCCGTTGAAACTGGCCACGCAGCCAAATCTAGCCGGACGCGGGCAGCGGTGCGTCCGGGCCGGCTACCGCGGCAGGGTCGAAAGCCTCGAGCAGCTCCGCCGGGGTCGCCGGCTCGCCGGCCGGGCAGAGGCCGAGCGAGGCGCCGAGCTCGCCGACGACGTCCTCGGCGGACTGCCCGCGCTCGAGCCGCTCGCCGAGCGTGACGTCGCCGTGGCGCTTGGCGAGCCGGTGGCCGTCGTCGCCGAGCACCAGCGGCACGTGCGCCCACGAGCCGACCTCGGGCAGGCCGAGCTGCCGCTGCACCCAGATCTGGCGCGGGGTGGAGGAGAGCAGGTCGCGACCGCGGACGACCTCGCCGATCCCCTGCTCGCCGTCGTCGACGGCGACGGCGAGGTTGTAGCCGTGGGCGCCGTCGTTGCGGCGCACGACGAAGTCGTCGACGACCCCCTCGAACGGCCCCGAGACGCGATCGGCGAAGGCGATCCGCTCCGCTTCCGCGCGGACGCGCAGGGCCGCGGGCCGCTCGCGCGAGCGCTCGGCCCGCTCGGCCGCGCTGAGCTCGCGGCAGGTGCCGGGGTAGGCGCCCTCGGGGAGCTCGCCGTGCGGGGCCGATGCGGCCTCGCGGATCTCGGCCCGGGTGCAGAAGCACTCGTAGATCAGGTCGCGGGCGCGAAGCTCGCGCGATCGCCTCCTCGTAGGCCGGGCCGCGCTCGCTCTGCCGCGGCAGCTCCGCGTCCCACTCGAGCCCGAGCGCGCGCAGGTCGTCGATCTGGGCGGCGACGAACTGCTCGCGGCTGCGGCCGCGGTCGAGGTCCTCGACCCGGAGCATGAACAGCGCCCCCTGCGAGCGCGCGAAGAGCCAGGCGATCAGCGCCGTGCGCAGGTTGCCGACGTGGAGCTCGCCGCTCGGCGAGGGGGCGTAGCGACCGGTCCGGTTCATGCCGGAAGGGTGACTACTCGACGACGCCGACGGCCTCGAGCGCCTGCGCCCGGGTCGCGTAGGCGGTCATCATCGTCAGCTGGCCGTCCTCGATGTCGGCGACGAGCGCCAGCGGCGCATCGAACTGCGTCTCCTGGGCGGTGGTGCCCGCCTGCCGGCCGAGGATCAGGACCCGGCCGGGCCCGACCTCGGTGACGCGGTCGAGCGTGATCCGCACGTCCGGCACCAGCTCCCAGTAGCCCTCGGCCCAGCGACGCACGCCCTCGTGTCCCTGGTAGGGGCCCTCGGTCTCCGAGCGCTGGGCGACGATCACGCAGCTCGGATAGCAGCGCGCCAGCAGCGCCTCGATGTCGCGTTCGTTGAACGCGTCGGCGAAGGCGCGCGCGATGCTCTCGTTCCCTGCGATGGGTTCAGTATGGACCCGGGCGCCGCTCTTGTCGATGGCGCCGGTCGACACTCCGGTCAGAGCCACTCGATCCGTCTGAAGAAGCGGTACAGCAGCGCCACGGCGATGCCCATCGTCGCCAGCGCCATCGGATAGCCGAAGTCGCTCGCCAGCTCCGGCATGTGCTCGAAGTTCATCCCGTAGACCGAGGCGATGAAGGTCGGCACGGCGATGATCGCCGCCCAGGCGGAGATGCTGCGGATCACCGTGTTCTGGCGGACGCCGAGCAGCGCCAGGTTCGCCTCGAGGATCGAGGTCAGGAGCTCGCGCTGGCTCATGATCATCTCGTCGGCTCGGCGAGCGTGGTCGCCGACGTCGCGGAAGTAGCGGAGCAGCTGCTCGCCGACGTCGGCGTAGTTGCCGCGCTCGAGCGCGGCGAGCGGGGAGAGCAGCGGCGCCACCGCCCGGTGGAACTCGATCACCTCGCGCTTGAGGAAGTAGATCCGCTGGGTCGAGTCGACGCCGTCCTGGAAGATCTCGGTCTCGACCTCCTCGATGTCGTCCTCGATCCCGGCGACGACGGGCTCGTAGTCGTCGACGACCTTGTCGAGGATCGCCCAGACGACCGCCGCCGGCCCGTGCTTGAGCAGCTCCGGGCGCTCCTCGAGGCGCTTGCGCGCCGGGCTCAGGTCGCTGGCGTCGCCGAGCCGGATCGCGATCACGTAGCCGGAGCCGGCGAAGACGTGGATCTCGCCGAACTCGACCTCCTCGGACTCGTCGATGTAGCGGGCCGTCCGCAGGACGATGAAGAAGGAGTCGTCGTAGTCCTCGATCTTCGGTCGCTGATGCGCGTGCTTGGCGTCCTCGACCGCGAGCTCGTGCAGTCCGAAGGCCTCGGCGACGTGCTCGAGCTCGGCGTCGTCGGGCTCGTGCATCCCGAGCCAGACGAAGTCGGTGCCGCCCTTGGCGATCCGTGCGGCCTCGTCGACGTCGAGCGCCTCCTTGCCCATGCGCTCGCCCTCGCAGTAGTGCGCGCAGTCGACGATCATCCGCGCTGATCGTAGGCGGGGGCCGGGACGACCCCGGGGCGTTGGCGGCCGCGGGCGGGCGATTAGCCTTCGCCGCATGGCTGTCGAATGCTTCTGCGGCTGCGGCCGCAAGGTCAAGTTCACCCGCCGGGCCCTGAACGGGACCGGCGGGCTCGTGCAGGGTCAGCTCGACGGATGGGAGGCGCGCGAGCCGGCGCTGACCGAGAGCGGCGAGTGGACGCCGGGCCTGACCGCCTTCCTCGAGACCGGCGAGGGGATCGCCGACGAGATGAAGGAGCTGACCCACGGCGGCCCGTTGCGGATCACGACCTCCCAGCGCGACATCACCGCCTGGCTCAATGAGTCGAACGCGCTGCTGAAGCGGGTGGAGGAGGGCGATACGAGCGCGATCGCCGAGCTGCCCGAGCCGGCGCCGGCCGAGCCGGAATCGGAGCCGCCGCCGTCGCCGAAGCCCCTCGATCCTGCCGACAGGGAGGCACGGCGAGCCGAGATCGAAGCGATCCGCGCCGGCTACGAGTCCGGTGAGGAAGAGGAGAACGCGTGCCCGGAGTGCGGCGCCGTGATCGCCGACCCCGGCGAGTACCTCGCGCACGTCTCGAGCGCGCACGGGCCCGGCTGACGCGGCCGGCCGGGAGCCGGGTGCCGGTCGGCCGGCTTCGAGATCTACTGCTCGCCGGCCAGGAAAGCCGATACCGCCGGCGCGACGACCTCGGCCGGCGCTCCGTGGTCCTGGCCCTCGAGGGTGAGGAGCCTCCCGTCCGGGAGCAGCTCGGCGAGCCGGGTCGCCGTCTCCATGAAGAACGCGGGGCTCGCAGTGCCGGCCAGGACCAGGGTCGGTGCCTCGATCGTGCGGACGAGGTCGGCCGGGATCACGCCCTCGCGCTCGATCTCGCCCATCACCGCGTGGTCGTAGGGCATCGTCGGCGCCACCGCGAGCATCCCCGGGTCGGCGGCCATTCCGTCGACGCTCGCCTCCGGCATCCCCATCCCGGCGAAGAACGTGCGGATCGCGTCGGCGGGCCGCCGCTCGGCGATCGCGCGATCGATCGCCTCGGCGCTCTCACGGGCGTGGCGCCGGCTGGCGGGATCGTCGCCCGCGTAGGGAGGCTCGTGCAGGATCAGCCGCGTGATCGGGAGCCCGGCCGCCGCCGCCTCGAGCGCGAGGCCGGCGCCGGAGGAGTGCCCGTAGACGGCGGCGGAGCCACCCGCCTCGTCGATCAGCGCGGCGAGGTCCTCGATCTCACGCTCGACCGCATACGGCGGTGTATCGGTGCTCTCGCCGCGGCCGCGGCGGTCGTAGTTGACAGACGGCAAAGCGGCCGGCGAGCTGCTCCGCCAGCGGCTGCAATGTCTTGCGGGTGCAGAAGATCCCGGCGATCAGGATCAACGCCGGGCCGTCGCCGAGCCTGTCGTAGGCGATCCGGGTCCCGTCGGCGGACGTCACATGGCTGCTCATCTCGTTCTTCCTTTCTGGCGGACTCGGTCGATGAGACCGGCACCGAGGCCAGGAACTCATCGGGTGAGGGCGGGAATAGAGTGAGGGATGGACGCAGCCTGCCGATGTCCGCGCCGAGGCCGTGCGGCTGTCGCTCGGCCGGCTCGTCCTCGGCCTGCTCGCCTTCGTCTTCGCCGGCCGCACCGCCGCCGCCTTCGGCTTCCCGGCGAGCGAGTACGACACGGGCACGGCCCGCGCCCTCGGCCGCCTCTACGCGATCCGCGAGGCGGCGCTCGGCTTCCACCTGATCGCCGAGGCCCGCAGCGAGCGCGGCCCGCAGCCGCTCACGGTCGGGGTCAACCTGGCGATCGACGCAACCGACGCGACGATGTTCGCCGTCGCCCTCGCGCGACGCGACGGCATCGACCGGGCTGCCCTCTCGATCGCCGGCTTCGCCACGGTGATCTCGATCCTCTGGCTGCGCCTCTACCGGCTCGTCGCCGCGTCCCGGCGCCCGTAGCCACCGGCCAGCCCGCCGCTCGCCAGGCGCCTCTCCAGGGTCGAACGTCCCTCAGGCGCCCCTATGGGTAGGTCTCAGGACGTTCGTCGCGTCAGCTGCTCGGCACTCGAGTCAGGCGCGGCGAGCATGCTTCGAAGAACGGCGGCAGCCTGTCGAACAACGTCGACGGCCGGGCCTCCACTAGCCTGACCGCTCCGTGCCTGAACTTGCAGAGACCCCGAAGTACGCGGCCATTCTGCATTCGACGACGAACGTCCCGACGGCCTCACCCGACGAGCTGATCACGGATCTCCGGTCGGGCCTGGCCGGAAAGAAGTTCGACGTCGCCGAAGAGGTCGTGGTGCTCGACGGTGGTGTGGCGATCGGCCTGGTCACGCTGGAGAGCCTGCTCGCCTGTCAGGACGGTCAGCGAGTGCGCGAGATCATGGACGCCGACCCGCCGACAGTGGCCGAGCACACCGACCAGGAGATCGTCGCCCACCGGATGGTCGAACACGGCGGCAGATGCGTGGTAGTTGCCGGGCCGGAGGGCGACTTCCGGGGTCTGATCTGCTCTGAAAGCATGCTCGAGGTGCTGCTGGCCGAGCACGAGCAGGACCTCGCCAGGATCGGCGGTTACATGTCGGGCGAAGGACAGTCGCGCAGCGCCGCGGTCGAACCGGTCGGCCGCCGCCTCTGGCACCGGCTGCCGTGGCTGGTGGTTGGCCTCCTCGGCGCGATGGTTTCGGCGCTGATCATGGGCGCCTTCGACGAGACACTCGAGTCGAACGTTCTCGTGGCGCTCTTCGTCCCGGCGATCGTCTACATGGCCGGTGCGGTCGGAGCCCAGACCCAGACCGTGCTGATCCGCGCCTTTGCGATCGGTGTGACCACCCGGGAGATCCTGGTGAGGGAGATGATCACCGGGGTACTGATGGGCCGTGTTCATCGGTGGCACTTTCCTCGGCTTCTCGGTCCTGGTCTGGGGAGACATCGACGTGGCGATGGCGGTCGCCGTGGCCCTCTTCGCCAGCGCCACCGTTGCGGTGGCCGTCGCCCTCGCCCTGCCTTCTTTCTTCCAGAAGCTCGGGCTCGACCCGGCTTTCGGTTCGGGTCCGCTCGCCACCCTGATTCAGGACCTGCTGTCGATCGGCACCTACTTCGCGGCCGTGATCATCCTCGTCCCCTGAGAGGGTCCGAGGCTCGATCAGCTCGGAGGCTGCGTGCAGGTGCCGAAGCGGCAGTACTCGCCCGATTGGCACACATTTCCGCACCCGCCGCAGTTCTCGTCGTCAAGGGCGAGGTTCTTGCACCCGTCGGGGCAGCACGTGTCGCCGTTGATGTCGCAGCACTCGCCGTTGCAGCACTCGCCCGTGTCGAACGGTCCCTCGCACTTCCTTCCGCACTCCCCGCAGTTCTTGGGGTCCGACTGCGCATCCTCCTTGGAGATGAGCTTTCCCTTGCAGCAGAGCTGCTTTCTTGGGTTGCCACAGGTGTCGCCGCATCTCCGCAAGCGCCGCGGGCACCGCTTCCTGCACCTGCCGCGATAGCAAACCGGCTTGTCCCTCGGGCAACGGCGGCCGCATTCCCCGCAGTTCGCGGCGCTCGTCTCGACGTTGACGGGACCGCGGTGGCCCTTCGGCCCGCAGCACCTCCAATCCCCGGGTCCGAGGTCCTGCCCCCTGTAGAGCTTGCCCTCGCAGCAGAGGTCCTCCTCGGGGTTGCCGCACTCGCTCCCGCAGCGCCGGAACCCAGGGCCGAACGCGGAGCAGCTTTGGCAGAGGAATGTACCGTCGGTGTCCACCACGCAGATCGAGTCGTCGTCGCAGATGGAGCATCGGTGCCGCAGACGCATCGCGTCTGACCGGAGTCGCCGCACTCGCCGTCACAGCACGAGTCGTAGCCCCTGGCCTCGCAGTCGTTGTCGCACCCGCCGCAGTGGCGCGGGTCGCGTTGCAGGAGGAAGCACCCGTTGTCCTCTCCGAAACGACTTGAGACGCAAAACGTGCGCCTGTCGTCGTCGCACACGCAGCGCCCATTCTCCATGTGGAGGCCACCTACGAACGGACCGCCCTGCTTGCAGCGACAGCGGCCACCTCGACAGTCCATGCGCTCGGGCTGGGGGCAGTCGGAGCTGTCCCCGCATCGCTCAGCGGCCCGCCGCCGGCGCCGGGGGACGTCCGCCACCGCACGCAGCGGCGAGGCGAGGACGACGCTCATCGCCGCCCAAGCGCCGGCCCCGCGCACCACGACCTCCCGGCGGCGAAGCCGCGTGCCGAGGAGGGGGCGCGTCGGTGCCTCGCGGGACCCTCGTGACTCGAAGCCATCGACGGTCCGGGCAACGAGCGCCTCGATCTGCGCACTGCCCGCCGCCACCGGACTGGCGACCGCGCCGTGGGAGTCGACCAGGACGCCGGTCGGAGTCCCCTGAGCGCGGTAGAGGTCGGCGACCTCGCCATCGCGCTGCAGGAGGACGTTCGCGCGCCCGTGCTCGTCAGCGCCCTGCGGGCGGTCGCCGCCTCGGTCGTGCTCGATCGCCGCGATCACGAGATCGTCAGCGTGGCCGCGCTGCCAGCGCGCGACGTCGGGCGCCAGCTCGATGCAGGGGCCGCAGTTCGGGTCGGTGAACAGCAGGAGCACCGGCAGCCCGCGGGCGCGCAGGAAGTCGAGCGTGTGGACCTCGCCGCCGAGGCCGGGGAGCCGGAAGCCGGGGGCGGGGGTGCCGACCGGAAGGCCCTCGCCGCTCGCTGTGCCCTCGGTGCCGGCCTCGGATCGGCCCGGCGAGAGGAGAGCGACGAGGACGAGCCCGGCTACCGCCGCGGCGCCGGCAGCCAGGGTCCAGGCGGGATCACCACCGGTGGCGACGAACGCCGCGAGCACGAGCAGGGCGCCGTTTCGGGCCAGGGTGCGCGGGCCGGCGGGGGCCGAGTGGAGCTGGCCGAAGCAGTGGCAGTCGGGGGCGTTGCCGCGGGCGAGGCTCAGGGTGATCCCCGTGCAGAAGAGGGCGAGCAGGACGATCGCCGAGAGCGCCCCGGCGCGGAGCAGTCCGCCCGCGGCAACGCCCGCGGCCGCTCCTGTAATCAGGAGCCCCGCGACGGCAAGCTCGGCCACCGGCAACAGGGTCCCAAGCGTGGGCGCGAGCCGTCGCGGGACGCCGAAGGCCGACACCGCCCGGCGCGAGCCGTCGAGGTCGGCGAGCTTCGCGATCCCGGCGGTCGCGAACACGGCGGCGAGCAGCAGCGCGGCGATCAGCGCGAAACTCACGGCTTGCTGCTCCCGTGCTGCTCGCTTGCCCGCAAGACTTTTCCCTTGTTCGAGACCTGCCTCAGCGTACTCCGTGCCAAGGGGGTGTCAAGGCCGGTGCGGCCGTGTTCGTTCCCGGCCGCCTCTGCGCGCTGCGCTCGGCTTGCCCGAGGGCATCAGGATCATGGGCGCGGCGGGTTTCGAACCTGCGACCTCTCGCGTGTGAAGCGAGTTGGCGGGACGGCGATCGGTGCACGCAAGCGGCTTGTCAAAGCGGATTCCGACCGTCCGCAGCGGCGCCGGGCGACCCAGCGTCCCCAACGCACAGCGAGCGAGGACCGCTCGGGTTCGCTCGTCTCAGCCTTTGGGACCGTGCCCACGGGGGATGTGCTCGCCCGCGACGCTCTAGCGGACGATCTTCACGGAGGCGGAGACCGAGCGCTCGTGGCCGTCCCCGTCGCGGCCTGTGAGCTTGACCTTGGCCTTCAGCTTCCCCTTCTTGTCGAGGGTCTTGCGGGCCCGGTTCGAGAGCTCTGCCTTCAGGGTGGTCGTCGCGCCGGCCGCCAGGTTGCCCGAGGCCTTGCCGATCGTCTTCGAGCCGTCGAGGATCTTCAGCTTCGCGTCGACATCGAACCTGTTCGAGTTCTCTGTCTCGACCTTGACCACACCCTTCTTGTTGGCCTTGAGCTTGCCTCCCACGAGCAGCTTCAGACCGGCGTCGGCAGCGAACGCGTCGTCGGCGATCGTCACGGTCGCGGCGTCGGCGGTGCCGAGGACCGCGGCGGTGGCGGCGAGTCGATCTCGAGCCGGAAGGTCTCGTTCGCCTCATAGGGGTCGTCGTCGACGATCGGGATGGACACGGTCGTGCTCGATGCGCCGGCGGCGATCACCGCGGTACCGGAGGTGGCGCCGAAGTCCGATCCCGCGCCGGCGGATCCGCTGAGGGTCGCGTAGTGGACGGTCACGGGGTTGGCGGTCGACCCGCTTCTGGCGATCGCGACGGCGACGTTGCCGTCACCCTCCATCGCCGAGTACGGGGGCGCGCCGACCTGCACGGTGCCAGCCGCCGCGCTGGTCGATCCGGTGCCGAGCTCGGAGGTGTTTTTGGCGGGCGAGGTGGCGGTCGCGGTCACGCACCTCCCCGCCGTCAGCGCCTGCGGCAGCGTGAAGTTGAAGGCGGCATTGCCGGCGCCGTTGGTCGAGACGGTCGTGGTGCCGATGAAGGTGCGCATGTCGGTCCCGGTGCAGCTTGCGCCGCCGGCGGCGAAGAGACGCAGGACATAGCTCTTGGAGGGCGCGCTCGCGAGGGTGCCGATGACCGTCATCCGGCTGCCGTTGGTGAGGACGGAGCTGAGCGCCGGCGAGTTCTGCGGCGCGGCCGCGTCGCCCGCGTCGTTGGCGTTGAGCTGGGTGTCGCCGAGCTGATCGATCGGGAGCACTCCATTCGCGAAGACCGAGTTGACGGCGATCTCGTTGCCCCCGGTCGCGCCCATGTCGGCGATTCCCGAGCCCGTGGCCTGGTTCGCGATCAGATTCGCGGTGGTTGTGTTCGGGCCGCCGATCAGGTGACCCGCGGCAGAACCCCCGAGCAGGATGCCGTCGAGCCCGTTGCCTGCCGGGGTCACGCCGTCGGCCTCGACGCCGATCCGGTTGGCCTGGACCACGACTCCGGTGCCGTCGCTGTCGATCCCGCTGCCGGCGTTGCCGGAGATCAGGTTGCCGTCGCTCGCCGCGCTGCCGCCGATCGCCGCATCCGTCTTGAACCCGATCGGCCCGGGATCGATCTCGACCCCGTCACCCGTGTTCGGGATTGCCGTCCCGCCTGCCTGGTCGAGCCCAATCGTGTTGCCCTTGACGATGGACGCCTGCCCGGGATCGGAGCCCGACAGCAGGACTCCCGGGCCGTCGTTGCCCGAGATCACGTTGTCCGCGCCGGCCGAGGCCGAGCCAATCGAGGCCGCTTCGCGCGCGGCGATCCCGCCGCCTCCGGCACCGGGGCCGTTGGGGATCGCACTCGTGCCGGTTGCATCCGTGCCGACCAGGTTGGCCTCGATGATCGCGCCGTCCGCGTCGGCGTCGTCGTCGACCTCGATGCCGAAGACCCCGTTGCCGCTCATCAGGTTGCCGGCGCCGGCGCTGCCGACGCGGACATTGTCCGCCGCGACGAGCACCCCGCTGAGGTCGTTGCCGATCGCAGACGTCCCGCCGATGTCCGTTCCGATCGTGTTCTCGGTGACGCTGACGCCCGGCGCTTTGACGGCCACGCCGTTGCCCGTGTTGCCGGAGATCAGGTTGCCTGCTCCGCCCCCGATCGTCACGCTGACGGGCGCTCCCTGGATCTCGACACCGTCGCCCTGGTTCGCAAGCGGCGCCGTGCCCGCGACGGCGACGCCGATCGAGTTGCCGTCGACCGTCGTTCCTGAGCCGCTGACCCGGGTGCCGGGCCCGCCGTTGCCGGAGATCACGTTCCCTTGGCCCGCGAGCGCGCCTCCGAGGTCCGTGCCGGGCGCGCCTGCCTCGATCAGGGCGCCGCCGCTGCCGTTGGGCACCGCGGCGGTGCCCGATCCGCTCGACCCGATGAAGTTGCCGCGGATCACGTGGCCGTCTGCGAGGGCGCCCCCGGCCAGGTCGATGCCCCACTCACCGTTGCCGGAGATCACGTTTCCGTTCCCGGGTGTCGCGCTGCCGATCTGATGACTCGATCCGGCGACGAGCACGCCGTCGACCGCGTTCGGCTGCGCGCTGGTCCCCGTGACGTCGGTGCCGATCTTGTTGCCGACCAGGCTCGCGTCGACGGTTCCGCTGGCGAGCACGACGCCGTTCTGGGCATTGCCCGAGATGACGTTGTTCTCGAGCGCCACC